>DNXO01000042.1:137506-159951 GCA_003506895.1 Acetobacteraceae bacterium | reverse complement strand
TTCGCCATGGCCAATCCTGATCCGGAAATCACCCCCGAAGAAGCCCGGGCCGTCAGCCCGCATGCCATCATCGCCACCGGCCGCAGCGATTATCCCAATCAGGTCAACAACGTCCTGGGCTTCCCCTACATTTTCCGAGGCGCATTGGACGTGCGTGCCAGCACGATCAACGACACAATGAAAATCGCCGCGGCCGAGGCTTTGGCCAAACTGGCCCGCGAGGACGTCCCCGATGAGGTCCATTCCGCATCGACCGGCCGCCGCCTGGCGTTCGGGCCGGAATACATCATCCCGAACGCGTTCGATCCGCGCCTGATCGCCCGAATCCCGCCTGCCGTCGCCAAGGCCGCCATGGATTCCGGCGTCGCGCGCAAGCCACTCGACGACCTCCGTCGCTATACCCGCAGCCTTTCCGGCCGTCTCGACCCCACCGCCGACGCGCTGGACGCTACCATGGAGATGGTGCGCGAAAACCCCCGCCGCGTCGTCTTCGCCGAAGGCGAGGAGCAGAAGGTCGTCCGCGCCGCGGTCGCGTTCCGCAACGCCGGATATGGGACGCCGATCCTGATCGGGCGCGAGGACCGCGTTCGCAATACTCTGGCGGGCCTAGGGCTTGGGGACATCGAGGGCATCGAGATCCACAACGCCCGCCTCTCGGGCGCCAACGCGAAATACGTAGACTTCCTCTACAAGCGCCTGCAACGCCAGGGGCACCTACAGCGCGACATCCAGCGCATGGTGAACCAGGACCGCAACGTCTTCGCTGCCTGCATGGTCGCGACGGGCGATGCCGATGCCATGGTCACGGGCCTGACCCGGTCCGCGTCGGTGTGTCTGAACGACATCCGTCACGCGATCACCCCCGCCAAGGGCGGCATCGCTTTCGGCCTGACCTTGTTGGTCGGCATGCGCGGCAAGACCATCTTTCTGGCCGATTCGTTGGTTAACTTCCGCCCTGATGCGGCACAGCTCGCCGACATCGTCATCGGTGCGGCCGCCGCGGCTCGGCATCTCGGCCACGAGCCCAGGGTCGCATTGCTGTCACACTCGACGTTCGGTGATCCGCCACATGACCGCGCCGTTCCGATGCGCGATGCGGTCGCGATCCTGGATCAGCGGCATGTGGACTTTGAATATGACGGGGAAATGAGCCCGGATGTGGCCCTGGAGCCGTCAATCCGAGCGCTGTATCCGTTCTGCCGGCTGACTGGGGACGCCAATGTTCTGGTCGTCCCGGGTCTGCATTCCGCCCATATCGCGGCGCGGCTCGCCCATCACCTGGGTGGAGGAACCACGATTGGACCACTTCTGATCGGGATGGAGAAGCCGGTGCAGATCGTGCCGATGGATGCGTCGTCCAGCCAGATCGTCGATCTGGCCTGTCTCGCGGCCTATCAGGCCATCATGCAGTAACCAAAGGGTTCCCGGCGCTGTTTGAAGCGCCGGGTTGCCGCCTGTAGCCTTAGATCGCTGGTTCGATGGTCTGCCGGGCCGGGATGTCGCTGGCCGGCTGGTCGGTAATCATCTCGATCCGGCCAGTGATCTGCCCGCCGTCCTCAACCTGCAGGCGGCGGCACTTCGCCGTGCCCAGAACCCGGCCGCTGCCGCGAACAACCAGGCTGCCGCGCGCGGTCAATGTCCCGTCGATCGTGCCGGCGATTTCCGCGTCTTCGACCTCAACCTCGCCCTTGAACACGCCACCCGGCGCGATCGCGAGTTCGGTTGCATGGATCATCGTCGCTTCGACGGTCCCCTCGACCACCAGGCGTTCGGCGTCCTGAACGATACCCTGGACGCTGATGCCGCGTCCGACGACGAGCGTGCGACGCTCCGACGGGTCACGGCCAGCCGGGCGGCCCGTGGTCATGCCGGGACGGGCAGGGGTGGCCGGCGTCGCGGGTGTAGCGGGAGCAGTTGAAAAAGGCGGTCGTGACATGGTTTGCGCATCCTTGGTCGGAGCGGGACGGAAAGGCGGGACGCCGAGGCCACTATCCAGTGGCGACTGGACAGCGGTAGCGGCGGCCGGGCGAGAATCAGCCGTGACGTTATCGGTTTTCGGTTCAGCCGGTGTGGACGGCAATCCCGCTGGCAGCGGAGCAGCCGTGGTGGCCGGAGTGAACTCGTCGGGTTTGCGACGTTTGAACAAGACACTTTACCAAACTGAAAGAGGAACCCCCGCCTACCACGTCGCGTCCGTGCCAAACAACATTCTGTTTAAGTTATCCACATCCATACGATTTCGGATCGGCTACCGGCCAATCCGTTGCGGTTCGCATACGGGCATGCCAGCCAGCGACAAGTCGAGGATATGTACCATGGCGGCCGTGCCAATGATCGGAATAAGCAGGTTCGCCACCGGAATATAGGCCGCCCCAGCAAGGATCGCACCCTGGGCCAGAACGGCGCCACGGTTTTGACGGTAAAGCGACTCCGCCATCAGGCGTGGCATCCGTCGCATCGCAACAGCAACGAAAAGACCCCGTCCCATCGCATAGGCGGCAATCAGCCATCCCAGGATCAATCCCGCGCCCGGGATGAAGACGGCCAGCAATAACGCGGCGACATTCAGCGCCAGAACCTTCAGCGCCACCGCGATGCCATCCCACGCCTGTTCGAGCGCTGAGGCATGTTCCGCCGGCGGCAGCCGGGGATAAAATCTCCGCTCAACCGCGGACGCGATGCGTTCGAAATAAAATGTGCCGATCGCGGCGGCCACCGGAAGAAACAGCCAAAACGCCAGCAGCGATGCCCCGATCGTCCCAAGGAAATCGCCTCCCCAGGCCAGCCAGCCTTGAAGCGCCAGCAGGCGGTGAACCGCCCATATCGAGCCTGCTGCCAACGCGGCGAAACAAGCCACCGACCACGCGACACTCCGAACCACCACCCCGATGAAAGCCGGATCGTCCAACTGCCCCATCGCTCGGGCGAACGGCAAGAAAATGTGGGAAGCACGAGGTGGCGCCATACTATGCAACCTTCTGGTAGCGAAAACGCGTCCTTTACCGTCGCGACTCGGTGGAGCGAAGTGCGATCGAACAACCGGATCCACCGCCCGATTTCCCGCCCCGCGATGTTGTCGCTTATGATCGCGTATAACAGTCCGCAGCCACTTGGAGAACGCCGATGACCTACGTCCCATCGTCCCACTTCACCCAGAACTGGGCGCTCTCCAAGCCCTCGGCCAAAGGCAGGCGTGGTATCGTCGTCTCCCAGGTTCGCAGCGCGGCCGAGGCCGGTGTGGCCATCCTCGACGCTGGTGGAAATGCGATCGACGCCGCCGTCGCGACGGCCCTGGCACTGGCGGCGGTCGAGCCCTGGAACTCTGGCCTCGGCGGCATCGGCTTCGCTTTGGTCCATCGCGCGGGCCAGCCCACAGCGGACGTCGTCGATTTCGGCCCCGTCGCGCCGCAAGGCCTCAACCCATCCGCCTTCAAGTTGACCGGCCGCATGAAGCAGGACCTGTTCGCCTGGCCCGAGGTCGAAGGTGACGCCAACATCCACGGCCCGTTGTCCTTCGCGATTCCATCCTCGACCGCCGGGTACGCCCACATGCACGCGACCTGGGGCAAACTGCCTCTGGCCGAGATCATGGCCCCCGCGATCGCCCTGGCGAAACGCGGGCTTCCGCAGGACTGGTTCACCACCCTGAAGGTGGGTTCGTCCGCCTCCGTCCTTCGTCGCTATGCCGAGAGTGCGCGCATTTACCTGCCGGACGGCCTGCCGCCGGTCGCGCCGTACCAAGGTTCTCCCGGTTTCTTCCGCCTGGGCGCGCTACCTGACACGCTGGAGCATCTCAGCCGCGCCGGGCTTCGCGATCAGTACGACGGCGACCTCGCCGCTGCCATCGTCGCGGACGTGAAGGAAATGGGCGGCGTGTTGTCCGCTGACGACCTCGCGTCCTGCAACGCCCGCGTCCTTCCGGCCACGCAATACAAGTGGCGCGGCCATACCCTGGAGTTAGCCGGTGGCCTGACCGCCGCGCCCACCATGATGCGGGTCCTGGACCAAATGGCCACTGTTCCACTCCGCGCCAAACCGGATGCCGATTGGTACGTCGCGCTCGGCCGAGCGATGAAGCAGGCTTATAAGGAGCGGCTGGAGGGCCTGGGGGATGCGGACCCGCTGGCGGCCGAAACATGCACCACCCACCTGACCGTCATCGATCAGGACGGCACCATGGTCGCGATGACGACGACCCTGCTGTCATCGATGGGCAGCCGGGTCGTCCTGCCAAAGTCCGGCATCCTGATGAACAACGGCGTCATGTGGTTCGATCCGCGCCCGGACCAGCCGAACTCGATCGCCGGTGGCAAACGCCCGCTGACCAATATGTCCCCGATTATCCTGCGTGACGGCGACCGGCCCTGGTTCGCGGCTGGCGCCTCGGGCGGACGACGGATTCTGGCCGCCGTCACCCAAATGCTGGCGTTCGTCACCGACTTCGGCATGACCCTGGACGAGGCCGCCCATTTCCCCCGCATCGACGTGTCCGACCCGGCCTACCTGTCCGCCGATCGCCGCCTTCCGTCCGATGTGCGGGACGCCCTGATCGCCGATGGCCCGACCGAGGTCGTGGAGCATGGCGTAATGCCCATCAATTTCGCCTGCCCGAACGCTATCATATCGAATTCGAATGGAGATCGGTTCGGAATCAGCGATGTGGCGTCTCCGTGGTCGGCAGCCATGGCTCAACAATAACGATACCTATACGAATCAAATATTGTGGCGAATTTGTGGCGGATTTAACTTCACTTTTTCGTGTCATCTGGGGTCAGATGCACGAAATCGTGAGGGCCTTTCCGCATGTTTCGTATCGCAGCCTTTGGGCTCACCACCGGACTGGCGATTGCCGCTGCCTCGGCTTCGCCCGTGCCTTTTAGCGACCCATCGCTTCCCCAGACCACGAATCCCGTCGTTGCAAATTCGGAATTTAACAACCTTATGCGTCAGGCGATGGATGGCGATGCCTCGTCCGCCGCCGAACTTCGCCTGGGCGACATCGCCCAGTTTGGACAAGAACGTAACGACGAGGTCGCGCGCCGTTGGTACAGCCTCGCCGCGGCGCAAGGCGATGGAACCGCCGAAGAAAAGCTCGGCGATCTCTACTGGCAAGGCGCGGCGGGTATATCGCGCGACCGAACCCAAGCCGTCGGCCATTACAAGGTGGCCGCCGGTCGCGGCATCGCATCCGCCGCGCGAAAAGTCGCCGTAGCCTATGCCAACGGCGACGGCGTCCCGGCGGATGATACCCAGATGCTCCGATGGGGCCGCAAGGCCGCTCGGGCCGGCGACGCGGAAGCCGCCGGGATGGTGGGCTATGCCATCATGATCGGGATCGACGGATCCTATGATCTGGTGGAAGCCGCGACATTGCTGACGGTGGCCAGCGAGAACGCTCCTTCCGCTGATTGGCGCAATCACGCCGCCGCCATCGCCCAAGAAGCCCAAAGCAAGCTGACCCGACCAGAGCGAGAGGCTCTGATCGCTCGACTCGCTCGCTGGCGTTCTACCCTGGACGGAGAGTAGGTTCGTTCAGGCCTGCCAGCCCATCATCCCGCCGCGCAGGACGGCAACCTTAGTCCTGCCGGCTCGCCGAAGTAGCTTGGCCGCGGCCGACGATCGCCGATCGGAATGACAGACGAGCACCAAAGCCCGCGGTTCGGCGACCAGCTTGGTGATATGATTCGGCAGTTGATCCAAGGGGATATTCCGTGCGGAAGCGATATGGCCGAGCGGACCGGTGAACTCACCGGGGCCTCTGACATCGACGACGACCGGTGGAGATGGGCTCTTTAGCAACGCCGCCAATTCGGTTGCTTCCAACCAGTCGGCCGTGTCGCTCGTTTGGCGTCCGAAAAGCCTGGCTAGCAGGTTCATCCTCGCATCCTTCCTCGAACCGATTTCGCGTAATCCAGGTGTCGGGATAAGCTATCGGCTTCTGAAGACATAGCCTGGAAAGGTCCCCCTGATGGACTTCGCACTGACCGACGCGCAACAGCAAATCCGCGATGAGGTTCTGCGCCTGTGCGCCAGGTTTGACGACTCCTACTGGCTGGAACGCGAAAACACCGCGACCTTCCCTAACGCATTCTTCGACGCCATGGCCGCCGGCAACTGGCTTGGCATCGCGATGCCCGAGGAATACGGCGGCGCCGGCCTTGGCATCACCGAGGCGGCGATCCTGGCCCAGGCCGTCGCCGAATCCGGCGCCGCCATGAGTGGCGCCAGCGCCATCCACATCAATATCTTCGGCCTCAATCCGGTCGTGGTTTACGGCACCGCGGAACAAAAGGCTCGGATGCTGCCACCCTTGATCGAGGGCAAGGACAAGTCCTGCTTCGGTGTCACCGAACCCAACGCGGGGCTGAACACGACAGAGATCACCACGCGCGCCGACCTGCATGGCGATCATTACCGGATCAACGGAACGAAGATCTGGACCTCCACCGCCCAGGTTGCGAACAAGATCCTGCTGCTGGCCCGCACCACGCCGCTGGATAAGGTGAAGCGCAAGTCGCAGGGCATGACCCTGTTCTATACCGACCTCGACAAAACCCACGCCGAGGTCCGCCTGATTCACAAGATGGGCCGCCACGCCGTCGATTCGAACATGGTGTTCTTCGAGGACATGCGCGTCCCGGTGGAAGACCGCATCGGCGAAGAAGGCGAGGGCTTCCGCGCCCTGCTGCACGGCTTGAACCCCGAACGCGTCCTGATCGCGGCCGAAGCGGTGGGGATCGGCCGGGCGGCGCTGAGGAAAGCCACGAAATATGCCAAAGAGCGCGTCGTTTTCGGCCGCCCCATCGGCCAGAACCAAGGCATTCAGCACCCGCTGGCAAGAAACTGGGCCGAACTGGAAGCCGCCGACCTGCTGACGTTCAAGGCCGCTTGGCTGTATGACAACGGCCGCGAGTGCGGCGCTGAGGCCAACGCCGCGAAATACCTGGCCGCCGAGGCCGGATACCGCGCCGCCGAACAAGCAGTGCTCACCCACGGCGGCATGGGGTACGCCCAGGAATACCATGTCGAACGCCTGTTCCGCGAAAGCATGCTGCCCCGCATCGCCCCCGTCAGTCGCGAACTGATCCTGAGCTATCTGGCGGAGCGCGTGCTCGATCTTCCAAAATCATACTGAACGGTGACGGAGGGAGTCCGGTTTTCGACCTGGGCCTGCGGCTGGCTGTACGGAAATCGCAATGACCAACTCCGTTAATCCACCCCCACAACCGCGCCCAGAGTTCCCCCGATAGGCCGGTTCAGGACCAGATCGGCGATCTCATCCAACCCCGTCTGCTGCAAATTCAAGATCACCAACGCAGACCCATTCCGCTTCGCCAGTTCCGGAAATCCCGCCGCCGGATAGACCACTAAGGACGACCCGATCGCGATAAACAGGTCCGCCAGTAGGGTCTCTCTCTCCGCCCGCCGCATCTCGTTGATCGGCATCGACTGCCCGAAGGAAACTGTCGCCGTCTTCACCCAGCCGCCGCACGCGCAATGCGGAACGATCCGGTCCTGTTCGAAATCTACCCGTAACGCCTCGATCTCATAACGGGTGCCGCATTCCAGGCAGTGCGCGTAGGTCGTGTTCCCATGCAATTCGATGACCCTGTCATCAGGAATCCCGGAATCCTGATGCAGGCCGTCGATATTCTGCGTGATCACCGAGGCCGCTTTCCCGCTCCGGATCAACTCGGCCACCGCCCGATGGCCCCGATTGGGGGCTGCCTGCCGCAGCGTGGGCTCCATCGCGAACCGCCGCCGCCACGTCTCCCGCCGAGCCTCATCGGACCGCATGAAGTCGGAGAAATCGATCGGCGTCTGCTTCGTCCAGGTCCCGCCGGGACTGCGGAAATCCGGAATGCCGGACTCCGTACTGATCCCGGCGCCAGTGAACACCACGACCCGGTCAGCCGCCTCGATAAGCCTGGCGAACTCTTGAAGTTCAGGATCCATCAAAACGGCTCCGGATAATGCCCGGCGTAGAAGCTGATCGGCGGCTTCGCATCCGGATCGGTTATCACATCGATCAACGTCGGTCCGCCCGAGGCAAACGCCGCATCCAACGCCGCGCCGACGTCTTCGCCGCGCTCAACGCGCACGCCGTTCACACCGCACGCCCTGGCGATGGCGGCATGATCGACGGCAGTGAAGTCAACGGCATCGGTATGTTCACCGAAAATCACGTCTTCGGCATGTTTTTGGTATCCAAGGATTCCATTGTTCAGCACCAGAATCGTGATCGGCAGGCGCAGCCGCCGTAACGTCTCCAGTTCGGCCCAGCTATGCGCGAATCCGCCGTCGCCGCACAGGCACACCACGCGGCGATCGGGCGCCGCGAATTGCGCCCCGATCGCCATGGGCAAACCCCAGCCCAATCCGGCGATCCCACGCGGAGTCAAGAAGCGCTGCCCGGCCTTGCGGCTTTCCAGCCCACCCACGATCCAGATCGAGGAATACGACGCGTCAGCCACCGCGATATCCTCGCTGGTCATCCGCTTATCCAACTCGGCCATGACCCGTTCCGGCCGCACTGGTCCGCCATCACGGTTGCGAACCGGGGTAACCGTCCGGCGCCAATCCGCGACCGCACCCGCGATCTCCGCCTCGATCGCCGGCCGCGCCGCTTCGCGAACCTCAAGACTCCGACGCTTCAAGGCGGAAGCCAAAGCCGCCAGCGTCAGTTTCGCATCGCCGACCATCCGGATGGACTCGTAGTTCCTTCCAACCTCCATCGGATCGGTGTCCAGATGGACAAACGTCGCGGAGGACGGAAACAACTTCCAACTGTCGGTGCCGTTCTGGTTGGTCCGGTTGCCGACCAGCAGCACCAGATCGGACCGCTCGATCAGTCCGCGCAGACCAAAACTCCGGGCGCCGCGTCCCATGACATAACCCACGACCCCGATGCTTAGCGGATGTGCCTCATCGATCACTCCCTTGCCCATCGTCGTCGTCGCGATTGGCAAATGGGCGGTATCCCGGACCGCCGCCAGTTCTGCATAGGCGCCCGACAAGTGGACACCCCCGCCCGCGACCACGACTGGGTTGCGAGCCGCCGCGATCATATCGGCCACACGCTCGATCACGGCCGGATCGGCCTGCGTCCGGTCCAGCGGATAAACCCCAAGGCAGGCTTTGCGCGGTGACGGCGGCGGCGCGTCCTCAATCAACAGGTCGGCGGGCACCAGGATCACCACTGGCCCCGGCCGCCCGGACGCCGCTGCCGTGAACGCCATATCCACATAGTCTTCCAGCCGGTCCGCCCGGTCGATCCGCCGCACCCATTTTGCCACCGGGGCAAACATGTTCAGGTGATCCAACTCCTGAAACGCGTTCTTATCGGTCGTCGCCCGCGTCACCTCCTGCACCAGCGCCACGATGGGGATCGACGCCTTCAGCGCCTCCGCCAGCGGCGCTACCAGCAGCGTTGCCGCCGGCCCGTTCTGCGCCGTCACCACACCGACACGCCCGGAAATCCGAGCATATCCGTCCGCCATGGCGCCGCCGGCATTCTCCTGCCGGTAAGCCGCCTGCCTGATGCCGACATGCGGCGCCGCGAGGTGAAATGCGCTCGGTAGGCTCTGTCCAAACGTGACGGTAACGCCGTGTCGGGCAAATGCCTCGGCCAGACGCAGTGCGACATTGGTGTTGGTTGCCATTGGAGATCTCCTCTGACCCAACCGTACTGCCTGGCTTTCTGGACAGCAACGCATGCCCCGCCTACAGACGAATCGGGGAGACACACAGTCATGCGTTTCGGGATCTGGGCGCTCGTTCATGGCAGCCGCGGTGCGTTGCAGGACCCGGAGGAGCCCTATGACGCCTCGTGGGAACGCAATCTGGCCCTGGTTCAGGAGGCCGAGCGCCTGGGCTTCGACAGCACGCTGGTCGCGCAACATACCATCAACCCGCATCACGCGCCGGCAGACCAGTTGGAGGCATGGACCTCCTCGGCGGCCTTGGCCGCGGTGACCAACCGGATCGAGATCATCACCGCCATCAAGCCCTATCTGTATCACCCGGTGGTGCTGGCGAAGATGGCGCTGCAGATCGAGCATATCAGCCGCGGCCGTTTCGCCATCAATCTGGTCAACGCCTGGAACATGCCGGAACTGGAAAAGGCCGGCATCCCCTTCGCCCCGCACGACGAACGCTATGCCTACGGCCACGAGTGGATTTCCGTCGTCGCACCCTTGATGCGCGGCGAGACGGTGACGTTCCGCGGCAAGTATTTCAACGTCACCGACTACACGCTTCGGCCCGCCGACCCGTACCGCGCCAGCCCTAAAATCTATGTCGGTGGCGAATCGGAACCGGCACGCGGCCTTGTCGCCGATCGCGGCGATGTCTGGTTCATCAATGGCCAGCCGCTCGATGATGTGCGCGCTCTGATCGCCGACGTCTCGGCCCGGCCGCGCCAGGGAAAACCGCTCGACTTCGGCCTGTCCGCCTTCGTGATCGCGCGGGACACCGAGGCCGAGGCTCAGGCCGCGCTGAACCGCCTGTCGGAACTCGCCAAACTGGATGCGCCGATCCGCGCGGTCCAGCGAGCCAACACCGATCCGTATTCGGTGATGGCACAGACCATGTCCAAAACCCCCCGCGTCGGCAGCAACGGTGGCACGGCCGCCGGCCTGGTCGGCAGCTACGATCATGTTGCCGACCGCATCCGCGCATTCGGCGACGCCGGCATCGAGTTGTTTATGCTCCAGTTCCAGCCGTTCGAAGCAGAAATGCGCCGTTTTGCCGCCGAGGTCATGCCACGCGTTCGACGGCTTTGAAACCGTCGTCCATGCCGATACCCTGTTCCAAACAGGAGCGAACCCGATGACCGAAAAGCGACAACTGCGGCTGGGCGCCTTCATGCGCCCGGTCAGCATCCACACCGCGTGGTGGCGCTACCCCGGCGCTTATCCCGACGCCAACTTCAACTTCCGCCACATCGCCCGCTTCGCCCAGACGCTGGAGCGCGGCAAGTTCGACGCTTTCTTCATGGCCGACCATCTGGCCCTGCTGAACATGCCGATGAACGCCCTGAAGCGCAGCGCCACAGCGACCTCGTTCGATCCGCTGACACTTCTTCCGGCACTTGCCGTCGTCACCGAACGCCTCGGACTGATCGCAACCGCATCGACCACATTCAACGACCCGTATCATATCGCCCGCAAGTTCGCCTCGCTGGATCACATCAGCAACGGCCGCGCCGGCTGGAATCTGGTGACCACGTCTAACCCCGAGGCTGCCCTGAACTTCGGTCTGGACGAGCATGTCGAACACGCCGAGCGCTATCGCCGGGCCAGGGAATTCTACGACGTGGTAACGGGGCTGTGGGACAGTTGGGCCGATGACGCGTTCATCCGCGACGTCGAAAGCGGCATCTACTTCGATCCCGAACGGATGCACGTGCTGAACCACAAGGGGCCGCATTATTCGGTGCGCGGGCCGCTGAATATCGCGCGGCCCGTCCAGGGTTGGCCGGTCATCGTGCAGGCCGGCGCATCGGAAGCCGGCCGCCAGATTGCCGCCGAAACCGCCGAGATGGTATTCGCCGCCGGCGGTCCAATGGCCGACGCCCAGCGCTTCTACGCCGACGTCAAATCCCGCATGCAGGTGCTCGGGCGCAACCGCGACCACCTGAAAATCTTGCCCGGCGCGCTGGTTGTCGTCGGCGAAACCCAGGCCGAGGCGCAGCAGAAACGCGACCTCCTCGACAGCCTCGTCCATCCCGACAGCGGCATTGGCTCTCTGTCCATCGCGCTCGGTTGCGACGCCTCGAAGTTCGACCTCGACGGCCCCCTGCCGGAAATTCCCGAAACCAACCAAAGCAAGAGCGGCCGCCAGCGCGTGATCGACCGAGCAAAGCGGGACAACCTGACGGTTCGCCAACTCGCCCAGGTCGCGGGTGGTTACGGCGGGCTGTCGTTCACCGGGACTCCAAAAACCATCGCCGACCAGATGGAGGAATGGTTGTTCTCCGACGCCTGCGACGGCTTCAACATCATGTTCCCCTACGTGCCTGGCGGCCTGGACGATTTCGTGGATATGGTCGTCCCGGAACTGCAACGCCGTGGTCTGTTCCGTACCGAATACGAAGGCGCGACCTTGCGGGAGAACCTCGGATTGCCAAAGCCCGCCAACCAGTTCTTTCCTGCCGGTTAGCAGCCCCCTCCAAGGACGAATCATGATGACTAGCCTATTCGACTCCTTCGGCCCGAACGCCGCCTGATGTCAGCCTCTCCGCTCGCTGGCCTTCGGGTCCTGGAATTCAGCCACACCGTCATGGGGCCGACCGCCGGCCTGATCTTCGCTGAACTCGGCGCCGACGTGATCAAGGTCGAACCTGCGCCGAAAGGCGACCACACGCGTGGTCTTGGCGGCTTCGCCGCCGGCTTCTTCGCCGCTTTCAGCCGCAACAAGCGCAGCCTCGCGGTCGATCTGAAGAAGCCGGAAGGGCAGGCGGTCATTCACCGCCTGGTCCCGACGGTCGATCTGGTGCTGGAGAACTATGGCCCCGGCACCATGGAACGTCTTGGCTGCGGTTACGAACAACTCGCCGAGCTGAACCCAAGGCTGATCTACCTGGCCCTGAAAGGCTATCTCGCCGGCCCCTATGAGCATCGGCCGGCGCTCGATGAGGTCGTCCAGTTCCAGACCGGCCTCGCTTTCATGACGGGGCCGGTTGGCCAGCCGCTCCGTGCCGGTGCCTCGGTCATCGACATCATGGGCGCGGTCTTCGGTGTCGTCGCGGCCCAGGCGGCGCTTCGGGAACGCGAACAAACAGGCAAAGGCCAGCGTGTCGGCAGCGCGCTGTTCGAAAGTGCGGCTTTCCTGATGAGCACCCACATGGCCGGTATGGCCGCCACCGGCCTGGAAGCCCGCCCGATGCCCGCCCGCCGCGGCGCCTGGGCGATCTATGAGGTGTTCAAGACCGCCAATGACGGCCAGTTGTTCATCGGCGTGACCTCCGACCAGCAATGGGCGCGCTTCGTGGAGGAGTTCTCGCTTCAGGAACTGGCCGCCGACCCTAGGCTGGCCACCAACATCATGCGTCTCGCCGAACGCGCCTGGCTGATTCCGGCGTTGCAGGAGGTCATTGCCAACATCCCGCAGAAGGAGGTCGAGGCCCGCTGCGAACGTGCGAACGTGTCCTGGGCACCGGTCGGTCAGCCCGGCGACCTGTTCACCGATCCGCATCTGTTGGCAACGGGGGGTCTTCTGGATGTCTTCATCTCCCGCATCGGCGGCGCTGAGGGCAAGAAGGTGGGACTCCCCGCCCTGCCGATCGAGTTTGGACCCGATCGGGACCGGCCCGGGATTCGCCTCCAGTCGCCCCGCATGGGTGAGCATTCGCGTGAAGTCCTGGTTGAAGCTGGCTACAATGCCGCGGAAATCGCCGGACTGATCGATACCGGTGCCGTGGTTGCCTTGTCTGATTAGGGTGGATCGCGAAGGCCCGTTCCGGTTCGCGGCGAAAGCGGCTATGACCGTCCCGCGGCGCTGCGATCGTCAGGGCCGTTCGTTCATGTGATCTTCGGGGGCTATCATCGCCAAACCACTCGTCCTGGCCGTGGCTAACCAAAAAGGCGGCGTTGGGAAGACGACGACGGCGGTCAATCTTGCCGCCGCGTTCGCTGTTGCCGGCGCGCGGGTGCTGCTGATCGACATGGACCCACAGGGTAACGCCTCGACCGGTTTGGGCGTGATCAGGGCGGATCGGCACGGCGGAACCTATAATCTGCTGATGGACGGTGACCTCGGCGATCAGGCGATCCGCTCGACCCCGGTCGCCAATCTCTCGCTGCTGGCGTCCGATGGCGATCTGGCCGGTGCCGAAATTGAGCTGGTCCCGGCCGAGAAACGCGAATTCCGCCTGAGAAATGCCCTGAACATGCTGCCCGAATTCAAGGCGTTTCAGGTCATCATTCTCGATTGCCCGCCCGGGCTGGGTTTGCTGACGTTGAATGCCCTGGTGGCCTCCGGCGGTGTCATCGTCCCCCTGCAATGCGAGTTTTACGCGTTGGAGGGTATCAGCAACCTGATGCACACCATCGAGGCGGTGCGCCGCCGCTTCAATGGACAACTCCGGCTGTCCGGGATCCTGCTGACGATGTTCGACCGGCGCAACAGCCTGTCCGGGCTGGTGGAGAAGGATGCCCGCGACCACTTTGGCGACTGGGTTTTCGATACCACCATCCCACGCAATATCCGCGTGTCGGAAGCACCCAGCCATGGTGTGCCGGTATTGATGTACGATCCGAAATCGCCGGGTGCGCAGTCCTACACAGCGTTGGGGGCGGAGTTGCTGAAGAAAGAGAAAATCGTGATTCCGGAGCAAGTTAGGACGAATGGCTAGCAAACCCACGCCTCCCAGGCTCGGTCGCGGACTCGCTGCCCTTTTGGGCGACGTAACGATGCCGCCCAGCCCCGAACGGGGGACCGCGGTCGCCGCGATCCCAATGGACCAGATTGACGCCAATCCGTTCCAGCCCCGGTCGGATTTCGATCCGGCCGAACTGGAAAGCCTGGCGGAATCCATTCGCGTCCAAGGCGTCCTGCAGCCGATTTTGGTGCGTTCGCATCCCACCGCTCCGGACCGTTACCAGATCGTTGCTGGCGAGCGGCGCTTTCGCGCGGCGATGCAGGCCGGATTGAATGAAATCCCCGCGATGCAGCGGGAAATGGACGACAGCGACGCCGCGGTCGTCGCGCTGGTTGAGAATCTGCAACGGCAAGACCTGAACGCGATCGAAGAAGCGGAGGGGTATCAGCGCCTGCTGTCCGATTTCGGTCTGACGCATGAGGCCCTGGGGTACGCCGTCAGCAAGTCCCGCAGCCATATCGGCAACACCATCCGACTGCTTCGCCTGCCTGAACCGGTGTTGAGGAGCGTTCGCTCCGGCACATTGTCGTCCGGTCATGCCCGCGCCCTGATCAATGCGCCCAATCCCGACGAACTGGCCGAACAAATCCAGAAGCGTGCGCTATCTGTCCGTCAGACCGAGATGCTGGTTACGAAAGTGATCGCGGCGCGTGGCGCACCGCCGCGCGTGGTTACGTCGAAGCAGATCGACACGGCCGATCTGGAACGACGGGTCTCGCAAGCGCTCGGCTGCCGCGTCACAATTACGACCGCTCGGAAAGGCGGTGGCGAGGTTACCATTCAGTTCCGCGACTTCTTGCAATTGGACGAGCTGATCGACCGTCTGACGGGCAAGGCCCCCGCCGGGGACTAAATCAGCTTGCCTTGCAGAAACCCAAGGGCGGGCAGGGGGCGCCAGGAACGCGGTAGCTCCGCCCGTCTGATCGGCCGAACGGAGTAGGTTGGCGTCGGCTGCCGGCTGTTGCGCAGGAAGTTGGAATAGGCCGTTACCTGCTGTTCGCGCCAAGCTTGGTCCGCGAGTGCGGCGTGCCGGCTGGAGAACACCTCCGCCACGCGGGAGGTCCGGCCAATCGACGCGACCACCGCCCAAAGCGTGTCGTCGCGATAACTGGCGATGCTGACCGGTTCCACCATATCCCGAAAGCTGACTTTCCTGACGCGCGAAGGCAAGACTCTTTCGTCCGAGTCGGCAAAACCCTGGCGCTGCTCTCGACGCCGGTCGCGGGACGGGCGTAGCATTTCCTCAAAACCAAAAGAGGAAATGCCACGATGAGCGGAGAGAACTGCCTCGCCGGACTCAAGATCCTGGATCTGACCCAGTTCGAGGCTGGCCCGTCCTGCACGGAAGCGCTGGCCTGGATGGGCGCCGACGTCGTGAAGATCGAGAATCCGAAGGTCGGCGATCCCGGGCGTTCGTCCGGCGGCAAGGGCGCCGACGGGGCCGATGCGCTGTACTTCCTGCAATACAATGCCAACAAGCGGTCTGTGGCCGTCAACCTGAAGGACCCTCGCGGGTTGGAACTGGTCAAGGAACTGGCCAAAACCGCCGACGTGATGATCGAGAACTTCGCCCCCGGCGCGATCGAGCGCCTCGGACTGGGCTATGACGTTATCAAGGCGATCAATCCGGCGATCATCTTCTGCCAGGTCAAGGGCTTCGGCACCGGCAGCCCGTACGAGAAGAACCTGGCATTCGACATGATCGCCCAGGCTTGCGGCGGCCTGATGTCGCTGACCGGCGAGGAGGACGGGCCGCCATGCAAGCCGGGTGCTACGATCGGCGATACCGGCACCGGCATGCTGATGGCGGTTTCCATCCTGGGCGCCTATGTCCGCCGGCTGCGGACGGGGCAGGGCGAGCATCTTCAGGTCGCGATGCAGGATGCCATCCTGCACTACATCCGTAACGCCTTCGCCTACATGGAACGGACCGACGGCAAGGCCGCGCCCCGGGCGGGGTCCAAGACCGTTGGCGGCGGCAACCCACCGATCGGGGTGTATCCCTGCAAGGGCGGCGGGCCGAACGACTATGTCTATATCTACACCAGCGCCGCCAACCCGGAACACTGGACCCGACTGCTGAAGGTAATGGGCCGCGAGGACCTGCTCGACGATCCCCGCTTCGCCAATCCCGCCGCCCGCACCGAGCATCGCGAGGAGGTGGATCGGATCGTCTCCGAATGGACCATCCAGCATGACAAGAAGACCGCGATGGAACGAGTCGGCAGTGCCACGATCCCGGCCGGGGCGGTGCTGGACACCAGGGAACTAGCCGACGACACGACGTTCCTGGACCGCGGCATTCGCCAGACCATGCACCATCCCGCCGTTGGCGAGTACGTCATGAGTGGGTGGCCCGTCCGCTTTGGCGGGCGTCCGCCGGAGGTGACGGCCGCGCCGCTTCTGGGCCAGCATGGTTCGGAGGTCTTGTCCGAGTGGCTGAACTATGACCCCTCCCGCATCGCCGATCTTAAGAACAATGAGGTAGTCTCCTGATGTCATACCAATTTTGCACCGTTCAGGACGAAGGCCGGGTGCGCATCGTCACGCTGAACCGCCCGGAGGTGCTGAACGCCCTCCATACCGATGCCAACGACGAACTGGCCGCGGTGTGGGATGAGTTCGCCGCCCGCGACGACCTTTGGGTCGGCATCGTCACCGGGGCAGGGGAGCGTGGCTTCTGTGCTGGCAACGACCTGAAGGTCCAGGCCAGCGGCAAGCGTCGCCCCACGGGCCCGCGCGGCTTCGCCGGGATTTGCAGTCGCTTCGACCTGGATAAGCCATTGATCGCAGCGGTGAATGGCATGGCGATGGGCGGCGGGTTCGAAACCGCGCTGGCGTGCGACATCATCATTGCCGCCGAAAACGCCTTGTTTGCGTTGCCGGAACCCAGGGTTGGGCTGATCGCCGGGGCGGGGGGCGTGCATCGGCTGCCGCGCTCCATCCCCATCAAGAAGGCCATGGGCATGATCCTGACTGGACGCCGAGTCCCGGCTCGGGAGGGCTTCGAACTGGGTTTTGTCACCGAGGTCGTGCCCGAGGGCCAGTCGCTGGCAGCGGCCAAACGCTGGGCGGCGCTGATTTTGGAATGCTCGCCCAAGGCTGTTCGGGCGTCGAAGCAGGCGGCGTATCGCGGCATGGATGAGCCGACGCTGGAACAGGCGATGCGCACGATCTACCCGGCGCAGCGGGAGAACATGGAGAGCGAGGATTACATCGAAGGCCCCAAGGCGTTTGCCGAAAAGCGCAAGCCCGACTGGCAGAACCGCTGACCGCTTTGGCCTGATTCGGGTGTCTCATAGGTGTCTCAGGAGGCGCGCTATGGGATTCCGTCCCAACTTCCGGAAGTTTCGCGTGGCGCGATTGTCCACGTCAACGAAAGCGGCGTGGTTTCGGGCGACCAACGCTTGTGCCGGATCGGCGGGCGAGGGCGGGATAAGAGCGATCTCCGTGTGCGTCTGAGGTGGTGGCGGCATTTTATGCGTAGATGCGTCGGCGGCTTCGAAAGGCAGGCGGTTGTGTCGATTTATAGATGAAAATAGGAAAAAAGTCAACGTCACTGCGGGCGCCCTAACCATCTTGTGCCGCGCGGTCCGTGCTGGGCAGTCCGTGCTGGGCAGAAGAACATGCCAGCCCACCGTCATGGCGGGCGAAGGCCCACCATCCACGCCTTTAGACCTCGCGGACCGGCAAAACCATTGCTGGCGGCCCATCGCCCGACGGTGATCGCGCCCTGCCGCCGCCTGACGGGAACCTCGGTCAATGAAGCCTGGGCAGACGGTCTATCCGCGACCCATCGGGCAATTTTCGCCTGACTGCCTTCTCCCGGCTGCCTTGACTACAACCAAGGAAGGCATTGACGGCGCTGTGGACAACTCCGATCATCCTTTGGTGGTGTCAGGGGATGAGCCGAACATGAAACCAGCGAGGAACGCGTTGACCCGCGAGTCTGGCCGGGGCGGCCGCAACCTATGGATCGCCTTGATCGTGGCGAGCGGCATCGGCCTGAGTCTGTTCTTCGCCTGTGTCACCCCGTTCGCCGCGCTGGCGACCGTGGCCGCGCTTTACCTCCGAGCGGATGAGCGATGGGCGGTGATCGGTTTCGTCTGGCTGGCGAACCAGATCGTGGGCTTCGGCATCCTGCGTTATCCGCTGACATGGGACTGTGCCGCCTGGGGCGTGGCGATCGGTCTTTCCTCCGCGCTGGCGGTTCTGGCGGCCGGGGCGTTGTCCACGACAAGGCCGGCGCCGTTGGCCGTGAGCCTGCCGTTTGTCGGCGCGTTCGCCGCATTTGAAGCGGGCCTGTATGCCGCTGGGCGGATGCTTCCGGCCGGTGGCGATGCTTTTGGGTTGCCGGTGATCCGGCATGTGTTCTGGGTGAATGCCGCTGCGCTTTGCGGGTTGACGGTGGTTTATCAGGTGCTGTCGCTGGTGGGCGGGGTTTTTACGGCGAAGCCGCCCCAGTCTTTCGTTGGGGCGCTGCGGTAGCTGTTGATCTTGTCGGGGCCGGTTATCCGAGTGGAAGGCTGATTCTGCTGGCATCGGACTGCTGGCATCTCGTCAAAGAGATTCTGCGAGGCTCCGCGACAGGGGCTCCTCTTCGCGGCCGGTCGAACGTCAGGTGGGGGACCTGGTATACGACGACCGCTCTCGCCCCAACGCGAACTTCCGAATGATCTCGACGGAAATCTGTCTCATGATCGCGATCCTGCGTTGGCGGGGTACAGATTCGGAAACCAGCGCTCCGCGACTTCGGCTGGGAAAGCGAGGCGCAGCGGCGCGCGGTGCGACGGAGCCGTCAGCATACCGCGGTCGACAAGAGCCGCGGTCACATTCCTTGCGCCGCGTTCCTCATAGCCGGTCAGAGATGGAATCTTGGACCGCTCGACCTCGCCGGCGATCACCGCTTCCCGCACGACCGCGAAACTGCCTCGCAGCAGACGCTTCGCGCGTATCTCCTCCTCGATATGGATCTCGATACGCCTCAGCAGCGTTTCCAGGTCCAGCAGTCCGCTCATGAAGCGTATCTGGTCAACCGATCGGTCGAGAAAGAATTTGCAGAACTCAATGAGGCCGACTTGGGTGAGGTTGCCCCTTCCGTCGCGATCGCCCTCACGCGGCCCATCGGCCCGGGCCAAAAGCGCCTTGTAATGAGTCTCGTCACGCGCCAGCCCGCGCGCCACCGACCACAGGCTGGTGCCGATATCGAGCCGCTTGAACAGAGCGTGCGACATCAGCCGCGCCACGCGGCCATTGCCGTCCAGAAAGGGGTGGATCCACAGGAAGCGGTGGTGGACTGCACCCACGGTCTGGATTTGGCGAAATTTGGTCAGCGGCGGAGACCGGTAGGCCTGATCGAACCGCGCCATGAAACGCGGCAGGTCGTCATGTTCGGGGGGCAGGTGGAGGCCAACTTCAACATCGTGCCTGCGCCATTCGCCCGGGACGACCGGCAGCCTCTCGCCGGTCCGCCGGTTGGTTACCCACAGCATCTCAGGCGGCAGCCGCGAGCAGAATTCCCCGTGGAGCCACGAAGCATAGGTGGCCGATGCGGGCCATGCGTCGGGATCCCGTCCTGTGTCGATCAGCTTCTGGACGTGGATATGGGCGACCGCTTCCCTCTGCAGCTCCCGCTTGTTCGGTTCGGAGGAGAAATCGTTGGCGAGTGCCCGATCGATGTCGCGCGGATGCGTGTCGTGGCCTTCGATGAGATTGGAATAATAGCAATTCATCGAACGAACCAGATCGCCGATCGAGTCCCGCAAAATAGGGTGCATACGACCGGCGAGCTGATTGGATTCCGCGATCAGTGAAACCGCTTCGTCCTCGAGTGCTCCCGCCCCCTCGCCGGGAACCAACGGTTCCATCGATGCAATGTCCATGGCGGATTTATACCGGATTTTATGCCGGTTTAGTAGGGGAAAAAATACCAATAGAAACCGAACGTTAATGCCCGTCGCGGCGACCATTCTGCCGGATAAAATGCCGGTTGTCGTGCCGGTTCTGCCCGCATTGATGTGCTAAGGTTCGCGCTTCGTGGTTGGCTTCCGGTAATTCCACTGATCAGCCGCAATACCAGCCGCCGATGTTCGGGATGTCGGGAAGTCAGCACTGACCCCCCAACCCAACGTCCGCGTGATGAGGTACCCAATCCTACCACTCAGCCGGATGGCGCTTCCTCCCACCCCCACCGCCAAACCGCCGCTTCGCGCTTTCCCGGATCGACTGGAACACCACGTACAGCATCGGGATCAGGAACACCCCGATCGAGCTGGCAACGATCATGCCCGCGAACACCGCCGTGCCGACCCCGCGCCGGCTCAGCATCGCCGCGCCCGTCGCCCACACCAGCGGTATCAGCCCGAAGATGAACGCGATCGACGTCATCAGCACCGCTCGGATTCGCATCCTGGCACCCAGCGACGCCGCCTCCCGGATCGACAGGCCGGACTCCCGAGCTTCTTTGGCGAATTCGACGATCAGGATGCCGTTCTTGGCGGCCAGCGCGATCAGCACCACCATGCCGATCTGGGCATACAGATCCAGCGACAGCCCCGAAAGCTTAAGCCCGAAGAATGCGCCCAGCACGCCGACAGTGACCGACAGCAGCACCGGGATCGGGATCATCCAGCTTTCATACAGCGCCACCAGGAACAGGTAGGCGAACAGCACCGCCAGCGCGAGGATGTACCCGGTCTGCCCCGATGCCTCGCGTTCCTGGTATGCCGTGCCGGTCCATTCGTACGAATAGCCCGGCGGCAGCGTGGTCTTCGACAACTGGTCCATCGCGATCAGCGCCTCACCCGACGACACGCCCGGCTTCGGGCTGCCGTTGATGGTCACGCTGCGATAGTTGTTGTAGCGGCTGATGACCTGCGGCCCGAGCTGGACACGGACATTGGCGATGGAGCGCAGCGGCACCATTTCCCCGAGCTTGTTGCGGACGAAGATCTTGTAGATCGCCGACGCGTCGCTGCGATCGACGGCATCGGCCTGGATGTTGACCTGCCAGGTCCGGCCATACAGGTTGAAATCGTTGACATAATATCCACCCAGGGACGCCTGCAGGGCGTTGAACACGTCAGCGATCGCCAACCCAAGCGCCTGCGCTTTCTCACGGTCGATATCCAGCCAGATCGACGGGTTCGACGCGGTGAAGCTGGAGAACACGCGGGTCAACCGCGGGTCCTGATTGGCCGCCGCAACCATCCCCTGCATCACGCTGCCCATGTCCTCGGGCGGGCGTCCTTCCAGGTTCTCTAGCTGGTATTCGAACCCGCCGCTGGTGGACAGGCCAATGATCGGCGGCAGGTTGAACGGGAACACGATCGCCGAACGGATACTTTGCGCGCCGCCGAAAATCTTGCCCAGAACGGATCGGACGCCATCTTCCGGACCCTGACGCTGAGCGAATGGCTTCAGCCGCGTCACCAGGAACGCCGAGTTCGGCTGGTTGCCGCCATCGAGCAAGGAGAAACCGACGATCGACAGCACCGCATCGACCTGTGGCATCGGCCGGATCAGGTTCTCGACATCCTCCACCACCTTGCGCGTACGCTCGACCGAGGCACCGTCGGGCAGTTGCACGACGGTGAAAAAGGCGCCCTGGTCTTCTTCCGGCAGGAACCCGGTTGGTGTGATTCGGCCGAACATGACGATGCCGGCGCCGGCAGCGGCGATGGCAAGGACCGACAGGAACGCCAGCCGCAGCAGGCGGTTCACCACGCTGGAATAACCGTCCCGGATCTTGTCGATCCCCGTCAGCATCCAGCCCACAGGGCCCCGCGGGCGGTGGCTGTGCCGCAGGAACAGCGCGCAAAGGGCCGGTGACAGGGTCAGCGCGATGATCGCCGACAGCAGCATGGAGACGCTGATCGTGACCGCGAACTGGCGGAACAGCGTGCCTGTCAGCCCCGGCAGGAACGCGACCGGCACGAACACGGACAATAACACGAGCGAGATCGCGATCACCGGGCCGGTGATCTGATCCATGGCCTTCTTGGTCGCATCGGCGGGGGACAGGTCTGGCTCCTCGGCCATGACCCGTTCCACGTTTTCCACC
>DNXO01000042.1:134631-137253 GCA_003506895.1 Acetobacteraceae bacterium | reverse complement strand
TCCACGTTTTCCACCACCACGATCGCATCGTCCACGACGACGCCGATGCCCAGCACCATCGCCAGCAGCGAAATCGTGTTGGCCGAGAATCCGAACGCCAGCAGCGCCGCGAACGTGCCGATCAGGCTGACCGGGATCGCGACCATCGGGATGATGGTCGCGCGCAGGCTGCCCAGGAAGACGAACACCACCGCGACAACCAGGACGAAGGCGATCAGCAGCGTCTTCACGACCTCATCGATCGTGTCGGAGACAAAGGTGCTGCTGTCGTAGAACACCCGAGCCTTGAGACTCTCGGGGAACCGTTCCGACATCTCTTTCAAGGCCTTGGCGACCCTGGCTGACGTATCGACCGCGTTCGCACCGGGGGCGAGGTAGATACCGATCGACACCGCGGGATTGCCGTTCAGGCGGCTGAGCGTATCGCTGTTCGCCGCCCCCATCTCGACCCGCGCGATATCGTGGATGCGTAGCACCGACCCGTCCGGATTGGCGCGAACGACGATGTCGCCGAACTGCTCGGGCGTGGTGAGTCGGCCCTGGGTCTGCACACTCAACTGGAACTGCGTCGCGTCGCTGGTCGGCCGGGCGCCGATACGGCCCACGGCGGCCTGGATGTTCTGCGACTGGATGACGGCGATGATGTCCGCCGGCGCCAGGTTCAGCGCCACCAGCCGGTCGATGTTGAACCAGATGCGCATGGAGTAATCCAGGCGCCCGAACAGTTGCACATCGCCGACGCCCGGCACGCGCGCCAGACGGTCCAGCACGTTGATCGTCACGTAATTGCTGGTGAACAGCGGGGGCTGCTTGCCGCCCTCGCTATAGAATTGCAGGAACTCCAGGATCGCCGAGGACCGCTTGCGCACGGTCATGCCATAGCGCTGGACCTCGGGCGGCAGACGCGCGATTGCCTGCTGGACCCGGTTGTTGACGTTGACGGTGTCGATGTCCGGGTTGGTGCCCAAGGCGAAACTGACGGTCAGCGAATAGCTGCCATCGTTTGCGCTGTTGGACTTCATGTAGATCATCTTGTCCACGCCGACGATCGCCGCTTCAAGCGGCTGCGCGACCGTCTGCTCCACCACCGCGGCGGAGGCGCCGGTGAAGGTGGTCGAGACCGTGACCTGCGGCGGGACGATGTCGGGGAACTGGGACACCGCGATCCGCTGCAACGACAGCACGCCGGCCAGAGTCAGCAGAATGGCGATGACGACCGCGAGACGCGGCCGCCGGATGAAAACGCCGGAGATCATCCTACGACTTTCCCGAACCGGCTGCGGCGGGTGGCGGGCTGGCCGGGCCAGGACTGACCTGCATGCCGGGCCGGGCGCGTTGGACACCCTCGGTCACGACCATGTCGCCGTCCTTCAACCCACCGGCCACCACCGCGGTGCTGGGCGTCGATTGGCCCAACTGAATACGACGCAACTCCACCTTGTTGTCGGCGCCGACCACATAGACGTAGTCGCCCTGTTGATCCGACAGCACAGCCTTCCGCGGGATCCCCAAGGCCATGACCGGCTGGATGCCCTCTACGACAACCGTGACGAACGCCCCGTCGATCAACGGCCGTTCGACCTCCTGGCCAGCGTTGTCGTTGGCGCGGGGCGGATTGGCGACGCGGGCACGCAACATGACGGTGTCGGTGGTGGCGGAGACAGTCGGCTCCACATAGTCAATCTTTCCGTCCAGCGGATACAACGAGCCATCGGGCATGCGCAGCTTGATCACGACGGCATTCGTGCCGCCCTGGCCCGCATAGCGCTTCTGCAACTCGGTCAGGCTGCGCGCCGAAACCGGAAACAGAACATACATCGGGTCCTGGCTGACGATCGTCGCCAGCACGCCCGAACTGGGCGAGACGACATTGCCCGGCGTGATGTTGGTTCGGCTGATCTTTCCCGCGATCGGCGCTTTGATTTCGGTGTAGTTCAGATTGATCTGCGCCACCTGCAACTGCGCCTGAGCGGACAACACCTGGGCCGCAAGGGAGCGTTGATTGGTGATCGCGTCATCCACGTTCGACCGCTGACCCGCGGGCGTGGCCAGCAGCGATTGCGCCCGTGACAACTGGATATTCGCATTGGCCAGACGCGCGCTGATGTCGGCGACCGCTGCCTCCTGCTGTCGCAACGCCGCCTCGAACGGGCCTCGCTCCAGGCGATACAGCAAGGCACCCTGCTTGACCTCGGTGCCCTCGATAAACAGCCGCTGGTCCAGGAACGCCGTCACACGCGCGGTCAGCGACACACGCTCGATCGCCTGCACGCGTCCGACAAACTCAGATGTTTCGGTGATCGCGGTCTGCTGCGCGCGCACCACGCCGACCGACGGCGGGCCGCCTGGCATTTGCGCGTGGGCGACGGAAGCGGCTGAAAGCAGGAAAACAAGCGAAAGTCCGTTAAAGCGCATCAGGCGGGATCCCCGTACCGGCGCCTACCGCGCCGCAGCATGAAATTAAGGGGTTATAGGAATTCATCAATAGGACGTGCGTCATACAGCCTCAGGTTCTTATACCAGCCGCCCGACGCTTCGACTCTTTTGTCAGTCGGCGGGCGGCTGGCATCCAATTGATTTGGCGCACGGCCGCCCCACCAACCCCGCGCGCATACCAGTCGG
>DNXO01000042.1:78344-134383 GCA_003506895.1 Acetobacteraceae bacterium | reverse complement strand
CCCCGCGCGCATACCAGTCGGCCCTCTGGGCCGCTGGTATTACTCGTCGCCGAGATAAGCGGTTCGGACCCGGCTGTTCGCACGAATGCTCGCTGCATCGCCTTCCGCGATCAGCTCGCCTTTGTCCATCACTAAAATCCGGTCGGCGCTGCGGAAAACCATGTCGGTGTCGTGTTCGGTAAACAGCACCGCACACCCCCCCTCCCGCGCCAGCCCCAGCAACAAATCCATCACCGCTCGGCGATCCGGCGGAGTCATCCCCGCCGTCGGTTCATCGACCAGCAACAACCGGGGCTTGTTGGAGATCGCCAGAGCCAGCTCCAACCGCTTCAAGTCGCCGTAGGCGAGGGTTCCGCAACCCTGTTCCGCCAGACCGCGCAACCCAACGCGATCCAGCAGGGCCTCCGCCTCCGCCGTGAACATGTCCGACGCGGGGCGGAAAAAGCGCCATACCGCGCGATGGCGTGACAGAAGGGCGGTGCGGACATTGTCGCGCACCGTCATAGAACCGAACGTCGCCGCGATCTGGAAACCGCGCCCCACGCCGAACCGCCAAATCCGGTCTGGCGCCCAGCCGGTGATGGTCTCGCCACCAAGGGTGATCATCCCGCTATCCGGCCGGATCTGCCCGTTCAGCATGTTGAAGCAGGTGGTTTTTCCCGCCCCGTTCGGACCGATCAGGGCGACGACCTCGCCGGCGGCGACGTCGAACGAGATACCGCGAACGACCTCATTGCCGCCGAACGCCTTGGTCAGATACTGGACCGACAGCAGTGTCATGCGCGCCGCCGGCCGCCGGCAATGCCATCCGGAAACGCCAGGACCAGTCCGACGATGGTCAATCCCAGGACCAACCGCCACAGCGGCATGGTCTGCAGCAGAAGATCGTATAGGCCGGTATAGGCAATCGCGCCCGCGATTGGTCCCACCACGGTCTCGATTCCGCCCAGCAACACCATCAGCAACCCATCGACAGATTTGCCGATCGCAACATAGGTCGGAAACACACTACCGGTCTTGAAGGCAAACAGCCCGCCGGAAAGGCCCGCCGCCGAACCGGACAGGGCAAACGCGACCATCCGTAACCGAGCGGGTTGCAGGCCGATTGCCAGCGCCCGGTTTTGGTCGTCGCGCGCCCCACGCAGCGCCAGTCCGAACGGAGAGCGGACCGCACGTTGCAACAGCCAGATCGCGCCCGAGGTCAGCGCCAGGACCCACCAGTAGAATGGCACCGGGCCGGATGGCCATACCCCCAGAATCCCGTCATCCCCGCCGGTCAGCCAGGTCCATTGGGTCGCGATCGCCCACACGATCTGGGCGAATGCGAGCGTAAGCATCGCCAGATAAACACCGGACAGGCGGACGATGAACCAGCCGAACAACCCGGCGATCAGCCCGGCGGCGACTGGCGCGGCGAGCAGAGCCACCGGCATCGGCGCGCGAACCGCCAGGGCCGAAGCGTATGCCCCAAGGCCGAACCATGCGGCGTGACCGAAACTGATCATGCCGCCTGGCCCCATCATCAGATGCAACCCGCAGGCGAACAGCGCGGCGATCAGCATCTCGGTCAACACGGCCATCGGGTACGCCGGCAACCAGAACGGCGCGGTCGCCGCCAGGAACACCAGCGCCCCCGCCACCCATGGCAACTGCCTGGAGGGCGCGGGGAACAACCGCCGAATGGTCTGATGTCCTGACGACAAAGGAATGCTTCCCAGCAGACCATTCGGCCGAAGGCTGAGCACGAACGCCATGATCACGAAAAGCAGCACCAGCGTCGCCTTTGGGATCAGGACAATCCCGAAGGCCTGCAACTCGCCAATCAGCAGGCTGGCCAGGAACGCACCGGTCACGCTTCCCATCCCACCCACGACAACAACGACAAACGCCTCGACGATCACCGCGAGGTCCATCTGCGTGTTTGCCGACGTATCGGGAAGGATCAGGGCGCCGCCCATGCCAGCGAGACCGGCACCCAGCGCGAAGATGGTCGTGGACAGCATCCGCTGGTCGATCCCCAGAGCGCCCGCCAAATCCCGGTTTTCGGTACACGCCCGGATCAGCATCCCGAAGCGCGTGCGCCGCAGCAAAATCAGGAGCGCAAGCAGCACCAGCGGTCCGATGCCGATCAGCACCAGATCGTAAGTCGGGAAACGCGCATCCAGGATCGTGACGAAGCCGCGCAGCCACGGGGCGCGAGGCAGCGACAAGTCGTTCGGTCCCCACAGCAGTTGGGTTACGTCCTGAATGATCAGCATCACGCCGAACGTCGCCAGCAGTTGAAACAGCTCTGGGGCGCGATAGAGGCGGCGCAGCAAGCTCGTCTCCAGAGCCGCGCCAACAATCGCGACGACTGCCGCAACCGCGAGGATACCTCCGGCGAACCAAACAGGCGTGTGCGGCAGGCGCGTCAGAATGGTCCAGCCGAGATAGGCGCCAAGCATGAACAGGCTGCCATGGGCGAAATTCACCACCCGGGTGACACCGAAGATCACCGTCAGCCCCGCCGCCGTCAGGAACAGCGACACGGAACTGGACAGGCCGGTCAGAAACTGAACGGCGATGAAGCTCAAAGCCGGGTCACCGAACGGACACCGCCTTTGCCCGGGCGCCTAACCACGTCCTGTCACAGACCGCTATCCGGCGTTCGGCCGCAGCGCCTTGACCACCGCGTCCGTCGGTAGATAGGCCGCCCCATCGGCATAGTGCCAATCGACCATCGTGCCCTTGCCGTCCTTTACCGCCGTCTTGCCGACGAATGTCCCAAGCGTCCCCTGGTGATCGAGCGCGCGATAGGATGCCGGCCCGAACGGCGTATCGAAGGAAACCCCGCTGAATCCGTCCACCAGCTTTTCCGAATCCACGGAACCGGCCCGCTTGATGCCAGCGGTAATGGACTGGATCAGCGTGTAGCCCACCACCGACCCCATTCCCGGCACCGCCCCAAACCGAGCCTTATAGGCGGCGATGAACGCCTGATTGGCCTTGGTCTCGACCTGAGCCTGCGGATAGCCGGTCACGATCCAGCCCACGGGCGTCTCGTCACCCAGGGGCTCCAGATACTCCGGTTCCCCGGTCAGGACGGACACGACCGACCGGTTTTCGAACAAACCGCGGGTGTTGCCCTGTCGCACGAAGTTGGTCAGATCCGGCCCGAACGTCACGTTCAGGATCGCGTCCGGCTTCGGTTCGGCGAGTGCGGCGGCGGTCGCACCAGCGTCGATCTTTCCAAGCGCCGGCCATTGCTCAGTGACGAATTCCACGTCTGGCCGCTTGGCGCTCAGCAGGGTCTTGAACCATTTCACCGCTGACAGTCCGTACTCGTAGTTCGGCGCCACCGTCGCCCAGCGCTTCGCTGGAAGTTTCGCGGCTTCCTCCACCAGCATTGCCGCCTGCATGTAGGTCGAGGGCCGCAGGCGGAAGCAGTACCGGTTGCCTTTCTCCCACACCATCGCGTCGGACAGCGGCTCCCCGGCGACGTACAGTTTCTTCCGCTGCAAGGCGTAGTCAGACAGCGCCAAACCCACGTTCGACAGGTATCCGCCGGCCAGGATGTCCACTTTCTGCTCATCCAGCAGCTCACCCGCCAGGCGGATGGTGTCCTGCGGCTTGCCCGCATCGTCGCGGCTGATGACCTCCAGCTTGCGGCCTAGAATGCCGCCGCGGGCGTTGATCTCGTCCACCGCGAGCTGCCATCCGTTGCGATAGGGCAGGGTGAACGACGGAATGGCCGAGTAGGAGTTGATTTCGCCAATCCGGATCGGTGCCTGTTGCGCCCGCACGACGGCGGGTGCAGCCAGCACGGCGGTGGTCCCCAGGAGGGTTCGACGCTTGAGCATGGATGAATTCCTGACCTGTTGCCCCGTGCTTATGGGGCGGGACCGTTTCGTGCAAGATGTCAGCTCTTTTCGATGTTCCAGAACACCGCCGACGGACCTTTCGGAATGCCGCGGACATTATCCCGCCACGCCGAGGTCTGCAGATACCGTCCCAGCGGGATGAATGGCAGAAATTTGAAGGCCTGTAACTGGTATTCCCGTTCCAGGCGGGTCTGCTCCGCGGGATCGGTGGTTTCCAACCAGGTCGCGTAGAGCTGCTCCATGCGCGCATTCTCCGGCCAACCGAACCAGCCCTTCTTGCCGTCGCCGCGAATGAACGCCGCGAGCAGCGGATTACGATAGTCCGGGACCGGCGCGACCGTACAGAAGATTGACCATCCGCCGTTCTCCAGCGGCTCCCGGCTGGCGCGGCGCGCTTGCACGGTGCCCCAATCCATCATCTGGTCATCGATGTTGAAACCGCATTCCGACAACAACTGGGAGATCACCGACGAGGTCGGGTTGTAATAGATGTGGTCGGTGGGATGCAGGAGTACCAGCCGCTCGTTCTTGTAGCCGGCTTTATCCAGCATGGCCTTGACCCGTTGCGGCGTGGGATGGTTCGCTTCCACGCCAGCCTGGTCCACCTCCGGCTTGCCGGACTGTAGGAAGCCGATCGGCGTGATGGCATTGCCGGGGTCGCCGCCCATCACCGCGGCCATTACCTCTTTCTGGTCTATCGCGGCCAGCATCGCCTGGCGGATCATGGGATTGCTGGTGGGATATTGCGTGTGGTTCGGGCGCAGGAACAGGATCTGCCCGTAGTCGTCCAGGTTACCGGTGACGACGCCCGGGGTTTTCTTCAGCAGCGGGATCAGGTCGGGCAGGGGGATTTCCATCCAATCGACCTCGCCCGTTATCAGGGCGTTCACGGCGGTCTGCGGATCGGGGATCATCTTCCATTCGACCCGGTCCAGCAGCACGCGATGGCCGCCGGCGGTGTAGCTGGCGGGCTCGTCGCGCGGGACATAGCGGTCGAAGCGGGCGAACGCCGCGTGGCTTGCCAGCACATGTTCGTCCGCCAGCCAACGAAACGGGCCACTGCCGATCGCTTCCGGGATTTGCTTGAAAGGATCGGTGAGTGCCAACCGTTCCGGCATCATCACGGGGGGAATGATGAACTGCGACAAAAGCATTCGTAGATGGGGGTAGGGCCGGTTCAGGCGGAAAACGAATGTGCGGTCGTCGATGGTTTCGATTGCATCTAATCGGGCCTCCAGCGTGTTGCCGGCGGGATTGCGCTTCATCCAGCGCTTTACCGAGGCGACGCAGTCCCGAGCGAGGACTTTTTCACCGTCGTGCCACCAGAGGTTTTCTCGAAGCCGCAATGTCCAGCGGCGCGCCCCGTCCTCCATCAAGTCGGACTCGACCATTTGCGGCCGGGCATTCATGGCTTCGTCGCGACCGTAGAGTTGGTCGAAAACCATGTAGCCCATGTTTCGGGCGATCTGCGAACTGGTCCAAACCGGGTCGATACTGTTGAGCGCCACTTGAGGGATCATCGACAACGTCTGGGACCGCCCCGCCAGGGACGGCCGAGCGAGGGCCGCTGCGGCAGCACCGGCCAGAAGGCTGCGTCTTTTCATTGTTTCCTCCCGTTTTCCGGGAGGGTAGGCACCTTGGCCGCTCAAAGTCGATAGGTTCCACCGGGTGCGGCGACCTACTTGGTTTGGAATGTGTTGATCTCCTCGCGCACTTCCTCCTCGATCGCGTCCAGCAACCGAGACACGAAATACAGCGGCACCCCCTTCGTTATAAAAACAATCCGTGTTCTCTCATCCCCGCTCGGCCACCTCTCCAGAAACTCCGGAGCGCTGACGACATGGCGGACACCATGGATCACCGCCGGCTGGCCGGGCAGTTCCGCTATCGACACCAGACCCTTCATTCGAAGCAGCCGAGGGCCGCAATGCTCTGCCACGGCTTGCAGCAGCATCGTCAGGGCAAGGGCCGGCAACGGCTGTTCCCGCACGATGGTAAACGTGTCGATCCCGTCATGTGCTGGTCCGCGCACCGCGCTCGCCAGTCGATGCGCCACGGCCTCGACCGAAGCGGTAACGAACAAATCCGCTGTCGCTGCCTCCGACGTGGCCCTGCGCGATGCACTTGGGTTCAACGCCTCAAGCTGTTCGATCAGACTGTCGGAAGCTGGCTGAAGATCCGTTTTGCTGATCAGGATCCCATCGGCAAGGGCAACCTGGGAGCGGGCTTCGGCGTGATCACGTAGCGTTTTCAGGCCGTGGATAGTATCGACAAGAGTAATGACAGACGGGGCGGCATGTGTCGCCAAAACCGAGTTGTCGCTCATCATGCTTTGCAGGATTGGCGCGGGATCGGAAAGACCGGACGTTTCGATCAGCACCCGGTCGTAATTCGCCGCACCCGCCTGCCGCCGCTGGAACAAGTCCATCAACGTCCGCGCCAGATCGGTTTGCACCGCGCAGCAAAGACAGCCCGTGTTCAGCGTCAACACGGAATCGTCGCTGGTGGCGATCAGGTCATGATCCAGCGCCACCTCGCCGAATTCATTGACGATGACCGCCGTGCGTCCGAACGCCGGATCGCGTAGAACACGGCTGATCAGCGTCGTCTTGCCGCTGCCCAGAAACCCCGTAACGATCGAGACCGGGATCAACCGTTGGGCACCGCCACGGCCGGCGGGTTCAGTCCCAATGACCGCGCCGTGTCGCAGATCGCGGCCCAGGTTTCCACCTGCAACGGGATGCCGTTCCGACGCCGCTCCTCGCGCATCCGCGTCTCCGGCTCGCCCGGAATCAGCACCTCACCGCCGGCTTCGGCCGGGCGGGATGCTTTCACGTAATGCGCGTATTCATGCACCGCGTCGGAGAACCCGCTGGTGCCGAAGCTGCCGGGCGACAGGTAGATCGACAGCATGCCGTTGGCGATGCGTCCGCGCTTGCCGCCGGGGATCGGCCCGGATGTGCCGCCGCCGGTCAGGCACCCCGCGAGCAATTCGCACATGAATGCCAAGCCTGAACCTTTATGATCGCCGAACGTTCTCAGAGCGCCCTCGCCATTGGCGGAGTTGCGAACATGAGTGCCTTCGATGGGGCCGTAGAGCGTCCGCGGGTCGGACGACAGTTTGCCCGACGGCTCAATCAACGAGCCATGCGGCACCGGCTTGCCGCCGTTCGATGCCACCAGAACCTTGCCCTCGGCGACCAATGAGGTCGCGAAATCCAGGATGATCGGTCCCTTGTCGGTGGGTACGCCGATGCAGATCGGGTTGGTCGAAAAGCGCCGGTCCACCCCGCCATACGGTGCGACCAGTTCGCCCGCCTGCACGTTGACGAAGTGGATCGAGATCAGACCGGCTTCCGCCGCGCGCTCACCCCAGTCGCCAATGCGCCCGATATGCCCTGAATTGCGCAGCCCGATCGCCGCCATCCCGGCCTGCTTCGCCTTGGCGATCCCGAAATCGACCGCCAGGGGGCCGATCGTCTGGCCGAACCCGTAGTTGCCATCCAGAATCGCCTGGGTCGCGGTTTCATGCACCACGGTCAGCGCCTGACCGGCACGAACCTTCCCTTCTTGCAACCAGATGATGTAGCGCGGAGTCCGGATCACTCCGTGACTGTCGTGCCCCGTCAGGTTGGCCGACAGCAGATGCTTCGCGACCTGTTCACCCTCGGGCCGTTCACAGCCAGCGGCGGTAAAGATGTCCGCGATGAACCCCTGCAACACGTCTGTCGGGACGGTTGTTGTTTCGTATGCCATGGCGCGTCCTTGGATCCGGCGAGGCTATCAGACGACCCTGCCGGTATCGGGAAGCATCAAATGCATCTGGTTCAGGTCCGCCGTCAGCGGCAGCATCTCACCCGGGGCGGCATGCGTCGCGGGATCGATGCGGGCGCAAACCGGCGTACCCTCGACGAAGAAATGCACCATCGTCTCCATGCCCATCGGCTCCACGACGTCCACAGGCAGATCGACGCGCGTCCAACCCGGTTTGCCGTGGTCGCGGTGTTCGAAGAGATGCTCCGGCCGGATGCCCAGCACCATTTCCTTACCTTTGTAGGCGCCGTAGCGATCGACCCGAGCCGGCGGGATCGGCACGATGATCGAGTCCGTCACCCGCACGGCCAAGCCTCCATTGGCCCCATCCTGAATCCGGCATGGCAGGAAGTTCATTGCCGGCGACCCGATAAACCCCGCGACAAAGCGGGAGGCAGGATTGTGATACAGTTCCTGCGGCGTCCCGACCTGTTCGATGACACCGCCATTCATCACCACCACGCGATCCGCCAAGGTCATGGCCTCGATCTGGTCGTGAGTCACATAGACGGTCGTCGTTGGGATCGTCTGATGGACCTTCTTGATCTCGGTTCGCATCTGCACGCGCAGCTTGGCGTCCAGGTTCGACAGCGGCTCATCGAATAGGAACACCTTCGGGTTCCGCACGATCGCCCGGCCCATCGCCACGCGCTGACGCTGGCCGCCAGACAGCGCCCTGGGCTTGCGGTCCAGCAGCGGCACAATATCCAGGATTCGGGCCGCATCATCGACGCGGCGCTTGATTTCGTCCTTGGGGAATTTCCTCAGCTTCAGCCCGAACGCCATGTTGTCGAAGACGCTCATGTGCGGATACAGCGCGTAATTCTGGAACACCATCGCGATGTCGCGGTCGCGCGGGGGCACGTCGTTGACGACGTCGCCACCGATCCAGATCTCACCGGAGGTGATCTCTTCCAGCCCCGCGATCATGCGCAACGTCGTTGACTTGCCGCAGCCAGACGGGCCGACCAGCACGACGAATTCATGGTCGGCGATGTCCAGGTCGATGCCCTTCACCGCCTGGACGCCACCTTCGTATTCCTTGACGACCTTGCGGACGGAGACTTCAGCCATGGTTATTCCGTTTCCTCGGTTAGGGTCCTTGGCCGGTCCTGGACCGGCCACCCATTGATGATTGACAGTTCAGCCTTTGGTCGCACCGGCCGTCAGGCCGGCGACGTAGTAGTCCATCAGGAACGCGTAGATCACGATCGGCGGTAGTGAGGCCAGCAGGCACGCCGCCATGATCTTGCCCCACTGGAACACATCGCCGCGGATCAGGTCGGAAATGATTCCAACGGTCAGCACCATCTGGTTGGAGGTGTAGAGATACGCCAGCGGATACAGGAATGCGCCCCAGGATACGGTGAACGCGAAGATCGTCGCGGCGATAATGCCCGGCATCGCAACCGGGATGAAGATCTTCCACAACATCTGCAAATAGCCGGCGCCATCGATCAGCGCGGCTTCATCCAGTTCCCGCGGGATGGAACTGAAGTACCCGATCATGATCCAGGTGCAGAACGGCACCGCCAGAGTCGGGTACAGGATCACCAGGCACCAGAAATTATTGATCAAACCAAGCTGCCCGATAATCTGAAACAGCGGAATGAACAGCAGCGACGGCGGCACCAGATAGGTCAGGAACACGCCGGTGGACAAAGTCTGGCTGCCCCAGAACCCCATCCGCGACAGGCTGAACGCCGCCAGGACCGAGATCACCATCGAGACCGCGACAGTCAGGATCGTGACGATCACCGAGTTCAGATAGTAGCGCTGGAAATTTGGATAGGTGATCAGGTACCAGAAATTCTCCAGCGACGGGTGTTTCACCAGCCACGGGCTGCCGACCTGCGCCGAGATTTCCGCCGACGACTTCAAACTGGTCATCAGCGTGTAGAACGGCGGCACCAGGAACATGACCACGAACACGCCTAGCGCGATGTAGCTGCCCCACAGCGCCCACATCCGCTGCCGGTGCAGGCTGTTCTTCCGTTGGGCCGCGACGGCCACGCGGCGTTCGGTGACGGATGCGCTCATGCCGCGATCTCCTTGGTGCGTTTGGTCACGCCGCGCAGCACGAAGAATGCGGCGAAGGCCAGGATCGGGAACATGAACAAGCTATCGGCCGCCCCCAGCGGAATATCGCCGGACTGGATGCCAACCTGGAACGCATACGTCGCGAACACATGCGTCATGTCCTGCGGGCCGCCGGCGGTCAGGATGCGCACGATGTCGAAGTCGGCGAAGGTGGTGATCAGGCTGAACAGCACGGTGATGGAGATGATGTTGCGCATCATCGGCAGCGTCACGAAGAACAGCTTCTGCACCGCATTCGCCCCGTCGATCGCCGATGCCTCATACAGTTGTTCGGGAACCGATTTCAGCGCGGCCAGATACATGATCATGAAGAACGGCGTGCCGTACCAGACGTTGACGGCGATGGTGCAAAACCGGGCGATCCAGCCGACGCCCAGCCAGGGGACGTTGGCGAAGCCGAACTGGTTGAGCACCCAGTTGAACGCCGAGTAGGACGGATCGAACATCCACCACCAGGTCAACGTGGACAGCGCCAGGGGAATGACCCAGGGCACCAGCAGCAGCCCGCGCCAGATCTTCTGGTTCTTGCCAGGAATGTTGTGCATCAGGTGCGCCAGGGTGAAGCCCAGCAGGGCCTTCAACACCACGGCGGTGATCGCGAACAGGCAGCTTTGGAAAATAACCAACTGGAACGTATGGCGCTTCAGCAGGAACTGGAAATTCCCCAGCCCGACGAACGCCGTCATCTTCTTGTTCAGCATGCTGAGGTAAATCGCATAAAACGCCGGATAGACGACGAAGCACGCGACAAGCAGGATCAGCGGCAGGCACAGCAGGAATCCGGTGGTCGATCGCCGCTGGGCGAACTTCTGCATGGCGGTTTTTCGCCCCGCCGATTTCGCGGAGGCGAGGCCACCAATCGGGACGCTCGTGCCGTCTGCCATTCTCTTTTACCTCCCAAAACCCCTCCAACCCGGGTGCGCCGGCCGTTACCGGCGCACCGCGATCAGGTCAGCGGCTGAAGCCTTCCAATTCGTCATTGGCCCAGGCAATCACCTGATCGATGGTCTGGCCGCTTTTCAGCTTCGCCAGCATCGTCGGCATCGTGCCCCGGTTATAAATTTGCACCGCGATTTCCGGAGGTGCCGGCAATGCGGCGATGTGTGCCTTGGCATTATGGAACGGCCGCAGCGGATAATTGTAAACCGTTCCTTGCGGCGGTTCGACCTCTTCCCAGATCTTGAAATCGAGCATCGAGGTGAACGGCGGCACGTCGTAGCCGGACACCGCATCGCAGCGCTCTTGCACCGGTTCGCGCTGCAGTAATGCCTCGATCAGGTCCTTTGCCGCGCCCTTGTTTTTGCTGAAGCTCCAGACGCCCCAGAAAAACGGCAGATAGGGCAGGAAACGTCCCGCTGGGCCGGAGGGCGCCGAGAACGACCAGGAATCCGCCGCCACCTGGGGCGCATCGCGCTTCGCCACCGCCCAGGCGGAGGGCGGATTCCAGATCAGGGCGCTCTTGCCGGAAATAAGCGCCCGGTTGTTCGACGCGTCGTCAAAGCTGACCGCATCGTCGGGCAGCACCTTCACCAGCTTCTGCCCATGCTCCAGAACCGCGCGAACCTTGTCGGATTTGACGGTGATGTTGCCGTCCTTATCAACCAATTCCGCGCCGAAGGCGGCGAACAGCGCCCCGGCTGTGTCCACTGAATCCGACGTCTGCCCCAGCCCGATCGCGAACGGCATCCCGGCCTTGTAGCAGGCTTCGGCGGCCTTGTAGTGCACGTCCCAGGTCCAGGCATCCGACGCTGCGGTGTGGCCGGCCTTCGCGGGATACATCCCGACGATATCCAGCCCAGCCTTTTCCTTCAGCACGCTGATTCGCCCGCACGGGCCTTTGTACTGAGTCCCCGAACTGGTCGGAACGGCAAGCCAATGGCCTTTGACCTTGGCCAAATAGCTGCAAACATCGTTGACCTGGCCGAACTTGTCGGTCAGGCGCTTCATCACGTCGTCAATCGGTTCCAGCAGGTCGGCGTTGTTATGCACTTCCCAGCTTGGGAATGCCTGAACGTCGTGGCCGGTCTTTGCCTGGGCCTCCGCCGCGATCGTCAGGATGTTCTTGGAGCCGTTGGAGGTGATGAAATCGGCCTGCACCTCGACCTGGTTCTTCGCACCCCAGGCTTCGACCTGCTTCTGCATCGCTGCATTTCCGGCCGGAACCCAATGGTCCCAAAATGCTATCGATACCTTTCCCGCCGCTCGGCCGGTCCGGATATGCACCAGCGGCAACGCCGCGGACGCCGCGGCCAGCTTCAGGGCTCGGCGGCGGGTCACGTTCCCGGGTTTGCTTTTTGTCGTCCTAGGCGTCGTCACTTGGCGTCCTTCCTGAATAACCAGTTGTTAGGGAATTCATGTCTGGCCAGCGTGCGTCTGGCGTATGGACAAATATCCACGCCAAACCGCACCCTGAAAAGGTGAAATCCGCTGCCCCGAACCTGACTTTAGATGGCGCGCGCGCCGATCCATGCACATGTCTCTCCCTGACAATCCGGCGTATTCCGCCGCGTCGTTATTAGGCCGCCGTGTTGACCGGTTGGGGCGCGCTGTCAATACGCGACAGCGGCGTCCGGTCTATGATCTTCGTCCAGAAATGCCACGCTAACGGCTGACGGGACGCGGCGCAACGCTGCTTCCACGCCGAGCCGTGTTTTCCCTTCAGATGACGCCGACCAAGGGGGCGGGCAAGATTCGGGCCTTGCCCGCCCGGTCGGTCCTATCGCGTGAAACCCTCCAGTTCATCGCGAGCCCAAGCGATGACCTGGGGTATGGATTGTCCCTGTTTCAGCCGGGCGAGCATTTGATTGTGGATAGCGCGATTATAGATCTGCACCGCGACATCCGGTGAGGCTTCCGACGCCGTCAGGTTCGGTTGCTGATCATGCCACGGCCTGATCGGATAGTTGTATACCGTGCCCTTCGGGGGCTCGACCTCTTCCCATATCTTGAAATCCAACAGTTTTTCATAGGGCGGCAGGTCATAACCAGCGACGACGTTGCACCGAGCCTCGATCTGCGGCCGCTGCATGAGGTACTCGATCAGCTCCTTGGCGGCGGTCTTGTTGGGACTGAAGTTGTAAACGCCCCAGAAGAAGCTGAGCGTCGGAACAAAGCGGCCCTTGGGACCTTTCGGGGCAGGGAAGGTCCAGCAATCCGCCGCGACCGCCGGGGCGTCGCGCTTGGCCACGGCCCATGCCGAGGGAGGATTGAAGATCAACGCCGATTTGCCGGCAATCAAAGCTCGGTTATTGGAAGCATCATCAAAGCTGACCGCATCTTCAGGGTAGAATTTGACCAGTCGTTGGGCAAATTCCAAGACCTGATGGACGGCGTCCGAGTCGAGCTGGATCGCACCCCCGCTGTCAATCAGCGTCGCCCCGAATGCCCGGAACAGGGCACCGTTCGTATCGATCCCGTCGGTATTGTTGTTGCCACCCATCCCCATCGCGAAGGTCAGGCCGTCGTTCCGCGCCGCCTCGGCGTATTTCAGGAAAGCCTCCCATGTCCACTCGTCCTGTAGCGGAGTCTTGCCGGGCTGGGCGGGATACATCGCCTGGAGATCGAGGCCATGCTTCTTGAACCAACTGATGCGGGCGCACGGCGGCTTGTTCTGCGTGCCGCTGCTGGTCGGGACGGCGACCCAGTGGCCTTTCCCTTTAGCGAGGTAGGTGCAGGTCGGATTGGGCGTCCCATGAGCGGCGATCAGCCGGCCCATGACATCATCGATCGGTTCCAACGCGTCGGCGTAGTTGTGAACGTCCCAGTTGAAGAACGTCATCGCGTCGTGGCCGGCCTTGGCCTGGGCCTCCGCCGCGCCTGTCATACTCAGCTTGTTACCGTTGCCGGTGATGAAGTCGGCCTGAACCTCGACCTTGTTTTTGTCAGCCCAGGCATCGACCTGCTTTTGCATGATGTCGTTGCCACCCGGCACCCAGTGATCCCAGAAGCCGATATTCACCTTTCCCGCGGCGCCGGCGGTGCGGATATGCACCAACGGCAGCGCGCTGGCCGCTGCCCCGAGTTTAAGGGCGCCGCGGCGAGACAGTCCGTTCGAGCGGATCATTCTTGGTATCTCCCTGTTCGGCCTGAGGCCGTAGTTTGTTCAAGCGTCTCCTGTCAGTCAGCAGGCGGTTGTGATCCGCCTCATTGAATCGAACGCGGGCCCCGGACACAGGTCCGGGAGCAGCCATTGGGCCGGATCGCAATCCGGCCACACGATCGGGAAGCAGTTATCCGACGGACTCAAGGATGCCGGCGGACGGCTATCCGATCCAAGGGCGATCTGGGTACCGGCCGGACCGGCCGAACCTTGCCACGTTCATGCGTATAGTCGATACGGACGGCGAAACGATAGCGCTGTTCGCGCCGCTCACTACAAAGCGAAAGAGCGATCCGGCAAAAGGGCCTGGATTTGCCGGTTGTGACGAATACGTGCGCCGCTCCGCCGGATGAAGCCCTCCAGCCAAGGGATCAGATAGTAAAGTATAACAAAAAGCCCAACGCGGCGGCGATGTATAAGCCCGCCACCGCGACCCGGATGGTTGCCGCCCGCTTTCCGAACAACGATGCGGCCAGAAACGCCGCCATGGTCACCCCGGTCAACACCTGGGCGGTCTGCATTTGCGGTGCGGTCACCTGGTCGAGAAGCATACTACTCCTGGGGATATCGCCACGGATTGGCCGGCTGCGGCATTTCCGTGTCGATCGTCCATTGCGGCAATGCAAGTCCGTCGGTCACGTCGGCGAAGACCATCCGCACCCGCGTGCCGATACCCACCTGGCGAACCAGTTCGGGCGGCGCCAGCACCCCGTCGGACGTGGTCAGATTCCCAACAATGCGCAGGGCCTCATGGTCCGATGGATGCCCCTTCTGCGTGTCGAGGTCCACCAGCAGAACCATGTAAGGCGTGTGACCCTTGAACGCGGGCTGAATGGCTTGATGCACTTCTTCATACGAATGCACCTCGCCTTTGCCCTCCACCGCCGTCCAGGTTGCGTTCGGGCTGGCGCACCAAGGGCATCCGGTGGTCGGTGGATAGCGCAGCAGGCTGCAATCGTCGCATTTCTGCAGATGGAACGCGTGGTCCGCGCAATGGCGGAAATAGGTCAGGTTTTCCTTGTCCAGGTCGTCGATCGTCAGGGACATGCCGAGGTAGCTGCCTTGAATAGCCATGACCATGTCCCCCTTCAGCCGCGCCGCATGACCATGCCGGAGGTCGTCCCCGGACTGGCCCAACCCAGATTGGCGGTGACCTCGATGTCCTTTACCTGCCGGCAACCGCCCTCCTTATAGTTATAGGTGTGCTGGCGTTTGCCCTTCGGCCCCATCGGGCAGGAGTCGTCGATGTCGTGCCGCAACTGCCGCACGTTCTCGATCACCATGTTCATCCCGTGGGTATAGCCCTCGCATAGATGACCGCCCGAGGTGTTGTTCGGCCGCCGTCCGCCCAGTCTTGTAATACCCGAGGACACATAGTCCCCCCCTTCGCCCTTCTTGCAGAAGCCGTAATCCTCCAGTTGCAGCATGGAGGTGAAGGTAAACGCGTCGTACGCCCCGGTTGCATCGATATCCTCGGGACCCACGCCCGCGTTCGGCCACAGGATGTCTTTCGCGTAGTAGCCGGCCACGCGGTCGATTGGCCCGGTCTGGTAATGCATATCCATGCGCGGCTTGTTGCACCGCCCGACAATGCCCCGGATCAGTGCCGGTGTGTGCCGCATGTCCTTCGCCCGATCCGCCCGGGTAATGATGATCGCAGTGGCGTTGTCGGTCTCGACACAGCAATCCAGCAAGTGCAGCGGCTTGCAGATGATCCGGCTGCTCAGTACGTCGTCCACGGTGTAGCGCTTCTTGTAGTAAGCCTTCGGGTTGTTCGAAGCGTGCTCTGAATGCACGACCTTCACCATCGCCACCTGCTCGGGCGTCGTCCCGTATTCATACATGTGCCGCATGAAGCTCGGGCTGAACATCTGCCCGGCGCTTTGCCACCCATACGCCCGGTTATGCAGCATGTCGCCGTTGATCGGCACCGCCGATCTGGCCCCGGTGCCGCCGATGCGCACCTGGGAGAACCCGTTCATCGCGCGGAACAGCGCCACGCAGTTGCACAGACCGGCCTCCATCACGCCGATCGCGATGCCGATCAGCGCCTCGGTTGAGGACCCACCGCCAATGCAGTCCATGTAGAAGTTCAATCGAGCGCCAATGTCGCCGGCCATGAAGGTGGCCGAGGTGCTGTCGTTGTTCGAATACGACAGCATGCCGTCGATGTCCGACGTCTTGATCCCCGCATCGGCCGCCGCGTTCCGCAATGCCCAGGTGCCCAGCGCCCGGGTCGTCTTGTCCGAGCCGCGGGTATAGGTCGTCTCCCCAATGCCGACGATCGCATACTTGTCGCGCAGGTATTTCGGAGTGCTGACATCGGTATCCGCTGGCAACGGCATGGCACGTCTCCCTTATTTTGCGGAAATGCTGATCCCTGGTGCGCCTGGCGTCAAATCCGGAGGATTTACCTCTCCCTATCGTTGTGGAAAGCGGATATGCTGCGCTGCAACAGGCGGGTGACCCACTCGATAATGGCACGGTATGATTTCATCGTTATCGGCAGCGGTCCGGCGGGACGCCGTGCCGCCATCCAGGCCGCGAAGCTTGGGCATGCGGTTCTTGTCATCGAAAAAGGGCGCCGCGTCGGTGGTGTCTCGGTCCACACAGGCACGATCCCATCGAAAACCCTGCGAGAAACCGTCCTGAACCTAACCGGATGGCGGGAACGTGGGTTTTACGGCAGCGCCTACCGCGTCAAGAAGGACATCCAGGCCAAGGACCTGATGGCTCGTTTGCATATGACGCTGGATCACGAGGTCGATGTTCTGGAGCATCAATTCGCTCGAAACAAAGTCCAGACCATGAACGGGGCGGGGCGCTTTCTCGATGCGAACACGGTCGAGATCACCCTGAACGACGGTGACGTGCGGATCGTCGCGGGCGACAAGATCATGATCGCCGTCGGCACACGCCCGTATCGCCCCACCGACGTGCCGTTCAATGGCCACAACGTCCTGGACAGCGACGAAATCGTTGAGGTGCCGCGGCTGCCTCGCAGCCTGACCGTCATTGGCGGCGGCGTCATCGGGGTTGAGTATGCCACCATCTTCAGCGCGTTGGACGTCAACGTCGCGCTGATTGAATCCCGCGGCAGCCTGCTGGACTTCATCGACCATGAACTGATCGAGGACTTCACCCACCAGCTTCGCGACCGTGGCATGGCGATCCGCTTCGGCGCGAAGGTCGCGAAGATCGAATTCGAGAACGACTGGCCGGTCACCATTTTGGAAAACGGCCGCCGCATCCGCTCTGAGATGCTGCTGTATGCCGCGGGCCGCGTGGGTGCGACCGATACGCTGAACCTGGACTCCTGCGGCCTGAAAACCGACGAACGCGGGCGGTTGAAGGTCAATCCGGCCACGTTCCAGACCGAGGTGCCGCACATCTATTCCGCCGGTGATGCCATCGGTTTCCCAAGTCTTGCATCGACCTCGATGGAACAAGGCCGGATCGCCGCCTGCCATGCGTTCAACATTACCATGCCGCCGGCCCCGGATTACTTCCCCTACGGCATCTACGCCGTCCCGGAAATCTCCACCGTGGGCATGAGCGAGGAAGAAGTGCGCCGCCGCGGTATCCCATATGAATGCGGCATCGCCCGCTTTCGGGAGACTTCGCGCGGCCACATCATGGGCTTGAACCACGGCATGATGAAGATGATCTTCTCGCTGAAGACCCGTCGCCTGCTGGGCGTTCATATCGTCGGGGAAGGTGCCACGGAACTGGTCCATATCGGGCAAGCGGTGCTGAACCTGCATGGCACGCTGGATTACTTCATCGAGAACACGTTCAACTATCCAACACTGGCCGAGGCCTATAAGATCGCCGCCCTGGATGCCTGGAACCGCATGGCGGTCGTGTAGGCCGGCTACCCACCGAGATAGACTTCACGCACCCGCGGATCATCGCGCAACGCCCGTGCTGGTCCCTCCAGCACAACCGACCCTGCCTCCAGCAGGTACGCGCGGTCCGCCAGCGACAGCGCGACACTGGCGCTCTGTTCAGCCAGCAGGATCGTCATTCCCTTGTCCCGCAGGTCCTTGATCGCGCGGTAAATCGTCTGCACCATGATCGGCGAAAGGCCTAACGACGGCTCATCGAGGACCAGCAACGATGGCCCGCGCATCAGCGCCCGGGCGATCGCCAGCATTTGCTGTTCGCCGCCGGAAAGCGTGGCGGCCAATTGGGTCCGCCGCTCTCGTAGCCGAGGAAACAGCGCAAACATCGTCTCGGTCCGTTCGGCGACCGCCCGGCCTGCCAGGTATCCGCCCATCTGCAGGTTCTCGGTCACCGTCATGTCGCCGAACACGCGCCGGCCTTCCGGCACCAGCGCCATCCCCGCGGCGGCGCGGCGGTCGCTGGATAGCCGTGTCACATCCTGTCCCTGAAACGAGATATCGCCGCCAGCCACCCGGACCAAACCGGTCAGGGCCCGGACGATGGAACTCTTTCCCGCCCCGTTCGCGCCCAGGATCGCGACCGTTTCTCCGCTGGTGATATGCAGATCGACTGACCGCACGGCCTGCACCTTGCCGTAGGTGACCGACAATCCGCGCACCGACAGTATTTCAGTCATCGACCGGCACCCCGAAATAGGCGGCGATGACATCGGGGTTCGCGGTGACCTCGGCGGGGCTCCCGGTCGCGATGACCTCGCCATGGTCCAGCACCACCAGTCGCGAGCAGAGCTGCATCACAACCCGCATATCGTGTTCCACCAGCGCAACGGCGGTGCCACGCGCCTTGACCCGTTCGATGAGGTCCCGCATCTCGATCCGCTCCGGTGGGCTGAGGCCGGCGGCGGGTTCGTCCAGCATCAGCAGCTTAGGGTCGAGCGCCAAAGCCCGAGCGATTTCGAGGCGATTCTGCTGTCCGTAGGCCAAGCTGTTGGCCTGGACGTCGGCGACATCATGAAGCCCGACAAACGCCAGACAGTCACGGGCCTTCGCGTCCGCCGCCGCGCGTCCCGCAGAGCGTCCGACGATGTCGCCAAGCCAGGACCCGGCCTGTGTGCGCAGCGCCGGGACAACAACGTTCTCCAGCACCGTCAGCGATCCGAACAGCCGCTTGTTCTGGTATGTCCGCGCTAAACCGAGCGAAACGATTGAACGCGGTTCCGCCGCCGTTACATCGGTGCCCAGGAACGTGACGCGTCCGCGATCCGGCTTGTAGATACCACTGATCACATTGAACAATGTGCTCTTGCCCGATCCGTTCGGGCCGATGATCCCTAATGTTTCGCCTGGCTCGACTGTCAGACTGACTCCGGCGAGGGCGCGCACGCCACGGAAACTCAGATGAACATCCGAAACGGTCAGCATCAGCGCCGCCGCAGCAAGGCGCCGGCCGCGGCCAGGATACCGCGCGGTGCCACCATCATCGTCAGCAGCAGGATGAAGCCGTAAACCACCAGCCGGAACTGCCCGAACGGCCGCAGATATTCGCTGGCGCTGCCCAACAGGATAGAGGACAGCAGCATTCCGTCCAGCGAGCGGTAGCCGCCGAACATCGCCATGGTCAGATCGACGACGGATAGTTCCAGGCTGAACATATCGGGATGCACGAACCGCAGAAAGAACGCGTGCAGAAATCCCGCCGCGCCCGCCCAGCCGGAACTGAGCGCCAAGGCCAGTATTTTGGTTCGCACGACATGAACCCCAGCCGTCGCCGACGACAGTTCATCGTCACTCACCGCACGCAGGAACAATCCGAACCGGCTGGCAACGACCCGCCTTGCGAGAAAGAACGAGACGGCGGACCCAAATAATGCCGCCAGATAGAAGCGGGCAGGGGAGTCGAACGCGAAGCCCGCGACCGACAGCGGCGGGATGCCGCGTATGCCTTGCGGCCCGCCGGTCAGGCCGGACCAATGGATCAGCACGATCCAGACGATCTGCTGCAAGCCGATCGTGGACATGACGAAATAAAGCCCCGAAAGCCGGATTGCCGGGCTGCCGAGCACAGTCCCCACCAGAACCGCCATCGCTATCGCCGCTGGAAGCGCGGCCAACGGCGGTACACCCAGCTCCGTCACAAGGATCGCGGTCGTATAGGCGCCAATGCCGTAAAGCGCGCCCTGCGCCAGCGAAATCCGTCCGGCAAAACCGGTCAGCAACCCCAGCCCGATCACCGCGATCGACTGAATTGCAACGAAAGCGCCGATCTGCAGCAGATAATCGCCGCCGACCATCGGCAGGAACGCGAACACCGCGAACGCGAGGGTCCAGACCATCAGACCTTGACCGGAACGACCCGGCCAAGCAGCCCATGCGGCCGCACAACCAGCATCAGCATCAGGATCGCGAAGGCGAACACGTCCTTGTAGTCGGTGGAGATGTAAAACGCCGCCGTCGCCTCGATCACACCCAGCAGGATGCCGCCGATGATCGTGCCGACGATACTGTTGATGCCGCCGAGCACCGCCGCGCTGAACGCCTTCAGCCCGACCATGTCGCCCATATCAGGCGAAACGAAATACAGCGGCCCGATCAACACGCCGGCGATCGAGGCCACCGCGAACGATAACCCGAACGTCAGCCCGATCGCGCGCGGCACCGAAACCCCCATCGTCCCCGCGATCTCCGCATCCGCCGCTACCGCCCGCAGCGCTCGGCCGCGTCGCGTATAGGTGAACATGATGTGCAGCATCAGCACCAGGATCAGCGTGATGACGACGATCCACAGATAGGTCTTCTGGAACAATACGCCCGGAATGAAACGGTAAACGCCGCTGCCGAAGATCTTCGGGAAGGGCAGGGGCTCCGGGAACAGCGCCCGCACGAAGTTCTCGATCATCACACCCAGGCCGATGGCGCCGACGACGAACACCTCGTGGCTGTGATACAGCCGCCGGAACACCAGCTTTTCCAGCAAGGCGCCGGCCACGAAGCTGATCGCCGGCACCAGGATCAGCAGCGGGATCGCCGGCACCCCCAGATCGCGCGCCAGATACAGGCCCAGGAACGTTCCCGCCATGAACACCTGGCCCTGGGCGAAATTCACCATCGCCATGCCTCGGTAAACCAGGGTGAACCCTAGCCCCACCAGGGCGTAGATGCAGCCGGTTCCCAGCCCACCGATCAGGAGTTGAGGCAGCATACCGGGGTTAGTTCGCCCCGGGCAGCAGGGCGAAGGACTTGCCCTCGACCGTCACCAGCACAACCGGAACGACCAACTGGTTGGTATCGTCGAAATGTTCCTCCGCCTTCGGCAGGCCAAAGAATGTTCCGTGCCAGCCTTTCAGGCATTCCCGCAGCTTGTCCTTGTCCGTGCCCACCGCCGTCAGGCAATCCGCCGCCATCTTCACCCCGCGGTAGGTCGGTGCCGCCTGCGACGGGCGGGGCGCCTGTGCCGCATTCTTGAACATCGCCATGTACTTCTCGGTCCAGGCCTTGGCCTGCGGGTCCAGCGTGTCGAAGAAATACGCCGTGGCGATCGTATGCTGCGAAGCCTCCGGCGCCAGGCTGATGATGGCCTCGTTCGACAATCCCGCCGCGCCCATGAAGCGGCCCTCGATGCCAAGATCACGCGCCTGGTTCATGATCGCCGGCGCGGCGGGCAGGGTGCCGAGTAAGGCGATCCCGTCCGCGTTCGCGCTGGCGATATGGGTTAGCTGTGCGGTGAAATCCTTGTCGTTGGTCTGGTAACTTTCGATATCGACAGGCGTGACGCCGAGTTCTTTCAAACGGGCATCGAAGATGTCGCGGGCGCCGACGCCATAGTCGTTGGAGTCATGGATCACCGCGATCCGTTTCATATGCAACAGACTGACGGCGAGATCCGCCAACCGTGTCGCCTGCCCGTTGTCGTTGGTCAGGATACGAAACGTCCATTTGTTGCGGCTGGTGGTGATCCTGGGGTTGGACGCGCCCACCACGATGTATGGCATGCCCGCGCGTTCGGCGACCTCCATGTTCGCCAGCACCTGCGAGCTGCCCCATCCGCCGACGACGATATCGACCTGATCGTTCACCAGCCGCTGCATTGCCAGCACCGACTGCGCGGGGTCAGAGGCATCGTCGGCCACATCGATCACCAGCTTGCGGCCGTTGATGCCGCCGGCGTCGTTGATCTCTTTCATCGCCATTTCGAAGCCCTGGCGAATGGAGGCGCCATAGGATGCGCCGCCGCCCGATAAACCGGCGATCATGCCGATCTTGATATCCTGGGCTCGCGTCGCCTGCGAAAAGACCAGAAGCGAAGAGAAAAGCATCGCCGACAGGCTGCGTACCGAAAGCATCCGGACCACCTTTCTTTGTGCGTCGCACAATACTAGCCAGTACTGGATGAAGCTGGCAAGCGGTCAAGTGGCGAGGCGGGCAGGTTCTTGCTGTACCCGCGACAGCGCCACAACGGTGTCGATCAGCACCATCGTTGGGCCGTCCGGGTTATGGGCGTCCAACTGGTCTGCCAGTGTGGCCAGGGTGGCATGCACATGCGTCTCGTTGGGGCGCGAGGCGTTTTCGACGGCGACGGCCGGGGTCGATGCTGGAAGGCCGGCCTCGATCAGGAGACCTCCGCCGGGACCACCGTTGCCGGGGTCGCCTTCATTTCCGGCTGCCCCGAAATTGGGTCCACCCAGGGGGTGACGATCCGAGCGATGGGGCCGGTGGAGGTGAATTGGTCGGTCCAGTGCATTGGGGGCGAAGATCTCGCCATGGCCCTGGGCTCGGAACACGCCGCCGGCCTCCGCCACGATCACTGGCGCGCTGTCCACCAGTCGCAACAGCCCGACGCGGATCGGCTTGCTCATCCCGCGTTCCAAACGCCTGAACATGCGTCAGTGCCTGTGTAGATGGTTTGCAGGCAGGGATGTGCCCGCGGCCAGGGTGCGTGGATTGCCGTGACTTCGGGTCGGCAGTAGCTTGCATCCAACTGAAGGAGGCAGGTCCATGACCTTGAAGCTCGGATACAAAGCGTCCGCGGAGCAGTTCGCTCCGAGATTGTTACTGGATTTCTCGGTGGAAGCCGAGAAGCAGGGGTTCGACTCAGTTTTCGTGAGCGATCACTTCCAGCCCTGGAATCACACCGTCGGCCATGCGCCATCCGCCCTGGCATGGCTGGGCGCGCTAGGTGCCAGCACCCAGCGGATCGTCATGGGCACCAGCGTGCTGACCCCGACCTTTCGCTATCACCCCTCCGTCGTCGCACAGGTGTTCGGCACATTGGGTTCGATGTTCCCCGGCCGCGTGATCCTGGGAGTCGGTACGGGCGAGGGCCTGAACGAGGTTCCGTCCACCGGCATGGTCTGGCCGGAAATGAAGGAGCGCTTCGCCCGCCTGCGTGAGGCGATCAGCCTGATCCGTAAGCTGTGGTCCGAGGACGACCTGACGTTCGAGGGCGAGTACTACAAGACCCAAGGTGCGACGATCTACGACAAGCCCGGCGCCTTCCTGCCGATCTACGTCGCCGGTGCCGGCCCGCAGGTCGCGAAATACGCCGGCCGCATGGCTGATGGTTTTATCTGCACCAGCGGCAAGAAGTGGGATCTGTATAAGGAAACCCTGCTGCCGAATGTCGAGGAAGGCCTGAAGCTGTCGTCGAAGCCGAAGCCCGACTTCGATCGCATGATCGAAATGAAGGTCTCCTTCGACCCCGACAAGCAACGCGCCTTGGAAGACACCCGGATCTGGGCCGCCCTGGCGCTGACGCCGGAAGAGAAGATGACCGTCCATGATCCCAGGGAGATGGAGCGCCTGGCCGACGCACTGCCGATCGAACGAGCCGCCAGCCGCTGGATCGTGTCCTCCGACCCTGATGAGCACATCGAGAAGATCAAACCCTACATCGACATGGGTTTCCGCCATCTGGTGTTCCACGCGCCGGGCAACGATCAGGCGCGCTTCCTGAAAATCTATGGCGAACTGGTGCTTCCGAAGCTGCGCCAGCGTTTCGGGTAGGGTTGCGTGTCTTCAGCCGTCACGGCGGGCGAAGGCCCGCCATCCACGCCTGGCGTGGTCTGCTCGGACAGGACCATGGATAGGATTGCCCCCGCGCTTCCCGGCCGCGCTCTGCCATGACCGCTCGCGTTGAAATCTTCGCCCTGCCTGGCATCCCGATGGTGAAACAGGGCGACGACCTTCCGGCCATGGTCCTTGCCGCCCTTGAACGGGCCGGCGAAACCCTGCGTGACCGCGATATCGTCGTGATTGCCCAGAAGATCGTATCCAAGGCCGAGGGGCGAACTGTTGACCTCGCCGATGTGGTGCCCTCCGCCGAGGCGATCGCCCTGGCGGCCGAGGTCGGCAAGGACCCGCGTATCGTTCAAGTGGTACTTTCGGATTCGGTGAAGGTTGTCCGCAGCCGACCCAATCTGATGATCATGCAGCACCGCCTGGGCTTCGTGATGGCCAACGCGGGCGTGGACCAATCCAACGTGGCGGCCGCCGATGGGCATCAGCGGGCGTTGCTGCTGCCGCTGGATCCCGATGGTTCGGCGGCGTCGATCCGCGCGGCTCTGGCGGCTTATGCCAATGTCGGCGTTATCATCAGCGACAGTTTCGGCCGCCCGTGGCGGCGCGGCACCGCCGGCGTGGCGATCGGCGCGGCCGGCATCCCGTCGGTCATCGACCTGCGCGGCCAGCCCGACCTGTTCGGCCGCATCCTGGAGGTCAGTATCATCGGCTTCGCGGATGAAGTTGCCGCGGCAGCCTCGTTGCTTCAGGGCCAAGCGGCGGAAGGCCAGCCGGTGGTGATCGTTCGCGGCCTTAATTGGACGGCCCCTGACATGCCCGTGGCGGACGTGATACGTCCGCCCGAGGAGGACCTTTTCCAGTGATCATTGCCTTGTCCGGCGGGGTGGGGGGCGCGAAACTCGCTCTGGGTCTGTCGCGCATCCTGCCCCCCGAGGAACTGCTGGTCGTCGTCAACACCGGCGATGATTTTGAGCATCTGGGCCTGTCGATTTCCCCCGATATCGATACAGTCGCCTATACGCTGTCCGGGCTGGCTAACCGCGAGCTTGGTTGGGGTCGTCACGACGAGACGTGGTCTTTCATGGAGACCATGGAAGCCCTTGGCGGGGACACATGGTTCCGTCTTGGCGACCGCGATCTTGCGTTGCATGTGGAACGAACCCGGCGGCTGAAGCTGGGCGAAAGCCTTTCCCAGGTCACCGCCGATCTGTGCCGTCGCATGGGTGTCGCCCCCCGGGTCGTGCCGATGACCGACGATCCGGTGCGGACCCGGTTGCTGACCGAGTACGGCTGGCTGGATTTTCAGGAATACTTCGTGCATCGGCGGTGTGAGCCGGTGGTGTCACAGTTGCAGTTCCAGGGGGCCGGCGCGGCCAAACCGCACCCCACCTTCATCGCCGCACTGGCCGATCCGTCGCTGGAGGCGGTGGTGATCTGTCCCTCGAACCCGTTCATCAGCGTTGAGCCGATCCTGGCGATCCCCGGGGTTCGCGAGGCCCTGATGGCGTGCAAGGCGCCGATCATCGCGGTGTCGCCGATTATCGCAGGCCGAGCGGTGAAGGGGCCGACGGCGAAGATGATGACGGAACTGGGGTTGGACCCGACGGCTGGAACGGTGGCGCAACGGTACGCCGATCTGCTGGATGGCTACGTCATCGACCACGCCGACATGTCGGAGGTCGTTTCGATCGACGCCCGCGTCACGCTGGCGCAGACGTTGATGACCACGATCGAGGATCGGGAGGCCCTGGCCAGGATCGTCGTCGAAGCGGCAGCGACGTTACGGCGCCGGGAAATGCGTGGCCTGAGGCACAGCGGGCGTAAATGATCGACGCCAAGGGGATCGACGTTTGGGCCTGTGTGCCGGTTAAGGCCTTTACCGGGGCGAAGCAGCGCACGGCATCGGTATTGACGCCGGTTCAGCGCGAAGTACTGGCGGCGACGATGCTGGAGGACGTGCTGGCGGCGCTGGCCGGTGCGACGCGGTTGGCGGGCATTCTGGTCAACACGATCGATCCGGTGGCGGCCGCGCTGGCGGAACGCTACGGCGCCCGCGTGGTGACCGAGGGCGCGCTCGATGGGCATACCGGTGCGGTCAATGGCATGGCCCGCGTGCTGGCGGCCGAGGGGAAGGGCGCGCTGCTGACCGTTCCGGGCGACATTCCGCGGGTAACCTCGGCGGAGATCGATGCCGTGGTGTCGTCCTGCTTGGCCGCACCCTCGTTCACCATTGTGCCGGCGCATGACGAACTGGGATCGAACGCGGTGCTGTGCGCGCCGCCATTTTCGGTGCCGTTGCGGTTTGGTGACGACAGTTACTTTCCGCATTTGATGGCGGCGCGGGCGCAGGGGATTGAACCGACGATCGTGCGGTTGCCTGGGATTGGGCTGGATATCGACCACCCGGCTGATCTGCGGGCGTTCATGGCGGCGATGCCGCGGGTGCCGACGCGGACGCTGGCGTTGCTGGAGCGGTTTGGGTTTTAGGGGGCTGCGCCTTATTAGGCCCCGATCTTCCCCGCCACCGCCCGCACCTTACCCGGCGCAGCCTTCCAGATCGCAAAGGCCGAAACCGCGCTGACTCCCACACCCAGCCAAAATGCCAGCGTGTAGCTGCCCTGGATGTCATGCAGCGCACCCGTCACCCACGGACCTGCCGCTCCACCAGCCAGCGCGGCCAGCATGACCGTTCCGAAAATGGTGCCGAAGTGCCGCCCCTGGAAGATCTCGCTGATAATCGCCCCCATGACGGAGGTCATGCCGTATCCCAGCACGCCTTGCGCCGCGACCATCAAGTATAACCACACGTAGGACTGGTCGAAGCCAAGCACGATCAGGCACAAAAAGCAGATCGCGAACCCCAGATTGCTGATCGCCCAAATCCATTCGCGTCCAATCCGATCCGACAGATGCCCCAGCGAGATCTGCCCAACAACACCCAGCAGACTGACCAGGCCCAATGCCCAGGCCGCACGGTTCGCCGAGAAGCCGACTTCCTGGAGATACTTCGTCTGATGCACCTGCACCGCGTACCAAACATAAAGTGCACCGAAATAACCCAGTGCCAGCCACCAGAATCGCGCGGTTCGCACCGCTCGGGCTAGCGTCCAGTCGATCGCGGCCCAGACGGGATCGACGATGTTTGACGGACGGGCAGGCGCCGACGACGCAGGTGCTGTATCACCATCCGGCAGCAGCCCCATGTCCTCGGGCCGCTTTCGCAACAGAAAATTGATTGGTGTCAGAACGACAAGAATAACGAGGCCCAGCGTCCAGCATGCATCGCGCCAACCGGTACTAAGGATCATCGACTGCACCCAGGGCAGCAGCGTGACGGACCCAAGGCCAACCCCGGAAAACGCCAGTCCGATCGCCAGGCCGCGTGTGCGAACAAACCAGTTGGGTAAGTATAACGACTGGCCTGAATAGCCGAGGCAAACACTGCCCCCGCCGACCAGTACGCCGATGGACAAATACAGGTGCCAAGGCCGGCTGGTCAGCGGCGCAAGTAAAAAGCCGATCCCCATGAGCCAGGTTCCCAGAAGCATCACGGCCCGGGGACCAAACCGGTCCATCATCTTCCCGATTGACGGGCTCATGATGCCGGACACGATAAAGCCGAACGAAAAGGCGCCGGCGGTGACGCCGCGATCCCAATGGAAGTCCTCAAGGATAGGCGGGAACAGCAGCGAAAACGCGGTACGTGCGTTTACGCCGATACCCATCGTTACGAAGGTGACCGCGATAATCACCCAACCATAGAACAGTCGGTTCACTCGAATTCTGTCCTTACGCGGCGAAGGCTGCCATCAACGTCGTTCGCCTTGTCAGCGAACGACGTTGATGGCAGGCCGTCGCCCAGTACGATGCTGAAGCCTCAGGTGGCCGGCGACAGCACGTGGATCACCCGGCTGGCGATCAGGTCCTTCGTCTTCGCGCCATAAGCCCGCATGTGCGGCGAGGCAGCGTGCGCGTTCAGATGGTCCAGGCTCGCCCACTTCTCGATCACCAGGAAGGTGTCGGAGCCGAACTTGGTCTGGAATGGGCCGACGCCGTCCGCATCGACGGCCGGGCCGTATTCGATGCAGCCGTCTTCGGCATGCACGGCCGGCATGTTGGCGCGAAACGCCTCCAGGATCGCATCGCGATTGCCGGGCTTGGCGGTAATGATGGCGACGACGTGGATCATTGGTTCACTGCTCCTTGGTTTAGGTCGCGCGATAGCGCGCCGTCACCATGATGCGTCAACTCGCCGTCGGCGCGAAGACCAACGGCGGCGAACAGCGCACCATAAGCCGGCAGATAACCGGCGCCGGTGGTGAACCCACTCTCTGGCAGTGGACGAATATCGCCAAAATGGTCGGCATCGAAGGCCACTGCGCGGCTGGAGAGATTGAACACCGCCAGCACGCGCTGTCCGTCGAGTTCCCGCACAAATCCCACCAGCGGTTCCGGCAATACAACCGGCAGCAACGTCCCGTGTACCAGCGCAGGAACACCGCGCCGCCAGTTCAGGAACCGCCGGAATTCATGCAGCAGCGATGCCTCGTTCGCTTCCTGCCCATCCACCGCCAGCCCCAGGTGCGGGTCAGGCACGGGCAACCACGGCACCCCAACGGTGAATCCGGCGTGCGCCGCGGAGCCGGCCCATGGCATGGGCGTGCGGCTGCCATCGCGCCCGCGAAACGCCGGCCAGTAGGCGATCCCGAACGGATCACGCAGATCGGCCTCGGCGAGTTCCGCCTCCGTCAGCCCCAGTTCCTCGCCCTGGTATAAACAGACACTGCCACGCAACGACAACAGCAGCGCCATCAACAGGCGGGCGAACGCCGGGTCCCCGGAACCCCAGCGGCTGGCCGCACGTTCCACATCGTGGTTGCTGAACGACCAGCAGCGCCAACCCTCGGGTCGCGCCGCCTCTTGCACCAGCGCGGAGACGGTCAGCCAATCGAACCTATCGCGCAACGGCCGCAGCGTATAGGCCATGTGCAGCCGGTCGCCGCCGTCCGTACTGGATGCCACCCGCTCGAACGCCCCTGGCTGGCTGGAGAATTCCCCCAATGTCGTGGTGCCGGGATAGCCGTCCATCAACCCTCGGATGCGCGCCAGCAGGCCCATCGCCTCGGGCTGCATCATGTCGTGCATGTGATGCTGCATCCCGAACAGCTTGGCCGGGATCTGTGCCTGGGCAGGGGCCGGCAGGTTCCGCCGCAACGCCTTGTCGTGCAGCAGGAAGTCGATTGCATCCAGGCGGAACCCATCCACGCCGCGATCCAGCCAGAACCGCCCGGTTTCCAGCAGCGCGTCCATCACCGCTGGATTGTGCAGGTTCAGCGCCGGCTGGTGGTTCAGGAAATGGTGCAGGTAGTATTGCCGCCGCCGCGGCTCCCACGTCCACGCCGCCCCGCCGAACACCGACAGCCAGTTATTCGGCGGCGTGCCGTCGGGTTTCGGATCAGCCCAGACATACCAGTCCGCTTTCGTGGACGTGCGTCCCGACCGGCTGTCCAGGAACCATGCATGGCGGTCGGAGGTGTGACTCCAAACCTGATCGATCAGCACCTTCAACCCGAGGGCGTGCGCCCGAACCAGCAGAGCGTCGAAATCGGCCAGGGTCCCGAAAATCGGGTCCACCGCCTGATAATCCGAGACGTCGTAGCCAAAATCCCGCTGTGGCGAGGCAAAGAACGGGCACAGCCAGATCGCATCCACACCCAGCCTGGCGACGTAGTCCAATTTGGCCGTCACGCCCGCCAGATCGCCAATCCCGTCGCCATTGCTATCGAAAAAACTGCGCGGGTAAATCTGATAGATGACCGCGCCGCGCCACCACTCCGATGCCGTCATGGATCGTTCTCCTCGCGGCATCGTGTAGAGAACCCGAACCACCAAACACAAGAACGATCGCGCTTCTAGCGCGCGGGAAAATCCGCTATCACGCGCACCGACCGATCAAAACGAGCCAATGTCAGATTTTTCCACCATCATCCTGCTGCCCTTCATCATCGCGTTTCTGATCTTCGTGCTGCGCTTTTATTCGCGTGAGTCCGCGTCCTCGATGAAGAATCCCAGCTTCCTGCTGGCCGTCCTTACCGTGCTAACCGCGGGTGGCTATCTGATGCTGCGTATCACCGACCATCTGCCGCCCTACGGCACGCTGGCTTTTGCCATCGCCGGCCTGGCCCTGCTGACGACAGCGATCGCGCGCATGTTCATGATCTGAAATTAGGGTGGATTACTTCCGGAACAGCCGCGACCAAAAGCCAGTCGTTGCCCGCTTTCCGTGGGAGACGTGCGGTGCGTGCGCCGGGGGCGGCAAGGCACTGCTGATCAGATGGCGTCCGATATCCCGGTCGGCGATCCGGGCGCGTTGAAAGTTGATGATGGTTCGGGCCAATTCGTCAGGCCCACGCTCGCCGAGTTCCGCGGCCCACGCCTCGGCCGCCTCGAACCGGCCGGCACGGCGCATGACATCCAACCGGCGCAGGCCCGTTTCCACATCCTGTGTATCAGCCCAAAGCGCCGCCACCTCGCCACGCAGCTTCGCAGCCTCGCTCATCGCTGCCGAGTCATCCGCCGCCCAGGCAGCCTGCAGCAATGCCTCCGCCTGCTGTGCCCCGTCCCCTTGGCGTTCGCGGATCAGCGCCCAGCGGCGGAACGGCAACGTCTCCTCAAGCGCCGTCGTGCTCAACAGGCGGTAATCATCCGACTTCACCACCGCACCGGCCGCAGCGGGCAATTCCGCCAATGCCGGAGCGGCGGCGCCGCAGGCCGAACACACCTGGATCCAATCGGGCAGAGTGGACCTGGCCGGCTCGCCCGGGCGCATATCCAGATCGGGCGCGATCTCGGGTTGTGGCGCGCGAAAAGCCGCCCGGCAGGGGTGACCGCACACGCCGCAAACCGGCTGGCTCATGACCCGACCTCCGCCCGCAAGCCATCCCGCAGCCGTTGCATCGCCCGTTCCATCAGTCCAGCGGACTGGGCGAAGCAGACCCGCAGATACCCTTCACCCGCCGCCCCGAATGCGACGCCGGGCGCGACCGCCACGCCATGGCGGCTCACCAGCTTTTTCGCCAGATCCAGGCTGTCCCGCACCCCGTCAATCGCCATGAACGCATAGAATGCACCGACCGGAGGCTGGTAGCGCACGCCGTTCAGCCCGATCAGCGCCTCGCTCGCCAATGCCCGTCCGGCCGCGCAATGCGCCCGAAACGCCGCGACCGTCGCGTTATCGCGAACCGCCGCCAACCCTGCATGCTGGGTGAATGGGGCAACGCCGGAATGCACGGCCTCTACGATATCGGCGAACTGCTCGCTGGTTCCCTCGGGCACCACCAGCCAGCCGAGCCGCCAGCCCGTCATGACCCAGGCCTTGGAGAAGCTATTGCAGACGATGACTCTGTCGTCCGGTCCGGCGATATCCAGCAGCGACGGCGCCGCCTCCCGCCCGTCGTAAACCAGCCGAGAATATACCTCGTCCGAAATTAGCCAGGCGCCATGCCGCCTGGCGATGTCGTGGATCGCCCGCAGTTCCGCCTCGGTCGCCGTCCAGCCCGTCGGGTTGCCGGGTGAGTTCAAAATCAGTGCGCGCGCCCCGTCCATCATCGTATCCAGCCGGTCCAGATCCAGTCTGAATCCGCCGTCTTCCGTTGCATCGAGATCGAGCTGCTCGACCGCTGCACCGCGCAACCGCGCCGCATTGGCGATATTCGGCCACACTGGACTGATCACCACCACGCGATGTCCCGCCCGTACCACGGCCGCCATCGCGACGGTGATCGCCGCCATGCCGGAAGCCGTCACCTGGATACGACTTTCCGCGACTGGCCTGGCGTGCAAGCCACTGAGATATCCCGCCAGCGCATCGCGCAGCGCCGGCAATCCCCGCACGTCGGGGTAGCGCGTTTTGCCTTCCGTCAGTGCGCGGATCGCTGCGTCCCTGGCCACGGCGGGACTTGGCTGGTCGGATTCGCCGAAACACAGGAAATCGACGTCGGGGGTGGCGAACGCCAGCCGTGCGACCTCGACGATGCGGGAGCCGGGAATGAAGGTCAGATCCATGATGTTCATATAGGACGGTTGAGCCGTGGCGGCGAATTACATCCGGCGGGAATTCACCCTCATTTGGCGATGGATATTGAAAAACAGCGCCAGAGCGCCGATCGCGGCGACCACCCCGCCCGTGATCGGCATGACTCTATCGGATGACCACAGGCTGCTTTCGGGTTCCGCCTTGGCCAGCGTATCGATGCCCATCGCCCCCGCCAGACCAGCGGCTGAGTGGCGATCCGCCGGCTGTGCATCGTTATAGCCCTTGCCAGGCAAGAAATTCAGTCCGTTCAGGAACGAGGCAACCATTGCCTTGGCCGGTCTAGCCCTTTGTTCGTTCGTAACCACCGAAAGGTGAATATATCCGTCCCGACCGAAGCCGATCGCATGAAAATTGACTTCACCATCCGAGCCGCGCGGCGCGCTTTTGGGGAGAATCATCGCTGCCCAGGAAAATTCGTGTCGTTCTGGATCATAGGATGGTGGCAGCACCCATCGCCGAGCCTCGAGGGGCGGCAACCCCGTTTGAACCCGAGTCGGATTTTTGTGCTCGATGCTGCGATTCAGGCTGGCCAGCATATCGTCCGCGGTCCAGGCAATGGCCGCGTCGGCATTCACGAAACCCGCCGGTACAAATGTCACGGTCCCCGGGGCGTCCATTCCTTCCGACCCGACCAGAAGTGCGATGAACCCGTCCGGCACCTCGCGATCCGACAGGTTCAGCAAGTGTGTGGCCGGCCCCGTGGGGACCATCAGCAAATCCCCGTCCAGCCGCACCGTCGCTTGATCGCTGAGATCGGCCCGTGCGGGCGCGCCGACGGCTTGGCGCATGGCGGAGTCGAACGCCTGTTCCGGCGGTTCGATCGTTCCTTGGGTGGGCGGTGCCGCCAGGGCCGCGGCCCCCAGGCTTCCTGCCAGGAACCCGGCGAGGGCGATGCGGAACAAATTCGGTATCCTTCGGCAGAGGCAAAACGACAGCAGTCAATACTAGCGACAGCCCTAACGGTCTGTCACCGCAATCGATCACAATCCGGAACCGCCACCCTCCAGGATTGGCACCATGTGGCTCAAACGCCGCCATGTTATTAGCCATACCGCCATGCACACCAGCACGCCGATCAGCACCGGGATGCGCAAGCCCAGAAACTCCGACGCGACTCCATAGGTCAATGCCCCCATTGCCGGCGCCGCTCGGGTAATCATGCCCCAGGTGCTGAGAACCCGGCCGATCATGCCGGGGGCAGCGGCGTTTTGCAGCAAGGTCTGGCAGGAAATCCCGTGCATGGTCGTCGCCGCGCCGATCGCCGCCATACAGGCCACGCCGACGGCGAAAATCGGCGTTGCGACAAACCCGGCCGTCGCGATCGCCAGGATCAGGCCGCAGCCCACCGCGATCCTGGTCAACCCCGTCATCCGTCCACGCACCGCGACGAACAGGCCACCGATCAGCGCCGCGCAACCCATGGTGCTTGCCAGCGTCGCCAAACCCTCCGCCCCGCGTCCGAATTGGTCGGCTACATAGGGCGGCAGCATTTCCGGCACCGAGCGAAGGGTCATGCCCACGGTTGCCGCGAACAGCATCAGCGGCCCGATGCCCCGATGCCGAGCGACGTATTTAATTCCGTCGAATGCGTCGTGCAGCACGCTGAAACCACTGGGTTTGCCCCGCCGCACGGACGGATCCAACCTAAGCAGATACATCGTCAGGCTTGCATACAAAAATGCCAGCGCGTTCACCACGATCGAGGGTACGACCCCCCAAACCGCTATCATCGGCCCCGAGATCGCCGGCCCGACGAAGCGCGCGGCATTATACGTAAGCGAATTCAGCGCCACCGCGCCGGGCAGGTGCGATCGCGGCACCAGGCCCGGAATCAGGCACTGACGGGCAGGCTGGGCAAACGTCTCCGCGGCGCCGTTGCACAGCGTCAGGAACGCCATGAACTCCACCCGGATATGTCCGCTGGTTATCAGCGTCACCAGGATCACCGCCTGGGCCACGCTGATGAACTGGCTGACCATTGTCAGCCGCACGCGGTCCATCCTGTCCGCCACGGCCCCGGCGATCGGTGAGATGATCACCGACGGCGCCAGATTGCAGAACGCGATGATCGACACCCAAAGCGCCGAATGCGTCAGTTCCCAGGCCAGCCAGTCGGTGGCGATGCGCTGCACCCATGACCCGGTCCAGCAGACGATGCTGCCGGAGTAGAAGATGCGGGCGTTACGCTGGGCCAGAACACCGCCGATCGCCGACAGGCTGGCCATTTCCGCTCAATTGGCCGGCGGCTTGGCGGGCGGGCTGGCTTCGGCGCCGGCGCCGCTGTTGCGTATGCAATCGTTGACCAGGCGGTCATGCGCGAACAGATCGGACAGGCCACGATTGGTGACCTCGGGTGTGAAATTCCCCGAATACGGGGTATTTACCGTGGGCGGCGGACTATAAATCGTCGCTCGGTTTTGTTGATTATAAACCTGCTCCGCATGCGCCCGGCACGCGGCCCGGGTCTGTTCGTCGGCCTGTGCCTGGACGTTCCTTGGCGGCGCCTGGCAGGCGGAAAGCGCGACAGCGCCCAACAGCGCCCCGATCCAGGCGGCATGACGAAATGGACTCATGGGCGGACTCCTGACAGGCGTTGGTCCGCGCGCGGCGCTTCAAGTTGCAAGCCGCTCGCGAAGCGGGACAACCGCGACCGAAACCCCGCTTCGTCGAATCGGGCGTCCCGAGTCAGCGGCTGACTCGCCGCCGTTCTTAGCAGAGCCGGATGGAATTCGGCACCATCCCTAGCCAAATGAAACAGCGATCGCGCCCAGGGCGCTCTGGCCAGCAGGTCGACCAGCGCCAGCAACCGCAGGCACAGCGACATCCCGGGGGCATGGGTAATGCCCACCGTCCGATCCACCGCGCCAACCCAGCAGCGCGCATCACGATCCGCGAGCGCAAGGTCGGTATGGCTGCCGTCCGGCCGGTTGAACCGAAACCCCCGCACCGCCCCCTGGCGTTCGGCCAGCGCGGCTTCGCGCGCGGCATACCAGGCGCGCTCCAGGTCGCGCTTGCACACGCTGGGCAGCGCCTCCGGCGGCAGGTCGATCAGGTAAGTCATCAGCCCGTCGGGATCTCCGCCAACCCGGATGGTGCCGGCGGATGATCCATCGCTGTGCGGTTCCCTCGCGCTCATTGGGTGAAACATGGACCGCGGATGGATGGCGCGCCAGTGCCGACTGCGTTCCAACGGCTTGCGCGAGAGTTTGGCGTCGCACTCCCAGCTTGTCAGGCGTTTATATTTCAACCAAACTAAAATCATGGAAATATCCGAAATCGCTTCGGCCTTCACCGCGATGTCGCAAGAAGTGCGGCTGGAGCTTCTGCGTCTGCTGATCGGCAAAGGCCCGACCGGACTGGCCGCCGGCGACATCGCCGTTCGGCTCGGCCTGTCGCCTTCGAAAGCATCCTTCCATCTCGCCGCACTCGAACGGGCTGGCCTGACGCAATCGACCCGGCAGGGCCGGCAGATCATCCATGCGGTGCGCTTTGTCACCCTACGGCGTGTGTTCGCCTTTCTGACCGAAGCCTGCTGCGACGGCCGGCCTGACCTCTGCGGCGATATCGCGCGCCTGCTTCCTCCTCTTCCCACCGGAGACGAAACCATGACCGCGGCGTTCAACGTCCTGTTTTTGTGTACGCATAATTCGGCGCGCTCCATCATTGCCGAGGCAATCCTGGGAAGCATCGCGAACGGCCGGTTCCATGCTTATTCCGCCGGGTCGGAACCGAACGCCGCCCCGAATCCGGAGGTGCTCGCGAAGCTGGCCAATCTGGGCCATGACACCGCGGCCCTACGGAGCAAATCCTGGGATGAGTTCACCGGGCCGAACGCGCCGCGGATGGACTTTATCATTACCCTTTGCGACGCGCTGGATGGGCAGGTCTGCCCGGACTTCGGTTCGGTTCCCGTGACCGGGTCCTGGCCGTTGCCAGATCCTTCCAAGTTCATGGGCAGCGCCGTCGAGCGGGCCGCCCTGATTAACGAGCTTTACGCGAGCCTGCGTCGTCGCCTGGACATTTTCACCGCGCTGCCCTTCGCGTCGCTGGACCGCATCGCGGTCAAGGCCAGGCTCGATGAAATCGGCGGGGGTGGTGTTCCGGTCTCCGCCGGGGAGCGCTGATCATGCGCGTCGGCGTCAATGGCATGGGTCGAATCGGCCGTCTGGCGGTCAGGGCCGCCCTGGGTGGGATATTCCGCGGCGAGGACGATCCCCGCGCGGGCAACCGGCTTGACATCGTCCATGTCAACGAAGTGAAAGGCGGCGCGGTAACGACAGCGCATCTGCTGGAGTTCGACAGTCTTCACGGCCGTTGGCGCCAGGATTTCGGCGTCGGGGACGACCACACGATCCGGGTCGGTAATCGCTCGATCGGCTTCAGCAGCGAAGCGACGCCCGATGCCATAGCCTGGGGCGACCTTGGCTGTGATGTCGTGCTTGAGTGTACTGGCAAGTTCCTCAAGACCGATCAACTCGAAGCCTATTTTGCGCGTGGCGTTAAGCGGGTGATCGTTGCCGCGCCGGTCAAGGAAGCGGGTGCGCTGAACGTCGTCGTCGGGGTCAACGACCATCTTTACGATCCGGATCGCCATCGTCTTCTGACCGCGGCGTCCTGCACCACGAACTGCCTGGCACCCGTGGTAAAAGTGCTTCACGAAGCTATCGGCATCCGTCACGGCCAGATCACGACCATCCATGACCCGACCAACACCAATGTCGTTGTTGACGCGCCACACAAGGATCTCAGGCGAGCCCGGTCAGCGATGCTTTCGCTGTCGCCGACAACGACTGGCAGCGCGACCGCCATTGCCCTGATCTACCCTGAACTGAAAGGCAAGCTGAACGGACACGCGGTGCGGGCGCCGGTGCTGAATGCCAGCCTGACCGATTGCGTTTTCGAAATGCGGCGTCCGGTGACGGTGGATGAAATCAACGACCGTTTCCGGCAGGCGGCGGCCGGTCCGCTGGCCGGCATCCTTGGCTTTGAAGCCCGCCCGCTGGTGTCGGCCGACTACCTGAACGATCCGCGTAGCTCCATCGTCGATGGCCCGAGCACCATGGTGACTGACGAAACCTTGCTCAAGGTCTATGCGTGGTATGACAACGAAGTCGGCTACGCGTGCCGCATGGTCGACCTCGCGAACATCGTCATGCAAAGGGGCGTGTGATGTCCGGCGTGCGGAACTACGCGATCGTCACCGCCAGTTACTGGAGTTTCACCCTCACCGACGGCGCGTTGCGGATGTTGGTCCTGCTGCATTTCTACAGTCTGGGCTACACGCCGTTCATGCTGGCGTTCCTGTTCCTGCTGTATGAAACCGCCGGCATCTTCGCCAATCTGGGCGGCGGCTGGCTCGCTGCCCGGTTCGGTATTCCGCGCATGTTGATGACCGGCCTTACCCTGCAAATCGCCGGCCTGGCGATGTTGTCGGCACTCGATCCGGCCTGGAGTGCCAGTCTGTCGGTTGCCTGGGTTGTCACCGCGCAAGGCATTGCCGGTGTCGCGAAGGATCTGACGAAGACCGCATCGAAATCGGCCATCAAGGCAACGTCCGAGGGTGGCTCAGGCCAGTTGTTCCGCTGGGTCGCCTGGTTCACCGGTTCCAAGAACGCGATGAAGGGAGTCGGCTTTTTCGTCGGCGGCTTGCTGCTGCAAACAGTCGGGTTCCGTGGCGCGCTTTGGTGCATGGGCGGATTGCTGTTCGTTGTGCTCGCGGGCGTTGCCGCCAGCCTGCCGCGCACCCTCGGGAAAGCCAAGGCATCCAAGTCGTTTCGCGAGTTCTTCGCCAAGAGCCGTGGCATCAACCTGATGGCGGCGGCGCGGGTCTTCCTGTTCGGATCGCGTGACGTGTGGTTCGTCGTTGGCCTGCCCGTGTTCCTCTACAGCCAAGGCTGGCACTACATGGAAGTCGCCGGCTTCATCGCAAGCTGGACGATTGGCTACGGCCTCGTGCAGGCCATCGCGCCCAGCGTGGTCCGCCGCAGTAACGACGGCCTGTCCCGCGAGGTGCCAGAGGCTCGGTTTTGGGGCGCGATACTCACCGCTATCCCGCTGGTTCTGGCCCTGGTGCTCAGTTACGGTTCCACGCCGCATCTCGACCTGGTCATTGTTGTTGGCCTGTGCGTGTTCGGCTTCGCCTTCGCCGTGATCTCTTCGCTGCACTCTTACCTGATCCTGGCCTATGCCGGGTCGGAGAAAGCCGCCGAGGACGTCGGCTTCTATTACGCCGCCAACGCCGCCGGGCGGCTGGTGGGTATCTTGCTGTCCGGTATCCTGACCCAGGCAGGGGGCCTGGCGGCCGGACTTTGGGGATCGGCGATCATGCTGGCGTTATGTCTGCTGATCACATTCCTGCTCCCCACTACGGCGACTGTCAGGCAAGCAGCAGCTTAATTGGTTTAAGGACGGATCATGGAACACGCCACCACCACGGAACGCCCACGCGGGGGTATCGGATTTTTCGAACGCTATCTGACGCTGTGGGTTGCCCTTTGCATCGCCGCCGGCATCGCCCTGGGCAGCATCGCGCCCGCACCGTTTCATGCCCTGAGCGCGCTTAGCGTAGCCAACGTCAATCTGCCGGTCGCTGTCCTGATTTGGCTGATGATCGTGCCAATGCTTTTGCGCGTGGACTTCGCCGCGATCGGCACCGTCACCAAACATTGGCGCGGCATCGTGGTGACGCTGGGGATCAACTGGCTGGTCAAGCCGTTCTCGATGGCGCTGCTGGGCTGGATTTTCGTGCGAGGGGTCTTCCACGCCTATCTGCCGGCCGACCAGATCGATAGCTACATCGCGGGGCTGATCTTGTTGGCCGCGGCGCCTTGCACCGCGATGGTGTTTGTCTGGTCGAACCTGTCGGATGGCGATCCGAATTTCACACTCAGCCAGGTGGCCCTGAACGATGCCATCATGGTGGTGGCCTTCGCCCCGATCGTCGGCTTGCTGCTGGGCCTGTCCGCCATCAGCGTGCCTTGGGAAACGCTGTTTCTGTCGGTGTTGCTCTATATCGTCGTGCCCTTGATCGCCGCCCAGGTTTGGCGCCGCATGCTGTTGGGGCAGGGCGGCGAGCCCGGGTTGGCCAGGATGCTTGCCAGCCTGCATCCCGTATCGCTGATCGCGTTGCTGGCGACGCTGGTCCTGTTGTTCGGCTTCCAGGGTGAGCAGATCTTGGGGCAACCGTTGATTATCCTGATGCTGGCCGTGCCGATCATCATTCAGGTCTATCTGAACGCCGGTTTGGCTTATGTGTTCAACCGAGCGTGCGGGTCGCCGCACAGCGTGGCAGCCCCCTCGGCGCTGATCGGTGCGAGCAATTTCTTCGAACTGGCCGTCGCGGCGGCGATAAGCCTGTTCGGCTTTCAATCGGGTGCCGCGCTGGTAACCGTCGTTGGTGTCCTGGTCGAAGTGCCGGTGATGCTGTCGGTAGTTCGGATTGTCATGGCCACCCGTGGCTGGTACGCTCGCGGGTCCCAGCCGACCTGATTTTGCCGTTCTATCGCCGAAATGCCTGGCCCGTTTACAAAGGAAAGCAATGCCATGGAAACGACAGAGGTAAAAGAAATGGTCCGCGCGCGTTACGGCGGCATCGCGGCGGGCACTATATCGGATTGCTGCGCCCCGGTTTCATCCTGCTGCGGCACCACGCCCGCGCCGGTCGCCGACAGCAAATCCCTGCGGATGGGCTACTCCGCCGAGGAACTGGCGGCGGTGCCCGAGGGGGCGAATCTGGGCCTGGGCTGCGGTAACCCGCAAGCCATCGCGGGGATCAAGCCCGGGGAGGTCGTCGTGGACCTTGGCAGCGGGGCCGGGTTCGACTGCTTCCTCGCGGCCAGGCAGGTCGGGCCGGCGGGCCGTGTGATCGGCGTCGATATGACGCATGAGATGCTGAACAAAGCCCGCGGAAATGCCGCGGCGGTCGGCGTCGCGAACGTCGAGTTTCGCCTGGGTGAGATCGAACATCTGCCGATCGCCGACAACACCGCCGATGTGATTCTCTCGAACTGCGTAATCAACCTCGTGCCTGACAAGGCGCAGGTATTCCGCGAAGCCTTCCGTGTGCTGCGGGCAGGGGGCCGTCTGGCGATTTCCGACGTTGTGAACACCGCGCCGCTATCGCCCGACCTCGCAGCCGATCACGGACTGATCTGCGGCTGCGTGGCGGGAGCCGCCCCGTCCGTCGAAATCCAGGCATGGCTGGCCGACGCGGGCTTCATCGATATCAGCATTACCGTAAAGCCGGAAAGCCGGGACATGATCGCGGGCTGGGCGCCGGGTCGTGGGATCGAGAACTACGTCGCCTCCGCCATCATCGAAGGCATCAAGCCCGCGGCCTAACGTCTGACCGCACCGGCCTTGTGTGCGGGTACCTGGCCGGTGTTCAGTGCGGCGGCCCCTCGCGCGGAGTGGTAAGCCCGTCCGCCTGCAGCGCCTGAAAGGCGCCGCCGACGACGGTTGCCGCGAACCGGTCGTCGGCGTCTTGCGGCTGGCTGTTGGTCATTGCGGTAATGACAAGGTCATATTGCGGCCAGTAGGCGAAGATCGCTCGGTAGCCGAATGTCGTCCCTTGATAGAACCAATAGGTGCCCCCGAGCGTCGGCCGATAGGCCCGTCCAAGGTCGAGACCGAAGCCAGCCGGATCGTCCGCCGACACGTCGGGGATCGGCTGGCCGGTCTTTGTCGAAACGATCGACATCATCTCATCAAGCTGCTTGCGAGGGATAATCTCGCCCTTGAACAACGCGCGAACCCAATGGGCGAGATCAGTGGTGTTGCTGATCATCCCTCCGGCGGGACCAGCCCATGACAGGTTCTGATGGCTGACGTCCTTGCCCACCAGGCCCGCCCAGGCTGTCTTCGAGCATGGCTTGGGCTGATACAGGGTGCAGTCGGTATTGGCGTATATACCGACCGGAAGCCGACTCAGAACCCGTGCCGGATAAGGACCGTCCGCGTAAAACGTGTTTTTCAGGTGCAGCGGCTTAAGCATGGCGTCAAGCGCGTCGCCAAACGACATGTGTGAGGCCGCTTCGATAATAAGGCCGGCGAGCACGTCGTTGGTATTCGAATAGAAGTAGCCGGTCGGAATCGGCAGGCCTTGGTCGTACACCGCCGCCACCAGATCGCTTTGGCTGAACTGATGCTTCAGGTCCGCCGACATTGCTTCCGCGATCGGCACCGTTTCGCTGTAGTTGGGAATGTCGCTCGTCATGTTCAACAAAGAGCGGATCGTCACCTTTGCCCAGGCCGGATACCGCGGTAGCCAGTCGCCAACGGTCTGATCCAGGTTCAGCAAACCTTCCGCCTCCAGCTTCAGGACCAAGGCGGAGGTGAAATGCTTGGTGTTGCTGCCGATCTGGAAAAGCGTTTCCTGATCGATCGGTTTCCCATCGCGGCCGTTCGTTCCGGTGTACAGGTCGATCGGGTCGTGCCCACCGATGTCAACATGCAGCGCGACGCCGGAAATTTTCTCGATATCACGGCGGGATTCCAGATAGGTGTCGATCAGTGATTGAAGCTGGTGCGACACGGCCGGCTGATCGCCGCGTGCCGGCGTCATCAGGCATCCCATGAGGGCCAGCGCGCTCGAAAAAAGAGCCCAACGCATATCTGTTCCCCCGATGTGCAAGTATCTGATCGCACGGATTTCGTGGTCACAAGGGGATTGGCCATCAAGCCTCTGTGTTGATTGGCTTGCGGTGAAACCTGGATGCGGCGTGTTCTTCATCGCCCCGGTTGCGTCGAAGGGCGTTGCCGGCTTCGTTATAATGCCCGCGTGTGCGTACTTTACCGATTCTGGTATTTACCCATCGGCGTGGCCGCGTCAGTGTTGGACATCTCGCGTTGGAGAATCCCGCTATGACCCATACCGTGCCGGCAGATCTTTGCAGCCTGACCGCGACCCGGGCGGCGCGCCTGATCCGTGATGGCAAGCTCCGACCCGAGGCGCTGATGGACGCCTACCTCGACCGCATCGCCAGCCGCGATCCAAGCGTCCTCGCATTCGCGCATTTCGACGCCGCACAGCCGCGCTCGGCGGCCGCGTCGGCTCCTCCCGGCCCCCTGCACGGCATCCCGATCGGGGTGAAGGATGTGCTCGACACCGCCGACATGCCGAGCCAGTACGGGTCCCCGATCTGGACTGACTGGCAGCCTAAAGCGGACTCCGCTCCGGTTGCCTGGGCGCGCAAGGCCGGTGGGGTGGTCATCGGCAAGACGGTGACGACGGAGTTCGCCACAAGGACCCCCGGCCCAACCAAGAACCCCGTCAATCCCGATCACACGCCGGGCGGTTCCTCCTCGGGTTCGGCGGCGGGCGTTGGGGCAGGGCTGTTCCCACTCGCTTACGGCACGCAAACCGCCGGAAGCGTCATCCGTCCGGCCGCTTTCTGCGGTGTGGTCGGTTACAAACCCACGTTCGGCACCATAAGCCGCATCGGCATGAAGATCATGGCCGACAGCCTGGACACGATCGGCGTCATCGCCCGCACCGTCGCTGACTGCGCCCTGTTCGCCGGCGCCGTTTCCGGCCGGGACCTGGGCGATCCTGACAGCAAGCCAGACCGGGCGCCGCGTATCGGCATCTGCCAATCGCCGACATGGTCGTTCGCGGCCCCTGAAACCCGGGCGCTGTTGGCGCGTGTCACCATGGCCCTCGGCCGTGCCGGCGCCACGGTCAGCCCGCGTGAACTGCCCGATAGTTATTCGGCGCTGATCGACGCGCACCCAATCATTATGAACGCCGAGAGCGCGCGCGCTCTCGGCTGGGAGCTGACCCACCACCCGGACCAGATCAGCGAAACCCTGCGGGAGCGCATGCAGTTCGGTCTGGACCAATCCGAAGCCGCTCTGCGCAACGCCTATGCGGTATTCGAATCCACCCAGCTTGCGTTCCCCGATGCGTTGGACGACCTGGATGTGCTGGTGACACCGTCCGCGCCGGGTGAGGCCCCGAAGGGCCTGGGCTGGACGGGCGATCCGGCGTTCAACTCCATTTGGACCTCGCTGCATGTCCCCTGCGTGACGGTCCCGGCTGGCACTGGCCCGAACGGCCTGCCGTTGGGTATCCAGATCGTCGGCCGGCGCGGCGACGATCGGGCGGTCCTGGCGTGGGCGCGCTGGGTTGAGGCGGCGATTGCCTGACGATGCGCCGGTCCTGTTCGCCGGCGACCCTCATGGCAACTTCTCCCCGATCCTGCGTGCCTGTACGTGCCACAAGCCGGGCACGCTGATCCTGGTCGGCGATATCGGCTGCCGCGAGCCGGTGGAGCGGGTCTTCGCCCCGGTGATCGAGCGTGGCTGGCAGGTTCGCTGGATACTCGGCAACCACGATACCGAAACCGAAGATGCTTACGACCATCTAACGCTTCATGACGGCGACCTGGGCCTGCGGGTCGCGCAAATCGGCGGCTGGCGGATCGCTGGCCTGCCGGGCGTGTTCAAACCCCGGGTATGGCATCCGCTGGAAGGTCCGGCATCCTTCCAGACAAGGTCCGCGTTTCGGGTTGCTCTCCGGCCTGGCGAATCCTGGCGCAACGGGCTGCCGCTGTTCCATCGCGATACGATCTTCCCGGAGGATTTCGACCGATTGGCTGCCTTACGCTGTGATATCCTGGTGTCGCACGAGGCACCATCCAGCCACGAACATGGCTTCACCGTCATCGACGATCTGGCGGCGGCGTGTGGGGCGCGCTTGATCGTTCACGGCCATCATCACCGGTCCTACGAGGCGGTCCTGTCCAACGGCATCAGGGTCCGCGGCCTCGGCCTTGCCGAACCCTGGCTACTCGACCGCCCGCTTCCGCCGCCGCATGGCGTGGAGGCCGCCAAGCCCGCCTAGCAAGACCGCCAGCGAAGCCGGCTCCGGCGTCGTATAAATCCCGGAGAACGATGCGTTGTACCCGAGTGACGCCATCATCGCCACCTCGGGCGAGCTGCTGTCGTAGGTCGCGACGGTGCCGGGGCTGCTGAACGCGGACTGCACATTGGTATTCGTTATGAAGTCCGCGTAGTCGCCGCCGCTGCTCTGATTGAACCCAACGATGTTGGTGTTGCCGCCATCGACCGAGAAATACGCCGTCGCGCTGCCCGATGTGGTGAAGCTGGGGGTGTTCGGCGCGGAATACCGGTAGAGATCCAGCGTGCCGACGGCGCCGTTGTAAGGCGACACGTTGCTGGCGACCGCGTTCAGCATCGAACCTTGGCCGCCACCGCCCAGGATCTCGTCGATTTCATGGAGAGCCGCGTCAATCATGCTGTAGGCGCCGGCGACAGCGCTGGTTCCGTAGTTCAATGCGTAACCCGGGTTGTCGGTCAACGTCACCACGCCATAGGCCAATTGGCCGCACGAACTGACATACGCGCCGGTGGTGCTGAAACAGCCGGTGGCGCTGGTTTGTCCGAGCGCCGCCCGGGCGCCGGCGGAGGTGATGGCCACCTGCTTCGCCCCGTTCGCGTCATTTCCCTTGGAAAGGTTGGCGACGGCCGTGGCCAACACCCCGTTTGTTGGTTCGGCCGCGGAAACCGAGGCCAGGACGCCTATGTAGCTGCTGTAGCTCGTGAAATAATCGGTCGTCTCGCTTTGACCGAGGAAACTGCCATTGGCCTGGGTGAAAACGATGCCGATCGTCGCGTTGTTGGTGTACAGCCCGTCGATGGTTGAGATCGCATTGTTGATCGCCCCTTCGACGGCCGTCTGATTGGTCGCACCCACGATCGTGCTATCGAAGTAGGGGGTGATCGTTAGCGCCAAAGCGGGGGTTACGCCCGCGGTCAACGCAGTCCCCGAAACCAGAATACCGAGCAGGCGAGAGATCGAAGCCAAAACCACTGTCCTTATCGAAGCCACGAAACCTTTGGCAATGCCGCCAGTAACACCACATCTGCAACTATCGTGCCCAAAATATTTCCGCAGTTGGCACAATTGGTTGATGGGTTCAGCCATGCTCCGCGGGGCAGGGATGTAAATTTTTCCGACACCGCAGCCATCGCAAACCTGCCAGTGGCCTTCGCCGTCGTGGTGTCGTAGTCTCGTCTCCGAGACGTCCCTTATCCAGATAACGAGACCCCTGTGACCCAGATCGCGATTACCCGGACATCCACGCCGAAGCAGCCCCCCGCCGATGAGACGCTGGCGTTCGGAAAAGTCTTCTCCGACCACATGTTCCTGATGAACTATGACGAGGGCAAAGGCTGGCACAGCCCGCGCATCGAGCCGTACGCCCCGTTCAGCCTGGACCCCGCGACCTGCGTCCTGCACTACGGCCAGGCGATCTTCGACGGGCTGAAGGCCTTCCGCGGCCAGGACGGCCAGATCCGGCTGTTCCGTGTCGGCGACCACTCCCGCCGCCTGAACCGCTCCGCGCATTACCTGTGCATCCCGGAACTCGACCCCGCGATGGTGGAGGCCTCGATCCGGACCCTGGTCGAGGTCGATCAGCGCTGGGTGCCGTCGCTGCCCGGCACGTCGCTGTATATCCGCCCCACCATCATCGCGACCGAGGCCTTCCTGGGCGTCCACCCGTCGCATTCGTATCTGTATTACGTGATCGTCGGCCCGGTTGGCGCCTACTACAAGGAAGGCATGAACCCGGTCAGCATCCTGGTGTCCGATCAGTATGTGCGCGCGGTCAAGGGTGGCCTGGGCGCCGCCAAGACCATGGCGAACTATGCTGCCTCGCTCTATGGTGCGGAGGAGGCCCAGAAGGCCGGCTATACCCAGGTGTTGTGGCTGGACGGTGTCGAGCACAAGTACCTCGACGAAGTCGGCACGATGAACATCATGCTGAAGATCGGCGATGAGGTGATCACCCCGCCGCTGAACGGCGCCATCCTGGCGGGCATCACGCGCGACTCGGTGCTGACGCTGCTGCGCGACTGGGGCCTGCGCGTGTCGGAACGCCCGATCGCCATCGATGAGGTCCTGGCCGCCGCCAAGGCCGGCAATCTGGAGATGTGGGGCACCGGCACCGCCGCCGTGATCTCCCCGGTTGGGGAGCTTGGCTACAAAGGCGAGCGCTACATCGTCAACGGCGGCAAGACCGGCGCGCTGACCCAGAAGCTGTACGACACCATCGTCGGCATCCAGTACGGCACCGCGCCCGACCCGCACGGCTGGGCAACGAAGCTGGCCGGCTAACTTCGGCCCTCCTGGCGGGCGCAGGCCCGCCATCCACGCATTGCGCTGTTTGGATCGCCCAGTCCGTCCTAACCGTCATGGCCGGGCGTGTCCCGGCCATCCACGCACAACCATCGATGCGCCGGTGGCCGCAACCCGCCCCTGCCATGACCCCGCCCCTGCCATGACAAGGTGGCTGAATGCTCCGCCTGACTGAACTCAAGCTGCCGCTTGACCATACGCAAGACGCCCTGCGCGAGGCCGTGCTGGCACGCCTTGGCATCCCCTCGGCCGACCTGTTGACGTTCACGGTGGCCCGCCGCGGCTACGACGCCCGCCGCCGCTCCGCGATCAATCTGGTCTATGCGGTGGATGTGGAACTGCGCGACGAAGCGGTTGTTCACGATCCCCGCATCCGCCCCACGCCTGACACGACCTATCGCTTCCCGGTTCATGTTACCGAACCGGCGAAGCGTCCCGTTATCATCGGCACCGGTCCGTGCGGGCTGATGGCGGCGCTAACCCTGGCGCAGATGGGTTTCCGGCCGCTGATCCTGGAACGCGGCAAGCTGGTTCGGGAGCGCACCAAGGACACCTGGGGCTTGTGGCGGCGCGGCGTGCTGAACCCCGAATCCAACGTGCAGTTCGGCGAGGGCGGGGCAGGGACTTTCTCCGACGGAAAGCTGTATTCCGGCATCAAGGACCCAAGGCACCTGACCCGCCGGCTGTTGACGGAGTTCGTCGAGGCCGGTGCGCCGGAAGAAATCCTGATCAGCAGCAAGCCCCACATCGGCACGTTTCGCCTCGTCACGGTCGTGGAGGGTATTCGCGCCAAGATCGAAGCGCTTGGCGGGCAATATCGCTTCGGCCAGCGCGTCGAGGATATCGAACTGGACGACAACCGCCGGGTGCGCGGCCTGACCCTGGCGAGCGGCGAGCAGATCGACACCGACCACGTCATCCTGGCGATCGGCCATAGCGCTCGGGATACGTTCCATATGCTGGATCGGCGCGGCGTTCATATCGAGGCCAAGCCGTTCTCGATCGGGGCGCGGATCGAGCATCCCCAGGCGCTGATCGACCGAGCTCGGTTTGGGGCGTTCGCGGGGCATCCGACGCTGGGGGCGGCGGATTACAAGCTGGTGCATCATGCCAGTAACGGTCGATCAGTTTACAGTTTCTGCATGTGCCCAGGTGGGCGGGTTGTGGCCGCGACGTCGGAGGTGGGGTGTGTCGCCACCAACGGCATGAGCCAGTATTCGCGGGCGGAGTTCAACGCCAATGCCGGGATCGTCGTTGGGATTACCCCGGCGGATTATCCGGGCGGCAAGCTGGCCGGGATCGCGTTTCAGCAGGAGTGGGAGCGGCGGGCGTTCCTGACGGGCGGCAGCACCTACGCGGCGCCGGCGCAGCTTGTTGGCGATCTGTTGGCTGGGCGTGCGTCGCGGGCGCTGGCGGAGGTCGTGCCGTCTTACAAGCCGGGGACGGTGCCCGCCGACCTGGCCGCCTGTCTGCCCGGCTTCGCGGTGGAGGCTATCCGGGAGGCTTTGGGCGCGTTCGCGCGGGACATTCCGGGGTTCGCCATGCACGGCGCGGTGCTGACGGGGGTGGAGACGCGGACGTCCTCGCCGATCCGGATTACGCGGGGGGCGGATGGGGTGAGTTTGAACACCCCCGGCCTGTTCCCGGCTGGCGAGGGTGCTGGGTATGCGGGCGGGATCATGTCGGCCGGGGTGGACGGGATACGGATCGCCGAGGCGGTGGCTTCGTCGATGACCGGGACGCCGATGGTGGAGCGGATGACGCGGGGGGAGGGGACTGGGGTTTATGGGTAGGACTTAGCTAAGCGACCTCGCTATCCGGCGAACTCTTTATTCTTAGGGCACATCGGTATAAGTTACGATTCAACAGCCAGAACTCAGTGGAAGAAACCATGTTAAAATCTTGGACGATTGAAAATTTCAAGTCATTTGGGGATTCGACCACGATCGATCTAGGTGCTATCACCGTATTCGTCGGGGCCAACAGCAGTGGGAAAAGCTCTATACTTCAAAGTATTTTGCTTTTGAAGCAAACACTTGAGTATGCGTCGCCTACAAGGCCCCTCGCACTTAATGGTCCCATTATTAAGCTCGGAAAATTTACCGATGTCAAGAATTCTAGATCGAAGAGTACGCAGATTTGTTTCGAGTGGGCGCTAAGCATCAACCCCCAATCGGTTCCGCGGTCAATGGGGTCCGCCTACCTCGGAATGGATTTTGATCCGGCGACGTTGTACGACCTCTCCAATGTTACCTTGATAGAATGCAAGGTTAGTTACGAACTAGGAACCACGGCCAACAGGCAGTCGGAGCGTAGTCGCTATGGCGCGGCGGCGGAGGAAATTGCCGAGCTAAATCCAATACTTACCGGCACTCAGTTCGATTATTATCGCAGAAACACGGATGGTACATCAGAGTCATCTGGAATCGGATTGCGTCGACGCACTGAGGCCACGAGTGGTGAAGCGCTAGCGGCCTTCGAGACAGTTAGGCAGACGTGGCAATATAATGTCGAGGCGCTTGGCAAGGCCCTTAGAGCGGATTATGCCGAGTGGATCGAAGTCGAAGATGATACGGAGGTGGTTGGAGCGAGCACTCAGCATTTTTTTCCTTATCAAGCAGCCCTCCGCTACGACGCTGGCAAGGATATGGCGAAAAAAATAGTCAGATTTTTATTCGGGCGTGAACCATATCGATATGTGCGAAATCGGGAAGTGGTTGATTTCGTCCTGCCCAATGAGATAAGGGATAAAATCATCGAATTTTACAAGAGTGCGATGGCCGACTCTCGCCAGAGAACATTCGGGTCCATGCCACTCGGGGTGCGGCGACAATTGGAGGATCGCGAGCCTTCAAGAGACAAAGTCGAACAGGACCTAACGGTAGGGAAACTTGCTGACTATATCAGGCGCTGGCGTTCAGCAATTCAGACAAAACCACAGGCTGATGTCGCCTATTCGGCGGATTTAGAGCAGCTGGCTTCCTCAATTGAGCAACTTCTCATAAGAAAACTTGGTACACGAATGGAAACAAAAGGTTCTCTCTCAAGGGAGCTCCTGCAGACGGTCGGTTACTCAAACTTATATTTTCGTCATTCGGTCAGATACCTCGGACCGCTCCGCGATGAGCCGCGCCCATTTTATCCCCTGGAGGCGTTGGGAAATCCAACTAATGTGGGCTATCGCGGAGAACATACCGCAGCGGTGCTTGACCTTCACAGGGATGTTCCGATTAATTTCTTTCCAAGCTCAGCTGTGACACAGCTTTTTGATAACGTCCTTCCAGTCATGAAACCATTACAAGAAGCGGTGGTAGATTGGCTAACTTACATGGGAGTTGCTGAAGAGATATCAACATCGGACCGTGGAACGTTAGGACATACCTTAAAGGTTTCGCCCACTTCCGCTGAATCGCTGTATGATCTAACCAATGTAGGGGTTGGAGTCAGTCAGGTTCTGCCGATCGTGGTCATGACTCTGTTATCGGAGGCTCCGTGTACTTTAATTTTCGAACAACCTGAACTGCATCTCCATCCCAAAGTTCAGGCCCGGTTAGCTGACTTTTTTCTTGCCGCCTCACTGCAAGGAAAGCAGTGCATACTCGAAACGCATAGCGAGTATATGATCGAACGATTTCGTAGACGGATAGCTGAGGCAGATAGTGATAAGCTCGGGTCGCAGCTTAAGTTATATTTCACCGAGCGATTTCAAGGGAACACAGTTTGTCGTCCAATCGCCGTAACCAAATACGGCGCCGTTTTAGACTGGCCCGAAGACTTTTTCGATCAGTCCCAAAAAGAAACGCAAGCCATTTTGGTGGCCGCTAGGAAAAAGCGTGCTGCGGACCGTAACGCCCCGCAAAAGTAACGATAAGAAAATAAAAATCTGTCAACTCCGGGGATTCTACTGTGCAACTAGTCATACTTGATCCTGTTTTGGCCGCTGTGCCACCCTTGGTTTCTAACGAAATAGAGGCGGAAGCCATCATTGACAAAATCCTTGACTGGTCAGGCGCATTGCTGCGACGGTCATGCTTGACGTTCGTCATGATTGAAGATGCGATAGAATGCATCTCCGCAGCCAACTACTACCCAAGCAGGCCAAATATTGAGGCGATGTTAGATATGTTCGGCCTGACCCATGTTTATAGCCCATTGGACATTGAGAAATCTATATCGACGATATTGCAGCGGACTTTGTCGCTCGAGAACAAAACGGGTATTACGGTTGAGTGCCGAATGGTGGAGGTTGCACCTTCGGTCACTGCTCATTATACCGAATCATATTTTCGGGAGGCTATTGAACGCTCACTCGCGACTGCTGTTTGCATGCAACTTAGGCTGGAGAAGGGCAACCTACTTCCACCAGTCATCATGGCGGTGCCTCATGAAAACTCAGTTTTGGACGTGAAGGTGTCTTTGAAGTCAATCCAAATGCTGACGCAGGTGGAAAACTTAGTTTGTCCCTTCAGTTTAAGAGCGCAAATTTCGTCACCTTCCTCGTTTGTCGGTATGATCTCGTCGCTGCAGGCTGCTGCTGCATGGATGGCAGCAATGGAAGCGCCGGACATTCACCTTGCTATTGCCATTGAAGCGTTCCAGTTGCTAAGCGGTGGAAATCCAAAAGCTCTGCCCCAGAATGTGCCCCTTTTTCATATCGGTGGATATTTCTGTAAGTCTTTAGTTAAGAATTCCGCCTGGAAATCGGGGCCGTTTGGTAATGTTGTACGTACGGTCTGTGCAAAGTTGATTCTTGGAATGTTTGGTCCCGTGCCGCGTCCGTTTCGAGTGTCGGCGGCTTCCGCGATTCAGAAAACCCGGGAGGATGGCGCTACGGGCTGGCGCGTCCATTTAACGGAGCACGGCGTTGGTTTGCGGCTAATGTATTGGTCCAATAGGGATGGAACTCTTGAGTTTTCGAATATTGGACCAAAAGGAGAGGAATTCATCTATGATATGGTTGAGGGCTGCGCGGCTTCGGGTGGTCTCTGATCAAGAACAGCCGATGCGGCCTGCTTCGCACTGCCCGAGCCTATCAGTAATCTTGTGTGAGGGGTCATATTGAAGCTCGGTGGCGGGCTGTAGGAGACGCCCATGACCATCCGGAACGAGTTGATTGACGAGTTGTTGGCGGGCCATGACCCGTCGTCGGTGATGCGCCAGGACGGCTTGCTTGGTGAACTCAAGAAAGCCCTTCTGAACCGGCTGATGGCGGCCGAGTTCGATCACCACGTGAGCCAGGAGCGGGCCACTGGGGAGGGCAAGAACCACCGCAACGGATCCACCCGCAAGCGTGTGCTACGCCCTGGCGAGCGGCAGCACATTCAGTTGCCGCTCGATAACCGCCTCGATCTCGGTAGGCATCGGTTGCCGCCCCCAAACCTCCCGAAATACCTCTACCGTCTCCCGCGCGGTCCGAACCACGATCGCCTCCGGAACCCCAGCCCGAGCCGCCAGATAGCGCAATTCATCAACCCCGAACCCGTCCCATCGCTTCGTCCGGGCGAACGTCAAAGCCGCCTCGTCATCCGGAATATACGCCAGCGTGGAAACGAAATCGTAAGCCGGGGACAGCGTCGGCGTTACTCCATCCCGATACAGCAAAGACCAGTTCTTCAAATGCATATCGGCATTCCCGATCAGCGCGCTGAACACCAGTCGCCGGATGAACTCGGTCAGTCCAGCTTCGCCGGTTTCCAGCCACAGGATCTTCGCCAGCAGCCGGTACGACGCCTGCCGGTATTTCACCTCGGGGTACACCCCCAGCACCTGAGCGAAATCTTCCATATGCACGCGCCCGCCGCCCGGAACGCGGTCGAAACGCTGAACCGCGTAAGCCTTGCCAGCCAGCCGCCCCACCCCGGCCGGTAGTCCGCCGATCTCCTCCACATTCAGCAGGCGGATAGGCGGAACCTCGATCCCGACCATGCCGGCCAGCGTCATCATGGCGAACTCGTTCTCGGCCACCCCGGCAAACCGTGCCGACGGCAGCTTCACGATCCACGACCCACCAGCCCCCGTCGCCGGGATCGTCAACCCGCCCGTCGCCCCCTCGATTGCCGAGAACTTCAACTGCACACCCGCCAGGGAGAAGCGCAACGCAGGCTCGCCGCCCTCCGGCACGACGCCTTCATCGGACACGGGCAGTACCCGCCCATCCGCCGCCCGCACGATGATGCCGCCGGGCAAATCCGCACCCAACGCCCACAGCAGGGGAAACTCCCGTCCCGCATTCACCCCAGCCCGCTCGGCCAGATACGTCCTTAGAAACCCCTCCGGCAGCAGGTTGGAGAAGAATGGTGCCAGCCGCGTCTGCGTGCTGCGCTGATCGCGCCGCAACTCGCCACGGTCATTTCTGAAGGACAGTGAAAGTGCCGGCCGAACGGGATCGTCCGCGTAACTATCATCGAAGCTGAAGACAGACCGATCGCCGCCCAGGCTGGAAATAGACCCAACCAGGCGATCGCCCAGGAAGACATCCAACCTGTCCAGTGCCATCGCCTAATCCTCATCGTCGAGACTATAGGCCGGCCGGTCTTCCACCACCCCGCCGATGGCTTCCCGTATCACGGCCCGAACCGCCAGCAACGCCGAACGAGGCACCAGCACCGGTTCCAGGTCCAACAGACGCGACAACTCCACCAGCGTGGACAGTCTCAGATCGACGGCCCCGCTCTCGATGCGAGAAACATGTGGCTGCGGCAGCCCCGCCCGCTGGCTAAGGTCACGTTGCGACCAGCCCTTGCGGATGCGGGCTTCTCGGAGAGCTGCGCCAAAGGGTTCGGTTTGGTAGGGCATGGCCGATATGCCGTAGCATATAATTCCGAGAAAATATATGTCCCAGCATATCAACTCCGCGAGCCACCCAGCATCTTCCGGATATCCTCCAGATGCTCCCGCCCCCAGTAGATGCCCCCATCCACCACGAACGTGGGCACCCCAAACACCCCTTCCGCTTCCGCCGTTCGGCTGATCGCGCCGACCTCCGCGCGTAACCCCTCAGCCGCGTCCACGAACCCCCCAGGTGCCCCAGCCTCGGCCAGCACCCCGGCAACCGCGTCCACGCTCTCGATATCCAGCGCCCGGCGCCAGAACCGCTCGAACACCGCATCATGATACCGCCGGAACACGGCCTCGCCAGCCTGCTGCGCGAACAGCATCCCCGCCGCGGCCAGCGTCGAGTCCCAGATCTTCTGTGTTCCCCGGATTGTTAGCCCGCGCTTCGCCGCCTGCCGCCGGCAATCCATGTAGCTGTAGCGCACGCGCCGCCACTGATGGGCGTTCCGCGCCTCTTCCAGCACCGTTCCGGCCGCATCGACACGAGCGGAGCCCAGGTAGCTGGGGATGTCCAGGATATAGGGGCGCCAATCCAGCCGAACCGGGAAGTGCCGCTCCAGCTCGTAGGCGAGGTCCTTCGCCAGATAGGCGTACGGGCTTTTGTAATCGGTATAAACAACGATCGTGCGCGCCTCGGCCATGCGTTCCCCCCGTTTACGAACAGGGGGAAACACTGCGCCAAGACAGGCCGAGGTTGAAGGCGCTTAACGCCCGGTCAGCAGCCGTTCCATCAACTGCTTCACCGTCGGGATAAACCCGTTCGAGTAGAACGGATCGAGCCCAAACCGATAAGCATTGTGCCCGCTGAACATCAGGTTCCGGTCCAGGGTCGCGGGGTCGTCGCTGGTGTGCGCGATGTCCTGCAGAGTCTTCTGGATGCAGAAGCTGCGCGGATCGGCTCGCTTGCCGTTGTTGAAGTCCGGCTCATGCTGCGCCCAGTTGGAGAACCGGCAGGTGCTGAGGCAACCCATGCAATCGGTCTGGTCCTGCAGGATCTCGGCCGCCTTGTCCGGCGTCACGAACACCAGCGTCGAGTCAGGGGTCCGCAGCGCCTCGACAAACCCCTGGCGCTCCCATTCCACGACGCGGTTGCGGTCGGCGTTGGTCAGATACACGATCCGCTTGCGGGGGCCGACGCCGTATTCGGCGACATGCTCGCCGACCACTTCGGTGGTATAGGCAACCTGCCGCTCGCTACGTTCGCGCAGTTCCTGGATGAAGCCGTTGTTCACCGCGCTGGAGTAGAACCCCGTCGGGCTGAACCGGTTCAGGAAGACGTCGCCTTCCTTCAGCGTCAGCAGCTTCTGCTTCCACGCGCTGCCGATCGGGCTTTCCTGCGTCAGCAGCGGCCGAGTCCCGAACTGGAACGCCACCGGCCCGAGTTCGGGGTTGTCGATCCAGTTTTCCCAGTCTTCCAGGCACCAAACGCCGCCCGCCATGATGATCGGCGTCTGGGCGAGCCCAAACTCCCGCATCACCTTCCGCAGCGCCATGACGCGAGGGTAGGGGTCTTCCGGCCGGGTCGGGTCCTCACCGTTAGAAAGCCCGTTATGGCCGCCCGCGAGCCAGGGGTCCTCATAAACCACCCCGCCGAGCAACTCAGCCGTCTTCGAATACGCCCGCTTCCACAGCGCGTTGAACGCTCGGGCGGACGAGATGATAGGGTAATAGTAAACGCCGAACCGAGCGGCGATGTCGGACAGGCGATACGGCATGCCGGCGCCGCAGGTGATGCCGTGGATCAGGCCCTTCGCCTGTTCCAGCATCTCAACCGCGATACGCTCCGCCCCGCCCATTTCCCACAGGATGTTGGCATGAATGCGGCCCTTGCCGCCGGTGATGTCCCACGCGCGACGAGCCTGGGTCAGTGCGCCCTGAACGGCGTAGTTGATCAGTTCCTCGTGACGCTCGCGTCGTGTGCGGCCCTGATAGGTCTGCGGGATCGGGTGGCCGTCCAGGTCGAAACTGTCGGCATTGACCGCGCTGAACGTGCCGACACCACCGGCCAGCGCCCAGTTCCCAGCGGAAATGCCGTTGGAAATGGAGACGCCCTTGCCGCCTTCTACCAGCGGGAGGACATCAACCCCGCCCATCCGTATCGCATTGATCGCTCGCATGGCCGCGTGCCCCTGGAAACCCAAAAAAGGGGTCCTTTTGACCCCGTCATTCTTGTGCCCCGCCAAGGGGCGCCTTACCGAAGTAAAGCGCCCCGCGACGGATGCAATGGTCTTTAGCTGGCCGGCTGTTCGCCGTCGCCGGCATAACGCTCACGACGGCCACGCTCCGGACGATCTTCCCGTTCCGGGCGGTCGCCGTTGCGGGCCGGCTTTGCGCCCACCTGCTCCGTGATATCGGCGCCAGTCGCCTGATCGACAACGCGCATCGACAGCTTGACCTTGCCGCGATCGTCGAAGCCGATGACCTTGACCTTCACGGCGTCGCCCTGGTTGACCACATCGGTGGTCTTGCCAACGCGGCCCTGGGTCAGTTCAGAGATATGAACCAGCCCGTCCTTGGAGCCGAGGAAGTTCACGAACGCGCCGAAATCGGCGGTCTTCACAACCTTGCCGTTGTAGATCACGCCGATCTCCGGCTCCGCCACGATGCCGCGGATCCAGTCGATCGCCTTCTGCGCCTGGTCCTGGTCAACCGCGGCGATCTTGATCGTGCCATCGTCGTCGATGTCGATCTTGCACTTGGTTTGCTCGACGATCTCGCGGATCACCTTGCCACCGGTGCCGATGACCTCGCGGATCTTCTCCTTCGGCACGTTGATGATGGTGATGCGCGGCGCGGTCTGCGCGACATCGCCACGGGCGCCGGTCAGCGCCTTGGCCATCTCGCCCAGGATGTGCATGCGGCCGTCTTTCGCCTGCTCCAGCGCGGTCTGCATGATGTCGAAGGTGATCGAGGTGATCTTGATGTCCATCTGCAGGCTGGTGACGCCCGCTTCGGTGCCGGCCACCTTGAAGTCCATGTCGCCCAAGTGATCTTCGTCACCCAGGATGTCGGACAGCACGGCGAAGCCCTTGTCTTCCTTGATCAGACCCATGGCGATACCCGCCACCGGCCGCTTCAGCGGAACGCCCGCATCCATCAGCGCCAGCGAGGTGCCGCACACCGTCGCCATCGAGGACGAGCCGTTGGACTCGGTGAT
>DNXO01000042.1:30947-78082 GCA_003506895.1 Acetobacteraceae bacterium | reverse complement strand
AGCCGTTGGACTCGGTGATCTCGGACACCACGCGCATGGTGTACGGGAACTTGTCCTTGCCCGGCAGCAGCGGGTGAATGGCGCGCCATGCCAGCTTGCCGTGGCCGATCTCGCGACGGCCCGGGGAGCCCATGCGACCAGCTTCGCCCACCGAGTACGGAGGGAAGTTGTAGTGCAGCATGAAGTTCTCGCGGTATTCGCCCAGCAGCGCGTCCACGACCTGTTCGTCCTGGCCGGTGCCCAGTGTCGCCACGCAGAATGCCTGCGTCTCGCCACGGGTGAACAGCGCGGAGCCATGCGCCCGCGGCAGGATGCCGACCTCGGCGATGATCGGGCGAACCGTGCGGGTGTCGCGGCCGTCGATGCGGATGCCGGTATCCAGGATGGCATTGCGAACGACGTCGGCTTCCAGGTCATGGAACAGGCCCTTGGCCTTCTCCGGGTCCAGCCCTTCGGCGGTCAGCGCGGCGGCGGCGGCCTTCTTCGCGGCGGCTACTTTTTCGTAACGCGCCTGCTTGACCTTCTCTTGGTACGCTTCGGCGATGCCGGCGCGGCCCAGGGCGTCCACGCGGGCGGCGAGGGCCTTTTCCGCGTCGGACTTTTCCGTCAGCGCCCAAGGTTCCTTGGCGGCATGTTCGGCGAGCTCGATGATCGCGTTGATCACCGGCTGGAAAGCGGCATGACCGAACTTCACCGCGCCCAGCATGATCTCTTCCGACAGCTCCCGCGCTTCGGATTCGACCATCAGCACGCCTTCGGCGGTGCCGGCCAGAACCAGTTCCAGTTCGCTGGTCTTCATCTGCTCAGCGGTCGGGTTCAGGACATACGCCCCGTTCTCGAAGCCCACCCTGGCGGCCGCGATCGGGCCGAAGAAGGGGATGCCGGACAGGGTCAGCGCGGCGGAGCAGCCGATCATCGCGACCACGTCGGGGTCGTTCTCGTTGTCGTAGCTCAGGACCGTGGCGACGATCTGCACTTCGTTCCGGAAGCCTTCCGGGAACAGCGGGCGAATCGGACGGTCGATCAACCGGCTCTTCAGCGTTTCCGCCTCGCTGGGACGGCCTTCGCGCTTAAAGAAGCCACCGGGGATCTTACCGGCGGCGAACGCCTTTTCCTGGTAGTTGACGGTCAGCGGGAAGAAATCCTGGCCCGGCTTCGCGGTCTTTACGCCGACCGCGGTGCAGAGGATGATGGTCTCACCATAGGAGATCATAACGGCGCCATCAGCCTGACGGGCGATCTTGCCGGTTTCCAGGACCAGCTTGCGCCCGCCCCATTCGAGTTCCTTGCGGAAATAATTGAACATTCAGTCGTCCTTTAGATGCGCGGAATCGGCGGACAACCAGACAGCTTTCCTCGGGACGGTCCCTGCGGGGGGGCGGGTGGCGGCGTCTCGGGTAACACGGAACGCGTGCTGCGTGCCGTTGGAAGGGTCGCAGCCGCGGCCATGTGGCCGGAAACGCCGTCGCTGGTCCCGCGCCTTTCGGGGCGTGCCGGATCGGCGGTCTTTCTGTCCACCGCGTGTCCGCGGGGTTGCCAGGGGAATACCCGCCCCCGTTCAGGTCGTCTTTAGAGTCAGCGGGCTGGAGATAGGGATCATTCCCACCGCTGGCTAGCTTTATTGTGAGGCCGGCCAGGTCCTGCTGTCACGGCCGGGACACGCCCGGCCATGACACGAAGGGCTTTAGCGGCGCAGACCCAGCTTCCCGATCAGCGTCTGATAGCGGGCCTGGTTCTTCCTCTTCAGGTAGTCCAGCAGGCGGCGGCGGCGTCCCACCAGCATCAGCAGGCCACGGCGCGAGTGGAAGTCCTTCGCGTGGACCTTCAGATGTTCCGTCAGGCTGGTGATGCGTTCGGAAATCAGGGCAACCTGGACTTCCGGGCTACCGGTGTCAGTTTCACCGGTCTTGTACTCAGTAATGATCGCCGAGCGAACCTCGGGTGACTGCGACATCGTCTATCTCCTGGGTGTGAGTGGATACGACGCGTGCGGGGCTCAAAGAACCCGTTCGGGCTTCAGCATGCCGTCTTCAAGACGGCACAACCCGATCACGCGGCCCCCCGCCATCGCACGCGCCAATCCACCATTGGGATCGGCCGACGCCGGAATCCGGCCCATCAGCGCGACCAGACTGATTGGCTGGCCGTGTTTAAGGTCGGCGGCCTCTTGTTCGGTCAAGGCCAGCGCCGGGATGTCGGCCAGCGCGGTCGCGACCGGAAGCAAAAGGTCCGGGGAAGCGGGCGCTTCATCGTCCGCTTCGCGCAGTTTGTCCAGCGGAATCGCGTGATGTTCCAGGAACGGGCCCACCCGCAGCCGCCGCAGCGCGGCGATATGCCCCACCGTCCCGCACGCCTTGGCCAGGTCGCGGGCCAGGCTGCGCATATACACACCCTTGCCGGACGCGACCTCGAAGATCGCCGTGTCGGCGTCGGGCCGGGCGATCAGCTCGAACCGGTCCACCCTGGCCGGGCGGGCTTCCAGCACCGGGGGGCGGCCTTCGCGGGCCATGTCATAGGCGCGCTCGCCGGCGACCTTGATGGCGGAGAACACCGGCGGAACCTGCATGATGGCGCCGCGGAAGGCGGGCAGGGCGGCCTGGATCGTCGCGTCGTCGGGGCGGACATCGCTGGTTTCCGTCACCTCGCCATCGGAGTCGTCGCTGTCGCGGGCCTCACCGAATTTCAGGGTAAAGTGATACAGCTTCGTGCCGTCCATGACATACGGCACGGTCTTGGTGGCGGCGCCGAACGCAACGGGCAACAGGCCGGTTGCCAGCGGATCCAGCGTGCCGCCGTGGCCGGCTTTCTGCGCGTCGAAGATGCGTTTGACGCGGTTGACCACATCGGTGCTGGTCACCCCGGCCGGCTTGTCGATGATCAGCCACCCGTCGAGCGGGCGGCCGCGAGGTTTGCGGCGGGACATAAAGGAACTTTCAGGCGTTTAACGAGAGGCGGCGGGGTAGGGACCGGGGGGGCGGTTGTCAACCAGTTTGACCGCCCGTCCGCTCCCGCGCCGCTCGGTGCCTAATGCCCCGCCGCCTGAGTGGTCTCCGCCAGGTCCTCGCTGGGTATCTCGATGCCGCCGCCCCGGCGGGCATTCAGCGCGCCGGCCACCGGGGCGCCCGCGACCACGGTGCGGCCGTACGCGGCGATGGTCGGGATCTGGTCCTCGGCCAACGGGGCCATCCACTTCTTCCGCTTCAGGGCCGCCGCGATGTACGGTGCAAGTTCCGCCTGCTTGCGCGCGTCCCGCTCCGCTTGGTCCGCCTTCAGCGCCGGCATCACTTTTTCCGCGAACAGTTCAAGCGAGGCGACGATGTGTTCGTGGGTGTTGCGTCCCGCCTGCTGAATAAAGATCACCTGGTCGATACCGGCGTCCTGATACTGCTTCATGCGGCTGACCAGTTGCTCCGGCGTGCCGATGCCGTTGCCCTTCGTCGGCGGCAACTTGTCGCGGGCGAGTTCGAACCGGTCCCACACCTTGGTGACGCCCGGCTTGTGCTGGCCATAGACGTAGAAATGGCCGAGCGCGAAGCCGAAGTATTGAAAACCTTCCTGGCCGCGCGCCAACGCCTCGGCTTCGGATTCATGCACCGAGAAGCCGGTCGCCATCGCGATGTTGGCGTTGACGCTGTGCCCGATCGGCACGCATTCGTCCGACTTGATGATGTCGTAGTATTCGCCGGCCCACTTCGACGCTTCCTCGGGATCGACGAAGGCGAAGGCCAGCGCGCCGATGCCGTTGCGCGCCGCCGTGTGGATGGTTTCGCGGTTGGAACACGCCACCCAGATCGGCGGGTGCGGCTTCTGAAAAGGCTTGGGGATCACGTTGCGCGCCGGCATCGAGAAGAACTGCCCCTGAAACCCTGGATAGGGCGACATCGCCAGCATATTGGCGGTCTGTTCGGTCGCCTCCGCCCACATCGCCTTTTTCTGGGCGACGTCGATCTCGAACCCCTCCAACTCGGTGCGCGAGGACGACGCCCCCGTTCCCCACTCCGCTCGGCCGCTGGAAACCAGGTCCAGCGTCGCGATCCGCTCCGCGACACGCGCGGGCGGGTTGTAGCCGGGCGGGGAGAGCACGACGGCGTGGCCGACATGGATGTTCTCGGTCCGCGCGGCGGCGGCGGCCAGGAACACCTCGGGCGCCGAACTGTGGGAGTATTCTTCCAGGAAATGGTGCTCGTTGGCCCAGACACAGTCGAAACCCAACCGGTCGGCGAGCTGGACCTCGGCCAAGGCGTCGTGGATCATCCGGTGTTCGGAGAATTCATCCCAGGGACGCGGCAACTGGAGTTCATAGAGCAGGCCGAAGCGCATGACAGGGTTCCTCCTTACTGGACGGTAGGCGGAGTCTTGTCGGCAGACCAGCCCGTCGTCGAGGCCTTGTGCGATTTCGCGGTTGCCGACGGGCGTGTCGGTGGCCTGGAGTATCAGCGTGCATCCGCGGTTGAATATGCTTGCGGTGTGTGATGTTTCCCCGGCCCAGAAACGATGACACCGCCGCATCGGCGTCTAGGTTCGAAACAGACATGATCCATATGTTGCATAATATCCGAACGAACGATACATATGAATCATGGTCGCCGATCCCCCGATGGACACGCTCCGACGCATCCTGCCTGACCTGCCGCCTCGCCTGAGGCAGGCGGGGCAGTTCCTCGCCGACCACGGGTTCGATGCGGCAACCCGCTCCATGCGCGGCCTCGCCGCCGCCGCCGGCGCCAATCCCGCCACCTTCACCCGCCTCGCCCAGGCACTCGGTTACGCCGGATGGGACGGGTTACGCGACGCCCTGATCGAATCCCAACGCGCCGCGGACCCGATCGCGCCGTTCTCCGGCCGAGCCCAACATGCCCCGGACAACCTGACCAGCGCCATGCTGCAAGCCGACCTCGCCGGCCTGTCGCGCCTCGACCCAGCCTCGATCGACACCGCCGCCAAAGCGCTTCATTCAGCCGAACGCGTCTGGGTCGCCGGCTTTCGGTCCTGCCGAGCGGTGGCGACCTTGCTGCACTACCAGCTCCGCCTGTTTCGCCCCGACACCACCCGCCTGGTGGGCGGCACCGGCCCGGAAGACCTGGACATCGGTTCGTTCCACCCCACCGACGCCGTCGTCGTCATCGGCTTCGCCCCCTATTCCCGCGCCAGCGTTACGACTGCCCGCGAAGCCCGGGCGGCTGCATGCACCCTCATCGCCCTGGCCGACACGCCCGCCGCCCCGATGGCGGAGGGCGCGCATCACTTCCTCCGCTTCGATGCCGCCGGCGGCCCCGGCTTCTTTCCCAGCCTCACTGGCGCGATTGCCATGGCGCAGGCCTTGTCCAGCGCAACATTCGCCCTCGGCGGCCAAGCCGCGCTGACCCGCCTGCGCGAAACCGAGGCCCGCCTCGCCGCCCATTCCCAATACGTTTCAGGACCCTGACCATGACCCGCAGCCGCGTCATCCACCGCAACCTCCGCGGCGCCCCGCCGCCTGTCGCCATCGGGGGCCATGGCGTCTGGCTCACCGCCGCGGACGGGCGGGAACTCCTCGACGCTTCGGGCGGGGCCGCCGTCAGTTGCCTCGGCCATCAGCACCCAAGCATCGTCGAAGCGATCCAGCGCCAGGCTGCGACTTTGGCCTATGCCCATACCGGCTTTTTCTCCTCCACCCCGGCGGAGCAACTGGCGGAAACCCTGGTCGGCCACGAACCCGGCGGCCTGGCCTATGCCTACTTCGTCTCCGGCGGCTCCGAAGCCATCGAGGCCGCGCTGAAAATGGCCCGCCAGTATTTCCTGGAGATCGGCCAGCCCAACCGGTCCCGCTTCATCGCCCGCCGCCAGTCCTACCATGGCAACACGCTGGGCGCTCTCGCCTTGGGAGGCAACGCCGCCCGGCGGCTGCCCTACGCGCCGCTGCTGTCCGACGCGTTCAGCCACGTCTCCCCCGCCTTCGCCTACCGCGAGCAGCGCGCCGCCGAAACCGAGGCTGAGTTCACCGCCCGGCTCGCCGCCGAACTGGAAGCCGAGTTCCAGCGCCTCGGCCCCGACACCGTCGCCGCGTTCGTTGCCGAACCCGTGGTCGGCGCCACCGCCGGCTGCGTGCCGCCGCCCCCGGGCTATTTCGCCGCCGTGAAGGCCGTTTGCGACCGCCACGGCGCCCTGCTGATCCTGGATGAGGTCATGTGCGGCATGGGTCGCACCGGCACGTTGCACGCGTGGGAGCAGGAGCAGGTCTCGCCGGACATCCAGGTCGTCGCGAAAGGCCTGGGCGGCGGCTACCAGCCGATCGGCGCGGTGCTGGCCTCAGCCCGAGTCATTCACGCCATCCGGGACGGCTCCGGAGCCTTCCAGCACGGCCACACCTACCTGGCACACCCGATCGCCTGCGCCGCCGCCCTGGCGGTGCAACAAACCATCCGCGACGAGGGCTTGCTGGCCCGCGTCCGAACCCAAGGAGCGTTGCTGGAGGCCGCGCTGACCGAACGGTTCGGCAACCATCCGCACGTCGGCGATATCCGGGGCAGGGGATTGTTCTGGGCCGTCGAACTGGTCGCCGACCGCACCACCAAGCGCCCGTTCGATGCGGCCTTGAAACTGCACGCCAAGGTGAAACAGGCGGCGTTCGACCTCGGCCTCGGCTGCTACCCATCGGGAGGCACGGCCGATGGCGTGAACGGCGACCATGTGCTGTTGGCACCGCCGTACATCGTCTCCGATGACGAGATTGCAATGATCGTGGACCGGCTGGGTGCCGCGATCGACGTGACATTGGCCGGCATCAATTCATAAAAGGGGAACTCACATATGAAGAAACTACTTCTGGCCGCCTGCGCGGCCGTGGCGGTGCTAGCCGCGCAACCGAAAGCGAACGCCGCGACGCTGGAGGATGTGCGCGCCCGCGGTATCCTGGTGTGCGGTGTCAACACGGCGCTGGCGGGCTTCTCCGCCCCGGACAGCCAGGGCGTTTGGCGGGGCCTGGATGTGGATTACTGCCGAGCGATTGCGGCGGCGGTGCTGGGGGATCCGGCGAAGGTGCGGTTCTCGCCGCTCACCGCGGCGCTGCGCTTCACCGCCCTGCAAAGTGGCGAGATCGACGTGCTGCTGCGTAACTCCACCGAAACGTATCTGCGTGATACCAGCATCGGGTTGACCGCGGGGCCGGTCAATTTCTACGACGGCCAGGGCTTCGCGGTTCGCAAGGAGTCCGGCGTCAAGTCGGTGTCGGACCTGAACGGCGCCACGATTTGCATGGCACAGGGCACGACGCACGAACAAAACGCCACCGAGTGGTTCGCCGCCCACGGCCTGAAGTTCCAGCCGGTCATCATGGAAAACCAGGAGACGATGTATCAGGCCTTCTTCTCTGGCCGCTGCGACGCCCTGAGCCAGGACAGCTCGGCGTTAGCCGTGGCCATTGGCGTCGTCTCTGGCAAGCCCGACGACTTCGTCGTCCTGCCGGAACGGATCAGCAAGGAGCCGTTGGGCCCGTTCGTCCGTCACGGTGACGAAACATGGGCAAAGATCGTGCGCTGGACCCTGTCGGTGATGATCGAAGCGGAGGAGCTGGGCGTCACCCAGGCCAAGGTCGATGAACTGGCCCAATCCGGTTCGGCCGCGCAGAAGCGCCTGACCGGTGCCGGTGACGACATGGGCAAGCCGCTTGGACTGGACCCGAAATGGTCCGCGAACGTGCTGCGGGCCGTCGGCAACTACGGCGAGAGCTTCGAGCGTAACGTCGGTCAGGCCAGCTCGATGAAACTGCAGCGCGGGTTGAACGGGCTGTGGACGAACGGCGGACTGATGTACGCCATTCCGTTCCGGTAAAAACAGCGGCGGCGATCGACGCTACGCCGAATTGCGTCGATCGCTAACGCCTACGCCCGCGCCTCCCGCAACGCAGCGGTTGTGGAGATCAAGCGGCGGACGCGATCGGGCGGCGGGCGATGGTTGTCGATGCCGGCCATAGGTCCGTTCGCCAGGGCGGCGACGTCCCAGCAATTCAGCGCCAGAGCCGAGGCAATGCCCCGTCCTTGCCCTCAACCGGATCGGCGCCCGGCAAGGGCACCGCCGCGACGGCCTGTTTTGCCGCATCGTGATCCTCGGGACGGCCGCGGCACAGGTCCGGATCGGGGCCGTTGTCGGGATAGGCGCCCACGATCAGCAGGTCCGGCGACTGGCGCTGGTTGCAGTGGGCGACCCCCGCCGGGACCACCACCACGTCGCCGGCCTTGACCGTCAGCACCTCGCCCGACGGGCCGCCGAACAGGACGGATACCTCACCGCGGGCGACGCCGAGAACCTCGTGCGCCGTACTATGAAAATGGTGGAACGGATGCACCCCGTCGCGCCACGCGGGTGGCCAATGATTGGCGGCAAACAGGCGCTCGATCGCCGCCGGGTTTGGGGAAACAGCGTTGCGGTAAACCAGCAACGGCAGGGGCGAGTTCGGGATTGCGCCGTCGTCGTCGAACGTGATGGACAGGGGATTGCTCATGCAGCCTCCGCTTCGTCTTCCTCGCCGTAACCCAGCAGCCGCAACGCCCGGCCGCGGATACCGCGTTGCGCGGCGGCGTGGATCAAGGCTTCCTCCCGGCCATGCGTAACCCAGACTTCCGGGGCTCCAACATCGTCCAGGGTCGTGTTGAGTTCGTTCCAGTCGGCGTGGTCCGAGATCACCAGCGGCAATTCGACGCCACGGGACTTGGCACGCTGGCGCACCCGCATCCAGCCGGAGGCAGCAGCCACGACCGGGTCTTCCAGACGCCGAGCCCACCGGTCGGCAACGGCGCTGGGCGGGGCCAGGACGATGGCGCCGACCAGTTCCGCTTTCGCGGCGCCGGTCGCGGGGCGAAGCTCGCCAAGCTCCACGCCGCGTTGGCGATACACCTCGCACATCGCGATCAGCGCGCCGTGCAGCCAGATTGGTCTGTCCCAGCCGGCCTGGCGCAGCAGTGCGATCACGCGCTGGCATTTGCCCAGCGAATAGCAGCCGACGACATGGGTGCGGGCCGGAAACAGCGCGACGCTGTCCAGCAGGCGCCTGATTTCGTCCTCGGGCGGCGGATGCACGAAGACGGGCAGGGCGAAGGTTGCCTCGGTAACAAACACGTCGCAGGGAACGGGTTCGAATGCAGCGCAGGTCGGGTCCGGGACGCGCTTGTAGTCGCCGCTGACGACGGCCCTGGAGCCTTGGTATTCCATCGCGACCTGCGCGCTGCCCAGGACGTGTCCCGCCGGCGACAGCCAGACGCGGACCTCGCCCATGGTGATCGGCTCGTGCCAACCAAGGGCCTGCTGGCTTTGGCCGGCGCCGTCGCCCAGGCGGGCGCGCATGACCGCCAGCGTATCCGCCGTCGCCAGCACCGCCCGGTGCCCGGGGCGCGCGTGGTCGGAGTGCCCGTGCGTGATCACCGCTCGGTCCACCGGCCGCATCGGATCGATGTAGAAGCCGCCTGGCTCACAAAACAGGCCGTTCGGCAGGACTTTCAGCCAGGTCTCGGGATGCGGCATGGGGTGTATGTTGGCAGCCGAAGTGGTTTTGAACAGGTGGCCGCGGTCAGTGCGTCATGACACGGCCCCGTCTCGCTGATAATACCTGCCCGTGACCACCGACACCGAAACGGATATCGAGCGTGGGCGAGCAGCCTTTCAACGCGGTGACTATGCCGCTGCGGAGACTTGCTTCGGCTGCGCTCTTGCCGCTGGCCATGACGATGCCAAGGTGCGGCACCATTTGGGTTTCTGTGCCCGCGTCCGTGGCGACCTTGACGCGGCGGACGTGCATTACAGCGCGGCGTTGGAGCAGGCCCCGACCGACGCCCACCTGCACAACAACCTGGGGGAAACGCGGCGCTCGTTGGGGCGGCACGCCGAAGCAGTGGCGTTGTTCCGGCGCGGACTGGCGTTGGCGCCCGACGCCGCCCCGATCGCCGCGAACCTGGGCGGCCTGCTGCTGAAGCTGGACCGCCCGGATCTGGCGCTGGGGCCGCTGCAACGCGCCGCCGAACTGGACCCCGCACAATTGCCGGTATTCTCCGACCTCGCGGTTTGCCTGTGCAGCCTGAATCGTTACGAGGACGCGCTGCCTGTTTACCGGCACATCTACCAGACCCAGCCCAGTGCCAACGACGCCCGGTATCTGGAGGCTTTGGCACTGCTGGCACTGGGCGATTTCAAAAATGGCTGGCGAATGCACGAGGTTCGCTGGCACGCGCATCTCGGCCAAGCCCTGCGGCGGCGGCATCCCGGCCCGTACTGGTTGGGCGAAGACGACCTGACCGGCCGTACCATCCTTGTGCACGCGGAGCAGGGGCATGGCGATACCGTGCAGTTCCTTCGCTACATCCCACTGCTGCGCCAAAAAGCCGGACGGGTGGTGCTGGAGGTGCAACCGGGCCTGAAACCGCTGCTGGCCGGCTGGCCGGATGTGTTCGCCCGTGATGAAGACCTGCCGGGCTACGACTACCAGTGCTCGTTCATGAGTCTGCCTCGGGCGTTTCAAACAATCCCGTCCGCCGCCCCCTACCTGACCGTGCCACCCGAGCGTCTGGCGGCGTGGCGGGCTCGGCTTGGACCGCGGGATGGCCGTCGGCGCGTGGCGATTGCCTGGACGGGGGCAAGCGCGATCTGGAATCGGTCCATTCCGTTCGCGATGTTGGAACCGTTGCTGCGGCGGCCAGACTGCGAATTCCATATCGTTCAAACCGGCAGCGGCCCGCACATGCCGGGAGTGGTCGATCACGGTTCCGAACTGGTGGATTTCGCCGACACGGCCGCGATCGTTGACCTGATGGATGTGGTGATCAGTGTCGATACGGTGCTGGCGCATCTCGGCGGCGCGCTGGCAAAGCCGGTCTGCACGCTGCTGCCGTTCGGCGCGGAATACCGCTGGCTGATCGGGCGTGACGACAGCCCGTGGTATCCGACCATGCGGCTGTTCCGGCAACCCGCGTTGTTCGACTGGCCGTCGGTGATCGGGGCGGTGAATGAATACCTCGGTTGAAGCGCTCTACGAAACGATCCGGCTACCGATGGACGCCGGACAGCTTGACGATGCGATCGCGGCGGCGAAACAGGCGGTCGCGAGCGGTGTGGATGACGCGTTCTTTCTTTACGTCCTGGGAAACACCCAGTTCAAATCTGGCGACTATGCCGCGGCAGCCGAGAACCTGACAGCCGCGACCCGGCTGAATCCATATCGGGCGGAAGTGTTCAACGATTTGGCCGCTTCATTGTTCGTGCTGGGGCGGGAGGCTGAAGGGCTGGTTTGTCTTCGGCGCGCGTTGGACCTGCAACCGGACCTGCCGGAAGCCCGGGAAACCGACGCGATCTGGCTGCTGCGTTACGGCCGCTTCCGCGAGGGCTGGCGTAAATTCGATGCGCGATTCCAGACCAGCGCGAACCATCGCCTGCGCCGGCCCTTTTCTCAACCGCAATGGCGTGGCGAGCCTTTGCATGGCCAAACCATCCTGTTGCATGCGGAACAAGGCTTCGGAGACACGTTGCAGTTTGTCCGCTACGCGCCGCTGGTGGCGTCCCGTGGCGCCCGCGTACTGCTGGAGGTTTACCCCGGCATCAGGCCGCTGCTCGGGCGAATACCAGGGGTCGCCCAGATCATCGATACCGGGCAACCGCTGCCGCCGTTCGATCTGCATTGCCCGCTGCTGAGCCTGCCTTTGGCATTCCAGACGGAATTCGACAGCATTCCGGCAACGGTGCCATACCTGACCGTGCCGGAAGAGCGGATGGCAATCTGGCGCGCAAAGCTGGGCCCCCGCACGGGGCTGCGCGTCGGGGTGGCGTGGTCGGGCAATCCCCAGCACCGTGACGATGTCCGCCGCAGTATCCCGTTTGACCGGTTCCGTGGTCTGTTGGCCGATCGCCCGGAGATCGAGTTCCATGTGGTGCAAACGCAGATCCGGCAACCCGACCGAGCGGCATTAGCCGGCATGCCGCATGTGCGAAACCATGCAGGGGGTTTGCGGGATTTTGCCGACACCGGCGCGCTGGTGTCATTGATGGATGTGGTGATTTCCGTCGATACGGCGGTCGTGCATTTGGCAGGCGCGCTGGACCGCCCGGTCTGGGCGTTGTTGGCCCATCTCGCGGATTGGCGCTGGATGTTACAGCGGGATGACAGCCCGTGGTACCCCTCGGCGACGCTGCTGCGGCAACCGTGCCGAGGGGATTGGGCCAGCGTTCTGACGGACGTCGCGAAACGGCTGACGGAAATGGCGGACGGCAATGGTGCCGCTCCGGGGCGGCGGAGCTCGGCCTTCTCTGTCCCATAATAGCTGTGCGTGTCCCGGCCACGGCATCTGGATAACCAACCTGCCAACGCTTCGATAATCCCGTTGACCCGGGCGCCGGTGTGCCTGAAGCGTCATTGACTATTTTCCTAACAAAAGCTATAGATCACGACATGCCCAGCCTGTTCGCAACCGTACCTTTCGAACCCGCGATGCACCCAATCGCGCGGGGCCGCCACCACCTCAACCACACACACCGCTCTCGTCACGCCATCGTCGGGGCGGAAAGTCACGACGGACAAAGAATCCCAAAAACAGTATAAAATCCCATACCGTGCCTGCTGAGACGCCCGTTAGACGCCGGGGTCAGGGCACATCGACATAGCCCAATCGGGTAAACGGCCGGACGCCCGAATGCGGCGCCCCCAATGTTCACCCGGTCGCCGTATGGTGATACCGGTTGTCGCCAGCGCGACAGCATGCTTATCTCCACCCAATGCCAGGAACATTACCGGAACCATTCGCGTCCTGGTTTGCTACCCAGGGCTGGGTGCCCCGTCCGCATCAGCTTGCGATGCTGGACGCCGCGAACGCCGGGGAAAGTGTCCTGCTGATTGCCCCGACCGGCGGCGGCAAGACCCTCGCCGGGTTCCTGCCCAGCCTCGTCGATCTGGCGTCCAACCCGCGTCCTGGCCTGCACACGCTGTATGTCAGCCCGCTGAAGGCGCTGGCCACCGACATCGTCCGCAACCTGACCCGGCCGGTGCAGCAGATGGGTCTGGCGATCACCATCGAGGCCCGCACCGGCGATACCCCCGCGAACCGACGGGCGCGGCAGAAGGCCGCTCCGCCGCATCTGCTGCTGACGACGCCGGAGAGTCTCGCGGTCCTGATCTCGCTGCCGGATGCACCGGACTTCTTCGGCTCCCTCGCGTGCATCGTGATGGATGAGGTCCACGCGCTGGCGGGCACCAAACGCGGCGACCAACTGGCGCTTGGGGTATCTCGGCTGCGGACGCTGGCGCCGAAAGCGCGCCGGGTCGGCCTGTCCGCCACGGTCGCGCATCCCGACGCGGTCCAAGCCTACACAGGGGCTACCAGACGGATCGAGGTCGCCGACGGCGCGCCGCCGGAGATCACCATCACGATGCCCCGGGGCCGTTTGTCCTGGTCCGGCCACATGGGCCTGGAAGCCGCCCCCCAGGTCATGGCGCACATCAAAGATGCCGGCATGACGATCGTCTTCGTCAACACCCGCGCCCAGGCGGAGCTGATGTTCCAGGCGCTGTGGAAGCTGAACGACACCACGCTGCCGATCGCGTTGCACCACGGCTCGTTGGAGGTGGAGCAGCGCCGCAAGGTTGAAGCCGCGATGGCGGCGGGCACCCTTCGCGCGGTGGTCGCGACCTCGTCGCTGGATCTGGGCATCGACTGGGGTGGCGTCGATCAGGTCATCCAGGTCGGCGCGCCGAAGGGTGTCTCGCGCCTGCTGCAGCGGGTAGGGCGCGCGAACCACCGGATGGACGAGGCATCCAAAGCCATCCTGGTTCCGGCCAACCGGTTCGAGGTTCTGGAATGCGAGGCCGCCATCCTCGGCGTTGCCGCCAGGGAGCTGGACGGCGACCCGCCGCGTCCGGGCGGTTTGGATGTGCTGGCGCAACACCTGTTGGCGCTGGCGTGCAGCGCGCCGTTCCTGCCCGACGACATCTATGCCGAAGTCACCGCCGCCGCGCCCTATGCCTCGGTCACCCGCGACGTGTTCGACGACGTGCTGCGGTTCGTCGAGGACGGCGGCTACGCGCTGCAAGCCTATGACCAGTGGAAGAAGCTGTTCCGCGACAGTCAGGGCCGGATGCACGTCCGCAACGCCCGCACCGCCGCGGCGCTGCGGATGAACATCGGCACGATCGTCGAAGCCTCGGTGCTGAAGGTGAAACTGACCGGCAAGCGCGGCTTCGGGCCGACATTGGGCGAAGTGGAGGAATACTTCGTCAACATGCTCCGCCCCGGCGACACCTTCATGTTCGCCGGCCGGCTGCTGCGCTTCGTCCGGGTGCGCGAGATGGCCTGCGAGTGCATGGAAGGCGGCGATGGCGATCCCATGGTTCCGGCCTACGCCGGCGGGCGGTTGCCGCTGACCACGAACCTCGCCGACCGGGTGCGCGGCCTGCTGCAATCGCCCGAAAAGTGGGACCTTTTCCCGGATCAGGTGCGGGACTGGCTGCGCCTTCAGCGCGGCGTGTCGCGGCTTCCGGGTCGCGGCGACCTGCTGATCGAGACATTTCCGCGCGGCGACCGCTGGTATCTGGTCGCCTATTGTTTCGAGGGCCGCAACGCCCACCAAACCCTCGGCATGCTGGTAACGAAGCGCATGGAACGCGCCGGGTTCGCGCCGCTCGGCTTCGTCGCCACCGACTACGTGCTGGGCATCTGGTCCGCCAACCAGCCGCGCAACGTCGCCGCGTTGTTTGACCAGGACATGCTGGGCGACGACCTGGAAGACTGGATGGCCGAAAGCTCCATGTTGAAGCGGACTTTTCGGAATGTCGCGGTCATCGCCGGGCTGATCCAGCGCAACCTTCCCGGTGCGGAAAAGAACCGCCGGCAGGTGACGGTCAACAGCGACCTGATCTATGAGGTGCTGCGCCGCCATCAGCCGGACCACATTCTGTTGCGCGCGACTCGCGCCGATGCGGCCTCCGGCCTGATCGACGCCGGACGCATCGCGGCGATGCTGGCGCGCGTGAAGGGGCATATCGTGCACATGGTGCTGTCGCGGGTCTCGCCGCTGGCGGTGCCGGTGCTGTTGGAAATTGGACGGGAAAGCGTGCGCACCGATACCGACGAAGACTCGCTGTTGGCCGAGGCGGAAGCCATCATCGCCGAGGCCACCGGCCAGGCCGAACCGCCCGTACCGATGATGCATCGCGCGAACATGGCGCGCCGGGGCGGCCGGAAGCAGCCGGACCTGTTTTCATGAGCGCGGCCGCCCCGATCCATCTAGGCGGCGAGCGCCTGATGCTCGACCCGATGGGTGCGTTGTTCTGGCCGGCCCAACGACTGCTGGCGGTGTCCGACCTGCATCTGGAGAAGGGCTCGTCGTTCGCGCGCCAGGGAATGCTGCTGCCGCCCTGGGACACCCACAACACGCTGGACAAGCTGACCCTGCTGCTGCGGCGTTGGTCGCCCGAGATCGTGGTCGCCCTGGGTGATTCCTTCCACGACGCGGCCGGGTCCGGACGGCTGCCCGCCAGCGAACAGCAGCGCCTGAACGCCATGGCTCGCGCGCACCGCTTCATCTGGGTGCAGGGCAACCACGATCCCACGCCGCCCGAGGGATTGGGGGGCGAATGGGTGGAAACCCATGCCGCCGGAACGGTGGTGTTTCGGCACGAGGCCATCACCTCGGCCGCCCCTGGAGAAATCGTCGGGCACCACCACCCCAAGGCGACGATCCCGGCGCGGACCGGTTCGGTCAGCCGGCCATGCTTCGTGTTCGATGGGCGGCGACTGATGATGCCCGCGTTCGGCGCCTACACCGGCGGCCTGGACGTGCGCGACCCAGCGATCCACCGGCTGTTTCCGCGCGGCGGGCGGGTGTTCCTGCTAGGCAAGGACCGCCTGTTCAGCTTCGAAATCGGGCGAGGCGCCGCGTTGCGGATTGCGTGAGGGCAGCATCGCATTGAATGCGCATGAAACCCAGCCTACCTATGCGTAGTCCGGTGGGAAAGAAGCGCGCATGAACCTTCATCGCACCAAGGCGGCAAAGCGGTTCGTCAACCTGACCCTCAGCGACGACCTGTGGACGCGGGCCCGCGCCGCTGGCCTTAACCTTTCGGCATTGGCGGAGGAGGCTGTCAGCGCTGCCCTGGCGCGCCGTGAACGAGAGATGGTGCAAGCAGAAATCGCCCAAGCCTGCGCCGTCCATGCACACTATTTGGCTGAATATGGCAGCCTGGGGGAAGCATTGAGGGCTGATGGCGAGTAGCCCAAGCTGGCTGGACGTCGTCCGGCATCGCGTCCGCGGATTCCGCGCCCCATACCTCTTGCTTCTCCAGCACCATGACCTCCCTTCGTCAACGATGCTGGTGGCGCCCGTCACGCCCCCGCTGGCCGGCGACGTTGATGTGCTCGCTCCGCGCCTGACCATCGACGGCAAGGAATACCGTCCTCGCCTACTCGACATAAGCGCCGTCCCACGCCCCTACGCGGGAAACGCAGCCTCCATCGCGCGGCGATACTGGTAGGCGGAGTCCGCCGTATCGATCCGCACATCGTCCCACGTCACCGGCTGCCCGGCGGCGACATCGCGGATCAGGGGCACGCGGTTGGCCAGCCCGATCGGCAGGCCGCCCAGCCGCAGGCTGTCGGCGGCCGTCCGCAGCTTGCCCCACACGCAGGCGCCGCCCTCGCCGTCCAGCATCTCGCCGGCTTTCAGGTCGCGCTTGGCGGTGGAGACGACATCGCCGCGGAAACCGGTCGGCGAACCGGTCGGTTCCTTCCGCAGCGCCGCGGACAGGATCGAAACATTCAGTTCCAGCCCGATCAGATGAAACGGCCGATACAGCGCCGACACCCGCCCCGACGAGTCCGTCACCACGCCGTATTCCTGGAAGCAGCGCGCGGCATAGTCGTTCGGCGCCTCGAACACCACGAACACGCCCCAGCGCAGGTCGTTCTTCACCGGACTGCCGTCGCGGTGGACGGACGAAATCACCTCCACCTGACCGCTGTGATGCAAGGTGCCGGCGTTGCCCGGCCGCAGCATCTCGGCCATCTCATGCGTGCCGACGGGCGGGAACACCAACCCGTCCGGCGCGGGCGTCAAGCCCGATGCGTTGGCGACCGCCGCCATCTCGATCCCCGACTTCGTGCCGTCCAGGAATGAGTTGAACATCTGCGGGTTCATCCCGCCGATCTTCGCCTGCTCCGGCGTCAGGCCGTAGTAACCCCACACCGTATCGGGGGTGGAGGCATGGTATTCGGGCATGTATTTGGTGCCCTTGCCGGCCGCGATCACCGGGAAGCCGCACGACCGAGCCCAATCGACCAACTCGGCGATCAGGGCCGGCTGGTCGCCGTAGGCGAGGCTGTACACCACCCCGGCGGCCTCGGCCTCTTTCGCCAGCAGCGGGCCGGCCATGACGTCGGCCTCCACGTTCACCATGACGATGTGCTTGCCCTCGCGGATCGCGCGTCTGGCGTGTCCGATCCCGGCCGGGGCGTGGCCGGTGGCTTCCACCACGACCTCGACCTCCGGAAACGCGATCATGGCGCCGGCATCATCGACGAAGCGGGTGGCGGCGATGCGTTCCTCGGTCCAGCCGACATTGCGGCACGCCTGACGGGCACGGTCTGGCGACAGATCGGCGATCGCGGCGACTTCCAGGCCGGGCGTCGTGGGAACCTGGGACAGGAACATGGAGCCGAACTTGCCGGCGCCGATCAATCCGACCCGCACGGGCTGTCCGTTGGCGGCACGGCGTTGCAGCAGGCGATACAGGTTCATGTTGGTCGTCCCATCCCGATTTGTGAGCGCGTTCTACAAGGGGATGGCGGAAATGCGAACTCCCGACGGGCCGCGACCGTGCAGATTACGACCCGCGATGCCAGATGCCGCGTCCGGCCGCGCGCGCCTCGGCTTCCGAACCGCGCAGATCCGCCGTTTCCGCGTGCGCCCAGCCATCGTGCACCAGCGCGCTGCCCAGGGATGTGCCACCAGCGAGGCATGTTCCCACCGGCCGTCCCTGGCTATCGTGGCCACCGATCGTGCAGGCCACCGCTTGGCCGCGCAGCAAGGCCGATACTGCGTTGGCGGCCGCGGAACCGCAGTCCAGTTCGGTTTGTCCGGCGCCGTGGCAGACCGAACCCCTGGCGGGTGCGCTGATCCCCGCCAGCCGGACGATGTGCTCACCAACGCGCAGCGTGTCGCCATCGACCACGGCGATCTGATCGGCGCTGGCAGAGATGTGGCTGGTGGCCGGCGCCCGAGCGGGAGCCTCCGACGAGCCGATGAACAGGGATGCCGTGACCAGCAGTGTAGCGGCACCGCCGGCGGCGGCGAGCCATACACTGAACGATGGCGCCGGCGCACCCGCGCCCGCGTTCGGCCGGAAAATCCGCCGTTTGTGGTTCAAAGACACAGCCCATACCCCGGTTTGTTTGCCGGCGGCATGGACAGGCTGGCCGGCTCCGGGGCGATTCCGCGAATCAAAGTGCCAAAGGTCAAGCCCAATATGTGTCCTGACGTCGGAATTTCTCAAATGCCTGGACGATGCGGGGGCGCATCTTCCCGGTTCGGGCGGCCAGGAACCCCACGATCACACCCGTGGCGTAGGCATGGCGCCCCGATGGTCCGCCGAGTTCCTCCAGCAGGTGGGTCGCCACCGACCCATCGTTCAACACGCCCAGGCTCTGCTGCAACAAAGACAGGCGACGGATGAAGCGATGCGAGGCCTTTTCGGGATAAAGCGTGATGAACATCTCGGCGGCATACCTGGCGCGCTTGGCGCGTAGCCGGACGCCGTGCAGGCCCGGGATGTCCAGTTCGTCCATCCGCTTGCCCTGTGCGACGAGCTTCTTCCACCGGTTCCGCAAGACCGCCGCGCTGAACGCCGGCAGCGAAGCCGGTTCCGTGTCGCTGGTCACATGCCAGGACGCCGCGGCGGCGAACCAGGCGAGTTCGATCGCCAGTGTCCTGAATGCATTGCTACCAAGATACCCGGTCAGGGCGGTTCGATGTTCTTTCCGGCGCCGGCCCGCGGCGCTGGCCAGTCGCTCCAATCGCTTGTCACCGGGAAGAGCTTCCCTGATGGCGGGCACGGTTTCGTCGACAAAGACATCCCAGTCACGGCTTGGGCCCAGTTGGTGGCCCAGGGCGCGAAGGCCGGTGGTGATGGTGGCCAGGGCCGATGTCTCGACCGCCGGCCGGAAAACCGACAGGGCGGAACGGGCTCGGCGCACCGCCACGCGCATCTGATGCACCGCCTCGACACCGGTTTTCCCTGGCTCATTGGCATGCGCGGCATTGGCCAGGATCACATCCGTCAGGTGGCCGATAATATGCGCCAGCGCGTCCGGCACGCCGGCCATGCCGTCGGGCAGCACCGGAGCGCCGCGATGGCGCGGTGCGGCCGGGCGGCCGGTGGCAAGGGCGATCCCGTCGGCCGCCAGCGACGACAGCGGCACGGCCACCGGGATGGCGTCGGCGATCAGCAGCGCGGCGGAGCGAACAGCCGCCTCATCGCCATCGAGGAGGATGCGGCCGACCGGCCGTTCCGCGGCAACGGTCCTGAGTATGCCTTTCTTGAGGGTCAGGGTGACCGAGGTGTCGCCGAAGCGGTGAACGCTGCTGGTCCGCCGGCCCTCGAATGCGGCCAGGGGCGCGAGCGGGGCGGGCAGGGTGGCGTGATCGGGCGACTCTGTCACGATTGGGGGAGGTTGCGCGGGTAGCCATGTGCCGCTTCCGGGCATCATGCGTTCCAGCCGCCACAGACCCCGTTGCTCGGACAATATCAGGCCATCGACGGCCAACGCGTGTTCAGGACTGTCGTGCCAGACGATTTTCACGCTCTGGCTCCGGGGCCGGCCATCACGGCTGCTGGTTAACGCCTTCAGTCGTCCCAGGGCGGTGACCGCTTCAGACGTTGCGGTCAACTCGAATTCCATCAGGACCGGCCGGCCGCTTCCAGCATGCGCGGCGTCAGGAAGCGGACAAGCCGGGCGCCACCTTCCCGCAGGTCCCACCAAGAGCCAGGAACGATGAATTCGGCCAGTGCGCCGGTCGGGAAACCCTCGGCGAGGCGGCGGGCCGCGTCCGATCCGCCGCCCGGTCCGGCCAGGCTCAGGGCAAGATCGTGCAGCCCCGGATTGTGGCCGATCAGGAGGACGCTGCGAACCGTTTCCGCCACGCCGTGAAGTGCGGCGGCGAGTTGCATCGGGTTGGCCAGATACAAGCTTTCCATCGGCTCGATCAGCGGGGTGTCGTCCCACGGTTCCAGCGCTTCCAGCGTTTCCATCGTGCGCTTGGCGGTGGAAACCAGGACGACGTCGGGCGCCAGGCCAAGATCGCGCATCGCCTGGCGCATGATGGCCGCGGATCGGCGCCCGCGCGCGCTGAGCGGGCGGTCCCGGTCGGGCAATGAGGCGTCATCCCAGTTGGACTTCGCGTGCCGCAAAAGCATGAGCTGGCGCATGGTGGTGGCTATTGTGCCACGGGTCGCGGGTCTTGTCCTCCCCTGGTGTGTTCACAGGTGACAATCCGGGAACCTGTCACATTCGGCGTGATGAAAGGTGGGAAGATGGCGGTCCAGGCGTTGCGGGATGTCTGGGGCGGTCAGTTGGCCCCCCGGCTGTCCGCACTCTCGGATCTCGATCCGCATCACAAAACGGTGCTGATGGCGGGGGTGATGGCAGGAATCCACCTACGCCCCGCATCCCAGAGGAAGATCGTCCTGGTGCTTTCGGCCATGCGGCATTTCGCAACGGCGCTGGCCGCGCGCGGTGCGCGATCCGGACCCGGGCGGCGGCGTTTCTGACGGCTTTGCAATAGACGGGCGGGAACCTGGGGCCGGCTGGCGCTGTTAATCCGTGTACCCGGCGGAGGGTTTGTCCGCACGGCACCGTTTGCATCGGGAAAGGTCCCAACCAATGGCTGACAGCACCAAAAATCCGACGATGACCACGGCGTTTGGCCGCCCCATCGAGGACAATCAGCATTCCCTGACCGCCGGCCCGCGCGGCCCCGTCCTTACGCAGGATTATCATCTGACCGAGAAGATGGCCCACTTCAACCGCGAGCGGGTGCCGGAGCGCGTGGTTCATGCCAAGGGCTACGGCGCCTACGGCACACTCCGCGTGACCAAGGACATCACCCAATATTCCTGCGCCAGGATTTTCAGCGCGGTCGGTAAGAAGACCGAGATGTTCGCCCGCTTTTCCACCGTGGGCGGTGAGGCGGGATCGGCTGACACCGCCCGCGATCCGCGCGGCTTCGCGATGAAATTCTACACCGAGGACGGCAACTGGGATCTGGTGGGCAACAACACCCCGATCTTCTTCATCCGCGATCCGCTGAAGTTCAGCGACTTCATCCGCACCCAGAAGCGCGACCCCGGCACCCACCTGAAGCCGCATTACCGCCGCTGGGACTACTGGAGCCTGTCGCCCGAGGCGCTGCATCAGGTCATGTTCCTCTACAGCGACCGCGGCACGCCGGTTTCCGCCCGGTTTATGAACGGTTACGGCAGCCACACCTACAGCCTGTGGAACGCCAAGGGCGAACGCTTCTGGGTCAAGTTCCACTTCAAGACCAAACAGGGCAACAAGACGTTCGACGATGCCGCCGCGGCGAAGATGACGGGCGACGATCCCGACTACTCGGCGCGCGACCTGATAGAGGCGATCAAGGCGGGGAATTTCCCCAAGTGGACGTTCGCGATCCAGCTTATGCCGGAGGCCGACGCCGAAACCTACAAGTGGAACCCGTTCGACCTGACCAAGGTCTGGCCGCACGGCGACTATCCGCTGATCGAGGTCGGTGAGATGGAACTCAACCGCTTGCCGGAGAACTACTTCGCCGAGGTTGAGCAGGCGGCATTCGAGCCGTCGAACATCGTGCCGGGCATCGGCTTCAGCCCCGACAAGGTGCTGCAGAACCGGATCCTGTCCTATGCCGACGCCCACCGCTACCGCATCGGGATCAACTACGACCACATCCCGGTCAATCATGCCAAGGCGGCGAAGGTCCGCACCTATCACCGTGACGGCAACATGGTGACGGGGTCAAACGGCGGCGGATCGGTGGATTATGAGCCGAACTCGTTTGGCGGGCCGGTCGAGGACGCCACGGTCATGGAGCCGCCGCTGAAGATCGATGGCAACGGTGCCCGGTATTCGACGTATGCCGGCGACGACATGGACCTGTATGGCCAGCCGCGGATGTTCTGGGAGAAAGTGCTGGACGAAACCGGGAAGGCGCATCTGGTCGCGAATATCGTTGCCAGCATGACCGAACCGGCGATGGGTCTGCCGGACGATGCCAAGCGACAGGATATCCAGCAGCGCATGCTGAAGCACTGGTACAAAATCCACCCCGACTTCGGCGCCGCGGTCGAAAAGGGGATTGGCGGCCGAAACGCCAAGATGGCGGCGGAGTAGCAAGGAAGGCCTCGCTCCACCAGGAGTGGGGCCGTCACCTTCAAACGGCGGCTTTGCCAGCCGATATGCCCGGTGCCTTCCGGTCAGTTCGCACGAACGGAATACAGGCTCCCTCCGCGCCCTCGTGTTCAGGCCTCCGCCTCCAGCTCATCGATGAAGCCGGAAATGACATCCAGGCCCTTGCTCCAGAACGCCGGGTCGGACGCATCCAGCCCAAACGGCGCAAGCAGTTCCTTGTGCCGTTTGGTCCCGCCGGCCTTCAGCATCTCCAGGTACTTCGCCTGGAACCCGGGGTGTCCGTTCTGGAATACCGAGTACAGCGCATTCACCAGACAATCCCCGAACGCATACGCATAAACGTAGAACGGCGAGTGGATGAAGTGCGGCACGTACGACCAGAACACACTGTATTCGGGTGTGAATTCGAAGGCCGGCCCCAGGCTCTCGGTCTGCACCTTCATCCATAGTTCGCCGATCCGCTCCGGTAGCAGTTCGCCGGTCCGGCGTTCGTCGTGCAGCAGCGTCTCGAACTCATAGAACGCGATCTGGCGGACCACCGTGTTCAGCATGTCCTCGACCTTGGAGGCCAGCATGATCCGCCGCTGCGCCTGGTTGGCGGAATCCAGCAAGGAGCGGAAGGTCAGCATCTCTCCGAACACGCTCGCTGTTTCCGCCAGCGTTAGCGGGGTGTGCGACATCAGCGTGCCCTGGGGACCCGCCAGCACCTGATGCACGCCGTGGCCAAGCTCGTGCGCCAGGGTCATCACGTCCCGCGTCTTGCCGTGATAATTCAGCAGCAGATACGGATGCACGCTGGGCACCGTGGGGTGCGCGAAGGCGCCGCCCGACTTGCCTGGCTTCAGACGGGCGTCGATCCAGGGCTTGTCGAAGAACTGTTTGCCGACCGAGGCCAGTTCCGGGCTGAACGCGCCGTACGCGTCCAACACCTGCTTGGTCGCATCCGGCCACGCGATCAGCCGGTCGTCATCGTTCGGCAGCGGCGCGTTGCGGTCCCAATGCTGTAGCTTGGGCAAACCGAGCCACTTGGCCTTCATCTGGTAGTAGCGGTGGGACAGGCGAGGGTAGGACGCACGAACAGCGGTCACCAGCGCATCGACGACCTCATCCTCTACCATATTGGCTCGGTTGCGGAAACTGGTGGGGCGGGCGTGATGCCGCCACGTGTCCTCGATCTCCTTGTCCTTGGCCAGGGTGTTGGTGATCAGGCCGAACAGCCGGATGTTGTCGCCGAACGCCTTGCCGACCGCCTTGCCGGCGGCCTCGCGAAGGCCGCGGTCGCGGTCGGACAGTTTGTTCAGGGTGTCGCTGACGGTCAGCGACTCGCCGTTCAGGTCGATCCGCATCGCCGCGATGGTTTCGTCGAACAGCCGCACCCAGGCGCCGTTGGCGGTCAGGTCGCGCTCGTGGGTCAGCTTCTCAAGCTCATCGGATAGCTGGTGCGGGCGGAAGACGCGCAGGTCGCGCAGCCAGGGCCGGTAGCGGGCCAGCGCGGCGTCGCTGAACTTCGCCTCCAGCGCGGCGTCGTCCAGGCGGTTCAGCTCTAGGGTGAAGAAGATCATGTCACTGCTGATCGCGGTGATCCGCTCACTGACGATCTGGTAGAACCGCCCGATCGCGGGATCGGAGGAATCCCCCGCGAACAGCAACTGCGCGTAGGAACCGACGCGCCCCAGGATGTCCTGGATCGCTTCATACTCCCCGATCGCCGCGGCCAGCGCCGATCCGGACGCGGTTGCCAGGGTCCCGGCGCGCGTCTTGGCGAAGGTCTTCGCCGCGTTTTCCGCCTTCAGCAGATCGTCCATCACCAACGGGCTGTCGGGCGAGGGATAAAGATCGGACAGGTCCCAGGTTGGCAGTTGATCGGACGGCGATGGTTCTGTCTGGGCGCTGTTCGCATTGTTCATCGGGGATTTGGTATCCTGGCCTGCTGCAACTTTCCTTCATGTAAGCTAGGAGGAACCAACGTCAAAGGGCGGACTCGCCCTGCTGCCGGAGGATGCGTGCAGAGCTACCCGACATGGCCCAATCTGGCCTCGATGATGTTTGCGCTGGCCCGGGGTTGGCCGGACAAGCCGATGTTGCGTACCTATCGGGATGGCGCCTGGGTCGGCATCACCTGGGGTCGGTTCGGCCGAATGGCCGCGTCGTGTGCTCGGAATCTGCGGGCGGCGGGCGTTTCCGCGGGCGACCGGGTGCTGTTGTGCATGGAAAACCGGCCGGAGTTCCCGATCGCCGAGACAGCCTTGATGGCAATCCGAGCGGTCCCGGTGCCGTCGTACACGACCAATACGGTCGAGGATCACGCGCACCTGCTGCGCGACTCCGGCGCACGGGCGGCCATCGTTTCCACGCCGGCATTGGCAGACAAGCTGCGGGCCGCGGCGGCGAAGGCGGGTGGCCTGGACCTGCTGGTGGTGATCGACGACGCGGACGACCAATGGCGGCACATCGTCGGCGATCAGCGGCCGCAGGATGACATCGCGGCCGAGGCCTCTACGATTCCCCCGACCGCACTGGCGTGCCTGATCTACACCTCGGGCACCGGCGGCTCGCCGCGCGGGGTGATGCTGCCGCACCGCTGCGTGCTGTCTAACTGCGCCGGGGCGTTCGAACTGGTGCGCCCGTTACGGCTGAAGGACGAGATCTACCTGTCCTACCTGCCGCTGTCGCATGCCTATGAACATACCGTCGGCCAGTTCTTCCTGCTGAGCCTGGGCACCGAGGTCGTTTACGCGCGCGGCGTCGAGCATCTGGCCGCCGACATGCTGTCGGTTCGTCCCACCATCCTGACCGCCGTGCCGCGCGTGCTGGAGGTCATCCGAGCTCGGGTTTTGACCCAGGTGGCGCGGGAGAAGCCGGGGAAGCAGCGGCTGTTCCAAATGGCGGTGTCCATCGGCCTGAAGCGGGTGGACAAGCAGCGTCTGACCGTGATGGAGCGCTTGTTGGACCCGATCCTGGACCGTCTGGTCCGGGCCAAGGTTCGCGCCCGATTCGGTGGCCGCCTGGTCGCCGCGATGTCGGGCGGCGCTCGGTTGGATCCGGAGGTCGGCCGCTTTTTCCTCTCGCTTGGTATGTGCATCATGCAGGGCTACGGGCAGACTGAAGCGGGGCCGGTGATCAGCGCGAATCCGCCCGATGCGATCCGTATCGACACGGTCGGCACCCCTTTGCGCGGTGTCGAACTGCGGATCGCCGAGGATGGGGAGATCCTGGTCCGCGGCGGGCTGGTCATGGACGGCTACTGGAACCGCCCGCGGGAAACCGAGGCGGTGATTCGCGATGGCTGGCTGCATACCGGCGACATCGGCGAACTGGACGGGGGGTATCTGCGTATAACCGATCGAAAGAAGGACATGATCGTCCTCTCGGGAGGCGAAAATGTATCGCCCGCGAAGATCGAGGGCATGCTGATGGCGGAAACCGAGATCGCCCAGGCGGTGATTACCGGCGAAGGCCGCAGCGGTCTGAGCGCGCTGGTCGTCCCGGCCGAGGGCTATGACGATGTCGCGGTTGCCCTGGCGGTCAACCGCACGAATCTGCGGCTGTCGGTTACCGAACGTATCCGCAGGCACGCGGTGGTGCCGCCGTTCACCATCGAAAATGGGCTTTTGACGCCGTCGCAGAAAATTCGCCGCGTGCTGGTGATGCGGGCGAATTCCGAAATCGTCGCGAGGTTGAACCAGCGATGAGGCAAGCTGGAACACTAAGCCATTGCGACGCCTCGGCCGCTCTGCTAGAGGGCGGCCCTCGCGTTTTTGTCCAATCGTGGATTTCTGTCATGCCTCGCGCGGTTCGCGGGGCACATGTCGTTAGAGAAGGGGCGCTGTCCCATGGCCGTACCGAAGAGAAAAACCTCCCCGTCCCGCGCCGGCATGCGCCGCAGCCATCAGGCGCTGACGCACGAAGCGCATGCGGAGTGCAAGAACTGCGGCGAAACCAAGCGTCCGCATCACATTTGCAGCCATTGCGGCCATTACGACGGGCGCGAAGTGGTCGCGGCCGGCAAGCCGCTACGGGGCGCTGTCCGCGTCTGAGGCCGGGTCGCGGCGTCCGTCTGGTTCGTCCGTGACCGGTCATTTCACTCTTGCGGTGGATGCCATGGGGGGCGATCACGCCCCCGACATGGTCGTGCAAGGCCTGGAAATCGCGGCGGAGCGTCATCCGTCCGCGCGTTTCCTGTTGGTTGGCAACGAGACGGCGCTAACCGCGCTGTTGGCCAAACATAAGCGCGCCCGCGCCGCATGCACCATCCGGCACGCGCCGGACGTGATCAGCAACGACATGAAGCCGACGGCGGCCCTGCGCAGCCGGCAATCGTCGATGCGACTCGCGATCGATGCCGTCGCGTCCGGGGAGGCGTCCGGTTTGGTCTCGGCCGGGAATACTGGCGCGCTGCTGGCCCTTGCCAAGATCGTTATCAAATCGCTGCCGGGGATCGACCGTCCGGCCATGGCCGCCATCGGCCCGTCGGCGCGCGGCGACGTCGTGATGCTGGACCTGGGTGCCAACGTCCATTGCGACGTGCGCAACCTGGTGGAGTTCGCCGTCATGGGCGATGTGTTCGCCCGCACCGTGCTGGGCCTGACCGCACCCACCATCGGTCTGCTGAATGTCGGCTCTGAGGAGCTGAAGGGCGACGACACCGTGCGCGAGGCGGCGGAGATCATCCGAGCCAGCCATATCGGCCCGCAGTTCCATGGTTTCGTGGAAGGCCACGACATCGCCGCCGGCACCACCGACGTGATCGTCACCGATGGCTTTACCGGCAATGTCGCGCTGAAGACCGGTGAGGGCGCGCTCAAGCTGATCGGTGAATTCCTGAAAGTAGTGTTCACAAGCAGCATCTGGGCAAAGATCGCCTATCTGCTGGTGCGGCCCGGCCTCGACCGGCTGCGGGAATGGCTCGATCCGCGCCGCTATAACGGCGCGGTGATGGTCGGGTTGAACGGTGTCGTGGTAAAGTCACACGGCGGAACCGACGCCAAGGGTTTCGCCCATGCTGTCGATGTCGCCATGGACATGGTGGTTCACCGTTTTAACGACCGTATCCGCGAAGATCTGGCCAAGCTTGGACTCGACAAACGCGGGCCGGCGGAGAAAAACCGCAAGGTCGGCGCTTCGGCGGGCGAATCGGGTGCCCCGGTGCCAGCGGATCGCCCGAACCCGACCGACGACGCCCATCTCGCCACCGCCTGACCAGGATTAGTCATGTCGCCTCGTTCCATCCTCGCCGGTTGTGGCGGCTATTTGCCCGAACGGGTCGTGTCCAACGAAGAGTTGGCCAAGACGGTGGACACCTCCGACGCCTGGATCCAGGAGCGGACCGGCATCAAGCAGCGTTATTTCGCAGCCAAGCACGAAACCGCGGCCTTCATGGGCACGGCAGCGGCCAGGGTCGCCCTGGCCAATGCCGGTGCGACGCCCGACGACGTGGATGCCATCATCCTGGCGACCAGCACCCCGGATCAGGCGTTTCCCGCCACGGCGCTGCGTGTGCAGGCCGAACTCGGGGTGACCAAGGGCTTTGGGTTCGACCTTTCCGCCGCGTGCGCGGGCTTCATCTATGGCTTGTCGATTGCCGACGGCATGATCCGGTGCGGTCAGGCCCGTGGCGTTCTGGTGATCGGCAGCGAGGTTTACTCGCGCATCCTCAACTGGCAGGACCGTGGCACCTGCGTGCTGTTCGGCGACGGCGCCGGGGCGGTCTTCCTGCGTGCGTCCGACGCCAGCGACGATGACCGGCGCGGCGTCCTGTCCACCCACATCCATGCTCAGGGCACGCTTGGCGACATCCTGTATGTCGATGGCGCTGTTGGGCGGCCGGACAAGCCCGGCCATCTGGTGATGCACGGTCGGGAGGTGTTTCGTCACGCCGTTACCCGCCTTGCCGAGGCGGTGGAGGAAGCGCTCGCCGCCAACGGCCTTACTCATGACGATGTCGATTGGCTCGTGCCGCACCAAGCCAACAAGCGGATCATCGACGCCATGGGCAAGAAGCTCCATTTGCCGCCCGAACGCGTGGTCGTGACAGTGGACCGGCACGCCAATACTTCGGCTGCCTCGGTTCCACTTGCCCTGGCTGAGGCGTGGGGCGACGGACGTATCCAAGTTGGCGATCTGGTGCTGCTGGAAGCGCTGGGCGGTGGATTGACCTGGGGGTCCGCGCTGGTCCGGCTGTGATCTTGGCGGCAGGATCGGGTGCAAACCTCTGATCTGCTAAGATTTTTTACGTTGGAACCTTGACGAGCCGATTCGATCTGCATAGCGTCCGGCCATGCTGACGATAACACGCGCTCACATAGCCGAAATGATCTACACGCAGGTGGGACTCTCAAGGAACGAGTCTGCTGACTTGCTTGAGGACGTCCTGGATCGCATCGCGACCCACCTTGAAAAAGGTGAATCTGTTAAAATCAGTGGCTTCGGGACCTTTTCTGTCCGGCAGAAAGGGCGTCGCATTGGCCGTAACCCCAAGACGGGTGAGGAAGTGCCAATCTTGCCGCGGCGCGTGCTGGTATTCCGGCCAAGCCATGTGCTGAAGGCGCATGTGAACGGCACGGTTCCTGGTACGGAAGAAGATGAATGACCCGGTCCGCATAGCGCCTGACAGGCCCGGCGGATCATGGATCTGCTGGTGAGCGATGATCCGACCTCGGGCTCCGTCGATCAGTCCGCTCGGATGCGGCCGAAGAAGGCACCGAATGCTTTTAGGACAATCAGTGAGGTAGCGGACGATCTTCATATCCCGCAGCATGTTCTGCGGTTCTGGGAGACGAAGTTCCCTCAGGTGAAGCCGCTGAAGCGTGGCGGCGGCCGGCGGTATTACCGGCCGGACGATATCGGCCTGCTGCGGCGGATCGCCGATCTGCTTTATACTCAAGGCTATACGATCAAGGGTGTCCAGCGGCTGCTGCGCGAAGGCGGCGGGCAGTTGTCTGACGACATCCCTCCGCCAACCGCGGATGAGCGCGCCGCCGCCGAGGCGGAGAAGGCCGGGATGTCGCCCGATGAACCGCCGCTGATCCCGGGGTTGGAACTGGTTTCTTCGCCGGCCGCGCTGACGCAGATGGCGCGTGGGGCGGGCAAGACCAAGGCCGAGTTGGAAAATCAGCGCCTGCGTGATCTGCTGCACGAGGCGCTGCACGAGCTTGAGGCGTTGCGCGCCCGACTGGGATAAAGCGTTGGCGGACACATGGTCCTCCTCTTTCGTCATGGCCGGGACAAGCCCGGCGATGACGGGAGAGTGAAAGCCGTGCCCCACCAATGCTGTATCGTGACACCTATCGAGATTCGTTCGGCGATGGCACGCGGAAGAAGCCGCAGGCGCGGATCGCTATTTTAGCGCCTGCGTCGTCCGCACCCGCCATGACGCTGAGAGAGAGGCCGGTGCGGGTTGGTCGGTCTTTTGACGGGCTGGAATTACGCCTTCACCAGGGGGCAGCCGCCCTCATTCATCGGGCGAAACGCATCAGCCCCGGGGATAGTCTCGGCGACCTCCAGCAGATCCCATTCGCTTTTGGACTGCTCCGGCTTCTTGGCGCGTAGCAGGAACATATCCCGCACCACGGTGCCATCGATCCGTAGCCGGCCGTTCTTGGTCATGAAGTCGTTGATTGGGATCTCACGCATCTTCTCCATCACCGGACCTGCCGCGTCGGTGCCGGCCGCCTGGATCGCCTTCAGATAGTGCGTCACCGCACCCCAGGTGCTGGCCTGGAATGCGGTTGGCGGCCGGCCTTTGTGCTGCTTGGCGAAGCGTGCGGCGAAGGCGCGCGAGGGTTCGTCGTGGTCCCAGTAATAGGGCTGGCTATAAATCATGCCCTGAGCGGCCTGTAGTCCCAGGGAATGAATGTTGGTCAATGAGCAGTTCAGCGCCGCCGGCACGATGCCCCGTTTGGTCAACCCGAATTCGCCCATTTGCTTGGCGATGTTGATGAAGTCGGCCCCACCCGCGGCGATGCCGACAACCTGTGCCCCTGACGAGGCCGCGGCCAACAGGTGGGCGGAGTAATCCGTCTCACCAAGCGGCGGCATACTGTGGCCCAGCACCGTCGCGCCGAGGCCTTTCAGGATCGCGGTCGCGTTGTCCTCCAGGGAATGACCGAACGCATAGTCAGAGGTGATGAAGAACCACTTCTTCATCCCCTCCTTAACCAGTGCGGTGGCTGGCCCCTTCGCGGCGGAATAATTGTCATAGGTCCAATGGATGCCGTAAGGGGAGCAACCGGTGCCCGTCAGGTCGGTGGTACCGGCGGCGATGGTGACATCGACCCGCTGCCGCTCCTTGCACAAATTCTGAACCGCGAGCGCGACGGCCGAATTACCCAGGCCGAAGATCGCGTCGACTTTTTCCTCGTCGATCCAACGCCGAGCAACGGACAGGCCGACATCGACCTTGTTTTGCAGATCGGCCTGGACGACCTCGATTGGCGCGCCCAGCACACGACCGCCGAAATCCTCGGCTGCCATGCGGGCGGCGACATAGTCGCCAAACCCCTGCTGGTCGGAGAATACCCCCGACATGTCGTCCAGCACGCCGATTTTGACCACGCCGTCCGAGATGGCGGCCGCACGCGCACGCCGGGAGCGGAACGTGGTAGCCATCGGCAGCACGGCAGCGCCCGCAAGTAGGTTCCTGCGTTTCATGATTGTTTCCCCTCTTGTTTTGTGTCGAATGGATCGCGGCTACAGGGACAGGCCGGCCGCCGCCAGCGCCTTGAGGAAGTTGGGCTCGGGCTGCGGCAGGGGCGGCAGTTCCCAGCTTCCCGTGCCAATCGGGCGAATCTCCCGCTCGACCGGTACCTCGATCAGGTAGGGCCGGTTGGCGGCGATCGCGGTCTTGATGGCGTCCTCGACTTCACCCGCATGGGTGACGGTGTGGGCCATGACCCCCATGGATCGGGCGAGGGCGGCGAAATCGGCACTGAACAGCTCGCGGTTGCCGTGGTCCTTTTGGAAGCTGGTAGCCAGTTCGCGGCCGCTGAACATCCCGTGCTGGATGTCGCGGATCGAGCAGTAGCCGTTGTTGTTCCATACCACCCAGACCACCGGGATATTGAACTCCACGGCCGTCGCCAGGGCGTGCGGGGTCATCAGGAACGATCCGTCGCCGACCACGGCGACACAGGGGCGATCCGGCGCGGCCAGTTTGGCGCCCAGGATGCCGGACGTGGCGAACCCCATCGCGGCGAAGCCCCAGGAATGGATCAACTGGCGGGGCCGCAGCGCGTCGAACAACTGGATGATCCAGTTGTGGTGAACGCCGACATCGGCGGCCACAACCGCGTTCTCCGGGATGGCGCGCGACAATGCGCGCATCATCCGCTCCGGCCGCAGCGGCATCTGGTCGGAGGCCGCGAGGCCGCTTTGGAACTGGTGCCACACCTCGCGGCCGTGATTCAGCCGGCCCAGCCAGGCCTCCCGTTCGCCGGAGGCGGCCGAGGTCACGCCAGGGAGCAACCCGTTCAAGAACCTCAGGCTCGCGCGGGCGCACCCCAGGATCGGGAATTCCGCCGGATAGTTGCGGCCGAGTTCGCTGGGGTCGATGTCGATCTGGATCAGCCGCGACGGCGGGATCGACAGGGTGTAGCCATCCAGCCAGGCGCTGGTGGCGCGATCGTCGAAGGTGAAGCCAAGCGACAGGATCACGTCGGCATTCTTGGTCGCGTCGTTCGCGGCATAGGTGCCGTTGCGCCCGATCGAGCCGAACGCCAGCCGGTGGCGCTCGTTGATCGAACCCTTGCCGTTCGGGCTGGTGACCACGGGAATCGAGGTTGCTTCGGCGAACGCCTGGAGTTCGGCGGTTGCCTCCGCCAGCAGCACGCCCTGTCCGGCGATGATGACCGGCCGTTTGGCGGCCAGCAGCACCTTCAGGGCCTCCGTCAGCGAGTCGGGATTGCCGGGTGAGCTGTTGACGATCCGGGCCGAGGCTTGCGGGGGCACGACCTCTGCCTCCTCGACGAAGACATTCAGCGGCACGTCCAGGTTCACCGGGCCGGGCCGGCCTGACAGCATCAGTTCCCATCCCTGACGTACCGCCAGCGGCATCATATCCACCCGGGTCGGCTGGTAGCTGCGCTTCACGTACGGGCGGATGACCGAGGGGAAATCGCCCTGGAAGTAACGGCCAGTTTCCTGAAACGGGCCGCGGTTGAACTGGCTGGTCGGCACGTTGCCGGTGATGGCGAAGAACGCGGAACTGTCCGCCATCGCCGCGGCCAGGGCCATCACCAGGTTGGCGGAGCCGGGACCGCAGGACGTGAACGTGGCCACAGGCTCATGCCGGACCTTGAAATAGGCGTCCGCCATATGGCCGGCGGTCTGTTCATGGTGCACCGAGATCGTGCGGATTCGGTCCTGCGCTTTGAACGCGGCATCCAGAAAGCCGACATTGCCGTGGCCGCACAGGCCGAACAGGTATGGCACCTTCTGACGGACCAGAAAGTCCACGATGATATCCGCACCGTTCATCAGTGCGCGTTCACTTTGGTTCATGTCGCTTCCTCGGTATCGTTGTCTGTGAATTCAGGCCGCGCGCGAGGTGCCGTCGCTCATCGACGGGCTACCCAGCATGCGAGAGATTCGCGCGGCGGTGGCTTTGATCAACGGGGTCAGCGTGGCAATCCGCTGAGGGTCCATGCGTGCGGCCGGGGCCGAAACCGCGACGCAGGCGCAGGGGCGGCCACTGTGGTCGGTGATCGGTGCGCCCAGGCAGCGCAGCCCCACCTCCATCTCCTCATCGTCCATCCCCCATCCGTTCGCTCGGATTTGGTGCAGCGCCTCGCGCAACGCCGCTGGTTCGATGATCGTCGAGGGGGTGAACCGCGACAGCCCGCGGCTGACGAAGGCATCCAATTCGGCGTCCGGCACGTGCGCGAGCAATATCTTACCCAGCGCGGATGCGTGCGCGGGTGTGCGCTTGCCGACGAAGGCATGCATGCGGATCAGGCGGGTGCCGTCCACCGCCTGCACGCAGATCGCCTCGCCATCGTACAGGATGCCCACATGCACCGTTTCACCCGTTTCGCGGGCCAGATCCTGTAGCGGCGGGAGTGCCTGCCAGCGAAGCTGCTCATGCCGGACGGCCGCGGAACCCAGGGTGTGGAACCGCATGGCCAGCGAATAACGGCCAGTCACCGGGTCTTTGTGGAGGTATCCGAATTCCTCGATCGTATGGAGAATCCGGAACACGGTTGGCTTCGTCTGCCCCAACTCGGCCGCGAGTTCGGCGAGGCTCCATGTCTCTTGCCGAGCGAAGCAATCCAGCAGTTCCAGGCCCTTGCGGAGGGAACCGAGCAGATAGGGGTCTCGCGGTTTGGGGTCTTCATTTCGCATACCGGAACGGAGGCCTTGTTTTCGTAACGCCGTACCGTATAACGAAATAACGCGATCACGCAATCCCAGCTCTGATGGGACACAGGGAATAGCTGGCGCGGCGGAAACAACGGCCCAAGGAGGAACCATGTTCAATCGAAACGGCGCCACTATTCGCAATATCGTCGAGGTGATGTGGGAAACCCCGCCGGCGCATTACGACGCGCATTCCAAGATGCTGGTGACCCCTGAGACGGCGAACACGGCGCTGTTCGACCACCGCATCTCGTCGTACCAGCCGAAGGGCTATGTGGCGCCGCACAAGCACAAGGTGCAGGAACAGATCTACCATGTGCTGGAGGGCGAGGGCCTGATGGAAATAGACGGTGAGCGCGTGGTGGTGCGTCGGCACGACTGTATCCATCTTCCGCCCGGTGTGGAGCACGCGATCTACAATACCGGCCTGCAAGACCTGGTGTTCTTCGTGATCACCACGCCGCCGACCGATGACTGATGCTGCCTACGACCTGATCGTTGTTGGGGCCGGGGCCGCCGGAATGACCGCGGCTTCCGTCGGCGCCGCCGAGGGTCTGCGCGTGCTGCTGCTGGAAAAGACGCCTCAGGTTGGCGGCACCACAGCGTGGTCCGGCGGAATGGTCTGGGTTCCGGCCAATCGCCTGACCGCCGAAGCAGGCCAGCCGGACACACTGGACGCCGCCCGGCGTTACCTGGGGCAGACGGTTCCTGGCGGTTTCGATACGCCGCGGCAGACCGCCTTCCTGGATCACGCCGACGAGGCAATCGCTTATCTGGCCGAACACACGCCGGTGCAACTGACGCCTGTCCGCCGTTATCCCGATTACTATCCCGACCTGCCGGGTGCCACGGATGGCGGCCGGGTGCTGGAGCCGCGGCCCTTCGATGCCACGCAGCTCGGACGCGATTTCAAGCTGCTGCGCCCGCCGCTACCGGAGTTCACCCTGTTCGGCGGCATGATGGTCAGCCGCCCCGACTTGGCCCATTTCCGTCGCGTGGGACGCTCGGTTCGGTCCACCTTGCGGGTTGCGCGGCTGGTTGCGGACTACGCCTGGCAGCGGCTGCGGGCGCCGCGCGGCACCACGCTGTATCTGGGTAACGCACTTGCCGGGCGCCTGCTTCTGGCGCTGATCCAGAAGGGGGTGGAGATCCGCACCGGGGTAGAGATTACTGGTTTGACGTTCGACCGGGACCGCGTTTCCGGCATCGAGCTGGCCGACGGGCGCCGGGTGGCAGCACGGCGAGGCGTTATTCTGTCAACCGGCGGCTTTTCACACGACCCGGGGCTTCGGGCGCGGTTCCTGCCCGCCAGCGCCGGGGCGTTGTCCGCCACGGCCCCGGCCGGTGCCGGCGACGGTTCTCGGTTGGGTATGGAGGCAGGCGGCCAGATGGGGCCGACGGAGCTGAACGGCGCGTTTTGGGTTCCTGCATCGCGCTTTCAACGACCGGACGGGACGCAAGGGGTCTTTCCGCATACGGTGACGGATCGCGCCAAACCGGGACTGATCGCGGTGGACAGGACCGGCCGGCGCTTCGTCAACGAGGCGGTGTCCTACCACGAGTTTGTTCTGGCGATGTTGCGAAACGACAACGCCGGGGCCGGGCCAGCCTATCTGTTGTGCGACCGGCACTTCCTTTGGTACTACGGCCTCGGCCGGGTCAAACCGTTCCGGATGTCGCTGCGCCAGGATATTGCAAGCGGCTATCTGCTGACAGCCCCGACGCTTCGCGGCCTCGCGGAACGCATTGGGGTCAACCCCGGTGTCCTGACGGCGACGGTCGAGGAGTACAACCTCGGCGCGACGGACGGACTAGACCCGATGTTCGGGCGCGGCGCGAACAGCTACCAGCGCCATCTGGGCGATGCCGAGAACAAGCCCAACCCGTGCGTGGCGCCGATCGTGCAATCGCCGTTCTATGCCGTCGCGGTGTTTCCGGCCGATCTGGGCACGGCGACCGGGCTGCTGACCGATGCCTGTGCCCGTGTCCTGGGCGCGGACGGCGTCCCGGTGGCGGGGTTGTATGCCTGCGGCAACGACATGAGTTCGGTGATGAACGGGGCCTATCCCGGACCCGGCATCACGCTGGGTCCGGCACTGACCTTCGGCTATCTGGCGGCCCGCCATGCGGCGGGCTCGATAGCCTCAGAAGGCTGAAATTCCGGTCTGTGCGCGGCCGAGGATCAGCGCATGCACATCATGCGTGCCCTCATACGTGTTCACCGTCTCCAGGTTCATCACGTGGCGGATGACGTGGTACTCGTCCACGATCCCGTTGCCGCCGTGCATGTCTCGGGCAACGCGGGCGATATCCAGCGCTTTTCCGCAGTTGTTGCGTTTCAGCAGGCTGATCATCTCCGGCGAGGCGTTGTGCTCGTCGATCAGGCGACCCAGGCGCAGCACGGCGTGAAGGCCGAGCGTGATTTCGGTCTGCATGTCGGCCAGCTTCTTCTGAATGAGCTGCGTCGCCGCCAGCGGACGGCCGAACATCATGCGTTGCAGGGTGTAATCCCGAGCCGCGTGCCAACAGAATTCCGCCGCACCCAACGCGCCCCAGGCGATGCCGTAGCGGGCGTTGTTGAGGCAGGAGAATGGGCCGCGCAGGCCTTTGACGTCCGGCAACTGGTTTTCGTCCGGGACGAACACGTCCTGCATCATGATCATGCCGGTGACCGAGGCGCGCAGTGAGAACTTGCCCTCGATCTTCGGCTGCGTCAGGCCGACCATGCCGCGTTCCAGGATGTAGCCGCGGATATCCCCGGCATCGTCCTTCGCCCACACCACCAGCACATCGGCGATCGGCGCGTTGGTGATCCAGGTCTTCGACCCGTTCAGCAGGAAGCCGCCATCGACCTTCTTCGCCCGTGTCCGCATTGACGCCGGGTCGGAGCCGGCGTCCGGTTCGGTCAAACCGAAGCAGCCGACGAATTCACCGCTGCGCAGCTTGGGCAGATATTTCTGGCGCTGATCCTCGGACCCGAAGGCGTAGATCGGATACATCACCAGCGAGGACTGCACCGAAAACGCCGAACGATAGCCGGAATCGACGCGTTCGACTTCGCGGGAGATCAGGCCATAGCTGACGTAGTTGACGCCCGCGCAGCCGTAGCCTTCCAGCGTCGCGCCGAGGAAGCCCATTTCCCCGAACTCGTTCATGATTTCGCGGTCGAATTTTTCCTGCCGGTTCGCCATCAGAACGCGCGGAAACAGCTTCTCCTGGCAGAAGGCATGCGCGGCATCGCGGATGGCGCGTTCGTCTTCGCTCAGCGCGGTATCCAGACGCAGGGCATCATCCCATGCGAAAGGCTTGAAATGATTGGCGGGGCGGGAAGGGGAGTCGTTCATACGTCGGCCTCTCTGGTCTCGGTCGGATTGGATGACCGAGCGCGAAGAAACATAAAGGCGGGTACTTCGTCGCCGAAGCCGAGCACGGCCGGGCCGAGGTCGTCCTCACGACGGTAGCGTTCGCGGCGGAACTCATCGCGCCTTGGTTCATCCCGCCGGGGTTCATCCCGTCTGGATTCTTCGCGCCTTGGTTCATCGCGCCGGTGTTCCGGACGCCGTGCTTCCGAACGGCGGGTATCCTCACGCCGAACGGGGGCCTGTTCCTCGACGACCACCGGCAGTTCGGGCTGCGGCGCACGTTCCGGACGGGCTCGTGCCGTACGGGTGCGTTCGGCGCGCGGCGCTTCGGTCTTTTCCTTTGGCTCGCGCGGCTTGCGTTCGGTGGGCTTCTTGGGTTCGGCGGTGGTCCGGCCGCGCCGCTTCCGCGCACCTTTTTCCGCCCAATCCACCGGGTCGAGGCCTTCGACGATAACCGGGGGGATCGGGTGGTTGATCAGTTTCTCGATCTGCTCCACCGCATAGCGGTCTTCCGGCGAGGCGATGGTGAACGCCTTGCCTTCCAGTCCGGCCCGACCGGTGCGGCCGATGCGATGGACGTAGTCTTCCGCATGGATCGGCACGTCGAAGTTGAACACGTGCGACAGGCCGCCGATGTCGATGCCGCGCGCGGCGACATCGCTGCACACCAGCAGGCGAAGCTCGTTCGCCTTGAACTTCTCCAGCGTCGCGAAGCGCACGGTCTGTGCCAGGTCGCCGTGCAGGGCGCCGGCGTCGAAGTTATGCTTCGTCAGCGACTTATGCAGAATATCGACGTCACGCTTGCGATTGCAGAAGATCAGTGCGTTCTGCACGTTCTGGCTGCGGATCAGGCGGCGCAAAGCCTCCCGCTTGTCGTGTTCGGCCACCAGGGCCAGACCCTCGGTGATTGTCGTCGCGACCGAGGCGGCGCGGGACACCGCGATTTCCTTGGAGTTGGTCAGGAAGGCGTTGACCAGGCGGCGGATTTCCGGCCCCATCGTCGCGGAGAAGAACAGGGTTTGCCGCGTGGCGGGCAGCATCGACACGATGCGTTCGACATCGGGGATGAAGCCCATGTCCAACATGCGGTCGGCTTCGTCGATCACCAGCAGACGCGTGTCGGTCAGCAGGATGCTGCCGCGATCGAACATGTCCAGCAGCCGGCCGGGGGTCGCGATCAGCACGTCCACGCCGCGGTTCAGGATGTCCTTCTGATCCGACATGCTTTCGCCGCCAATGATCAGCGCGTGCGTCAGCTTCAGATACTTGCCGTACTGGATGAAGTTCTCGGCGACCTGCAAGGCCAGCTCACGCGTTGGTTCCAGGATCAGGCTGCGGGGCATGCGGGCGCGGGCGCGGGAGCCGGACAGGATGTCCATCATCGGCAGCGTGAAACTGGCGGTCTTGCCGGTGCCGGTCTGGGCGGTGCCCATGACGTCGCGGCCCATCAGGACGTAGGGGATGGCCTGTTCCTGGATCGGCGTGGGGTGGCGATAACCCATGTCGTCGATCGCGCGCAGTACCTCCTCCGACAACCCAAGGTCGGAGAACACCGTACGCGCCGCTTCGGGCGGCGGCCCCTCGGCGATCGGGATCAGGGAGGGCTGGTCGTATTCGGGTTCAACCGGCACCGGTTCGGGGGCCGTGGAAAAGTCGAACACCGGTTCCCGTGTAACGGCCGCTTCGACAACCGCTTCCGGCACCGTTTCAGGCGTGGCTTCGGCCACGGATTCGGTGGTCGGCTCCAACGCCGGTTCCGATACCAATTCGGGCGTAGCGGCGGCGTTTTCCACCCCAGTAGTCTCCGCGCCTGTTTCGGCCGTGCCAGTTTTGTCCGCGCCGGTCGTGTCCGTGACCGTCGCGTCAGCGACGCGTTGATCCGGGTCGGTATTATCCAGCGGTGCGGTAGTTGATTCGGTCAAATCCGGTCCAGTCGATTGCATGGGTGCGATTTAGGTTGCTCATTCAGCGCCTGACCGCGACGTGCGGCAGGCGCACCGGACAGCAAAGCGTAAACCGAGCACGCGAGGTGCCCAGCATCCGCCCGCGCGCTGCGGCGGGGTATCGGTAGTACCGGGATAAAAGTCAAGGATGCGCGGCGATTGTGTCAGGGCAACCGGGTGTCGGTTTTCAAGTCGGGTTTCGCCTCATGTGCCATGGCCGCGCCACATCGTGGCACGACACATGTCGCAAATCCGGCGGCAAAAAACCTTACCCGAAGGTTGTAGGCGGAGGTTGCCGGGCCGTCCTGGATTCCACCGGGGACGGCCCGGGCCAAAGGTTACTCCGCCGCCGCGGCTGGCCCGCCCAATCCTGGCGACGCCATATACTCGGCCGCTTTCGCCGCGTCGAAGCCGAGCACCTCTTGCAGAATCTCGGCCGTATGTTCACCGAGCAACGGCGAGCGCTTCACCTCCGAAGGGCTGTCCGACAGCTTGATCGGGTTGCCGACCGACAGATATTTGCCGCGCGTCGGGTGATCGACCTCGACCACCGTGCCGGTGGCGCGTAGCGACTTCTCCTCGGCGATTTCCTTCATCGACAAGATCGGGCCGCAGGGGATGTCGTACTTGTTCAGGATATCCATGGCCTCGAACTTGGTCTTGGTCATGGTCCACGCCTCGATGGTGTCGAAGATCGACTTCAGCTTCGGCAGGCGGGCGGGCGGCTTGGCGTATTCCGGATCGGTCTTCCAGTCCGGCTTGCCGATCACGTCGCAGATGGCACCCCAGACCGGCGCCTGGGCGATGAAGTAGATATAGGCGTTCGGGTCGGTCTCCCAGCCCTTACACTTCAGGATCCAACCCGGCTGACCGCCACCGGACGCGTTGCCGGCGCGCGGCACAGCCTCACCGAACGTGCCGTCCGGATATTGCGGATATTCGGTCAGCGGGCCGTGCGCCAGCCGCTGCTGGTCGCGCAGCTTGACGCGGCACAGGTTCAGCACGCCGTCCTGCATCGCCACATCCACCTTCTGGCCGCGGCCGGTGGTGTTGCGCTGGAACAAGGCGGCGACGATGCCCAGGGCCAGGTGCAGGCCGGTGCCGGAATCGCCGATCTGCGCGCCCGTGACCAGCGGCGGCCCATCGTCGAACCCGGTGGTGGAGGCCGCACCGCCGGCGCATTGCGCGACGTTCTCATACACCTTGCAGTCCTCGTACGGGCCGGGGCCGAAACCCTTGATCGAGGCCAGGATCATGCGCGGGTTGAGCTGCTGAATGCGGTCCCACGTGAAGCCCATGCGATCCAGCGCGCCGGGGGCGAAGTTTTCCACCATTACGTCGCAGGTCTTCACCAGCTCTTCCAGCACCGCCTTGCCGTGCTTGTCGCGGCCGTCGATGGTGATGGACCGCTTGTTGTGGTTCAGCATGGTAAAATACAGGCTGTCCACACCCTTTATGTCCTGTAGCTGACCACGGGTGATGTCCCCCGAACCGGGACGTTCCACCTTGATCACGTCCGCGCCGAACCATGCCAGCAACTGCGTGCAGGTCGGGCCGGACTGGACATGGGTGAAGTCGAGAATTTTGACGCCGTCGAGTGCTTTCATTGTCTGTGCCTCACTTTTTCGCCAGGGCGCTTTTGGGGTTGAGATTGCCGATGTTGCCGCTTTCGCTGCCCGCCGCCGGGTCGATCGCAGCGTTGATCAGTGTGGGTTTGCCGGACTCCATGGCCGCATCGACCGCACGTTTCAGTTCGTCCGGCGTGGTTGCATGGACGCCAACCCCGCCAAAAGCCTCCATCATCTTGTCGTAGCGGGCGCCCTTGACGAATGCGGTGGTGGCCGGGTCGGTGCCGCCGCTTAGGTTGACGCCATCGCCGCGATAGATGCCGTCGTTGTTGAACACGACGACGCAGACCGGAAGGTTGTAGCGGCAGATCGTTTCGACCTCCATTCCGGAGAATCCGAACGCGCTGTCGCCCACGATGGCCAGTACCGGCTTGCCGGTCTCGATCGTCGCGGCCGCGGCGAAACCCATGCCGATGCCCATCACGCCCCAGGTGCCGACATCCAGGCGCTTGCGCGGCTGATACATGTCGATCACGCCACGCGCCTGATCCAGCGTGTTCGCACCCTCGTTCACCAGGATCGCATCCGGCCGTTCCTTGATCACGTCGCGCAGAACGCGCAGCGCGGAGTGGTAGTCCATCGGGATCGAGTTCTTACCCAGACGGGTCGCCATCCGGGCGATGTTGGTTTCCTTCTTGGCGTTGATCGCCCCTGTCCATTCCGACGACGGATGTGCCCAATCGTCTCCCATGCCACGCAGCAGGGCGGTCACGCAGGAGCCGATATCGCCCACCAGAGGTGCTGCGATCTCCACATTGCTGTCCATCTCGCGCGGCTCGATGTCGATCTGGATGAACTTCTTCGATCCCGGCGGCCCCCACTGCTTGCCCTTGCCGTGACTGAGCAGCCAGTTGAGCCGAGCGCCGATCATGAGGACGACGTCGCTGTCCTGGAGGACGGTGGAACGCGCGGCGGCGGCGCATTGCGGATGCGTGTCGGGCAGCAGGCCCTTGGCCATGCTCATCGGGATGTATGGGATGCCGCTTTTCTCGACCAAGGCGCGGATGTCGTCGTCGGCCTGGGCATAGGCGGCGCCCTTGCCGAGGATGATCAACGGACGCTTGGCGCCACGCAGCACATCCAGCGCACGCTCGACCGCGGTGGGTGCCGGGATCTGCGCCGGTGCCGGATCGATCACCTTCACCAGCGAGCGGCGCCCGGCCTCGGCGTCCATCACCTGGCCGAACAGCTTGCCCGGCAAATCCAGATACACCCCGCCCGGCCGGCCCGAAACCGCCGCTCGGATCGCCCGCGCGATGCCGATGCCGATATCGGCCGCATGCAGCACGCGGAACGCCGCCTTGCACAGTGGCTTGGCGATGGCGAGCTGGTCCATCTCCTCATAGTCGCCCTGCTGCAGGTCAACGATCTCGCGTTCGGAAGACCCGCTGATCAGGATCATCGGAAAGCAGTTCGTCGTCGCATTGGCCAGCGCGACCAGGCCGTTCAGGAAGCCCGGCGCCGAGACCGTAAGGCACACGCCCGGCGACTTTGTCAGGAAACCTGCGATCGCCGCCGCGTTGCCGGCGTTCTGCTCGTGGCGGAACGAGATCACCCGCATCCCCGAGGCCTGCGCCAAACGGCCGAGATCAGTGATCGGGATGCCCGGCACGCCATAGATCGTCTCGATGCCGTTCAGCATCAGCGCGTCGATGACCAAGTGGAATCCGTCGGTCAGTTCGGCTTCGGACTCGGCGCCATTCTGCTGGGGTGTTGCCGACATTTCTACTGTTCTCCCAAAACGCTAGGTTTGAAAATTCTTGGCGATGCGCCGGTGTCGAGAAAGTCGCCGTGGCGTTCGACGTGCGCGGCGAGCCCGAGGGTATGATCGCGCACCAGGCGTTCCGCGCCGTCCGGGTCGCGCGCCCGCAACGCGGCGATGATCGCCCGGTGATCCGCCACCGATCGGTGCGCGCGGTTATCCTGGGTCATGGTCACGGCGCGAACGGCGCGCATGTGGATGAACAGGGTATCCGTCAGGCTGGACATCAGTTCGATATCGCCCAACCGAATGATCGCTTTGTGAAACGCCATGTTGGCGTCGGAATACTCCGTCAGATCGCCGGTCGGATCTTCCTCGAACGCGTCCATCAGCGTTGTCAGTCCGGCGATGTCCTCGGCCGAGGCCGAGGTTGCCGCGATCCGCGCGGCCATGCTTTCGATCGCGGCCCAGACGGTGATCATCTCCACGATCTCGCGCTTGGTCTTACGCACCACGACGATGCCGCGGCGGGGAATGGTGCGGACGAAACCTTCCTGTTCCAGCACGGACAAGGCCTCGCGGATTGGCGTGCGGCTGACGCCCAGGTCTTCGCAGAGCTGGCGCTCATCCAGGCGGATTTCGTCCACACGGCCGTAGATATCCATTTCGGTGATCGCGCGCTTGATCGCCTCGCAGGCCTGCTTTCGCAAGCCGAGGCCGATATCGAGCGGTTCGATGCGTAGACGCGGCTGGGTTTGAGGCACCCTTTTCCGTTCCTCCTGGATCCGCCCTATGTTGTATTTTGTATACCACGACGTCAAGGCGCCGCGTTGCCGGCGCCGGCGATTAAGTCCCGTCAATAGGGTGAAGCACCTTCATCCGGAGGTTGTTCTCCCACGAGAAAGATTGCTCGCGATTGCGCGAGCCGTTAGGTTTATGCTCTCCGAGCGCCCAAACCGGCAGGTGCCCGCGTTCCGCGGCCCTATCGCCGCATCGCTCGGGATGAGTGGCCAGCTTAGGAACGTGGTGCGGCAATAGCATGAGCGACAAATTCAAGCGGCGGCGGCGAACCGGATCTACCTCGGCGCGCTTCAAGCCCTCGCAACTCGTCCCCGTCGAATCCGTCCGAGCATCAAGCGTCGGTAAAGTCGAACTGGCCGCTGGCGGCGCGGTGTCGATCGTGGCCATCGCGCTGATCGCACTGATCTGGATCGTGACCGCCCGGGCAGTGCAAGAACAGGATATGGAAATCCGCGACCGGGCGGAGCAGGTCTTGATAGGACAGGCCGCGACGATCGCCGAAACCATCTCCCATGAGCTGATGCTGATCGACCAGAGCCTTTCGATTGTCCAGGACGCATGGAAGGCCGACAGTGATTCGGTGAACCTGGAGAAATGGCAAAAGCAGTTCCCCGCCCTGCTGTCGGTGGCGGACGACATGTTCATTGCCGACGAACAACATATCATTCGTCAGGATATCTTGCCGAAAGCGGTCGGGCAGGGGGTGGGCGCGGCTTATGTCACGTTCCCGCATGGCTCCCTGGAACAGTATCAAAGCGACGGCGCGAAGAAGCGGGACTCGTTGCTGCTGCAGGGCGACGCTGATGGCGCGCCGATCGATGCACGTCAGTTTCTGATGTACATCGTCCGGCCTTTGGATCACCCGAAGAACTGGCTGGTCGGCGCCTCCTATCGATCCGCTGAACTGCCGAAGCTGTTTGCCGATGCGGCGCTTGGCTATAACCCGCTCGTCGCACTGGTCGATACCAGGCGCGGTATCGTCCAGGCCGTCGTCGGACCCGCCGCTCGGCGGCCGAAGATCGATCTTTCGAAATCCACCTTTTTTGAGGCTATCACCCGGTCCGACGCCGGTTCCTGGCTGGGCGCCAGCGCGATGGATGACGTGCAGCGCCTGCACGCTTTTCACCGTGTTCCCAAGCGGGACATGGCGGTCATTGTCGCCGCGAACTGGGACGAGGTGATGGCACCAGCGGCCAGTCTCGCGGCCGGTTCCCACGCGCTGGCGCTATTGGCCTCCGCGCTGGTTCTCGTCATCGGCGGCGTCGTACTGGGTGGCGTTTACAAGCTCCGCGACAATAAGCGGCAGAAGCGGATCTTTAAGCGTAACAAAAATGAATTGGAACGGTTGCGTGGCGAAGAGATAAGCCTGAAGGCCCGCGCCGCATTGAACGCCGCGCGGTTGCAGGCAGTGCTGGACGGTACGACGGACGGTATGGCCCTGTTCGACTCGGGCCTTCGGTTGGTGCAGTGGAACCATCCGTTTTTCCGCGGAATCGGCATCGAAGTCGGGCAGGATATGCCGCTGGATACCATGCTGCGCCGTCAGGCCGCGTCCGGTTTGTTCGACGCGGTGACGCAGCCTGAACTGGAGATCGCTCGTCGTATTGGCATCCTGCGAACAGGCGACGCGCAAGGTTTGCCCCAGCCCGGCCCGGATGGCGAGACGTTGATGTTGCGTGGGCTGCCGATCGCCGAAGGGGGTTTCATCCTTCTGCTGAACGGCCTGGTACGTTGGGAGCCCGCACCGCCCCCGCCGCAATCGACCGAGATTGATGAACCCGCCGCTTCCGAACCGGTCGTCACCGCGCAGGCGCAAATCGAGTGGTAGTGTCGTTACAGTAGCAGCGGCAAAACAATTGCGGTCAACAGGGCATTCAGCCCCATCGCGATGCCCGCGAACGTGCCGGCGAGGGGATTGACCTGAAACGCCCGCGCGGTTCCGATCCCATGTGCCGCAAGTCCGGCGGCGAAACCGCGGGCGCGCTTGTCGGTGATGCGAAGCCGGTTCATCAGCGGCGTTACCACGATTGCACCGAGGATGCCGGTCAGGATCACCAGCACGGCGGTCAGTCCGGGATCGCCGCCAAGCCGTCCGGATATGCCCATGGCCACCGCCGCCGTCACCGATTTAGGTGCGATCGACGTGACGATCGACGGCGCGGCGCCCAGCAGCCGCGCAATCGCCACCGCCGAAACCAACGCGGTCAGAGAGCCCGCCACCAAAGCGCACAGCATCGGCAGGATCGCCCGCATCACCAGTTGGCGGTTCTGATAAAGCGGAATGCCAAGCGCCACGGTCGCTGGACCGAGCAGGAAATGGATGAACTGCGCGCCGTCGAAGTAGGTGGCGTACGGAGTTCCGGATACGCGCACCAGAACGCCCACCAGGCACATCGACATCAGTACCGGATTGGCCAGGGGTGTCCGGTGCAACGCGGCCGAGATCCGGTCGCACAGGCAATACGCCAGGATGGTGACGGTCAGCCAAAGCAGCGGCGTCCGTGCGAGGTAAACCCAAAGCGCGAAGACATCGTTATTCACTCCGCGCGCCCAGCCACGACGCTGAACACCCAGGCGGTGACCGCCAGGCTCAATACGGTTGAAACCACCAGTGCGGCGGTGATGGCCAACGCGTTGCCGGCCAGCACGTCGAACCGCTGAATAACCCCGACGCCGGCGGGGATGAACATCAGCGACAGGTGGGACAGGATGCCTCGGCCGGTTTGCTCGAACGTGCCGTCAGCCAGTTCCACCGGGACGCGGCGGCCCAGCCGGTCCCGCGCGAGCAACAGCAGCACGCACAGGACCAAGCCGATCACCGGCCCTGGCACCGCGATTCCGGTGCCGTGGGCGATCGCCTCCCCGACCAACTGGCAAAGCAGGATCAGGCCGAGGCTAAGAAGCATCCCGCTGCCGGATCAGACCCGCTCGATCAGGGCGGCGATGCCCTGGCCGACGCCGATGCACATCGTGGCGATGGCGCGCTTCTGCCCCAGGGTTTCCATTGCGTTCACTGCTGTCATCGCCAGACGGGCGCCGGACATGCCCAGGGGATGGCCCAGCGCGATGGCGCCCCCATGCGGATTGACGTGGTCCGCGCCCTCGGAAAGCCCGAGCTGACGCAGAACCGCGATCCCCTGGCTGGCGAACGCCTCATTCAGTTCGATGATGTCGATATCGCCGATCGACAGGCCGGTCTTCGCCAGCAGTTTCTGCACCGCGGGGGCGGGGCCGATGCCCATGATGCGCGGCGGCACGCCGGCGGTGGCCATCGCCACGACGCGCGCGCGGGGTGTCAGGCCGTGGCGCTTCGCACCTTCCTCGGACGCCAGGATCAACGCCGCCGACCCGTCATTCACGCCCGAGGCGTTGCCGGCGGTCACCGTGCCAGGGTCGCGGAACGGTGTCTTGAGCTTCGCCAGCATCTCCATCGTCGTGTCCGGGCGCAGGTGTTCGTCGTGCTCCACGACCGTGTCGCCCTTGCGGCCCTTGATGGTGACGGGGGTGATCTCCTTGGCGAAGAACCCGCTGTCCTGCGCCTTCTTGGCGCGCATCTGGCTGGTGTAGGCGAACTTGTCCTGGTCGGCGCGGGAGATCTGGAATTCCTCGGCCACGTTCTCGCCGGTTTCCGGCATGGAATCGGTGCCATAAGCCTTCTGCATCAGCTTGTTGACGAAGCGCCAGCCGATGGTGGTGTCGTAGATTTCAGCGGAGCGCGAGAATGCCTCGGTCGCCTTGCCCATCACGAACGGCGCCCGGGTCATGCTCTCGACCCCGCCGGCCAGCATCAGGTGGGCGTCGCCCGCCCGGATCGCGCGGGCGGCGCTGCCCACGGCGTCAAGGCCAGAGCCGCACAGGCGGTTGATGGTGGAGCCGGAAACGGCGGTCGGCAGGCCGGCGAGCAGCACAGCCATGCGGGCGACGTTGCGGTTGTCCTC
>DNXO01000042.1:0-30679 GCA_003506895.1 Acetobacteraceae bacterium | reverse complement strand
CCGGCCTGGTTGGCGCAGCCCAAGATGCAGTCGTCCAGGGCTTCCCAGTCGATGCCGGCGTTCCGTGCGGCCAGTGTGCGGATCGGGTGTGCGGCGAGGTCATCGGCACGGACGTCGCGCAAGGCGCCGGCATAGCGGCCGATCGGAGAGCGGGTGAAGTCGCAGATATATGCTTCGGCCATGGACGCTGGTTCCCTTTTCTGCTTGTACCGACGGACGCGGACCGCGTGTTTAACCGGTCGCGCGACGGCACGCTAGAAGGGCTGCCCCGGGGCGGTGGGCGGGTGCCGGGCGATACCTTGGCGGGGGATTGCGCGGGGGTTATCTGTCACTCATCCAAGTGGGGGAAATGAACATGCTCGATATGACGGGAAAAGTGGCGATCGTCGCCGGTGCGGGGTCCGTTGGCGCCGCTGGCAGTAAAATCTGGGGAAATGGCAAGACAACGGCGGTGCTGCTGGCACGCCAGGGGGCGTCGGTTTTCCTGCTCGATATCAACGAGGAGGCAATGGCCGAGACCAAGGCGATCATTGAAGCCGAAGGTGGCACCTGCGCGATCCATCGCTGCGACATGATGGTCGCGGCCGATGTACAGGAAATGGTCCAGGCCTGCGTGGATCGCTTCAAGCGCATCGATATCCTGGTGAACAACGTCGGTGGATCCGCCCCGGGCGATCCCGTCTCCATGACCGAGGAGGTCTGGGACCGTCAGATCAACTTCAATCTGAAAACGGCGTTCCTGGGCTGCAAATACGTGCTTCCGGTCATGGTGGAGCAAGGTAAGGGCGCGATCGTGAACGTCGCCTCGGTGGCCGGGATGCGAAACGATTTCCTGAGCGGGCGGTCCCATGTCGGCTACAGCGCGTCGAAGGCGGGGGTGATCCAGTTGTCGAGGTCGGTGGCCGGCACCTATGCGAAGAAGGGCATCCGGGTGAACACGGTCGTGCCCGGCCTGATGCATACGCCGCTGGTGGAATACCGGCTGGCCCGCACCGTCGGCGGCAACGACCCGCAGAAGCTGATCGATGCGCGCAACGCGGCGGTGCCGATGGGGCATATGGGCGATTCCTGGGACGTCGCCCACGCCGTGCTGTTCCTGGTATCGGACGAGGCACGCTTCATCACCGCGACCGAGATCGTGGTCGATGGCGGCAGTACGGCGTCGATGCCGTGACGGACCCAGTCACGACATGAACGCGCCGCCGTTCACGTGGATTGTCTGGCCGGTCACGTAGCGCGCCTCCTCCGAACACAGAAACCGCACCATCGCGGCGATCTCATCCGGGTGGCCGCGCCGGCCCATGAGCGCATCCGGGAGTGCCGAGCGTCCGTGGTTGCCGCCGGCCGCGGCGCCGCGAATGGTTTCGATGGAGCCGGGCACGACGGTGTTGACCGTTATGTTGCTGGTCGCCAGCTCCTTCGCCAGCGCCCTTGTCAGTCCCACCATCCCAGCCTTCGCGGTCACGGCGTGCACCCGTCCGACCGCACCGACATGGGCGGAGATTCCACCCAGGTTGATGATCGTCCCGCCACCCGCCGCCGCGATATGCGGGGCGGCGGCGTGGGCGCAGTAGAATGCGCCATCCAGCGTGGTTGCCATGATCTCCCGCCATTCCTCGGGAGTCATGTCGGTGAACTTGGTCTGGCGGCGCACCGAGGCATTGTTCACCAGGACATCCAGCCGGCCGAAATGCGAAGCCGCGGCCTCGATCAATCCCTTGGCCTGCGCCGGGTCGCTGATGTCGGCCATATGCACCGCCGCCGCGCTGCCTGCATCCGCGACCAAGCGGGCGGTTTCGGCGGCGTCATGTTCGGCTTGGCGGGCGGTGACCAGTATTCGAAAACCCTCCCGCGCCAGATGCACCGCGATCGCTCGGCCGATGTTCAATGCGCTGCCGGTGACGACTGCCACCTTACCTTGTTCTGTCATGACGTAGCCTCCTGCACGTGCCGCGGATTGGACAGGGAAAGCGGGTTGGTGTGCAATGGGCACCGGTTCAGTCAACCGGAGGAAATCATGGCAAAAGCCCCCGCATCCGCGTCGCGCGATGCTGTCCGCAACACCGTGCCCAAAATGATTGAGGTGACCGAGAAGGTCCTGTTCGGCGATATCTGGGAACGGCCCGAACTGTCGAAGCGTGACCGCAGCCTGATCGTTTGTGCCGTGCTGACCGCGACGTATCGCCCGGAACAGCTTCGCGGTCATTTGCAGCGGGCGCTGGATAATGGCCTGACCAAGACCGAGATCTCAGAAATGATCACGCATGTCGCGTTCTATGCGGGTTGGCCGGCATCGATGTCGGCGGCGAACATCGCGCGCGAGATTTTCGAAGCCAATCCATAAGAACTTTGGTCGGGGGAAGACAATGAAGGCGGGCTTTATCGGCCTCGGCACCATGGGTGCCAGCATGGCCGCGAACCTACAGAAGGGTATCCAGAAAGACGGCCATACGGTTGTGGTGCATGATGTCCGTCGCGAGGCCGCGGCGACACACATCAAGAACGGTGCGGTGTGGGCCGACAGCCCCGCGTCGGTGGCAGCCCAGTGTGACGTGATTTTCACCTCGCTGCCCGGCCCGCCCGAGTTCGAGGCGGTGTCGTATGGCGAAACCGGGCTGCTTTCGGCGATCCGTCCGGGTGCGGCGTATTTCGATCTGACAACGAACTCACCCACCACGGTGCGGAAGGCGCATGCCGACTACGAAAAGAAGGGCGCCTACCTGTTTGATGCCCCGGTCAGCGGCGGACCGCGCGGTGCGGCGACCGGCAAGCTGGCGATCTGGTGCGGCGGCGACGCGGAGGTTTTCGATAAGTGGAAGCCGGTGCTGGATACCATCGGCGATGCGGCGAAATACATTGGCCCGATCGGCGCGGGCTCCGTCGCGAAGCTAGTGCACAACTGCTACGGCTACATTGCCACGGCGGCGGCGGCCGAGGTGTTCAGCATGGGCGTCAAGGCCGGCATCGAACCGCTGGCGATCTGGGAAGCCGTCCGCCAGGGCGCCATCGGCCGGCGCGGAGCTTTCGAGTCGATGGCCGACCAGTTTCTGCCGAACAAGTATGAGCCCGCCGCGTTCGCGCTGCGTCTGGCGCACAAGGACGTCTCCCTGGCCACCGCACTTGGCCGTGAACTGAACGTGCCGATGCGGCTGTCCAATCTGGCGCTGGCCGATCTGGCCGAGGGTTTGAACCGCGGCTGGGGGAACCGCGACTCCCGCTCCATCATGGTGTTGCAAACCGAGCGGGCGGGGGTGGAGATCAAGCTGGATCCTCAGCGGCTGACCGAGGCGCTGGAGAAGAAGGCCGGCTGAGGGGCGCGCCCGGCTTGCAATCGGCGCCCCATCGCAAATATGAAGGTCGATGGCCAGTCCGAACGAGAACACGCACATGACGTTACCTGACTCGCACCCGTGGCGCCGCGATGTCCGGTAGCAATTTCTTTGGCGAGGTCCGCCGCTTCGCCCGCACCTCGGGCGCGGTTGGCGGGATCGCCGCACGCGTGGCCGGCGAACGGGTGTTCGGCATCAAAACCGACCGTGCCGCCCATGCCGAGGACCTGAAAACGATCCTCGGTGGCCTGAAAGGGCCGCTCATGAAGGTGGCGCAGTTTCTGTCCACCGTTCCCGACGCGTTGCCAGCCGAATATGCCGCCGAACTGGCTCAGCTTCAGGCGAATGCGCCGGCGATGGGCTGGAACTTCGTGCGACGCCGCATGGCCAGCGAACTCGGCCCGAACTGGCAGTCGAAATTCGCCTCATTCAGTCAGGAGGCATCCGCCGCCGCCAGTCTGGGGCAGGTGCATCGCGCGCGGCTGCCGGATGGCACCGAGGTCGCCTGCAAGCTGCAATATCCCGACATGCCGAGCACGGTGGAAGCCGATCTGCGCCAGTTGAAGCTGGCGATGGCCGTCTATCACCGCATGGACAATGCCATCCAGCAGGACGAGATCTACAAGGAACTACGCGAGCGTCTGCGCGAGGAACTGGATTACCTGCGTGAGGCCGCGCAGATGCGGCTGTATGGGCTGATGCTGAAGGATCAGCCCGGCGTGCATGTCCCGGTTCCGATTTCCGCGTTCAGCACCAACCGGCTACTGACGATGACCTGGCTGGACGGCCGCCCGCTGATGGAGCGCCTGGCCGAGGACCCGCCGCAGGAAGAGCGCAACCAGATCGCCGAGGCGCTGTTCCGCGCCTGGTACGTGCCGTTCTACCGCTATGGCGTTATTCACGGCGACCCGCATCTCGGAAACTATCAGGTGCGTCCCGATGGTTCGGTGAACCTGTTGGATTTTGGCGCTATCCGGGTGTTCGATGCCCGCTTCGTGTCGGGTGTGATCGAACTGTTCGAGGCGGTTCGCAACAAGGACGACGACAGGGCGTACCAGGCCTACGAAGCGTGGGGGTTCACCGACCTGACCCGCGAAAAAATGGACGTGCTGAACATGTGGGCGCGGTTTCTGTACGAGCCGCTGACCCAGGATCGCGTCCGCCGCATCCAGGAAAACGATGACGTCACCTTTGGCCGGGAGGTCGCCGAACGTGTGCATGCCGGTCTGAAGCGCACCGGTGGGGTCAAGCCGCCCCGCGAGTTCGTTCTGATGGATCGTTCGGCCATTGGCCTCGGCGGGGTGTTCCTGCGTCTGAAGGCGGAACTGAACTGGAGCAAATTGTTCCAGGAATTGATCGCCGATTTCAACGAGGCGGCTTTGGCGGAACGACAGGCCGCTGCGCTGGCGGAGGCCGGTGTTCCGATCGCTCGGTAGCCCACGATCCGAGGTGGTTGGATAGCCAATTCGGTAAATCACGCGACTGTATCAAGAATAATGGCAGGGGCCGTGAGCCCTGGCGGGCCCTGCTTTTTTGCCAAAAAGCGGGCGTGGGCCGAGTGCGGTACACGTTATCGTGCGTCGCATTCCATGGTCGTAAGACAGACAACAATCGTCGGTTTTATGACACTATGAGAATGATATGCAGATCGATTTTACCTATGACTCCAGCGTCTCGTCGGCTCCGGCGGGATTTACCGCTGCACTGGCATATGCTGCCGGCGTTTTGGATACACTGATCACCAACCCCATCACGGTAACGATTCAGGTGGGCTGGAATGAAATCGGCGGCGTGGCCCTTGGCGCCGGCGATGTAGCCGAGGGCGGCCCCCTGGGCGGGACAGGCATGTCCTATGCGGCCGTCGTCGCGGCCTTGCGGGCGAATGTGACGGATCCCGCGGCCCTGCCGATGCTTGCCAACCTTCCGGCCGCCGCGCCATCACAAATTTCCAGCTACTATATCGCGCCCGCGCAGGAGAAGGCCTGGGGGATGGTGCCCGCCAACAGCACCGAGGCGGACGGTAAGATTGGGTTTGGTTCAGGATATAATTATAGTTTCAATCCAAACGATCAAACCGCTTCGGGACTGTTGGAGTTTATCGGCATCGCCGAACACGAGATCACCCATGTCCTGGGCCGCATCAACGGCGATGGCCCGCTGGAACTGGTCGATTACAGCTCCGCCGGGGTGTATGCGACACCGAATACAGGCGGCTATTTTTCGGTTGATGGGGGCAGGACCAGCCTTGGTCAGTTCAATGGGATACCGAATGGCGACAGTGCCGATTGGGCCTCTTCCTCCAGCGGGGATTCGTTCGACTACCTCACCAAACCGGGTGTTGCTGGCATCTTGACCGCTTCTGACAGGGCTTTGCTTGGTGCCCTTGGCTACGGCATCAACCCGGCGCCCACACCCAGCCAGTTCCTGATCGCAAACCAATCCTCGGGGCAGGCCGGCGTCGATGACGGCACACCCTATTCCGGGCCAGTTGCGGGGCTGACGCAGCAACTGATGCTGGGCGGCCCGAACAATATGAACGTGACCTCGTTTGCGGCCAATTCCTTCATCCACACTGGCGCGGGCAATGATGCGATCGACGTTAGCGGCGTTGGCGGCACCAACGTGCTGGACGGATCGACCGGCAGCAACTTCCTGACCGGTGGATCGGGTGCGGACACCTTCTATGTGGACGATCGCAACGCTGCTTCGGCGATCTGGTCCACCATTGCCGGCTTCCACTCGGGTGACAACGCGACGATCTGGGGGGTTACACAGGCCGGATTCACGATCGATTGGCTCGATGGCCAGGGTGCGAACGGCGCGACGGGGCTGACGGCCAGTTTCACCGCGCCAGGCGCGCCAGCCGTGGACATGACCCTGGCAGGATTCACCACAGCCGATTTATCGAACGGGCGGCTAGCGGTGTCGTTTGGCACTTCGCCAGACGAGCCCGGGTTGGCGGGGAGTCCTTACATGAACATCAGGGCGACCTAATCCGCGAGGCGTCTTGCCCAATCCGCCCGAACCGGCGACGATACCGCCGATAAGACCAAAAGGGGGACACAATGATCGATCTGGTGATCCGCGGCGACACGGTGGTGACGCCTCAGGGCGTGGGCGCACATGATATCTTGATTTCGGGCGGCGTTATCGCCGCGGTTGCTGCCCCCGGCAGCATCGCCGTCCCCGACGGTACGCGGGTTATCGATGCGACCGGCAAGATCGTCATCCCCGGAGGTATCGACCCCCATGTTCACTGCAAATGGCACTTGCCGGGTCCGGACGGCACCGCGACCGAAACCGCGCCGCCCGATGTCGTCAGCATGGCGGCGGTGCACGGCGGCACCACGACGATGCTCGATTTCACCAGAGCGCAGCAGGGCAAGGACGTGCGCGATGCGATCGAGAAGCGGGAGCTGGACTGGAAGGGCCACTCCGCCTGCGATTACGCGCAGCATCTGATGGTGGAAGGCGCACTACCGATCGATCTGCCCGGCCAGATCGCGGAGGCGATCCAGTCGGGATTTCCGACGGTGAAGATCTTCACCACCGACATCACACCCAGCCGTAAGGGCCGGATGGTCGATTTCGGCGATATTTGGGAAATCTTCCAGGTGCTGGCGGCGAACAAGGGCCTCGGTGTGATCCACTCCGAGGACAACGATATTGTCATGCACATGTATGGCAAGCTGATCCGCGAAGGCCGCACCGGCTTCGAAAACCTGGCCGAGGTTCACAACACGCTGTCCGAGGATGTCTCGTTCCGCCGCGTAATCCGGTTGGCGGAAAAGGTGCCGGGGACGGCGCTGTACATGATGCACGTTTCGGCTGCGACCGGCGTTTCGGCGATCCATGAGGCTCGGCGGCGCGGCACGCCGATCTATGGCGAGTCCTTGCATCAATACATGCTTTACAGCAGTGAGGACTATAAGAAGCCGAACGGGCAGATCTATCATACCTACCCTTCATTGAAGGGGCCGGAGGACCATGCGGCGTTGTGGCAGGGCACTTTGGACGGGTCCATCAACTGCGTCGCCACCGACGAAATCTGCTGCACGCTGAAGCAGAAGCTGCAAGGTGCGCGCATCGACGACACCACCGGCGGCAATGCGGGCGTCGAGCCCAGGGTGGCGCTGATGTACACCGAGATGGTCGGTAAGCGCGGCTACTCGTTGCAGCGCTATGTCGATCTGGTATCGACCAATGCGGCGAAGATCATGGGTCTTTATCCGCGGAAGGGCGCGCTGGCGGCCGGTGCGGATGCCGATATCTGCGTGCTGGATCCGGCTGATAAACGGGTGATCAAGGCCGCGGAGCTGCACGAAGCGGATTACTCGCCGTGGGAAGGCCGCAAGATGGACGCGTGGCCTTGCCTGACCGTGCTGCGGGGGAAAGTGGTTGTCGAGAACGGCACGTTCAAAGGTAGCCTGAACGACGGCAAGTGGCAGCACCGCAAGGTGGCCGATGAGATGTTCACCGCGCCCCGGCTGTGATGCCAGGGCTGTGATCTCCGACGCGCAGCTTCGTTCGTTGCTGCTGGATTGCCTGAAACTGTGGGAGGTCGAGGGTAAGGTTTCGGTTGACGACACCGGCCTTGCCATCGCCACCCCGCTGGGCGTGTTTTCGGTGTCGCGGGCAGGGGAGGGGCTTCGGCCGTTGCGCTGGTTTTATCAGACGCCGGAGCGTGCCGCGGCGCAGCGGCCGCCACGAGCGGCGCCTTCGGTTGTGGCGCTGCTGTCGGCGCTGCGGAACGTCATGGCGGGAAGCGGTGGGGATCGGCTGCGGGTTGGGGGCGGTTAGGCGCGTACCATTGCGTGCAAGTGTCGTATTCTCGGCGTGGCATTCATACTCTGTTTACCTTTGGGTGCCTAATATAGGGCGACCATGAGGAAGCTAACCATGCCCGATGTGCCCATTGATTTCATGCCCGGTCCACACTATCCTAGAGACATGGAAGCTCGTATCGCCGTCCTGGAACATATCGCCAAGACCACCGCGGCCTCGCTGGAGCGGGTGGAGCAGCGGCAAGAACAGATGCTTGACCGCATGGATCGCCGGTTTGATTCCATCGACCATAAGTTCGAACTCATAGATAGAAAGTTCGAACTTGTTGATCGAAAGTTCGAACTGATCGATCGCAGGTTTGAAGCCGTTGATCGGCGGTTCGATTCCATGGACCAGCGTTGGGTCACCCTCAATCTGCATCACCGGCAGGATTTCCTGTGGCTGATCGCCGTCCAGGTTGCCACCGTCGGTGGCCTGCTGACCGCCATGGCGCGCGGCTTTCACTGGCTGTAACGACGCAACCTTGACATCAGCCGACGCGGTGCCACCCTCCGCCGCAAGTTAGAACGGGGGAAAACTATGCGCTTCGGCCTTATGATCCGCGGTCAGTATCCGCTGGGCGACGACATGCGCGTGCGTTTGAAGGAAGACCTGGACGCCGCCAAATTCGCCGAGGACCTCGGCTTCGACATGATCGGAAAGGGCTCCCATTACAGCTCCCATCCGTTTCAGTACATCCAGCAAATTCCCTTCCTGTGTCAGGTGGCGATGATCGCCCCGAAGCTACGCCTGTGCCCCGGCGTGGTGCTGCTGCCCCTGCACAGCCCGCTGCATGTGGCGGAGGAACTCGGCTCGCTCGACGTGATGTGCAACGGCAAGCTGATCTTCGGCGCCGGCATCGGCTACCGCGAGGTCGAGTTTAACGCCTTCGGCACTACCCAGAAGCAGTCCGGTCCGCGGTTCGAGGAATGTCTGACGGCGGTGAAGCGGCTATGGAGCGAAGACTTCGTCTCCATGGAAGGCAGCTACTTCAAGCTGGACAATGCCAACTGCACCACCATGCCGGTGCAGAAACCGATGCCGCCCGTTTGGATCGGTGCCAACGCCAATGTCGGTATCCGACGGGCCGCGCGCATGGCCGATACCTGGTTCATCAACCCGCACAACAAGATCGACACCATCGCCCAGCAGATGGAAGTCTATAAGCGCGCCTTGGACGACTGTGGCAAACCGTTCCCCGAGGAACTGCCGATGATGCGGGAGGTCTTTGTTGCCCGCTCCCGTGCCGAAGCCATCCGTTTGGCGCGCCCATCGCTGGAAGCGAAATACAAGGCCTACAAGGACTGGGGGCAGGACAAGGTCATGCCCTCGGGCGACGCGTTCAATATCGATTTCGAGGACCTGATGAACGACCGCTTCCTGTTCGGCTCCCCGGCCGAGGTGACGGAGCAAATCCTGGTGCTGAAACGGCGTTTCGGGGTCAATACGATGATCCTCGGCATCCACTGGGTCGGCATGCCGGCCAGCCTGGCGATGGAGCAGATGCAGTTGATCTCGGAAGAAGTCTTTCCGGCCGTCCGCGCCGCCTGACCAACTGGAGCCCAGCGAAATGAAAATCGGCGCCGTCATGTTCTTCACCACCGACTCCATGCAGCCCGCCGCGCTCGGGCGGGCGTTGGAGGAACGTGGCTTTGAATCGCTGTGGGTTCCCGAACACACCCATGTCCCGTCAACACGGTCTTCCGAGTATCCCGGCGGCGGCGCGCTGCCGCGTCCATACTACGATATCTACGACCCATTCCTGGCGCTGAACGCCGCCGCCGCCGCGACCACCACGTTGAAGATCGGGACCGGTATCTGCCTGGTGGTGCAACGCGACCCCATCGTAACCGCGAAGATGGTGTCCTCGATCGACCAACTCTCGCAAGGCCGCTTCCTGTTTGGGGTGGGCAACGGCTGGAACCGCGATGAGATCGAGAACCACGGCACCGCCTTCGCCACGCGCAACAAGCTGGCTCGGGAGCGGATCGAGGCGATGCAAACGATCTGGACCCGGGATGAACCGTCCTATGAGGGCGAGTTCGTCAAGTTCGGCCCGATGAGCCAATGGCCGAAGCCGTTCCAGAAGCCATACCCGCCGGTTATCGTCGGCGGTGCCTTTCCCTATGCGGCGAACCGCGCGATCAAATACGGCAACGGCTGGATTCCCCGAGCCGACAGGTTGGAGCATGACGGGGTCGGCATCGTGATCAGGAAGTTTCGCGACCTTGCGATCGAAGCCGGTCGCGATCCCGCATCGCTGCCGATCTCGATCTTCCGGGTGCCGGACGATCTTACAAAGCTGGGCTTCTGCCAGGAAATCGGGGTCGATCGCGTTGTGTTCAGCCTGCCGGCCGAGAAAGAGGACAAGATCCTGCCGATCCTGGACCGATGGGTGCAGGTGAAGCGCGACCTGGGGCTGTAGCAATCATATCATTGTCGTAGAGGGCGAAGGCCCGTTGGCCCGAAAATGGCAGTCGCGCCCGCGGCAATTGCTTGTATGGTCATGACCGGACTTGGTCCGGGCACCCACGATTTTGGCGTATCTGATAACATAGGACATCGGTGACAGGGCCACACTTCGCGCCAACGAAGGTGAGCCCTCGACCCCAAGCGAGCTTGATTATCCATCCAATTTTGGTCGCAACGAGACTTATTTCGTCTAGCTGTAAATTTCTCGGCGTCTGATGTGAATAGGAGATATGGGATCAACGAAATGCGCGATCCCTTTATCGCTGACTCGTTCCGAAGGTGGTCCCGTGCGTTCGTCCAAGCCTTGTCAGGTCGCCCGGCCCCCACCGAGGGGCAATGGACATGCGGGCTACGCGCATGATATTGCATATTCGTAACTTCGGCCTACCGGTCCGACGACGGCATCACTCGTCGTCCCTATCGTCTTCTACGTCAGGAAATTCGAGTGAACAGACAGGCCATCCGAGACTCGAGTAACAAACTGCTCGGTTACATCGAAACCCTCAGCGATGGGCGGCAGAAGGCAACGGACGTATCGAACAAGATCCTCGGATATTTCGACCCGACGCGAAACGCCACCACGGATCCTGGTAACCGAGTGCTTGCTCGAGCCAATATCCTGAGCGGGTTGATCTATGATCGACGCTGATGGTGTGGACGCATCAATCGTTCCGTTGCTTCCGCGTGACTCGTTTAGCGTCTGTATTCATAGAGGCACGCAGCAGATCGGCGGCACATGCATCGAACTGTCATGCCAAGGGCAACGGATATTGCTCGACCTCGGATTGCCGCTCGATGCTGGCGAAACCGACCCCGCCGCCTTGATGCCGCCGATCGCCGGTTTGGATACGCCCGACAGCAGCTTGCTTGGGTTGGTGCTTTCGCACGGCCACGCGGACCATTGGGGCTTGGCGCCCCATGCCAGCGTCGCATTGCCAATCGTGACGGGTGCGGCGACACGACGGATTCTTCGTGCCGCCGCGGCCTTTGTCCCGAGGGCCGTTCCGTTCGGCACTGAAAGCGACGGCAGCCCTGACCTGGAGGATCGCAAGACCATCCAGCTTGGTCCGTTCGCGATCACGCCATACTTGGTCGATCACTCGGCGTTCGACGCCTACGCGCTGCTCATTGAAGCAAACGGCAGGCGTCTGTTCTATTCCGGCGATATCCGCGCCCATGGGCGCAAGGCCGCGTTGTTTGAGCGTCTGGTGTCCCACCCGCCGCGTCCGGTCCATGCCATGCTCATGGAAGGTTCGAGTCTTGGGCGCCTGAAGCCGGACCAACTGTTTCCGACCGAGAGCGAGATCGAGGCGCGTTTGGTGGATAGCCTCCAGGCCCGGGGGTTTATCGGCGTCTGTGCGTCTGCGCAGAACATCGACCGGGTTGTCAGTGTTTATCGGGCGTGCAAGCGAACAGGGCGGACGCTCGTTCTCGATCTTTACGCGCTGGAGGTCCTGGCTGCGACCGGAAGCCCGAACATTCCCGCTCCGGGTTGGCCAAACCTGGCTGTTTATGTGCCTGAATACCAGCGGCGGCATATCGCTCGCACGGAACGATTCGACATCGTGGACCGCTACAAGCCGTATCGCATCTATCGCGACAAGCTGGCCGGAATGGCGGCGCGGGCGGTCATGCTGTTCCGGCCAGCCATGATGCGCGACATCGACCTGATGGCGGGGGCGTGGATTGGCGCGCGCATGATTTGGTCGCAATGGGACGGATATTTGCCGAGCGATGCCAATCGGGTTTTCCAGGCTGCGCTCACGGAGCGCGGGGTGCCGTTGGAGGTTATTCACACGTCCGGCCACGCGAGCATCGCTGACTTGAAGCGGCTTGCGGAGGCGATGGCACCGGATGCTTTGGTGCCCGTGCATACTTTCAACGGGGATCGGTTTGCCGATCTCTTTGGAACGAATGTCAGCCGTCGGATGGATGGCGAATGGTGGGAGGTTTGACGGTGAGAAAACCTCCAACAATTCAAACAGAAGGAAGCTAAAAATGGAATATAATCGCAGTATATCCGACGCCTTCATGAACGACTTAATTTGCGGAATCTTGTCGCCTTTGTTGGGGCGCGTTAAGGAAGACCACACCCTCATGCTGGCGCTTCGAGGGAGTTATATTAATATATATTATAGGGGTGGTAGCATACTAAAGATAACTGAAGATAGCACAAAAAAAATCGAACAACAGCCGAGCTATGAGATAGGTTTCGACTCGGAATACCATCGAGCGTCTTCGTCGTTACCGATCACTTTTCCAACCACTGTCAGCAGTGACGAAGATGTCAAGCAATTAGTCGGGGTGATTCCTAATCTGAAATATGCAATGGATCGCTTTTTCGCAAAAAAGAATAAATCTGAGAGGGAGTTTCAACAACTTATCGTTAGAGAAAATAATCTCTCGCCAATCGCGAATGAAACGGAATACTTCATCGTTGACATCGAATTGGCTGGCGTTCTGCCAAACGCCAGATTTGATATGCTTGCTGTCCGCTGGCTCAGCCATGAGCGCCGAACACGCTCGGCCTTAGTTCCGGTTCTGATAGAGGTAAAATATGGAAACCATGCGCTTGATGGAGACGCGGGCCTGATAAAGCACTTGGAGGATGCCTACACGCTGCGGGAAAACCCCCAAAGCTGGCAAAATTTGCTGAAAGGACTTCATTGCCATCTCGCGCAATTGAAGCTTCTGGACCTGCTCAAATTCAATTCCAGTTCGGCCGTGCCCGAACTTCTGTTGCACCCCACGGCTACCCCGGAACTGATTTTTCTCCTGGCCGACTATAATCCCAGATCGGATAAACTCCTGGGCATTCTACCAAAATTCGATGCGGCCTTAAAGAGCCGCGACCCGCAGGATTCTCAAGAAAAACTGTTTGACGTGCGGTTCTTTCAAGCGAGTTTCGCTGGTTATGGCATGCACCATGTCTCCATGCTCAACCCGACTGCCTTTGCGACGCTGGCACAAAAGCTTTACCAAACGAACGGCACAACCAAAGAATATGAAAAAAGGGACCTGATGCCCGACCAAATCACATTCGATGATTGCTGCCGAATCATCCTTGAGCAGGGGGCGACCCGCCACGAGCGCGTTGGGCCTGAAACATCCAATTATCGGCGGGACTTGCTCGCCCTGCTCAACACAGAGTTTGAAATCGACTGGAGCGATGACCACGACTTCAGCCAGAATGAAGGCTTGCCAGCCATCGCTGCGACAATGCCAGGAATTTACCCAAGGTTCGTCAGTCCGTTTTCCGGCTGGATGGAATACACCCCGGTGAAGGGTGAGGAAGAAATTTGGCACAAGCATATGGACAAACTAAGCGCCGCCGGTCGGGATGTGGAGCAGTGTTGGGTCGCTTTGTTCCGCGATCTCCTGCTGCTGCGATGGCCCGCTGCCGCGCACCGCACCACTTGCTGGACACGCCTTCGCGCCCTCGGACTTGTTGAACCCCAATGCGATCTAGACGACTTCTAGAACCGCGCCGGAGCAAAGCTTTTTTCGTTGGCGCAGTGGTGCCTCAGGCGCCGTGATACCGGGAACGCACGATGGCAAGACCCGCGACGCCAAACGACCGACTGACAGCATCCGGGAGAATTTCATGATGAAGCCGAGTATCCCTCATCCGCTTCGGGTCGCCGCCGTAACCACACCAGCCGTCGGTATCTTCTGGTGTGTCGGGGAAGTCCTCGTCATCGACCGCTCCACCTTGGACCAAGCGGAAACCTATGGCGACTGCATCACGCTCGCCGCCGGTCACTATGAGCGCTGGCCGGAGTGGCAAGCACTCGGGACCGCGAGGCTCGTGGCAAAATTGTATCCGGGGTGCAGCAGTTCGACCGAGTATGACGAATGGCCAAGCGGCCGAGTTGTCTTCGAGACACCCGCCCCGCACGCCTCCGCGCCCATTGCCGCCTTGGAACCCCATCGTAGGTGCCCGTGAGAAAGTCCCTACAAGACGCCCTTTATAGGGCTTACCCCGCGCTGTTCTGTCAAAAACATCTACCGCCGGAGGAACGCGGCATGGGCAGTGGTATCGAATGCGGCGACGGATGGTATGGCATCCTGGACGGTTTGTGTGACGTGTTGACGTCTCATGGTCGTCAACCCGGACATCCATCGATTGTAGCCACACAGGTGAAAGAGAAATTCGGCGATCTGCGCTTCTACGTCCATGGTAACTGCGCGTGGTGCCGGGGAGCGATTCGTTTTGCCAGCGCGATATCGCGCCACGTGTGCGAAGAGACTGGCCGCCCTGGCGTATTGATGGTTCGAGCAAGGTCGCTAAAAACCTTGGCCGAGGATGTCGGCCACGCGAAGAACTACCATCCGGCTGCAATTGACGACGATTTGGCGGTTGAAGGCAGCCAGAAACCAACCGAAGATGACTTGCCGTCGGGGTGGATATCCATTGCCCGCGCCCTAAGGTCTATCACCGCAGACGAAGAGCCGCTCGCCACTTTGCGTTTCGCACGTTCTGAAAATACGCTTGTCGTCCATAGTGATAGCAACGAGGGATGGCTATCTGGGGAAATGCTCTGCGCCATCAGGGTGGCCGCGCGAACTAACCCCTCGACCGGCGCAATGCTGATCCCGGCATCGGGCGATGTCGATGCAAATGGCCACGTTCATTCCATTTAGTGAAGCGGCTTTCGGAATGTCTTTGCTCGTGGAGCCGAGCCCAGCCGTGACACAAGGTATAAAGGGGCCTGCCAGTAGGCTACCTTAACGCACATGGGGCGAATGTCCACCATGACGACTGGGAGCATTGGCCGCCTTGGCCCACTCAAAGCGGCAGACCTTGGGAATGTAATCGATGCCACCGCAAATCGGCTACCTGCTGCCAACCCGCGAATCCATTATGGAGGGCCGGCCGGAAAGCGTCCCCCTTCTGCGGCTCGCTGAAAAAGCCAGCGCACTTGGTTTCAACTCCGTCTGGGTCGGCGACTCGCTGACCGCCCGCCCTCGGCACGATCCGCTGACGTTGCTGGCGGCGGTATCCGCCAGGGTGCCAGCCTTGACCGTGGGTACCGCCGTGCTGCTGCCGATGCTGCGCAACCCGGTGATCCTGGCGCACCAGGTCGCCACATTGGACCAGATAGCTGAAGGCAAACTGATCCTGGGCGTCGGTTTCGCCGCCGACCGTCCCAACATTCGCGCCGAATTCGCCGCCGCCGGCGTGCCGTTTGAGCATCGGATCGGCCGCATGCTGGAAGGCCTGCGCCTATGCAAGGCGTTGTGGACCGGCCAACCGGTCGATTGGGACGGCAGGTGGCATACGTCCCAGGCAGTGATCGGACCGACTCCGTCCACGCCCGGCGGACCAAAGCTGTGGATCGGCGGCAATCTGGCCGCCAGCCTGGACCGTGCCGGCAAATATTTTGACGGCTGGTTCCCCATCGCCCCCAGCGCACCGGATTTCGCCGCCGGACTAAGGCATGTCCGCGATGTCGCCCGCGACCATGGCCGCGATCCCGCGTCGGTGAGCGGGGCGATGTATCTGACGATCTCGCTGGATGACGACGCGGCCAAGGCCGACGACCGGCTGAACCATTTCCTGGAGCGGTATTACGACCAGCCGGCGGCGGTCACGCGTCGCCGGCAGGCCTGCTATGCCGGTCCGTCGTCGGGCCTTGCGGATTGGCTGCGAACCTACGCCAATGCAGGCGCCATTCATCTGGTTCTGCGGTTCGCGGGCGAGCACGAGCGGCATCTGGGGCAGGTCGCCAAACTGTTGCCGCTGTAAGGTACGGTTGCCGAAAGCACGCGTCCGGCGTAAAGGGCACGCCATGCCCAATCTAAAACGCACCCCTTCGACTAAGCCTGCCCACGCACGAACCAATTTCGACGACCGCATCAGCGCTGCCGCCGCCGCTAAGCAAGCCCTGCTGGAGCGTTTCCGCGCCAGGCCGTCCCCGGATGATCCGGCCGAGATCGAACGTCAGGCCGCGCTGAAGGCGATCGCCGATGCGCGTGACGCCCGCGCCGCCGAACGCCGCGCCGCCAAGGAAGCCGAAGCCCAGCGCCTGGCCGCCGAAGCCGCCGCTCGCAAGGCCGCTGAACTTGCCGCGGCTCAGGAAGCCAAGCGGCAGGCCGCGCTGCTGGAGGCTGAACGCAAGGCCGCCCGCGATGCCAAATATGCCGCCCGCAAAGCGCGCAGGTAGGCTTAAAAGTCTGCGGGCTGCGGGAAAACGCGGCCGTCTCCCTGTTCGTTGGACCACGGGCAGCCTATCTGAGTTCCCTGAAACACAACGGCAGCGCGCGTCTGCGCGTCGCGGAGGCACTAGTGGTTAAGCGTCGTAAAGAGGAAGATATCGCCGGCATCCTGGAGTTCGATGGCCGCAGTGCCGAGGACCCCGAATTTCTGGAATGGCTTGCCGATCATAAGGCCCGCAACGGCGGGAAGATCCGCGTCAGCCAGGGTGGCAAGGGCGTTCGCGTCATGTTTGCCAAGGATGCCGACATGGCATTCTGGCAACGCCGTTCGGAAGCCGCTCTGAAGGGCAAGAAGTTCGTCGCCTGAGGATGGGTCGCCGCGATGGCCTCGTAGTTCGGCGACTCAGCCGGCTCCTTGGTCAAAGCCTTGTGCCCTCGGATGATCGTCGGCCGCCAGGATGTTTTCCTCAGCGGCCGCACGCGGCGTCCCGGCGAGAGTGGAGTCCGTATCCATGGTTGCGTGCGCGGTATAGGGCAAATATAGCTTCACCGTGGTTCCCTGTCCGACCTTGCTGTCGATCTTAACGTGGCCTTTCGACTGCTTGATGAAATCGAAGACCTGTGAAAGCCCCAGCCCCGAACCTTTGCCGACCTCCTTGGTCGTGAAAAGTGGTTCGAAGGCTCGCTCCATCGCCTCGGGCGACATACCGGTTCCGTGGTCGCTGACGGCGACCATCACATACCGGCCTGGTGACACATCGCCGAGGGCGGCGGCGTAGGCTGCGTCCAGGTTGGCGTTGGCGGTTTCGATCGTGATCTTGCCACCTTCCGGCATGGCGTCGCGCGCATTGATCGCCAAGTTCAGCAAGGCATTTTCTAGCTGATTGGGGTCGATGGCGGTATGCCAGAGCCCATCGGGCAATATCGTCTCCAGGTTGATCGGCCCGATGGAACTTCGGATCAGTCCCGACAGGGTGGCGACGATCTTGTTGACGTCGCATGGTTGGGGAACCGGACTCTGGCGCCGCGAAAAGGCCAGAAGTCGCTGCGTCAAAATGGCCCCACGTTCCGCGCCGGCTCTTGCGTCATCCAGTTTGGCCAGGGCCCGTGTCGGGTTCGAGGCCTGAAGGGCGTTGTGGGCGAGGTCGATATTGCCGATCACAACGGTCAGCAAGTTGTTGAAGTCGTGCGCGATACCGCCGGTCAAATGGCCGATCGCCTCCATCTTCTGGGCCTGCCGCAACTGATCTTCGGCCTGCCGCCGTTCGGTGATGTCGGTGTAGAGCGTGACGACCCCACCCTCGCTCAACGGGCTCCGCCGTAGTTCCATGATTCTGCCATTGGGTCGGCGCCGTTCGATCGTGCCGGTGCTGGTGCCGTCCTTGATGAGTTCGAACCGGCGTTGGACCTCTTGTTCGACGTCCACATCACCGAACTCCCCCGCCTTTGCCTGGACGCGCAGGATGTCCGATATATGCATGCCAGCTCGAAGACTTTCCGCCGGTATGCCGGCAAACTCCGGAAAGTGCTGGTTCCATTCAACCAGCCGAAAATCCCGGTCGAGCAACATCAACCCGTCCGGTATCCCGCGCAGGGTCGCCTGCCATTGCGCGGCCTTTTCGCCCGGTATGGCCCGCGTCTCCTCCAACTCATTCCGAACTTGCGCGAGCGCTGCCCGATAGCCGCGAAGCATAAACAATAAGTAGAGCAGGGCGGCTGAGAGAGCCAGGATGGTGGCGAGGCGTGCGCCTTCCAACATTGTTTGGCGGTTCTTCTCTGAGAAGGGTTTTGGAGCAGCGGCTTTCAGCACCCTAATAGTCCATGGGGCCGGAATGTGGCAGTTAATTTACTTTCGGTTGATAAATTGATGTCTACGTGCCGGCTTGGGAGCACCGGCATGACACGGTACGGCCGAAGCAAATCAACCTCAGCCATGGGCCCGAACCAATCCGCACGACCCTTCCGGGAGTGGCTGGCATGGTTGGCCCCGGTATTGCCAACGGCCCGTGGGTAATGCGACGGCGACCGAGGAGTTCGTCGGATCGGTGACCAGATCCACGCCCTCGGTGTCGAACCATGACCCGGCGATGCTGACGCCGAGCTTGGGTTCGTTTCGGCGGTCGGCGCTGAGGATCTCTATCCGAAATTGTGCCGCCAGCCCGACAGTCAGTCCGCTTCCGCGTCCTTCATCTTATGAGGCGGAGGGCGGGAGGGCCTCGGAGGCAGGCCCCTACATCCGCCCCGGCAACCATGTCGCGATCACCGGGAAGGCAATCAGGATTGCCAGCCGCAGGATGTCGGTGATCACGAACGGGATCACCCCGTAGAAGATCGTGCTGAACGAAACGTCCTGCACCACCGTCTTGATGACGAAGACGTTCATCCCGACCGGTGGGTGGATCAGCCCCAGTTCCACCGTCATGACGATGATCACGCCGAACCAGATCGGGTCGAACCCCAACGCCGTCACCGCCGGGAAGATGATCGGCACGGTCAGGATCACCATCGCCATCGCGTCCATCAGGCAGCCCAGCACCAGATACATCAGCATGATCAGTACCAGCGCGCCGATCGGGCTTAACCCCAGCGAAGTGATGAATTCGGTGACCTTCTGCGGCGTCTGCGTCACCGTCAGGAAATACCCGAACAGCATCGCCCCGATCAGCACGGTAAACACCGCCGCCGCCGTCCGCGTGGCTTGCAGCAGGGACGCGAGCAGATCGGCCCGCGACAGCCGGCGCCGGATCATGCTGATGATGATGGCGCCGCCGGCGCCCATGCCGCCCGCCTCGGTGGGGGTGAACAGCCCGCCGTACAAGCCGCCGATGACGAAGACGAACAGCAGCAGCGGCGCCCAGACCTCTTTGACCGCTTGATACCGTTCCTGCCACGTCGCCACCCTCGCGGATGGCAGCCAGCCGGGTTTCACGGCGCCGATGACGGCGATGGTCACCATGTACATGCTGACGGCCAGCAGCCCCGGCAGGATGCCCGCGATGAACAGTTTGCCGATGTCCTGCTGGGTGATCAGACCGTACACCGCCAGCACGATCGACGGCGGGAACATCGCCCCCAGTGTGCCGCCGGCCGCGATGACCCCGGTGGCGAACGACTTTGGGTAGCCGAACCGCCGCATTTCCGGATACGCGACGGTCGAGAAGGTCGCCGCGGTCGCCACCGATGACCCGCTGATCGCGGCGAATCCGGCGCAGGCCGCGATCGTGGCGATCCCCAACCCGCCGCGCAGGTGGCCGACGAATCGGTTTGCAGCCTGGAACAGTTCCTTGCTCATGCCGGTTCGCGAGGCGACGGACCCCATCAGCAGGAACATCGGGATGACGCCGAACGTGTAGTCTGTGACCACCCGCATCGTGGTCTGGCCGATCATCTTCAGCGCCGGCCCGCCGCCGACGATGTAGCCAAATCCGGTGACGCCCACCAATCCCATCGCCATGCCCACCGGCACGCGCAGCAGCATCAGCGCGAACAGCACCACAAAGCCCAGGACGGCGACGGCGTCGCTTGAAAACTCCATGTCAGTCCAGGGCTTTCTCGGCGTGAGGTTCGGTCATGGACAGCGGGTAGAACACCAGCCGATAGGTGCGGATCGCGATCAGCAACACCGCCGACACGTCGCCCAGCCAGGCAACCAAGGCGAACGGCCAGGTGGGGATGCGCAGATCATAGGTCAGCACATTGTCCTGGTAGGTCAGGCGCACCTTGTCGAACAGCATGACCGTCTGAACCGTGACCACGAACAGCAGCACCAGCGTGGCGAAGATGTCGATCAGCCGTTTGCCCCGTGGCCCCACTGCCGACCACACCAGATCGACGGTGATGTGCCCGCCGCGGTAGCTGGTCGCCGCGATCCCCCAGAAGATCAGGATCCCCAGCAGCAACTTGCCGAAATCGTAGCTGTCGGGGATCGAGACGGCGAAGAAATACCGCAGCAGCACGCTGACAAAGATATCCACCGCGACGATCCCGACGAACGCCGCGGCCAGCCACTCGATCGTGTCGATGAAGCGGTCCATCATTCGGCGAGCGCGTCGTGCTTCTTCAGCGCCGCCTTCAGGTCGCCCAGGACGGCATCGGCATTTTCAACCTTCGACGCCCAGCGGGCGGTCAGCGGCGCCACCGCCGTCCGCCACGCGGCGAGTTGTTCGGGCGTCAGCTTATAGACCTCATGGCCCGGTTCGGCTGCCAGCTTGGCATGGCCACCGTACTCGAAGTCAGCCCAGGGGCTGGCGACTTTCTCCGCCCATTCCGGCGTGCAGTGATGGTCGATGACCGTCTTCTGCGCCGGCGACATCGCGTCGTACTTAGCCTGATTCATCGCCCACACGAACGTGGTCGAGAACAGCGGCACATCCATGTGGTATTTCACCACCTTGTCGATGCCGAACAGCACGATCGATCCCCACGGAAAGCCGATCGTGTTGGCCACGCCGCGTTCCAGCACCTCACGCGCCTCGGGGGCGGAGGACTGGACGTTGGTGCCGCCCAGCAGCGTGACCATAGCACCCTGGCCGGCGTTGCCGGGGCGAACCTTGTCGCCCTTGATGTCATCCGGTGAAACGATCTTATGCTTGGAATGAAAGGTGCCGGGATCGTTCAGGAACGCAAAGCAGAAATGAACGTCCTTCATCTCCTTGGCCGCGTAGGGCCTGTACCACTCGTCCAGCGCCGCCGAACCGCCCTTGGCGTTGGCGATCAGGAACGGCAGTTCCCCGGCCGCGATGATCGGGAAACGGCCGGGCTGATAGCCGGGGTTGACGTAGGCCAGATCGGCAATGCCATCGCGCGCCATGTCGTAGTGGTCGAACGCTTTGCCGAGCTGTTCGGCGGGGAACAGGGTCGCCTTGATGGTGCCGCCGGATTCCTTCTCGATGTCCGCGGCCCAGGCCACCAGTGACGGGTTCAACGGATGTGCCGGGGGAACCCAGGACGACATCTTCAACGTCACGGTCTTGTCCTGAGCCATGGCGGAGGCGCCTGCCATCAACAGGGCAGCGGCGGCCAAGGGGGCGGTCATTTTGGCAAGGCGTCGAATTGTCATGCACGTTCTCCCGGTTTGCCGGTGAAACCGGCTATTCTGATGATCCTGATAGCTTGCCTGACGGGCTCTTGGCTACGGGGTGTTTAACCGATCGCACCGAGCAGCGCCCGGCCGACCAAAAGTATCGCCAGAACCGACAGCGTCGTCAGCGCCACCATCCGGTGGTGATGCGGCTTTGCCCGAAAGAACGCCCATGTCCCAAGCCGGGATCCTCCGAACAGCACCGGCAGCGAAGCCACGGTCCAGATCAGGACGTCCCGGGTGATCAGCCCGGTCGCGGCCATGGGCACGAATGAGACGACACCGGACAACATGAAATATACGATCGCCGTGGCCCGCATGCGAGCCGCGCTGTGTCCGACGGCCAGCAGGTAAACGACGACGGGCGGCCCGCCCATCGAGGCCAGGCCGCTGATGACCCCGGATGCCAGGCCGACCGAGGCGCTGACGATCCAGGACGGGTTGGGCGGCAGGCGAATGCCGCGCTGGATCAGCCAGACCGAGAAGATGATCACCGCGCCGATGGCAAAGCGAACGGGATTCGGCGACAGGACGGTCAGAATCAGCAAGCCAATCGGCACGCCGCAGACCAAACCAGGAACAAGCGCCCGTACGGAACGCCAGTCGCAGTCGGGCCAGGCGGTACGCAGGCCACCGACGCCGATCACCACCTGCAATGTGACGACCAGCGGTACGACCTCGGCCGGAGGCAGGGCCAAGCTGAGGAGAGGGACGGCGGCCAGTCCGAATCCGAACCCGGTAAATCCACGCAATATGGACGCGAACAATACACCGGCCATTGCCGCGAGCAGACTGTAGATCATTGAACGAGCATGGATTCTTGTCCTTGGGGCCGGTTTGGCAGACTTTGCGGATTATCGGTTCGTGGTCAATTGCCGCGGAGAATCGTCATCCACGGGGTTGTCATTGCAGTCAAAAGACCGCATCTTCTGTGTCATGGTGCGGGGGACAACCTCTCGCGGCACGAAAAAATGCCGCAAATTCACCGTTTTGGTGAATTCCGTTAACACAATGTCGGTCATTTCGACCACGTTGACGGGGCATTATTGCGTCCTGAACCATCGCTGCAACGGTTTTTCAGATTTTATTAACCGTTTGCCACTAATTCAGTGAGGTATGATGACAAAATATTCTGTTATCGCATTTTTTGCGGTATCCACATTCCTGCCGGGCGCCTCCGGCGCGGCAGTTGCCCGCGAAACGTCAGCCATTCAGGTGCCAGCCGACAGCGTCGCATGGGTCGGTGAATCCGGAACCGCTTCCTATTACGGGCCAAAGCATCAGGGCCGCCGGGCCGCCAGCGGGGTCCGTTTCGACCAGCGGAAACTCACCGCCGCGCATCCCTGGCTACCATTCGGCACCAAGGTGAAGGTAACCCTGGCCGCTTCGGGGCGTAGCGTCATCGTGACCATCACCGACCGGCTGTATTCCAACCGCCGAATCGTTGACCTGTCGGTGGCCGCCGCGCAGGAACTGGGCATGATCCGCGCGGGTATTGCCGAGGTGACACTCCTCCCCGTCTGATTCAGGTTCGTGCTATGCCGTGACAGGGAGGACAAACAATGTTTCAGGACTGTCGCGGGCTACCACTGACGACCGTTTCGCAGAAGGCCGCCGCGGCCTTCGATCATGCTATCGACGGGTATCTGGGTTACCGCGCCGATATGATGCTCCGGATGCAAGCGCTGCTCGCGGCCGACCCTGATTTCGGGCTGGCGCATACGCTGAAGGGCTATTTGTTCCTGATGGGCTTCCGGGCCGACCTGCTCGGTGCGGCCCGAGCCGCACTGGCGGACGCGCGGCGTTGTCCGGGGACGGAGCGGGAAAGGGCACATACAGCGGCTTTGGCGCACTGGATCGAGGGGGACCCGGAAGCCGCTATCGCGGTTTGGGACCAGATCCTGACCGATCATCCGCACGATCTGCTGGCCTTCCGCCTCGCGCATTTCCTCAATTTCTGGTGCGGCCGGCCGGAGGCGATGCTGGCCTCGGTGCTGTCCGTCGAGCGGCACTGGAGTCCCGCGCTTCCCGCCTACGGTTCCATTCTGGCGTGCCGCTGCTTCGCGCACGAGGAGTCCGGCTACTACCTGGAGGCTGAGCATGCTGGCCGCGAGGCGGTGCGTCGCGACCCCACCGACCTTTGGGCGGCGCACGGCGTGGCGCACGTGCTGGAGATGACCGGCCGGCGGCTGGAAGGGATCGCCTGGGTCGAACGGCTGCAAGCGCGTTGGGACGGCACCAACAACCTGAAGCACCATCTTTGGTGGCACCAGGCGATGTATCACTTGGAACTGGGTGACTTCGCCAAGGTGCTGTCGCTGTATGATTCGGGGTTCCGCGATCTTGCCTCTCCGCTGACCGAGGGCGCGCCGGATCTGTATATCGACGTACAGAACGCTGCGTCCATGCTGTTCCGGTTGGGCCGGCACGGGGTGGATGTCGGCGACCGCTGGACCGAGATCGCCGACAAGGCCCAGGCTCGGATTGGCGACTGCCAGTCGGCATTCACGCTGCCGCATTGGATGATGGCGCTGGCCGCGACGGGCCGCGAAAGCGCCGCCAACGATATGCTGGCCGGCATGCGGGACTTTGCGGTCGGCGGGCAACCGATCGCTGGGTTGGTGAGGAACATCGCGCTGCCGGTGACGGAAGCGGTGCTGGCGAACGGGCAGGGGCGTCATGCCGACGCGGTGGCGTTGATGCGCCCGGTCATCGGCGAGATGTATCTGATGGGCGGCAGCCACGCCCAGCAGGACGTGCTGGAGCAGGTGTTTATGGACTCGGCCCTGAAGGCCGGGTCGGCGGTCGATGCGAGGATGATGCTTCAGCGTGCGGCCGGCCGCCATCCCGTCCCGCCCGCGCGGCGGCGTGGTTACGCGATGGGCGCGCAGTTGCTGGCTGGATAGCTGGCTCTTGCCCTAAGCCGCCCTGGTCAGCCGTTTCACGAACGCTGAAATCCGGTGCCGCCGCAACTCGCTGCGCGCCTTGTCATCCGTCGTCATGTAATTCAGTTGCACGCTATAGCGTTGCCCAACGAACTGCCGGTGACCATGCCAGGTTGTCGGGCCGTTCGGGAAAATCAGCAGCGTGCCGTTCACCGGCGGCACCTCGACGGCGAAATCTTCCAGGTCCTTCGGGCCGCGCAACAGGCGGAGGCAACCCTCTTGCCGGCTCCAGGCGTCGGTTTCGCGGTTCAGGTACAGCAGCACCGTCACCCGCTTGGCCAGTGAGTCGCAATGGATGCGCCCGTCGCGCTCGCTGGTCCAGCCGCGCAGCGTCACCATGGTTGGCGCATCGTGCAGGTCCAGGTTGAACATCCGCCCGATCGCAGAGCGCAGTTCGGGGCCTTCCATCGCTTCCATCAGCGCCTTGGCGTCGGGGCCCAGCTTCACCGAATCGACCGGGAAAGAGCCGCGTTTGCCCAGCGGCGGCAGGCCGGCCAGCACCTTGTCCAGACTGGCGGGGGGCACGAAGCCAGGCACCACGACATGCGGGAACGGATCGTGGGAAACCGGCGTTGCGGCCAGCTTGGGATAATCGAGTTGGATCATGACGGCGCGCGCCTTAGCAGCAAAGCCTCGGTCAGGTCGAGAAGGTCGTCCGGCCAGTAGTCGTTGGGCCGCGGTCGCGCCGGATGCAGGCCGGGATCGGGGCGGCAGGTCAGCACCGGCATCACCCACCGAACCGGCAGCGAAGCGCGGCCGTCCGCGGCCCCCAACAGCGCACCGGCAATGGCGGCATTGGTGTCGCTGTCTCCACCTTGGGCGACCGTGGCGATCAACGCCAGTTCGGTCCGCGTTCCGGCGGCCAAGTGAAAGAATGCGTTTTGCAGGGCGATCAACACCCACCCCATTTGGTGCTGGAAATCCGCCGGGGCAACACCGGCCCGCGCCTGCCGCAGAACGGCGAGGACCGGTGCGGCCTCGGCGCCCGCCGCTTCCGCGACACGCAGCGCGGTTTCCATCATGCCGCGCCGGTCGGCGCCGGACAGGGCCGCGTTGATCGCCGCGGCATAGGCGGCACAGGCGGCACGGCACACCGGATGCGGATGGGACAGCGCCGAGTCCTCGCTGGCAACCCGGGCGGCCTCATCCGGATCGCGTGCCCAGACGCCGATTGGGGCAATCCGCATCAGCGATCCGTTGCTCTGACTCGCCGCGTTGGCCTTCGCACGGGCAGCCCGCGCCTTGTGGGTCAAGGCCGAGGCCGCTGCCCCAAACGCCAACGCGGTGGTGTGGCCGCAATCGAACGGCTCGCTGGCGTACCACCGCCCGTACGCGGCCGCGGCATGATCGGCGTTGTATTTACCTGCCTCGGCCAGGCTGCGTGCCAGCGCCAAACCCAGTTCCGAGTCGTCGGTCGGCTGGCCCGCCAGGGTGTCCCACACGGCGCTTGGGGCCAGGTCCCGGACCCCGCCAGGATACCGGCGGGCGATCGTTTGGGCGCTTTGGAATTCCACCTGTGATCCCAGGCTGTCGCCGACCACCATGCCCAGCAGGCAGCCCAGGGCGCGATCGAACCGCTGATCCTCGGCGACACGCGGCCAGGCTAGCGCGATCTTCGGCTCCCGGCGCGGCTCGGTGCTGCCGCGCCAGGTGCGCGCTCGCAGGGCGGCCACGGCGGCAGGGGCGCCGCCGAAACAGGCGAACGGGCGGCTGTCGCCATCCTCGCCATAGGTGACCGGGACGCCGTCTTCGGCCACCAGCACGCCGCCGGCCGCGGTTAGCAGCGCGTGTCCGGCGGCAATGTCGTGGGCGTTGACCGGGCGCAGCGTGACGGTCGCGATCCCGTCGCCGACCGCGACTCGCGCCAACCGATAGGCGATGGAGGGCAGGGGCATAAACCGAGCCGGCGCGCAGGCGGTACTGTTCCACACCGGCCGCTGGCCCGCGCCGTGGTTGAGGAAGACGATATCGGTGCTGGTCAGGTCGCGCCGGCTCAGGTCGATCGGGACGGGCACGCCGTTGCGGGTGATGCCGCCGCCATCGGCCCAGGCGATCATGTCGGGGCCGCGATCCGGGCTGGTCGGCGCGTAAACCACGCCCAACACCGGGATGCCCCGGCGCAGCAGCCCGACCGAGATCGCACTGCCCCGCCGCCCTTCCAGGAACGCACGCGTGCCGTCATGCGGATCGACGACCCAGCAATAGCCGTTCGCCTCGGCCGCCAGCACGCCCGCTTCCTCACCGACGAATCGGGCGGGCAGCAACGCCGTCAGCCGTTCCCGCAGGAACAACTCGATCTCGGTGTCGATCGGGGAGGTATCGCCGTCGCTGAAGCGCGGCCCGTCCGGTCGGGCGAACTCGTTGGCGAGCCAGACGCCCGCGGTCGTCACGAGGTCGATCACGGCCGGAAGAATGGGGGGCAGGGTTGCTGTCGTCATGGGACTGTCGAGTCTATGCGTTCGCGCCGGGACACGCTATCTCCTGCGTGCCCCGCCATGGATAATCTTACCTCCCTTTCCCCGAAGACCGGCCCGCTGCCGGCCTATCAGGCCATGATCGCCAGCCACGCCCTGGCGGCCGATCCCGCGCAAGCCATCGCCATCGACCGGTTGCAGGATCTGTGGGAGCGGCTGCGCGACTACGATCCAAGGCCCGCGCCAGCCGCCGGCGGCAGCCTGCTGTCGCGCCTGATACGCCGCCGTCACACCGAGGAATACGTGCCGACCGGCCTGTATCTGGTCGGCGAGGTTGGGCGCGGAAAGTCCATGCTGATGGACCTGTTCTTCGATACCGCGCTGGTGGCGCGCAAGCAGCGCATTCACTTCCACCGCTTTATCCAGGGCGTTCACGCCCGCATCCACGCCTATAAACGGTCCCACCCGCAGGTGACCGACCCGATTCCGCCGCTCGCGGACCAGATCGCGGGTGAGGCGGCGCTGCTGTGCTTCGACGAATTCCAGGTCAACGACATCGCCGACGCGATGATCCTGGGGCGGCTGTTCCAGGCTCTGTTCGACCGCGGTGTGGTGGTAGTGACAACGTCCAACACCGCCCCGGACGATCTGTTCAAGGGCCAGCCCGGGCGCGACGCCTTCCTGCCGTTCATCGGGCTGATCAAGCAGCGGCTGGAATTGCTGGTGATGAACGGCGCGCGCGATTACCGCCGGGAACGGATGCGCGGTCTGCGCACCTGGCAGGTGCCGGTGGACGACATGTCGCGCCATGAACTGGACAAGGCGTTCGTGCGGTTGACGGGCGGCTCCGCGATTCGGCCCGTCACCCTGACGGTGATGGGACGAGACCTGGTCGTGCCCCAGGCTTCCGACGGCGTCGCTCGGTTTGACTTCGACAGCCTGTGCAACACCGCGCTGGGGGCCGGGGACTACCTGACGATCGCGACCAATTTCCACACGCTGATCCTGGACGGGATCCCGCGTTTGTCGCCGGACAACTACGATCAGGCGCGCCGGTTCATCGTGTTGGTTGATACGCTCTACGACCAGCGGGTGAAGCTGATCGCGTCGGCCGAAGCACCGCCGGATCAGCTTTATCAGCGCGGTCAAAACGCCAAGATGTTCGAGCGGACGGCCTCGCGGTTGGATGAGATGCAGAGCGAGGATTGGCTGGGGCTGACGCATCTCGCGTAAGCGTTCGGCGGCCTTACCGCCCGCCTCAATGATAAACCGAGCCCATCCAAACGGGCCGATGGAGGAAACGAAAATGCCCACCCGCCGCCATTTCCTTGGTGCGTCCGCCGCTGCCTTGGCCTTGCCTTCCGTGGCGAAGGCCGCCGCCGACCGGGTGCTGACATTCATCCCCCAATCCGATCTATCGGTGATCGACCCGATCTGGTCCACCGCCTATATCGCCCGCAATCACGGCTACCTTGTCTTCGACACGCTGTTCGGCATGGACGCCCAGTACCGCATCCAACCGCAGATGGTCGGGGCGGTGAAGGTCGAGGACAACGGACGACGCTGGGACCTGATCCTGCGCGACGGGCTGTTGTTCCACGATGGCGAGAAGGTGATGGCCCGTGACTGCGTCGCCTCGATCCGCCGTTGGGCGGCACGTGACGCGCTGGGTGCGGTGCTGTTGAAAACCACCGACGAACTCTCGGCCCCGGACGACCGCACCATTCGTTTCCGGCTGAAGAAGCCGTTCCCCAGGTTGCCCTACGCGCTTGGGAAGACCTCCACCCCGATGTGCGCCATGATGCCGGAACGGTTCGCCAATTTCGACCCGTTCAAGCAACTCAAGGAACTCGTCGGCAGCGGTCCGTTCCGCTTCAAGGCCGATGAGCGGGTTTCGGGCTCGCGCGCGGTTTACGAGAAATTCGCCGGCTATGTCCCCAGGCCGGACGGCACGCCGGGTTGGACCGCCGGTCCGAAGATCGTTCACTTCGACCGGGTCGAATGGAACATCATCCCTGATGAGGGCACGGCCGCTGGCGCGCTCCAGGCCGGTGAGATCGACTGGTGGGAAATCCCAACCGACGACCTGCGGCCCGTGCTGCTGAAAGCCGGCCACATCCGGGTCGAAACCAAGGACCCGACGGGCGTCATGGGCTTTCTGAAAATGAACTGCCTTCAGCCGCCATTCGATAATCCCGCTACCCGCCGAGCGCTGCTGGGCGCGTTCAAACAGGAGGATTTTGTCACCGCCATCGCGGGCACTGACCCGTCTATGTGGCGGAGCCGCGTCGGCGTCTTTTGCCCTGGAACAGACCTGGCGACGGACGCTGGATTGGAGGTGATGACCTCGCCGCGCAACATGGAGAAAGTCAAAGAGGCGCTGAGCCGGGGCGGATATGACGGGCAAACCGTCGCGATGTTGGTCGCCACGGATACGCCGTACCGCAAGGCCATGGGCGATGTCGGCGTGGACGCGATGCAGCAGGCCGGCATGAAGGTCGATTATCAGGCCGTGGATTGGGGCACCGCCATCGCACGGCGCGAAAGCAAGGCCCCGGTGGACAAAGGCGGATGGAGCGGGCTGTTCACCACGCTCTCGGGCCTCGATCTTCAGGTGCCGTCGGGCCATGCGTTCCGTACCTCCGGCGAGACGGGTTGGTTTGGCTGGTGCAGCAGCCCGCGGATCGAGGAACTGCGCGGCCAATGGCTGGACGCGGAGGACCTGCCCTCGCAGAAGCGCATCGCCGAGGACATCCAGCGCCAGTGGTGGATCGACGTCCCGCACATCCCGATCGGTCAGTGGTTCCAGCCCACGGCCTGGCGCGACAGCATGGACGGGATGGTGGACGGATTCCCGGTGTTCTGGGGCGTCAAGCGGGCCTGATGGCGGATCGCCTGACATGCGGATCTGGTCCACGCGCACCGTGGACTTCCGGGCGTAATCTTGCTGCACTGCACCGTCTTGCCGCCTCCCCCGCGATAGGCTAGGACGCCCGCACCTTCCGGGCAGCCACTCCCGGCCAAACGCTCGGCAGGCTCCGTTTCATCGCACTTGGCGCCCCCAGCGGCGCCCTCGGAAGGATTCGTCCATGGCCCGCAACAAGATCGCCCTGATCGGCGCCGGTAATATCGGCGGCACCCTTGCTCACCTGATCGGCCTGAAGGAACTCGGAGACGTCGTGATGTTCGACGTGTTCGGTGGCGTCGCGGCCGGCAAGGCGCTGGATATCATGCAGTCCGGCCCGGTCGATGGGTTCGACTCCGCCATGTCCGGCGGGTCCGACTATGCCGCCATCAAGGACGCCGACGTGGTGATCGTCACTGCCGGCTTCCCGCGCACCCCCGGCATGTCCCGCGACGACCTGATCGGCAAGAACGCCGGCGTCATCGCCCAGGTCGCCGAGGGCATCAAGGCCAACTGCCCGAATGCGTTCGTGATCTGCATCACCAACCCGC
>DNXO01000012.1:4836-5011 GCA_003506895.1 Acetobacteraceae bacterium | reverse complement strand
GACCGCTCCGGTTTGAAGCCTGCGCGGCCGGTTGAATGTGGTCGCACGCGGCGGCGTTCTTCACCACGAAGGCTGATTCCGAACGAAAAAGACCACCTTTTCGGGTCGAATCGGTCGAAAAATGCCATTCGGACTCCCAATGCATGATAGGAATGTGCCAAGAAGGCCGCGTGAC
>DNXO01000012.1:4091-4447 GCA_003506895.1 Acetobacteraceae bacterium | reverse complement strand
GAGATCGCGGCGGCCGACGTTGCGATTCGAAAGCGGACGGAGAAGCTCCGCGCGCTGCGATTGGCGAAGGAAGCCGCCGACCGCGACAAGCCTGCGGAACCCAAGACCAAAGCCAAGCCCAGGAAGAAGAAAATTATCTAGATGACAGAAGAAGATCGCCGCCGCGCCGATGCGCGCGCGCGCATGGCAAGTGAAGATAAATCTGGTAAGGCCGAGCGCGACGCCGCCCTGAAAGCAGTGACCGACAATATGGCGAGACTGAAAGCATTGCGGCTCGCCCGCGAGGCCGCTGAGCCTCCGCGCCTGACCGCGCCCAGGAAGGCGCGCACCAAGGCGAACAAATCAGGAGAAAAGGG
>DNXO01000012.1:2121-3671 GCA_003506895.1 Acetobacteraceae bacterium | reverse complement strand
TGCGCTACGCGGGCGCCGGCCATTTGATCAGCGATCGCGTCTTGGTCGCGGCGTCGTAAACCTGCACCTGAAGCATCGGGAACTCATTCTTCAAAGCCATACCGGCTGCTTCGGCGGCCTCGACGGTATCGTGATGCGATTTGAAGTGCCCGTCCACGACAAGCGAATAGCCCGATATCGGCGCCTTGTCGGCGCGGATGATTCTGCGTGGCGGCTGCTCTTCCGCTTCGATCTTCGGCTTTTTCATGCGTAGCTCCTGGATCACGATCTCATCTGGTTGTTTCGGGCATGATTTCCGCGCAAACGCCACGCGCTTGTCGCGAGGGAAACCGCTTCCCGCTTTTCCGAATCATGCTCCGGGTGCTCTCCGTTAGCACTGAACGCCTGAAAAAGGGCGGGAAAGATTGTCCGATTGACGTTGCCATTGCGCCTCATTGATCCGGTGCGGCGGTTCCGGTCGCGTCTTGGAGGCTGCCATGCAGCCGTATTCATGGACAAACAGCCAACCGGGCCGATAGTTGCGCCTGCAAAGGGAGGATGAATCGGACATGGCCGACATTCTGGCCGCACCGCAACAAGCAAAGGCGAACGAACAGCTGCGTACGCTGGTCGCGATTTCAACGGCCCATTGGGTCAGTCATTTCCATATGCTCGTGCTGCCGATGCTATTCCCCTTTCTCAAGGAACAGCTCGGCGTCGGCTATATTGAGCTCGGCTTTGCGCTGACCGTCTTCGCCGTCACATCCGGCCTGACGCAGGCGCCGATCGGCTATCTTGCCGATCATATCGGCGCCCGCAAAATCCTGCTGATGGGCCTCACCTTGGGCGGCGTTGCGCTGATCATGCTCGGCCTGCATCTCAGCTACCCCTGGCTGATCGCCAGCGCCGTGCTGCTGGGGCTCGCCAATAGTGTCTATCATCCGGCCGATTATGCCATCCTTTCGGCCCACATGAACGAGGCGCGGATGGGTCGCGCCTTTTCGTTTCACACCTTCGCCGGTTTTCTTGGCGGCGCGGTGGCGCCCGGCATCGTGGCGACGCTGGTCGCAACGACCGGAGGCCACGGCGCGCTGATCGTGACCGGCGCGGTGGGGCCATTTGTCGTGCTGCTCCTGCTCGTCGTCGGCATTCCCGATGCGAGCGCCGCGGACCGCCAGATGGCTGGCACCGACGCTCCACGGCAAAGCGTGATTACACCCACACTCTTCGTGCTAACGATCTTCTTCACGCTGCTGAGCCTGTCCAACGCCGGCATCGGTAATTTCGGCGTTGTTGCGCTGATGAGCGGCTACGGCGTGACATTTTCGGCCGCCAATATTGCGCTGACGGCGTTTCTCGGTGCCGGTGCGATCGGCGTGCTGGCCGGCGGCTTTCTCGCCGACCACACAAGTCGGCACGGACAAGTGGCCGCCGCCTGCTTTGCGGTGAATGCTGCTATCGTGCTGACGATTGCGATGGTTAGCTTGCCGTCGCCGCTGTTACTGGCGGCAATGGCTGCAGCTGGATTCCTCGGCGGTGTCATCGCTCCTTCCCGTGATATGCTGGTCCGC
>DNXO01000012.1:0-1771 GCA_003506895.1 Acetobacteraceae bacterium | reverse complement strand
TGTTCGGCTGGATCATGGACCAAAACCTGCCGCATTGGGTGTTCGGCGCTTCGGTTGTGTTCATGTTGCTCACGGTCCTGCTCGCACTTGTCACCGAGCGAGGGCCGCACGAGAAACAAGCGGCGTCTGACGCAGGTCTTATGCATCCCTGAGCCTTCGAGGGCAGCCTTTCGAGCGCAGATCGTCAGGCAAATTTCGGCCTCCGCCCCCTGCCCGTCAAGCGCGCGCGCTCGGCATTGGGCCAAAGCAGCAGCAGCCCGAGCAAGCCGGACGCTATCATGATGAGGGCGTTGATCGCGAACCCGTTCATGTAACCGTCAAGGAGTCCGGACGCGCGCTGGATCATGCTGCCCATCACCGACGGCGCCAAAATGCCGGCCAGCGTGTAGATCGCCCCATAGATCGCGATCACGGCGCCGCGCTGGGACACCGGCGTGAACTCTGCAATCATCGGCGCGCAGACCACATAGATCGACCCGCAAAGCCCCGAGCCCGTCACCAGCAAGGCGATTTGCAGGCCGGCGCCCTCGACGTGCGGGAGAACGGCAAGGATTGCGCCGCCGACGATCAGTGGGACCGCGCCAAGCACCCCGCGCGCGCCGCGGGTGGAGACACCGCGCGCCATCAACACCTGCGAAGTCCATCCTGTCAGAAGCACGACAACGGCCCCGAACACCCATGGCAGGATCGAAATCCAGCCCGCCTCCTTCTGCGAAAATCCAAGCCCCTTTACGACGAAGGGGGTGAACCAGGTGAGCCCCAGCGACAGCGCCCAGTAAGCGCCAAAGGTCGCGGCGCAACAGCCGATAAAGGTCCGCGAGGTCAGAAGGTGGAAATAGGGAACGCGGGGTTCCGCCTCCGCCAGCACGGCGGTTTCGACCAGCGGACCTTCCTTGCCCAGACCCCACCACGCCACCACCCACATCAGACCGGCCACGCCGAGCGCGCCAAACGCATAATGCCAGTTGTAGTTGACGATCACCCAGTTCAGCGCCGGCACCGCCAGGATAACGCCGAACGCCGATCCCTGCGACAGGACCGCCGTGGGCAAGGTTCGCTTCTCGTCGGGAAACCATTTGTAGATCGCATGCACGGCTACCGAACCTGCCGGGCCTTCGCCGGCGCCTAGGATAACGCGGCAGATCAGCAGCGTAGAAAAACTGACCGTACCCACCATGGGAAACTGCGCCAGCGCCCAGATGACCGCCAGCGCGAGCAACACCCAGCGCGTCTCGGCGCGATTGACCAGGAATCCGACGGCGATGGCTGCGATCGAAAACAGGAAGAAGAACGCGGAGCCGAGCAGGCCGAACTGCTCCGGCTCGAGCCTCAGTTCGGTCATGATCGGCACACCGGCGAGGCCGACCACTATCTTGTCCGCGAAATTCACCAGCATGAAGAGAAACAGAAGGAACGTGATCCGCCAGGCACCTTTAGGGGCAGCCGACGTGGTCATGGTCGTTCCTCTCATTGTCATTTTGTCGGTTTGCTGGCTCTGCTGAATCGGCAGACCTGATGCTACCCAAGGCGGCTCAGGCAATGCAATCTGGCATTTTGGCCGGATCTCGGATGCTACCGGGCCCCCCGACCAATGGGCGAATGCCGCCCATCACGATCGCGTCGCCGGCAGGTTCGAGACCGTGATCTCCGGCCATCGTCTTGGTATGGTGCGCAACCATCAAAAGGAGCTTCATCGTGACACGCTTCGCATGACAACCGGCAACCAGATCGTGCTCAGCGTTCGCAACCTGACCAAGGCCTATCGTTCCGC
>DNXO01000026.1:156899-166051 GCA_003506895.1 Acetobacteraceae bacterium | reverse complement strand
GCGAGTTCATGGAGAAGCACGCGGTGTCGCGGCTGATCGGCGCGCCTCCGGGCTACATCGGCTATGATGAGGGTGGGGTGCTGACCGAGGCGGTTCGCCGCCGGCCGTATCAGGTGATCCTGTTCGATGAGGTCGAGAAGGCACACGAGGACGTATTCAACATCCTGCTGCAAGTCCTCGACGACGGCAGGCTGACGGACGGGCAGGGGCGCACGGTCGATTTCAAGAACACGATAATCGTGCTGACCTCTAACCTCGGCAGCGACGTTTTGGCACACCAGAAGGAAGGTGAACCGACGGCGATGGTCCAGGGCGAGGTAATGAAGGTCGTCCGGCAGCATTTCCGTCCGGAATTTCTGAACCGGCTGGATGAGATCGTGCTGTTCCGCCGCTTGCAGCGGAGCGACATGGCCTCGATCGTCGAAATCCAGTTGGCCGGCCTGCGTAAGCTGCTGGCCGACCGCAAGATCGGGCTGGAACTGGATCGCAGCGCGTTGGATTGGCTGGCGGCCGAGGGTTACGACAGCACCTACGGTGCCCGTCCGCTGAAGCGGGTGATCCAAAGGTCGCTCCAGAACCCGCTGGCCGGACTGATCCTGGAGGGTGGGATTAAGGAAGGCGAGACCGTACAAGTCTCCGGTGGGTCCGCGGGTCTGGTGATCAACGGGCAGTTGGCCGAGGCGGCTTAATATTGCGAGGTGCATGCAGGCCGGGTGGCCTACCCGGCCTGCATGAAATTGGTACGGCGTGGCCCTGAGCCGATAGCCTCATCCAGGACGGTTCGGCGCACCTTCGGGCCGTTTCGCTCCGATTCAGCGATAAATTGCGACTAACGATCCGAATTATAAACGAACTGCGTGCGACACCGATGCCGTGGCGACACAATCGCTAAAAACGCTGGTTGTTCGCTCATATTTCCGTGCGTCCGTCGCGGCGTGTTTGCTACATCACAAACCACACCTCCAGAACGCGCGGCCCCATGTCCGAAGCCCTAGCGCCACCGCTGCCAGCGAACGACGCCTTCCCGCTGGAGGCTGCCCAGGACCGCGCGGAAGATACGATCTTCGAATCCGCCGCCCCTGGCGACATCCAGGACATGATCGAAGCACCCTGCCGTACGCTCGATGTCGAGTATAAAAGCTGGCGCAACCTGGATCATCCGGAGGATCGTGCGGAACTGGCCCGCGACATCGCCGCCCTGGCCAACCATGGCGGCGGATTTATCGTCTTCGGTTTCAATGAAAATACATTGATGCCAGACGATACCGATCCGTTCCGGACCAATTGCTCGGTCGAAAGAGTCCGCTCTATTGTCCAGACCTATCTGGATCCGCCGGTTCGTTGCGAGATATCGTCACCGATGTCCGCCGCCGGGGTCATTCATCCGGTGGTTCGTGTCGCGGGTCATGGCATCGTTCCCGTGTGTGTTCGCCAGGACGGCCCGGTCATCGGTCAGGAAAGGTTGATCGAGCGGGGTGCCTATTATGTCAGGAAGCACGCCGCGCTCCCGGGCGGACAATGCATCGGCATTCAGCCTCCGCGGAGTGGCAAGATCGATATTCCACAGGACTGGTCGCAGCTTATCCGCCGCTGTGTCCGACGCGACCGCGAGGCCCTGCTGGGCATGCTGGAGGCAACCATCGAGGGGCGGGCCACCGTCCCCGACAACGCAAGGCGCCTGCTGACATGGCACAAGGCCGCGCGCGCCGCCTTCCAGGCGTTGGTGCCACGCAGCCCCGTCGCCGCCAGTCTCGCTCGACGCCACTATGCACTGTCGTACAGTTTCGAACATGTCCGCCCGGAAATCCTGGACCAGGCGCAACTGCCCGAACGGCTGCGTCGCACGGTTTTCGAGATGCAGGCGCAATTCCGTTCCGGCTGGAACATGTTCGATCCGCCCTACCGCCGTGGCGTTCAGGCTCGGTTTCTGACAGACCCGGATACCGGCGACGAAGAAACGGATTTCCTGGAAACGGCATGGCTGCGCGCGCGCAACCCGGATGAAACCGCTGATTTCTGGCGGGTTTCTCCATGCGGCCTGGCCACCATCATCCGTGGCTACGCCGAGGACCTGAGTCATGCCCAAATCAAGCCGGGCACCTGTCTAAGCCCCGCGACCCTGACGCAGGAAATCGCCGAACTCGTTTGCCATGCCCGCACCTTCGCGCGTTTGTTCAGTGGGGTCCGGCGGGTCGCGTTCCGGTGCGAATGGTGGGGCCTGGCGGGCCGCGAACTGTTCGACCCCGACGAGCGCTGGGTTCATCGCGGCCCGGCGCTGGGGGACCATTGTGTCGCGACCGCACAGGTTCCGGTTGCCCGGCTTGCCGAGGCGTGGCCCGAGGTCGTTGCCCAACTGATCGCCCCGGTATTGCGCGCGGTAGAACCCGATATCGCACTGGGTGCCGACTGGGTGCGAGATCAGGCTCCGAACTGGGTCGCGGGCTAGCACGCGATCCGCGTGGATGGAATCACCGAAGCGGTGAATCACGCGATCGAACAAACAATTAGAGCGGTATCCACGGGTCGGCGCGAGTCGATACCGCTCTAACGCAACGAAAACCGCGCTTCCGGCTGCATGCGGAATGCCAGCACGACACCGAGCGCCATCAGCACCATGCTGCCGACGAACGGCAGTTCCCAGTTGCCGGTGACGTCGATCAACCAGCCGCCAAGGATTGGCGAAACGATTGCCGCCAGCGCTGATCCGGTGTTCATCATGCCGCTCGCGGTCCCGGCATACTCGCTCGCGACGTCCATTGGGATCGCCCACATCGGCCCGATCGTCATCTCGGCGAAGAAAAAACCGGCCGACAGGCAAACAACGGATACCGTCAGGTCGTGTGAAAACAGCATCGGCAGCATGGCCAACAGCGTCAGCAGCATGCAGACCGACACCATCACGCTGCGCGCCTTCTTCAGGCTGCCAGTCGCGACCAGGATACGGTCTGTCACCACACCGCCCAAGGTGTCGCCCACCACGCCGCTTAGGAACACGCTGGATGCGAACAGCGCCGACTTCTTCAGATCCAGGCTGAAACTGTGCAGGAAGTACTGCGGTATCCAGCTCAGGAACAGCCAAAGCGTCCAGCCATAGCAGAAATAGACGATCGTCACCGGCAGCATCCGCATGAACAGCCGGCCCCATGGCAGGCCGGAGGCGCGGGCGACGGGTGCGGGTAACAGCCGCAGTTCTTCTGGCGTGATACGCGGATGATCTTTCGGGTGTTCGGTGAATGTCAGGCTCCAGACGATCACCCACAGCAGGCTGAACGCGCCGGTCGCATAGAAGGATGCGCGCCAGCCATAGGTTGTCATCAGCATCACGACGACACCCGGCGCCACGGCATTGCCGATCCGAGCGGATGAGTGGGTAATGCCCTGGGCGAAACCGCGCTTTTCCTTGCTGATCCACCGGGCCATCGCCGCGGTCGCCGCGGGAAACGTCGCCCCCTCGCCAAATCCCAGCAGCACGCGCGCCACGATCAGGCTCCAGAACCCACCCGCGAACCCGGTCAGGATGGTTGCCACGGCCCAGACAAGCCCGCTGGCAATCAGGGTCCTGCGCACGCCGAAACGGTCACTGACCCAGCCGCCGATCACCTGGAACAGCAGGTAGGAGAATCCGAACGCCGAAAAGACCGTTCCGATCTGCGTGTTGGAGAAATGGAATTCCTTGCCGAAACCAGCCGCCGCCGTGCTGACATTGACCCGGTCGATGTAGGTCAGGAAGTACATCACGCACAGCAGCGCGAGCACGACCCGGCTTGGCCGAAAAAGCTTCATTTGGTTTTCCCCCCGGGGGAGCGGTGTCCCGGATCGATACGTATCAGTCGAGGTTCGCTCCACGCACCCGGATACCGGGTGACTCTACAGGGAATATCGTTGGTGCAAAGTAGGCATCTCCACGTGGTCGCCTTCCAGTAGCGTGGCGAATTTTTCCATTGCGGCGGGTTCGCCATGTACCAGGAACGTGGTGCGAACGCCCGATACCGCGCGTCGCCACGCCAGCAACTCAGGCTGATCGGCATGGGCGGAAAACCCGTTGATCGTATGGATGTGTGCCCGTACGGGGATTTCTTCGCCGAAGAGATCCACCGATTTGGCGCCGTCGATGATCCGGCGGCCGAGGGTTCCGGCGGAAGCAAAGCCGACAAACACGATGCTCGCATCGTTACGCCAGATGTTGTGCCGCAAGTGATGCCGCACGCGCCCACCCGTACACATCCCCGATCCGGCGATGATGATCGCGCCGCCGACGATCTTGTTGATCGTCATCGACTCTGATGCATCGCGGACGAAATGCAGGCCCGGCACCTGGAATGGATCTTCCCCACGTTGGAAAATCGCGGCGAGTTCCGGGCCGAAGCATTCCGGATGGCGCACGAAAATCTCGGTCGCGGAGATCGCCATCGGTGAATCCAGGAACACCTGAACGGACTTCTGGATTTTGCCGGAGGCGATGCCGGTGCGGATCGCGTAAAGAATCTCCTGCGCGCGCTCCAAGGCAAAGGTTGGCACGATCACATTGCCGCCGCGGGCGAACGTGTTTTGGATCGCCGCATGGAATTCGTCCACCGAGTCAGCGTACGACCGGTGCTGGCGGTCGCCGTATGTCGTTTCCATCACCACCGCGTCGGCGGCCTGCGACGGAGCGGGCGGGTTCAGCAACGCGTGGCCGGGCCCGCCGATATCGCCCGAGAACAGAATTGTTTTCCGTCTCCCGTCCGCGGTGGATTCCAGCAAGACGCTCGCCGAACCCAGGATGTGCCCGGCATCATGGAACGTGGCACGCAAGCCGTCGCCCAATGTGACCGGCTGGCCGTAGGTGACGCCCCTGTCGAAACAATCCATCGCATCCAGGGCGTCGATCACCGAGTAGAGCGGTGCGTCCTCCGGCCGGTGCTTGTCGTGCCGAGCGTGCCGGGTTCTGCGCCGGGCATCTTCTTCCTGCAAATTGGCTGAATCCAGCATCACGATCCGGGCCAGATCGCGTGTGGCGGCCGTGGCGATGATCTTTCCGCGGAATCCTTGCTTCACCAGCAACGGTAGGCGGCCGCAATGGTCCAAATGGGCGTGCGTGAGCAGCACAAGATCGATGCCCTTTGGATCAAACCCGAATGGCTCGGCATTTTCCCGCTCCGTCTCGCGGCTGCCCTGAAGCAGGCCGCAATCGATCAGGATACGCTTGCCGCGGGTTTCCACCAGATGGCACGAACCTGTCACCGTCTGGGCAGCGCCGTGGAACGATAGTTTCATCTGCTCCCTCCCTGGTTTTCGTCATCCGACTGAAGCAATGGCACACCGGCGGCTTCATGCCATGTCACGATGCCGGTCCAGATCTCCTCGGCGGTTTCCGCGAACCAGAAGAGCTCGCGGTCTTCCAGGTCGATCATCCCCTCTTCGACAAGCACATCGGGATCGAAGACCCGGCGCCAATAGGCTTCGCCCACCAGCACGACCGGCAGCGGGGCGATCTTGCGGGTCTGCACCAGGTTCAGAACCTCGAACAACTCATCCAGCGTGCCGTAGCCGCCCGGGAACACCACCAGCGCCCGTGCGCGTAACAGAAAATGCAGCTTGCGAATGGCGAAGTAATGGAAGCTGAAGCACAATTCCGGCGACACATAGGGGTTCGGATATTGCTCGTGCGGCAGCACGATGTTCAGCCCGATCGAGCCGCAGCCCAGGTCATGTGCCCCGCGATTGGCGGCCTCCATGATGCCCGGGCCGCCACCCGTCATCACCATGATCCGGCCGCCTCGGCCGCACGAACCGGCCGCGGCAACCAAGGCGCCGAACGTGCGGGCGAGGTCATAGTAACGACTGTTGGCGATCACCCGCTGGGCGATGGCCAGCCGATGGCGCAGGCCGGCATCGTCTGGGTTGGCGGCCAATGCCGCCGCAAGGTCGGCCGCATGACGATGGGCGGCATCCGGTTCCACGACGCGGGTGCCACCGAACACGACGATGGTGTGGGCGACGTTGTGTTGTTTCAGCAGCAGCTCGGCCTTTAAGTAATCGAGCTGTAAACGCACCCCCCTTGTATCGTCCTGGTTGAGGAACGCGACATCGCGATCGGCCTCGCGGTAGCTGGGATGCTCCACGATCGCGCGAAGCGCATTCGCTGCCGCGGGGTCGTCTTCGGTGGGCTTCGGCCGGTGCCATGGCAACGCCGCCTCGCGCTGGGTCGGATGGGCTGGCTTGGGCGGTTGGGTGCCGTTTGAAACAGCTTTTAGCGTCATCGGGTGGCGCCTTGTTCCGAGTGCTGCATTCACCTTCCTCTCTGTCGCGGTTGGACGACAGGGTAGCGACCACGCGGATCAGGACAATGATCCAACGCAATGATACCGGTGCTTTGAACTCGTCAGGTTTGCGGCTGGCGTTCCAGCAGGCAGGCATCGCCGTAGGAGTGGAACCGGTACCCGGCCTCCACCGCGTGCCGATAGGCCGCCAGCATCCGATCCCGTCCCCTGAACGCCGAGACCAGCATCAGCAAGGTGGAGCGCGGCAGGTGGAAGTTGGTCACCAGCCGGTCAACCACCTTGAACCGGTAGCCCGGCAGGATGAACAGCGCTGTTTCGCCCACGAACGGCTCAACGGTCCCGTCCGGCAACGCAGCACTTTCCAGCAGCCGCAGGCTGGTCGTGCCCACCGCGACAACGCGGCCACCCGCACAGTGCGCGGCGTTGATCGCCTCGGCGGTTGCGGCCGAGATCTCGCCGCGTTCGGCGTGCATGCGGTGATCGGTCACCCGATCCACCCGCACCGGCAGGAACGTGCCGATGCCGACATGCAGCGTAACGGTGACCCGCCGCACACCCATCGCGTCTAGCGTATCCAGCAGGGCAGGGGTGAAATGCAGCCCAGCCGTTGGCGCGGCAACCGCGCCCTGGCGTTGGGCGAAGACGGTTTGGTAGTCGGATGCGTCGTCCGGCGTCGGGCCGTCTGGCCGATGGATATATGGCGGCAGTGCCAAAACCCCGGCCTGCTCGAACGCCGCCATCAATGCGTCGCCTTCCAGGTTGAACGCCAGGCCGATGCTGCCGTCCGGTGCCTTGTCCACAACCCGAGCGGTTAGTTCGCCGCCGCCCTCGATGGTCAGCGTGTCGCCGGGGTGGACGCGCCGTGCGTTGCGGGCGAGGGCTTTCCAAGCCCCGTCGGCTCGGGGTCTATCCAAGGTGATGCCGATCCGGGCCTCGCCGCGCATGGCCTGGAGTTGCGCCGGAAACACCCGCGTATCGTTCGCCACCAGGATATCGCCCGGCCGCAGCAGCGACGGCAGATCCCGGATGGTTAGGTCGGTCAGCCCGTCATCGTGGATGTGCAACAGCCGCGCCGAATCGCGCGGCCGAACCGGTTCATGGGCAATACGCTCGGGCGGAAGCTCGTAGTCGAAATCAGCCAGCGTCAGGGTGTCGGTGTTCAAGATTACCTGGACTGATAAGACGAAATCTCGATCAGGTTGCCATCGGGGTCGCGGCAGTAAACCGACATGATGGCACCCAGGGCACCCGCCTTCTCGACCGGGCCTTGCAGGATCTGGACGCCGTTATCGTGCAGATGCCCGATCACCTCGTCCGGCGGCACGGCGGTGATGAAACACACATCCACCGCCCCCGGATCGGCGCACACCCCGGTCGGCCACGCCCCGACATCGGCATCGATTGGCCGCAAATTGATCTTCTGTCCACCGAATTTCAGCGCCGTGCGGCTGGCGGGACCGAAATCCTCGCGTTCCATCCCCAGCACACGCTGATACCAAGCGGCGCTGATCTCCACGTTCGTGCAGTTGATGACGACGTGGTCGATCCGGTCGATGGTGAAGCGCATTATCCCAGCCCGTCGTAAAAGTCGTTTCCCTTATCGTCCATCACGATAAAGGCCGGGAAGTTCTCAACCTCGATCCGCCACACCGCTTCCATGCCGAGTTCCGGGAACTCCAGCACTTCCACCTTGCGGATGCAGTCCTGCGCCAACCGCGCGGCCGGGCCGCCGACGCTGCCCAGGTAGAAGCCGCCATTCGCCTTGCAGGCGTCCTTCACGGCCTTGGAGCGGTTGCCCTTCGCGAGCATCACCAACGACCCACCCGCTGCCTGGAATTCGGCGACGTAGCTATCCATGCGTCCGGCGGTCGTCGGGCCGAAGCTGCCCGTCGCCATACCGGCCGGGGTCTTCGCCGGGCCAGCGTAATAGACCGGGTGGTTCTTCAGATAGTCCGGCAGCGGCTGGCCGTTATCCAACCGCTCTTTCAGCTTGGCATGCGCGATATCGCGCGCCACGACCATCGTGCCGGTCAACGAAAGCCTTGTCTTCACCGGATATTTCGACAGTTCAGCCCTGATTTCCGCCATCGGCCGGTTCAGGTCGATTGCCACCGAGTCATCGCCCAGGTGATCGTCCGTCGTTTCCGGCAGGTATTTCGCCGGATCGGTCTCAAGCTGTTCCAGGAACACGCCCTGTGGCGTGATCTTGGCGAAAATCTGCCGGTCGGCGCTGCACGATACACCGATGCCAACGGGCAGGGACGCGCCATGCCGAGCGAGACGAACCACGCGGACGTCGTGGCAGAAGTATTTGCCGCCGAACTGCGCGCCGATGCCGATGTTGCGGGAGATCTCAAGAACCTGCTTTTCCAGCTCGATATCGCGGAACGCATGCCCGGCCTTGCTGCCCTTGGTCGGCAGGGTGTCCAGCCATTTCGTGGACGCCAGCTTCACCGTCTTCAGCGTCATTTCCGCCGAGGTGCCGCCGATGACGATCGCCAGATGGTACGGCGGGCAGGCCGACGTACCCAGCGTCTTCATCTTCGTCTCAAGGAACTTCGCCAGCGTCGCCGGCGACAGAATCGCTCGGGTTTCCTGGAACAGGAACGTCTTGTTCGCCGAACCGCCGCCCTTGGCGACGAACATCAGATGGAGTTCGTCGGCGTGATGCTCGCCGGGGGCGGCCATGATGTCGAACTGCACCGGCAGGTTGTTGCCGGTGTTCACTTCCTCGTACATCGACAGCGGCGCCATCTGCGAATAGCGCAGATTGGTCTCGGTGTAGGTGCGGTGAACGCCCCAGGACAGCGCCTCTTCCTCATCGCCATCGACCCAGACGCGCTGGCCCTTCTTGCCGAACACGAGCGCGGTGCCGGTGTCCTGGCACAT
>DNXO01000026.1:147375-156631 GCA_003506895.1 Acetobacteraceae bacterium | reverse complement strand
TCGGCAGCACGCCGCCGGCCGCGATATTGGCGTTCTTCAGCAGGTCCAAAGCCACGAACCGGTCGTTCGATGAAGCCTCGGGGTCGTCCAGGATCGCCCGCAGGGAGGCCAGATGTGCCGGCCGCAGCAGATGCGATACGTCATGGAAGGCGCGAACAGCCAATTCGCTGAGGGCTTCCGGCGCGATGCGCAGGACCGTCTTGCCTTCAACGGTGATGGTACGAATGCCCTCGATCGGCAGCTTGCGCCAGGGCGTCGTGCCCTCGGCCAGCGGGAACATAGGCGAATACAGGAAATTGGCGGGCCGCTGGGCGGGAGAATCCACAGAACCTGTCCTTAAATCAGTTTTGGGGTGTTTTGCGGCGGAACGCGTCCAGGCTGACGACCTGTCCGGGTTCGTTGTCCTTGGTTTCCGACGCCTCGGGTTCGGGCGGCGCGGGCGGCGAGGCTTCCTCCTCGGGCGCGGCCGATGCGGGTTCGGCCGGTTGGAAGCGCAAACCATAGCGGATATGCGGGTCGGCGAACTCCACTACCGCCGCCAGCGGTATGATCAGCTTCGACGGCACGCCGCCGAACGACAGGCCGACATGGATCGCCTCGGCTTCCCGGTCATAGGACAGGTCCCAGAACTGGTGCTGCAGCACGATCGTCATCTCCGACGGGTACTGCGCGCGGATGCGCTGCGGGATTTCCACATCGGGATGGTCGGTGCGGAACGTGATGTAGAAATGGTGCCCGCCCGGCAATCCCTCCACCGCCGCGTGCTCGATCGCCTGCGCCACAACGTGCCGCAAGGCTTGTTCGATCCATTTCTCATAGGGCAGCAGGCTTTCCGGCCGCTGCTTCTGATCGTCTTCCATCAATACCCTCACGCCTTTCGGGCTCTCCCATAGCGCGTACCGGGTTGGGGGCAAAGAGGGTTCGATTTTGCGTTGGGGAACCGGCAGCACGAAGGGCTGGATTTGCTTGCCTCTGTCCCATTTTCGGAGGCAGCCATATCCTGAAGGTTTTCGAAGGCTGCTGAACATTCCAGCAGGGAGTATCCATGCCTTGAAGAATTCCATAGGATTGGATAAATTAATGAACGAATTCACAGGGTGCTGACCGAATTTGAAGCCTCGGCATGGATTGGCGAACAGCATTTTCGGCTACTGAACCGTTTGCAGGAGGTCTGCCATGGCTGAGAATACTCCTGTCGGCCAAGCAGCCTTGATTGCGAAGCTCGGGTTACGAGTGCCGCCGCCTGCGGTATTCTCGCTTGTCGGTCCCGGGATACGGCGCACGACCGTCGAGGATGGACGCACCGTCGAGAAGTACACGCTGAGCTATGCGCCCGAGGACACCTTCGTCGGCCACCTCAGGTTCGCACTGCGCTATGAGCCAATCGACCTGGGCGTCTTGGCTGCGGCGTTCCGCGTGGCCGCCCCGAGCGAGTTGGAGGCTTGGGCCCGCGCCGAACCGACGGGAGCATATGCGCGGCGCGCTTGGTTCCTTTATGAGTGGCTCACAGGGCGCACCCTGAATGTCCCCGACGCCGGGGTCGTGACCTATGTGGATGCGCTTGACCCCAAGTTCCACCTGACAGTCACTAAGGGCATCCAGTCGAAGCGCCACAAGGTCACCGACAATATCCTTGGCCGGCCGGGCTTCGCGCCCACGGTCCGCCGGACGCCGCGCTTGGTGGCGTTCCAGGCCGCGGCCATCGACGCCGAGGCCCGCGGCCTGATCGCCGGGTGCGATCCCGGAGTCTTGGCCAGAGCGGTGAACTACCTTTACACCAAGGAGACCAAGAGTAGCTTTGCCATCGAGAACGAGGTGGCAACCGGTCAGCGGGCTGAGCGCTTCGTCGCGGCGCTCCGCTCCACCAAATCGTTCGAGCCGACCGATCCCGCGAGCCTGGTGGCGTTGCAGAACACCATCGTCGATCCACGATACGCCGCCCGGGGCTTCCGCGATTTCCAAAATTTTGTCGGAGAAACGGTCGGGGGCTACCGCGAGGTTATTCACTTCATTTGCCCACGTCCGCAAGACATCCACTCATTGATGTCGGGATGGGCGGAGATGACGAGGCGGCTCCAGGGCAACGCGGATCCGGTAGTGGCAGCGGCACTGGTAGCCTTCGGCTTCGTCTTTCTCCATCCATTTGAGGACGGTAACGGCCGCATCCACCGCTTCCTCATCCACCACGTCCTGTCTAACGAACGGTTCACGCCGCCGGACATTCTGTTCCCGGTCTCGGCGGCGATCGTCCGCGACCGCAAAGGCTATGATTCGGCGCTGGAGACCTTTTCGAAGGCGATCCAGCCGCACATCGACTGGCGCTGGACGCCCCAGAAGGAGATCGAGGTCGAAAGCGATACCTCCGACCTATATCGCTTCTTCGACGCAACGCCGTTGGCCGAATACCTCTACGCCAAGGTGGCCGAGACAGTCAGGAAAGACCTAAAGGAAGAGCTGGAATTCGTTGGCCTTTACGATGCCGCGCTTGAGGTCGTCGGCGAGATCGTCGATATGCCGGATCGCCGGGCCTCCCTGCTCGTTCGCTACCTCCTCCAGAACCGCGGCACCTTGTCGAAGAAGAAGCGTGCCGACTTCGCCGAGTTGACCGACGATGAGGTGCAGGCACTTCAAGCTGCGGTAAAGGAGGTCATGAAGGCTCGGGAACCTGCCGTTGATCGGTATCCTTAGTGCGGCGCGGCCGACGCCAACCGTTCAGCGTGACGTTGCTTCAAACTTCCCTTCGGTTACCCCACCAAGGACGGTCGCCGCCTCCCCACCTCAAGGGCGACCCCCCAGCCGAACCCGTCGCCCATATTGACTAATTTCCTATTTTCATCTACACACCATAACATGCCCGTCTGCTCGCAACCGCCGCGTCGAACGCAATGCCGCCCCGCGTCAAGCCAGCTAATCGACCAAAAATCCCAAAAATAGGAATGAATGCATTTTCTTGAGTATTGAGACGCCAACGAGACGCCTTCCGGCCTCGGGGCCAATCGACCCAACCGAACAACCGCCACAACCCAAGCCCCCGGGAACAACCCCAAACCTTGCCCCCGCCGCCGCATCCCCTAATCTCCCCCAACCAAGGGGGAAACGCATGCGCATCGAGATCATCTGCACCGGCGACGAAGTGCTGACCGGCAAGATCACCAACACCAATTTCTCCTACATGGCGCAAAAGCTGGAGGACGTCGGCCTCTCCGTCCACTGGGGCACCACCGTTGGCGACGACCGCGAATCCCTCCTCGCCGCATTCCAACTCGCCGGCACCCGTGCCGACGCCGTTATCGTCAACGGCGGCCTCGGCCCGACCGTCGATGACCTGTCGCAGGAGATCGCCGCCCAGGCCGCCGGCGTGGAACTGGTCCTGCACGAAGAATGGCTCGCCAAGATGGAGGGCTTCTTCTCCAAGCGCGCCCGCACCATGCCGCCGAACAACGTCAAACAGGCGATGCTGCCATCCACCGCCGAGATGATCGACAACCCGATCGGCACCGCCTGCGGCTTCGCGCTGGACATCGGCAAGGCCCGCTTCTTCTTCACCCCCGGCGTGCCGCGCGAACTGCGCCGCATGCTGGAGGAACAGGTGATCCCCCGCATCCTCGCCCGCTCCGGCGCGCCGGCATCGATCTTCCTGAAGCGGTTCCACTCCTACGGCCTGGGCGAATCCCATGTCGATCAGCTTCTGGCGGGCGTCGAGGCCCTGGACCCGGACGGCGGCGTGAAGCTGGGATTCCGCGCACACTACCCGCAGTTGGAAACCAAGCTGACAGTGCGCGGAACGGACATGGCGGACGTCCACCGCAAACTCGCCCCGGTGACGGCGGAGGTGCAAAAGCGCCTCGGCAACTTCATCTTCGCCGAGGACGACAAGACGCTGGAAGGCGTCACCCTGGCCGAACTCACCGCCAAAAGCGCCACGCTGACAGTGGTGGAAACCTTCACCGCCGGCCAGATCGCCGCCCGCATCGCCCACCTGCCGGGGGCGGAGAAAGTCTTCCGCCACGGCACCGTCGCCCGCCATCTGGACCATCTTTTCGGGGTGAAACTCCCCCCCGAACTGGATCAGGCCACCACCGAGGCCGTGACCCGCGCCGCGCGCGAACACACCGGCGCCACCCACGCCCTGGCCGTGCTGATCGAACTCGACGAAGGTGCGGATCGCATCGACCTCGGCGGCACCATCTGGATCGGCATCGCCACCGCCGACCGCATGGAATTCCGCCGGTCACGCATCCTCGGCGGCCGGGAATGGGTCCGATTGGGCGCGGTTGAATTGGGACTCGATTGCCTGCGCCGCTTCCTACAGGGATTGCCCGTGGTCGAACGCATCGACTTTGAAAAGACCTGATCCGCCCACTAGAAGAGCACAATGCTGAAGCGCCAAGAAATCGACTCCCCCTACGCTTGGTTCCGGCTCGGGGTTTCCATCCTTCTGTCCGCCATCGGCGGGGTCGGCATGTGGTCCGTCGTGGTCGTCCTGCCCACCGTTGGGGCGGAATTCCATGCGGAGCGCGGCGCCGCTTCCCTGCCGTTCACCCTCACCATGATCGGCTTCGGTATCGGCGGAGTCATCATGGGCCGGGTCGCGGACAAGCGGGGCATCGTGCTGCCGGTCATGATCGGCGCCGTCACGCTTGGGGTTGGCTACATGCTGGCCTCGTTCACCACCGGCCTATGGTCGTTCGCCGCCGCCTATATGCTGATCGGCACGTTCGGCGCCGCGGCGACCTTCGTCCCGTTGATCGCCGACATCTCGTTCTGGTTCGAAAAGCGCCGGGGCATCGCGGTCGCCTTGTGCGCCTCTGGCAACTACGTCTCCGGCGCCTTCTGGCCGACGCTGATCGAGTGGGCGATCCGCACCCACGGCTGGCGCACCACGCACTTCGCGATCGGCGCGTTCTGTTTGCTGGTCATGCCGCCGCTGACGCTGCTGTTGCGCAGCCGCCCGCCCCAACGCGCGGCGGGCGCCGCGATTCCCGCCGCGTCTCGCAGGCAAATCGCCCTGTCTCCGGCGGCTTTGCAGACCTTGCTGGCGGTCGCTGGCCTCGCCTGCTGCGTGGCGATGTCCATGCCGCAGGTCCACATCGTCGCCTATTGCGCCGACCTTGGCTACGGCCCCGCCCGAGGCGCCCAGATGCTCTCCCTCATGCTCGGTTTTGGCATCGTCAGCCGGGTTGGGTCCGGATTCCTCGCCGATCGCCTCGGGGGAGTGGCCACGCTGCTGATCGGGTCTGCCGCGCAGATGACGGCGTTGACCCTGTACTTATTGATGGATGGGCTTACGTCGCTCTATATCATCTCGGCCCTGTTCGGCCTGTTCCAGGGCGGGCTGGTGCCCAGCTACGCGATCATCATCCGCGAGTGCTTTCCCGCCAGGGAAGCCGGCGCCCGCGTCGGCGTCGTCATGATGATGACCCTGCTCGGTATGGCCCTTGGCGGCTGGATGAGCGGCGTGATCTTCGATTACACAGGGTCTTACCGAGCGGCGTTCGCCAACGGGATCGCATGGAATGCACTGAACTTCGCGATCGCGCTGTTCTTCCTGTCGCGGTCCCGGATTAGCGCACTCCGCTTGGCCACAGCACCACACGCAGGGTCTGCAGCAGAATGACGAAGTCGAACAGGATGGAGAAGTTCTTCACGTAATACAGGTCGTAACTCAGCTTGGACCGGGCATCGTCGATCGAGGCGCCATAAGGATAGTTGATCTGCGCCCAGCCGGTCAGCCCGGCCTTGACCATGTGCCGTTCATTATAGAGCGGGATATTCTCCGCCAGTTCCTTGACGAACATCGGCCGCTCCGGCCGGGGGCCGACGAAGGACATCTCCCCCTTCAGGATGTTGACCAACTGCGGCAGTTCGTCGATCCGGGCGCGGCGGAGGAAGTTGCCCACCTTGGTGATCCGGTTGTCCTTCTCCGCCGCCCACACGGCGCCGCCAGCCTCGGCGTTCACGCGCATGGTCCGCAGCTTCATGATGGAGAACACCTTTCCGTCCAAGGTCACCCGTTCCTGCCGGTAGAGCACGGGGCCAGCACCTTCAAACCGGATCGCGAGCATACCGCCCAGGATCAGTGGCGCGGTCAGCAGCAACACGACGGAGCTGACGACCAAGTCGAATCCGCGCTTCAGAAACCGGTCCAGGGCACCGAACGTGAAGCCGTCGGTGTAAACGAGCCAACCGAGTTCCATACGCTTCAGGTCGATGCGGCGGATCTCCCGCTCTACGAAACTCAGATACTGGATCACCGGAAAGCCAGCTTTCTTGCACTCCAGGAGTCGTTCCAGGTTCATGCCGCGTCGCTCATCCGGGGCAACGATGATCAGGTCGGCATCCACCGCGATCGCGGCGGAGACGACATTGAAGCCTTCCGGACAAATGATCCGGTCGGGCCGTTCGGCGAGCAGCCGCGGGTCTACGTCCTCCTGTCGGTCATGCACCAGTGTGACGTCGTCATGCAGGCTGCTTCCCTCGTGGCCAAGCATGTGCAGCAGGTCCCATGCCCGCTGACCGGCGCCGACGATCAGCAGGTGGCGGCGCAGCACGCGGCGGCGAATCAGCACATCGATGATCAGGCGGGCCAGGAAGGCGCAGAATGTGAATGTCACGACTGCCAGGCTGAACAGCATGGCCTGGTCGCGGCCGCCCGGCATGACGGCGGCGGGAACAAGAAGAGCCTGGATCAACGACACCAGTACCTCCAGCGCTCCCCCCATGCCAACCACCAGCGGGACCCGCGTCAGCGACCGTCCGGCTTCCAAGATCGCCTCGCGCCGGTACAGCCCCATTGCGAATAGCAGCAGCAGGTCGAACGCCGGGTAGCCGATGCCGCGGGAATCGGCCGGTAGCACGAACAGGCTGATCGCGTCGGGTCGTGACATCGATAATACCAGCGGCCAGACCGCCAGGATAAGCACGGCGTCCAGCGCAAACAGCACTGTTCCAGTGGTGGTCTTCGAAAATCTTAGCATCCTGATCCCAGTTCCGAACCGGCCCGCGCCCCGCTTCTTACCAAGCGTTCTACAACCGGAACATGAGGCTTGTTAACTGAATTACCGACCGGAGGCGAAAAATGGCGGGTTGGACTGCCGCCCAGCGTGCAAGAACAATGGTTCTCCCCGCTCCCCGAAGGTTGACCGTAAGCCGAGCGGCAGAGGTCACTCATCAATCTATCGACGCGGGATCGACCGGGTTCGTGATTGGACTCTGCTTGGCCGTCGTTTGTAAAGTTCGTTATGAACAGCCGGCATTACCGGGCCGTGTCTGCGTCATTACCAGAAACAGGGTTGATCCTTATGACGATCCGTCTCGATCAAACCATGATTGAACGCTTTCGTGAGGATGGGTTTCTTTCGTTCGATACCGGGCTGTCCGAGCGGGATATCGCCGCGTTGCGGGAAACGCTGGCGAAGCTTCACAACGAGAACATTGGGTTCGAAGAGGGCGCCCTGTTCGATGCGATGGGCGTCGACGACGGCTCCACGCCCGCTCGGTTTCCCCAGATCCTGCACCCGAGGTCGTTTGCACCGGAACTGATCGGCAATGGCTTCTATCAACTGGCGCGCGGCATCGCTGAACAGATTCTTGGGGGAGATGTCCGCTTCAAGGCCGACATCTCGTTAATGAAACCGGCCCGCATTGGCGATGCAACGCCCTGGCACCAGGATGAGGCGTTCCAGGATCCGGCGTTCGATTATGAGGAGATCAGTTTCTGGCTGGCGCTCCAACCTGTCGATAAATCCAATAGTTGCATGGCCTACGTCCCGGGCTCCCATAAAGGTCCGGTTCTGCCGCATGGATTTCCTGGCGGTGATCCTCGAATTCATGCGCTGGAATGTATCGACGGGTTTGACCCGCGGGATGCGGTTTTCTGCCAAATTCCAGCGGGCGGTTGCGTTATTCATGTCGGGAGAACCGTGCATGGTGCCGGTCCGAACACCACGGACCGAGAGCGGATGGCTTATGTGCTGATCTTCGACAGGGTCCCGGTTCCCGCCAAAGTCCAGCGGCATTTCCCCTGGCTTTCCCAGCATAAGACCGCTCGGGCTAAGCGGGAACTGGAGTGGCGCCGGCACGGCGGCATCCTGGTGCATCTATGGCGGCAACGCACGCGGGTGCGCATCACCAGCGTCCGCACCCTGCTGTTCGATGTGCGCAGGGCCGCGCGGGCGGTCAGGCGCGTGGTGACCGCCGACTAACGCTGCCGGCGGATCGGCGCACCGGCCCGGTCAGGCAAAGATCGCGCCGCCGTTTTGCCGACGCTGCCGCGGGCCACCCTTCAGCCCAGTTTACCGTGGCAATGCTTATACTTCTTCCCCGATCCGCAGGGGCATTGTGCGTTACGGGGCGTCGCCGCCCAGGTACTTTCGTCATTCGGGTCCATAGCCATCGTTCGGGCCGGGGCCATGGAGACGATTCCCGATTGGGCCGGCGGTTCGGCCAGGGCGAGATCGCCCGACAGCGCGGATTGCGGTTCAGCGTGGCTTTCCACCATTTGCATCAGCGGGGGCGGTTCCAGCGGACGTTCCGGCGCCAGTTCCACCCGGGCCAGCATGCCGGTGACGCGTTCCTTCAACTCGCCCAGCATCGCGTTGAACAGCGAGAACGCCTCGGACTTGTACTCGTTGAGCGGGTCGCGCTGGCCATAGGCCCGCAGGCCGATGCCCTGGCGAAGATGGTCCAGCGCATAAAGATGCTCTTTCCACACCGCATCGAGCGTCTGGATCAGCAGGCTCTTTTCGATGAACCGCATCAGTTCGGGGCCCATGTTGGCGGCTTTCGCGGCCATCATCTGATCGACGGCTTGCTCGATCCGTTCCCGCAGATGGGTTTCGTCGATTCCTTCTTCCTTGCCCCACGCCTCGATCGGCAGATCCATGTTGAACACACGGCGGACGTCGGCGGCCAGGTCGGCCAGTTCCCATTGTTCGGAGAACGCCTTTTCCGGCACCCGAGCGGCGACCATCAGCGCAAGGACCTCGCCGCGCATTTCCGCGACCGTCTCGGCGACATCGGCCAGCTTCATGAACTCCTTGCGCTGGGCGTAAACCTCTTTGCGCTGGGCGTTCATGACGTCGTCGTATTTCAGCACGTTCTTGCGGGTGTCGAAGTTGCGTGCCTCGACTTTCTTCTGCGCCTTTTCCAGGGCCTTGTTGATCCAGGGATGGACGATGGCCTCGCCGTCTTTCAGACCGAGGCGTTGCAGCATCCCGCCCATGCGTTCAGACCCGAAGATGCGCATCAGGTCGTC
>DNXO01000026.1:146003-147049 GCA_003506895.1 Acetobacteraceae bacterium | reverse complement strand
CGGCCGCGCAACTGGTTGTCGATACGGCGGCTTTCGTGGCGTTCGGTGCCGATGACGAACAACCCACCGGCTTCCTTGACCTTCTGGTGAGCGATCGCGTTTTCCTCGCGGATCTTGGCTTCCCTCGCCGCTCTGGCGTCCGGGTCGTGGATGTTCGCGAGTTCCTTGCGGAGCCGCACGTCCAGGTTGCCGCCGAGTTTGATGTCGGTGCCGCGGCCGGCCATATTGGTGGCGATCACCACGGCGCCAGGCGCACCGGCCTGGGAGACGATTTCCGCTTCCTGCTCGTGGAAGCGGGCGTTCAGGACGGAATGCGGGACCTTCTTCTTTTTCAGCAGATCGCTGATCGTCTCGCTCTTTTCGATCGAGGTGGTTCCGACCAACACCGGCTGGCCCTTTGCGCGGGCCTCGTCGATCAGCATGGCAACCGCCTCATACTTTTCGGCTGCTGTGCGATAGACCTCGTCATCCTCATCCTTGCGGGTGACGGTGACGTTGGTGGGGATTTCCACCACATCCAGTTTGTAGATTTCGGCGAACTCGTCGGCTTCCGTCATCGCGGTGCCGGTCATGCCGGCCAGTTTTGGATACAACCGGAAGTAGTTCTGGAAGGTGATCGACGCCAGGGTCTGGTTTTCCGCCTGGACGGTGACGTGTTCCTTGGCCTCAAGCGCCTGATGCAGGCCCTCGGAGTAGCGGCGGCCCTGCATCATGCGGCCCGTAAACTCATCGATGATGACGACCAGGTCGTCGCGGACGATGTAATCGACATCGCGGGCGAACAGGGTGTGCGCGCGGACGGACTGCTGAACGTGGTGGACGACCGAGACATTGAAGATGTCATACAGGTTGCCCTCGGTGATGACCCCGGCGGCCTTCAGCATGTCCTCGACCTGCTCGCTGCCGGGTTCGGTCAACGAAACCGTCTTGAATTTTTCATCCTTGTCGTAGGTGGACGGGTCCTTGACCAACTCCTTCACCACCAGATCGACCTGGCGATAAAGGTCGGAACTGTCCTCGGCCGGGCCGGAGATGATCAGCGGCGT
>DNXO01000026.1:118881-145612 GCA_003506895.1 Acetobacteraceae bacterium | reverse complement strand
GTTCGTGCCGTAGGTGATGTCGGCGGCATATTGGGCGCGCTTGGTTTCCTCATCCTGGCCATGCACGACTACGCCGTAGCTCAGGCCCAGGAAGTTGTATATCTGGCCCATCCAGTCGGCATCGCGACGGGCCAGGTAGTCGTTCACCGTCACGACGTGGACACCCTTGCCGGCCAGGGCGTTGAGGTACACCGGCAGCGTGGCGACCAGGGTTTTGCCCTCGCCGGTCTTCATTTCCGAGATTTTGCCGTCGTGCAGCACCATGCCGCCGACAAGCTGAACGTCGAAGTGACGCTGTCCCAGGACTCGCCTGCCGGCTTCGCGCACCGTGGCGAAGGCCTCGGGCAGCAACTCATCCAACGTGGCGCCAGCGGCCAGACGGGTGCGGAATTCCACGGTTTTTGCCGCAAGCGCTTCGTCAGACAGGGCTTTCATGCCGTCTTCGAGAGCGTTGATCGCCGGGACGCGCCGCTGGTACCCTTTCAGGGAGCGGTCGTTGGCGGAGCCGAAAATGGCACGGGCGATAGAGGCGAGCATGCGGACCTTCCAAGCGCTATCAGTCCGGGAAGACCCAGACGCGCGCCCTTCAGATAGGACCCGAAGGGCCGAGGGTCAACGAGAACGAGAGTCGCGCTATGGGCGATCTGGTGAACATTTTGGGCGCGGCACCGAGGCATCCTGTCGTTTACCCGATTAGCCGTGTCAATCTGCTGTGAAACGACTGTCTAACAGGTGTCTCAAAACCCACGAAACTGCACTCTATCCCGTTTTTAAGATGTTTTGCCGCTCGCGACCGGTTACCTTGCCGATGGCGTGCCCTGCACGAACAGACCCATCGACGGGTTCGAAAATAGGGCTGCAAGCAGGTGCCCATATCGCGATCTATAGATATAAATAGGAAAAAAGTCAATTATGCCAGCCACTCGAAGCTTCGACTCTGTTGTCAGTCGGCGGCGGCTGGGATCCCGTTGACTTGGCGCGCGGCCGTCCCACCAACCCCGCACGCATACCAGTCGGCCCTTTGGGCCGCTGGTATGACACGCCCAAACACGGAAGCTGGTTGGATATCGCGGAGTCCGAACTCAGCGTATTGTCCAGGCAATACCTCGACCGGCGCATCCCCGATAAGCCGACGCTGACCATCAATGTCGCGGCATGGCAGAAAAGCCGAAACAACAAGAACGCAAAAGCGGACTGGCATTTCACGACCGCGGATGCTCGCGTTAAGCTGAAACGCCTTTATCCCGCAATGTGAATGACTCGGGGTACCAGCCCCTCGACTTCCACCGATCATTACGCTGCCCGACCGGCAAAGTGGAACGGCGCCTAATAGCGCCGCACCGTACGCCGAGCGACCCCAGCCACGCTGACGGGCGTGGCCGGACGGCCGACGATCGCCTCGGCTGTTGACGTCAGGGAACCGTGAAACACGAACGATACCGGATCCACCTCCAAGAAAAGCCCGAACGCCAGCACGAAGATGGTCAACTTCCGAACTTTTGACATGGTTCCGCTCACTCCCCTTTGATTGTCATATCGCCGATCGCGTCGACCTTGACCGACGCCGGATCGAGCTTCTTTGCGCCTTTCGGCGGTGTAAATGCGAATTGCCCGGCGCCGATTTGCGGTGTGACGTCCCAGTTGCGGAGTTCCAATGTATACTGGGGTGCGCCACCGATCGCCTTTGTCGTTATGACATATCTGAGCGGCAGCGGTTTGCTGCCGGCCTTCACCCATAACTGCCAGTCGACATCCGCTCCACGGAAGGCAAGCTGATGTACCTGGGCGCCGTCAATAAAGGTCATTCCGACATGGGCCCCGCTGGTCATATCCGCCGTTGAGCTGTCCAGCGGTTTGGCGGCAAGCAGGTCAGCGCCGGGCGCTTCGAACCCGAATTTGTGCAGGGCACTGATTGCAGTGTCTATCGTGGTGGCATCAAGCTGTAGGTAATCGTTGGCTGTTTTTGCATAGAGTGTGAGTTCCTTGCCATCAAGGAACATCTCCGCGCTGCCGGTTGCGCCCGTGCGGATCGCATACAGCTTGTTCGGCCGCTGCACGATAACCTTGCCGGAATGGAGGAACTGCAGTTTCTGCCCCTCCTGGGTGACAACCTCATCAACCGCCGAATACTCGACCGAGAAATTTTTCAGGCCACCGAGATAGTTCGACATGGCGGCAAGCACACTTTGCGTGTCGGGGTCGAGAGCCTGCTGTGCACGCGCACTTGAAGCCATTGCAAAGCCCCACAGCCCCGCGAACGCGAAGACCAGGACCAACTTGGTGAAGTGCGACCACGCTTTCATCATCTCCGCCTGGGTATTTCGGTCAGCGTCCAGTTTGAGGGGGAACCGGGCCCCAGAGGCTTTTTGTTCCATCACGAGTTCCTCCGCCGTTCAGCATTGACCCATCTGGCCACGATCGCTCGGCATCCCACTTGATCTGGATCAGTTCATGCTACGCCCCGGCCATCCGCGCCACTTGACTATTTCGTGCGTCGTCCACCGGATCTTCGAAATTGAGTCTGTCGGCCTATTGGCAATCAAACACGCAACATATTCGCGATATTCCTCGCGGCAGCGTGTCGGTCCGGTCGGGATCGCACCGACGCTTCGGTCTCTCTGGCGTTCTACTGGGCGCATATGCGCCTGCCGGTTCAGCGTCGAATAGAGGGATCAGGTGAAACCGACCCCTCACACAAGATTCATGATAGGCTCGGTTGCACCCAGGCACGGCCATGACGCCCGGGGGCATATCCGGCCTCAAGCCTTTGCCCGGTTGCCCCCGAACAGCGCTTGGATAGCGGCCGTCGTGCCGCGGCCATGATGGCTTGAGAACCGTCGGTCAGATGAACACGCCCGCCATGCCGCCCGCCGGATACCGTGTCCCGGCCACCGCACCCACCGGGATCGCGGCGGAAATCAGCGCCACGTCCGCGGCTGAGAGCGCGACGTTCAGGGCGCCGATGTTCTCATCCAGGCGTGGTGCGTACCGGGTGCCCGGGATGGCGACCACGTCCGGCCCCTGCGCCAGCAGCCAGGCCAATGTGACCTGCGCCGGGGTGCAGGACTTCGCGGCTGCGATTTCCTCGATCTTCGCGACCAACGCTCGATTCTGATCGAAATTCTGCTCCTGGAAACGCGGATGCGCCGCTCGGCGGCCATCGACGTCGGCGAAGGTCTTGATCGCCCCGGTCAGAAAACCGCGCCCCAGCGGTGAGTAGGCAACGAAGCTGATCCCCAGTTCAGTCGTGGTCTTCCGGGTTTCCTCGGCCTCTTCGCGATACAGCAGGGAATATTCGGTCTGCACCGCCGCGATCGGATGCACCGCGTGCGCCCGGCGGATACGATCCGGAGCGGCTTCGGACATGCCGAGGAACCGCACCTTGCCTTGCTGCACCAGCTTCGCCATCGCGCCGACGGTGTCCTCGACCGGGACGGCGGGATCGACGCGGTGCTGGTAATAAAGATCGATCACATCTACGCCCAGGCGCTTCAGGCTGGCCTCACAGGCTTCGATGACGTACTCGGGCCGGCCATTGACGCCGTTCGATTGTCCGGGGCGCTGGGTCTGGCCGAACTTGGTGGCCAGCACGACGCCGTCGCGGCGGCCTTTCAGCGCCCGGCCCACAACCTGCTCATTGTGGCCCCAGCCGTACATGTCCGAGGAGTCGAAATGATCCACGCCCATGTCGATGGCATGGCGGATCAGGTCTTCGGAAACGGCGTCCTCGGCCGAACCATAGATGCCGGACAGGGACATGCAGCCCAGACCGATGGCGGAAACGGACAGGCCACCCTTGCCGAGCGGACGATGCGTGAGCTTGGGTTGTGTCGCCATCTGGGTGTGCCTCCGTTTGCTGATTTTCAGCATTATGGAGAGGCTCGCGTCCTTAGACCAGGGCGGGACCTGCCGCGGCCGCGGCTTCTGGCAACGGTTAGGGTGTTGCTACAATAGCGAGGGCAGGCTCATCGCCGGGTCGGGATTCGCCCGCAGGTGCCGGTCGATGAAACCGATGATCACCGCCATCGTGGCGGGATGGTCGAATACCGGGTCGCCGAAACCGGGGTGGATCGTTTCCAGTTGTTCTGCCAGCGACCCGTAATGTTCCTCGGACGGCAGGCGGTTGTTCAGTTCGCCGAACAATGGATCGGCCACCAGGATCGAACCGAAGCGGCCGAGCCGGCAGCCGAGGCTTTCGGGGTCCTTGAAGGCCTCGAACAACAGGAAGAACAACAGCGGCGGATCAACGCACAGAGAGGCGATGTCCTCGGCCTCAGCTTCTTCGCGCAGGCCGGTCCAGGGGCGCGGCGTACCTTGGAAGTCGCCGCCGCGCAGCCAGGCCATGATCTCGTTCTGCCAGTAATCGTCGCGCAGCAAGGGCGATCCATTGACCAGCGGGGCCAACGATTCATGCTCCCGCATCGCCGACAACAGTTCCGAAGCCGGCCAAAGGTTGGCCAACTCGCCGCTGATCAGGTCGCGATAGAATACACCCGCGCCACCCGACGGGTCGATCGGTCCAAACGCGGTCGAGGACAGCGCCATCGGCTCCGACGGACCGATGCGGCGGCTGAGATTGATTTGGTTCGGATCGGTCACGCCCGGAATGTTGAAAAAGTTCGACCACTGCACCAGCCAGGATGCGGGCAGCGGCTCCATCCGGATGTTGCCGGCGGACGAAAACCGGGTCAGCGCGTCCTTCATGAACTGGCCAAAGGCCGGGCTGCTGGCGTTGATGCGGTAGGAATCCTTCACCATCGCATGGCCGAACCTGAACGCGGCGTGGGAAAACTCCAGTGGCACGCCGGCTGTACGCGCTCCGGCGAGCGCATCGAGAAACGGCGGCCTGCCCGTGGAATACAGCGCATGCACGGATGGATGCAGCAAGCGCTTCAACAGATCGTCGCGGATGACATGGCGATAGATCAGGGTCGTCGCTTCCCGGGCATTGGCGAACCGCTTTGCCGCGTCGTGGGTGAAGTCCGCCGTGGCGGCGTTCACCGGCTCCGGCGTCTGGCGGTCGATGAAGATGTTGTGCAGGTGGGAAAAGACCATCGTGAGCTGGGAGATCACCGCATGGTCGTCGTTGCGCGGGTCGGCGATCAAGGGCTCTGTCAGGCCGGGCAGGTTGGCGGCGGTGTTCGCCAGCTTCAGGCGCGCGATGTCGCGGAACGGGCAAACGAGTGTGCCATTTCCGGTTGCCACCGGCCCCGACCGGCCAATCTGTAGCTTTGTCCGGCTAAGATCCCTGGGGTCACCGGGTGCATAGATCATCCGCATCGTCTGCGGACCGTCGCCGTACAGCGCGTCCAGGCCCAGCCGGTGATCGCGATCGTTCGCGGTGTCCTGATCCAGATTCCCCGCCGCCCAGAAAGGCAGTCGCGTCGCCACCATATCGTGCGCCACGAATTGCAGCAGGTATGTGTATCCGGACGGAATATAAGGATTGTCGCGAAGGTCGGGACGGTCTTTGCGGATCGGGTCCTCCAATCCACGCTGGCGTGGCGGCACCGCATCCCATTCCAGGCGGGCGTTCATCCGGGCCGCGAGGCGGGCGGAACGCTCCGCCATTTCCTGGCGGTTTCCGGTGGCGGCCGGCCGGAACCGACCCTTCAGGGCAAAATGCCGAAACCCGCGCGGAAGGCCTTCCGCGACCACGGTCCTGTAAGCCTGAGGCAACCGCGCGCTACCGCCGGGCTTGGTTGGTCCGCCTCCATGAAGGGTCATCCGCGGTACGCTCTCATTCGCTCTGTCGGTTCCAACCTGGCGTCCGTGCCCTTGCCGGTTTCCGATCGGCGGCGGGTTTGCTAGCTAAGGCGGATGCAATCTCCTAATCCGTCCAAGCTGACGTTCCCATTCGCCGCTCCTCCCGCTCCGGGCACAGTCACTGAAGTAGCGCCCGGTATATGCTGGTTAAGGTTACCACTTCCTTACAGATTAGATCACGTAAACGTCTTTCTCATCGAAAACTCTGATGGCTGGACAGTTTTTGATACGGGATTGGGCACGGAAGCGTGCAGGGACGCGTGGAGGGCGGCTTTGGCGGGGCCGCTGGTGGGGCGTAGTCTCAAATCTGTTATTGTGTCCCATTTTCACCCGGATCATGTCGGGCTGGCAGGCTGGCTTTGCGAGACCTACGACCTGGACCTGACGATGCCTCGGCCGGAGTATCTTCACAGCCTGGTGCTGCAATGCGCGCCGGCTGACTACGGTGAGGAAGTGTTTCGCCCGTTCTATCAGCGACACGGCCTGTCGGCCGAAGCGACCGAAATCGTGCTGAGTCGCGGCCACGAATACCTAAAACGCACGACGGGGGTCCCGGCCTCATACCATCGTATCAAGCACGGTGACACGATCACGGTCGGCGGACGTGCGTTCGGGGTGCAGACCGGCGGCGGGCACGCGCTGGAACAGGCGATGCTCTACCGGCCCGAGGAGCAGTTGTTCCTTGCCGCCGATCAGGTCATCGCTCGGATTTCCCCCAACGTCAGTGTTCATCCGATGGAACCAGGCCTGGACGCGTTGGGTATCTATCTAACGTCGCTGCGGGCGATCAAGGCGAGCGTCGCGCCGGATGTCCTGGTGCTGCCAGGGCATGGGCTGCCGTTCCACGGACTGCACGATCGGGTGGACGAACTGATCGACCATCACGCCCTGCGCTGCGGAGAACTCGGGGCGGCGTGCAAGGACCAGCCGCTGTCGGTGGCGGAGATCGTGCCGCATTTGTTTACCCGCGCGTTGGACGCCCACCAAACCGGTTTCGCCTTCGGAGAGGTGCTGGCGCACGTGAACCACATGCTGGGGCTTGGGCAGTTGCGGTTGGAAACGGATGCCGGGGGCGTTGATCGGTACCGGACTGTGTGAGTTCCGTCCCCGTGGAGTGGATGCCCGGCCGCCCCACCAGCCCCGAGCACAACCCAGCCGGCCCTTTGGGTCGCTGGTTTACCCAGCCAACGCTTCCTCGGCATTGGGGGCGCCCGGCGCCGTAGCCCAGGCAAGTTCCACCAGCGTCACAATCCGCCGGCCGGCACCGTCCACTTGGCAGACGATCAGACCCTGCTCCTCCATATAGGTCAGGACGCGCCGAGCGCGGCCCAATGAGCGGGTGCCATAGGCGCGGGCAATCGCCGGGTCGCCCGGGCAGGGCAGCCCCTCACGCGCCGCGCGGGCGATCATCATGAAGATGCCCTGCATATCCTCGGGCAGGATGTCGGCGCGGATCGAGACTTCCTGCCAGACATCCTCCTCCGCCATCTCGGCGCTGATACCCGCGCGCGCGCGGGTCAGCATGCGGCGGAAGGCACCGAGGTCCAGCACCCCGGCGCCCAGGCCCTCGATCCGGCAGCGGACCAGGAAATCCTGGTAGAGCACGCCGATGGCGCGGAACCCCGCCTCGGGGTCCGCCAGGATGGCGCTCAGGATACGGTCCAGCCGCTCGCGCCGTTCCGCCAGTTTCTCGGGGTTCGGCGGCTCTTCCACCGCTTCGGCGCGGTTCTCCGTGGTGGCGGGCTTCGCGGCCATGAGCTGGCTGAGCAGGTCAGGCGCCGGGGGCCGCGGCGGGCGACGCTGGGGCCGGGCGGCCTCGGGCGGCGGAGCTGCCAGGATAACGGCACGGGCATCCTCCAGCATCGCCTCCGGCAGCGGCATGAGCCGCGGCGTCGCATTGGGCGGCTGGGTTTCCGTCGGGCCGATGCAAAGCCCCAAGGGGCTGCGGGAGAGGGCTGGCCCCAGTGCCATGAAATGCCCGCGCTCCAGGTCCCGGAAAGCTTCCGCCTGCCGCCGCTCCATGCCCAGAAGGTCGGCGGCGCGCGCCATGTCGATATCCAGGAAGGTGCGGCCCATGAGGAAGTTGGAAGCCTCGGCGGCGACGTTCTTGGCGAGCTTCGCCAGGCGCTGGGTCGCAATCACGCCCGCAAGCCCGCGCTTGCGGCCCCGGCACATCAGGTTCGTCATGGCACCGAGGGACAGCTTGCGCGCCTCGTCCGAAACCTCCCCGGCGATGGCCGGGGCGAAGAGCTGCGCCTCATCCACCACCACCAGCATCGGGTACCAGTGGTCGCGGTCAACATCGAAAATCCCGCCCAGGAAGGCGGCGGCGCGGCGCAGTTGGTGCTCGGCGTCGAGCCCCTCGAGATTGAGCACGGTGGAGACACGATGGATGCGCGCCCGCTCGCCCGCCAACTGCAGGCCCTGTTCGGTATGGGCCTCGGCATCGATCACCAGGTGGCCGAAGCGCTCGGCCAGCGTCACGAAGTCGCCTTCGGGGTCGATGATCGTCTGCTGCACCCAGGGGGCGCTCTGTTCCAGCAGCCGACGCAGAAGATGGGATTTTCCGGAGCCCGAATTGCCCTGAACCAGCAGGCGGGTGGCCAGCAGCTCCTCAAGGTCGAGCGTCGCCGGGGCGCCTGCCGTCGTGTGTCCCATCCCGATCGCCACCGTCATGTCTCGACTCGAAGCCTCCTTGCGCGGAGGGGCTTAGTAGCCTGACCGCAGCCAGTCGAGCACCCTTTGGGCCGCCGCATGACCGGTCGCCGCCGGTCCGGGTCCCAGTCCAGCATCGGAAGGCCCCGGGCGGGCGATGCGGCATCAGCCGGCTATCCAACCTGATCTGTCAAACCAGGGGGTTCCCGCGGCTACTGAAGAACCTGAAGGTTGGGACGTGGTCCAGAATGCGAGAGGTGGGCGCCAGGCACACATCGATGCCACAAACGTCCTCTACGGCGGCTTTGGCAAACCGTCAAAACTTCCGTGACGAGGTACCCCAAGGCCCGGGGCAAAGCGGTGCTGATTTGCGGCACGAACGACCAGACAATGAGTTCGAGCGGTGTCCGTGAGCCAGGGCGAACGGAAACCGATCTAATCGGCCGCCAACGCCACCTCGGCAATCTCGGCGCGCATCCAGACCGCGATATCGTGAAACACCGCCCCGCCCCATGGCGGCCCTGGATCGTCGCTGGTCAGCGCGTTGATCCCGATCCCACCCTCGAAACACTCGCTCGGCCAAATGCTCTCCGACACCAGCACGCCGGGCTGCTGTCCCTCGGCGATGCGGGCATGCAGGATGACCTCGCCCCGCACGTTACCCAATCGCACCTTCGCGCCATCGGTCAGTCCCAGTGTCCGGGCGTCGTCGGGATGCATGGACACTGTCGGCCGGCCCTCGCGCTTCTTGCCCGCGGCCATTTCGGTGAAGCTGGTGTTCAGGAAACTCCGGGCCGGCGCGGTGACCAGACGGAACGGCGCGTCGGGGCCGCTGGCCTCGATATTGTCCATCTGGTCCGGCAACTTCGGCATCACCGCGTGGTCGTCGCCAAGCGCCGCCCAGTCGGGGGCGAAATGGAAGCGCCGGTCCCTGGTCGGGAAACCATCCAGGAAATGCGCGGTGCGGAAAGGCGGCATCTCGTCGACCCATCGCTTTTCCAGCACGGTCTTGGCGTCGGGATAGCCGGAGGCGAGCAGCGTTGCGTCGATGATCTCCATCGCCGTCATATCGAACCCGCGATGTTTAGCGCCCAGCCGAGCTGCGAGCGCCTGGATGACTTCGTGGTTCGAGCGGCAGCCGGCCGGAGGTTCGATCAGTTTGGCACCGATCTGAACATGGCTATGCCCGCCGGCCTGATACAGGTCGTCGTGTTCCATGAACATTGTCGCGGGCAGTACGATATCCGACCAGCGCGCCGTTTCGGTCATAAACTGCTCATGCGTCGCGACGAACAGGTCGTTGCGGGCGAAACCTCGGCGGACGCGGTTGCTGTCGGGGCAGACGGCCAATGGATTCTGGTTCTGGATAATCATCGAATGGACCCGCGGCCCGTCGCCGAGTTCGGTCCGGTCGCCAGTCAGCACGCTGCCGATGCGGCTCATGTCCATCACCCGGATCGTCGGGTCGAGCGCGTCCAGCCCCTCGATCAGGGTCTTGTCCCAGTGGTACATACCCCGGTTGGACCACAGTGCGCCGCCGCCTTCATGCTGCCATGCGCCTGTGACGGCGGGCAGGCACGATACCGCGTGCATCCCGGCACTCCCGTTGCGGCTGCGGGCGAACCCGTAGCCGACCCGGATGAAACTGCGTTGTGTCTGTCCATACAGCGCGGCGAAGGATTCAATCGCAGCGACCGACAGGCCGGTGATGGCGGCGGCCCAGTCGGGACCGCGATCGCGCAGGTGCGCTTCCAGTGCGTCCGGACAGTCGGTGTATTGACGCATGTAGGCGTGGTCGGCGTAACCGTCGCGAAAAGCGATGTGCATCACCGCGCAGGCCAGTGCGCCATCGGTGCCGGGCCGGGGGGCGATATGGATATCGGCAACGGCGGCGGTCGGCGTTTTATAGGGATCGATCACCACCAGCTTCGCCCCGCGTTCCTTACGCGCTCGGCTGATATGGGTCATGACGTTGACCTGGGTGGAGACCGGATTGCCGCCCCACACCACGATCAGGTCCGACTTCGCCATCTCCCGCGGATCGACGCCCCGGCTTTGCCCGACGCCTGCGTGCCAGCCAATCTCCGGCAGGGAGGTGCATATCGTCATTTTTTGGCGGGAATAGCGCATGACGTTGCGCAGCCGGTTGATGCCGTCTCGCTGCACCAGCCCCATCGTCCCGGCGAAGAAGAACGGCCAGACGGATTCCGAGCCATGCCGCGCGGTGTCGGCGGTAAATCGTTCGGCGATGCGATCGAGGGCTTCGGTCCAGCCGATCGGGCGGAATTGGGTGCCACCCTTGGGTCCGGTGCGCAGCAGTGGTTGGGTCAGGCGGTCGGGGTGGTGGATGCGCTCGGCGTAGCGGGACACCTTCGCGCAGATGACGCCGGCGGTGTAGCTGTTGTCCTCGGCGCCCCGGACGGCGCCGATGCGGGTGTTGTCCAGAACCTCCACTGAAAGGGCGCACGTGGAGGGACAGTCGTGGGGGCAGACGGAAGCTTTGGTGGCGGGGGGCATGTGCGGAGCGTAGCTGTGGAGTCTGTCGCCGCGCAATGCGGGCGCCGACCGGATCGCGGCGATCTTCGTGTCTTACCGCCTGGTTCCAGCCATCGGCCGTCCGCCGCAGGGCAGGCGATGAGACCCCCGGGAAAGATATTAACTGTCGGTAATTTTTACACATCAACGAAGAACCCGAAGTTGCCGAATGGCATCCAATTGATATCAAATATAAAAATATAATGGCATAATATTTGCATCCTTCCTTCACCAAAACGAGAAAGGGGAAATCATGATGTCGTTTTTGGGCGCCCTCGGCGCACGGGTAACCACGGTGGCTGCCGTTACCCTGATGATCTGCGCCGGGTTCGGCACTCAGGCGGCCCGCGCCGGCACGGTCATTCTGGAAGGCAGCGATGCGATCGGATTGCATTGCACGCAAACTAGCGATGCAGGTGCATGCGCCTATGAACAGCAAGTGTGGACAGCCATTGGCGGCACGGATTCCAGGTCAATCGCGGTAATCGGCGACGTTGCCGGTGTTTCCTCCACAACCCACCCCGTACTCGATTTTTCGAGTGTCGCCGCGGCAGGCTCATTGAGCAACTACGTCGCGCTGTATTTCGTCGCGGGGGGTGGCTGCTGCTCGGAAAACGATAGCATCGTGAGTTCGCCGACTGATCAGGCTGCCATCCTGTCGTACCTGGCGTCCGGCGGCACTGTCATGATCGAAAACTATACCGGCGGAGCCGGGTGGGACTTCGCGGTTGGAACAGGCGGCGCCGGTAACTCTTACGTAGCCGGCGTCGGTGGCGGCCTCGGCGGTACCTCCTGCACCGACGGCGAAGTGGTTTCCGCAACGGGTTTGGCGAACGGCTTCACCCAGCCCCCGACAATTAGCTGCTGGACCCATCAGGCTTACGACCAAACCTACTTTGCCACGCTTGGATTCACGCAAAGCTTCTTTGATGCGCCAGATTATGCCGGCCTCGCGGGCACCGATACCTTCTCCAGCCTGCTATCGTCAGGTTCGACCGTGACCGTCACCGAGTCGGTACCCGAGCCCGCCTCCATCGCCCTGATCGGCAGCGCTATTGCCGGACTTGGAATGATGCGTCGCCGGCGCCGCTAATTCTGGTTCAACACGTCCCCTTCGGAAAGCACCTCCGGCTAGTCCCGGGGGTGTTTCTTGATATCGACTCCCGGGCAAGGCAGGCCGAGTATTAAAGGATCGAAAGCGCCTAACGCTTCACCGGGCGAACGTCTCGACAATATCCTGGTGCAACGCCCCGATTTCGCGTTGCACGTAGTCCAGGAAGGGCGACAGCTTTCGGCCCGCCAATTCGGCGACGTTCTGATGGGTCATCATTCCGTTCAGCGCGTCCAACCGCTCCAGCGCAGCCGGCATCCGCAGGAAATAGCGTGTCCGCAACTGCGTCAGATGCCATTCGATCTGCGCGAGGTTCAGCCCAACCGAGCGAGGGAAGGCGGTGTTGGCCAGCAGGAAGCTGGCGACTTCCTGCGCGTTGTAACCGCTTGGATGCTCCCGCCGGTATGCATGGTACCCGGCTGCCGCCCGCAGCAGCGCATTCCACTGGCCGGCGTCGATGTCGGCATCCACTGCATCGGACTGCGGCGCCAATGAGTTGAAGCGCGTGTCCAGCAGGCGTGTCGTCTGGTCGGCGCGTTCCAGGTAGCGGCCGATCATGTAGAAATGCCAGGCTTGATCCCGGTACAACGTGCCCTCGGTGATGCCGGTATGCGCCTGGGCGCCGTCTTTCAGCATCGCACAGACCGAGGTGAAATGGTCCGGCGTGATATCGGCCTTGGTTAGTGCTCGGATCTTGCCGTGGAAGACGTTGATCTGCAGCCACATCTCGGTCGAGATCAGGGCGCGCAACGTCCGCGCATTCTCCCGAGCGGCGGCGATGAACGACTGGACCGAGGTGGGGTTGTCCGAATCCAGCAAGTAGAATTCGCCGACGGTGCGCTGGGTGGCCTCGGTATGCTTCTTATAGAACTCGGCCAGGTCGCCGTTGATGCGCGGGATCGACAGCCAGTTGCGCGTGTCGTCGGCATCGCGGGCGAACGTGTTGGTCACGTCCAGGATGCGCGCCATGTTCTCGATCCGCTCCATATAGCGGGCGAGCCAGATCGTGCTTTCGGCGTGCCGGGCGATCAGGTGGACTTTGTGGGGTTTGGCGATGGCGTTCATTCGGCGAGCACCCAGGTATCTTTCGAGCCCCCGCCCTGCGAGGAGTTCACGACCAATGTTCCAGCCCGCAGCGCCACGCGGGTCAGCCCGCCGGGCAGCACCCAGGTATCCCTGCCGGTGACCGCGAATGGCCGGAGATCAATGTGGCGTGGGCGAACTCCATCCTCGCACAACGTCGGGGAAACCGACAGCTTCAACGTCGGCTGGCTGATGTAGTTGGCTGGATCGGCCTTCAGCAGCGCTCGGAATTCAGAGAGCTGCGCCTTGGAGGCATGCGGCCCGATCAGCAGCCCGTAGCCGCCGGACTCCGCGACGGGCTTGACCACCAGTTCGTGCAGATGATCCAGGGTATAGGCCAACGCGTCGGGTTCCGCGCAAATCCGCGTATCGACGTTCGGCAGGATCGGCTCCTCCGAGAGGTAATACTTAATAATGCGTGGCATGTAGGCATAGATCGCCTTGTCGTCGGCCACGCCGGTGCCGACCGCGTTGGCAATCGCCACCTGACCGCGCCGCCACGCCTCGATCAAGCCGCGCACGCCTAACATGCTGTCCGGGTTGAATGCGTCCGGGTCCAGGAAGTCGTCCCCGATGCGGCGATAGATGGTGTGTACCTGCGCCAAGCCCGAGGTCGTGCGCATCCAGACCTTGCCACCCTCGACGGTCAGGTCCCGGCCCTCGACCAGCGGCACGCCCATCTCGCGCGCCAGGAACACATGCTCGAAGTAAGCGGAGTTGAAGATGCCCGGCGACAACACGACGACCTGGGGATCCTCGACGCCGGCCGGGGCGATTTCGGCCATCGCGTTGTGCAGGCGCAGACCGTACTCATCCACGCCGCGAACCCGCAGGCTGGTCATCAGATCGGACATGACGCGCAGGCTCATGTGCCGGTTTTCAACGACATAGGCGACGCCGGACGGTGTGCGTGCGTTGTCTTCCAGCACCCGGAAGGCGCCGGTCTCGTCGCGGACGATATCGGTGCCGCAGACATGGACATAGGTGTTGAACGGGACATCGAAGCCGACCATCGCCTGGCAGTAGCCGGCGTTCTTCAATACCAGATCGGCGGGGACGATCTTGTCCTTCAGGATTTTCCGTTCGTGATAGATATCGTAAAGGAACATGTTCAGCGCGCGGACGCGCTGCACGACGCCGGTTTCGATCTGGTGCCACTCGGCCGGGGTGATGACCCGGGGGATCAGGTCGAAGGGCAGGATTCGGTCGATCGCCGTGGCGTCGGAATACACCGTGAAGGTGATACCGCGGTCCAGTAGATCCCGCTCCGCATCCTGGGCGCGCTGGCGCAGGCTTTCGATCGGGAGTGAGGCGAGTCGCGACATCAGCAGCGTCAAGGTTGGGTGCAGGGGCTGGCCGGGCCGCAGCATCTCACAGAAAAACGAATTGGGATCGTATCCCTGCATGGCGCCGTGGGACTGCAGTTGAGCTTGCAACTGGCTTTGGACCTGAGTCTGGCTCATACCACCCACTGGCATCCGCGTCTCCGTTTTGCAATGCGGCATGATAAACAAAACGAGTTGGCTGGGAAGGACTTTCATGGTTTCTGCCGTCCTGTATGGGCGGATGTTTTGGCGGGAGGGTGTTTTGGCTGACACGATGCACACGGAACAACAGGCGGCTGAGATCGCCGACGCCCGCACACGCTCCGCCGCGACCATTCGGCCGACCGTTCCGGCGCTGGAGGCGATGCTGTTTCACGCCTTCCCGATCCTGGACCACGGTTTCGTGCGTGTGATTGACTACATGGGCGACGACTCCGCCATCGTGCAGGCCGCACGCGTCTCCTACGGGCGCGGCACCAAGCGTGTGCAGGAAGATGCCGGGCTGATCCGCTACTTGATGCGCCACCGGCACACCACGCCGTTTGAAATGTGCGAGATCAAATTCCACGTCAAACTGCCGATCTTCGTCGCCCGCCAATGGATCCGCCACCGCACCGCCAGCGTGAACGAGTATTCCGCGCGCTACTCGATCATGGACAAGGAATTCTACATCCCGTCCGCCGAACAACTCGCGGCCCAGTCGGTGATCAACCGGCAAGGGCGAGGCGACGTGCTGGAAGGCGAGGAGGCCGCCGACGTCCTGCACCTGCTGCGCGACGACGCCGAACGCTGCTACGCGCACTATGCGTCGATGCTGAACGAGGGCGAGGGCGCCGATCCCAACCGCCAGGGCCTGGCCCGCGAGCTTGCCCGCATGAACCTGACGCTGAACACCTACACGCAGTGGTATTGGAAAACCAATCTCCACAACCTGTTCCACTTCCTGTCGCTACGTGCCGACACGCATGCTCAGTATGAGATCCGGGTCTATGCCGATGAGATGATGCGGATGACCGAGGCCTGGGTGCCGGTCGCCGCCGCGGCGTTCCGCGACTATCGGCTGGGGGCGGTGACGTTGTCGGCGCAGATGATCGCGGTTGTGAAGCGGATGCTGGCCGGGGAGCCCGTGACGCAGGAGAACAGCGGCCTGAACCGGCGGGAATGGGTGGAGTTCTCGGCGCAAATCCTGGAGTGAGGCGGGCGGCGGCCCGCGCGTCACTGCCGAAACGGTCACCGATCCGGCCCGGTGGTTGGATTACAGCTCGCTTGCTCCCAGATAGGCGCCCATGTAATGGACGCCGCGCCCCGGGGTTGGGGCCACCTGTCGGCATCATGAGGGTATCTGTTTGAGCCACGATCAAGAGCCCGGCGACCACCGCCCAGCAAAGCCGAGTTTCGGCATGCTGATGGCGGTGCTGGGAGTCGTTTACGGCGACATTGGAACCAGCCCGCTGTATGCGTTCAAGGCCAGCCTGCAGTTGTTCGACGCCGCCAAGACCACGCCGACCGAGATCATGGGCGTGCTGTCGCTGATCTTCTGGTCGTTGATCGTCATCGTGACGATCAAATATGTCTTTCTGGTGATGCGCGCCGATAACCGTGGCGAGGGCGGCATCCTGGCGCTGATGGCGCTGGCTCAACGTGTGTCGGTCGGGAGTAGCGTGAAGGGTGCGATCGGCCTGGTCGGCATCGCCGGCGCCTGCCTGTTCTTTGGCGATGGCGTGATCACGCCCGCGATCTCGGTGCTGTCGGCGGTGGAGGGGCTGGAGGTATCCGCTCCGGACCTTAAATTCTACGTGCTGCCGATCAGCATCGTGGTGATCCTGGCGCTGTTCGCCATGCAGTATAAAGGCACTGGCAGCGTCGGACGGGTGTTCGGCCCGGTCATGGTGGTGTGGTTCTTCATCATCGGCCTGTTTGGGCTGATTGAGATCGTGCCGCATCCCTACGTGTTGCTGGCGGTCTCGCCCACCTATGCCATCGCGCTGTGCATCCAGTACAAGGGGCTGGCGTTCTTCGTCCTGGGCGCCGTGGTCCTGTGTGTCACCGGGGCCGAGGCACTGTATGCCGATATGGGGCATTTTGGCGCGAAGCCGATCCGCATCAGTTGGCTGACCTTCGTGCTGCCGTGCCTGACCCTGAACTATTTCGGCCAGGGCGCGTTGATGATGCAGGATCCGTCAGCGATCCAGAATCCCTTCTTCCTTTTGGGGCCGTCCTGGATGCGGCTGCCGATGGTGATCCTGGCAACCGCCGCCACCGTGATCGCCAGCCAGGCGGTGATCTCTGGCGCGTTCTCCATGGCGCGTCAGTGCATGCAGCTTGGCTTCCTGCCGCGCATGACCGTGCGCCATACCTCCAATACCGAGGAAGGCCAGATCTATGTGCCGCAGGTGAATACGGCGCTGGCGGTAGGCGTCCTGCTTTTGGTGCTGGCGTTCAAGACCTCGGACAATCTGGCCTCGGCCTATGGCATCGCGGTGACCGGCACGTTCCTGTGTACGGCGGTGTTGGCGATGGTGGTGTTCCGCCGTCAGTTCCATTGGTCCCGCGCGGCGACGGTGTCGGTGTTCGGGTCGCTGTTTTTGGTGGACGCTGTGTTTTTCGCCGCCAATAGCGGAAAGATCATCGAGGGCGGCTGGGTGCCGCTGGCGCTGGGCATCGGACTCACCGGGATGATGACCTCCTGGAAGCGCGGGCGCGATATCCTGCTGCTGCGTTGGAAGCAATCCAGCATGCCGCTGGCGCCGTTCCTGGCCCGTTTGCCGCAGTCGCGGATCATCCGGGTCCCGGGCCTTGCTGTGTTCATGACCGGCAACCCGGATTACGTGCCGACCTCGTTGCTCCACAACCTGAAGCACAACAAGGTGCTGCACGAGAACGTCCTGTTCGTGACGGTGGAAAATGAGGACGTGCCGGAAATATCGGCGCGGCGCCGGGCGGATGTTTCGGAACTGGCACCTGGCATCCACCGGGTGCTGCTGCGGTACGGGTTCATGGAAAGCCCGAACATCCCGAAGGCGCTGGAAGACCTGACCGAACAGTTGAGCGTCCGTGTGTCGCAGGCAAGCTATTTCCTGGGACGGGAGGTTCTGGTCCCGGGTATGGCGCCGAAACTGTCCTGGTGGCGCCGGGCGCTGTTCCTGGCCTTGGCGCGGAATGCGGTGCCGGCGACGGAATTCTTTCGGATCCCAAGCGACCGGGTGGTGGAATTGGGGGTTCGGATTACGATCTAACGCGCCGAAACCCTCAATGTACCGCCGCGTACATGATCTTCTCCTCGGTGGCTTCCTCCATCGAGAATTCCTCCACGATGCGGCCCTGCCGAGACACCAATATCCGGTCAGACAGATTGAGAACCTCGGGCAGGTAAGACGAAATAACCACAACCGCTAGTCCCGAATCCGCCAGATCATTGATGACGTGATGCAGTTCGGCGATGGCGCCGACATCGACTCCGCGGGTCGGTTCGTCAAAGATCACCAGTTTCGGCTGCTGTACCAGCGCGCGCGCGATCACCACCTTCTGCTGATTTCCGCCGGATAGTTCGATGACGCTCGCCGCGTTGTCGATCGCGCGCACCGCGAGCTTGTCGGTCCAGCGCTTCGCCAGTTCGACCATCTCCGAACGGCTGACGATCAACCCCGTCCCCTGATCGGACGCCAGATAGTTCAGGTAGATGTTCTCCGCGATCGACTTGGTTTCGAAGAATCCCTCGATCTTGCGATCCTCGGTCACATAGACGATGCCGTCCTTCACCGCTGGCCGCGGCGTTCGGTAACGGACTGATTTCCCCTCCAGCCGGGTTTCGCCGCCGTGGAAAAAGTCGCGCTTCACCACGCCGGATATGATCTTCGCGGTTTCCGTCCGGCCTGATCCGATCAACCCGAAGATGCCGGTGATCTGGCCGCTGTAGATCGACAGCGACGTGTTGCGAACCATCCGCCCCATCGACAGGTTCTGCACGCTCAGAACCTTGCGCCCATACGGCCGCGCCGTTCGGGTAGCCCCCGCCGAACCATACAGTTCCGCCGACAGTGTGCGCCCGACCATCGCGCTGATGATCTTGTTGCGGTCGAAATTGGCCGCCGCATCCGTCACGATGTGGCGGCCGTCGCGCAGGATGGTGATCCGGTCCGAAACCTCCAACGCCTCTTCCAGCGCGTGCGAGATGAAGATGATCGAGACGCCGTCTTGCTTCAGTCTCTTGATGAGGGAAAAGAAGTGGTACTTTTCCTCCGGCGTCAGGGTTGCGGTCGGCTCATCGAAGATGATGACCTTCGCCTTGTGATGCACCGCGCGCGCGATCTCCACCATCTGCTTCTGCGCCGCACCAAGTTGCGATACTGACATGGTCGGATCGACATGGAAGTTCAACGACTGCAGGAACTGCTGCGCGGCGATATAGATGCCGCGCAGCCGGTTCAGGAATTTTTCGTTGCCGAGGTAGATGTTCTGCGCCACCGACAGCGACGGCACCAGGCTGGTTTCCTGGAACACCATCGCGATTCCGTTGCGCAGCGCTTCAGCGGGGTTGGCGAACGACACGGGCTTGCCGTGCAGCAGCACCTGGCCCTTGGTCGCCTCGTAAACGCCGGCGATGATCTTGGTCAGCGTTGACTTGCCGGCTCCATTCTCCCCGAGGAGCGAGTGGACCTCGCCCGGCGCCAGCGTGAAATTGACATCGCTGAGCGCCGCGACGCCGTGAAATTCCTTCGTGACGGATTTGAGTTCCAACACCGGTTGCATCACTTCGCCCCATCCGTGCCCAGATCGAGCGCAACCACCTGGTCCCCGCCCTTGCTGGTGACCCACAGCACACCATCCTGCTCCACCGCCGACGTCACCCCATGCCGCCGCCCGCCCGCTCGGCTGTGCATGCTGCGAACCGCCTCGAAATTCCCGTCGAGTTCGATGACGAGGCCATAGGACCGCGTCGGCGCCCAGGGCTTGAGTATCCCCATCTGCTTGAGCGCCCCGCCCTGCATCGGTTCGCGAAACGAAACCCCGCTGCGTAACGCCGGCGCCACCCAGTACGCGGGATCGACCTCTGCCATCATCGCATTCCGGTAGGCCGGTTCGCGCATGATGAATTCGATCAACTGGCTGCGCGGCGCAAAGACCGACAACCAGTAGCCGCCGCGCGCCGACCGCGACAGACGCGCCGGATAGCCCGGAAGATCCTCCAGAACTGGCCCGTTCGCCCGGCCACTGGCGCCGATGCGGACCAGCCGCTTGCCCCAGCTCTCACAGATCACGATCTGGCCATCCGGTTCGGCCAGGATACCGTTGGGGAAGCCAAGGCCGCCGGCAAGCTGCGTTGCCTCGCCCGAAGCCAGATCGAACCGCCAGACCGAGCCGCTCCGGCCACCGCTCAGCAGATCCCGCTGCCAGTCGCCGATGGCATTTTCGGTTGACCCGACACAAACGAGCAGGGTTCGGTCATCGGCAAAGCCCATCGCCGTCACGCAGGACAGCGCCTTGCCGCTACCGCTTCCCACCGTTCGGTTTCGTCCGCCCTCGTCGAACAGGACAATCCCGCCAGCATCGGACGCCACGGCAAACGACCCCGAGGGCGCGAGCGCCATCGCGGTGATCGGGCCCGCTGCGGTGATGACCGTCACTGGTTCGGCGCCGACCGCGGGTTCAAGCCGAAGAACCCGCTCGCCGCTGGAAAACATCAGCCCTTGTCGCCCCAGGACGATGTTGTCCGGCTCCTGCACGCCTACCGCATGGGGTGCGTTCTCCAGCAGGTTGTTCGGTTTCAGCGCGCCGTCCAGCGGCGGCACCGTCACCGCCGCCGTTCCGCGACCCAGCAGCCGGTCGAGGCTGCCGCGCAATGCTGCCAACATCAGGCTTTCCCCCAATAGGCGGTGGCGGCGCTCCAGTTCTGGTCGGCGTTCTCCAGGCGCACGCGGCCGATGCGGTTGTTGGATATGCCGCCGAGATAGAGCCAGCCGCGATGTTCGCGCATCGACGTGATCATGGGGTGATTGAGTCCGCCCAGATCCCAAAGCGACTCGATGACGCGGCCGGTGTCGTCAAATCGAACGACGCAGCCGGTATTCAGGTTGGGATACAGCCACTGATCGGGCGCGATGCGTCGAGCCATGCGGCGGCGGAAGCCCGGCATGCGCAGGGCGACATCCAGAGCGGGGGATCGCATGCCCAGCAGCGCGACCCAGTATGTGCCGTCCGACGCGCGGTTGATATTGTCGGGGTAGCCGGGCAGGTCCTCGATCAGTCGTTCGACCTTGCCCGCCTTCGGCCCGTCGATCCAGTACCGGCTGATGCGGCAGGCCCAGCTCTCGGCGAACAGGATCGACTGGCCGTCATTTGCCAGGCAGATGCCGTTGGGGAAGATCAGGTTGCGCAGCGCGGTATGGGTGCGTCCGGTGCGGGGATCGTAACAGATGATACGTCCGTTGCCCCGGCTCTCCAGCGCGTCGACCGGCCAGTCGTGCATTTCATAGCGAATGGTCGCCTCGCTGAAGAAAACCCGCCCGTCCGGTGCGATATCCAGGTCGTCCGCCAGCCGAAGACGCGAATCGTCGATCACCGAGAACGGCGAACGGTTGGTTTCGTCGGTAACCTTGCTGACTGTCCGGTCGCGGGCGATCTTGTACAGGCCCATGCCGCCGACGCAGACCAGCAGATTGCGGTCGCGATCGAACGCCATACCCAGCGGTGAGCCGCCGATATGGGCGTAAACTTCCCAGGTTTTGTAGTCGGGCGGGAAGAAGCGCAGCACGTCGCCGTGGCGGTTGCCGCAAAACAGGTAGTCCTCGTCATCGAGAATCACGTCCTCGGGCGACTCGACCTCACCGAGACCGATGATCTCGACGTTACGCAACCGGTTGTTCAGCGCGAAGGGCGTGCCGGAGTCCGGGTCGGTCGAGGCCGGCTGGGGCAGTTTCACGTAGGTCGGCGATACATACACTTTCGAAAGGAGTTTATCGCGGTTCTTCAACCAGCGCACGTCAACGAACACCGCGAACAGCAGCGTCAGCCCCAGTACCATGGGGCCGGAGCCGCTGTTCAGGCCAAGCCGGATGACCCCGTTGGTCATCAGCAGCACGATCACCGAACCGATCAGCGCCTTGACCACCGACCCGCGCCCGCCGCCCAGGCTGTTGCCGCCAAGCACCGCCGCCGTCAGCGCCGCGATTTCCAGCCCCATGCCGGTGTCGGTGCCCGCGCCGCCCAGGCGCGCGGCGTACAGCAGGCCCGAAAGCCCGCACAGCATACCGGAAATGGTATAGGAGCCGCAGACGGTGCCGCGAACCGACAAGCCCATGTTATGCGCGGACCGGCGCGAACCGCCGATTGCCATCGCCCGCCAACCCGGCCGGCTGCGCGTCAGAATAACGTGGCCGATCAGCGCGACGACGATCAGCACGACGAAGCTGGACGGAACGCCGGCAACGCCGCCCATGCCGACCAGATCCCAGATATCCGAATCGTAGAAGCTGACCGACATCTCCTGCGCGTAACGAAGCAGCAGCATATCCACGACGGCGCGCACGATGATCAGCGTCACAAGCGTCGTCAGAAACGCCCGCAGCCGGAAGAACCCGACCAGCACGCCGTTGACGAACCCGACCGCGCCACAGACCAGAATAACAACCGGCACGACGGCGGCCACCGGCCAACCCGCCAGATTGAGCAGGGCCAGCGTGGTGAAATTGCCCAGCGCGAAGTTGGAGCCGACGCTCAGGTCGATGCCGCCGACGATGATGACTGTCATCATCGCGATGCAGACAAGACCGAACTCGCCGAGTTGCCGGCTGGTGATCACCAGAAGCTTCGGGGCAAAGAAATCCGGGATGAGAAAACCGAACGTCGCGATCACACACAGCAGCACCGCGAACGGAACCGCGTTATCGATCCATTTTTTCGACAGCAGTTCGCCGACCAGATGATCTGGAAAATAACGATACCGCAGTCTGGCCAAGGTCTCGCGGAGCGGGATTTCGCGGGCGGGGGTTTCTGACGAAGCCAAGTCGAACCTCTACTTCCGGATCATGCTGAACGATGCCGCGGAGCGGCCGGGACAGCGCTCGGGACCGCCCGACAGGACGATCCCGAGCGTCTCAGGCGGAGCTAACGCAGAAGCGTGGCGTAGGCCTGGGGATCCCAGCATGTGCCGGCCTTGACGTCGGCCTTGGTCATCACCCGCGTGGGCGAGTAGAGCTGGAACTTGATCGAACCGGCTGGCTGCTTGCTTTGCAGCAGCGCACTGATCGCGGTGAACGCGTCACGTCCCATGCCGGGCGCATCATAGTTGATGGCGGCCGAGAACGTGCCATCCGCGAGGCGATCGCACATGCTCTGCGCGCCGCCGCCGGAGGTCAGGAAATACACCTGTCCCTGCTTGCCGGCCTGCTTGATCGCCGCGCCGGTGCCCACGCCCTGGCCATCCCACACATCGACGATGCCGCAGAGATCGGGGTTCTGCTGCAACACCGTCTCGGTGATCGCGCGCGACTTGCTGGCATCCCAGTCCGCCGCCTGGCTGGAAACCACCTTGATCTCGGGATGCGCCTTCAACCCTTCCAGCAGGCCCTTCACCTGATAATAGCTGACGCCGCCGGTCAGCACGCCCTGCACGATGGCGATCTTATGCGACGTCTGGGTGTCCTTGCCGCAGGCCTTGGCTATCATCCCGGCCTCCTGCTCACCCATCGAGATGAAGTCGGGGCCGACGAACGCGTCGGTCTGGATGGCGCCCTGCATGTTCATCTGGATCACGCGGATACCCGCCGCGTTCGCCTGCTTCAGCAGGCGGGCAAGCGATTGCAGGTCCGGGTTCTGGGTGACGATCACGTCCGGATGTTCGGCAATCAGCGAGGTCATCGCCTGCGCCATGGCGTCGGTGCTCCAGTTCGGATCCCGCGCCTTGAACGTCATGCCATACCGATCGGCCTCGGTCTTGATCACCCCGCCCCAGGCCTGCGCCAGATCGAACCCGATCGAGATCGGCAGATACGCGATCGATTTGCCTTTCAGCGCATTCAGCGCCGGCTCGCGATACGGATCGTTCATGTTGTCCTGCGCGCGAACCGTCGCGCTCCCGACGGTCAGGGCGGCAACCGCTACCGCGGCAAGTCGTAGTAAAGCTGATTTCATCGTTTCCACTCCATTATGATTATACATTGTCCAGGTAATTTTGCTTTGATTCGCCCGGCCGATCCGCCCGGCCGTGAACTATATGTCTCCCTGCTGGCCGGTCTGTTCGTCCCGCGGATTGATGATGCTGTCCGAAACGATGGCAAAAAGCAGAATCAGACTCTTGATGACGTTCTGGACGGTATATTGCACATCCATGATCGTCATTCCGTTCATCAGCACGCCGATCAACAGCGTGCCGACAATAACATTGCGAACCCCGCCGCGGCCGCCGCTCAGGCCGACACCGCCCAGCACCACGACAAGAATGACGTCGTAGATCATGTTCGAATTGACGATCCGGGTGTTCATGGCGCCCACCGACGTGGCGGTAATAAGTCCCGCCAGGAACGTGGCGCCGCCCGACAGCACATACTGGAACACCAGCATCGGACGGACCCCGATGCCGCCGATCCGCGCCGCGTTGAAGTTGTCCCCCATCGCGAAAATGAACCGCCCGGGCTTGGTGTATTTCAGAAAGAGATACGCCGCCAAGGCGGTGGCGGCGGCAACGATGATCGGCATCGGAATGCCTGCCACAACGCCTTGCCCAAGTTGGGCGACCAGACCCATGTCTTTCGGCAGATAAACCACATCCGTTCCGGTAATCAAATGGGCTCGGCCGAACCCATAAATGAACGTCGCCATCGCCAGCGTCGCGAACAGCGAGGGGATTTCGGCATACGCGATCAGGATGCCGCCAATCAGGCTCATGCCCAGCGCAAACCCCAACCCGACGCACAGCGCGAGCCAGACGGGCATGCCGCCGGCAATCAGCTGCAGCGCCCAGCCGACCGAGATCGCCATGTTCGCCACGATCGCGAGGTCGATGCCGCGCCCCAGCACCACGACCAGCATTGCCATGCCCAGCATGCCCAGCACGGCGACGCTGCGGACCAGCGCCAACAGATTGGCGGGCGCCAGGAAGTTATTGAGCTCGACAGCAAAAACGGCGAACAGGACGATCGTGATGAGGAAAACGATCCGTTCCTGATTGAAGGCCCGTTTTGACAGACTTAAAGCCATGATTCGAACCCTTGGTCACAGGTTGCCGGCGCGCCGATCAGGGGACTTTTCCGCGATGCAGCCATGCTACGGCACATCGATACGATCGTCGCCGTCACGACCCTGCATCCGATATGTGCCGTCAGGTTCAATGCCCAATCGTTTCGTATGCCCCAACGCGGCATCACCAGCGCCACGAGCTACGATGCGCCCGGACAGCCCGTTCCTGTTTCACGTTCCCTATCCCCAACAATCTTTTTCGTCTGTCGCCGGACTGATTACCGAATAGATCGAAACAGTCCCGTACGCCAGCCGCTAAGGCACTTTCCACTTAATGAACGTCATTGGTCAACGTCAGCAGGTCGCCCTCAGCGGCGCCCGAACATCTTTTCGATATCGGCCTTCGACAATTTCAATACCGTCGGCCGGCCATGGCTACACGTTGCGGCGCGCGGCGTGTCCTCCATCTGGCGCAGCAACGCGCTCATTTCGGCCTGACCGAGTTTGCGGCCGGCGCGGATGCTGCCGTGACACGCCATGCGGGCGATCACCGCATCTAAGCGTGCCGACAGCACTGTTTCCTCGTCCATGTCGGCGAACTCGTCCGCCAGGTCGCGCAGCAGCGGCCCGGGTTCGGTGGCACCCAACGCGGCCGGCAAGGCGCGCACCAGGATCGCGCCGGGGCCGAATTCTTCGAGTTCAAGGCCCAGCCGAGCCAGATCGGCCGCTCGGCTGGCGAGGCGCGCGACATCGCCGGACGGCAGATCGATGACGGCGGGCAGCAGCATCGGCTGGCTGCGCACCGAACCGTCCAGCATCTGGGTCTTGATGGCTTCGTGAGTCAGGCGTTCATGGGCGGCGTGCTGATCCACCAGCACCAGCGATCCGTCGGCGGCCACGGCGATGATGTAGGTGTCCAGCACCTGGGCGACAGGCGCGCCAAGCGGATAGCCGGGCGAGGGTTCCAGTGCCGCGATCTGCCGAGCGGCGGGTGCGCCGGTAAACGGCAGTTGCGCCTCGGCCAGATTGCCGTGCGGATAAGTACCGGAGGACAGTGCCAATGGCGGCGCCGAATAGGCTGGGCGGCTGGGGCGTGATGCGAGCGAGGCCCAGGATGGACCGCCGGGCGCGGGCATCGGCACCACTTGGCCCGTCCCCACACCCAGGGCGCGCCGGACCGAGCCGATCACCAGGGAACGGATCGCCGCGCCGTCGCGGAATCGGAGTTCGGTCTTCGCCGGATGCACGTTCACGTCCAGGTCGTCGGGAGGCACGTCCAGATACAGCGCGACGATGGCGTGGCGGCCGGCGGCGATGACGTCGCGGTAGGCGACCTTGACCGCCGTGCGCAGAACCGGATCGGCGACCGGGCGATTGTTGACGACGAGGGTCTGTGCAACGGGCGTCGCCCGTGTGACTGCCGGCGAGCAGATGTAGCCGCTGATTTTCAGGCCGTTGCGCTCTTCGCTGACCGGCAGCATCACCCCGGCGGCTTCAGCGCCTACCAGGGCGGCGACGCGTTTGATCCGGTCCTGAGCGGGGGCTTCAAAAACCACGCGGCCGTCGAGTTCCAGGCGAAACGCGACATGGGGCGCGGACATTGCCAGGCGGCGGACCACCGCCTCAGCGTGTTCGGCCTCGATGCGAGGGCTTTTCAGGAACTTGCGGCGGGCGGGCGTGGCGAAGAACAGGTCGCGCACGACCACCCGCGTGCCCGCTGAGCCCGGGGCAGGGGCGACGGCGGAGACATGGCCGCCTTCGACGCTGATGGTGTTGGCGTGATCGGCATCATGCGGGCGGGAGGTGATCTCCAGCCGGGCGGCGGCGCCGATCGACGGCAGGGCCTCGCCCCGGAAGCCCAAAGTGGTAATGCGGACCAGCGTTTCGTCGGTCAGTTTGGAGGTGGCGTGACGCAGCACGCACAGCGCCAGTTCCTCGGCCGACATGCCGATGCCGTTGTCGGAGATTTCCAGCCGGTCGATGCCGCCGCCATCCAGACAGACCGCGATCCGCGTGGCACCGGCGTCAAGCGCGTTTTCCACCAGTTCCTTGGTGGCGGCGGCCGGCCGCTCGATCACCTCGC
>DNXO01000026.1:112547-118620 GCA_003506895.1 Acetobacteraceae bacterium | reverse complement strand
ACCTCGCCGGCGGCGATGCGATTGACGGTGGTCTCGGCGAGAAGGCGGATGCGCGACATGCGGTAGCTCAGGCTTCCCCGCGAAGAGTCAGGAAGCGCTGGATCAGAGCGGTGGTGGAGGAGTCGTGTCTACCCTTTTCCGACCCCGGCTGGAGTTCCGGTAGGATGCCGCTGGCGAGTTGCTTGCCGAGTTCGACGCCCCACTGGTCGAAGCTGTCGATGCCCCAGACGCAGCCTTGGACGGCGACCTTGTGTTCGTAGAGGGCGATCAGGCGGCCGACGCTGAAGGCATCGAGACGGTTGAACAGGATGGTGTTCGACGGACGCTGCCCGGCCGCGACGCGGTGCGGGGCGACGGCGTCGATCTCGGCCTGGCTGGCGCCTGCTTTGGCCATCTCGGCGCGGATTTCGGCTTCCGACTTGCCGCGCATCAGCGCCTCGGCCTGGGCGAAGGCGTTGGCGGCGAGGGCGCGGTGGGCATCCGGGCGGTCGTGATCGGCGTTGGCGGCAAGGATGAAATCGACCGGGACCGGGCGCGTGCCCTGGTGGACCAACTGCATGAAGCTGTGCTGGGCGTTGGTGCCGGGCTCCCCGAACAAAATCGGGCAGGTGTCCCAGCCGGTTGGCGCTCCGGCCAGTGTGACGTGCTTGCCGTTGGACTCCATCTCCAGTTGCTGGAGATGCGCCGGCAGGCGGCGCAGGCGGTCGTCGTAGGCCAGGATGCACTGCGTGGCGCAGCCGAGGGCGTTGATGTTCCAGATGCCGACGAGACCGAGCAGGACCGGCAGGTTCTGGCGCAGCGGGGTATCGCGGAAGTGGCAGTCCATGGCCCAGGCGCCGTCCAGCATCTGCTGGAACCTGTCCCAGCCGGCGGCGAGCGGAATGACCATACCGACCGGCGACCACAGCGAATACCGCCCGCCGACCCAATCCTGGAAGGCGAATACCCGGTCGGGGTTCACGCCGAAGGCGGCGACGGCTTTCAGGTTGGTGGACAACGCCGCGAAATGGGACGCAACCGCGGCTTCACCAAGGGCGGCGACGATCCAGGCGCGCGCGGCCGCCGCGTTCATCGAGGTTTCCAGGGTGGTGAAGGTTTTCGACGCCACCAGCACCAGCGTGCGGGCCGGGTCGAGGCCCTTCCTGATGTCAGCGAAGGCGTGGCCATCGACGTTGGATAGGAAGTGCGCTGTCATCTTGACGTCGGTGCGGCCGATTGTGAGTGCCTCGGTCGCGACCTTGGGGCCGAGATCGGAGCCGCCGATGCCGATCGTCAGCACGTCGGTGAAGGTCTGGCCGGTGGCGCCCTTGATCTTGCCGCTGTGCACGGCTTCGACGAAGGCCTGCATCTTGTCGCGTTCGGCACCGGCCATCGCGGCGGCGTTTTCGGTGCCGCGCGGCATGATGGCTTTCAGGCCGGAGTCCGCCGGGGCACGCAGGGCCATGTGCATGGCCGCGCGGTGTTCGGTTTCGTTGACCGGCTCGCCGGCGAACAGGCGTTGGCGGAATTTCCCCAGGCCGGCGACATCGGCCAGGGCGAAGAGCGCATCCAGGACGGTATCGTCGATCGCGGACTTGGAGAAGTCGAGGGTGAGGTCACCGAAAGCCGCGGTAAATCGCGTGGCCCGGTTTGGATCGGCGGCAAATAGCCGGGTCATCTTTTGCCCGCCCGGCCGCTCGGCCAGGGCACGGAGATGGTTGAACGCGGTCTGACGGTTCGGTGCGGGCTGGGTCATCGGTGGACTATAGGCCGGCGGCCCAGGGTCCGGAATAGCACGAAGCGGTGGGGGCGGCGGATTCTCGCGGGCATTCGATGGAGCCGCGGCGTGACGCTCGTGCGGTCGATTTCAGGGGCGGGCCCCTTAATTTCTGACGGTGATCGAAGGCAATGGCCGTCAGAAATCCAGAAAGATTGAAACGCCAAGCGCGCCAAGGGTTTGAATCGGCGCCTTCCGAGGCACACAGTCTTGGCGCCCCTTGGCGACCTGGCGTTTTCACCTGCACTCAAAGAACAGCCGGCCGCTGGCAAGGATCAGCGGTAGCACGACGATTGGGCACGGCTCCCCTGCCACGGCCGAGACAGGCCCGGCCATGCAGCGAGAGGGTTAGGGCCGTCGGCAAGCCTATTCGGCCGCGACCTCCGCCACATGCTCCGCCGTGAACCCGAAATACTTCATCACTGCCGGGCCGGGGGCGGACTCGCCGAACCGGTCCAGACCGACGACAGCGCCTTCCAGGCCGACATACTTGTACCACGACATCGTGGCACCGGCCTCGACCGCCACCCTCCGGACCCCGGGCGGCAACACGGAATCACGCCATGCCTTGTCCTGCCGGTCGAACAGGTCGGAACACGGCATCGACACCACCCGAACCTTGATGCCCTTGGCGGCGAGAAGGTCGCGGGCGGCGGTGGTGATCGCCATCTCCGACCCCGTCGCGATCAGCACCAAGTCCGGCGTGCCGTCGGGGTCTGATAGCACATACCCGCCGCGCGCCGCTGCCGCTGCGCGATCCGCCCCGCCGCCATGCTGCGGGCAGTTCTGACGCGACAGCAGCAGCGCACTGGGACCGTCCGCGCGTTCGATCGCGCAGCGCCACGCCACGGCGGTTTCCAGCATGTCGCACGGGCGCCACACGTCCAGTCCGGGGATCAGCCGCAGCGAGGCTGCATGTTCGATCGGTTGGTGGGTGGGCCCATCCTCGCCCAGGCCGATGCTGTCATGGGTCAGCACGTAGATCGACCGCAGCCTCATCAGCGCGGCGAGCCGGATGGCGTTCCGGGCATAGTCGGCGAACACCAGGAACGTGCCGCCGAACGGGATGAACCCGCCGTGCAGGGCGATGCCGTTCATCATTGCCGCCATGCCGAACTCGCGCACGCCATAGTGCAGGTAGTTGCCGGTCTTGCCGTGCTCGATGGTGATGCAGCCCTTCCAGTTGGTCAGGTTGGACCCGGTCAGGTCGGCCGATCCGCCGAAGAATTCCGGCAGGAACGGTGCGAAGGCGGTGATCGCGTTCTGCGAGGCCTTGCGGGTGGCGATGGCGTCGGTCATCGCGCCGGTCTCGGCGACCGCGGCATCGGCCTTGGCGGCGAAGTCGGCGGGAAGCTGGCCGGCGATGCGGCGGCGGAACTCGGCGGCCTCTGCCGGGAACGCGGCGGCATAGGCGGCGAATTTGGCTTCCCAGGCGGCCTGGAGTTTGGCGCCGGAGTCGCGCATGTCCCAGGCGGACCGGATCTCGGCGGGGACCTCGAACGCCGGGTAAGGCCAATCCAACGCCTGACGGGTAGCCGCAACCTCGGTCACGCCCAGAGCCGCGCCGTGCGACTCGTGGGTGCCGGCCAGTTTCGGCGCGCCATAGCCGATGGTGGTCTTGCAGCAGATCAGGGTGGGGCGGCCGCACGGGGTCAGGGCTTCCGCCACCGCCGCCTCGACCGCCACGCTGTCCATGCCGTCCACGTTCGGGATCACACGCCAGCCGTAAGCCTCGAACCGCTTGGGGGTGTCGTCCTGGAACCAGCCCTCGACATGGCCGTCGATGGAAATGCCGTTGTCGTCGTAGAAGACGATCAGCTTCTCCAGCTTCTGGGTGCCGGCGAACGAGCAGGCTTCGTGCGAGATACCCTCCATCAGGCAGCCGTCGCCAGCGAACACGAAGGTGCGGTGATCGACGATGGCGTGCTCGCCGCGATTGAACGCATGGGCGAGCTGCTGTTCCGCCAGCGCCATGCCGACCGCGGTGGCGAGGCCCTGGCCCAGCGGACCGGTGGTGGTCTCGACGCCCGGGGTCAGGCCGTATTCCGGGTGGCCGGGGGTCTTGGAGTGAAGCTGGCGGAAGTGCTTGATCTCATCCAGCGGCAGATCGTAGCCGGTCAGGTGCAGCAACCCGTACAGCAGCATGGAGCCGTGGCCGTTCGACAGCACGAAGCGGTCGCGATTCGGCCATAGCGGGTCGGCCGGATTGTGACGCAGGTGGTCGCGCCACAGCACCTCGGCGATGTCAGCCATGCCCATCGGCATGCCGGGATGGCCGGAGTTGGCTTGCTGTACCGCGTCGATCGCGAGGAAGCGCAGTGCGTTCGCCAGTGCGCGTTTGGCGGGGACCGTCATGACCAGCTCCTTGAATTGGGAAAAAGGTGGGGGGTTCGTTGGCGGGTTTCTAGCACCTGCGGCGGGTCTGGGAAGGGCGGACGCGATGGTGCTTCATTTATCAGCCACTTCGCGGCTATAGTTCGACCGACGCCGCAAGCATATGGGCAGGATAAATGGCCGCGCGACCATCGACGCTGGATACCCGCAAGTTCGCCTCGCCCGCTGTGAAGGCGCTTATGAGCCAGCGCAGCGCCGAATTCGGCGGTCTGCTGCTGGGGCTGCTCGGGCTGGCCATCCTGGTGGCGCTGGCCACCTATGATCCGCGCGATCCGTCGTTGAACACAGCCACGACCCGGCATGTCAGCAACCTGGCTGGGTCCGGCGGCGCGATGCTGGCGGATATCCTACTGCAAGGGTTCGGGGTGGTCGCGGTGCTGCCCGGGCTGGCGATGCTGACCTGGTGCTGGCGAATCGCGTCGCGTCGCGGGTTGGGCAGCTTTGGCGGCCGGCTGGCGGCCTTGCTCGCGGCTTTGCCAATGTTGGCGGCGATCGTTGCCGTGGTGCCACTGCCCAGGAATGGGCCACCCTGGCCGGTAATGGCCGGGCTGGGCGGGTCTATCGGGCGGCTGGTCGCGGATACCGAAATCGGCGCCGGCGCGTCGTTGTTCGGAATCGTCGGTTCCGCATCGGTCTGGCTGCTGGGAACGATACTCGCCCTCGTTCTCGGGTGGCTCTCGCTCGGGCTGTCACGCTCGGAGTGGAAAAGCGCTGGCCGGGTCGCCAGTGTTGCTGCCCGCTACTCCGTCTCGGCGGGCGGGGGTGCCCTGTCGCGCGGGGCCGGCAGCATGAGCGGCGCGTCTGGCTGGCTGGTCAATCTGGTGAACCGGCAGCCGGATGGACTGGAGCCTGACGTCGCACCGCTGCCGGCGCCGGCAGCGCCCCGCCGGGTGAGTCGGGACGAGCCGCGAACGATGGCGGAGCCGGTCGCTTCGGCCGCCGCGGCCCCGGTGCGGGCCGTGAAGCCGCAGGCCCTGCCGCGCAGACCTCCCGCCGAACAGATCAAGCTGCCGTTCGATGAGGCTGGCTGGAAGTTCCCTGGACTCGATCTGCTGAACGATCCGCCGCCCCGGGCCTCGACCGGGCCCAGCGAGGAAGCGCTCCAGGCGAACGCAAGGCTGCTGGAAACCGTGCTGTCCGATTACGGCGTGCAGGGCGAGATCGTGGAAATCCGGCCCGGCCCGGTGGTGACGCTTTACGAACTGGTCCCGGCGCCCGGTATCCGCAGCGCGCGGGTGATCGGCCTGGCGGACGACGTGGCGCGCAGCCTGTCGGTCACCGCCGTGCGTATCGCGACGGTCTCGGGCCGCAACGTGATCGGTATCGAAGTGCCGAACAGCAAGCGTGAGACGGTGTTCCTGAGCGAGATTCTGTCCAGCGAAGAAGGGCAGAAGTCCGCCGGCCGGCTGTCGCTGGCACTGGGCAAGGACATCAGCGGCAAGGCCATCTTCGCCGATCTGGCGCGGATGCCGCATCTGATGATCGCGGGCACCACCGGGTCGGGTAAATCGGTCGGCGTGAACGCGATGATCCTGTCGCTGCTCTACCGGCTGTCGCCCGATCAGTGCCGGTTGATCCTGATCGACCCGAAGATGCTGGAACTGTCGATCTACGAGGGCATCCCGCATCTGATGGCCCCGGTGGTGACGGAGCCGGCGAAGGCGGTGACCGCGCTGAAATGGACCGTGCGGGAAATGGAGCGACGGTATCGCGCGATGTCTCAACTGGGCGTCCGCAACGTCGGCGGCTTCAACGACCGCGTCGCCGAGGCGCGCGCCAAGGGCGAGGTCGTGACCCGCAAGGTGCAGACCGGCTTCGACCCCGACACCGGCCGCCCGACGTTCGAGGAACAGCCGCTGGCGTTGGAGCCGTTGCCGTTCATCGTCGTGGTGGTCGATGAAATGGCCGACCTGATGATGGTCG
>DNXO01000026.1:91555-112287 GCA_003506895.1 Acetobacteraceae bacterium | reverse complement strand
GATGGTCGCCGGCAAGGAGATCGAGCAGGCGGTGCAGCGGCTGGCACAGATGGCCCGTGCAGCGGGCATCCACGTGATCATGGCGACTCAGCGGCCGTCGGTGGACGTGATCACCGGCACTATCAAAGCCAACTTCCCGACGCGCATCAGCTTCCAGGTGATCAGCAAGTTCGATAGCCGCACCATCCTGGGCGAGCAGGGGGCGGAGCAACTGCTGGGGCAAGGCGACATGCTGTTCATGCAGGGTGGCGGCCGCATCACCCGCGTGCATGGGCCATTCGTCTCGGATGAGGAAGTGGAGAAGGTGGTCGCGTTCCTGCGCGAACAGGGTGAGCCGGCCTATCTGGATGACGTGACGGAACCGGTTGAGGGCAATGGCGGCGATGGCGACTCTGGGATGTCGGGGATCGCCGGGGCCAGCGACAGTGACAAGAGCCTGTTCGATCAGGCGGTTGCCATCGTGGCTCGGGAGGGTAAGGCATCGACCTCATTCATCCAGCGGCACCTGAACATCGGCTACAACAAGGCGGCGAAGCTGATCGAGCAGATGGAGAAGGAAGGGATCATCGGCACCGCCAACCATGTCGGCAAGCGGGAGATCCTGGTCCGGCGCACCAACGACGACATGGATTGCTGACGACGCCGCGCCGACGGGTTTACCGGACCCGAGCGTAGCTGAAGCAGTCGCGGGGTTCCTTGCCCATGCTGGGGTGGATCAGGTATCGGCGGAGCAAACCCTCGCGCTCCAATCCGGCCTTTTCCATCACCCGGGCGGAGCCGATGTTCTCGACGTCGCAGACGGCGCCGATGCGGTAGATCGCCGGCTGCGACAGGCCCCAACGGACGACCTCGGTCAGCACTTCCGTCATCAGCCCATGCCCCCACCAGGCGCGCGCCAGGACATAGCCGAATTCCAGGCGGTGCTTGTCGGGTTGGCGCAGGTCCAGACCGCCACGGATCACGCTGTCCTTGCGGCCTTGCAGGACATAGGTGCGGGCGCGATGCGGCGGGGTTTCCAGGCAGCTTCGGATATAGGCCTCGATATCGCGGCGGGTCACCGAGGGGCGCCAGATCAGGAACTGTGTGACTTCCGGGTTCCGCGAATAGGCGGCGAAGATCTGCCCGGCGTCCGCCATGGCGATGGGGCGCAGGAACAGCCTCGCGGTGCGGAAGGAATCGGGCAGCATCGGGCGCCTATGGCGTGAATCGCTGCCGACATAAAGCCTTTCATGCCGTTAAGCCGCTTGGCGCGCCAAACGAGGACATCGGCTTGCGTCTAGCTGGCTTTCACGACTTCCTGGGCCAGGATCTCGAAGGATCGCTTTCTGGCCGCGTGGTCGAAGATTTGGGCGGTGACCATCAATTCGTCCGCGCCGGTTGACTTGACGAACGCTTCGACGCCTTGCCGGATGGTTTCGGGGCCGCCGACGACGGAGCAACTCAGCGCATCCGCCAGCATCGCTTTGCCGGAACGATCGAGGCCGGACTCCATATCATCCACCGGCGGCGGCAGCTTTCCGGGGCGGCCGCGTCGCAGGTTCAGGAACGCCTGCTGCAACGAGGTGAACAAGCGGCGAGCCTCGGCATCGGTGTCGGCGGCGAAGACGTTGATGCCCAGCATGACGTGGGGCTTGGTGTGGTGTTCAGAGGGGCGGAAACGGTCGCGATAGATCGCGATGGCGTCTTGCATCTGCCCGGGGGCGAAATGCGAGGCGAAGGCGTAGGGCAGGCCCAGGTGGGCGGCGAGTTGCGCTCCGAAGGTGCTGGAACCCAGAATCCAGACCGCGACGTCCTCGCCCGCGCCGGGCACGGCCTGCAGAACCTGGCCCGGTTCGGTGGGCAGGAAGTAGCTCATGAGCTCCACCACGTCCCTGGGGAACTGGTCGGAGTCGGCGTTCAGGTTGCGCCGCATCGCCCTTGCGGCGATTTGGTCCGAACCCGGGGCGCGGCCCAGTCCGAGGTCGATCCTGCCAGGGTGCAGGGCCGACAGCGTGCCGAATTGTTCGGCGATCAGCAGCGGGGCGTGGTTGGGCAGCATGATGCCGCCGGCGCCGATGCGGATCGTGCTGGTCGCGACCGCCACATGGGCCAGGGCGACGGCGGTCGCCGCGCTGGCTATGCCGGGCATGTTGTGGTGCTCCGCCATCCAGTAGCGATTGTAGCCCAGCGCCTCCACATGGCACGCGAGGTCGATGGAGTTGCGCAGCGCCTGCCCGGCGGTGGCACCTTCGGGAACGGGGGAGAGATCGAGGACTGACAAAGGGATCATGCACACCAACATAGGGAGGGATGCGCCCCAGCGAAATATCGGGATAGGATCGTCCGATGCATATTCCCTTCGACAACAGCTATGCTCGCCTGCCCGACCGGTTTTACGCACGCCTTGACCCGACTCCCGTTGCCGCGCCGATGCTGATCCGGGTGAACACGGACCTGGCGGAAATGCTAGGCATCGACTCGGCGGCCCTTGCCAGCCCCGAGGGCGTGGCGATGCTGGCGGGCAATGCGGTGGCGCCAGGATCGCAGCCGCTTGCCCAGGCCTATTCCGGGCATCAGTTCGGGCATTTCTCGCCACAACTGGGCGACGGGCGCGCCAATCTGCTGGGCGAGGTCGTTGGACGCGACGGCATCCGCCGCGACATTCAGTTGAAGGGTTCCGGGCCGACCCCGTTTTCTCGTCGCGGCGATGGCCGGGCGGCGCTGGGGCCGGTGCTGCGCGAATATTTGATCAGCGAGGCGATGTTCGCCCTGGGCATTCCGACCACCCGAACCCTGGCCGCGGTGACCACTGGCGAAGCAGTGGTGCGGGAGACGATGTTGCCGGGCGGCGTGCTGACGCGGGTCGCGGCCAGCCATATCCGCGTCGGGACATTCCAGTATTTCGCCGCGCGCGAGGATGCCGAGGCAGTCCGGTTGCTGGCGGATTACGCGATCCAGCGGCATTATCCCGAGGCTGCGTCCGCGGCTAATCCCTATCGGGCGTTTCTGGACGGCGTGGTTGCCCGGCAGGCCGATCTGGTGGCGCAATGGCTTTGCGTCGGCTTCATCCACGGCGTCATGAATACCGACAACTGCTCGATTTCTGGCGAAACGATCGATTATGGACCATGCGCCTTCATGGACGAATACGATCCAGGCGCCGTGTTCAGCTCGATCGACCAGCAAGGGCGTTATGCCTATGGCAATCAGCCGCGGATCGCATTGTGGAATTTGGCTCGGTTGGCTGAATGTTTGATTCCCTTACTGGGCGAGAATGAGGACGAGGCGAAGGACGCCTTGTCCGCGTTCGCCCCACGGTTCCAGGCGGCATATTTCGCGGGCCTGCGGCGGAAGATCGGGCTGCAAACCGAGCGGGAGGGGGACGATAACCTGACGCGGGATTTGCTGAAGCTGATGGCGGCCGACCGGGCGGATTTCACGCTGACGTTCCGGCGCCTGGGCGAGGCGGCGGAAGGGGATGCCACGGGCGTCCGCGCGTTGTTCAAGGATGGTGCGGCGTTTGATGCCTGGGCCGATCGGTGGCGGGTTCGCCTGGCGGACGAGGAAGCGCCAGCCGCGACGATTCGGGCGGTCAATCCGATGTTCATTCCCCGCAACCATCTGGTGGAGGCGGCGCTGGCCGCGGCGGTGGAACGCGGCGACTTTGGCCCGTTCGAGGAACTGCTTCAGGTGCTCGTACGACCCTTCGCCGATGACCCGGCTTTGGCGCGTTATGCGATGCCGCCCCGGGAGGAGGAGCGGGTGTTGCAGACGTTCTGTGGGACGTAGCGGCGAAACCGTGTTCCGGCGCTATGCCGCCCTGACCTGATCGACCAGCCTTCCAAGCTGCTCCGTCAATGCCCGCGATTGGAGCGATAATGCCTCCGCCGCTTTCAAAACCTCGGCGGCCGAGCCTCCGGCGGCGGAAGCCGCTCGGCTGGTGCCGGCGATGCGGCTGATTTCCTGAGTCGCCGCGCCTTGCTGTTCCAGCGCCGCGGCAATGCCCCCGCTGAGTTGGCTGATTTCATCGATCGTGGTGCCGATGTTGCCGATCGCCGCGACCGCATCGTTCGTCGCTGATCGCGGAGGCGTTTCATGAGGCACCGTTTGCCGAACAATGCGGCCGACCATAACCTCCGGTTGTGAACCAAAGGTTAATGGTCCGGGCGGGGATGAAAAAATTGCGGATGGGCCAGCCTTTGTTATGGTTGTGACAAAACTGGGGATGGAAGCCGGAATGAAGCTGTCCAGGGGGCGTGTTGTCGCGGCTGTCGCGGCTGTGTTGATCGTTGGTGGCTGGGCGGTGTGGCATCCGTCCATCGCCCCGGTCGAGGGGCGTGCCGCGTTTCCGCCCGAACAGATTGCCCGGGGTGCGGAACTGGCGGCTGTTGGCGATTGCGGTGTGTGTCATACGACCGACGGCAGCCGCCCATATGCGTCGGGACGCGGTGTGCCAACGCCGTTCGGTGTTGTGTATGCGACGAACATCACGTCGGACCCAGACACCGGAATCGGCAAGTGGTCCGAGGCGGCGTTCCGGCGGGCGATGCGGGATGGGATCGACCGCGAGGGCCGGCATTTATACCCGGTGCTGCCGTACCCGCATTTCACCCGGGCGACGGATCAGGACATCGCCGCGATGTATGCGTTCTTGATGACACGGGCGCCGGTGCATGCGGACGCACCGCCGAACCAGTTGCCGTTTCCGCTGAACCAGCGTGTCGTCCTGGCGGGTTGGAACCTGCTGTACCTGAGCCCCGGACCATGGCGTGCCGATCCGGCGCATGACGCTGATTGGAACCGTGGCGCCTATCTGGTCGAAGCGATCGGACATTGCGGCGCCTGTCACACGCCCCGCAACGTCCTGGGGGCGGAAAAGGGTGGGCAGGCGCTGTCCGGCGGCGAGGCGGAGAACTGGTATGCACCGCCGTTGCAGGCCGCCTCCCCGGCGCGCGAGGCCTGGACCGTGGACTCGCTGGCGACCTATCTGCACACCGGTTTCGACGCGCACCATGGCGCGGCCGCCGGACCGATGACCGCGGTCACCGACGAACTGGCAAAGGTGCCCGCGGCGGATGTTCGGGCGATGGCGGTCTATCTGGCCTCGATGATGCCGAATCCGGCGCCGGTATCGGTGGTTGTGCATGATGGCGCCAACCCGGTGTTCGCCGGCGCCTGCGGCGGGTGCCACGGCGTCGATGCCCCGATGACGCGGAGTGGCGCGCCGTCGCTGGCACTCAGTACCGCCGTGAATGCGCCGACACCGCGAGGTGTGATTCAGGTAATCCTGCGGGGGCTTCCATGGCGCGAGGGACAGGCGGCGCCCTATATGCCGTCCTTCGCGTCCGCGCTGACGGACGGTCAGGTGGCGGATCTCGCGGCGTATCTACGTTCGACTTACAGCGACAAACCGGCCTGGAGCGATCTCCCGGCCGAGGTAGCCAAGATTCGGGGGGCATCATGATCCGGTTGACGGTGAATGGACAACAGCACGAGGTCGATGCGGAGCCGGATACACCCCTGCTGTATGTGCTGCGTGACGACCTCGGGCTGAACGGCGCCAAATTCGGTTGCGGGTTGGGGCAATGCGGGTCCTGCACGGTGATCGTGGATGGGCAGCCGGTGTTGTCTTGCCTGATGCCGGTTTCGGTGTTGTCGGGGCGCCAGGTTCGCACCATCGAAGGACTGGGCGGCAACGCCGTGCAGCACGCGTTCGCCGAGGAACAGGCGGCCCAGTGCGGCTATTGCATCGCCGGCATGGTGATGCGGGCGACCGCGTTGCTGGAACAAAATCCGCATCCCTCGGAGCATGACATTCGTGAGCATTTGTCGCTGAATCTATGTCGCTGCGGGACACATATGCGGATTCTGGCGGCAGTGCGGCGGGCGGCCGGCCAAGGGGGGAAGTCATGAACGCGGTGTTGTCTCGCCGGGGCCTTATGGCGCTTGGCGGCGGGCTTGTCGTTGGGTTCGCGCTGCGGGCCGAGGAGCCCGCCAGGCCCGGAAGCCTGAAGGAAACGCCGTCGCTGGACGCATGGATCCGGGTTGCCCCGGATGGGCGGGTCACGGTGTTCACCGGCAAGGTGGAACTGGGGCAGGGGATCAAGACCGCGCTGTTGCAGGTGGCGGCGGAGCAGTTGGATGTTCCGGTCGCGCAAATCGATCTGGTAACGGCCGATACGATGCGGACCCCGAACGAGGGGTTCACCGCCGGCAGCCATTCGATGCAGGACAGCGGAACCGCGATCATGAACGCGACGGCGCAGGTGCGCGGACTGCTTGTCGCGGCGGCGGCGGCGGAGTTCGGCGTCGCGGTGGAAACATTGACGACCGCTGATAGCACGGTGCGCGCCGCGGATGGGCGGTCTGTCGGCTATGGAACGCTGGCCGCGAAGCTGAACCTGCATGTCGATGCGGAACCCGCCAGCACGTTGAAGGACCCTGCCACGTATCGGCTGATGGGCACGCCGATGCCGCGCGTCGATATTCCCGCGAAGCTGACGGGCGGCCCGGCTTATGTGCAGGACATGCGGCTGCCCGGGATGCTGCATGCGCGGGCGATCCGGCAACCGAGTGTCGGTGCGAAGCTATTGGATTTCGATGCCGGGCCGATCGAGGCAATGCCCGGTGTCGTCAAGGTCGTGCGCGAGGGCAGTTACCTCGCCGTGGTTGCCGGGAAAGAGTGGCAGGCGATCAAGGCGATGCGGGCGCTTGAAGCCGCCGCGAAGTGGGAAGAAACCGCCTCGTTGCCGGATCAGGCAACAGTGCTGGATCTGCTGCGCGGATTGCCGGCGCGGGATATCCCGGTCCTGACCTGGAAGGGCGAGGCGGGTGCGCCGGTGAAGCGGTTGAAGGCGCGCTACACCCGTCCCTACATGATGCATGGCGCGATCGGGCCGTCCTGCGCGGTGGCGCAGTTGGCCGACGGGACGATGACGGTGTGGACGCACACCCAGGGCGTCTATCCGCTCCGTTCGGCGCTGGCCGGTTTGTTGCGGCTGCCTGTCGAGCAGGTGCATTGCATCCATGTCGAGGGATCGGGTTGTTACGGTCACAACGCCGCCGATGACGTCGCCGGCGATGCCGTGCTGATCGCCAGGGCGGTGCCGGGGCGGCCGGTGCGCGTGCAGTGGATGCGCGAGCAGGAGCACACCAACGAACCCTATGGCGCGGCGATGATCGCCGAGGTCGAAGGCGCCGTCGATGCCGCGGGGAACATCGTCGATTGGGACTACGGGGTTTGGAGCAACACACACAACCGTCGCCCCTATGTCGGTGGCTTGATGCTGCAGAACGCGGCGCTGCCGGAACCGCTGCCGGTGCCGCCGCCGGCGCCAATCCCCATGCCGGAGGGCGGCGGGGAGCGGAACAGCAACCCGATCTATGCGTTTCCGAACGCGAAAGTGGTTTCGCATTTCATTCCGGAGATGCCAGTCCGGGTCTCGGCGCTGCGGTCGCTGGGCGCGTACCTGAATGTCTTCGCGATCGAAAGCTTCATGGATGAGCTGGCTGAGGGCGCGGGGGCTGATCCCGTCGAATTCCGGCTGCGGCACTTGAAAGATGAGCGGGCGAAGGCTGTTGTTTCCCTGGCGGCCGAGAAATTCGGCTGGGTTGCCGGCAAGCGCGGCGAAGGCCGCGGGTTCGCATTCGCCCGGTACAAGAACCTGGGGGCGTATTGCGCGATCGCGCTGGCGCTGCGGGTGGAGCACGAGACGGGGCACATCCGCCTGGGTCGCGTGGTCGCCGCGGTTGATAGCGGACAGGTGGTCAATCCCGACGGCATCCGCAATCAGATCGAGGGTGCGATCGTCCAGGCGGCAAGCTGGACTCTCTACGAGACAGTCCGCTTCGATCGGAAGCGCGTCCTGAGCCGGGATTGGAGCGGCTATCCGATCCTGCGGTTCGCGGCCGCGCCGGAGTCGATCGCGGTGCATATCGTGCCTCGGCCGGGGCAACCGTTCCTGGGGACCGGAGAGGCGGGGCAGGGACCGATGGCGGCGGCAATCGCGAACGCGGTGCGCGACGCGGCGGGCGTGCGGCTGCGAGATGTGCCGCTGAGCGCGCCAAAGGTGAAGGCGGCGATCGGCGTTTAGGGTATCGGTCCCTGTCAAGCCATTTCCAGGGTCCTATTGCGGTTATCGCAAAGCAGCGCGTTTGCGCTGATGACCAGCTTATGCCAGCGGCCCCAAGGGCCGACTGCTATGCGCGCGGGGTTTGATCGCCGGCCGCTCAGACCCTGATCGCACTGCTTGCACCGTGGTGGCGGGAAGTCCGTCACGATACCTCCGCTCAAAATCACGATGATATAACGAAGCCCCGTTCAATATGCATTCATGTTGACGATCTGGTGGATAATGGCCGCGGCCATCGTGGCCTTCTGGATCACGGTGTGGGCCGCGGTTCGGGCAAGACCATCCCGGCGGCCGCGCGACCCGGAAGCCCGGTAGGTTGGGCATGCCGCCGCTCTCGGCGCGGCAGCGATGCCCCGGCATTCGCCGCAGGCATGTCTGACGGATAGCGGATCGCCGATCCGGCCCTATCGTTGGGCAACCAATGCGCAACACCCCCGATCCGGGGCCCCACGACACAATTCAAACGGACCAAAAGAATGAACCCAATACTCCAGTCAGTATTGACCAGGCACGGCACCGCGCCGAACGCATAAAGCGCCCGAGGCCACGGGAATCCGCCGCTCCACGTTCTGTTGGACGACTGCAATTTACCGTGCGCCCATCGGCCTGCTCCTGCTGTCCGCGAACGCGATCTTGTCCTCCGGCTCTTGAGCAAACCGCAAGACGGGCGGATTATCGCGCCACATGTCCGCAGGAGGAACGAAGAATGCCCGAAAGCCCGGCCGATAAGGCGATGTTTGCCGCCAGCCAGACTCGCCTGCCGCTGAATGGCATCACCGTGCTGGACCTGACGCTGGCGCGTGCGGGGCCCACCGCCGTGCGCCATCTTGCCGACTGGGGTGCCAACGTGATCCGGATCGAACCCCCCGCCACGGATGGGGAGGATGTCGCCGGCCGCCGCCATGGCTTCGACTTCCAGAACCTGCACCGCAACAAGCGCGCCGTCACCCTGAACCTGAAGTCGAAGGAAGGGCATGAGGCGTTCATGCGCCTGGCTGCGAAGGCCGACGTGATCCTGGAGAACATGCGGGCGAACGTGAAGCACCGCCTGAAGGTGTCTTATGAGGATGTGAAGGCGATCAACCCGCGCATCGTCTATGGCAGCATCTCCGGTTTCGGGCAGGACGGACCTTACGGCCCGCGTGCCGGCGTCGACCAGATCGCGCAGGGCATGGGCGGGCTGATGTCGATCACCGGCGAACCCGGCCGCGGCCCGATGCGAGTCGGCATCCCCATCGACGACCTGACCGCCGGCAACCTGCTGGCGATGGGCTGCATGATGGCGCTGTTCGATCGCGAGCGTACTGGCGTCGGCCGCTGGGTCACCACGTCGTTGCTGGAAGCGCAGATCTTCATGCTCGATTTCCAGGCCAGCCGCTGGCTGATGGAGGGGGAGGTCGCCGGTCAGGCCGGCAACGATCACCCCACGGGCATCCCCACCGGCGTCTTCCCCACCAGCGACGGCCACATCAACATCGCCGCCAGCTCCTCGCGCGTGTTCACCCGCTTCTGCGAGGCGATCGATCGCAAGGACTGGCTGGAGCGCGAGGACTGGAAGACCCAGGTCGGCCGGAGCAAGGACCGCAAGGCGATCAACGCCGCGATCGGCGAGATCACCAAGACCAAGCCGTCCAACCATTGGATCGAGCTGTTCGAGGCCAACGGCATCCCCTGCGGCCCGATCTACAGCATCGACCAGGTGTTCGCCGACCCGCAGGTCAAGCACCTCGGCATGGCAACGAAGATGACGAGCCCGTACGTGGGCGAGGCAGAGGTCGTTGCTTCGGCTATCAACATCTCCGGCTTCTCGAAGGCCATCCGAGCGCATACGCCGGATCCGGGGGAGCATAGTGATGAGATTTTGAAAAGCGTTGGGTACACCGATGCTGAACTGAACGATATGAGACAGAAAGGGGTTATCTGAATGCTGCCGGATCACGTGGAGACCCGCGCTTTTGCGAATGGGAAAATGTTGGCGGCGAAGGATGACGGGGTCGGCCTGATCACGTTCAACCAGCCGGAAAAGCGCAATGCCATCTCCATGGAGATGTGGACCGGCCTGGGCGACATCCTGGACGAATATGCCGAGGACAGCAGCGTCAGCGTCGTCATCCTGACCGGCGCCGGCAACAAGGCGTTCGTTTCGGGTGCGGACATCAGCCAGTTTGAGAAGAACCGTAACAGCGCGGATGCACAGGCGGCGTACGACGCGGCAAACGCGATCGGGCGGAACAAGCTGATCAACTTCAAGAAGCCGGTGATTGCGCGTATCCGCGGCTTCTGCATGGGCGGCGGTCTGGCGATCGCCATGGCCACCGACATCCGCATTGCCTCCTCGGACGGACAGTTCGGCATCCCGGCCGCTCGGTTGTCCATCGCCTATGCGCCGGATGCGGTGAAGCGGCTGATCGATCTGGTCGGGCCGGCGCATGCTCGGATGATCCTGTATACCGCCAAGCGGATCGATGCCGCGGAGGCGGAGCGAATCGGGTTGATCAACCGGATGACGACGGAAGAGGCGCTGAACGACGTGGTGCTGGATATTGCACGTTCCATCGCCGACAACGCCCCGCTGTCCGTTGCGGCATCGAAGTTGACGATCAATGAGCTGCTGAAAGACGAAAGCCAGCGCGATATGGCGGCGATCCAGCGGGCGGTGGATGGCTGCTTCAACAGTGCCGACTATAAGGAAGGCCGGACGGCGTTCATGGAAAAGCGCGCGCCGAAATTCGTCGGGCGGTAATGTTTTTCGTAGTAGCCGGCCCGACGCTTACGACCTGACCGCCATCGTCAGGCTTGCCCGGCCATGACGGCGATGTAAAAGGACAAAGCTCACATGTTTGAACTCCCCGAAGAGCACCGGATGCTCCAGGACCTCGTCGCGAAATTCATCGATCGCGACGTCATCCCCCTTGAGAAAGGCGTTCTCGCCCGCGAGATGTCGGGCCAGAAATCCGGCCTGCCGCCCGAGGAAGAAGCCGTCCTGCTGGCGAAGTGCAAGGAACTGGGTCTGTGGGGCCTGGACGTGCCGGAAGAATACGGCGGCGCCAACCTGCCTTATGCCGCGCTGGCCGGCGTCTATGAAGAACAAGGCCGCACCTGCGTGCCATTTACCTTCCCGCCCGACAGCCCCAACCTACACATGCTGATCTCCGTGGCGAACGAGGAACAGAAGCGCAAATACCTCGATCCATACGCCCGTGGGGAAGCCCACTCCGCCATCGCGATCTCCGAACCGGGCGCGGGCGGTGACCCCGCCGGCATGACCACGCGCGCGGTCAAGGACGGCAGCGACTGGGTCATCAACGGCCGCAAGATCTGGGTCAGCCGCGTGCCCGCCGCCGATTTCATCATCGTCATGGCCCGCACCGGTGAAGGCAAACGCGCCGACGGCGTTACCGCTTTCATCGTCGAGCGTGGCACCAAGGGCTTCATCATCGAGCGTGAAATCCCCATGCTCGGTGGCCAGCGCACCTACGAACTCGTCTTCGACGACTGCCGCATCCCCGCCACCCAACTGCTCGGGGTCGAGGGCAAGGGCTACGCGCCCATGCAATTGCGCCTGACGGTGCGCCGCCTGCAGATGGGCGCCTGGTGCATCGGCATGTCCCGGCGCGCGCTGGACATGATGGTGGAACACACCAAGCAGCGCGTGACATTCGGCCAGCGCCTCGCCGACCGCCAGGCGATTCAGTGGTGGATCGCCGACGCGGCGATGAAAATCCACGCCTGCCGTCTGATGGTTTACGATGCCGCCACCAAGGCTGATGCCGGCAAGGATGTCCGCACCGAAGCCTCCATGGTCAAACTCTACGCCACCGAGATGGCGACCGAGGTCGTGGATCATGCGATGCAGGCGTTCGGGGCGATGGGTGTGGCGAAGGAACTGCCGCTCCAACTGATGGCACAGAAGGTCCGCACCATGCGGGTCTATGAAGGACCATCCGAAGTGCATCGGATGGCCATCGCCCGCCGCATCATCGGCAAATGAGCGAGCCCCGCATCAAGGCGGGACTGTGGGTCAGTATGGCGTTGCGTATGGGCAACGCCGACGGCCGCTACGGCGTCGTGGTTCGCAAGGGCGATCCCGACGCCGGTGGGGTTCTGGTCATCCTGCGTAACGACAAAGAGGTGTCGGTCCTTTCCCAAATCAGGTCGGCCGATGGCGAACTCGCCTGGATGCGGGCAACGGGTCCAGGCGCGGTCGATGACGTAACCGCTGACGCGTACGTCGCCCGTCAGGTGAAGTTCGACCCTGATCTGTGGGTCATCGAGTTCGAGGCGCCGGACCTGCTCCCGCCATTTGAGGCGAAGCTGGTATAGGCCCCGTTGCCATCGCGAGAAGCGAACCGAGGTGGCGGTCCCGTTCCGGCCACCCCGGGTAAAAAGGCGCGTGACAATCCACCGAACCCGCCGCGCGTTTGTGGAAATTCCGGCGCGCGGTGACAAAATGCCCTGTCACAAGAAACAGGGAGACAACACATGCCTGACATCAAGGGAAGCTGCCGCTGCGGCAAGGTGACCTATTCCTCTTCAGCCGACCCAGTTTTCGCCGGAGTGTGCCACTGCACGACGTGCCAGAAATCCACCGGGAGCGCCTTTGCGACCGTGGTTGCGGTCCCCACGGCATCGGTCACGGTCACCGGCACCACGAAGCGGTTTGACGACGTGGGCGACAGCGGCAACCCCACCCACCGGAACTTCTGCCCGGAATGCGGTTCGACCGTCACGCAAAGCGCCGATGTCATGGAAGGCATCACCATGATCGGGGTCGGCACGCTGAGCGACCCAAGCTGGGTTAAGCCCGCCATGCAAATCTACTGCGACAGCGCCCTGCCGTGGGCAAAGATCGCCGAGTTGCAGGGCTTTCCGAAGATGCCGGGCTAAACGCCATTGGCCTGCCCTCCGCGGGCCAGAGCGCGCTGAAACGGGTGGTTCGGATGAGGCCGGGCCACCACGGACCCGTACTCCGTTCGACCAAAACATTCCCATTGAAATGGCTGTGGTACTGTCCTATGTTGCGCTGCAACAGGGGTGGAGGCGTCCTTTCCGATCCACATCGAAAGGAATGCCACTATGCAAGAGCCGGATTTTTGGGCCGCCAGCGCCGAGGCGATGGAACTCACCGTCGAAGGCAACCGCCTGATCGCCCGCGAAGTCGCTGATATGCTGCGGAACCTCTGGCACCGCCTGAGCATCGCGCTGACCTCGATGATGGCAAGCGAGCATCGTCACCTGCCGCCGATCTAACCCGCGAAATACAACTCGATACCCCTGATCTACACTACCGCAGCCGCACGGTGACCGTCGGCAGCGGCGGGAAGCTGACCGTCACCGTCGCCGGGCCAGTCAGCCAAACGGGCGGCGTGACACTGCCCAGCATCACCACTTGGCCGGCCTTCAAGCCACCAAACGCCGCCACTTCGGCGGACCCAGCCAGCCATGCCAGTCCGTTCAGCGGGTGGCCCAGAAGGTCTGTCGTCACCCCCTCATCGGCGGTCCCGTCATCCAGGCTGATCCGTCCGCGTAGCGCGCCGATATCAAGTCCGCGCCAATCGATGCTGTGACCGTCGCCGATCACCGCCGCGCAGTGATACATCTGGTCCGCCAGCAGCGTCGGTGTTCCGAGCTCCTTCAGATCGCCATACCGGTTTTCGACGATCTCAACCCCGGCGAAGAATTCGCCGACGGCCGCCGTGGCCTGCGCCAGCGAACACGGCCCTGGCGGCAGATCCCGTGCCAACCGCACCGCGACCTCACACTCGACGCCGGGCTTGATGAAATCGGCGAACCGCAGTTCCGCATGGCCATGATGAACATCTTCGGCCCGCATGAACCCGGCAATCGGCGTATCGACACCCAGATACACCTGCATCCGCTTGCCGGTCGCGCCGATCTTGAAGCCGACCGGAGGCATCGCCCCCACGCTCCCAGCGAGCGCCGCCTGCACCGCGGCCCCTTCTGCTTCGGTTGCCGGCGCGATCCCCGCCGGCAGAGGCGCGACCAAAACCCGATCCCGCCTGATCTGGCGAAGGGCCGCAGCGGCTGGACCGGGATCGAACACCATCAGCGCTTCGAAAGTTCATACAGTGCGACGGACGCGGCAGCGGAGACGTTCAGGCTCTCGACCGCACCCTTGATCGTCAGCCCGGCGATCTCATCGCAGGTTTCGCGCGTCAGCCGGCGCAAGCCTTCGCCTTCGGCGCCCAGCACCAGCGCCACGCGCCGATCCGCGAAGGCCGGACCGGACAGCGGCTTGCCGCCTGCGTCCAGCCCGATGCACCAGACGTTCGCCGCTTTCAGCGCGATGATAGTGCGGGCAATGTTGACCGCCCTCAGCAGCGGCATCTTTTCCAGCGCCCCGGACGCAGCCTTCGCCAGGCCCCCGGTCTCCTCGGGTGCGTTGCGGTCCTGCGTGATCACCGCCGCGGCACCGAACGCCGCCGCCGAACGCATGATTGCCCCCACGTTGCGCGGATCGGTCACCTGATCCAGCACGATGATAACGCCCTCTTTCTCCAACACCGACTGCAAGCTGGGCGGTGCCAGCGGGTCGGCCAACAGTGCGGCGCCCTGATGGACGACGTCGCGGCCCAAGAGGTGGTCCAACCGTCCCCGATCAACCTTTTCCGGGGTGACCGCCCAGGGTGGCGGCAGATGCTTGCTGATGGCAGCCTCGGCTTCCTCGGTCAGCAACAGACGCCGCAACCGGCGCGCTGGATTTGCCAGCGCGGCCGCGACGGCATGGTGCCCATACAACCAGACGGTGCCCTTGGGTGCGTCCGGCGTATGGCGGCCACCGTCATGCTCGCGTTGCCGCTGCGGCGGAGCGGACAGGCGCTGAGGCGCCGCGTCGCGCTGTGGACGCGGCGCAGAGTCGTCACGGGGCGGCCGAGGCTTGAACTCCTCGCGGGGCGCGCGGGCCTGGAACTCGCCACGCGGCGCGCTCGGCTTTCCACCCGGACGTGGTCCATCATAGCGGGGTCCATCATGACGCGGCTTCTGACCGTCACGCGCACCACCCGGCCCGCCGCCGTGACCGCCGCGCGCTTCCCCCCTTGGCCCTTGACCTGGCGGACGAGCGGATTGCCCGCCAGGTCCGCGATACGGACCTCGATCGGACGGAGGACGAGAAGAGCCGCCGGGGCGGTTACCATGGGGAGGTTTCATTACCATCCTTATACGCCCCGCCCGCGCCCCTGCACAATCGCCACACCTCCTTTCGCCGAGAACCGTCGCGCGACCTCGCGTCCCCACCGGATAGCGGGCGCCTCCAGGTAAACATGCAACCAGACGGCCGCCGCGACCGGCACACCCGTCGCCACCGGAATCCACAGCACCGTAAACAACCAGCCGTTGCCGCCTGCCAGCCATCCCAGGGCCGGCGCGGCAATCTTGTGGATCGGCTCGTTCACCAGATACAGGCAGTAGGAAATCGACCCCAGGTATCGCGCCACCGCGCTCCGCAACACCGCTACAACCGCCCTTGGCGCCGCGGCGCCGGGCGCGACCTGAACGGCGAGAAAGACTGTCCACACCAACGGCGGCACCATTTTCCCGAATGTTCCTTGCGTGGCGCAGATGCCCACCGTCGCGGCGAATACCAGTCCATACCGCTGCCAGGCTCCGTTCTCCAGCCGGACCACCGCCAGGCTCGCCACACCCAGCGCGAAAAAATGTCCCTTGTTCGGCAAGAACGCCCGGCTGAACTGCCATGCCTCCGGTCCCGCCAACCGCCAGGCGGTCCCCGCCACTGCCAGACCCATCAAAATCCAGCACAGTCTTCCCCGTTGTCGCGCCGCCAGCAGCGCGACCAGATAAAACTGCCATTCGGCGGACAGACTCCATGCGGCGCCCAGAAAGCTGACCCAAACGTCTGGCAGCACCGCATCCGGAATCAGCCCGTGGGTCATGGTCAGATGCGCCACGATTTCGGGCAGCCATGCTCGCGGCCACGTCGAGACGCAAATCTCCCGAACCGGACTTGTGGCGGTGATCCAGGGCATGAACTCGAAGCCGCAGGACAACGGCGCCACCGCCACGGCCACCGCGAATGCCACCAGAAAAACGGGAAAGATCCGCGCCGCCCGAGCGATCAGGAAGGGAGCGGTCCTGCCGCCGGCGCGCAGCAGCGACTGGGTGATCACGAGGCCGCTCAGCGCGAAAAACAGATCGACCGCCGCGCCGCCGTGGGACGCCACGTCCTGTAACCACTGGGGCAGCGGCGCGAACGGCGCCATGTGCCCCAGCAGCACATAGACCGCCAACAAACCGCGCACGCCATCAAGGGAATCCAGCCGCTGCATGCGGCCAGCATCCATGAAAAAGGTTAATAAGTGATAAAGCCTTGCACTCGGCCACCCGGCGCGCTATTTCACGGTGAAATCATTCTCCGCTGTTGTACGGAGGTGGCCTTCGCGGGCCGCCTCTTTTTGTTTTGGGCGACCCAATTTGGACGGAAACGAACCAACATCGACCACCCTTGAAGGCAAGCTGGCCGCGATCATCGCACCGCGGCTGGAACTGATGGGATTCGAACTGGTCCGTGTGGCCGTGCTGGGCCGCGAACGCCCGACGGTGCAGATCATGGCGGACCGAGCCGATGGCTCGCAGATCACCGTCGAGGATTGCACCCAGATCAGTCACGACGTCAGCGCCGCGATCGACGTGGATGATCCCATCCCTGGCGCCTGGACGCTGGAGGTCAGTTCCGCCGGTATCGACCGTCCGCTGACGCGGGTGAAGGACTGGAACCGCTTCGCCGGCCATCAGGCCCGCGTTGAGACTTTCTTCCCCCAGAACGGCCGCAAGCGGTTCGTCGGCGTTGTGCTCGGGGCCGATGAAGAGGCCGCCCGGGTCCGCCTGGATACTGGTGTGGAAGTCGTGATTCGCCATCCGGACATTCGGCGGGCGAAACTTGTGTTAACGGACGCCTTAATCGAAGCCACCGCCGCCAAGCCGCTGGCCAACTGAACGTACTGACAGAGGTCGCCATGGACACCGCTATTGCCCGCCCCGAACTGCTGCTGGTTGCCGATGCCGTCGCGCGCGAAAAGAACATCGACCGCGAAGAAGTGCTGGAGGCGATGGAGCAGGCCATCCAGAAGGCCGGACGCGCCAAGTACGGGCATGAAAAAGACATCCGTGCCACCATCGACCGCAAGACCGGCGATGTTCGCCTCTCCCGCTGGACGGAAATCGTCGCGACGGTCGAGAACGAAGAAACCCAGATGAGCGCGGCCGACGCAGCGAAGATTTTCCCCGACAAGTCGGTTGGCGAATTCGTCGTCGATCCGTTGCCGCCGATCGACTTCGGCCGCATCGCCGCGCAGACCGCCAAACAGGTGATCGTCCAACGGGTGCGCGAATACGAACGCAAGCGCCAATACGACGAGTTCAAGGATCGCGTGGGCGAGATCATCAATGGCGTCGTCAAGCGCACCGAGTACGGCAACCTGATGGTCGAACTCGGCAAGGCCGAAGCCCTGCTGCGCCGCGACGAACTGATCGCCCGCGAGAGTTTCCGCAACGGTGACCGCGTCCGCGCCTATATTTATGACGTGCGGGAAGAACCGCGCGGCCCCCAAATCTTCCTTTCCCGCACCCATCCGGGGTTCCTGGCCAAATTGTTCGCCCAGGAAGTGCCGGAAATCTATGACGGTATCATCGAGATCAAGGCCGTGTCCCGTGACCCGGGCAGCCGAGCGAAGATGGCGGTGATCAGCCGTGACAGCTCGATCGACCCGGTAGGCGCGTGCGTCGGTATGCGCGGTTCGCGTGTCCAGGCCGTCGTGCAAGAACTGCAAGGCGAGAAGATCGACATCATCCCCTGGAGCAGCCAGGCCGCGACCTTCGTGGTCAACGCGCTTGCCCCGGCCGAAGTGACCAAGGTGGTGCTGGACGAAGAAGCCGGCCGCGTGGAAGTGGTTGTGCCGGACGAACAGCTTAGCCTCGCCATCGGCCGCCGTGGCCAGAACGTGCGTCTTGCCTCGCAACTGACCCGTTGGGATATCGACATCCTGACCGAGGCCGAGGAAAGCGAGCGCCGCCAGGAAGAGTTCCGCCGCCGGTCGGGCCTGTTCGTCGAAGCGCTGGACGTTGACGATATGATCGCCGGCCTTCTGGTGACCGAGGGCTTCACCACGGTGGAAGAACTTGCCTTCACCCCGATCGAGGAAGTCGCCGCGATCGAAGGCTTTGACGAGAGCGTCGCCGAGGAACTGGTTCGCCGCGCCGAGGGCTTCCTGACGCAGCGCGACAACGAGCTGAACGACAAGCGCGTCACGCTGGGCGTCACCGATGAGGTCGCCTCGATCGAGGTGCTGACCCCGCCGATGCTGGTGGCGTTGGGAGAGAAGGGTGTGAAGACGCTGGACGACCTGGGTGACCTGGCGTCCGACGAACTGACGGAAATCGTCGGCGGCGACAACATGGACGAGACCACCGCCAACGAAGTGATCATGGCGGCCCGTGCCCATTGGTTCGATGGCGAAGAAGAACAAGAAGCGACGCAGGAGGCCGGTCACGACTGAGACCGACCCGGCAGTCATCGAGGACGCGTCCGACGACGAACTGGAGCCGGAATCGGGTCCGCTTCGCCGCTGTATCATCACGCGCGAGCGGCTGCCGAAGGAGCGGATGATCCGCTTCGTCGTCGGCCCTGACAGGCAGATCGTCCCAGACCTGGCTGCAAGGCTGCCCGGCCGGGGAATCTGGTTGAGCGCTTCCAGGGATGTGCTACACTCTGGAACCGCCCATGAAGACGGGCGGCAAAAGGATAAGCCGGGCGACGGCAGCAATCGCCACCTCATACGCGCATTTGCCAGGGCGGCGCGCGGCCCCGTTACGGTGCCATCCGATCTTTTTGTCCTGCTTGAAACGGCGCTGGTCCGCAGGATCAGCGAATGTCTTGGCTTAGCCCGACGCGCCGGGCAGGCCGTGGCGGGTTACGAAAAGGCGCGCGAGGCATTAAGGACCGGCCGTTACAAGCTGGTCGTGCAAGCCTCGGACGGTAGCGAGGCGGAGCGTGAGAGGTTCCTGTCCGGCTTTGGGCCGGACCTGACGATTATCGATCCACTCCCGGGCGAAGCCCTGGGACGCGTGTTCGGTCGGGACTATGTAGTGCACGTCGCGATCGCGCCGGGCAAATTGGCAGAGTCGCTCGTCGTGGAAGCGGGCAGGCTGGCCGGATTGAAGAACGGGTCCGCAAGGGCCATGGGGTCCGAAAGGGCCACGGGACGGGAAACCGGTCCGTTGAACGATGTAGCGGGTGCTAACGAATAAACATGAGCGAAAGCAACGATCAGGACGGCGGCAAGGGTAGGCTCTCTCTGCGTCCAGCGGGACGTTTGGAATTGGGGCGGACCGAAGCCGCGGGCTCCGTCCGCCAAAGCTTCAGCCACGGCCGTTCGAAGGTCGTGCAAGTGGAGGTGCGCAAGACGCGCGCGCCCGTCGCACGCAATCCTTCAGCCGCCGCGGGTGCGCCGGCGCCTGTGCCAGCAGGCGCGATTCCCGCGCCGCGCGCGCCGGTTCCGCCAGCGCGTCCCGCCCCCGGGGCTGGTCGCGCGCTAACCGCGACGGAACAGGCCGCCCGCCAGCGGGCGCTTGAAGAACAGAAGCGCGATTCCGCACGGCGTGAAGCCGAGCGGCGTGAGCAGGAGAAGATTTCGATCCTCTCCGCCGCCGAGGAAGCGCGTCGCCGCGAAACCGAAGCCCGCAAGGCCGCCGAAGAAGAGGCACGCCTCGCCGAGGAGCAGGCGGTTCGCGACAAGATCGAGGCCGAAGCCCGCCGCGCCGCCGAAGCGGCCGCAGCCGCGGCTGCCGCCGCGCGTGGCCCTGAGGCCGAACCGGAAGAAAGCGCACCCGCGGAAGCTCCGCGCGCCGCGGTGGCCCCACAGGCCCAGCCGCAAGCCGCCGGTCAACCCGTTGTCGCCAAGGCTCCTGGCCAGCCGGCCCAACCCGGCAAGCCGCAAACGCCGGCCACGCCCGCATCCGCGACCGAAACGCTGCGCCTGCGCACCGGGCGGACCGAGGAAGAGGACGAAGGTCGCCCGGTTCGCCGCGCCGGCCCCGGTGGCGTTCCGGTTCGCAAACCGCCCGTTGCCGCGCCGAAGGGTGGCACCAACGATCGCCGCCGCGCCGGCCGCATCGACGTGCAGGCCGCGATCGAAGGCGAGGACGAAAAAGTCCGCTCGCTGGCCTCGGTTCGCCGTCAGCGCGAACGCGAACGCCGCCAGCAGGAACTGGACCGGTTGCGCGCCGATCAGGTGAAGGTCGTGCGCGACGTCATCCTGCCGGAAACCATCACGGTCCAGGAACTGGCCAATCGTATGGCCGCGCGGACACCCGAGGTCGTCAAGGCCTTGATGAAGATGGGTGTCATGGCGACCATCACGCAGACACTGGATGCCGACACCGCCGAACTGGTGGTGCAGGAATTCGGCCATCGCGTGCGCCGCGTCTCGGAATCCGACGTCGAACTCGGCCTGGAAGGCGATGCGGACGTCGAGGACGATCTGTTCAGCCGAGCACCGGTGGTGACCATCATGGGTCACGTCGATCACGGGAAGACGTCGCTGCTGGATGCGCTGCGCTCCACCGACGTGGCGGCGGGCGAAGCCG
>DNXO01000026.1:21755-91279 GCA_003506895.1 Acetobacteraceae bacterium | reverse complement strand
CAGCACATCGGCGCCTATCAGGTGAAGATGCCGGGTGGCGAGCAGATCACCTTCCTCGACACGCCGGGCCACGAAGCGTTCACCGCGATGCGTATGCGTGGTGCCTCTGTGACCGATATCGTCGTGCTGGTGGTTGCCGCCGATGACGGCGTTATGCCGCAGACGATCGAGGCGATCCGTCACGCGAAAGCGGCGAACGCGCCGATCATCGTGGCGATCAACAAGATCGACAAGCCGGGCGCGGATCCCAGCCGGGTCCGCCAGGAACTGCTCAGCTACGAAGTCGTCGTGGAAGAGATGGGCGGCGACACGCAGGACGTGCCGGTTTCGGCGCTGAAGCGCACCGGCCTGGACAAGCTGGAAGAGGCAATCCTGCTGCAAGCGGAAATCCTCGACCTCAAAGCCAACCCGCATCGCTCGGCCGAAGGCACGGTTATCGAAAGCCGGCTCGATCGCGGCCGCGGCCCAGTGGGCACCGTGCTGGTTCAGCGCGGCACCCTGATGCAGGGCGACATCGTCGTGGCTGGTTCCGAATGGGGCCGCGTCCGCGCGATGCTGGACGACAAGGGCAAGCAGATGACCACCGCGGGTCCCTCGACCCCCGTGGAAATCCTGGGCCTGAGTGGGGCGCCGGCCGCTGGCGAACCGTTCGTGGTCGTCGAGAACGAAAGCCGGGCGCGCGAGATCACCGAATTCCGCGAACGCCGGCAGAAGGACAAGGCCGCGGGAGCGGCGGTTGGTGCCCGTGGCACGCTGGACCAGATGCTGGCGCGCATCCAGGCTGGCGAGCAGAAGGAAGTCGCCGTCCTGATCAAGGCCGACGTGCAAGGCAGCGCCGAAGCCATCCAGGTGGTGGTGCAGAAGCTGGCGCACGAGGAGGTAAAAGTCCGCGTTCTGCTGGCCGGCGTCGGTCAGATCACCGAAAGCGACGTTCAACTCGCCAAGGCGTCCAGCGCCGTGATCATCGCCTTCAACGTGCGTGCGACCTCGCAGGCACGCGAACTGGCACAGCGCGAAAGCGTCGATATCCGCTACTTCTCGATCATCTATCAGGTGGCCGACGACGTCGAAAAGCTGGTCAAGGGAAAGGTCGCACCGAAAGCGCGCGAAAAGTTCCTGGGCTACGCGGAAGTCCGCAAGGTGTTCAACATCACCAAGACCGGCAAGGTCGCGGGTTGCTACATCACCGAAGGCCTCGTCAAGCGCGGCACTGGCGTGCGCGTCCTGCGCGACGGCGTTGTCATCCACAACGGCGAACTCACGCAGCTTAAGCGCTTCAAGGACGATGTCCGTGAAGTTGCCCGTGGCTACGAGTGCGGCCTGTCGTTCGCCAACTTCGAGAACCTTCAGGAAGGCGACGTTATCGAGTGCTTCGAAGTGGAGATGGTCCCGGGTTGAAGAAGCCAGCCAAGACGGGTCCATCCCAGCGGCAGCTACGCGTGGCGGAGGAAATCCGCCACGTCCTGTCCGGGATTTTCGCCCGCGGTGAGTTCCGCGATCCGGATCTCGCCACGTCCAACATCACCGTTACCGAAGTCCGCATCGGCCCCGACCTGAAACGCGCCACCGCATTCTTCTCGCGGCTCGGTCGGTCGGATGGCGAGGCGCTGGTTCCCGCGCTTGTCCGCGCAACGCCCTATCTGCGTGGTCAGGTTGCGAAGGCCCTGCGTTTGCGCGTCGCACCGGATCTGACCTTCACCCCCGATCAAGCGCTGGACTACGCGATGAAGATCGAGGAGCTGATGCACCGTCCGGAAATCGTCCGCGACCTGCGGAAAGAGTGACGTCGCGAACCGAGTTGCGCAGACTCTGATCATTTGATCGTTCGGCTGGCAGTCCAGGACCGCGCAGCCGCGGCAAACCGTTCAATTCGTCCTGGCATATAACTTGCAGTGTCGGCTCAAGCCGGCGGCCGGACAACAGAGGGACGACCATGCTCACGCTCGACCAACTCAACGCTCTGCCGGCGGCCGATTTCGTCACGGCCATGGAAGGCGTTTTCGAACATGCCACTTGGGTCGCGGAGCAGGCCGCTTCGGCCCGGCCGTTCGCCACGGTCACCGCGCTGCATGATGCGCTGATGGCCGTGGTTCATGCGGCACCGTCGGATGTGTGCCTGGGCTTTCTTCGGGGGCATCCTCCGTTGTCCCCCAAGGCTTTGTCCGATCCTGGACTGACAGCCTCCTCCCGTTCTGAGCAAGGTGGGCTGGGCATGACTAGCCTGGGTGACCGGCTCGCCGCGTTCGAATCCGGGTCCGCCGCCTACGAGGCCCGGTTCGGCTTTCCCTATATCGTGTGCGTTCGTCGCCAGACTCCACCGTTTGTCTTGCGCGGCCTGGAACGCCGGCTGGCCAACACCCCGGAACAGGAACGGGCCGCCGCGTTGGCCGAGATCGGGCACATCACCCGCCTGCGTCTGGTGGACCGCGTCACCGGGCCAGGGGTGCCGAAAACCAGTGGGCACGTGTCCTGCCACGTACTGGACACGGCGCGGGGGAAAGCCGCCGAGGGCATCAAAATCGAATTGTTCCGCGAGGGTGTGCTGATCCTGGAAACCGTCACCAATCACGACGGACGCACAGAGGCGCCGCTTTTATCCGGCGAACCGCTGCGGACAGGACGCTACGAACTGCGGTTCCATGTCGAGGATTACTACGCCGGATGGCCGAACGTGACGGATCCGCCGTGGTACGATGTCATCCCGGTGCGCTTCGGCGTGTCTGACCCCGAAGGCCGGTACCACATCCCGCTGCTGCTTGGGTCCTGGACCTATACGACTTATCGCGGAAGCTAAACCAAGCGGGGCTTGACGGACGGCGCCGCCCGGGTCAATGCTAACTAACATTCGTTAGGTGGCGTGATGTCGGAAACCACTTCGTCCAAAGACCGCATCAAGCGCGAAGCGATGCGGCTGTTCGTCAAGCACGGTACCGATGCTGTCTCCATGCGCGACATCGCCGACGCCGTGGGAATGAAGGCACCCAGCCTGTACGCCCATTTCCGCAGCCGGGACGAACTGATCGCCGCCCTGTTCCACGCCAGCTACAGCGAATACGGCTGTAAGCTGGCCGAGGCCGCTTCGACGGCCGGAACCGCTCACCGGCAGCTTGAGGCCATGGTCCGAACGATCTGCGCCCTTCATGCCGAGGACGAACTGCTGTTCAACTTCCTGCTGCTGACCCAGCACGGCTTTCTGGCCGAGGTCCCCGCGGACGACCACAACCCTGTCGAAGTCATTTGCCGCTGGGTCGCCGCCAGCATGGACTCCGGCGACATTCCGCCAGGGAACCCGACGCTGATCGCTGGCGCCATTATGGGCGTGATCATCCAGAACGCTACGTTCCGGCTGTACGGACGCTTGACCACGGGACTGAACGAACACGCTGACGAACTCTTCGCCCTTTGCCTGAGGATCGTATCATGAGGAACGGCTTGCTGTTCTCCCGCCGTCTGGGGCCGTTGTGCCTGACGCAGACCTGCGGCGCGTTCAACGACAACCTGGTCAAGAACGCGATGATCGTCCTTGCCATCTTCAAGCTGGGTGCCGGCGGAGCGGGCCTCGCCGCCCTGGCGGGCGCACTGTTCATCGCGCCTTATGCGCTGTTGTCGGCGACCGCGGGCCAACTCGCGGACCGCTTCGATAAATCCCGCTTGATCCGGGCGACCAAGGCGGCCGAGGTCGTGTTGATGGGCCTCGCCGCTTGGGCCTTCCTGGCCAGCAGCGTCCCCGGTCTGCTGGCGGTGCTGTTCGGGCTTGGGGTCCAGGCCACCATGTTTGGCCCACTGAAATATGGGATACTGCCGGATCACCTGTCCGACGATGAGCTCGTTGCCGGAAACGGGCTGATCGAGGCTTCGACATTCCTCGCCATCCTGGCCGGAACAATCGCGGGGGGCGCGCTGGCGCTGCTCGATGCCGGTCCCGCCATCGTGGGTGCGGCGGGCGTCGGCGTGTCGTTGACCGGGCTGGTCGCCGCGTTTGGCGTCCCCCGCGCGCCCGCCGCCGACAGCACGCTGCATATCGGCTGGAACATCTTTCGCGAGACGGCGTCGGTTATGCGGCAGGCGAAATCGAACCGAGCGGTGTGGCTGTCGATCCTTGGCCTGAGCTGGTTTTGGGCCGTTGGCGCGACCTTGCTGTCAGAATTCCCCACGGTCGCCCGTGACTCGCTGGGGGCTGACGGTCATGTGGTGACGCTGCTGCTGACGATGTTCGCGGTCGGGATCGGCGTAGGGTCCATGTTGTGCGCACGCCTGCTACACGGCGAGGTCAGTGCTAAGTTTGTCCCTTTCGCCGCCTTCGGCATCACCCTGTTCACCTGGGACTTCGGCTCGACCGTGATCGGTCTGCATCTGGCGGACGTTTCGGCCACGCTGCGTTCAGTCCAGGGCTGGCGGATGCTGATCGACCTGCTGCTGCTATCGGTCTGCGGCGGCCTGTATTCCGTTCCGCTGTATGCGATCGTGCAGGAGCAGTCCGAACCGTCGCACCGGGCACGCACGATCGCGGCGAACAACATTGTCAACGCGGGGATGATGGTGCTGGGCGCTGGCTTCGTTGCCGCGTTCTCCGCCGCCGGGGTTTCCGCGCCGCGGGTGCTGCAAGTGGCGGCGGTCGCGAACTTCGCTGTCACGCTATGGATCGTCCGCCTGCTGCCGCAAACGGTCTTTCGAGCGCTGTTCCAGTTCTACTTCCGGACATTCCATAAAACCACCGTCGAGGGGCTGGAGAATCTCGCCGAGGCCGGCGATCGGTCGATCCTGGTGATCAACCATCTTTCGTTTCTGGACGGGTGTCTGGTCGCGGCGTTTCTGCCGGGCGATCTGGTCTTCGCCATCGATACCACCCAGGCGCGCCGTTTCTGGTTCCTGAAGTATGTGCTGGATGTCTTTCCGATCGATCCGACAAACCCGATGGCAATTCGGGCGATGGTCAAAGCCGTGAAAGAAGGCCGCCGTCTGGCGATCTTCCCCGAGGGCCGGATCACGCTGACCGGCGCGTTGATGAAAATCTATGATGGGCCGGGCATGATCGCGGATCGCGCCGACGCCTCGATCGTTCCGGTTCGGATCGATGGCTTGCAGTTCCACAAAGTTTCTCGGATGCAGGGCAGGTTGCGGCTGCGCTGGTTTCCACCGCTGTATCTGAAAGTGCTGCCTCCGGTTTGCCCCTCCGTTCCACCGGAGATCAAGGGGCGGGCACGGCGGGCCGCGCTGGGCCGGATCATGCAGGACATCATGATCAACGCATCGTTTCGGCCGGAACGACTTCGGCACAGCCTGTTCGGTGCGCTGCTGGAATCGCGGCACCTGTATGACCGGGGGCTTCCGGTTGTCGCCGACATCGTTCCGGACGGAACCGGCGGCACCACGTTGACCGAACTGACCTATGGCCGGTTGATTTTGGGCAGTGTGATCCTGGGTCGCAAGCTGTCCGCCTTCACCCGGCCGGGTGAGCATGTCGGCGTGCTGCTGCCCAATGCAGCCGGTACGGTCGTCACATTCTTCGCGCTGCAATCGCAGGGCCGCGTCCCCGCCATGTTGAACTTCACCACCGGCGCCGAGGGGATGCTGGCATGCTGCACCGGCGCCGAAATCAAAACCGTCCTGACGTCCCGCCGGGCTGTCGAGAAGGGCAAGCTGGACAAGCTGATCGACGGGATTTCAAAGCAGGTTCGCATCGTTTACCTGGAGGACATTCGCGCCTCGATCAACTTGCTGGACAAACTCAGCGGCTTGTTGGCCGGCCGTCGTGGGAACCGGTTTCCTGGCGTGACCGTGGATGCGGGCACGGCGGCGTTGGTGCTGTTCACCTCCGGGTCCGAGGGCGTGCCGAAAGGCGTGGTTCACAGTCATCGTTCGTTGCTGGCGAACTGCGCGCAGCTTCGCTCCGTCGTGGATTTCAACCCGAGCGATCGGGTGTTCAATGCGCTGCCGATGTTCCATGCGTTCGGGATGATCGCGACACTGCTGCCGCTGATGTATGGCGTGCGGACGTTCATGTATCCTTCGCCGCTGCATTATAAACTCGTGCCCGAAATGGTTTATGCCGAACAATCCACGATCATGTTCGGCACCGATACGTTCCTGACCGGCTATGCCCGCAAGGGCAACGAGCTGGACTTCCAGTCCCTGCGCTATATTTTCGCCGGTGCCGAGAAGGTGCGGCCGGAAACCAGGGCGGCCTACATGACCTATTTCAAGAAGCCGATCTTCGAGGGCTACGGCGCTACCGAAACCGGCCCCGTACTGGCGCTGAGCACCTGGCCGCAGTCGCGAGAGGGATCGGTCGGACGGTTGCTGCCAGGCATAGAAGCAAGGCTGGAGCCTGTTCCCGGCATAGATCAGGGCGGCCGGCTGTTCGTCCGTGGGCCCAACGTGATGCTGGGTTACCTGCGCGCCACCGCGCCGGGTGTTCTGGAACCACCGCTGGAAGGTTGGTACGACACCGGCGATATCGTTGCGATGGATGCCAGTGGTTTCGTTTCGATACAAGGCCGCGCCAAACGCTTCGCGAAAATCGGTGGCGAAATGGTATCGCTGGCTGCCGCCGAGACGATGGTCGCCACGGTCTGGCCCGACGCCATCCACGCCGTCATTGCCGTTCCGGACGCCAGGAAGGGCGAAAAACTCTTGCTGGTGACAACGCAACACGATGCCGCGCCACGATCGTTACTCGCGGCCGCGAGGGAACGCGGCGTGGCGGAAATCCACGTGCCGCGCGAGGTCATGGTTGTCGCCAAACTCCCGCTGCTGGGATCCGGCAAGATCGACTATCCGGCGGTGCAACGTCTGGCCGAGGTTCGGAAGGTGCCGGCGGAGGCTGCTGCGTAAGTTGGGATGATACTGCTCAGCCTCGTCCATGCCGCGGGGTTTGATCGCGGGCGGACCTTCAGACGTTTCAAACCCGCGATCCGGGCCCGTTGCTCGTCGAACAGCTTGTTCCAGGAATTGGTGGAGGGGGTTGGATTCGAACCAACGTAGGCGCACGCCAGCGGATTTACAGTCCGCCCCCTTTAGCCACTCGGGCACCCCTCCACGCTGGGAAGCGGGGACTAAAGCCAAACCCCCCATCCTGTCAACGTGCTCGTTTGCCCATCCCTCCCTGGCGGTGCCGAACCAGACCAAGCCCGGGGTGGCCGCGCCACGGCGGACATCTTAAAACCGCACGAAAGTCCGATTTCGTGCCTGTTGAGACGTCTGTTAGGCGCCCGCACCTGCCCGGATGGATACCGACCAACCCGGAAAGAACGACAGAACCCCGAATACCGCAGCCTAAATGGTCACCCGATCGCCCGACCCCGACAGTCGCCCGCCCCTTGACCCCACCGCCGTTTTCCACGCACCTCTTCCCGCAACAAAAACACGCCTGGGACCGACGCCCATCCACTCTATGGAAGCGCCCGCGGATGAGCATTCACGTTCCCCCCAAATACCCCTCCTGGTTGCCGTCCCTGCTTGGCCTGTTCATCGCGGTCGGCCCGGCGGCCACCGACATGTACCTTCCGGCGTTCCCGGCGGTGGAGGCGTCCTTCGGCACCGCACCCGGCACGGCGCAGATCACGCTGGCCACATGGTTCGCCGGGCTCGCGGTCGGGCAGATCACCCAGGGCACGCTATCGGACCGATTCGGCCGCCGTATCCCGTTGATCGTCGGCTTCATGCTGTTCACCGTCAGCATCGTCGGCTGTGCCCTCGCACCCAGTCTCACCTGGCTGGCGATTTTCCGGACCATCGCGGCGTTCGGCGCCTCGGCCGGCATGGTGATCGCCCGAGCGGTGGTGCGTGACCTGAGTGAGGGGCAGGCGGCGGCGATCATGATGTCGCGGCTGGTGCTGGTCATGGGCGTCGCACCGATCCTGGCCCCCACGATCGGCGGGGCGATTCTGGCGTTCCTGCACTGGCGGTTCATCTTCTGGGTGCTGGCGATCTACGGCGCGGCCTGTGTCGTCACCGCGTGGCGCGTGCTGCCGGAAACCCTGCCGCCGGAGCACCGGCTGCGTCTGCCGGTTGCCGGCCTCGCCGCGCGCTACGTGACGATCCTGAAAGAGAAGACGTTTCTCACCCATGCCATCATGGGCGGGTGCAGCACGTTCTGCATGTTCGCCTATCTGTCGGGCTGCTCCCCGGTGTTTGAGCTTGGGTTCGGGCTCAGTCCTTCCGAATTCGCGCTGATCTTCGGACTTTGCGCGGTCTCCCTTGTAGGGTGCTCGCAACTGAACGCCCGCCTGCTGCCGCGCTTCGGGTTGAACGCCATGCTGACCTGGGTCGCCCGTGTGTCGTTCTGCGGGACATGCGTCCTGCTGGCGGTGGCGTTCAGCGGCATTCATGTTCTTTGGGCGGTGGTGGCGCCGTTGGTGGTCGTGATCGGCTGCCAGGGCTTCAACAATGCCAACTCCACCGCCGGGGCGCTGTCGCGGCACGCCTCCCACGCCGGCAGTGCCTCGGCGCTGATGGGAACCTTCCAGTTCAGCCTCGGCGCCAGCTCCGGCGTTCTGGTGGGCTTTCTGACCGACGGCACCCCGCGCGGTATGGCGGCGATGATGTTCTGTGGCATGCTGGGTGCCGTTATCGCTGACCGATTTCGTCCCCGTCCGGAGCTTCCACGCCCATGATCGTTGGCATTCCCGCCTGTGCCAAAGCCATCGCCGAGATGCCGTACCACCAGACGCCCGCCCGCTACGCCAGGGCGGTACTGGATGGGGTTGGCGCGCTGCCCGTGCTGATCCCTCCACTCGGCGAGGCGATGATGGATCTGCTGGATAACCTCGACGGCTTGCTGGTGCCCGGCAGCCCCAGCAATGTGCACCCCAGCCACTATCAGGGCGGGGCCAGCGAGACGCCCGATTTCCATGACCTGGAGCGAGACCACACCACCCTGCCGCTGATTCGCGCCGCCATCGCCCGAGGCATTCCGCTGCTGGCGATTTGCCGCGGCATCCAGGAACTGAACGTCACGCTGGGCGGCTCGCTGATCCAGCGGATTCATGAGCAGCCGAACAAGCACGACCATCGTGCCGGGCAGGGGCCGCATGAGGTTCGCTACGGCCTGAAGCACCCGATCTCAGTCACCGGCAGTCTGGCCCGCATCTTGAAAGCCGACAGCATCCAGGTGAACTCACTGCACGGGCAAGCGATCGACCGGCTGGGCGAGGGGCTGATAGCCGAGGCGCACGCGCCCGATGGCACGATCGAGGCCGTGGCGATGCCGTCGGCCCCGGGCTGGCTGCTGGGCGTCCAATGGCACCCGGAATGGGCGTTTGCCGCCAATCCCCACAGTGTTGCTATTTTCGCGGCTTTCGGCGATGCCTGCCGGATTAGGAAAACGTCTGACAAAAAGGCTGCTTAACAATGGATCTGCAACTCGCGGGCAAGACAGTGCTTATAACCGGCGGCTCGAAGGGCATCGGCAAGGCCGCGGCCGAAGTGCTGGCCGAGGAAGGCTGCAATCTGATCCTGGTGGCACGCGATGCCGCGCTGCTGAACGCCACCGCCGCCGAAATCCGCGCCAAGCGGCAGGTGAACGTCCGCACCATCGCGGCCGACCTGTCCAGCGACGCGTCGATCCAGAAGGTCGCGGCGGAGGCCGGGGATATCGACATCCTGGTGAACAACGCCGGCGCGATCCCGCCGGGCGATGTGTTGTCCATCGATGACGCCAAGTGGCGTCAGGCGTGGGACCTGAAGGTGTTCGGCTACATCTCGTTCTGCCGGGTGATCTACGGCAAGATGAAGGCCCGTAAGGCCGGCGTGATCATCAACGTAATCGGTGCGGCGGGCGAGAAGTTCCCCACCAACTACATTGCCGGCGCGGCAGGCAATGCCGGGCTGATGGCGTTCACAAGGGCACTCGGTAAGGGCGCCCCGGCCGATGGCCTGCGCGTCGTCGCGATCAACCCCGGCCCGGTGGAAACCGACCGGCTGGTGATGTTGCGCAAGGCGGAAGCCAAAGAGAAATGGGGCGACGAAAACCGCTGGCGCGAACTGTCCGCCAGCATGCCGTTCGGCCGCCCAGCCAGCCCGAGGGAAATCGGAAACGCGGTGGCGTTCCTCGCCAGCCCAGCGTCTGGCTATACGACTGGGACGGTGCTGACGATCGACGGTGGCGGTTAGCCGGTAGGACTGATCCGGGCGGGCGCGTTGCTCGCCCTGATCGACACCAACGCCAAGCACGCGATCACCGCACATACCCCCGCGTTCGCGTTGAAGCCCGACAATGCCATCGCCTCCCCGCCGATCAGGGATCCCAACGAGATGCCAAGAAACAACGCGCTGTTGTTCAAGGCCAGCATCAAGGCCCTGCGTTCAGGGAAGTCGCGGGCCAGCCCGGACTGCTGCGCCGGAAAATAGAACTGCGCGAACGCCGACATGACCAGTAGAAGGATGTCCACCGCCCATCCCGAACCGACACCCACACTGAACGCCGCCAGTCCGGCGGCAAGGCCAACCACGCTCAGCAGCATCGTCCGCGTCGTGCCGAACCGATCGGCCAACTGCCCGCCCAGCAGGGTGCCACCCAGGGCGCCGACACCGTAATATCCAATGGCGCGCGCGATCTCGGCGGCCGATGACCCGCCCAGCGTCAGCCAGGTGCCAAGATAGGTATAGACACCATACAGCGCGGTCGCCCAAAGCACGGTCGGAAACAGCCGGCGCACGACCAGCGGGAGATTGAGGGCAGGCAGGGGCGCCCCAGCTTGCCCAGTCCGCCGAGGATCAGCCGGCCAAATCAGCCGGTTCGCCGCGGCCAGACCAAGGCTGAGCAGGCCCAGGACCACGAACGGCGCGCGCCAGCCCAGATACGACGCGATGATCGTCCCGGTCGGGGCGCCGACAGACAAGGCCAGCAACAGCCCCGACACCGCGATCGCCATCCATGTCGCGCGACGGGCCGGCGGTGCCGCCTCACCGACTCCGGCATAGATCAAGGGGGCAACGCCCGAGGCCGCGGCACCCGCCGCCACCCTGACCGCCAACAGCCATCCGAAGCTTGGGGCTGCCGCTGTAAGAAGGTTTGCCGCCACGAAGCCCAACAGGCAACCGACAAGGGTCCGGCGCCGCCCGAACCGGTCCGCCAGTTGGCCGAACAGAGGCGCGCCGATCAGATACGTCAGCGAGAATACCGTCACGCTCAGCCCAGCCATGCCGACGGAAAGTCCCCATTGGGTCGCGATCCGTGGCAGTAGCGGCGAGATGATGAACAGGTCGGTGCCGACCACGAACAAGGTTATCCAACCGCAGGCAAGCCGCCACGGCGCGCTCATGGCTTCAAGTCCCGACCGGTGGTGAAGGCGTCGCCCCGGCAGCCGCGAGTATGCTCTGGTCGATAGGCACGGCTAAAGCGACACAGCCATCAACGCCGTCTCGATCGCCAGACGGGTGAACGGTTTGGGGACGAATTCATCCATCCCGGCTTGCAGGCAGCGTTCACGGTAGTTCTGATAGGCACTTGCGGTCAGGGCGACGATCGGCGTGCGAGCAGCACCTGCCGCTTCCCGCCGGCGGATTTCAGCCGTGGCCTCGAAGCCGTCCATCGCCGGCATCTGGCAGTCCATGAAGATGACGTCGAAACGATCTTTCTCATGCGCTGCCAGCGCCTCCAGTCCATCGGTTGCGGTAGCCACCGACCAACCGAGGTTCTCCAGCACACCGACTGCCACCATCAGGTTGATGGCATTATCCTCGACCACCAGCGCGCGTCGTTTGTGCGTTGTGCTGTCGGTTCGGGCTGGCGATGCATCCGGACTGGCGGCGGGGGCCTCGACAACCTCAGTCACGGACTTTCGGTTGACCTGTGGCTTAATTGCCTCGGGCTGTTGGATGAAACGGGCGGTAAAGCGGAAGGTCGAGCCGACACCCGGTTCGCTGTTCACGTCAATGGACCCGCCCATCAACGCGCACAGGTCGCGGCAAATGCTCAAACCCAGGCCGCTGCCGGAAAACCGCCTTGTATTGCTGCTGTCCGCCTGAGTGAATGCGTTGAAGATAATCGCCTGATCGGCCGGCGAGATGCCAATTCCCGTGTCGGTCACCTCAAACTGGACGACCGCGGCATCCGCCGTTGCCTCCAGCAGCGCTGCATGTACGGTGACCGTGCCGGTGTCGGTGAATTTGATCGCATTGCCGATAAGATTGTTGAAGATCTGGCTAAGGCGGAGGGCGTCGCCGACCAGCGCCGTCGGCAGGTTCGGCGCTACCGATAGCGACAATCGCAGGCCTTTTTGGTTCGCTACCGAACTCTGCATATAAATTACGTCATCTAATACTTGTCGAAGATCAAACTTCTTGCATTCGAGTGTGAATTTTCCTGCTTCAATTCTTGAAAGATCCAGGATGCCACCGATCAGACCGAGCATCGATTCGGCTGAACGCTGGGCCATTTCGACGAACATTTTCTGGTTGGGCTGAAGTTCGGTTTGCAGCAGCAGCTCCACCATGCCGACAACCCCATTCATTGGGGTGCGTAACTCATGGCTCATGTTCGCCAGGAACTGAGACTTCGCGCGATTTGCCGCGACCAGTTCCCGCGTTCTTTCCGCGACCCGATCCTCCAGCGTGACATTAAGGTCCAGAAGCCGGCTTTCCGCCTGTAGCTGGGCACTGTGGCGGGTCGCAACGGCCTCGGCCATATCGTTGAAAGCGAGGCTTAGCTGGCCGATTTCGGAAAGATGCTTTTCAACCCGGCTGCGCGCCGCGTAATTGCCGTTTCGCCACTCTACCGCCACCTGGAGCAGCGCCTGGATCGGACGTTTGATAAAGATTCGCCCGCCCTGCCACGCTGCATAGATCGCCAGGAAAAGTCCGGTCAAAACCAGGAATATGCCGCGGCGGGTGACATGGTCGATCGAGGAAAAGGCGGCAGTCTTCGACTCACCCGCGCTCAGGAAGAAATCCTTTGGCGGCAGCGCCGGGGGAACGTAACCGAAAATGCGGTCAACCCCGTCCACGCCCCTGGACTCTTCCCAGCCGGCGGTGTTGCCGTCCATGATTTCGGCGTGGCCGCCGCGCATGTTCTTGCCGACCAGCGCCGCCGGATTCGGCAGGCGCGCGATGATATTGCCTTCCCGATCCGCGATCAGGATCGATTGAGTCGGCGTCAGCCCACGTTCTTTGAGATGTTCAGAGAGCCAGGTCAGATCGAGGCCGGCGAATACGACGCCGGAAATGGGTCCGTCAGCTTCTTCCGAGAATCGTAACGCAAAATGGATTTGCTTTTGACCGTTGACCGGATCGACCCAGTAATTGCCGACCGCGAGATCGGTCTGTGCCATGGCCCGCTTGAAGAATGGAAAATTGGCTACTGACGACAATGCGGACGGCCTGCTGGTACACCGAACCCTGCCGCTTGGGTCAGCGACGCCCAACACGCTGTAGTAAGGCGTTCTGGCGTTCAACGTCGCGAGAAGCCTGGCGCAGCCGTCCATGTCCAGTGTACTAATCGGTGGGAGCTGGCTGATCACCTGAAGGAACTGGCGCGCACCTTCTTTGATCTCGCCCATCTCGGCGCCAAATTGCTTGGTGATCTGAACGGTCTTGTTACGGATGTCGTCTTCGCGCGATCGCCGAAGATCGTATTCGTTATATGATTGGATGGCGAGCGCGGGCATCACCGCGATCACCACCAGCACGAACATTTTCGTTGTCAGGCTGACCGACCAGCGGTTCAGGGCGGCCCACCGGTTCAGGCAGACCGCCCGGCAATGACCCACGAACCTCCGCAGCCGGCACCCGGTCATAGCCCGCGCGATGCGTCAGGGAATCTCCCATGGGAAACCCATGGCATGGGAGATTCGTGCGGGAAAAGAGAGGGTGATCTCATCAGGTAGCGTGCGCGTTCTCATGTTTGGCGATCGTGGCCTTCACGATCTGATCCATCACAACCCATACGCCATCCAGCGCTCGGGCCATGGTTTGCGCATCCTCGATTGTTTGGGCCAGCAGTTCCGGACGCCGCTCAAGCACCAATTGTGTCACCGCGATTGCCTCTTCCGCATGCCGCTCTTCCACGCCCTGTGAAAAACAATCGGCGAAATAAGGTTCCTTTGTAATATTTGGGAAATGGACGGACAGAGCGTCCGCGAGGGCCCGCATCCAGTCGTCGGACATCGTTTCCACGATGCACCATGGACCAAGGGAGCGCGCATAAAGCGTCTTCGCCAGTTGGACGAACTCCGCCGTGGCGGGATCGAGATGATCGACCAATTCATCAGCGTCACCGAAGTCTTCATCACCGATCGGGCACAAGGCGCCCATATTCTTGAAGGCTCTTGTCAATTGGTAATGATGGGTATCACCACCCGGCAGACCGTCGTCGTCGATAAAAATTTGCAGCTTGCGTTTACGCATCGCCGGGCTGTCGAGGTGCGGCAGGTAATAGACGGCGGCGCGTGTCGCATGCATCGCTGCCTGATAAATCAGATACAGTTCACCAAGCATCATGGGATCAGCCGCGATTGATGGCGGCAGCGCCTTGAGGCGCTGAAAAAAAGGCTTTCCCGAAGGCTGGTGGATAGCCGCGATCGCAGCGATACGTGCCGGGAAGTCCATGGCGGACGGACGTTCCGACGCGGAGATTACCCCCGAAGACAGCATTTTTATTCTCCTACGACCATGGTTTATCTGGAATCTCGAGAGGGTTCAGCGTCACCGGCGCGACGCCTGCGCAGCGCTAGGCAGGGCAACCGGTTCTCAACGGCTTGCCGTGCATTCGTATGTTCGCCCTCCCGGGGATCCTTCGATTAATTCTATTCGTTTCGTATCGATGGAGCAAATTAAAATTTGCACGACGCTACGGTGGGGGAGTCAACCTTGGAGATCGTCTCAATTTGTGATATTTGCATAAAGTTCTGTTGCAGTACTGAAGGTGCTGCAACCATTTTGTCATGTTGTCCTCCGCCCGGCCGCGTAGGCCGCGGGGCGTCAAATACGAAAACGCGCGATACCAGACGACTATCGCGCGTGGTCGTTTCCCGTGGATGGATGTCCCGGTTGGTCGCTGATTTCAGTGCGCGGGCAGGGGAACCACTGGCCGGCGCCCACCGCCGGGCATGTACCGGGCCAGATACGGCGGCACGACCAGTTCCACCGGCCGCGGCACGATCCCCAGGTCGGACAGGCCCAGTGCGCCCGGTGTTACGACATTGTCCTTGGACAGCATGACCAGTTGGTCCGGGGTCAGCGGCTTGCCAGGCAAATGCTGCATGACGCAGGCCTGCATCCGGGCAATTCCCATCGGAATGTCGATCAGTTTCCGGTCGCGGTTGATCTGCTTCAGGATGAACGCCAGGATCTCCCGGAACGTCCACACCCGTGGCCCCCCCAGTTCATAGGTCCTGCCCTCGGTCGCCGATGACGCCAGAGCGGCCATGACGGCGTCGGCGACATCACCGACGTACACCGGTTGCATCTTCGTTTCGCCCGAGATCACCGGCATGATCGGCGAGATACGCGCAAGCCCGGCGAAACGGTTGAAGAACTTGTCTTCCGCCCCGAAGACGACTGACGGACGCAGGATGGTCGCCGCCGGGAACGCAGCCAGCACCGCCTGTTCCGCTTTCCCCTTGGTCGAGGCGTACCGGCTGGGGCTGTTCGGGTCGGCGCCAAGGGCGGATACCTGGATCAGCCGCGCGACGCCAGCAGCGGTGGCGATGCGGGCGATCCGCTCCGAGCCCTCGGTATGAACCGCCTGGAATGACGCCGCTCGGCTGTCAGTCAGCAAGCCGACAAGATTGACCACAACCTCCGCGCCCTCGATCGCGCGATGCACCGTCGGCTCGGACATCACCGAGGCATACAGCGGCACGATCTGGCCGACCGCGCCCATCGATTTCAGGAACAAGGCGGCCTCGGGGTCGCGCACCGCCACCCGCACGACGTAGCCCTGCTGGGCCAGTCGCTTGACCACGTAGCGGCCGATAAAGCCCGAACCGCCGAAAACTGTTGCCACGCGCCGCGTCGCCATCGCCCTGGTCTCCTATCCGTGACGGTCTGATACCCCCGGCGCGCGCGGCTCTCAAGACCGGTCGCAGAATTATCGAAAACAGCGGTTGACGGGGACCCGGCCGGCGGCTACATCGCCGGCCCACCCTGAGTTCGCAAGGATCGCGAACAATCGGTTGCCCAGATGGCGGAATTGGTAGACGCGCAGGTTTCAGGTACCTGTGGCCGCAAGGTCGTGGAAGTTCGAGTCTTCTTCTGGGCACCAACTTTTTTCTCATGAGCATCACACAGTTCATGCCTAACGGCACCATCCACCTCTACCGGGACGACCTGCCCGAGGGTCTCTCGCTCGGCCCCGTGGTCGCCGTCGATACCGAGACGATGGGGCTGAACCCGCATCGCGACCGGCTGTGTCTGGTGCAGATGTCCGGCGGTGACGGGCATGCCCATATGGTGCAACTGATCCCGCCCGAACGCGGTGGCCGCGGTTTCGAGGCACCCAACCTGAAGCGGTTGATGAGCGATCCGGCTGTCGTGAAGCTGATGCACTTCGGCCGATTCGATGTGGGGGTTCTGCAACATTCCCTCGGCATCACCGTCGCCCCGGTTAAATGCACCAAGATCGCCGCCAAGCTGGTCCGCACCTTCACCGACAAGCACGGCCTGAAGGATCTGTGCAAGGAGTTGCTGGGCGTCGATCTGTCCAAGCAGCAACAGTCGTCGGACTGGGGCGCGATGGAACTGACGTCGGAGCAACTGGCTTACGCCGCCTCCGACGTGCTGTATCTGCATGCGCTGTGGGCCAAGCTGGAAGCGATTCTGATCCGCGAAAACCGTCTGGAATTGGCGGAGTCCTGTTTCGATTTCCTACCGGTTCGCGCTCGGCTCGATCTTCTGGGTTACGAAACCCCGGACCTGTTCGCGCATCAAAGCCGTTAATACCGCCGGATAAAGAACGCGACAGTCACCGTGGCGCTCAGCGCGACGACAAACCAGCGCAGCACCTGGGGCGGCAGGTGACGGGCAAACCGGGCGCCGTAGTAGCCACCTGCGATCGCGGAAACCATCATTGCGAGCATCTCCGGCCAGCGGACCGCACCAGCGATGGCGAAGCAGATCACCGCGGCGCCGTTAGCCGCGCTGACCAGGGCGGTGCGGGTCGGGGCCATCGCTTTCAATTCAGATGAGTCGATCAGCGTCCAGACCGCCATCATCATCAGGCCGATCGCACCGCCAAAATAGCCGCCGTAGATCGACAGAATGAACTGGATCGCCAGAAACGTGGGGCGGCCTATCCGGATGTAGCGTTGTAGCGAGTCGCCGAGATTCCGCCCGCCCGCGAACGTCAGCGTGGCGAGCAGCAGCAGCCAGGGGATCACCGCGTCGAACGCCGCGCCTGGTGTTACCAGCAGCAGGATCGCGCCGGTGGTGCCGCCCAGAATGCTAATCGGTATCAGCAGTTTCAGGCTGACCCCGGCGATGCCGCGCAGATCGTCGCGATAGGCCCAGGTGCTGGCGATGGTTCCCGGGAACAGTGCCACCGTGCTGGTTGCGTTGGCGGCGATCGGCGGCAGCCCGACCAGCACCATAACGGGGAACGACACGAACGAGCCGCCGCCCGCGACGGCGTTCATCGTTCCAGCCAGTAGCCCGGCCAGAGCGAGGAGGATGAAATGCGACACGATTTATTCCGCTGGAATGTTTCGCTCAAGTTCCGCCAGCCAGACCGCGGCATTGCCATCCGACGGTGCGCGCCAGTCACCGCGTGGCGATAATGAGCCGCCGGCGGAGACTTTCGGGCCGTTCGGCATCGCGCTGCGCTTGAACTGGCTGAAGGCGAAGAAGCGGGCCAGGAACACCTGCATCCAATGCCGGATCTGCTTCAGGTCATAGGCGACGCGGCGGTCGGTATCGAAGTGCGGCGGCCAGTCGCCGCGTTCCGGGTCCTCCCAGGTGTGCAGCGCCATGAAGGCGATTTTCGACGGCGGGAAGCCGTAGCGCAGGACGTGGAACAGCGTGAAGTCCTGCAACGCATAGGGGCCGATCTTGGCCTCGGTGCTTTGCGGAACCTCGCCTTCGCCCACCGGAACGAGTTCGGGGGAGATTTCGGTTGAAAGGATCGCATCCAGCGTTCCAAGCACGTCGTCAGCGAAACGTTTGGTGCCGATGATCCAGCGGATCAAATGCTGAATCAGGGTTTTCGGCACCCCGGCGTTGACGTTGTAATGCGCCATCTGGTCGCCAACGCCATAGGTACACCAACCAAGCGCCAGTTCCGACAGGTCGCCGGTGCCGATCACCAGGCCACCCTGATGGTTCGCCAAGCGGAACAGGTAGTCGGTGCGGAGGCCGGCCTGAACATTCTCGAACGTGATGTCGTAGACTGACTGACCGGTGGAGTAGGGGTGTCCCAGGTCGGTCAGCATCTGTTTCGCGGCGGGTTTGATATCCAGTTCGCTCGCGCTGACGCCCAGCGAGTTCATCAAGGCCCAGGCGTTGGATTTGGTGTAATCCGAGGTGGCGAACCCCGGCATCGTATAGGCCAGGATTCCGTCACGCGGCAGGCCCAGCAGGTCGAACGCCTGCGCGCAGACCAGCAGTGCCTGGGTTGAGTCCAACCCGCCGGAGATGCCGATCACCACTTTCTTCACGCCGGTGGCCCGGATGCGCTGCGCCAGGCCGGACACCTGAATGTTGTAGGCTTCGTAACAATCCTGCTCCAGGCGAGCGACGTCGGCCGGGACGAATGGGAAGCGCTCGATCTTGCGGCGGAAGCCGACATCCTCGGTGGGTGCCCCGACCGTAAAACCAACGCGGCGGTATGGCCGCGCGTGGCGGCGGCGGTTGGTATCGAACGATCCCATTTGCAGGCGCTCCTGGATCAGCATGTCCAGGTCGATATCGGCGATGGCCGCCTGATCCGCCACGGGGAACCGTTCGGTCTCGGCCAACACGTTGCCGTTCTCGAACACCGAGGCCTGGCCGTCCCAGGCAAGGTCGGTGGTGGATTCACCGGCGCCGGCGGCGGCGTACAGATAAGCCGCCAGACAGCGGGCGGATTGGGAGCGGCACAGCAGGCGGCGGGTTTCCGCCTTGCCGATGGTGATGTTGCTGGCGGACAGGTTGGCCAGCACGGTTGCGCCGGCGACAGCGGCTTCACCGCTGGGGGGATTGGGTACCCAGACATCCTCGCAGATTTCCGCGTGGACGATCAGGCCCGGTATGTCGGTGGCCGCGAACAGCAGGTCGGTGCCGAACGGGGCGGTATGCATGCCGATGGTGATGGACCCGCCGTCGGTGCCGTCGCCTGAGACGAAGTGGCGGGGCTCGTAGAACTCCCGGTAGTTCGGCAGGTGGATTTTCGGAACGACGCCCAGCAGGGTGCCTCGGTGAATGATCAGGGCGCAGTTATAGAGTGCGCCGAGGTGGCGCAGCGGGGCGCCAACCAGCAGCAGCGGCATCAGATCGGCGGAGCCGGCGATCACTGAACCGATCGCGGTTTCCACAGCGTCCAACATGGTTTTCTGTTGCAGCAGGTCGCTGATCGAGTAGCCGGACAGGCCGAGTTCCGGGAACACCGCGACCGCGACCGCCTGGTTGTGGCATTGCGCGGCCATGGCCAGGATGGTGCCTGCGTTGGTGACCGGGTCGGCCAGCGCGGTGCGGGTGGTGCATGCGGCGACGCGGGCGAAGCCGTGACGGTAGAGGGATCGGAAGCTCATGGTCGGCCTGGGCTGTGCTGGCCGGCATTATGGCGCGGGTTCAGGCGAAGCGCCATCCGGAGGGCGCAGCCGCCGATCTTGGTCGGATCGAGCGTGGGTGGGAAAGAGCCGCGTCATTTTCCCATCGGATTATGAATAATATCGTTCCAAAATTAAATGAATACTTAGAAAAATGTCATCAAACCAGCGCGGACCCCTTTTCGGGCTGCGCCTAGGTTCCCGCCGGCCGCAACGGCAGTTGTCATCTTCGGTCGAGGAATCGATGCATAAATTTAACCTTTCTACCTACTCACTTCTGTGCGGCGCGGCGCTGGGTGCCCTCTTGCTCGCCCACCCGGCCGTGGCCCAGACCGACTCCCAGATTCAGTCGATCGAGCAGCAGATCAAGGCACTGCAGTCTCAACTGGGTCAGGTGAAGGCTGATCTGGTATCACGCGATCGCGCACTGGCCGCGGCGCAAAAGCAAGCCAAGGCCGCGCAGGAGCAAGCTGCTGCCGCTTCGGCTCAGGCCGCGCAGGTCGCGGCAGCGCCGGTAGCCCAGCCGGTTGCGGCCCCCGCGGCGCCGTCCGGCCCGCCATTGCCGCAGGGCGCGTTCCGCGTCGGCGCGATGACCGTCACGCTGGGTGGCTTCGCGGCGGCGGAAGGTGTCACCCGCTCGCGCAACCAGGCGGCGGGCATCGCCTCCAGCTTTGGCGGCATCCCATTCGCCAACAGCCCGAACTATCATATCCCTGAAGCCCGTCTTACCGCGCAGCAGAGCCGGTTCTCCTTGCTGACGGAAGGACAACTCGACGCCGCACAGAAGCTGACCGGCTACCTTGAGACGGACTTCCTGAGCGCGGGCACTTCGTCGAACTCGACCGAGAGCAACAGCTACACGCTGCGCATGCGCCAGTTCTGGGGCAACTACGATAACACCGACCTGGGCTTGCACGTCCTTGGTGGTCAGGCGTGGAGCCTTGCGACCATGTACAAGACCGGTCTGACACCACGACAGGAAAATGTGCCGCTGACGATTGATGCACAGTACGTCGTCGGTTTCGACTGGGCGCGCCAGGCGGAAATCCGGATCGCGAAGGATTTCTACAACCAAAAGCTGTGGGCGGGCCTGTCGATTGAAAGCCCGCAGACGACGTTTGGCAGCGGGGCAGGGCCAAACTGCCTGACCGGTGCGCAGTCCGCCACGGCGGTTGGCGGCGGCACGCTCGGATACACGCAGTGCGGCGGACCGAACGTCAATTCGATCCAGTCTTACAGTGACAACTATGCGCCGGACATCATCGCCAAGATCGCGGCCGATCCGGGCTGGGGCCACTACGAACTCTATGGACTGCTGCGCTTCATGGGCGGGCGGGTTTCGTTCGCCTCCAGCGGCACCGGCAAAAGCTACCAGACGACGGGCGAGGGTATCGGTGGCGGTATGATCCTGCCGCTAATCCCGAAGATGCTGGACTTCCAGGTCAGCGGTCTGATCGGTCAGGGCGTTGGCCGTTACGCGAGTGGACAGCTCGCCGACGCGACGTTCTCCCCAGCGGGCAAGATCGAACCGCTCTCTGAATACTCCATCATGGGCGGATTGGTCGGACATCCGATCCCCGCGGTCGATATCTACGCCTATGGCGGCGCGGAAGGCGTGGCTAGCAAGGGCATTTACGGCAACCCGAACACGAACCTTTCCGGCTGTCAGGTCGAGATGTACTCTTGCGCTGCCGCTACCTCGGGCCTCGTCGAGGGCACGGTTGGTGGCTGGTGGCGCATTGTGAAGTCGTCCTATGGCACGGTCCAGGCCGGCGTCCAGTACGAGTATATCAACCGCAATGCCTTCCAGGGCGTTGGGGCAACCAAGGGCAGCACGCTGTCACCCTCGACGAACGAGAACATGTTCCTGTTCAGCGTTCGCTACTTGCCGTTCCAATAAGCCGATGGTCAGGCTCGGCGGCTGATCAACCGCCGAGCCTGGTCTGACCGCCCTTCGGTCTGGGCGGTTTTTTGATTCGGTCCACCGGAAGCGGCCGCCGCATTCCGGTTGAGGGATAACGAATAGCGGTCGCCGGTTTGGCAGTGTATCAGCCGCTCACCGTGCTTGATCTCCCCGTCACCGATGCTTTCCCCGCGTTGCTTGCCGCCTTGAATGCGGGCCGGAATGCCGTGCTCGTCGCTCCACCGGGGGCGGGCAAGACGACGCTGGTTCCGCTGGCGCTGCTGGACGCCCCCTGGCGCGCGGATGGGCGCATCGTGATGCTGGAACCCCGGCGTCTGGCGACCCGAGCGGCCGCGACGCGAATGGCATCGCTGATCGGACAGCCCGTGGGGCAGACCATTGGCTATCGAACCCGGCTCGACGGCGCGGGATCGGCCGAAACCCGGGTCGAGGTGATCACCGAGGGCCTGTTGCTCCGTCGTCTGCAAGCCGATCCCGGTCTGGATGGCGTCGCGGCGGTGATCCTGGACGAAATCCATGAGCGCTCGCTGGAATCCGATCTTGGGCTGGCACTCTGCCTCGACCTGCAACGCCAACTGCGGCCGGACCTGCGGCTGCTGGCGATGTCGGCCACCGCCGATGGCGCCCGACTGTCCGGACTGATGGACGCCGACGTCATAGAAAGCGCCGGCCGCATGTATCCGGTGGCGGTCGAGCACCAGCCGCGCGACATCGGCCATATCCGCGAACTTCCCGACGCGGTCGCCCGCGCGATCCGGGCGGCGCTGGCGAAGCACGAGGGAGACATTCTCGCCTTCCTGCCGGGCATGGCGGAAATCCGCCGTACCCAGTCGGCGTTGGACGGATGCGGGGCGCTGGTACTGCCGCTGCATGGCGAACTGCCGCCGGCTGAACAGGACCGGGCACTGCGTCCGGCCGAGACGCGGCGTGTCGTGCTGGCGACCTCGATAGCGGAGACTTCCCTGACAGTGCCGGGTGTTCGGATCGTCGTCGATGGCGGTTGGCGGCGAACGCCGCGGCTGGATGCGGCGACGGGCCTGACGCGGTTGACGACAGTCCGGATTTCGCGTGCGGCGGCGGATCAGCGCGCCGGCCGCGCGGGGCGGGAGGCGCCCGGAACGGCGATCCGGGTATGGTCGCCGGCGCTGCATCGCGGCCTGCCGGCGTTCGACCGGCCCGAAATCCTGGAGGCCGAACTGTCCGGCCTGGTGCTGGATTGTGCCGCCTGGGGCACGCCGCCCGCCGAACTGGCGTTTCAGGATAAGCCGCCGGCCGGTGCGCTGGCCGCTGCCGCCGGGCTGCTGAAGGCGTTGGGTGCCCTGGACTTGGCGGATCGGATCACCGAATCCGGCCGCGATATGGTGCGGATCGGATCCCACCCCCGGCTGGCGGCGATGATGCTGGCGGCGGCCAATCCGGGCCAGGCGGCGCTGGCGGCGGACCTCGCGGCGCTGCTGGAAGAACGCGATCCGATGCGTGGCCAGGAGGCACCGGCGGACATCGGTGTTCGCATCAGTGCCATCGCCGGCCGCGACTCGTGGGGCGACCCCAATATGGACCGGGGCGCGCTGCACCGCATTCGCCAAACCGCCGACCAATACCGCCGCCGGATGCGGGTTCCGCGTAACACCGAGGCCGATGGTGAGCCCGGGCCGTTGCTTGCCGCGGCGTTTCCGGATCGGATCGCGCAGCGCCGCGGCGAACCGGGATCTTTCCGTCTCTCGGGCGGCGGCAGCGCGCGATTGCCGGTTACCGACCCGCTCGCCAAGGCCGGTTTGCTGGTCGCCGCGTCGCTTGAACTGAAAGCCGCCTCCCGCATTCGGCTCGGGGCACCGCTCGATCCCGACGCGCTCCCGCCCGCGCTGGCCGCTCGGGTCACGGAGCAGGTTGAGGCAGGGTTCGATTCGACAGCGGGGACGGTGCTGGTGCGTCGCCGCCGGCGGCTAGGGGCGCTGATCCTGTCGGATCGCACCGAACCAGGCGATCCCGCCCAAATGGCGGAGGCTTTGGCCAACGCCATTGCCGCGCGGGATTTGCGGCCACTGACCTGGACCGATGCGACGCGGCAGCTTCAGGCGCGTGTCGCGCTGATGCGCGGGATCGAACCAGAGAACGGCTGGCCGGACCTGGGCGATACGGCGTTGAAAGGCGACGTTCAAGCGTGGCTGACGCCATACCTCGCCGGAATGACGCGCCTGGGGGACGTCGAGGCGCTGGATATGCATGCAATCCTGCGCGGCATGATGCCTTGGGAGCTTGCGGCGAGGCTGGATCGTGAACTGCCGACCCATGTGGGATTACCGGCGGGCCGGGCCCCCATCGACTATGCTGAATCGCCGCCCCTGGCGTCGGCGAAGGCGCAGGCGTTTTACGGGCTGGCAACGACGCCGCTACTCGCCGGGGGTAGAATTCCCCTCCGCCTGGCGCTTTTGTCGCCTGCCGGACGCCCGATCGCGGTCACCGCGGACCTGGGCGGGTTCTGGAAAGGCGCCTGGGCTGACGCTCGCCGCGATATGCGGGGACGCTATCCCAGGCATCGTTGGCCCGAAGATGGTGCAAATCCCTCAGAAAACTGATCCGGGGGATTCTTGTTACAGCCCTGCTCCCATGCCATCTGCTACCTGATGTGCGCCGACTCGTTGGAGAGTGCTTCCTGACCATGCCAGCCGCCCTATCGTCGACCCGGCCGAATCCGCCGTCCTGGCAGCGGTTTTCGCAATCTCTCGTGTTGAGCGTCGCGCTGCTGGCCAGCGCCTGTTCACCGCAGCCGGCCGTCGCCCGCGGCGCGCCAGAGAGCCTGTCGCCCCTCGTCAAGAAAGTGCTGCCGTCGGTGGTGAATATCGCCATCACCGAGACGGTGTCGGGCAGCGATGTGCTGAGTGAAATCCCGCCGGAACTTCGCGATACGCCATTGGGCCGCGAGTTTCGCCGCCGGTTCGGCAATAAGCGGGAGCAGGTGGCGGGGGCCGGATCGGGTTTCATCATCGATCCCACCGGAATCATCGTCACCAACAACCATGTGGTCGATCATGCCGACAAGATTGTCGTATCGTTGACCGACGGTCGCCAGTTGGCTGCGAAAGTGATCGGCCGGGATGAACTGACCGACGTCGCGGTCATCAAGGTGCAGAGCGACGAACCGCTGCCCAGCGTCACCTGGGGCGACTCGCGGCGGGCCGAGGTCGGGGACTGGATTCTGGCCGCGGGCAATCCGTTCGGCCTGGGCGGGTCGGTTTCGGTCGGGATCATCTCGGCGGAGGGCCGCGATCTGGGTTCCGGGCCGTTCGACAACTTCCTGCAGTTGGATGCGCCGATCAATCCGGGCAATTCCGGTGGTCCGGTGTTCAACATGGACGGTCAGGTCATCGGCGTCAGTTCGGTGATCGTCTCGCCCACCGGGGCTTCGGTCGGCATTGGTTTCGCGATCCCAAGCGAGGCGGTCAGCCGCACGGTTGCTCAGCTTTTAAGCAGGGGCTCTATTGAACGCGGTTGGCTGGGTGTCTCCGTCGATGATCGGGATACCGGCGTGACGATCGCCAATATTGATCGCACCGGGCCGGCGGCCAAGGCTGGTATCCGGACGGGCGACGTGGTTATGGCGATCAATGGGGATAAGATCGAAAGCTCGCGCGGGCTGATCCGGGCGGTGGCCGTGGTGCCGCCGGGCAACAGCGTCCGGGTGACAGTGCGGCGGCAAGGACGAGAGATGGACATTCCGGTGAATGTCGGCCGCCGGCCGAGCGAACAGGCGGCGGGTTAGTGCGGTATCCACTTGCCCTGGTTTTTGGAACCACTCTAACACTTTGTTTAATCGCGTAATTCATCGCTTCGGTGATTCCACCTCGGCGGATCACGCTCTAGGGTGCGGTTCGGCTGGACAGATAAGAGGAGAATTAAGATGCGCATCCTGCTTGTCGAGGACGACAAGGACGTCGCCGGTTTCGTTGTGCGAGGCCTGCGCGAGGCCGGACATGTGGTGGAGCACGCGGACAACGGCCGTGACGGACTGTTCATGGCGGCCAGTGAAACCTTCGATGCGGTCATCCTGGACCGTATGTTGCCAGGCGGGATCGACGGGCTGAAAATCCTGGAAACCCTGCGCAGCCAGAAGAACGCCGTCCCTGTGCTGATCCTGTCGGCGATGGCCGAGGTCGATGACCGGGTGAAAGGTTTGAAAGCCGGCAGCGACGACTATCTGACCAAGCCGTTTGCCTTCGCCGAACTGCTGGCGCGCGTCGAGGCATTGAATCGCCGCGGCAAGGGCGAGGGACCGGTCACGAAACTGGTGGTGGAGGATCTGGAGCTGGATCTGCTGTCGCGGCAGGTGAAGCGCGGCGGGCAGAAGATCGATCTGCAGCCACGCGAGTTCCGGTTGCTGGAATACCTGATGCGCTATGCCGGCCAGGTCGTGACCCGGACCATGCTGCTTGAGGGCGTGTGGGATTACCATTTCGACCCACAGACCAACGTCATCGACGTGCATGTCTCCCGGCTGCGGCAGAAGGTGGACAAACCGTTTCCAACCGGGCTGATCCATACCGTTCGTAATGCAGGCTACATGTTGCGAGCGGAACAGCCCTAGTATCGTTAACAGCGGACGGTCACGGACGATCTTCTTATTGTCTTAGCCCGGCGCGTCGGCGCCATCTATCACGGCGGTATGCTGGTATAGGTGGCGCCGACACGCCGGGCCAAGACGTATTGGGGGCGAGCGACGCGGGTGACAGGACTATGATCGATCGCGGCCTGCTCCGGTCCGCCGGATTTCGGTTCGGCGCGGTGTATGCGTTGCTGCTGGCGTTCAGCGCCGCCGCCCTGGCGTTGTTTTTATGGTGGGCGACGGCAGGCCTGCTGGACCGGCAGACGGAGGCGGCGATCAGTGCCGACGCCCAGGGGCTCTCTGAACGCTGGACCGATGGCGGCCTACCCGGCCTCGTGGTCACCATCGAGGACCGATTGGCGCAGAATGTTGACGATGACGCCATTTATCTGCTGACGGACCCGGGCATGAAGCGGATCGCCGGCAACCTCGCCAGTTGGCCCCCAGCGGTTAGCGCGGCGGGCCCATGGTATGAGCTTCCCATCTTGCGTGCCGGGATGAAGTCGCTGGCCAACGTGCAGCGTTACGACTTGCCGGGCGGATTCCATTTGTTGATCGGGCGTGACGTCCAGGTCCGGTCGCAACTCCGCAAGATGCTGACCAACGCGCTGCTATGGGCCGTGGGAGGCGTTCTGCTTCTGGCGACGATCGGGGCACTGGTCATCCGCAACCTGTTCCGTCGAACCCTGGCAAATATATCCGCGACCTCGGTCGCCATCGCCGGCGGCGACTTCGCCCAGCGGGTGCGGCTGAGCGGCCGGGGGGACGAATTTGATCAGATCGCCGAGGTGATCAACGACATGCTGGACCGCATCGGGCGGTTGATGGACGGCGTAAGGCAGGTGTCCAATGCCATCGCCCACGACCTTCGTACGCCGATCACCCGCGCCCGCACGCGGCTGGAGGATGCCGCACTGCATGCCGAGAGTGCGGACGACCTGCGCGCGGCCATCGAACGAGCCACGCAAGATCTCGATGGGATCGTCGGCGTGTTCCAGGCGCTGCTGCGCATCGCCGAGATCGAGGCCGGTTCTCGCCGGTCCTCGTTCGCTCAGTTCGATCTCGCGCCATTGCTCGCCGAGGTCGCCGATCTCTATGGCGCGGTGGCCGAGGAACGGGGCATCGTCCTTCGACTGGAAGCGCCCGATGCCGTGCCGGCTTATGGCGACAAGGCGATGATCCAGCAGGCTATCGCCAATCTCGTTGATAATGCCGTCAAGTTCTCCCCCGATGGTGGGACGGTGCGGCTGACCGCCTCGGTCTCGGCAATGGTGTTCGTCGCGGTGGAGGATCAGGGACCGGGTATTCCATTAAGCGAACGGGAACGCGCAACCGATCGGTTTTACCGGGGTGAAACCGCCCGCAGCACGCCGGGGTCCGGGCTGGGCCTGTCGCTGGTACAGGCGGTTGCCCAGTTGCATGGGGGCAATCTGCGGCTGGAGGACAACCGGCCGGGCCTGCGCGCCATCCTGTCATTGCCACTGGCCGAAGCGGCTGACAGCCGGGCAGCCGCCGCACGACTTGTCGTTTGATACTAACGCCTTTTTCACGTTTGAAACAGGACAACGAGAGCCGTCCTGTGGCAAACAGAGGTTGATGTTTCTCACCCGTGCCCTTCGTTTCTCCGGTTTCGCGCTCTTTTCAGGCGCGTTGGTGCTGGCCTCCGCGATATCGGCTCGTGCTCAGCTCGCGGCCCCGGCCGGTCCGATGGAGATTACCACCGACACGCCGGAGTATTGTCAGGAACTCTTGCTCCGGGTCGGCAATCTGGTGCGGCTAGCGACCGCGCCGGTGCCCCGGGAAGTGACCGATCTGACCTCCGAGGGTCAGCGGATGTGCGATCACGGGCAGACCCGGGGCGGTATCATGCGGGTTCGCAGCGCGCTTATGATGCTGGAAAAGGGCGGCGGAACCGCCTACCGGTAGAACATTACCCTGGGGGCGCCCATGCCCCGAGCGACTTCTGCGCCGGTCGCGCTTGCCATCGGTGTCGCGAACCGTCCCGGCAGTGCAATTTTTATGTGGCGCGCTATGACGAATTCGAGATATTTCCAATTCGTCATAAATTTAGATCGATCCGGCCTTTTTGAGGGGCGTGGTCCAAATGGATGGCGCTGCCGCCTCAAATAAGAAACTCTTCTGGGAGAAAATTGATGAATGCCGCTATTATCCGCCCCAGCGGGCAAGAAGCGTCGGGTGGCCTGTTGGGCCGTAGCCGTATTATTGCGGGACCCAGGTTCAACCGTTGGTTGGTTCCTCCAGCAGCCCTGGCTATCCATCTATGTATTGGCATGGCCTATGGCTTCAGCGTGTTCTGGCTGCCGCTGGCCCACGCGATCAGTGGCGGCAAGGCGGTAGCCTGCCCGGCGGGTTCGGGTCTTCTGTATGCGTTGTTCACGACCAGTTGCGATTGGACGGTTGCCGACCTGAACTGGATATTTACACTTTTTATCTTCTTCCTGGGCGTTGCCGCTGCCCTGTGGGGCGGCTGGCTGGAGAAAGCCGGTCCGCGAAAGGCGGGTTTCGTGGCCGCGCTCTGCTGGTCCGGTGGCCTGCTCATCGGGGCCGTCGGAATCGTCTTTCATCAACTTTGGGTTCTTTGGATCGGGACGGGCGTGCTGGGCGGCATCGGCCTGGGACTTGGCTATATTTCCCCTGTATCGACGTTGATCAAATGGTTTCCGGACCGGCGTGGCATGGCGACCGGCATGGCGATCATGGGTTTTGGTGGCGGCGCGATGATCGGTGCCCCGTTGGCGCAGCTTCTGATGGCCTATTTCAAGACGGACACTTCGGTCGGCGTGTGGCAGACCTTTGTCGTGATGGGGCTAATCTACTTCGTGTTCATGATGGGCGGCGCTTTCGGGTACCGCGTGCCGGCCGCTGGATGGCAACCGGCTGGTTGGAACCCGCCAGCCGCGACCGCGAATACGATGATCACCCATAGGCAAGTGCATCTGCGTGATGCCCACAAGACGATGGCGTTCTGGTGCATCTGGGTTGTGCTCTGCATGAACGTCTCTGCCGGGATCGGCGTGCTGAGCATGGCCTCGCCCATGTTGCAGGAAATCTTCGGCGGATCCCTGATCGGCCAGCCCGCTGTTTCGTTCACGGCGTTGACCGATCCGCAGCGTCAGGTCATCGCCGGGATCGCTGCCGGGTTCGCGGGCCTGCTGTCGCTGTTCAACATCGGCGGCCGGTTCTTCTGGGCCTCGCTGTCGGACAAGATCGGCCGCAAATCGACGTATTTTGTGTTCTTCCTGCTGGGGATCGCGCTGTACGCGGCGGCGCCCTGGGCCGCGCACCATGGCAGCAAGGTGTTGTTCGTCGGGTTCTTCTGCGTGATCCTGTCGATGTATGGCGGCGGCTTCGCGACCGTGCCAGCCTATCTGGCGGATATCTTCGGCACGCAGTTCGTCGGCGCGATCCATGGCCGGCTGCTGACCGCCTGGTCCACCGCTGGGATCATCGGGCCAGTGCTGGTCGGCTATATGCGCCAAGCGGCGATTTCGACGGGCGTGCCCCGGTCGTCCGTCTATGACGTGACGATGTACCTGCTCGCCGGCCTGCTGTTGATTGGGCTGGTCGCAAACCTGATGGTCAGGCCGCTGACAACGAAATGGTTCATGTCGGATGCCCAGATCGCGGCGTTGCAGGGCACCCCAACCAGTGCGGCCAGGACGTTCTCGACCCGGATCCCGGCCCTGAGCGTCGGCTCGGCGCTAGCCTGGGCCGCCGTCGGGGTTCCCATCCTGTGGGGAATCGATGTGACGCTGACGAAGGTGGCCGTCCTGTTTGGCTAGGCCCTGGTGTTGCTATTCCGCGTGGCATGCGGGTCGAGCCAGCCCATCGTGGCGGCCGGCTCGCTGTCCGTGGTTGGCAGATAGGGCTTGATATCCAGCAGCCTGGTGCCGTCCACGCAGTCCAGGAATCGCACCTTCAGCGTGTCCGGGCCGTCGAAACCGTCGAACGCAACCACCGACAGCCCGATGGGATTCGGCCGGAACGGCGCCCGCGTGGAAAAGACGCCCCTGGGTTCGGAATCGAAGGGCGGTGTGAAGGTCAACTTCGGCTTGAGTGCCTGATCGAGCCAGTACACCAGGATCAGATGAGAAATACCCTCCAGGCCGCGAAGGCCTTCGGCGAATTCTGGAAGTACCCGAACCGTGCAGACGGGTGCCGGGTCCGGTTGGCGTCCGTTGCGAGGGCACTCGGCAACCGTGCGCCAGGGGGTATGAAGGGTGCCTATGAAGGTGAGGGTTGGGTTCATTGCCTTTTCCCGGTTGGGGAACGGTACTATGCAATATCCCTGATCACAGTCGATCTTATTGTTCGGCGGCGCGCCGTCGGTCGGTGCCCGCGATGAATCCACCGCTTCGATCATCGCCCGCTCGGCTGCGCTGACGCGGGTCAGGGTCAGGATATTCAGATTCGGCATTTGCCTTCTCTCGCAACCCAGGCAATGTGGCTCGCAAGCCATCAAAACCGAACCCCCCGAGGAAACCGCCATGACACAATCCCCAGTGCTGCTCTCGGTCGACGACCGCGGCGTCGCCACCGCGACCCTGAACCGGCCGGAAGTCGGCAACGCTTACAATGCCGAGATGCTGGATGGCCTGATCGCTGGTCTGACCGCGCTGGCGGGCGATCCCGCGGTCCGCTGTCTGGTGATCCGCGGGGCCGGCAAGCACTTCCAGGCCGGCGCGGATATCCGTTGGCTTGGGGAAGTCGCCCATTATCCGCCGACAGCGAACTATGCCGCGTCTGTCGCAACCACGCGCGCGATGCAGTTGCTGAACGAGTTCCCCAAGCCAACGATCGCGCTGGTGCATGGAGCCTGCTTCGGCGGCGGGGTCGGTATCGTCTGCTGCGTCGATGTCGCGTTCGCGACGCCCGATTCTCAGTTCGGGATCACCGAGATCCGGGTCGGCGTGTCGCCGACACCGATTTCCACGCACATGGTCAATGCCATCGGGTTGCGCCACACACGGCGCTATGCCCTGACCGGGGAACGCTTTGGCGCGGCGGAGGCCGAACGCATCGGGTTGGTTCATGAGGTCGTCGCGGCGGATGCGATGGAGGCGAAGCTGGATGCCGTGCTGGACGCCATCTTTCTGGGTAGCCCGACCGGCATCGCCATGACCAAGAGCAGCTTCCTTGGGGCCAATGATCTGCTGCTGGACGAGCGGCAGGTTTCGATGCTGGCCCATGAGGGCTGGACCCAGCGTGCGTCAGCCGAGGGGCTGGAAGGCACGACGGCATTCCGGGAGAAGCGCACACCGTCGTGGTACAAACCGGCTCACCCCAACGTGTAGCCAACCCGGGAAGGGCGGCCCTCATTTGTCAGGCATGACAGACGCGAAACCAACGACGGCTAATGCCCGGGGGCAGGTTGTGGCGTCGCCTCCGCGGCGTGAGGCAAAGCCGCCCGGCCCGTGCGCCATGGTTATCTTTGGCGCGGGCGGCGACCTGACGAAGCGATTGCTGGTGCCGGCGTTGTATAATCTGGCGCACACCGGGCTGCTGCCGGAGAAGTTCGAACTGATTGGCGTCGATCTGGCCGACCTGGACGCCGATAAGTGGCGTGAGAGCCTGCACCAGATGATGGAGAGCTTCATCGGTAAGGCGGCGGGCGAAAGCCGGATCGACAAGATCGAGGACGATGTTTGGCGGCATCTGACCGGCCGCCTGTCCTATATCAAAGGCGACTTCGGCGATGATGGACTTTACCAGAAGCTGAAGCAGCATCTGGAGCAGAAGTCCGATACCGGCGGCAACTGCCTCTTTTACCTTGCTGTCGCCGACCGGTTTTTCGAGCCGGTTATCACTCATATCGGCAAGGTCGGGTTGTTTGAGGAGCACTGGGACCGGGACGGCAAGAGGCCGGAATATTGGCGCCGCGTGGTGGTCGAAAAGCCGTTTGGCCACGACGAGGCGTCGGCGAAGGACCTCAATGCGGCGATCCTGCGCTGCGCGCAGGAACATCAGATCTACCGGATCGACCATTTTCTGGGAAAGGAAACCGTTCAGAACATCATGGCGCTGCGCTTCGCCAACGGGATGTTTGAGCCGCTGTGGAACCGCGACCGGATCGACCACGTGCAGATCACCGTCGCCGAAACCGTTGGTGTGGAAACGCGGGGCCGGTTCTACGAGAAAACCGGAGCGTTGCGGGACATGGTGCCGAACCATGTGTTCCAGCTTCTGGCGATGGTGGCGATGGAGCCTCCCGCCGGGTTCGAGGCGCGCGCGGTGCGCAGCCGGAAGACCGATGTATTTACCGCCATGCATACGGTGGAACCGGAAGACGCCGTCCGCGGCCAGTATGGTCCGGGTCCTGATGGCGTGATCGGGTACCGACAGGAAAAGGACGTCGATCCGGCCTCGCTCACCGAGACTTATGTCGCGATGAAACTGGGGATCGACAATTGGCGCTGGGCGGGCGTGCCATTTTACCTGCGCACGGGGAAGCATATGCCCCGCCGGGTGACGGAAATCGCGATCCGTTTCAAGTCAGCCCCGTCCGCGCCCTTCGAGGATACCAATGTCGCCACCTTGCCGCCGAACTGGCTGTTGCTGCAGATCCAGCCGGAGGAAGGCATTGCCTTGCAGTTCGAGGTGAAGCGGCCCGGACCGGTTGTTGACCTGGCGGCGGTGCGCATGGCGTTCAACTATGCCGACTGGTTTCCGAAGGAACCGAACATTGGCTACGAAACGCTGATTTACGACGTGATGACGGGTGACCAGACGCTGTTCAACCGAGCGGATATGGTTGAGGAGACGTGGCGGGTGGTGGGGAAGGTGTTGGAAACCTGGTCCACGGAAAAGCCCGTGGGGTTTCCTAACTATGCGTCTGGTGGTGATGGCCCGGCCGACGCGGACGCGCTGCTGATGCGGGATGGGCGCGCATGGCGGCCGTTGCTGGACGAACGATAGCCTGGGTCGTCATTGCGGGGGGGCGATACCGGCGCGACCGGTGCTGAATGACATTGCCAATGCGAAGGGCCGAAGGCGACGGGGCGATCCGCAACCGCACGGGTTTGGATCAGATTGCCGCGCCGTCTCCGGCTCTTCGCATTTGTCTGCCGGTTTTCGGGTATGACAGTTCGGGCCGTTCCTGCCGCACCGCCGCCTTCTCCCTGAAACGAGAGGGAGGCCGATTCAAACCGCCTCCGCCGACAGCCGTCGGGGGGCACAGCACGCGCAGCCGCCCGCGTGCGCCGCTGGCGCCGTGCCGGACGTTGCTTCCTGCGCTCCGCCTGACAGCGCCGGAGCGGTCAGCAGGCGCGGCGCCGGCTGGTCGCAGTCCGGGCATGGTTGTGGGCGATCGTATTCCGCCATCGGCCGTACCTCGGTGAACGGTCCGCAGTCCGCGCATTCATAGTCATAGGTGGGCATTCAGATCCTCCGTCGTCCGTTCTGGCCATAGTGCCATTTTCGGGGCGGGCGGGCCAGCGCCCGGGTTGCCGCTCGGCGAAACCGCCGCCATGGTGCAAAGCACAACGGTTTGAGGGACGCGCGTATGATTGGACAAGTGGATCTGACCCAGTTCGCCGAGGAACGGTATGCGGTCGGTCAGCCGGTGCCACGAAAGGAAGATCCGGTCCTGCTGCGCGGCGAGGGCCGCTATTCCGACGACCTGAACCGTCCGGGTCAGGCCTTTGGCGTGATGGTACGGTCCAACGCGGCTCATGGGATCATCCGCTCCATCGACACCAGTGCCGCCAAGGAACTTCCCGGTGTGCTCGCGGTGCTGACCGGGCAGGACCTGATCGATGCCGGTATGGGCAACATGCCCTCTGGTATGGCGTTCAAGATGCGCGACGGGTCCGACATGCCGAAACCGACGCAGCCGATCCTGACCACGGACAAGGTTCGCTTCGTCGGCGATCCCGTCGCACTGGTTGTCGCGGCAACCGTCAAGCAGGCGAAGGATGCCGCTGAAGCCGTGTTCGTCGATATCGATACGCTGCCGGCCGTCACCGACGCGGCCGCGGCAGCCTCCGCGGGCGCCCCGCTTGTCCATGACACCACGCCGGCGAACGTGATTCTGGATTTCCACCATGGCGACGGTGCCGCCGTGGCGGCGGCGTTCGCGAAAGCCGCCCACGTCACCAAGCTGAAGATCCGCAACAGCCGCGTCGTTGTCTGCCCGATGGAACCCCGCTCCGCGATCGGCGAGTTCGACGCCGAAACCGGCCGCTGGACGTTGCGGCTGGGCTGCCAGGGCGTGTTCAACATGCGCCAGTTGCTGATCGGGCCGCTGAAGGCGCCTGTGGAGAAAATCCGCGTTCTGACCGGCAATGTCGGCGGCTCGTTCGGGATGAAATCGTCCTGCTACCCCGAATACCCCGCCATCCTGTATGCCTCGAAGCTGCTGGGCCGGCCGGTGAAGTGGACAGACGAACGCGGCGAAAGCTTCCTGTCCGACAGCCATGGCCGCGACCATGACATGGAGCAGGAGATCGCGCTGGATGCCTCGGGCAAGATCCTGGCGCTGCGGGTGACGGGCTACGGCAACATCGGTGCCTACCTGTCCAACGGCACGGTGTTGCAGCCGACGGGCAACATCGTCCGCAACACCATCGGCGTGTATGCGACTCCGTTGCAGGAGGTCAGCGCCAAGGCGATGTTTACCAACACGAGCCCGGTTGGCCCGTATCGCGGCGCCGGGCGCCCGGAAGGCAACTATTATATCGAGCGGTTGCTGGACACCGCCGCGCGCGAGATGGGGATCGACCCCACCGACATCCGCCGCCGCAACCACATCCAACCCGACGCGATGCCCTACAAGACTCCCGCCGGCACGACCTATGACAGCGGCGATTTCCCGACGATCCTGGAAAAGGCGCTCGCGGTGGCCGACTGGGACGGCTTCCCGGCGCGGAAGAAGGAAAGCGCCGAACGCGGCAAACTGCGCGGCCGCGGCATCGGCCAGTACCTGGAGGTCACCGGTCCGCCCGCCCCCGAAATGGGCGGCATCCGGTTCGAAGCCGACGGTACGGTGACGATCATCACCGGCACGCTGGATTACGGCCAGGGGCACGCCTCGCCGTTCGCCCAGGTGCTGGCGTCCCGCCTGGGTATTCCGTTCGAGAAGATCAATCTGCTACAGGGCGATTCCGATGAGCTTCTGGCGGGCGGCGGCACCGGCGGATCAAAATCGCTGATGGCCAGCGGCACCGCGATCGTCGAGGGCGCCGAAAAGGTGCGCGAGGCCGGCCGTAAAATCGCCGCCCATGTGCTTGAGGCCGCCGAAGCCGACATCGAGTTTGAGATCGTCCGAGCGGGGGGGCAGTTTCGGATTGCCGGCACGGATCGTCGCATCGGCATCATGGAACTGGCGGAACAAATCCGCACGGGCGCCGTCAAACTACCCGAAGGCGTCCCGCAAACCTTGTCCGTCTCCCATGTCGCCGAGGGCCCGCCCTTCGCCTATCCGAACGGGTGCCACATCGCCGAGGTCGAGGTTGATCCGGAAACCGGCGTGACCGAGGTCGTCCGCTACCACATGGTCAACGATTTCGGTGTGATCGTGAATCCCATGCTGGTCGAGGGCCAGGCGCATGGGGGCATTGTGCAGGGCATCGGCCAGTGCTTCCTGGAACACGTGGTCTATGACGAGAGCGGCCAGCCGATGACCGGCTCTTATATGGACTACGCTCTGCCGCGTGCGAACGATGCGCCGATGTTCAATTTCGCCTCGCACCCCGTGCCGGCGAAAACCAACCTGCTTGGGTCGAAGGGCTGCGGTGAGGCCGGGTGTGCCGGCGCGCTGCCGTCGGTGATGAACGCCGTCGTCGATGCGCTATCGGTCTATGGGATCAAGCACATCGACATGCCGGCGACACCGCTGCGGGTGTGGGAAGCGATCCAGGCGGCGGCTTAACTTTGTGACACGGCCCTTGCCCGGCTGAACCAGCCAGGGCGAGGGCCATTGATCTCTTGTTTCAATGGTTCATCCAGACGCTGGTCCGGGGCTGTGTCCGGCCCGTCCAAATGCGCCCTACAGCGTCGCCTCAAACATCGGCTGCGGCAAAGATCCGCGTGCGATCAGAGAATTCTGGACGCGGTACAACAGCTCGGAATGATCTTCTTCCGATACATTGTCGCTGCGCATCACCATCTGAATCAATGGGTCCCGCAGCAGGGTTGCCAATGTAAGTGTGCTGATCGTCGTCGTGCACATCACTGTCACCATTCCCGTTCAAGCGCCGAAGCAGTGTAGCCGCTTCTCCTCAACACCATGGAAATGAATTGTGTCTTAACGTAGCCGCTGTTTGGGCAATTTTTGGGGACCAGCGGCACATTATGGCGGCCACGTGGCAAATCGGCATCATTCTTGATGGAGAGCCGCGCCGAAGGCCAAAGAGAAGGGTAAATAATCGTTAACGAAATACTGCGAATAAAGCGCGCCGCGCCGCCGGATCGTTCGGCGGCGCGGCTGTCTTTTGTTCTACTCGGCCGCCTTGGCCTTGTGGGCGGGCCATTCATCAACCGGGATGCGCGGCAGTTCGAAGCGATCCGTCACCCGTGAATACCAGCCGCCGCCATGCAGGCGCCCGATCAGATCCAGCTTGGGCGTGTCGATGTAGCAACGGTCCTTGTCCAGTACGCAGTCGTCACGCACATAGATCGCCAGCACCTTGCCCAGCACCACGGCGCGGTCGATGCCGACATCGACGATCACCAGACGCTCGCACTCGAACGCCACCGGGGCCTCGGCGATGCGCGGCGGCTTCACATGCAAGGAGGGGGCGGTGGTCAGTCCGGCTTCCTTCAGCTCATCGACGCCCTTGGGGAAGTCGATGGCCGTGACGTTCATGGGTTCCCGCAGTTCGTAGCTGACGAGGTTGATGACGAACTGCCCGGTGCGGCGGATATTGCCGCCTGTGTCCTTCACGTCGCCCGGGCCCCGGCCGCCGATCCCGAACGCCAGCACCGGCGGGTTGCCGGACATCGCGTTGAAGAACGAGAACGGCGCGGCATTGACCGTGCCGTCGGTGTCCTGGGTCGTGACCCAGGCGATTGGGCGTGGCCCGATCGTCGATGTCAGCAGCTTGTAGATATTCTCGCTCTTGGTGTCCTGGAAATCGAACAGCATGGCCTGCCTCTGATGATTGCTGGGCCGCAGCGTTACGCGGCGGGCGAACGGCTGTCCAGATTGCAGTTCTGTCATGTGTTGCGGCCGGCGTGATTTCCCGTCACATGGGCGGACCGATGCGGCAGCAGGGACCAGAACCGTGAGCCAGACGACGCAGACAACCGACGATTTCGCAACCATGCGCCACCGCCTGAAATCCATCTTCGGCGGCTCGATCGGCAATCTGATCGAGTGGTACGACTTCTACGTCTATAACTTCTTCGCGCTGTATTTCGCGAAGTCGTTTTTCCCGAACGCCAATCCGACGGTACAGTTGCTCAATACCTTCGGCATCTATGCTCTCGGCTTCCTGATCCGCCCCGTCGGCGGCTGGGTCCTGGGCGTTTATGCCGACAGGGCGGGTCGCCGAGCGGCGCTGACTTTGTCGGTGACGCTGATGTGCGCCGGGTCGGCGCTGATTGCCATCGCCCCGACCTATGCCACGCTGGGTCTCGGTGCACCGATCCTGCTGCTGGTTGCGCGCCTGATCCAGGGCATCTCCCTGGGCGGCGAGTACGGCACCTCCGCCACGTATCTCAGTGAGATCGCCGTATCGAAGCACCGCGGCTTCTACAGCTCGTTCCAATACGTCACCCTGATCGGCGGCCAGGTGTTCGGCAGCCTGACGCTTCTGGTGATGCAGCAGAGCTTCACCGCCCATGAGCTAGAGGCCTGGGGCTGGCGTATCCCCTTCGCCATCGGGGCCGGATTGTCAGTATTCGGTCTGTATCTACGCCGCAACCTGCAGGAGACGGACGCTTTCAAAAAAGCCTCCCGCACGCAGCGCGGCAGCCTGATGAGGGAGTTGCTGAAGCACCCGAAGCAGATCCTGCTGGTGTTCGGACTTACCATGGGCGGAACCACGGCGTTCTACACCTACACCACGTATATGCCGACCTTCCTGGTCAACACGGTGAAGCTGACGCGCGACCAGGCGACGCAAATCTCGTTCATCTCGCTGGTGATCTATGCGGCGCTGCAACCGGTGTTCGGCGCGATCTCCGACAAGATCGGCCGCCGGCCGGTGCTGATGTTCTTCGGCATCTTCGGAACGCTGGGTACCGTTCCGATCCTGACCGCTCTCAGTGCCACCCACGACTACCTGACGGCACTGGGCCTGATCATGGCGGCGTTGATCATCGTGTCCGGCTACACCTCGATCAACGCGGTGGTGAAGGCGGAACTGTTCCCCGCGGGCGTTCGGGCGCTGGGGGTCGGGCTACCTTACGCCGTGGCGGCGTCTGTGTTTGGCGGCACGGCACCGTACATCGCGCTGGCGTTCAAGGATGCCGGGCACGAAAGCGGTTTCTACTGGTATGTGACGACGCTGATTTTCGCATCGCTGCTGGTGTACGCATTCATGGGCGATACGAAGTACTCGTCGGCGATCGATCGGGATTAGTGGGCGGGCGTCGGAAAGGGTCGTGGCGACACGACCCTTTCCGGACCCCGGGGTTACCCGAAATTCAGCTTCAACCCCGGTGACGACCATTGCATCGTGCCCAGCCGGCCGGTGTCCGACAGGGTGATATAGGCCGTCCGCATATCGGCACCACCGAAGCAGATGTTCGTCGGATAGATATCCGGCATCTTCACCGCCTGCACGATATCCCCGCCCGGGGAGATCTCGGTGATGTAGCCGGTGTTCAATGTCGCCACCGCGACATTTCCATTCGCCAGGACGGCCAGGCTGTCGAACCGGGCATTCCCCGGCAGCCCCGCGATCACGCGCCCGCTATGATGCTGATGCGGCGCGGGCTTACGCAGCACGCCGGGCGCTTCGATGTCGAACGCCCATAGACGCGCGCCCTCGGTATCGGCGGCATAGAGCGTCTTCCCATCCGGCGACAGGCCGCAGCCGTTCGGGCTGAGGATCGGATGGGCGATCTCCGTCACTTTCGACCCGTCCGGCAGGGCGTAGTAGATCCCACCATGATCGCGGTGGCGCGCATAGCGCTTGCCCAGGTCGGTGAAGTAGAATCCCCCATGCACGTCGAACACGATGTCGTTCGGTGCCGACAACTTGTTGCCGTTTACCTCGGTATAAAGCGTCTTCGCCTCGCCGGTCTTGATGTCGATCCGCTGCACGTAGCCAAACTTGTAGTCCGGGTGCGGCGCGATGCCCATCGAGTAGCCCTCGGCATACTTGCTGCCGCCATTGTTGCAGAGGTACAGCGCGCCATCCGGCCCGAATGCCAGCCCGTTCGGGCCGCCGCCGCACCGGGAGAACACACTCGTCCTGCCGTCGGGCTCGACCTTCGAAAGCTGGTTGTTGCGGATTTCCGTCAGGATGATGGACCCATCCTTGCAGACGACGGGGCCTTCCGGGAACCCGAAGCCGGTGGCCAGGATTTTGACGTCGCTCATTTGGTGTTTCCCCCTTCTAGCGGTTGAGGCAGTGTCGCCGGAATGCGAACCGCGTCAAGCGAGGCGGGCCGACCAGGAGGCGTTTCAATGAAGGCTGTCAGGTTCACGCGTCACGGCAAGCCGGACGTTCTGACCGTGGACGATATTCCGACCCCCGTACCCGGCGACGGAGAGGCGCTGGTCCGGGTGAAGGCCGCGTCGATCAACCCGAGCGACGTGAAGAACGTGCAGGGTCTTATGGAGCAGACGACGCTGCCTCGTACACCGGGCCGAGACTTCGCTGGCGTGGTAGAGGCCGGTCCGGCGGACTGGATCGGCACCGAGGTATGGGGCACGGGCGGCGATACCGGCTTCACCCGCGACGGTTCGCATGCGGAATACATCCTGGTCCCCACCGGCAGCCTTCGACGCAAACCGGCGGCCCTGAGCTTTGAACAGGCCGCCTCGGTCGGGGTCAATTTCATTACCGCCTGGAAGGGCCTTGTCGAGGGCGCCGACCTACGCGCGGGCGAAACGCTTTTGATCATCGCGGCCAGCGGCGGAGTCGGCAACGCCGCCGTGCAGATCGCCCGGCGTATTGGCGCCAGGATCATCGGCACGGACCGCAAGGCGCCCCGGCCGGGGGCGGAGATTGCCAGCGCGGGCCTGTCCCTGGTCGTTGACGGGGCGGCTATTCCCGCCGTGGTGCGAGAGGCAACCGACGGTCGGGGGGCCGATGTCGTGCTGGACTGCGTCGGCGGCGTGATGTTCCGCCATGCCCTTGATTGCCTCGCCCTGAAAGGACGCCTGATCGAAATGAGCGTCACCGGCGCTCGGGAGGTGACGTTCAACCTCGCCGACTTCTATCATAACGAAAACCGGCTGATCGGGATCGATACGTTGAAGCTGGACCTGACGGGTTCGGCTGGGATCATGGAGAAACTGAAGCCCGGCTTCGACGCCGGCGATTACCGCCCGGCGCCAATCGCTCGGCGGTTTCCGCTGGCGGACGCCGCGGTCGCCTATCAGGCTGTCGCGGCCGGGGAGCAGGGAAGGGTGGTTTTGGTGCCGTAAGCCCGCGGCGGTTACCCGCCCGCCTCCTTCGCCGCCGCCTCCTTGGCTCGGGCCACCCGCGCCAGCACCTTGTCCCGAACGGTCGCGGGTAGGCCGTTCGGATCCATCGGCATGCCGTAAACCAATTCGTTATGCGCATGCAGCAACTGGTGCAGGCTGAACACATGCATCTGCGCGTTCCGCCGTCCCTGCACATCCTGCACGTGGTTCACCGCTTGCTTGCTCGCCTTCAGCGCGAACGCCGGCTTCGTGGCGATCTTCTCCGCCAACGCTATCGTCGCCGTGGCAAGTTCGTCGCGGGGCACGACCCGGTTCACCATTCCGTAGGAGGCGGCCTCTTGCGCGGTGATCTCATCAGCGGTGAACAAAAACTCCTTCGCCTTCCGAATTCCCAGCTCCCAAGGGTGGTTGAAGAACTCCACGCCGCAAATACCGAAGTCGATGACGGGGTCTTTGAACGTCGCATCGTCGCTGGCGATGATCAGGTCGCACACCCATGCCAGCATCAGTCCGCCGGCGATACATTTCCCCTGCACCTGGGCAATCGTCGGCTTCGGCAGGTTGCGCCACCGCTCGCACATCTCCAGGTAGATTTCCATTTCGCGGCCGTAGCGTGCCTCCGACCCCTTGGCATCGAAGCCGGCCCAGGTGCCGACCGTCTGAAAGTCGCGCCAGGTTTTGGTGCCGTCACCGCTCAGGTCATGTCCAGCCGAGAAATTCCGCCCGTCACCCGCCAGGATGATTACCTTGACCGTATCGTCATGCGCCGCCCGGTCGAACGCGGCGTTCAGCTCATAGGTCATTTGCAGACCCTGGGCGTTGTGCGCCTCGGGGCGTGCCATCACGATCCGAACGACATGCGGCGCCGGGGTTTCATAACGCACTTGGGCCGAGGCATTGGCTGTTTCGGTCATCAAGGTCCTCCTCCGTTCATGGGCTCGGAATTTCTCCGGCGGAGGACGATAACATGCTGCTGCAAGGCGCCAAGTCGCGGGGCAGCGGGGCCCTATGCCGCCAGTTTCATCAGCTTCTCGCCGACGCGGACCGTGTGGCCTTCGCGCACCGTTTCGCACAGCGTGAACCCTTCAGGCGCGAACACCACGATCGTCGAGCCATGCTCGAACCACCCCATTTCATCGCCCTTGGCCACGGTCGCATCGCACGCAAACGTCCGCCTGATCCCATCATGATCGCGCCACGGCTGGTCGAGAAATCGCAACTTGATTCCGGCCACCAGGATCGCCGCCACCGGCACCAGTGTCACCTTGTGTCCGCTTCCCGCCAGCACTGTACGGATCACCGCGCGCTCATTCTTGCAGAACAGCCGCTCCACCCGCTTCAACGCGATCGGGTTCACGTTCCAGGTGTCGCCGGAGATATGCGTGACCGATTCGACCCGGCAATCATACGGCGCATGAAACCGGTGATACATGCTGGACGTCAGCCGCAGCGTAACGAATGTTCCGTTGGTGAAAGTCCGTGCATGCATTTCATCCAGGATCAGGTCCGACAGCGCATAGGGAAATCCCTTGACCTGAAACACCTGGCCATCGCGCACCGTCCCTGACGCACCGACAATCGCGTCGCACGGACTGACCAGCACTGCCTTGTCCCTGTCGATTGGCCGCGCGCCGTCCTTCAACTGGCGTGTGAAGCAGGCGTGCATACTGGGGAAACGCGATGCCTTCGCCTCGGTCAAATCAAGGTCGGAGAAGAACTTCCATACCCCGATCGACATGTCGCGGATCAGCGGCTGCTCGATCTTGCTGAACCAGCCGACGAACGTCGTCAGCAACCGGCGTGGAATGCGGTTGGTCAGCAGGAAGTTCAGGTCCTCGTGATGTACAATCTTCATTATGCCGGAGCGAAAGGTCATGAGATCAAGATTGCTCCACTGAAAGCAGCTTCATGCCCGCTCCGTTCTATCTCGCAGCACTTGGTGGCGCCGCTGTATTGGGCGCCGCCTTTCCCAAGGCCAGACAACGTCTGGAACTGTCCAGGGCGAAGCATCGGTCGATCGCCGGTCATGCCCGCATGTCGCGGCGCATCGCCGCGCTGATCCCGTTTTACGACTATGACGAAGAACGCTTCTTCCGCTCCGACGATCCGCCCGACGATATCGCAGCAAGCCGGAGCGACGGCTTCATGGGACTGGCGCGGTTGTATCGGGAGCGTTTTGCCAAGACCAGCGCCTTCACCAAGGACGCGGCGGAGGGAATCTCCGACCTGCAATTCGTCAGCGCCTATCGCGTACCATTCCAATACAGCCGTTTCGTCCGTCAGCATCTGTCGGCGGGGTCCTTCCTGGACTCGTCGTCGGGCGTCACGGTGACCGACCTCGATGGGAACGTGTTCTACGACCTGACCGGCGCGTACGGCGTGAACCTTTTCGGATATGATTTCTACAAGGACTGCATCGCCAGGGGCGCCGAACGGGTGCGTGATCTGGGCCCGGTGCTGGGCAGTTATCATCCGACCGTTGCCTATAATGTCGGACGCCTGCGCGCGATTTCCGGGCTGGACGAAGTCTCATTCCACATGTCCGGCACCGAGGCCGTCATGCAGGCGGTACGCCTGGCGCGCTATCACACAGGCCGGTCGCATCTGGTGCGGTTCTGCGGCGCCTATCACGGCTGGTGGGGCGACGTTCAACCGGGAGTTGGCAACCCGACACCAGCCGACAATACCTATACGCTGGAGGAGATGTCCGAACGCACCTTGCATGTCCTGCGCACGCGCCGCGACATCGCCTGCGTTCTGGTCAACCCGTTGCAGGCGCTGCATCCGAATGCCTCGGCGCCGGCTGATTCGTCCTTGGTGGACTCTTCACGCAAGGCCGGGTTCGATCGCTCGGCCTACACGGAATGGCTGAGCAAGCTGCGTGCGGTCTGCGATCAGCGCGGGATCGTGCTGATTTTCGACGAGATTTTCGTTGGCTTCCGCCTGTCGATCGGCGGCGCAAAGGACTACTTCGGCGTTCAGCCCGACATGATCACCTATGGCAAGACGCTGGGCGGGGGGCTACCGATCGGTGTGCTGTGCGGCCGGGCGGCGCTGATGAAACGGTATCGCGACGAACGCCCGGTCGATGTGTGTTTCGCCCGCGGCACGTTCAACTCCCATCCTTACGTGATGGGCGCGATGACCGAGTTCCTGCATCGACTGGAAACGCCGGAAATCCAGGCGTTGTATGAAGGATTGGATGGGCGATGGAACGATCGCACCGCCACGCTGAACGACCGCCTGACCGGGGAGGGCTTCCCGGTGAAGATCGACAATCTGTCGTCGATCTGGACAATCAGCTATACGCGGCCGTCTCGCTACAACTGGATGCTGCAATATTACCTGCGCGCCGAGGGACTGGCACTCAGTTGGGTGGGGACTGGGCGGCTAATCTTCAGCCTGAACTATACCGATGACGATTTCGCCGCGGTGTCCGATCGCTTCGTCGCGGCCTGCCGAGCGATGCAGCTTGATGGCTGGTGGTGGGTGGATAAGCGTGCCGCCAACAAGACGATCAAGCGTCAGATTCTGTGGGAGATGATTACACGACGCGGTCGGCGATAAGAGGTCTGCCGGCCCGATCGCGTCGCGGGGGCCGGCAGTCTCCGCCTAATGGGGAAGGTGCGTAGCCTCCTCGCCGATCTCATCCGAGACCGCGTCGCGCAGGTGCCCCTTCAGAAGCTGGATCGGGGCCTTGTAGTAAAGTTTAATGTCATGGAACGGATCGGTCAGGATCTTCGTCGCCCAGACCAGTCCGGTTTGCACGTCCTTGATCACGAACAACTGAATCGTTCGGAACAGCAGCCCGCCCAAACCAACCGTAAGCCACAAATATCCGACGTGCCGGGCGAATTCCATCGCCGAGGTGGAAGGCTGGAACAACCCGAACAACGTCGGTTGCCACACCAGGATCAGCGGTGACAGCGCCCAGATCGCCATCAGAACAACCTTGCGGCGCAAATTGTACCCGACCTTGATTTCTTCCTTGTAGTCGTGCGTCGCCTGATTGACGTAATCGTAGTCCTTCGGCTCAAAGAAAAAGTGCCCCGCCTGGCGGCTGGTCATCGAAACCAGCCAGCCGATCAGCGCCGCGATCGCCGGATCCTTGAACGACATGGCATAGGCGCCAACGAAGCTGCTGGCACTCAGCAGGTGCAGCGACTGGTTCACCCGGCTGTGGTGATAATAACGATGGTCGTCCCATCGCTGCACCTTCAGTAGTTCTAAAAAGCCGCTCATCTTGTTCCTTATGGGTTGCAGCTAAAGCGCGTCGATTCCAGTAACTAATCCTTGGCATACCGAACCAGCCAGAAGTGCCCCAGCGGCGGCAGGGCACGCTTTTCCAGCAGCCGGACCGGGGCGCCCTTCGCCCATTGCTCATATCGGGCCCAAGGGAATTCGGTGCGCCAGCCAAGGCGGCTGGTGACCGGCATCAGCCATTTCTCGATCGTGCCGCGCAGGCCCGTTTCCGCGCCGATGCGCGTGGTCAGGATGATCTCCCCACCCGGCCGCACGACGCGCACGAATTCGTCCAACGCTCTCTCGGGATGCGGGACAGACGTCACCACATACTGCGCCACCACCACGTCGAACGACGCATCCGGGTAGGCGAGTTGTTCGGCATCGCCCACGGCGATCGATTCGACATTGTTCAGGCCCAGCCGCTTGACACGCTCCCGCGCCTTTTCCAGCATCGGTGCGGAGATATCGACGCCGACGATCCGGTTTCGTTTGTTGTAGTGCTCCAGGCCCAAGCCGGTTCCGACCCCAACCTCGATAACCCGGCCGCCGATGCGTTCGGCGGCCTCCACGGCCACGCGGCGACCGCGACTGAACACCGGCCCGAACACCAGATCATAGATCGGCGCCCAGCGGCCGTACGCCTCCGCGACCTGATCCCGTTCCATGTCTCTTGCTAAAGCAACCAAACTCTTAGCCTCCGATCGGTCGGGTTTTGTACGACGACGGGGGGAGTCGAACCAGTTAAGCAAGTATGACAACGGCCGCCCGAACAGGCGGCCGATGCCGAAACAAAACAGCCGTATTGAGGTAGTTACGAAAAATCAGGCGTTCTTGCCGCCGTACCGCCGTACACGCAGGTCTGCCTGCTCCTTGTGCCCGGAAAAATTCTCGATCGCACATAGCCGCGAACAGTATTCGCCAATCATCGCGGAAGCATCCGGACTGACCTGTTGATATGTTACGGTCTTGAGAAATTTACCCACCCAAAGGCCACCGGTGTAACGAGCGGCCTTCTTGGTCGGCAGCGTGTGGTTCGTCCCGATCACCTTGTCCCCGTAGGCGACGTTCGTTTCCTTGCCCAGGAACAGCGCGCCGTAGTTGGTCATTCGCTCCAGGAACCACCGCGGCTCCCGCGTCAGCACCTGCACGTGTTCGGACGCGATCCGGTCCGCCTCGGCAACCAGTTCGTCATCCGTGTCACACAGGATCACCTGCCCATGGTCGCGCCACGCGACCGAGGCAATGTCCGCCGTCGGCAGCACCTTCAGTTGGCGGTCGATTTCCGCCTGGATGCCTTCGGCGATCTTCTTCGATGTCGTCAGCAGCACCGACGGCGAGGTCGGTCCGTGTTCGGCCTGCCCCAGCAGATCGGTGGCGCACATTTCCACGTCGGCGGTGTCGTCGGCGATAATCAGCGTCTCGGTTGGGCCGGCCAGCAGGTCGATTCCGACGCGGCCGAACAATTGCCGCTTGGCCTCGGCGACGAACGCGTTGCCCGGACCCACCAGCATATCGACCGGCGCGATCGTCTCGGTGCCCAGCCCCATGGCCGCGATCGCCTGGATGCCGCCAAGCAGGTAGATCTCATCGGCGCCAGCCAGCGCCATCGCCGCGACCGTCGCGGCGGGAGGCACCCCGTTCAGCGGCGGGGTGCAGGCAATGACCCGCTTCACGCCCGCGACCTTGGCCGTCAGCACCGACATATGCGCCGAGGCCACCATCGGATACCGCCCGCCGGGCACGTAGCAGCCGACGCTGTTGACGGGGATGTTTTTGTGCCCAAGCCGGATGCCCGGCAGCGTCTCTATCTCGATATCCTTCAGCGCGTCCTTCTGCGCCTGGGCGAAGCGGCGGATTTGCGCCTGTGCGAACTTGATGTCCTCGATCACCTGTGCGGGCAGGCTGTCCATCAGCGACTTGATCTCGTCCGGGCGCAGCCGAAAGGACGCGGGTTCCCATTTGTCGAACTTGGCGGACAGCTCGCGTACCGCCGCGTCGCCGCGGGTGCCGATGTCTTCCAGAATGGCTTCAACCGTTTGGCGGACCTTCCGGTCGGCTTCGGTCTTCTCGGCCTCGGTCGCGCCGTGCTTCAGAATCCGGATCATGTGTGTGCCCTCTCGCGAATTCAGGCGCGATAGGCGGCCTCCGGGATTTTCGCAAGTTCCGAGGTGTGCACCTTTCCCGGCGCCAGACCGTAGAACTGCTGGAAGCTCATGATCAGTGGGCGCCATTTGTCGGGGTCGATCCGGTCAGGTTCGCCGTCCATCAGGATGTCCGTCGCGGCGTGGACCTTTCGGATCGCGACATGCAGCGCCACGCTTCGGCCGCGCCACGCCGGGTCTTTGTCGGCGATCGGGTGGGTTTCTTCCAGCACGGCCTCCATCTGCACCGGGCACTCCAGCGCGCGCGGCGCCTTCACGACAAGCGAACCGACCGGCGTCAGCCCCGCGGTTTCGAATTTCTGCCCGACGAAGCGGTAGCCGCGGCGGACTTTGCCGTCTGGGACGGGGTTGCTACCGGTTGTGCGGGCGATGCGGTCCACCTGCGCCGCCATCGCATCGGACGGGAGATTGAGCACGCACTCGCCGGTGCGGATCAGGTTCTGTGTGGTCTTCGACGCGGCGGCGAGGCCGAGCACGCAGCGCTGACCGAGCCACCACGCAGACGACATGGGTGCCAGGTTGGCGGTTCCATCTTCGTTGAGAGTGCTGATCAGCACGACCGTCGTGCCGAAATACAGAATGGCGGGCTGTGTCACCTGGTGCATTTGTGTCTCTCCGTTCGTCTGGGACGGAGAATGGCGGGGCAGGGGTGTTCGCGCCTGCCGGTTGTTGCGCTGGGTTCCAGGTTCTCGTCAGGCTATCGTTGCCCTCAGGTGGTTTCAGCGACCAGCTTCACCCTTACCGGAGCCGCCGGTCTTAACGCCAGCGCGGCCCCCATCAGCATCAATGCCATCCCTGCCGCATCGCCCCAATCCAGCTTCTCGCCAAAGAACGAGCTGCCGATCGAAACCGCGATCACCGGTGAGATGAACGCATACGTCCCCGGCTTGCTCGCCCCCCAGTCCCGGACCAGCAGGAAATACATTGTCGTGGACATCAACGCCCCGGGCACGAGCAGATACAGCCAAGCCAGGAACGCCGGCCATCCCCAGTGGAAGTGCATCGACTCCCAGGCCCCCGGCTCGATCGCCAGGGCTGAGACCAGCAGCACCAGTCCCCCGATCAGATCCGTCAGGCCAGCGAGTTGCACCGGCTCCAGCGTGCGCATGATCGGCCGCGTCATCACCGAACCCGCCGCGTAACACAGGCACCCCACAGTCACGCCGGCCGCCCCGATCATTTCCCAGACATCCAGCGTCCCGGCCAAGGCGCTGGGTCCGAACAACGTCAGGACGCCGACGATCCCGACCGCGATCGCGCCCAGCCGCCTTGGGTTGAACCGCTCCTGCCCAGCGAAAGCGGCGAATGCGATCAGTGCCATTGGCGTTAGCGCCGAACTGATCACCGCCGCCAGCCCGGCCGTGATGTATTTCAGCCCGTAGAGCTGGATGATCTGGTTCAGCGTGATCAGGATCACCGACACAAACACCAGCCGCGGTATCAGCCGGGGCGGCGGCATCACCCGCTGCCCGCGAAACCGCCGAATCCCCAGCAGGATCGCGCCCGCCAGCGTCCAGCGCAGACCCGCGAAGATGCCGGGCGAAACCGTCTCGATACCGATCTTCATTGCCAGCCAGGTCGTGCCCCAGACGAAGCAAATAAAGACGAACATCGCGCGCTGCGACGTGGTGGTGGTGTTCATGGGAGTTGCGGACGCTACCTCTGCCGAAGCGGATCGGTAGCGCATCCGAGGGGGTGGATGTCACGCCTAAGCGGAATGGCGGGTCTGCGTCCGGGCGAAGCGGTTAAGCCTGAAGGGTGTCGGATCAACCACAGTACGGTCCCCCGCGACCAGGTCGGCCATCAGCCGCCCGGCGCCGGGCCCAATGCCGAAGCCATGGCCGGAGAATCCGGTGGCGACGAAAAAACCCGGAATGTGGCTGACCTTGTCGATCACCGGTACCGCGTCGGGCGTCACGTCCATCAGTCCGGCCCAGCTTTCGACCATCTCCAGCCCGGCAAAGACGGGAAACGCTTTCGCCAGAACCGCCCTTGCCTCTGCGAGAATGTCTTGGTTAGGCGTTGGGTCCAGCACGCGAACGGCTTCGAACGGCGTTGTCTCGTCCAGCGACCATCGCCGTGCGGTGCGCATCTCCTCCCACGAACGCTTGCCCAGGCGGAGCCGGATTTCGTGGCGGCTTTTGATCAGGCTGGGCAGGAAGTCCGACAGCAGGCGAAAATGGTCGGGCGTGATTTCTGCCGTGTTGGCGTTCCGCCGAGCGATCGAGTAGCCGCCGTCCATGCGTTTGCGGAAGGCGAACACCGAACCGGCGGCGGTGACCTCGGGGCCGGCGAGGGGTTTGGTGCGGAACACTGATCCCAGCACCTTCAGTTGCGGCAGATCCAGTCCGGCATTGCCGGCGAACAGGCGGGACCACGCGCCGCCGGCCAGCACCACGGACTGGCAGGCGATCCGCCCGCGCTCTGTCACCACGCCCGAAGCCCGGCCGCCGGTCTGTTCGATGCCGCGCACCGCTGTTTCCGTAAATATCCGCGCACCATGGTCACGGGCCGCCTCGGCGATCGCCGGTGCGGCAAGCGCCGGTTCGGCGCGGCCGTCGGATGGTGTGTGCATTCCGGCGATGAAGCCGTTGGAGGCACCAGGCATCGCCGCCTCCAACGCCGCACCACGCAACAATCTGGCATCCACCTGGTATTGGCTGGCTTGTCCAAGCCATGCCTCTTGCGCCGCGATCTCAGCCTCGGTCTGGCACAGATACATGACGCCCGGCTGTCGGAAGCCGGTTTCGCGGCTGGTGCGCCGGTTCATGTCGCGCCACAGCCGCAGGCTTTCCATCGCCAGCGGGATTTCGGCCTCATCCCGCCCCATGGTGCGGCACCAGCCCCAGTTGCGGGACGATTGCTCGCCGCCGATCCGGCCTTTTTCGCACAGCACGACCGCGGTGCCTTTTTCCGCCAGGAATAGCGCCGTGGAGACGCCAATGATCCCGCCGCCGATGACCACGACGTCGGTCCGGTCGGGCAGAGCGATGTCGGATGCAACGGGCGCGACCGGAGGAGACATGCCAGGGCCTTGGTCTGTGAGCGTTTGCCAGCTTAGGATGCAAGCAATTCGGCTGGCTACGGGGGGGGCGCGTATGGCTTGGCGTATTGGCGTCGATTCTGGCGGAACCTTCACCGATGTCTGCCTGTTCGACGATCGGACGGGTTCGGTCGTGGTTTGGAAAGTCCCGTCCACCCCGGATGACCCCTCCCGAGGAATCGCCGCCGGCGTTGAACAGGGCATCGCCCGTGTCGGCGCCCGTGCGGCGGATGTCGCCTATTTCGGCCACGGGACGACGGTAGCAACCAACGCGCTGATCCAACACAAGGGCGCCAAAACCGGCCTGATCACCACCGATGGCTTTCGCGACCTGCTGGAGATCGGCCGCCAGAAGCGCCCCGACCTATATGACAGCCAGGTGGACAAGCCGCCTGTCCTGGTAAGCCGCGACCTGCGGATCGAAATCCCCGAACGTATCCGGCACGACGGCTCCGTCGAAATCCCATTGGACGAAGCCGCGCTACGGGCCGCAGTGCGCAAGCTGCGCGACGCTGGGGTGGCAGCCGTCGCCGTCTGCTTCCTGTACGGGTTCGTGGCGGAAACCCACGAAGCCATGGCAGCCCGAATCCTGGCGGACGAGTTCCCCGAGGCGTTCTCCTGCGTTTCCCACGCTGTCGCGCCCGAGTTCCGCGAGTTTGAGCGGATGTCCACGGTTGTCGTGAACGCCTATCTCGGGCCAGTCATGCAGGCGTATATACGCCGTCTGGCCGACCGGTTGGCGTCGTTGGGGCTGACCGCGCCGCCGCATCTGACCCAATCCAACGGCGGCGTCATCAGCTTCGATCAGGCCGCGCGCCTGCCCGTCCGCACCGTCCTGTCCGGCCCCTCCACCGGTGTCGTCGGCGCTCGGGAAGTCGGACGTCAGGCCGGCCTAACCGAGTTGATCACCTTCGATATGGGTGGCACCAGCAGCGACGTCGCTCTGCTGTCCGGCGGCGAATGCCGTCTCGCCAGTGAGGCCGTGGTCCACGGCTACCCGATCAAGGCGCCGATGCTGGATATCCACACCGTCGGCGCGGGGGGCGGATCGATCGCCTTTGTGGACAGCGGGGGGCTGCTGAAAGTCGGCCCCCGCAGCGCCGGCGCAGATCCCGGTCCGGTCTGTTACGGCCGCAGTGCGACGGAACCAACGGTCACCGACGCGAATGTCGTGCTGGGAATTCTAAATCCGTCGTTTCTGTTGGGTGGCCGCATGGCGGTCCAATACGATCTTGCCGCCGAGTCCGTAACAAACCTGGCAAGGCAACTCGGCCTGGAAACGATGCCCACCGCTCAGGGCATCGTTTCAGTGGTAACCGCCAACATGGCGCGAGCGATCCGGGTCATCTCCGTCCAGCGTGGCTATGACCCTCGAGACTACACGCTGGTCGCCTTTGGCGGAGCCGGACCGTTGCACGCCGCCCGCCTCGCTCGGGAACTGGACATCAGCCGGGTCCTGGTTCCCGTGTCCCCCGGCATTCTCTGCGCGATGGGCCTGTTGCTGACGGACCTGCGCACCGACTTCGCCCTGACCCGCCTGACCCTGCTGAACGAAGCGGCCTGGCCCGTGCTGCAGGACGCCTTCGCAACCCTGACTGCCCGAGCCGAGGCGTGGTTCGGAGAGGAAGGCATCCCGCTGGAGGCACGGCACATTGTCCGAACGGTGGACATGCGTTACGCCGGCCAGAATTACGAATTACCCATCCCGCTCACGACCGTCATGGTCCCTCCCGCCATGGCGGCAGAAAGCCCGCCATCCACGCCTTGCGCGGTGCAGTCAGACACAGGCGGGTCCGCGCCTGTCTCGACGATAACAGCGCTAGCCACCGCCTTCGCCGCCGCTCACCAGCGCCTCTACGGTTTCGCCGCCGATGACGAACCCGTCCAACTCGTGACGTTCCGTCTGGAAGCATCGGCGGTCGTTCCAAAAGCAACCTTTGTCCCACACCCCGACGCCGGACCCGACCCAACGGACGCCATAACCGGCCATCGCCCGGTGTGGCTGCCCGAGGCCGGGGGCTTCGTCCAAACCCCCATCTACGATCGCACGCTGTTGCGTCCCGGCAACATCATCCAAGGCCCGGCCATCATCGAACAAATGGATGCCACCACCCTCGTCCTGCACGACATGATCGCACGCGTGGAACCCTATCTGAACCTTATTCTGGAGGCGGCCGCATGATCGATCCCATTACCGTCGAGGTGATCGGCAGCGCCCTGTTCTCCATCGTCGAGGAAATGGGCGAAGCGCTGATCCGAGCGTCGTATTCCACCAACATCAAGGAACGCCGAGACTGCTCTACCGCGCTGTTTGACGTGGAGGGAAAGACCCTGTGCCAAGCTGAACATATCCCGGTTCATCTTGGCAGCTTCCTTGATCTGATCCCGCACATCCTGAAACGCCACCCGATCGCGGAAATCCAGCCCGGCGACGTTTTCTGCGGCAACGACGCCTATGAAGGCGGAGGTACCCACCTGCCGGATATCGTGCTGGCGGAGCCGGTGTTCTTTGAAGGCGCGATGATCGCGTGGGCGGTCAATCTCGCGCACCACGCCGATTTTGCCGACCGGGGCCATGCCCACATCTATCAGGAGGGACTTCGTATCCCGCCTATACGCCTGTATCGCGCCGGCGTTCTGCAAGAGGACGTTCAGGCGCTGATTCTGCTGAACTGTCAGGTTCCTCGTGAAAGGATCTCGGACTTTCGGGCGCAGATGGCGGCGAACCGGTTGGGCGTGCAGCGCCTTCAGGGGTTATGCGTGAAATACGGCCGCGAAACGGTCTTGCTGGCCGGATCGGCCCTTCAGGACTACGCCGAACGCAAAATGCGGGCGGGGATTGCCGCCATCCCAGACGGCACCTACCGCTTCGCCGATCGTTACGACTGCCCGGAAGTTGACGGCGAGCTTGATCTATCGTGCGAAGTCACCGTCGTCGGGGATTCGATGCATCTGCATTTCGAAGCTCCGCAGCAGGTGCGTGCCGGCCTTAACATGACGATGACCGCGCTGCTCTCCACCGTCTATTACACGATCAAGGCAATCGTCGATCCCAGCATCCTGCCCAATGCCGGCCTCGCCCGCCCGCTGACGGTTTCCGCGCCGCTCGGCACCATCGTGAACTGCGCCCATCCCGCCGCGGTCAATGGCCGTCTATCACTCTGTCAGCGGGTGGTCGATCTGATCTTCGGCGCCCTGGCGCCCGCGGTGCCGGAAAAGGTCACCGCGGCATCGAACGGCGCTTGCTTTTCCATCACCTTCGCCGGCCATCAGCCCGCCGATAACGCGCTATGGGTCTATCTGGAAACTATTGGCGGTGGCTCCGGCGCCCGGTTCAACAAGGATGGCCTGGACGGTGTCCATGTCCACATGACCAACACCTCCAACCTGCCGGTCGAGGCGCTGGAGATCGAATATCCGCTGACCCTGATGCGTTATGAACTCGTCGATGGGTCGGGCGGCGCGGGCCAATACCGGGGCGGAATGGCGATTCGCCGCGTTTACCGGGCGGACCACGATTGCCACGTGCGGGTTGACGGCGCGCGCATCCTGAACGCGCCCTGGGGATTGAGCGGCGGCCATTCGGGCGGCAAGGCGTCCATCACCGCATCGGTGCCGTTGAACCACGGTTCCGGCATGCTACGGAAAGGCGATTGGATCGAAGTCATCACCGGCGGTTCGGGTGGTTACGGTCCACCCGCTCTGCGCGATCCCCAACACGTGGCCAGGGATCTGACAGAGGGTCGGATCGAGGCGGTTAGCGCGAACGATATCTATCGGGCATTGCAGCCTATCAGGCCTTAACACCCAGCCTGCCGGCCATTTCCTGGATGAACTGCCACGCCACGCGACCCGACCGAGCGCCCCTGGTGACCGACCACTCCACCGCTTCGGCGTGCAGTTCGTCCGGGGAGATCGGCAGGCCGATATCGGCCGCATACCCGTCGATCATCGCCAGGAAGGTAGGCTGGTCGCAGTTGTGGAAGCCCAGCCACAGCCCGAACCGGTCGGACAACGAGACTTTTTCCTCGATCGACTCGTTGGGGTTGATCGCGGTGGAGCGCTCGTTCTCGATCATGTCGCGCGGCATCAGGTGCCGGCGGTTGGACGTGGCGTAGAACAGCACGTTGTCGGGCCGGCCCTCGATCCCGCCATCCAGCACGGACTTCAGCGCCTTGTAGTCGGCATCTTCCTTCTCGAACGACAGATCGTCGCACAGGATCAGGCAGCGCCGCTTTTCCGCGCGCAGCAGGTTCAGAAGGTCGGGCAGGGTGCGGATGTCTTCGCGATGGATCTCGATCAGCGCCAGACAACCGGGGTTTTCCTGGTTCGCGACCGCGTGCGTCGCTTTCACCAGCGACGATTTGCCCATCCCGCGCGCGCCCCACAACATGGCGTTGTTTGCGGGCAGGCCGCGGGCGAAGCGCAGGGTATTTTCAACCAGGATGTCCTTCTGCCGGTCCACGCCGCGCAGCAGCCCGATATCGACCCGGGAGATTTTCCGCACCGGCGCCAGATGGGCGGGCGAGGGGTGCCAGACGAACGCATCCGCCGCGGTCAGGTCCAGCGCGTTGGGCGGCGGTGGTGCCAACCGCTCCAGCGCGGCCGCGATGCGGGTCAAAAGGTCGAGCGAAATCTGTTCCATACGGGCGTTTTTCCAAAGGCGACTGGCCGTCTGAAGACGGCGCTTGACGAAAGAGGGGCGGAAACTATGGTCCGGCCCGCTGCATCGCAAGGACCCGCGCCGTTATGAACCCGTTTTCCCTTATTTCCCCGGCCTATGCGCAAGATGCCAGCGGCATCATGGCGAGTGCGACCCAGTTCGCCCCGCTGGTTCTGATCTTCGCGGTCTTCTACTTCCTGCTGATCCGGCCCCAGCAGCAGAAGCAGAAAGAGATGCGTGCGATGCTTCAGGCGCTGAAGCGCGGCGACAAGGTCGTCACCGGCGGCGGCATCCTGGGCACTGTGCAGCGCGTGCCGACGGTGCAGGACAAGGACGGCAAGCAGGTCGCCTCCAACGAGATCGAGGTTGAAATCGCCCCGAACCTGCGCGTCACCGTACTGCGTGAGACGATCACCAGCGTGGTCAAGCCCGTCGCGGCGAACGACACCAAGCCGGTTAAGGACAAAGCGTCCTAGTGGATAAAGTCCGACGGATGGTGCCGCCGGACTTTATCCACTAGTCCTTGATTTGGCGGGCCGATTCACCCGACCGCAAGGATGCTTCTGTGGGGATCGGACCACTAGCTGCCCGATTCCGAAGCACCTGACCTCACGCTTGGGTGCATTGGGTCACCAGGCACCTGATTCAGGCCCGGTCGTCGGTCGGGCCGGTCAGGCGGTGACCGCCGTTTGATTGCATAGCGTGGTTGCTTCCCGCCTCGGGATCACCTACCTCCAGCCGATGAACGCTTCGTCCGAAGCCCCTTCCCACGCCCGATGAACGATATCTGGCGGGGTCTGCTGTACGTCCATGCTGACGCGTTACTGAGCGCCGACTTCGTCCTTGTCGTCGGTGTCACGATCCATATCCTGCTGCGCAAGCGAGAGGTCGCGTCCGCCGTCGGCTGGATCGGCCTCGTCTGGTTCGCCCCCATCGTTGGCGCCGCCCTCTACGCGATGTTCGGCGTCAACCGCGTCAGGCGTCGCGCTCGGCGTATGCGCCCGCAAGACGGTGACCCGGATGGTTCGGGTAATGGGAATTCGGCAAGTGTCGAAACCGAACTGGATCAATTGGCGCACGCCGTGGGTCGCATCACCGAACGGCCCCTGCGGTCCGGGACGAGGGTCCAGATATACCAGAATGGCGACGAGGCCTATCCGCCCATGCTGGCGGCGATCGCGGCGGCGAACGCCAGCGTCGGCCTGTCATCCTATATTTTCCACGACGACGAATGGGGTGGCCGCTTTATCGTCGCGCTGGTGGCGGCCCAGGCGCGCGGGGTCGAGGTTCGCGTTCTGATCGACGGAATTGGCGGTGGCTGGATCAGGTCGCCGACCTATTATCGGTTGCGGCGGCATGGCGTGAAGGCCGCGCGGTTCATGCACTCCGTCCTGCCGTGGCGAATGCCATTCGCGAATCTGCGCTCCCACAAAAAGATACTGGTCGTTGATGGCACGATCGGCTTTACCGGTGGGATGAACATCGCCGACAAGAACGTCATGGCGATGCGTCCGAAAGAGCCCGTGCAAGACCTGCATTTCCGCATTGACGGTCCAGTCGTGTCGCAGCTTTCCGAGGCCTTCGTTCAGGATTGGGCCTTCGTGACCGATGAGGATCTGGATGACGACAAATGGTCGCCTCCGATCGTCCCCCAGCCGGGCGCGCTGGCTCGCGTGATCGACTCAGGACCGGACGAGGACATTGAGAAGGTGGAGTTCGCGGTCCTGCAGGCCGTGACCTGCGCGCGCAAGAGCATTGCGGTCATGACACCCTACTTCCTGCCGGATGAGCGCATGATTACAGCGCTTTCCCTGGCCGCCATGCGCGGCGTGGCCGTCAATCTGGTTATTCCGGGGGAGAGCGATCACCCGCTGGTCGATTGGGGAACGCGCGCCAATATCGGTCCGCTTCTGGCCGGTGGCGTGCGCATCTGGCGCAGCCCTCCGCCGTTTCATCACTCGAAGATGATGGTCGTGGACAACGAATGGTGTCTGATTGGCAGCACCAACTGGGACATGCGGTCCTTCCGGCTGAACTTCGAACTCTGCATGGAGGTCTATGATGGCGATCTGGCGGCCGCCCTGACATCGCTGATGGAAGCCGTCCGCCGATCGGAGCTGACACAGGCCGAACTTGATGACCGGGTTTTTTTCGAACGTATCCGCGATGCCGCCGCCCGTCTGATGTTGCCGTACCTGTGACCCGTTACCCCCACCAAACTAAACAACAGCCATGCACGGAGTTTTCTTGTGCAAGGTAGCCCACATCCCCCATTTATTGAGTGAAATGATCAAACTCATCAGTTGGAACCTGCTCCGCCTGACCGGGGCCTCTCTTGACGATGTCGTCCGCCTCATCCGGCGGGAGGATCCCGATCTGCTCCTGATGCAGGAGGCAACGCAGGAGATGGACGGCCTGACAACGCGTGTCGGCGGCCACTATCAGCGTAATCTGCTTCCCGGCCGTATCCATGGTCTCGCGGTCTGGAGTCCGGTGCCGTTTCCCAGCACGCCGGCGGTGCTTCCGCTTCAGAATGGCGCGATGTTCAACCGGGTGTGTCAGATCATCGATTTCGGCGCGATCGCCGTGGCCAATGTTCACCTCTCGCACGGCCAGATCCTGAATCGCCGCCAACTTCGCCGGATTGCCAGGGTATTGCCGTTCCGATCGGCCGTGGTGGGCGATTACAACCTGATTGGCCCGGCCCTGTTGCCGGGCTTCCGCGATGTAGGGCCGCGCGAGCACACCCATATCGCCGGCGATGTCGTGCCACTGCGAATCGACCGCTGCCTGATCCGCGGGGTGGCGTGTCTAGGCGCCCACGCGCTGCTGCGGGAATCCTCCGACCATCGCCCCATCGTGGTGAACCTGCACGTCGCCGCACCAACTGAAGCGCTACCGCTTCAGGTCGTCGCCTAGCTGGATAATCCGGACTGGGGCATGCTCGCGCCAACGTCCATGTCCGGGGAACGACCATGCCGCACGCGGCCCTACGCACCATTTTGCCGCCCACGGGGCTGTCCGTCGATCAGGCCGACGCGGTTCGCTTCACCAACGGCACCGATCCGATCCTGCCAACCCCGTTCCGTGTCGGTGTCGCCGGCGCCGCGACCTTGGCCGCGACCGGCTTGGCGGTGTCCGACCTTTGGCAGCAGCGCACGGGCCGGCGTCAGTCCGTCGGTGTCGATGTGCGTCAGGCAACAGCCTCGCTGCGCAGCGGCCATTACCTGAAGGTCGGCGACGGCGAGGTCTCCGCCGGCCGGAACTCGATCATGGGGTTCTACCCGACAAAGGATGGCCGCTGGAGCTACGTCCATGCCAACTTCCCGAACCATCGCGCCGCCGCGCTGACTGTCCTGGGCTGCGAGGAAAGCCGCGATGCCGTGACCAAGGCGGTGGCCAAATGGAATGCCTCCGATCTGGAGGAAGCCATCATCGCCGCCAAGGGCGCCGGCGGCATGGTCCGAACGGCCGCCGAATGGGCGATTCACCCTCAGGCCGCGGCGGTGGCCGCATTGCCGTTGATGGAGATCGTGAAGATCGGCGACAGCGATCCGGAACCGCTACCGGCGGGCGACCGCCCATTGTCCGGTATCCGCGTGGTTGACGTGACCCGCGTCCTCGCCGGCCCCACCTGCGCTCGGACTTTGGCCGAGCACGGCGCCCATGTGATGAAGATCTCGGCGCCGCATCTGCCGAACCTTGGGTATCAGGAACTGGATACCGGTCACGGCAAGATGTCCACCTACCTAGATCTGCGGGACCAATCCAACGTGGACACGCTGCGTGGTCTGGTCCGCCAGTCCGACATCTTCTCCCAGGGATACCGGCCCGGGACGCTGGGTGCGCGCGGCTTGTCGCCCGAGGAACTGACAGCAATCCGTCCCGGACTGATCTATGTCTCGCTTTGCGCGTTCGGCCACACCGGACCCTGGGCGTCCCGCCGCGGCTTCGACACCGTGATCCAGTCCGTCAGCGGCATGACCCATAGACAGGGCGAGGTGTTTCCCGGCAGCGCGCCGGGGCCGCAATTCTATCCGCTGTCGGCGATCGACTACTGCACCGGCTACCTGATGGCGACGGGCGCGATGGTCGCCCTGAAGCGGCGCGCGGAGCAGGGCGGAAGCTGGCTGGTCCGCATTTCCCTCGCCCAGGTCGGTAAATGGATTGTCGATCTGGGTGAGGTTCCGGCGGCGTCGTTGCAAAACGTCCCGGCCGAGTTCGCGCCGGAGGAGATCGACCGCTGGTCGATGGTCAGTGACACCCCGTCCGGCCGGCTTAAGCACCTCGGCCCGGTTGTATCATTGTCCGAATCGCCGCCGCATTGGACGCAGCCGACGGTTCCGCTGGGTTATCACCCGCCGGTGTGGCCGGTTTAGCGGCGTTCCAGCACGCGGAGGCAAATCGCCTCGAACTGTGCGGCGACTCGCGACCAGGAAAACCGCTCCTCCATCAGGTGGCGGGCGGCCGTCGCGATGCGGGATCGCAGCGAGGCATCGTCCAGCAACCCCAGGATCGACCGGGCAAAGGCGTCCGCATCATTGGCGCGGAGGAAGTTCTCTCCGTCGGTGACGTCCAGGCCTTCGATCCCCAGCGTCGTGGAGACGACGGGGCGGCCCATGGCCATCGCCTCGAACGCCTTGATCCTTGTGCCGCTGCCGACGAACAGCGGGATGACATAGACATTGGCGCCCGCGACATAGGGCCGGATGTCGTCCACGAACCCCGTCAGGGTGACGTTCAGGCCACGCTCCTTGACCTTTTCGGCCAGCGAAGCCGGCGGATTGCGGCCGATGATCACCGCCTTCATCCGCGGCCGCACCGCCAACAAGCGAGGCCAGACCTCATCCAGGAGGAAATGGATGCCCTCCACATTAGCCGCCCAGCTCATGGTGGCGGTGAAGATCAGGGTGCCGCCGTCGCCGCCGGGATCGGGTTCGCTGTCCGGCGGGTTCATCGCGAAGAAATCCAGATCGACGCCGGTGTCGATCGCCTCCACCAGTTTCAGGCGATAGCGCTTGGCCAGCACGTCGCGGTCACGGTCCGAAACCGCAACGACCGAATCGTATCGGGCCAGGCTTTCCTGCTCCAGACGCGCCATCTTGCGGCTTTGGTTGGCCCAGACGAAGCCCCAGATTCCGGTTTCACGCTTGGCGTGGCGCTCAAAAATCTCGGCCTCGACGTTATGGGTGAACATCACCGTGGCGGCGTCGATACGCGGCGGCATCAGCACATCGGCATGGGGGAAATCGACCACCACGACGTCGGGCTTGTCGGCCAGTGCCTGCTTCACCACGGCGCTGCCGGCGGCGGAGCGGTCGGTGGCCGCTGCGACGGGCAGCCGGCTCGCCAACGCCAGCACGCGCCGGATGCGGGATCGCGGCTGTTCCGGCCACGGCACAAACCGGTCGCAGGCCGCTTCGATGTCCTTGCCATACCGAGCATGGTCGGCGGGGGCGGGGGACACAAGCGTGATGTCGAATGCGCCGCCCTTCATGCCGCGCAGGGTGTTCCCGGTGCGGATTTTGCCACCCTGGTCCATCGGAAACAGAAAGCGCGGGCTGACGAACAGCAGCCTTGGGCGCCTCACCAGCACAGGCCCTCATAGGCGATTCCGGGATGGGCCCGCACATCGGCAATGCCAGCGAGGTCGATCACCACGTGGTTCTTCAGCGCGGCCAGCAAGGCCGGCCGATCCTCGGGCGCGATGTGCCCGATGATGGCCACCTTGGTGCCGGACAGGGCGGCCTCGGGGCTGACGACCATCAGCCGCTCCAGGTGCGGGATTTCCTGGTCAATATAGGCTCTATTCGAGCCCATCAGCGTCGCCACCTGGACGAAGCGGTCGTAGATGCGCAGATCGTAGCCCTTGCCCAGCAGCTTCTCGGCCAGCAGCACGAACGGGGATTCGCGCAGGTCGTCGGTGCCCTGCTTGAATGCCAGGCCGAACAGCGCGACGGGTTGGCGGCCGTGGCGGGCGACGGCCTGAAACGTGCGGTCGATGATCGCGTGGTTGGCTGGCAGCAGGTTCTTCAGCATCGGCGCGGACAGGTTTTTCTGGTCGGCCAGCGACAGGAAGCTGCGCACGTCCTTCGGCAGGCACGATCCGCCGAACGCGAATCCCGGCCGCAGATAGGCGGGGGAGATGTTCAGCACCCGGTCCTCGCACAGCAGCCGCAGCGCCTCCCTGGCATCGACACCGTGGGCGGCGAGGATGGCGCCGGCCTCGTTGGCGAAGGTCAGCTTCACCGCGTGAAAGACGTTGGAGATGTGCTTGACGCTCTCGGCCACGCGGATCGGGGCGACATGCACGGGGGCGTCGATGGCGGCGTATATTTCGCGCAGGATCGTGGCGTCATCGCCCACCGGGGCGCCGATCAGGGTGAACGGGGGGGAGCGGAAATCGCGGACCGAGGACCCCTCGCGCAGGAATTCCGGGTTGCTGTAGTAGAACACGCCCTCGCCCAACCGGCGGCCGCTGGCATCCTCCAGCAGCGGGATGATCCGGTCCTCGGCCGTGCCGGGCGGCACGGTGGAGCGCATGACGACGGTGTGCGGGCGGCCGGTCTTGGCGCGGACCGCGGCGCCAATCTGCCTGATGACGCCGTCCACATAGCCGAGCGCCACGCTGCCGTCGGCGGCGCTGGGGGTGCCGACGGATATGAACGAGACGTCTGTGCCATGAACCGCCGCGGCGACATCATCGGTCGCGGTCAGCCGGCCTTGCTGGACGGCGCCGGCGATCAGCGAGTCGATGGCGTCCTCGACGATCGGGGACCGGCCGGATGCGAGCATCGCGATCTTGGCGGGGGACACATCGACGCCGACGATCTCATGCCCCAGTTCCGCGAGGCAGCCGCAGGACACGACGCCGACATAACCGATACCGAAGACCGAAATACGCATGCGCGGGCGACCCTTGCCGTGTGGAGGCAGGTCTTATCGCACGAAATCGCGAGGGAGCGAGATTGGATTAGCGGCGCGGCGTCAGGTGTGCCGTCACGCCTGTGCCGGCCGAGTCTCGATCCGGTCCGCCATCGCGAACGGGTCGATTTCGACATGAAGCATCTCAACCACCACCGTTGGCACCCGCCGGCGATCAACGGTTCGCATCTCCAACAGCCCAAACGCCTCCATTTTGCCCAGTGTGCGCAGCAAATTCGGTTCCGCCCGGTTTGTAAGACGCGCCAGCGCGGCGACCGATTGCGGCTTCGCATCCCGGATCGTTCGCAACAGGCTTCGGTTATCCGCTGTTAGAAGCCGCAACAGTACTTCGGCCGATTCGACGCTGGGCAGCCCCGCATCCGGGGGGGCGGGGATTTCACCGCGCGCGACGGCCTTCATCTCGGCCATCAAGTCCTTCATGGACTGTATCTTCATCACGATCTCCATTCCGCCACGGCGGTATCGCCGGTCGTTCCGATGTCCGTGCCCCGTTCCGCGAGGCATTTTTCGACCGCCGCCTCAAAATCCACCAGCAATTGTTCCGCGGTGGTGAAGCGATAGGGTCGTCCTTCGTCGCCGCCGGTCCGGTGCCAATGGTCATGCGTTGTGTCTGACCGTTGGAAGCGGGAGCCGTGGGGCGCTACCCGATGGGCATTGTCGAAACCAAGCAGCCGCCGTCCGGTTCGATCATGCAGTGTAAACGAATAGCGCAAACCATGAGGCCGTTCCGGTGTTGGCGGTGTCCGCCTGATTTCGAATTTCAGCCAGTGACCCTGCCCGAGGCAATGGATACGGCCATCGAACGCAAGCAGGAACTCCAGCGTGTAGTCTTCAGAAGCAGGCATCAATGCCTATCCTATCACCAGATGATAATCAAATTCTCTTCTTTGTCCAGTGATTTTCATGGACCTGGATATCGCTTGCGTCTTGATCATAAGCTGGATGATGACCCCGGCGGGTTAACGGGAGGTAAATGCAGCCCGGATTTTAGGTTATGTACTAACACTTTGTTTCATCGCGCGATTTCCGATCTGCAACCGACCCGCGTCAGACGGTACGCTCTATTTCCCCGCAGACCACGCACCGCCAGCGATCGATGCCGTAACCCCCAGCCCGAACACTGCCAGAGCGATGCCGATCATCGCGAACACCGAAACCAGCCCGCCGCCCAGACGGAGCGCGATCGCACTCCCGCCGGCCGCCACCACCAGCCGCAGGAACTGCGCCGTCACCGGCCACGCCATCCGCCCGGCGCCCTGGGACGCGAAATACAGCACCAGTCCCAATCCAAAGAACCCGTAGAACGGTCCCACCACGCGCAGATACTGTGTCCCCGTCGCCAGCATCGCCGGGTCCGTATCGAACAGCGACAGCCACGCCACTGGAAACGCCGCGGCCAGCAGGCCGATCGTCTCGGTGATCCCGAAGCCGATCGCGGCCCCGATCCAGGCCGCCCGCAGCGCCCGCTGCCTCTGCCCCGCGCCGATATTGGTGCCGACGATGGCGACCAGCGGCCCGCCGACGCCGAACGCGATCGGTACCATCAGGTATTCCAGCCGGGACCCCGTGCCGAACCCGGCCAGCGCGGCGGGGCCGAAGCTGCCCACCATGCCGGTGGTCACCATGATCGCGAGGTTGGTTTGGATCGAGCTCAACGACGCGATCCCACCCACCTTCAGGATCGCACCAAACAGCCGAGCCTTCAGCTTCATGCCAACCAGCCGGGGCCTCAGGACAGAGCGACCGCCGAACAGATAGATGCCTTGCAGCACGATCCCCAGAACGTAGTAGCCGACCAGTGCGGTCGCGCCGCCGGCAACGCCCATGCGCGGGAACGGACCCCAGCCGAAGATCAACGCCGGGGAGATCGGGATCAGCAGCAACGCTCCTCCGCACACGACAACGGCGGGCAAAAGCATGTTGCCGGTGCCGCGGATCGCGCTGGACAGGGCGTTCATCGCCCAGAGCAGGATCGCCCCGGCATAGATGATATTGGAATAGTCCAGTGCGGCGCGCAGCGATCCGCCCTTGCCGCCGAGTGCGACATACAGCGACTCGCCATACAGCAGTACCCCGACCGAGCAGATCAGGCCCAGCAGACCGTTGATGACCAGCGCATGCCAGACCAGATTCGAAGCATCATCCTTCCGGCCGGCCCCAAGCGCTCGGGCGATCGAGGAGGAGATCCCGCCACCCATGGCGCCGGCGGACAACATCTGCATCAACATGACCCCCGGGAACACGATCGACACACCGGCCAGGGCGTCGGTACCCAGCTTGCCGACGAAATAGGTCTCAATCAGGCCGGTGGCGGATTGGGCCAGCATCAAGAGGATGTTCGGCGCGGCCAGACGCAGCAGCAGCGGCAGAAGCGGCGCGTCGAGCAGGGTGCGGGTACGCTTATCCAACGCGGGCGGGGCTAAGTCAACCGACCGGTCGGTCACTATGGTGGCGCTCATGGGCGTGTGCCTCAGGTCAGGATGACGGAGAAGACGATGGCTTCGAAGCGCTTCAGCGCCGTGGCGTCGCGATCCACCTTGGTGCGCAGAACCGCGCCCTCGAACGCGTCGATCAGGAACGCGGCGATGGTGTCGGGGTCGAGTTCGGGCCGCAGTTCCCCCGCTGCCTGGGCTTCGCGGATGCAGGTTGCCAGCATCTGGGTCCAGGCCGCGAAGACAGCCCCGAGGCGGTCGCGCACCAAGCGGCTGTCCTGGGCCATTTCAGCCGAAAAATTCCCGATCATGCAGCCCTTGTCGAACGGGCCGGTTACCTGCGCCTTGGAGGCGAAATAGGCCTTCAGGCGTTCCAGGGGCGAGCGCGATTCATCGCTCAGGATCGTCTGGGCGCGGCTGGCACGTTGCTCCCAGTATCGGCCGAGGACGTCTGCGCCAAACCGCTCCTTGCTGTCGAAATGCGTATAGAAGGTACCTTTCGGCACCTCCGCCGCCTCGGTGATGTCCTGGACGCCGCAGGCGTGGAAGCCGCGCGCGTGGAGCAACTTCAAGCCGGTGGAAATCAGGTGGTCGCGGGTGCCGGTCTGTTTCATGCCGACTAATATGACCGACCGGTCAGTTATTGCAAGGAGTGCCTCATCACCGGGTTGAGAACGCGGGCCGCGGTCGGTCCGGGGTAAGCTGCTGGACGCAACTGAAGGAGCCGCGGCAATGGACTTCCTGTGCTACCTGCATGAGGGCTGGCAGCCGCTGATCCGCCCCGCCGAACCAACCCGGCCCTGGATGGATGCGACGCCCGAAGCCTTCGCCTATCGCTGCCTGCCCCTGAACATCGCCAACGCGCATGGGTGGGAGATCCTGACGCCGACGGGGTTTTCGGCCTATTGGCGGGGCGGCGCGACCACCGCGGATGTGATCATTCGGTCGGACGCGGGGATGCCGGCTGCCTCCGCCCCGGTGTCGCTGTTCGGGCAGGGGACGTTCACCATCCACATCCAGGCGCTGTTCCGAACGCCGCCCGGATGGAACCTGTTCGTTGGTGGGTCGCCCAACAGCGCCAAGGATGGGATCGCGCCGCTATCGGGGGTGATCGAGACCGACTGGTCGCCCTACACCTTCACCATGAACTGGCGGTTCACCCGGCGAAACCACTGGGTGCGGTTCGAGGCCGGGGAGGCGATCTGCTTCATCCAGCCGACGCAGCGCGATGCGCTGGAGCGGATGAACCCGAAATTCGTCCCCCTGAAAGACAACCCCGACGCCGCCCGGCAGTTCGCGGCCTGGAGCGAGTCGCGCAACAGTTTCCAGGCCAAGGTCGCCGAGAAACCACCGGCTTCGGGGGCGGAGCAATGGCAGAAGCGTTACTACCGAGGCCTGGATATGGACGACAAACCGGGCGTGCCGGACCACCGGGCGAAGCTGCGGCTGAAGCCGTTCGTGGTCGGGGTTCCGGAACCGGAAGCGTCGGCGGTGGCGGTTGATTCCGAGCGGTTGGAGGCGGCGATCGGGGCGCTGGTGGTCGCTGTTCGCGGGGGCGGCGAATTGGATCCACGCCTGCTGACCGACATTGGCCTGCCCGATGAGGCGGCTGCTCGGATCGTCCAATCGGCGCGGCGCGCCCCATCACAGGAAGCATGAATGGCGCAACCCGTCCCGCCGGCCATGGGGTGGAGTGTTTCAGCGTGCCGTTGCTAGGATGACCGCGACCAAATCACCGAGGAAACGCCATGGAACTCTGGATCACGGGTGTCGCATCCCCGCGCGGCACCGCCCGCGTCGCCGCTGACGTCGAAGCCGCCGGTTGGGACGGTCTGCTGGTCGTGGACTCCCAGAACCTGTCGGGCGACCCGTATATCGCGTTGGCGATGGCGGCGACGAGCACGACCCGCTTGGGTCTCGGTACCGGCGTCACCAATTGCGTCACCCGCCACGCCGCCGCGACCGCGTGTTCCATCGTCAGCGTTGACCGGATTTCCGGCGGCAGGGCGGTGCTGGGCATCGGCCGCGGGGATTCCGCCCTGGCGCATCTGGGGCGCGCACCCGCCAAACCGAAAGTGTTCGAGCGCTATCTGCGGCAACTCCAGACCTATCTCCGTGGCGAGGCGGTGGCTTTCGAGGACATCGACATTCCCGTTGAAACCGCTCCCCCACTCGCCGGGCTCGCGCTGGCCGAAGCGCCGCCGGCCAGCCGGATCGAGTGGATCACCGGGCGCGGCAACAAGGTCCCGGTCGAGGCGGCCGCGAGCGGGCCAACCGTGATCGCGCTCGCGGCGAGGCAGGCCGACCGGGTGATGTTCGCACTCGGCGCTGATGAGGAACGCATCGCCTGGGGTATCGACGTCGCCCGCAAAGCCCGGACGGACGCCGGCCTTGACCCGGACGACATCAGGTTCGGTGCCTACCTGAACTGCGCGTGCAGTCCCGACATCGACGTTGCCCGCGGTCTGGTCAAAGGCGGCCTGACCACATTCGCCCGCTTCTCCGTTATGCATGGCAAGGCCAGTGGCCCTGTGTCGGAGCAAGACCGCGCGGTGCTGCATCAATTGCATGACTCATATGATATGCGGGCGCACACGCGCGGTGACTCGGCCCAGGCCGGCACCCTGACGCCGGACTTCATCGACCGCTTCGCCGTCGTCGGAACGCCTGATCAATGCGTGGATCGCTTGCGGCGGCTGGCCGAACTGGGGCTGGACAAGATAGCCATCACCGGCGCGCTACGCGGCGTGTCGGAAACCGGGGCGGCGGCGTCACGAGTTCTGCTGGAGCGGGAGGTTTTGCCGGCGGTACGATAAGCCGTTTGCGGTGCAGCATCCATTCGCGCTAGACGACCGCGACAATCACTGACCGGAGCGCACCGCACCCATGCCCGTATTATCCGACCGCTGGATTCGCCAGATGGCACGGGAACACGGCATGATCGAGCCGTTTGTCGAGGCCCAGAAGCGCGACGGCGTCATCAGCTACGGCCTGTCCAGCTATGGCTACGATGCGCGCATCGCCGATGAGTTCAAGATCTTCACCAATATCGACTCGGCGGTGATCGACCCGAAGGCGTTTGCGCCCACCAGCTTCGTGGACCGCAAGACCGACGTCTGCATCATCCCGCCGAACAGCTTCGCCCTGGGCCACACGGTGGAGTATTTCCGCATCCCGCGCGACGTGCTGGTGATCTGCCTGGGCAAATCCACCTACGCCCGCTGCGGCATCATCGTGAACGTCACCCCGCTGGAGCCGGAGTGGGAAGGCCAGGTCACGATCGAGATCAGTAACACCACGCCGCTGCCGGCGAAGATCCATGCGAACGAGGGGATATGCCAGTTCCTGTTCCTGCAGGGGAACGAGGCGTGTGAAACCAGCTACGCCGACAAGGCGGGCAAATATATGGGGCAGCGGGGCACCTCCCTGCCGAGGATGTAGATGGATCGTATTCGTATTCGCGGCGGCCGCCCCCTGTCGGGCGAGATTAAGGTCGGGGGCGCTAAAAACGCCGCTTTGCCATTGATGGTCGCGGGGATGCTGACCGACGACCGGCTGGTGCTGACCAACGTGCCGCGGCTGGCCGACGTGCAGACCATGACCCTGCTGCTGGAACAGCACGGTGTCGCGGTCGATAACGTCACCAACGACGCCCGCAGCCTGTCCATCGGCGGCGCCATCACCAATACCGAGGCGCCGTACGACATCGTTCGCAAGATGCGGGCCTCGTTCCTTGTCCTGGGGCCGCTACTGGCTCGAGTGGGCGAGGCGCGAGTGTCGCTGCCGGGCGGCTGCGGCATCGGCGCGCGTCCGATCGACCTGCACCTGAAGGGCCTGGAGCAACTGGGTGCCAAGATCGTGCTGGAAGGCGGCTATATCGACGCCCGTGTCGATGGCCGGCTGAAAGGCGCGAAGATCGTGTTCCCGTTCGTCTCGGTCGGGGCCACCGAAAACCTGCTGATGGCCGCGTCTCTGGCCGAGGGCCGCACCGTTCTGGCCAATGCGGCGCGGGAGCCGGAGATCGGCGATCTGGCTGTTGGCCTGGTGGCGATGGGCGCCCAGATCGAGGGCATCGGCAGCGATACCCTGACGATCGACGGCGTCGATAAGCTTCATGGCGCCGAACACGCGATTATCCCCGACCGTATCGAAACCGGCAGCTATGCTTGTGCCGCCGCGATCTCCGGCGGTTCGGTCTTCCTGCGCGATGCGCGGCTGGACCACCTGGGCGCGACGGTTCGCATCCTGCGCGAGGCCGGCGTTGATATCACCCAACAGCCGAACGGGCTGATGGTGACTCGGCTGAACGGGTTGCACGGCGTGGATGTGATGACAGAGCCGTATCCCGGCTTCCCAACTGACATGCAGGCGCAGCTTATGGCGCTGTTGTCGGTGGCCGACGGTGCTTCCATGGTCACGGAGACTATTTTCGAAAACCGTTTTATGCATGTACCGGAACTGAACCGGATGGGCGCTCGGATCAACGTCCATGGCGCGTCCGCCATCGTGCGCGGCGTGCCGGGGCTGTCAGGCGCGCCGGTCATGGCGACCGATCTGCGGGCCTCCTTGTCGCTGATCCTGGCTGGACTGGCGGCACAGGGTGAAACGATTGTGAGTCGCGTGTACCACCTGGATCGCGGCTATGAAGCGGTGGAACAGAAACTCGCCGCCTGTGGCGTGGATATCGAACGGATTCCTGGTTAAGAGGTATTTTCATGCGTATTGACGCCATCGCTATCGGCAAGAATCCTCCAGAGGACATCAACGTCATTGTCGAGGTCGCCATCGGCGGCGAACCGATCAAATACGAGATGGACAAGGATGCCGGGACCCTGGTCGTTGACCGGTTCCTGTACACGCCGATGCGCTATCCCGGTAACTACGGGTTCGTGCCGCACACGCTGTCTGAGGATGGGGACCCGATCGACGTGCTGGTCGCCAACACCCGCCCCATCATCCCCGGTGCCGTCATCAATGTCCGCCCGGTCGGCGTCCTGAAGATGAACGACGAAAGCGGCGGCGACGAGAAGATCATCGCGGTACCGTCACCGAAGCTGACGCAACGGTATGTCAACGTCCACAACTACACAGATATGCCGACGATCACGCTGGAGCAGATCCAGCACTTCTTCGAGCACTACAAGGACCTTGAGCCCGGCAAATGGGTCAAGCTGCTCGGTTGGGGCGACGCGGCCGAGGCGAAGGACTTGATCGTCCAGGCTATTGCCCGCGCAAAAGGGAAGTAATACCAGCGGCCCAAAGGGCCGA
>DNXO01000026.1:0-21437 GCA_003506895.1 Acetobacteraceae bacterium | reverse complement strand
CCAGCCGCCCGCCGACTGACAAAAGAGTTGAAGCTTCGGGCGGCTGGTATAAGGTTCTGCAGGGAGCCGCGCGCTACTTCGCCTTCTCGCAAAAGGCGTCGAGTGCCGCGGTTTTCGTGTTCTGGCCTCCGAAGTCTTCCGCGACCCTGTCGAACAGGCGGGCGGCGGATTCATAGAATCCCGCCCCCGTTTGGTCGGCACCGACGAAACCGGCGATTTCCTCCATCTCGGCAACCCAGCGATAGGCCTTGGATGGCATTTTCGGCATCTGGGTCGTCAGCCATTTCAGCAAGGCGGGCTGGCTGACCTTCATCTCCGCCACCAGCGCGTCGGCCGTTCCGGCACGGGTTGCCGCCAGCATCATCGTGGCACCAAGCGCGGTAAAGCCTTTGGTGATGCCGGCATAGGACATCTTCATCGCCGAAGCGGCGCCGATCGGGCCAGCCTGCACTGGCATCGACAGACCATACTGCTCCAGAACCGTGACCTTCAAGGCGTCTGGGCCAGACAGGTAGATGCGAGTCTTGGTGGAATCCGGTTCTGGCGGTGGGCCGATAATCCCGCCGTCAACGAAGATCGCGCCCGTTTCCCGGACGATGCTGTCAATGGTCCGGACCGTCGCCGGGTTGATGGCGTTGCAGTCCACATAGATCGGCTTGCGTGTCGCCGAACGCAGGGCAGGGGCGAGAGATTCCGCCAGCGCTACGGCCTGACCCGGTGGGACGATCGACAGGATGAAGTCCGCGTCGGCGATTTGGGCACTCGTGGCATCAACCATGCCCGCGGATCTGGCGCGCGCGATGGTCGCCGCGGAGCGGCCGGATAACATCGTTCGTACCTCGGCACCACATGACGTCAGGCGTTTGGCAACGGCGCTGCCCATCATGCCGGGGGCGATGACCGCGACGATTGGTGACATGGCTGCGTCCTCTTGGGTGGTCGGTGCCCAGGATGGCGCACGGTCGTGGGCGGCGAAAGCCCGTACACAAAAAGACCCGGCACGAATGGCTCGTACCGGGTCTTTGCTTAGCCTTGGAAGGGAGACGTTAGCTGATGCGAATAGAGGACGCTTCCGGCCCCTTGGCACCCTGAACGACGTCCATCCAAATGGTCTGGCCTTCAGCGAGTTGCATCACACCAGCGCGCTGCAGAGCGGAGGCGTGAACGAACACGTCCTTGCCACCCTCGGCCGGGGCGACGAAGCCGAAGCCCTTGGTCGCATTGTACCACTTGACGGTACCTTGCATTTCCACGGACGGACCTGTCGGCGCGCCACGACGCGGAGCCGCGCCACGATCGCCGCCGCCGAAACCACCGCCGCCAGCGCGGTCACCGAAACCGCTAGGACCGCGCGGTGCGGCACCAGCGCCAGCGCCACGTCCGGCGCTCGGGGTCGCGGTGCTTTCGTCAACCGAAAGCACCTCCGACACCTGGCGGCCTTTCTGGCCTTGGCCAATGCGGACCCGCAGGGTCGCGCCCGGGCTGACGGCATTGTGACCGGATTGATTGAGCGTGTTGGCATGCAGGAACGCATCACCCGAACCATCGGACAGCGCCACGAAGCCAAACCCCTTCTCGGGGTTGAACCACTTGACGCTTGCGTCATGCTCTGGGCCGAAACCCGCTGAGGAGGGCCAAGACGGTGCGGCCGGCCGCGGCATGTCGCCGGGGGGGGCACGATCGAAGCTGAAGTCGTCATCGAAGCCGCGGCGCCGGCTTGGGCGTCCGCGGCCGCGGTTGGTCATGTTCAAGAGAAAATCGTCCCTATTATCATACGCGTTGTTCATAGCGATCTTAGCCCGCTAAGGCAGGACCGCCGGTTGCTCCCCGTCCGGATAGGCTAACCTGGGGCAGCATAGCAACCTTCCCGGGTATTGCATACCGTACTAAATCATCACGACAGGCGGGGCACTATACCGGTTAGGCCGACAGGCGCCAGAGCGAATCGGAGCAAACCCCAGTAATTGCCCAAGTTCTTTTTGTTTTTGTCAAGCAGGGTTGCGGCCGCTTGTAAACGGCGTCGTCTAGGCCTCTGATTCCGCTTCGATTTCGTCCAGATCGCCCTCGGTCTTCACACCGGCCAATTCCAGCAGATTCTCCGCCTGAACCGCATCGATCTGTTCCACCCCACGCAGTTTCCGGCCAACCGCACGGGTGCGGACCCTGGCCTGCTCGATGGTGTTGGTGAAGGTGCCGGCCTGTTTTGCGAGTCGGCCCAGCACATCGTCCATCTTCAACATCTCGGTTTTGGTGGCACCCAGCAGGTCGCGAATTTGATCGGCCTTGTGCTCCAGTGCCAACGTGACGAAGCCCAGATGGATGGTCCGCAGCAGAGCGGGAAACAGCGTTGGACCCATCACCAGGACGCGGCACTCGCGGCCGATGTCGTCCACCAGGCCTGGAATGCGGGCGACCTCGGCATAGAGGGCGTCGGTGGGCAGATAGAGGATCGCGAACTCCACCGTGACCGGCGGCGAGATGTATTTGCCGGCGATCTTCTTGGCCTCGTCGCGGACTCGGCGTTCCAGCATCCGCGTGGCCAGACGCTCCGCATCCACATCGCCGGCGTCGGAGGCGGCGAGCAGGCGCTCGTAATCCTCGATCGGAAACTTGGCGTCGATTGGCAGAACCGGCCGGTTTTCGCCGCGCATCGGCATGATCACCGCGAATTCCACGACGTCGTCACTGTCGGCGCGGACCTTTTTGTTGGCCTCATAGGCACCCGGCGGCAGGATGTCGTCCAGCATCGCCTTGACCTGTGTTTCGCCCCAACCGCCGCGGGTTTTGACGTTGCTGAACAGGCGCTTGATGTCGCCGATCTGGGCGGTGACGGCCTGGACGTCGCCCATCGCCTTCTGCACGGCGGTGAACTGGTCGATGACGCGGTTGAAGCTTTCCCCCATCTGCTTTTCGACAGCGGCGTGGAGCTGTTCGTTCACGGTCTTATGGATTTCCGCGAGTTTGGCTTCGTTGCCCTCCCGCAGTTCGCGCAGCTTCATGTCCAGCAGTTGGCGGACGGATTCGAACTGGCCGGCGGTCTGCGCGATCGTCTTGGCCTGTCCCTCGGCGAGGGCAAGGCGCAGTTCGCCCTGGTCCCGTGACAGCGCGGTGCGGATTTGTTCGGTGCTGACGTCCAAGGCGCCGCGCAGGCCGGCCATGCGCTCTGCCGCACTGGTTTCAGCGGCGCGCATCGCGGTTCGGGTGGTTTCGTTCTCGCCCCGCAATCCGCCCTGCGTCTGTTCGGCGAGCAGCCGCAATGCCTGCAAACCATGCGCCTGGCGGACACCAATCACGCAGGCGACGACGCTGCCGACCAAGGCAGCGACCGCGGAGGCCAGGATCAGATATTCCATGGTCAGACCGCCGCGGGTTCGACCGGTCGTCGCCCTTGGGCAAGACTGGGAAGGACCGGCAGCAGCAGGTTCAGGTCCCTCTCCGCCACGCAAACCAGGTATTGTTCGGCTGCCGGCGTGTCGCCGTCGGATTCGGGCAGCGGCAGTCCGTCTGGACCGAGGGGTAATGCCGTCAGGCCAAGGTCGCCATAGATCTTCAGCAACTCTGGACCCGCATGCCACACGGCCGCGTCAAGCCCTTCCTGCTGGGCAAGGTCGCGCAGGCGCCAGATCGCGGATACACGGTCGGCTTCCTCGCCCACCGGATCTCCGAGACCGAGCAAGACGCGGCCGCAGCGGCGGAACGGGATGGCAGCCTTGGCGGCTTCACCCAGCACGACCCCATCGGCGCCCTGCTCCAAGCCAGCACCCCAGTCCCGCAACAAGCGGCGAGCGTTCATGTCCCAGGGCAGATAGCGCACGCGGCCGGGCCTGATCAGAAGCCAGATCGCGGTCATTCCCAGCAGCACCGCGATCGCGACAGCCAGCCGCACGGTATTGGGCAACTCGCCAGAGATGACGACGGCCCAGAATGCGTTGTTCTGGAGCAACTGGGTCTGGGAGCGGGTCGTCGCCAGCGCGAACAGGCACAGCCCCAGCACCACGAGCATCAAGCCGCTTCCAGGCTGTAGCGGCCCGCTCAGGAGATGGGCATGCCGGTAAAAGCACGCCCTGAAGGGCGCCAACAAAAGCGTCGTCAGCACCAGGATACCGGAGACCCAAAGCCTGTTCTCCTGGGTGGCGGCGAAGGCGGCGCCCAGGACCAACAGCAGGATCGTCAGGCCCCAGGCTAAATTGACCCGATGTGACAGGCCGATCGCCATCATCATCAGTCCGGCCCCGATCAGCGACGGGATAAACTGCCCGGCCTGACTGGCCAGCGCGCCGTAGTCCGGATCGATCCAGGAAAAGTCGGCCTGTGGCGCCAGCACACCTAGCGTGAGCATCAGTACCCCGCAGATGCCGACCGCGCCGGTGGCGGCGGTTACGGCGAAGTCGGGCTCGCTCCAGCGGCCGATCGCCTGAACAGGGGCGAGCTTGCCGAAGTGGCGGAGCAGGCCGCCGCCGCGCAGCAGGATTTCATTCCCGGCAAACAGCGAGCCGGCCAGGAACAGCGGAATGATGTAGTAATACAGCCGGAAAACGAAGATGGCGCCGACGATTTGCGGAGGGCTGAGATACGGTGCCAGGCCGAACAGCATGGCGGTATCGAACACACCGATGCCGCCAGGCAGGTTGGCGGCCAGGCCGGCGGTGTAGGACGCGACGTAAACGCCCAGGAAGATCAGCCAGGTCAAGCCGGGGGCCTGCGGCAGCAGCGCATAGAAGATGGTGGCCGTGGTCGCGACGTCGACAGTGGCCAGGATCACCTGAATGATCGCCATCCGCCATCCCGGCAGCTCGATATCATGGCCCATGACCTTCATCCGGCCGAAGACCTTCGCAAGCGTCACGTAACCCAGCACGATCGCCCACAGCGCCACGCCGACGCCGTACATGGCGATTTTCGGCAGATGCTGGCCGAAAAACGGGATCGACCGCGGCTCCACGAACAGGATCGCGCCGCCCAGAACCATGCCACCGAGGCCGAAGGTCAGGCTGCAGAACGCGACGGTCTTGCCGATTTGCAGCGGGGTCAGGCCCCAATGCGCATAAAGCCGGTACCGGACGGCCGCTCCGGACACCGCCGCGAAGCCAAGGTTATGGGACAACGAGTAAGCGCAGAACGACGCAAATGCGACCCGGCCGTACGAAACCTTGTGACCCGCGTAAATCGTGCCCAGGCGGTCGTAGAAGGTCAGGATAAAATAGGACAATACGGTCCAGACGAACGAAAATATCAGCGCGTGGACCGGGATGGCGGACAGCGCCTCGCCGATATCTTTTAGCTGCAGATGGCGGAACTCGCGCTGTACGACGTAAATGGCGCCGACCAGCAAGGCGACACCCAGTACCGCCGGCAAATGGCGCGCCCAGGTCTTCACGGCACTCCGCGCTGCCAGTGCCATGCGTCAGGCCGGCTCCGCTTGCCGGGTCAGCGCGGACTGGATCAGGGCGATCGTTTCCGCGACGCCATACAGCGCGACGAAGCCGCCAAAGCGGGGGCCTTCGTGTTGTCCCAGGAGGATCTGATAGAGTGCGCCGAACCACGTTCGCAGATCGGGGAAGGGGTGGCGCTTCCCAACCTCGAACACTGCGTTCTGGATGGTTTCCGCCGTGGCGTCGGGCAGCGTGCCCAGCATGTCGGCGAGGTCTTGCAGCGCGGCGCGTTCCATCTCGGAGGGTTCGCGGTAGTGCTTTTCCGGGCGGACGAAGTCCCGGTAATACGATACGGCGTGGTCGGTGAGGCGGGCGAGCAGCGGCTGGGTTTCCGGGCTGGCGCCAGGGACATAGCGGCGGATGAAGCCCCACAGAATGTCTGGCTTGTCGGCGTTCACCACGCTGGCGAGGTTCAGCAGCATCGCGAAAGTGATCGGGCTGCCGGCATGTTCCGGTAGCTGGCCCGCATGTATGTGCCAGGCCGGGTTGGTGGGTTCGGACTGAACCCTCAGCTTCTCCAGGTTGGTGACATACTCATCGACTGCCCGCGGGATGACATCAAAATACAGCCGCTTGGCGCGTTGCGGCTGATTGTACATGAACTGCGCCAGCGATTCGTTGGGGGCGTAGGTGAGCCATTGCTCGACTGACAAACCGTTGCCCTTGGACTTGCTGATCTTCTGGCCGTCCTGGTCCAGGAACAGTTCATAGGTCATCGTCTCGGGCGGCTGACCGCCGAGAACCTTGCAGATGCGGCTGGAGAGTTTGACCGAGTCGATCAGGTCCTTGCCGGACATCTCATAATCGACCTGGAGCGCATACCAGCGCATGGCCCAGTCGGCCTTCCATTGCAGCTTACAGGCGCCCCCCTTGACCGAGGTTGTAAACGTCTCGCCGGAAGCGGGATCCTTCCAGGTCACCATGCCGGCAGCGGGATCGATGTGTTCCATCGGGACCTGCATGACGATGCCGGTGTGCGGATGGATCGGTAGGATCGGGGAGTAGGTGGCGCGACGGTCTGGACCGAGTGTTGGCAGGATGACGGCCATCACGGGCTCGAAGCATTCCAGGATGCGGACCAGGGCGGCGTCGAAGCGGCCGGCCTTGTAGTAGTCGGTGGATGACGCGAACTCGTACTCGAAGCCAAAGGAATCCAGGAAGGCCCGCAGCCGGGCGTTGTTGTGCGCGCCGAAGCTGTCATGGGTGCCGAACGGGTCGGGAATCTGGGTCAGCGGCTTACCAAGGAACGGCGTCAGCATCTCTTTGTTCGGGATGTTGTCCGGGACCTTGCGCAGGCCGTCCATATCGTCGCTGAACGCCAGCAGCTTCGACGGCAGGCCGGTGATCTGGGTGAAAGCGTTGCGAACCCAGGTGGTGCGGGCGACCTCACCAAAGGTGCCGATATGCGGCAGGCCGGAGGGGCCGTAGCCGGTTTCGAACAACGCCTGCGTTTTGCCGGACGCAGTCAGGCGGGCAGCGACTTTTCTTGCTTCCTCGAACGGCCAGGCCTTCGGGATTTCGGTCATCATGTTACGGACGGTATCGGACATGGGCCGGAAGCTATGGACCGGGCTGCGTTAGGTCAATCGGAACCATTGTTCGCAGCCACGATGGACAGATTTTCATGGGTGCGGGATGCTTCAGGCCAACCGGAACGGAGGAAACGGACATGGCCCAGATACCGCTACCCGCGGCGCTATCGATGCAGGGCAAGCGTGCCCTGGTCACGGGCGCGGCGAATGGCATTGGCAAGGCGACCGCACTGGTGCTGGCGCAACTGGGGGCGGATTTGGTGATCTGCGACCGTGCGGCGATGGACGAAACGCGCGACGAAATCCTGGCCGGCGGCGCGGTTTGTTCGGAGGCTCGGGGCGATCTGACCGACGATGCTTTCATCGCCTCGCTGTTCGCCGAGGAGCGTCTCCACGCCGTGGCGCACTGCGCGGGCATTCTGGAGGGGCGTCCGTGGCGGGAGGATACCGCGTGGCATGAACGGTTTCATCGGGTGATGGATGTGAATGTGCGGGTGCCCCTGCAACTCTCCGCGGCGGCGATCGATCACATGGCGGCGTATGGCGGCGGCAACATCGCGTTGGTTGGGTCGGTGGCCGGCAAGACAGGTGGGACCTCGGTCAGCACGCCGCCGGACTATTCGGCGTCGAAGGGCGCGGTTCACGCCCTGGTTAAGTGGCTGTCGCGAAACGCGGTGGGACGGGGCGTGCTGGTCAACGCGGTGGCACCCGGCCCGGTGGAGACCGCGATGACCCGGGGCTTCAATATGGGTCCCACTTTGCCAATGGGGCGGATCGGCCGGCCGGAGGAACTGGCCTGGCCGATCGCGTTCCTGTGTACCTCGGCCGCGAGTTATCTGTCCGGAGCGATTTTGGACGTGAACGGCGGGGCGTTCGTTGGGCCTTAGGTCTTGGTGCTGGTCACCCGGCGGGCATCATCGACCGACGATGCCTCGCACCCACACGCAGGCCTCATCCATCGCCGCTCCAGCCCGATCCACCACGCCGGGCCAGAAGAAGAAGCCGTGATTGACGCCGTCCCACCGCTTCATTTCGGTCGGCACCCCGGCTTGGCGCAACCGCTCGGCGTAGGCTTCGCCTTCATCGCGCAGCGGATCGTATTGCGCCGTGACCACCAGGGCCGGGGGCAGCCCGCCTAAGTCGGCGGTACGATAGGGGCTGGCATGCGGATGCGCCCCGGCCGCCGCATCCGCCAGATAGTGGTTCCAGAACCAGATCATGCCGTCGCGGCCCAGCCCGTAACCTTCGGCGTTCTCGGTCATCGAGGGCATGTTGGAATCGTGGTAGTCCGTGACCGGGTAGATCAGCAGTTGTCCGATCAGCTTCGGGCCGCCCTCGTCCCGGATGCGGATCGCGGTAACGGCCGCCAGGTTGCCGCCCGCGCTGTCGCCGGCAACAAGCACCCGGCTGGGGTCGGCACCCAGTGCCGCCGCGTTCGCCACGGCCCAACGGGTTGCGGCGAGGCAATCATCCGGTGCGGCCGGGAACTTGTGTTCCGGCGCCAGCCGGTAGTCCACCGACATCACGATGCAGCCGGTCCCGGCGCACAGGTTCCGGCACATCCCGTCATGCGTATCCAGGCTGCACACCACAAAGCCGCTGCCATGGAAGAACACCATCAGCGGGAATGGGCCTTTGCCCTCGGGTGTGTAAATCCGCAATCCGAGTGACCCGCCGGGCCCCTGCATATCGCGGTTCACCACACTGGCCACCGTGGGTTTGCGTAACCCGGGAAAATCCCGAGCGCCGAACTGGATCCGGGCCTCGGCGACCGACAGCGTGTGCAGCGGCGGCAGTTTGGCACCCAGGTCCAGTAGCATCTGGATTTGCGGATCGACGGTCATGATCAGGCCACCTCAAACAGGCCGGCGGCACCCATGCCGCCGCCGACGCACATGGTGACGACGACGTATTTGGCGCCGCGCCGCTTGCCCTCGATCAGCGCGTGCCCGGTCATGCGCGCGCCGGACATGCCGTAGGGATGACCGATCGAGATCGCGCCGCCGTTGACGTTGAGCTTGTCGGGGTCGATGCCCAGCCGGTCGCGGCAATACAGCACCTGGCAGGCGAACGCCTCGTTCAGTTCCCACAGGCCGATGTCATCGACTTTCAGGCCGTGCTTCGCCAACAGCTTGGGCACCGCGAACACCGGGCCGATGCCCATTTCGTCCGGCGCGCAGCCGGCGACGGCCATGCCGCGATAGATTCCCAAGGGTTGTAGTCCGCGGCGGGAGGCTTCGGCTTCCTCCATCAGTACGGCGGCGGAGGCGCCGTCGGATAGTTGGGAGGCATTGCCCGCGGTGATGAACCTGCCCTGCTTCACGACCTGACCGTCGGCGAACACAGGCTTCAGGCTGTTCAGGCCCTCCAGCGAGGTTTCCGGCCGGTTGCCCTCATCCTTCGTGATCGCGACCTTCTTGTGGCTGGTTTCGCCGGTGGCCTTGTCGGTCACCACCATCTCGGTCGGCATCGCCACGATCTCATCATCGAAGCGGCCGGCCTGCTGGGCGGCGGCGGTGCGTTGCTGGGACCGCAGCGCATATTCGTCCTGGGCATCGCGCGACACGTTGTAGCGGTCGGCGACCAGTTCGGCGGTCTCGATCATCATCATGTAAAGACCGGGCACCTGCGCCAGCAATTGCGGGTCCTGTGCTCGGCTGCGATTGACTGCGTTGGTCTGGACCAGCGAGATCGATTCCAGGCCGCCGCCGACGGTGATTTGCATGTCGTCGTTGATGATCTGTTTTGCGGCGGTGGCGATCGCCATCAGGCCCGAGGCGCACTGCCGGTCCACCGACATGCCGGCGACGCTGTCTGGCAGGCCCGCGCGCAAGGCGGCCTGGCGGGCGACGTTGAAACCTTGTGCGCCCTGCTGGAGTGCGGCGCCCATCACCACGTCCTCGACTTCCGCCGGGTCGATGCCGGCGCGTTTGACCGCCTGGGCGATGGCGTGGCCGCCGAGTGCCTGACTTTGCGTGTCGTTGAAGGCGCCCCGGTAGGCCCGGCCGATCGGCGTGCGGGCGGTGGAGACGATGACGGCGCTGCGCATTGGCATGTTTCCTTCTGGACGTTGACACCAATATGCTCGGTGTATGGGTGGATTTGAAGACCACCCGGCGTGGGCCTAAGCTCCGGTCATGCCCTCCGAAACCACCAGTGCGGCCCCGCGGGTCGAGCCCGCCGCCCCTAACCTTTTCCTGACCGTGTTCCCGTCGATCATGCTGCCGATGTTCATGGCGGCGGTGGACCAGACGATCGTTGCCACCGCGCTGCCAGCGATCGCCGGATCGCTGGGCAATGTGGAGCGGGTGTCGTGGATCGTGGTCTCCTACCTGGTGGCCACCACCATCGCCGCACCGGTTTACGGCCGGCTTGGCGATGCGCTTGGTCGCAAGAAGATGATGTACGTCGCGTTGGCGGTGTTCGTCGCTGCGTCCGTCCTGTGCGCGATGTCCCGGTCGGTCCTGATGCTGACGGCGGCGCGACTGCTGCAAGGTGCGGGCGGCGGGGGTCTGATGACGCTGTCGCAGGCGCTGATCGCCGAGGCGGTGCCGCCGCGCCAGCGAGGAAAGTATCAGGGTTATCTGTCGGGCATGTATGCCTCGGCCGCGACGTTCGGGCCGGTCGCGGGCGGGTATCTGACGCAGCATTTCGGCTGGCACTCGGTGTTCATGGTGAATGTGCCGCTGGGGGCGCTGGCAACCGCGTTGGTGATGCGCCTGCCGTCCAATCCAGTGCGGGGCGGACAGTTCCGGTTTGACGTGTTGGGGACGGTGTTCTTCACCGGGTTCATCGCCCCGGTGCTGCTGGCGATGGAGCGGGCACAGCATATCGACCTCGCCGCCGTGCCGATGGTCGCGGCGCTGCTGGTGATCGCGGTCGTGTCACTGGTGCTGCTGATCCGACAGGAGCAGCGCTGCGCCGATCCGCTGCTACCGATCCAGTTGTTCCGTCAGGCGGGGATCTGGCGGACCGACACCATGGCGGCGTGCGTGGCTGGGCAGACCGTTGCGCTGGTGTCATTCCTGCCGATGTATCTTCAGGTGGTGCGCGGGGCGACGACGGCACATTCGGGTGTTCTGCTGCTGCCGTTGACGCTGGGGGTCGCGATCGGGTCGTTCTGCTGCGGCCGGATCATCGCGGCGACGGGGCGGACGGCGATCCTGCCGTCGATCGGGTTGACGGTAAGCGCGGCGATGCTGCTGTCCTTGGCGGCGTTCGCACCGTCGCTTTCGACCAGTACGATTATTGGAATGTTGGCTTTGGCCTCTGCTTGTACTGGAACGGCGATGCCGGTGGTGCAGATGACCGTGCAGACGGTGGCGGGTCCCAGGTTCCTGGGCGCTGCCGCGGCGTCCGTGCAGTTCTCGCGATCGGTTGGGGCATCGTTTGGAACGGCGCTGGTCGGGGCCGTGCTGTTCGCCGTGCTGACCACGCGGGATGCGGAGACGGCCTCGATGTTCGCTGGGATCGTGCAGCGAGGGCCGGTGGCTCTGGAAGCGCTTTCGGCGGCGCAGCGGCTTGTGGTGCGCGACGAGATCGCGGATGCGTTCCGGGCGGCGTTTCTGACGATCGGATGCTTTACCACGGGTGGGATGTTGCTGGCATGGTGGCTGCCCGTGCGGCGGATTTAGTTGTTCAGCAGGCCGATCCGCGTGGACGGACAGACCGCGACGAAACGGTCGAACGTGAAGCACCATGTTGCCGCGCCGGGTGACAGCCAGCCGGTCAGGCGATGCATCGCCTGATGGTGTCCCGGGAGGTTCCAGGACAAGACCGGCTCGTGATGGGCAATGCGATTGCGCAGGATACGGATCGGCGTCAGCGGGGCGGAGAAATCCTTGCGTCTGAGGCCCTTTCCGTCACGTCGGCGGCCAATTCTGTGCAGATGGGTTTGCCACAGGTTTTCATAGGACGGGCCAAGCATGGTGGTCCAGAAGCTGAAGGTCAGGGCGGCGACGATGCCGCTGGGCGTGGGGGCTTTGGTGTCGCGGCCGAGTTCGCTCACCGCGGTTGCGATCTGCATGGCTTGATGTGGGACGAGCAAGGTGTCGTCCCGTAACAGCCAATCGGGTGCGATAGCCTCCGACATGATGGCGTGGATGCGGTTGCGCAGGACGACTTCCAGCATCTGGAGTGACGGATAGAGCGCCTCCGACAGCCGGATGTTCAGCGCATACAGATCAAGTGCCCGGGCACGGTCGCCGCCGGCCCAGGCCAGGTAACGGCCGAACCGATCAGCGGAGAGGGCGGCTTCCAGCGCGGCGTCGTCGATGACCGGCGGGCTCGCCGGATTTTGCGCTTGAAGCGAATGCAAGTTTGAATTACTTCTGTCCATGGAAACCCCGGTCCCGTCTCTGCCAAGCAATTGGTATGCGGCCGGGGTAAATTTTTGATTAACGCCTGGTTGTTATTATCTCCAGATGCCGCGCGGGCGTTGCCGGCGGGCCAATCCTAGAAATAGTGCCAGAAATTCGAAGCGCGGGCCTCATCCGGGCCGCCGTCGAAGACGATCTGGCCGTTGTTCATGATGATGACCCGGTCGGCGATTTTCATCGCGGCGGCGACGTTCTGTTCCACCAGCACCGCGGTCATCGCGTGGGATTTGCAGACCTCGCGCACCTGCTGGAACATCCGCTCCACCAGATTGGGGGCGAGGCCGATCGACGGTTCGTCCAGCATCAGGCAGCGGGGTGTGCCCAGAATCGCCAGAGACAGCGCCAGCATCTGCTGCTGGCCCCCGCTCATGCTGCCGGCTCGGGTCGTGCGGCGTTCCTCCAGCACGGGAAACAGCTTGTAGACGTCGGGGATGCCGAACATCGCGCCGGCCGTGACATTGCGGGCGGCGACGACGTCGATGTTTTCGGCGACGCTGAGGTCGGGGAAGATGCCCCGACCCTCGGGCAACAGGCGCAGGCCGAGGGCGACGCGGTCGGCGACGCTCAGGCGGTCGATCCGGTGGCCGTCGAACAGCACTTCGCCGCGACTTGGGCGGAGCATCCCGATGATTGCCTTCAGCGTCGTGGTCTTGCCGGCGCCGTTGTGGCCGAGGAAGGCCAGAATCTGGCCGGGTTCCAACGTGAAGGACACGCCGGAGATAACGGTCTTGGCGCCGTAGCCGGCTTCCAGGCCTTTGAGGCTCAACACCATCAGATCGCACCGCCGAAGTAGATTTCCGCCAGGGCGGGATCGTTGACGATCGTCTCGGGCGAGCCTTGCGCCATCAGGTGCCCTTGGTGAAGGAACAGGACGTCGTCCGCGATCTTTTGCACCACGCGCGTATTGTGCTCCACGACGAGCAGGGTCTTGCCGTCATTCCGCAGGCTGCGAAGCAACGCCATGACGTCTTCCAGCGCGCCGGAGGACAGGCCGGAGGCGGGTTCGTCCAACAGCAGAAGTTCGGCTCCGGTTGCCAGAACGCGGGCGATGATCAGCAGCTTTTGCTCGCCGTAGGATAGGTTGCGAACGAAATCACCCGAACGGGCCGACAGGCCGACGCGGTCCAGGATCGCCAGCGCTTCCTCGCGTCGGCGGCGTTGCGCGGCGGCGACGTGGAAGGGGCGGAAGATGGCGGCGAGGGGTTCCTCGCCGGTTTGGCCGGGCAGGCTGGCGAGGACGTTGTCCACGGCGGTCAGGTCAACGAACAGGCGCAGGTTCTGGAAGGTTCTGGCAATCCCGGCGGCGACGATGGCCTGCGGCTTCCAGCCGTCCAGGGGCTGGCCCTTGAAGGTGACCGATCCGCTGTTGGGCTTCAGGAAGCCGGTGATGACGTTGAAGATGGTTGTCTTGCCGGCGCCGTTGGGGCCAACCAGGCAGGTGATGTGGCCCTGTTGGATGGTGAAGCTGCAATCGTTGAGGGCTCGCAGCCCGCCGAAGCTGACCTCGACCGCTGACGCCTGTAGATACGGGGTCATGCTGGCGATCCAACGTCATGACGGATGAGAGAAGTCATAGTTTTTCCCCCGCCAGGCCTTGCGGGCGGAACAGCATGAAGGCGATCAACAGGACGCCGTAGATCAACTGCCTTGCGGCGGCGGCGATCGTTGTCGGGATGTCCACCAAGGTCAGGATTTGCGGCAGGGCGAGCAGCAGAAACGGGCCGATGATCGACCCGGCCAGGGTTCTCGCGCCGCCGACAACCACCATGGTCAGCAGCAGGATCGACGCGTCGAGGTCGAACGACGACGGGTCGATGAAGCTCAGGAATGTGGCGTAAAGCCCGCCCGCGGTGCCGGCGAACGCTCCGGCCAGCGCCGCAGCGGAGACTTTCGCTCGCAGCACGCTTTTGCCGGTCGCGGCGACGGCCAGTTCATCCTCCCGGATCGCCCGCAGCAGTCGGCCAAATGGGGCACGCATGACCAGCCAGAAGATCAGGCAGCCAAGAGCCATGCCCCCGAGGCAAAGGAGGACGACCTGCCAGCTTTCTTCCAGGGCTTTGCCGGCGAGGTCGGGCGGGGGAATGCCGGGCAGGCCGTTGGCGCCGCCGGTACCGTCGGTCCAGTTGGTGAAAACCGCTGTCGCCAGCAACTGGATACCGAACGATGTCACGACGAAATAGTCGCCGGACACGCGCAGGGCGGGCAGGGTAACCAGGATGTTCAGCGCGATGCAGCAGACAGCGGCGATGGCCATGGCCGGCAGGAACGACGTGATGTCGTTCATCAGGAAAAAGGCGACGATATAGGCGCCGACCCCGAACACCGCTGCCTGCGACACCGAGAAGATTCCGGCGATGCCCACCAGCAGGTTGGTCGATAGCCCCAGCAGGACGTAGATCGACGCGAGGGCGATGTAGCTGAACCAGAAATCCATGGGCTAACGCGCCGCCGCGAACAGGCCGGTGGGCCGGAACAGCATGAAGATGACGAAGATGAAGAAGGTGACGCCGATGCTCCATTCCCCGGGGATGAACAGCAGCGACATGTTTTGCAGTTCGGTGATCACGATCGCCAGCACGAAGGCGCCGGTTATGCTGCCGACGCCGCCGGCGATCATGGCGATGGTGGCGGTCAGCAGGGGCGTGATGCCGTTATAGGGCTGCAGGCCGAAATCCATCGGAACCAGGATACCGGGCAGGCAGACCAGCGCGGATGCGATCGCCATGACATAGATATGGACGCGGCGGGGTTGAAGCCTGGTGATCTCGGCAAGGAACGGGTTGGACGCAACGGCGCGTATCTGCTTACCGAGAATGGTGCCGTTGGAGAACCACATAACGCCGCCGTACGCTACCAAACTGACAACCACCGTCAGAAGCTGGGTCATTGTCAGGCGGACGTTGCCGGCGACGCGGAAGACCTCCGCCCCCCAAGGCAGGTTGAATCGCAGGATGTCTGCCGTATACACGGCCGCCAGGATATTCTGAATGACGGCCAGTGTGCCGAGCGAGGCGATCAGGACAACCAGATGGGTGGCTTTTCGACGTTCCAGCCGGGCGTAGAGCAAGCCTTGGATCAGGGCACCCAGGGCGGTGGCGGCGGCGATGGCGGTCAGGACCGCGACGGCTGTCGGGAAGCCGTGCCCCAGCATGGACCAGGCCACATAGCCGCCCAATGTATAGACGCCGGCATGGGCGACATGAAAAATCTTCGTCGTGGCATAGACGAACGAGAAACTGACGGCCACGACGCCCAACGCGCAGCCGGTCACGATCCCATTGCACAGCAGTTGCAGCGCGAGCATCGAAGCGATCCGGCTAGTCGCTGCTCATCTGCTTGATGGTGACGTCCTTGCCGCCCTTCATCACGTTGATGTCCAGCGGGACCGAAGCGGTGTTGCTCTTGAATTCCAGCGGGATCAGGCCCTGGAATTTGCCGATCGTGAACAGCATGTCGTGCATGGTTTCACCCGTCAGGGGCTTGCCCTCGGCCAGCAGGCGGTCGGTGACCGCGACGACGATCTGCATGGCGTTGTAGTATTGACGCGTGAAGAATTCCATTTCGACGCCGTATTTCGCCTTGAACTCGGCAGCGAGTTCCGGCGGCGCGTCGATGCGGACCTGGGTGTGGATGAACCCTTCCGACGATGGGTCGGCGATCGTTGCAGGTTCGGCGAAGAACGTGGTGCCCGCGACGGTATAGGTCATCCCGAGTTGCTTATACTGCTGCGCCAGTTGCAGCAGCCCAGCGGTGATGGACACCAGCATCACATCGGGTTTGGCGTCCGCCAGTTTCAGCAGGGCAGGGCGGTAGTCGGTTTGGCCGAACTGGGCGGGTTCCTGCGACAGGATCGTTCCGCCGGCCGCGGGGAAAAGCTTCACGAAATCGTCACGACCGGCAATTCCGGCGGCGTCATTCTCGAACAGGATGGTGCCTTGCTTCTTGCCCTCGGAAATAAGGTACTTCGAAAGAATTTTGATCTCATCGCCGATCGTCGGAAGCGTGTTCACCAGATAGGGGGAGGCGGTCGCCAACTTGTCGGCCTGGGCGCCGGCGTTGATCAGCAGCACCTTCTTGCGCGTCGCCAACGGCGCCATCGCCAGCGACGGCCCGGAATAGGCGGTAAAGATCATCGGCAGGTGTTGTAGGTCCGCCAGCTTGTTGAAGCTGAGGATCGACTGATCGGGCTTGGCCTGATTGTCCTCGAACACGATCTCGATCTTGTTGCCGCGCACACCGCCCGCGGCATTGATCTTCTCTACGGCGAACTGGATACCGCGCATCTGCTGCGTGCCGATCATCGCGCCGGGGCCCGTCAGCGGCAGGATCGCGCCGAAACGGATCGTCTCGGCCCTGGCGGTCGTTACCGTGAGCATGATCGCGAGCAACCCGATCGCGGGGCGCAGAAGGTGGCGCATCGACGTTTCCTTATTTGGTTGCCGGCAGCCTTATGCGGCTGGCCGACAACCGTCAAGACAACGGCCGATCAGTCGTCAACCCGGTGAATGTCGTGAACGTTGAGTCCGTTCTGGCCCTCGGAAACCCGGAGCCAGTCGCGGTGGCGAAGCGTGCGGATCGTGTCCTGGTAACCGCTGTTCCAATGCTCGCGCATCGAGCTGGCGCTGAATTCGTAGTCCTTGGCCTGCGTTTCATAGGCGGCTTGCTGGTAGATCATTTCCAGGATCGTCGCCTGCGGCATCCGTTCCAGTTGAATCTTCAGCGCCCGTTCGGCGTCGTCCAACTGGTCGTGGGGGATTTTCGCCAGCAGCTTCTTCACCATCACATCGCGGTCGTGCTTCTCGCGGAAGTAGTCGGTCACCAATCGGGTGCGGCTGGAGTATTGAATGTCCTTCTGCCGAGCGAGTACGTCGTCCATGTCGCGGGGCAGGACACCTCGGGCGCTGAACAGATCGACCTGGAAGATCAGCATGTGCGCGCAGGCGGCATTGTCCAGGACGTGTTGCAGCGGCGTGTTGGAGACCAGACCGCCGTCCCAGTAGTAGTCAGTGCCGATCTCGGTTGCCGGGAAAGCGGGTGGAAGCGCCCCGCTGGCCATGATGTGTTCCGGGATGATCTGCGTCTCGGTGGTGTCGAAATAGGCGAAGTTGCCGCTGAGTACGTTGACCGCGCCGGCGGCGTAGCGCACCGCGCCACTGTTCAGCAGGTCGAAGTCGATCAGTTGCAGCAATGTCTCTCGGAGCGGCCTGGAATCGTAAAACGCCGTCGCGGTTTTGGAGCCGCGCGGGCTGAGCCAGGGGCTTGTCTTGTTCGGCGTGAAGAATCCGGGTTGGCCGAGCGCCGTGGTCAGGAACGCGGACCAGGCGTTGGTTGCCTTGCGGAACGCATCGCCGTCCCAGGAGAACAGGGAGACGGGACGGGCGGTGATGCCCTCCCAGAACGCGCGCAGCCGTTCTACCCTGCGTTCCGGCCGGTTGCCGGCGATGATCGCGGCGTTGATCCCGCCGATGGAGACGCCGGCGACGGTGTCTGGCCGCAGTCCGGCCTCGTGCAAGGCTTGATAGATACCGGCCTGATAGGCACCCAGTGCGCCGCCGCCCTGCAACACCAGCGCGATGTGGTCACAACCGGGTGGTTTCCACGGTTTATGAACCGGTTGAAGCGGGGGCAGGGGCGGTGAAGATTTGAATGCGTCCATGGGATCCCTTCGGTGTCGCACCAATTAGGGGGTCCTATGACACGCGGCAATGCTGCGCCATGATGCGGTGCGGCATAAGCAGCCAGATTAATTGCATTGTAAGGATGGAGCCATGAGTCTGAAAGGGAAAGTCGCCCTGGTCACCGGTTCAACCAGCGGCATCGGGCTGGGGATCGCGCGTGGTCTGGCGACGGCGGGGGCGGATATCATGCTGAACGGCTTCGGCGATGCCGCGCAGATCGAGGTGCTGCGGTCGGAGATGGCAGCCTCTCATGGCGTGAAGGTCGCCTATAGCGGCGCCGACATCAGCAATCCGGAGCAGATCGCGGGTATGGTGGCGGACGCGGTGAAGGCGCTGGGTTCGGTCGATATCCTGGTGAACAACGCCGGTATTCAGTTTACCGCCAATGTGGAGGATTTCCCGACCGAGCGGTGGGACCAGATCATCGCTATTAATATGTCGGGGGTTTTCCATGGGATGAAGGCGGCGATCCCGGGCATGAAGGCGAAGGGCTGGGGGCGGATCATCAATATCGCCTCGGCGCACGGGCTGGTCGCCAGCGCACAGAAAGTGGCCTATGTCGCCGCGAAGCACGGCGTGATGGGCATGACCAAGGTGGCCGCGATCGAACTGGCCAACTCTGGCGTGACCGTCAACGCGATCTGCCCGGGCTGGGTACTGACCCCGCTGGTGGAGAAGCAATTGCAGGACCGCGCGACCAAGGATGGCACGACGGTTGAGTTCCAGTCGCACGCGATGGTCGCCGAGAAGCAGCCGATGCACAAATTCACCACGCCGGAGCAGATCGGCGGGCTGGCCGTGTTCCTGTGCTCTGACGCCGCGGCGACGATGACCGGTGTACCGTTGTCGATCGATGGCGGATGGGTGGCACAATAACCCGCGGGTGATGTAGAACTCCGTTGGCTTGATATCCAACGGAGTTCGCATGACGCTAGAAACGGCCCGCTTCACGGCGATGATGACCAAATCAGCCGATTTGAAGCGGCGGATTGCCACAGAACTGGCCGATGACGTCATCAAGGTGGTCGATGCGTGCGAGGCCAGCCTGCGTGGCGGCGGCAAGCTGATGTTCTGCGGCAATGGCGGATCGGCGGCCGACAGCCAGCATCTGGCAACGGAAATGCTGATCCGGCTGCGGCCGAAGTCCGAGCGCCCCTCGATCGCGGCGCTGGCGCTGACGCTGGATCCGGCGATGCTGACGGCCTGCGGCAACGATTACGGCTATGACCGGGTGTTCGAGCGCCCGTTGCGCGGCCTGGGGCGGCGCGGGGACGTGCTGTTCGGGATCACGACCTCCGGGCGGTCGGCGAACGTGCTGAAGGCGTTCGAGGCGGCGCGGGAGATGGGGATCGTGACGGTCGGGATGCTGGGCGGGTCCGGGGAGCCGGCGCTGAGCCTGTGCGACCTGGCGCTGCTGGTGCCGGATACCGAGACCGCTCGGATTCAGGAATGCCACATCGCGCTGGGGCATGCGGTGCTGGAACTGCTGGAAGACCGGATCCTGGCTCGGCCGCTGTCGTGAAGGTCCTGGTCACCGGTGGGGCCGGGTTCATCGGGTATCATGTGAGTGAGGCCCTGCTGGCGCGCGGCGATAGCGTGCTGGGGGTGGACAACCTGAACGACTATTATGATGTGCGGTTGAAGCAGGCGCGGGTGGAGCGGCTGCGGGAGAAGGCCGGGTACGCGTTCCGGCGGGCGGACCTGGCGGAGCGGGAGGCGGTGGCCGAGGCTCTGGCGGGGCATGAGGATATCGAGGGGATTGTACACCTGGCGGCTCAGGCTGGGGTGCGGCACTCGATGATCGATCCATACGCGTATGTGCAGTCCAACGTGGTGGGGCATCTGGTGGTGCTGGAGGCGGCGCGAAAGCTGCCTCGGCTGGGGCACCTTGTGTATGCGAGCACGTCGTCTGTGTATGGGGCGAACCGGGAGATGCCGTTCCGGGAGACGGATCGGGTGGATACGCCGATGTCCTTGTATGCGGCGACGAAGCGGGCGGATGAGCTGATGGGCTATGCCTACGGGCACCTGTATGGGCTGAAGCAGACGGGATTGCGGTTCTTTACCGTCTACGGGCCCTGGGGGCGGCCGGACATGGCGTATTACAGCTTCGCCAAGGCGATCGCCGCCGGGGAGCCGATCACGCTGTACGACGGCGGGCGGTTACGGCGGGATTTCACCTATATCGACGACATCGTGGCGGGGGTGCTGGGGGTGCTGGACCGGCCGCCGGCCGAGGCGGTGCCTCCGGTGCGGGTGCTTAACATCGGTAACAGCGGGTCCGAGGAGGTCCGGACGCTGGTGGCGCTGCTGGAGGCGGGGCTGGGACGGCGGGCGGTGGTGCGGGATGCGCCGCGGCCGGCGGCGGACGTGGAGGAGACGTATGCCTCGGTGGAGGCGATTGGGGCTTTGACGGGGTTTGCGCCGCGGACGGGGCTGGCGGAGGGCATTCCGCGGTTTGTGTCGTGGTTTAGGGGGTGGCACGGGGTTTGAGGATCGAGGGACGCCGGGTTGTGGCGTCCCTCGGGCGGCGGGTTATGCCTTGCGGCGACGGCTGACGGCGAGGCCGGCCAGGGCGGTGCCGAGCAGCGCGAGCGACGCGGGTTCGGGGGCGGCGGTGCCTTGGACGGTCAGGGTCAGTCCGGCAAGGCTGGCACTTTGGCTGGAGGCGATGTCGGTGACGTTCAAGTCCACGAACGAGCTGTTCCACGATGCCAACGGGACGAAGGGAGGTTCCGGTGGGTAATAGTCGTTGAGAGATAGCGATCCGCAGGGGCAATTGCCGCTCGTCAAAACGTAGATGTCGAGAGCGGTTACCTGGCCGGCGGAGAGTGTGACGGTGTTGCTGCTGACGTAAGTGCTGCCGTACCCCAGGATATCCGAATTGTAGGTCCATGGCGACGGGGTGGCGTCGTTCGAGACGCTGGTCAGGTAGATGCCGGTCGCGGCTCCGGTGCTGTTATCGTTCAGCCCCGTCAGGTAACCACTAATGGTGTTGCTATTCGCGTCGGAGAAGCTGAAGTCGATTGTGACTGCCCGCGCGGCGGTCGTGGCGAGGGACAGTGCCGCGGCCGTTGTGATGGCCAGCAGTCCCGGTCTGAGTCTTGTGAGCATGCGTGGGTCTCCCGTTCGAAACATGACGATAAGGGCCGTCATGCCGAACAAGATTACGCAATTTTCATGCCGAGCATGATAATTGAGACTCATGAGGCGGTTACGAAAGCATGGTCGTCGCGGCTGGACGCATTTGTAAGAGTTTCCGACAACGGCGCTCCGCGGTTTGGACTCCGTGTGGGGCCGGTTGGCGGTGCGATAGGACGTGCGTTGGCGGGTGAGGCGGTGGGGGCGCTGACGGATGGCCGCCAGGGGCGGGGCTGGGGGATGGCATTTGGCGGCAGCCGCGTGGTTCCCCCGTGT
>DNXO01000132.1:165600-171381 GCA_003506895.1 Acetobacteraceae bacterium | reverse complement strand
TCGGCCCATGGGGCCGCTGGTATTAGAATTCCGCGTGCAGACGCAACGCCAGCACCGAAACCGGCCCACGTTCACGGTTATAGGCAGGGTTGTTGACGAACTGATAGTCGGCGGTGACCTTGCCGAAGCTCACGGGCGCGAAGCTGTAGAACGTCTCCAGGATCTGCTCCGGGCCGGCCTTGGGTAAACGACCGTCTCCGATGATGCCGCCCAGTCCGCCCGCCGCCAGATACAACTTGCCGCTGTGGGAAATCTGATTGACGACGGCCGCCAGCCCAACCGTATCGTCCGGACGGCTCCAGCGTGAGCCCTTCATGGACAAACCGATCGTTGCCGATTCACTGATGTCGGTAAATTCGTCTTCCTCGACGTCTGGTTGCGTCCATCCCACTTTGGCGAACATCCCGAGGTCGGGCGCGAGCTGCTGCTCGAGATTGAGTGCCAGGCCGTATTTGCTTCGATAATTCCGAACGGCCCCGGTGGATGGCGTTGTACCGGTCAATGCGGCAAGCGCAAGCGCATCCGTGTAGGTCCCGAGGTTGCCGCGGGTCAGCCAGTACAGGAATTTCAGTTTCCCCGGTTGATCCCACAACACGTGCCGCTCCTCGACTTCCGTCACGAACTGCGTCTGATGCAAGAGCGGAATGGCGACATGTGCGCTGTTCGGCTCACTCGACAGGTCGAAGACGCCCGCCCGTAGCGTATAGCGGTCCTGATACCACTCGGCGGAGGCGCCATAGGTTGTGCCCCAGGCCTCGGCAGCGTAGTCGAAAGTGCCGACGTCGAGGATGGCCCAATTCAGGAAGTCGCCGCGCGGGTCGTGGGCATATTTGTTGGTATCGAAAATATCGACCACCGACAGCTTTCCGATAGTCAGCACGACGCGGTTGGCTGTCTGCGTGCCGGCAAACTGGTTAAGGTCGGCGTCCACGGTCTGGTCTTCGCCACCGAGATCAATGGTCTGGCGGAAGAACGCGCGCGCCATCCGGTAGTAGGGTGCGGTCTGGCCCAGCTTATAGGCTTCGCCACTCACATAACCCGCGACGCCGAAGCTGTTGCTTACGCCGAACCCCTGATCGATTTCCGGATTCAGCCAGATTTCACCGCCGTCCCAGGGGCGAAAGCCCGCCAGAATGGTGAAATCAAAGGTTTCACGGCCATTCGCCGCTGGCGAAAGGCTCTGCGGGCCTTGGTAAGGCGAATGGAAAGGCGGTTGGAACTGCTGGGTATAAGTCGTCTGGCCACGGATTGCCCACCGGTCCGACGCCGCATCGTTCGACGGCGTGGGAGCGTCTTGCGCGAGTGCCGGAATGCAGTGGCAAAGGCTGGTCAGAATGAGAAGGACTTGAAACGTGCGCCGATCGGCTGGACGTTCGCGGGCATAGGTCTGGAACGGCATGGGGCCTCGTGCTTGAATGGAACCGCGACTAACCGGGATCGCGAGCGGGGTCACCAGATGGGGCCGACCGTTGATCGATATTTATGATAACATCACGAATAATCGGAACACCTATCACGGTGCAAGCCTGGAGATGCCCATTTTTGGCAATCGGCGGTGACTGACGATGTTACCGTTTCCGGTCCACTTACCCCAGAGCCGTTGCCGCCAGCAGGTCGTTCTCCGAGCGATGCGTGAACGCTCAGAGGCCGAACAGACGACCCCAGCCGGTGATCCCCGCCGGCGCCACGCCTGCTAATTGCAGGCTTTTCCAGACCGCCGTGGCGATCGAATCGTAAATTGGAATGCCGGTTTCCGCTTCCAGCGCCGCTACCAAGGGTGCCGCATGCAGATTGGTGCAGATCACCCCGATCGCATCCGGCTTCTGGGCGGCCACTTCGCGCAGCATCGCGGCCAGGGTCGTTTCCGCGACCTCGGCAAAGGCGAAATTGTCCTGGATCCCCAGATGGCGTTCGGCATCGCAGGCGATGCCCAATCCGGCGTAGTTGGCGACAATCCGCTGCTGCACGGCATCGATGTATGGTGTCACCAGGCCGAACCGCCTGACGCCGGTGGCGGCCAATACCTCGTTCAGCGCCAACATTGATGTGCAGGCCCTGATGCCCGTCGCAGCCTCGATCCGTTCGCAGAGGCGTCGATCCGCATCGAACCCCAGCCATCCGGACGAGGTGCCGTTCCATGCGATGGTATCGACCTTGGCATGGGCCAGAAGTTCGGCGGCCTCCAGGATCGGGCGGTCATCGAACTGCGCCAGGGCATCGGCGGTCAAGGCGATCTCCGTCACCCGGAAACGGGAGAAGTGCGCCGACACGCCGGGCAGGCCCGACAGCATCGCGGCGACAACCGGCTCCAGCGTCGTGTTGGAAGATGGCGTGAGCATGCCGAGGCGGATAGGTGCGTTCATCCCGACAGTTTCGCACACCGTGATCGGGGCGTGAAGGCGAACCCCGCCGGCCAGTTCCGGCTTTACCGGCGCGGAGAAGGCAGCCAAGCCGTCGTCATGGCCTGTCGATGAGATTCCGACCGGCACACCGACCCCGGACCGCTATGCCACCGAGACGGTGTTTCATCGGGAGGGCGATCCCGTTTCAAAATCGTAGCCGCTTGGCCGTTGCGATTGATAGATGGCCTTCAAGGGCATTTATGTGGGAAAACGGCCTGCTTGCCGGAGGTTCCATCCATGTCGTTTGCTGGCGCATCACGCGGTTCGTGTCACTTTCAATCCGAGCGGATCGGACGGGTATCACGGCGATCTGTCCTGGCGATGGCAGGTATGGGGCTTGGCGCCCCGTTTATCGCCCGTCCGGCCCGAGCCGCCGATATTACCTGGCGACTGGGGCACATCGCCCCAACCGATTTCGCGCTTCATGTGCGGCTTGTGGAAGCGGCTGGAGAGATCGCCTCCCGGACGGACGGCAAGATGCGGCTCGAGGTGTATGGCAACGGCGAACTGGGCAGTTCGGCCGGGTTGTTCGCGCAACTGCGGGCCGGGAAACTCGATGTGGTGCCGATGACCAATCAGTTGTTGGCAGCCAACCTCGCTCTTGCCGCACTGCCGATGCTTGGCTTTGCATTCACCGGCTATGATGGCGTCTGGACGGCACTGGATGGCGAATTAGGCGGTTTCATCCGCCGGCAGATCAAGGAAAGGCTTGGTCTGATCGCGATGGATCGTTGTTGGAATTTCGGCTTCCGGCAAGTCACCACAAGCGGAAAAGTGGTCAAGACCGCCGCGGATATCGAGGGCATGCGGCTGCGGACGCCGCCCGAAGCCGAACTCGTGGACCTGTTTCAGGCCTTGAAGGCACTACCGGTCGCCATGCCGCTCGGCGATCTGGCAAAGGCACTGAACAGCCACGCGGTTGATGGTCAGGAAGGCGTGCTTCCACTCGTAAAGGCCGCTCGGTTGGGGCGCTACCAGACGGTGTGCGCCCTTACCAACCACGTCTGGGACGGTCATTGGATGTGTGTCGGCGGCAAGTCCTGGGCGAAGCTGCCGGACAATCTACAGCAAATCGTGGCGGACGCGCTGAATGGCGGCGGCCTGTCCCAGCGCAAGGACACAATGGACGCCGAAGCCTCTTTCAAGCACGCGCTAGAGGCAACCGGCATGACGTTCAACGCGGTGGACGTCGGCAGCTTCCGTTCGGCGCTTCGCAAGGTGGGATACTACAGCCGCTGGCAGACGAAGATCGGCGACGATGGATGGGCCTCGCTGGAGAAATACAGTGGGCGGCTGGTCTAGAAGGGTGTCCGCGCACGCGCGCTCGCGAACACCACTCTGGCTATTTCCACGCGCCGATTAGCAACGGCGCGGTAGTGGGGCGAACTCGATAAGCTTCGCGTTCATTATAAAATCGCCGAAGTTCATCCGCATGGCGTCCGCCACGCCGTTTTCCCAGTAGCGCATCGCCACTTCGTAGACTGGGATTTGCGCCCCCGGCGCATGATCGAAGAACGAGATATTGACCCGCGTACTGGGCAAGCTGGACAGCAGCGGCCAATGGGTCGGCATGGGTGGCTTCCAGTCCAGCAGCACGATGAAGCTGTCCTCTACCCCGCTGTCGTCGGTGCCGTCGAACAAGGGCAGCGTCAGAAAGTGCTTTTTCTCGCGCGCCGCCGCGATGATCGCCGCGGTATGAGCCATCGGAAACACCGTGCCGGCAGGCAACGCGCTGACGGTGTCGTGCGGCGTGGTGTAATGCGCCTGCCCGGGACCGCCGAACTTCTGTAGGGTTGCTTCGCCGTCGGTCTGGCTGGTGACCGCCGTGTCCGTGGTTTGCCGCATATGATAGCGGAACTTCAGGCCGTCCTTCGATTCCCACGTGGCGTAGTCCGAGGCCATCTCGATGTCCTGGCCGTCAGCGTTGGTGATCGTCATGCGCAGCCGTTGGCGCACTGCCCAGCCGTCGCATGCGTCGGTGACTTCATAGCCCATCGTGCCATGGGCAGCGATCACGTCGCCGCCCTTTGCCTGGTCCATGGTCAGCGTATACAGCGCCTTGTGGGCCAGCAGCGGCGCCGCCGGAACCAATGGCGCGGGGGCGCTGGCCGCGCCGGCGGGGTTCGTCGCGATGGACACGGTCACTAGTATCGCGCCGAGGACGGCAGAAAGGCGCATGGATAACTCCGCTGGAAAAGTCGGCGCGTGTTACGCGAACAGTGTCATAGTGTGGCGCGCCGCGCCATCGTCAACCCGGCGAACCGCTGCCGCATCAGCCACCCGTGACTTTGGGTTTCGCCGGCGGCAGATCGATTTTCAGTGACAATTCCTTCATCCGAGCGGGCGGGATCTCGGCGGGGGCGCCCATCATGAGGTCTTCGCCCTGCTGGTTGAGCGGGAACAGGATGACCTCGCGGATGTTCGGTTCGTCGGCCAGCAGCATCACCATCCGGTCGATGCCGGGGGCCGAACCGCCATGCGGCGGGGCGCCGTAGCGGAAGGCGTTCAGCATGCCGCCGAAGCGGGCTTCCACGTCGGCGGCGGTGTAGCCGGCGATCTCAAACGCCTTGATCATGATGTCCGGACGGTGGTTCCGGATGGCGCCGGACGACAGCTCGATCCCGTTGCAGACGATGTCGTACTGGTAGGCCTTGATGGTCAGCGGGTCCTGGGTGTTCAACGCTTCCAATTCGCCCTGCGGCATGCTGAACGGGTTGTGGCTGAAATCGATCAGGCCGGTGTCCTCGTTCAGTTCGAACATCGGAAAGTCGGTGACCCAGCAGAACTTGAAGGCGCCCTTTTCCAGCAGCCCGAGCTCGTCGCACAGGCGCGTGCGCACGGCGCCGGCGAATTTCGGCGCGGTGTCCTTCTTGCCGCCGACGAAGAACACGGCGTCGCCGGCCTTCAGGCCACAAGCGACGCGGATCGCTTCGGCTCGGTCGGCTTCCAGGTTGCGGGCGATCGGGCCTTTCGGGCCCTCGGCGTCATAGGTGATGTAGCCCAGGCCGCCCTGGCCCTCGGCCTTCGCCCAGTCATTCAGCTTGTCGAAGAAGCTGCGCGGCTGCGATCCGGCGCCGGGAGCGGGGATGGCGCGGACGATGCCGCCCGACGCGGCGATGCGGGCGAACAGCCCGAAGCCCGATCCGGCATACTGTTCGGTGACATCGGCGATGCGGATCGGATTGCGAAGGTCCGGCTTGTCGGAGCCGAATTCGAGCATCGACTGGTCATAGGGAATGCGCGGGAAGGGCGGCTTGGTCACGCCGCGGCCTTCGGCGAACTCCTCGAAGATGCCGGCGATGACGGGTTCGATGGTGTTGAACACGTCTTCCTGGGTGACGTAGCTCATCTCAAAATCGAGCTGGTAGAACTCGCCCGG
>DNXO01000132.1:156109-165184 GCA_003506895.1 Acetobacteraceae bacterium | reverse complement strand
AGGAAGTCGCGCGCGCCTTCCGGGGAGGACGCGGTCAGGATGGGTGTCTGGTATTCCAGGAACCCCTGCTCGATCATCCGGCGGCGCACCGAGGTGATGACCTGGCTCCGCAGGATCATGTTCTTGTGCAGCTTTTCGCGGCGCAGGTCGATGAAGCGGTATTTGAGGCGGATGTCCTCGGGGAAGCGTTCGTCGCCGGCGACCTGCATCGGCAGAACCTCGGCGGCCGACTGGACGACCAGATCGGCGACTCGCAGCTCAATCTCGCCGGTGGGCAGGCGCGGGTTGATGGTGCCAGCTTCGCGCATCACGACCTGGCCGGTGACGGTGATCACGCTTTCGGGCCGGACCGCGTCGGCGGCGGCGAAGGCCGGGGAGCCGGCGGCGAATACGCACTGGGTGATGCCGTAATGGTCGCGCAGGTCGATGAACAGCAGGCCGCCGTGGTCGCGCTTGGCGTGGACCCAGCCGGAAAGACGCGCCTGATTGCTGGCGTCGGCGGCGCGCAGGGCGCCACAGGTATGGGTGCGATAGGCGTGCATTGGCTGTCTTTATCCCGGCGGTTCGTCAGGGGCGGCACACAAGCCTTGGGTGATTGGCCAAGTCAAGCGGGAGTCGGCGCCGGTCCGGGATGCGGTGCCTCGGATTGATAATGTACCCGTCACGACTTCAATGCTTGCATTCCGCGCCACACCAACCAAACATTCTCTCCATGCTCGGCTCCGACTCCGGTTTCGCTGCTCGCGTCAAGGCCGTCCTCGGCCCGACGAACACCGGCAAGACGCATCTGGCGATCGAGCGTATGCTGGCGCACGCGTCCGGCATCATCGGGTTCCCACTGCGGTTGCTGGCACGGGAAAACTACGACCGGATGGTGGCGATCAAGGGCGCGCGATACGTCGCCTTGATCACCGGCGAGGAAAAGATCATCCCGCCCGAAGCGCGCTGGTTCTCCTGCACCGTGGAAGCGATGCCGCTCGACCGGCGCGCCGAGTTCGTGGCGGTCGATGAAATCCAGCTCTGTGCCGATCCCGACCGCGGCCATGTGTTCACCGACCGGCTGCTGCACGCGCGGGGCATGGTGGAAACCATGTTCCTGGGGGCGGAGACGATCGCGCCGCTGATCCGCCGGCTGGTGCCGGGGGCGCAGATCGAGACGCGGCCGCGCCTGTCGCAACTGTCTTACGCTGGCCCCGCCAAACTGGTGCGGCTGCCGCCGCGCACCGCCGTGGTGGCGTTCAGCGCGGCCGAAATCTACGCACTGGCGGAGCTGATCCGCCGCCGCAAAGGCGGCTGCGCGGTCGTGATGGGGCGCCTGTCGCCGCGCACCCGCAATGCACAGGTCGCGTTATATCAAGAGCGCGAGGTCGATTTCCTGGTCGCCACCGACGCGATCGGCATGGGCCTGAACATGAACGTCGATCATGTCGCGTTCGCCGGCCTGGGCAAGTTCGACGGTCACCGGCCTCGGCGCCTGACCGCGTCCGAGGTCGCGCAGATCGCCGGCCGGGCGGGGCGGGGGATGAAGGATGGGACGTTTGGGACCACGACCGAATGCCCTCCGATCCCGGAGGAGGTCGTCTCGGCCGTGGAGGCCCACACCTTCGAGTCGCTGGACGTGCTGTGCTGGCGCAACAGCGCGCTGGATTTTGGTTCGATCGATGGGCTGATCGACAGCCTGAACGCCCCGCCGCCGCGCGTGGGGCTGGTGCGGGGCAACGAGGCGTCCGACCTGGAAACGCTGACCACGCTGGCCCGCGACCCGGATATCCGCAAGCTGACAACCGGCCGCCGGCGTATGCGGTTGCTGTGGGAAGCCTGCCAGATCCCGGATTTCCGTAAGCTGGCCGACGACACGCACGCCAAGCTGTGCGCCCGCGTGTTCAGCCATGTCGCTACCGACACTTTCTTGCCGACCGACTGGCTGGCGGCGCAGATCGCCGGCCTGGATCGGGCCGATGGCGACATCGATACGCTGATGCAGCGCCTCTCCGGGGTGCGGGTTTGGTCCTACATCGCCGCTCGGTCTGACTGGGTGAAGGACACGCTGCATTGGCAGGGAAGGGCGCGCGAGGTCGAGGACAAGCTGTCCGACGCGCTGCATGAACGGCTGACCACGCGGTTTGTCGATCGCCGCTCCGCCCATTTGATGCGCCGGTTGGACGAGGCCGATGGCCAGGAACTGCTCTCCGCCGTTACCCGCCGGGGGGAGGTCGTGGTCGAGGGGCATGATGTCGGCCACATCGAAGGCTTCGGCTTCGTCCCCGACCCGCTGGCGGTTGGTGACGAGAAGAAATTGGTGCTGCGCGCCGCCCGCAGAGCGCTGCGGGTGGAGATGCCGCGGCGGGTTGGCGTGCTGGAAGCGGCCGCCGATGGGGCTTTCGGTCTGACCGCTGACCATCGGGTGACGTGGGATGGCGTGCCGGTCGCCAAGCTGGTGGTGGGGACGGTTCCGCTGCGTCCGCGCGTGCAGGTGCTGGATAGCGAGTTTCTGGATGGCGCGGAACGGGAGCGGGTGCGGGTTCGGTTGCAATCCTGGCTGGACGGGCAAGTCCGGACGGACCTGGCGCCATTGTTCGCGGCTGAAAGCCTGGCGCAAGGCAACCCGGCGTTGCGAGGTCCACTGCACCGGCTGACCGAGTCGCTGGGTTTGATCCCTGGCGTTGACGAGCAGACGCTCTCCGCCGATCTGCGTCCGCGTCTGAAGGCGCTGGGGGTCGTGTCGGGCCGCTTCGCCCTGTTCATGCCCAGCCTTATGAAGCCGCGTCCTGCCGCGATGCGGATACGGCTGTGGGCGGTACACACGGGAGTCTCGATGCCGGTGATGCCGCATGCGGCGCTGGTGTCGGTGCCGGCGCATCAGCCGGACTGGCCGCCTGGTTTTGCCGAGATGGCCGGCTGGGTCGATGCCGGTCCCATTGTCCTGCGCCTGGATATTGCCGAGAAGATCGCGAGCGAACTTGGATACCGCGTACGGCGGGGGGCGGCGGCTTTGCCGTCCGGTCTGGCATCCCGGTTTGCCATCAAGCCGGATATGTTGCCGGCCGTGCTCCGTCCGCTTGGCTTCCGCGTCATGCCCGCCGCCGCGCTGGCCGCTGATCAGCAGGGGGCGCCGGCGCCGGCGATGCTGCTGCCGTTGCGGCGGCGCAGGCCGGTCTTGCCCGAAGCGCCGCCACCGGTGAAAGTGGCCAACGGGCCGTTTGCCGCCTTGGCAACCCTGAGGATCGGAGGTGCCAGATAGCCGACAGGGAAGACCAGGACTGGCAGCGGCTGGACAAATGGCTCTGGTGTGCCCGCGTCATGCGTGCCCGCGCAGACTGTGCCGGTCTGGTGGCGCAAGGTTCGATCCGCATCAATCGTCAGCCCACAGTGAAACCGCATGCGAAGCTGAGGGTTGGGGATGTGCTGACAATACCGGTGCATGGGATGGTTCGCGTCTTGCGGGTGGAAAGCCTTGCAACGCGCCGTGGACCAGCCTCGGAGGCCAGGTTTCTTTATGCGGATATCAGCGATGTGCCAGCAACATCTTGCACTGGCGCCGATTCATCGGCATATCGCGCGCCTTGATCGGCGGTTAGGGCCGCTTCTTCCGACATTCAGGGGTTCGCCAATGACCTATGTGGTCACCGAAAACTGCATTCGCTGCAAATTCATGGACTGCGTTGAAGTCTGCCCGGTTGATTGCTTTTACGTCGGCGACAACATGCTGGTGATCCAGCCGGATGAATGCATCGATTGCGGCGTGTGTGAGCCGGAATGCCCCGCCGAAGCCATCCTGCCCGACAGCGACGACAAGGCGGCCCATTGGGCCGAACTCAATCGCAAATACGCCGCGCTGTGGCCGAATATCACCCGCAAGGGCACGCCGCCGGACGACGCGGAGGAGTGGAAGGATAAGCCGGGCAAGGAGGCATTGTTCTCGGAAGAGCCGGGCAAGGCCTGAACGCTTTCCGGCGCCAATGTTTAGGCGCTGACGTGATGCCTGATTTGTGTTATCGTTGCTGCCTGATTTCGCCGGTTGCGTGTCGTTCTCCGACCGTCGGACAGGAACATCAAGAACACCGCATCGGGTGCGAGGAATGCGATAGCCGCACGGTTGCGGCGTCGGCGTTATCAACATTCAGGCCGTCAACGACCTGAAGCCATCCGCCTATCGGATGGTCTGCAAAGGTGAGCGAGACGGCGATCAACATGGCAGACGAGCAGCAGGCAGTGGAAGACGTTTCGAACCAGGTGGCCGAACCGGCCGTGACCGAAACCCAATCGACAACCTCCGAACAACGCCCGGCGATCCGGCCGCTACACAACGGTCCGAACCTGACTCCGCGTGCGATCGCGAAGGCGGAAATCTTCGTCGAGGGCGATCATGTCGTTTACCCGACGCATGGCGTGGGCAAGGTCGAGCGTATCGCGGTGGAAGAGATTGCCGGCCACAAGCTGGAACTGATCCACATCACGTTCGAGGAAAACCGCATGACCCTGCGGGTGCCGGTGGCGAAGGCCCGCACCGCTGGTCTGCGCAAGCTGGCGACCCGCAAGCTGTTCGATGAGGCGCTGAACGTCCTGCGCGGCAAGGCGCGGATCAAGCGCACCATGTGGTCGCGCCGGGCGCAGGAGTATGAGGCGAAGATCAACTCCGGCGATCCGCTGGCGATCGCGGAGGTTGTGCGCGACCTGCACCGCAACGCCGGTCAGCCGGACCAGAGTTTCTCCGAACGGCAGATCTATGAGTCGGCGATGGATCGGCTGGCGGCAGAGCTTGGGGCGCTGGACAAGACCGACAAGCAGACGGCGATCAACAAGCTGACGGATTTCCTGAAGACGGTCTGATCGGCTGTGTGACGGCCGGGCTTGCTTCGGCCGTCACACGAATGATTACACCGCCGCGACCAGCCGTTGTTTGGCGGCCATTGCCGCAACCCCGTAAACCCCCCGCTCATTTGGCAACGGCGTGAGGCGGTTGGTGATTCCCAGCACCGTCTCGGCGCCCCCCAGGTACATCAGGCCATCCGGCGGCATCAGGGCGGCGGCAGCCTCCAGAACCCGGGCTTTCGTTGGCTGATCGAAGTAGATCAGCACGTTGCGGCAGAACACGATATCGAACTTGCCGAGCGCCCGCAGGTCGGACAACAGGTTGAATTCGCGGAATTCCACCATCGCGCGGATTGTGTCGGCAATTCGCCAGTTTGGCTCCTCTCTTTTGAAATAGCGCATCAGCATCTGCACCGGCAGGCCGCGCTGCACCTCGAATTGCGAGTAAACGCCGTCGCGGGCCCTGGCGAGTTGGTCTCGGGCTATGTCGGTGCCGATGATCTCGACCTTGCGCCCCGCCAGCACGGCGGTGCTTTCGGCCACGATCATGGCCAGCGAATAGGCCTCCTGGCCCGAGGACGACGCCGCGGACCAGATGCGAATCGTACTGCCGGGCGGCCGAGCGGCGACCAGACACGGGAGCGCTTGGGACCGGAAATGCTGGAATGGCTTGTCGTCGCGGAAGAAGAAGCTTTCGTTGGTGGTCATCGCCTCCACCACCTCCCGCGCCAGGGTGTCGCTGCCGGGCCGGCGGAGGCGTTCCGCCAACCCGTTCATGTCATTTAGTTTTTCGCGTTTGACGATGCCGTTCAGGCGGGCTTCCAACAGGTAGATCTTGTCCGTGCCGACTATCAGGCCGGATTTCGACTTCAGCAGCGAAGCCAGTGTTTCGAAGGCAAGCGATGACAGCGGGGCGGTCATGGGTGGGCACCTTTGAGCATGTCGAGAAGCTTGGGTGCGATTTTCGGCAGCGGCAGCACGGCATGACACAGACCGGCCTGGGCGATGGCGCCGGGCATGCCCCACACAACGCTGCTGGCTTCGTCCTGCCCGATCGCGGCTCCGCCGGCCTCGATGACTTTTCGTGTTCCGGCCAGGCCATCGTGGCCCATGCCTGTCAACATCGTGACCAGCACCCTGCCATCGCAGGCCGCGGTGGCGGAGCGCAGCATCGGATCGACGGACGGGCGGCAGAAGTTCTCCGGCGGGCCGGTGGTCAGGCGGGTCCGTAGTCCGCCACGGCCGCCCTCGATCAGCAGATGCCTGTCGCCGGGGGCCAGATAAATCCGGCCAGGGACCAGCGCCTCACCGTCTCGCGCCTCGGTGCATGGCATCATGCCCAGACGATTCAGGTGGTCCGCCAGGATCGGCGTGAACGTCGCCGGCATGTGCTGGGTCATCACCACAGGCACGTTCACGCCGCGCCCCAATCCCTGGACCAGGTTGAACAGCGCCTGCGGCCCGCCGGTGGAACTGCCGACCGCCAGCAATCGCGGTGGCAGTAGTGGTGCCGGCCTTAGAGCGATCGGCGTGTGCGACGCCGCGATGGACCGCCGGCGCAGCCGCGCGAGGCCTTTGACTTTCTCCACCAACTCCCGCCGGAACCCGTCATCGCCGACGGTACCGATGCTGGACGGCTTTGGCACGTAGTCCGAGGCGCCGAGGCGTAGCGCCCGCAAGGCGATGTCGGCCCCGCGCGTGGTCAGGGTGGAGGCCATGATCACCCGCACGCCCGGATCGGCACGCAACAGCAAGGGCAGGGCGGTCAGGCCGTCCATCACCGGCATCTCGATATCCAGCACCACGACATCGACCCGGGCGGCGCGGAGTTGGTCGATCGCCAGCCTGCCGTTCTCCACCTTGGCCGCCACGATGATGGCGGGGTCGGATTCCAGGATGCGGGCCAACGCACCCCGGATCACGGCCGAGTCGTCGCAAACCATGACCCGAGCGGCGTCGGGTGCCCGGACGGGCGCGGTCACAGCAGACCGACCTGCGCGAACTTGCCGGTCAGGATGTCTTCGTCGAACGGCTTCATGATGTATTCCTGCGCGCCGTTCGATATCGCGGCCTCGATATGGCCCATGTCGTTTTCGGTTGTGCAGAACACCACCAGCGGGTTGTCGGGGCCGTACTCCTTTCGCAGCGCCTTCAGGAAGGACAGTCCGTCCATGACCGGCATGTTCCAGTCCAGCAGGACGCAGTCGGGCAGGCTTGCATGGCAGGCATCCAGCGCTTTTTGACCGTCGGCGGCCTCGGTGACCGCGAATCCGTTCGATTCCAGTATCCGGCGCGCGACTTTGCGGACGACGCGGCTGTCGTCCACAACAAGGCAGGTGCGTGTCATTGGGGGGTTATTCCTCTCCCGATAGGGCCAGCAGTTTGGCGACGTCCAGGACGACCAGCAGCCGGCCATCCAGGCGGAAGATGCCGGTGCTGAAGGCGGCCCAGGTTTTCTCCAGCGTTGGCGGGTTCCGTTCGAAAGTCGACGCGTCCAGGCTGAGCACTTCCGACACCTGATCGACCAGCAGGGCATAAAGCTCGCCGCCCTGGTCCGCGACGACGGACATGCGCGGTTGTCCGGGCGGCGGTGGCGGCAGGCGCAGGCGTTGCCGAAGATCGATCGCGGTGACGATGCGGCCGCGCAGGTTCAGGCTGCCGGCGATCTCGGGCGGCGCCAGGGGGATGCGGGTGATGGTCTGCTCACCCAGGACGTCGCGCACTGCCAGCACCGGGACGCCGCAAAGCTGCTCGCCCAGGGTGAGTGTCACCAGGACCTGGTTTTCTTCCGTGGTGAGGGCCGGATCCGGCCGCTCCAGGATGTTCGTGGTCATCTCTGATCCTTATTTATACGACGACCGGTTCGGTCAGGTTGGTGCGAAGGCTGGCGACCAGCGCCTCCCGCTCGAACTTGCCGACGTAGTCGGTGAAACCGGCCTCCCGCCCGGCGCGGGCGTTGTCGGTGTCCGAGTGGGCGGTCATGGCGATCAGCGGCAACCGGACCCAGGCCCCCCCAGACCGGATGGTTCGGGCGAACTGCATGCCGTCCATCTCCGGCATCTCGATATCGGACACGATGGCGTCGAACATGCAGCCGGTGTCGCGCAGTCTTAGCGCCTCGGTGGCACTGCCGACGGCGGTGACGCGGAAGCCTGCGGCCCCCAGCATCGGAACCGTCAACTGGCGGAAGAACTCACTGTCATCGACCAGCAGGATGTGAGGCTGCCCGGGCGCGGTGCCCTGTCGCGGGACACTGCGGAACCAGTCCTGCCAAGCCTGGGTCAGCCAGTAACCGGTATCCAGCACGTCGGTGGCCTGACCGCCGATCACTGCGGTTCCCAGCAGGCCGGGCCGTCCGGCGGCCAGTTCGATGTCCAGGCTGTCCTCGACCACATCGACGATCTCATCGACCATCAGGCCCATGGTGCGATCGCCGTCGGCGAACACCAGCAACGGCTGCGTGGGCTTTTGCCCGTCGTCTCCCCCGTCGATCGCGATCAGCGGCATCAGTTTCCCGCGGTACTGCGTCACCGGCGCTCCACAGGACAGTTCGATCTTCTCGCGCGGGATGTCCTCCAGCCGAGCGACGAGGCCCAGCGGCACGGCCATGCGCTGGTTTTCTCCGGCGCGGAACAGCAGCATCGCGGTCTTGTCGGCGGAGCTTTGCGCCTCGACCGGGGCGCCGCGCAGCAGCTTGGCCTCCGACCCCGCGCCGACGCCGCTGGCGCGGGCGATGCCGTTGGGATCGAGGATCATGATGACGGAGCCGTCGCCCAGGATCGTGTTGCCGCTGAACATGGTGACGTGGCGCAGGATCGGGGCGACCGGTTTAACGACGATTTCCTCGGTATCGAAGACTCGGTCCACGATGATGCCCATCATGTGCTGCCCGACCTGGGCCACCACGACATGGGCGCTGTCCTCCGCCCGGTCGTCCGACCCCAGGGCCAGCAGTTCGGTCAGGCTGACCAGCGGCAGCAGCCGGCTGCGCAACCGCAGGACGGGTGTGTCGTTGATGCGCTCGATAACGCTGCTGCCGGACGACAGCGCCGCCCCGCGCGAGGCCCGGACCAGTTCCACCACGCTGAGTTGCGGGATGGCGAAGCGTTCCTTGCCGGCTTCCACGATCAGGGCCGAGACGATCGCCAGGGTCAGCGGGATCTTCACGGTGAAGGTCGTTCCCTGACCCACGGTGCTTTTCAGGTCGATCGTGCCGCCGATCTTTTCGATGTTGGTCTTCACCACGTCCATGCCGACGCCGCG
>DNXO01000132.1:48861-155857 GCA_003506895.1 Acetobacteraceae bacterium | reverse complement strand
CGTCCATGCCGACGCCGCGGCCCGATACCGCCGAGATCGCCGCCGCGGTGGAAAAGCCCGCGCGAAAGATGAAGCGCTGGATCTGGCCGTCGGTCATGCCCGCCAGTTCCGCCTCGGTCGCCAGCCCGTTCGACAGCGCCTTCGCCCGGATTCGGTCCACCGCCAGCCCGCGGCCGTCGTCGGAGATCTCCAGGATGATGTAACCGCCCTCGTGGAAGGCATTCAGCATGATCGTGCCGGTTTCCGGCTTGCCCGCGGCCCGCCGCTCCGCCGGGGTTTCCAGCCCGTGATCGCCGCTGTTGCGGATCATGTGGGTCAGCGGGTCCTTGATCAGCTCCAGCACCTGCCGATCGAGTTCGGTGTCGGCGCCGATCATCGTCAGCTCGATCTTCTTGCCCATGTCGTGCGACAGATCGCGCACCAGCCGGGGCAGCTTGTTCCAGGCATTCCCGATCGGTTGCATCCGGGTCTTCATCACCCCTTCCTGCAAGTCGGAGGTGATATGGGACAGCCGTTGCAACGGCACGGTAAAGGCGCCGTTTTCATGCGTGCGGGCGAGTTGCAGCAACTGGTTCCGGGTCAGGACCAGCTCGCTGACCAGTGTCATCAGGTCTTCCAGCACATCGACGGTCACCCGGATGGTCTGCGCGGCGGCGGCCGGGGGCGGGGCCGGTGGGGCGGTCTGGACCGATGGGGCGGCCGTGGCCACAGGCGACACCGGGGGAGGCGGCTCTGGCGCGGCGGGTTCGATAATCGGCGGCGGCGGGGCGGGGACGATGGTATTCACCTCCACAGCGGCGGCCGACGGCTGTTCCCGCGAGGCAGTGGCATTCAGCGCGGCGATCAGCTTGGTATCGTCGCCCGCCGGTTCCGCGCCGGTTGCGCTCAGTCCGGCCACGATCGCCTTGATCTGGTCGATCGCCGCCAGGACGTCGCTGACGATGTCGGGGGTGACGGCCAGGCTTCGGTCACGCAGCTTGCCAAGGACGTTTTCGCCGGCATGGGCGACCCGCTCCAGCCTTGGCAGGCCCAGGAAGCCGCACGTCCCCTTGATGGTGTGAACCAGCCGGAAGATGAACGACAGCGTTTCGGCATCGTCTGGCGTGCGCTCCAGCGTCACCAGCGCGATATCCAGTTCGGCCAGGCTTTCGTTCGTCTCGGTCAGGAAGTCGGATAAAAGATCGTCCACGGCAGCCCCCTTTGGCAGCCCGGTGTTCGGGCGGGAGGCAATCCTTGGCAGGACTTTGCAAACAAAAAGTAAATGCCGGCGATTTTTTTTTCGTTTTCTCAGCCGAAATGCAGAATTGCCGGTTCGCTTGCCCCGGAAGGCGACAATAGCGAAGACAAACGTATTCCGACGGCGTGAGCGAGCACCGCGGTGAACGCCATCTGAAGGTTCCGCCCATCATTCAGGGCCGACAGCGCCTCGGCTTCGTTGACCAGGCACAAGGCCGTGCCGGGGGGCCAGGATGCCTTGGGGCCGGCGATCCGGATGAAGAGATCCTCGGCGGTTCCAGCCAGGGCGATTTGACCGCCGCCTGGAAGGCTGTCGGCCGCCAGCAGCAGCAGGTTCAGCAACACACGCCCCTTGGCGGGTGGGAAAGTCGTGGTTTCCGCCAGGGTGGCCAGATCGGTTTGGATCGTGTGGGGCAGACCCCGAGCCAGGGCGGCGATCCGGGGCAAGGGCAGGGGTTGGTCCGAGGGCACCCATGCCGCGCAATACAAGGCGCGGCGATCACTGACGGATGGCCTGTCGTCAAGGGCATCGAACAGGTGTGCCGAAACACGTTCGATCAAGCGCAGCGCTCCATGTGTGCCGGACATAGACTCTCCGCTATTCTACTGTTCGTTCCGCCCCACGATGATCCTGTTGCACGCCGGAGTCGAGATATCGCTCGGCTGTTTTGGGCCGTGCAAGAGGCGATGGCCTTGAACCTGCTGCCCTGATGGCGCAACTCATGAAGAACACCGTATAATGGCAGGCCAGGGCATGGACCCGGGCCTCGAAGGAGATATCGACCAACCATGATCGATCCGTTCGGCAGAGCGATCACCTACCTGCGGGTTTCGGTGACTGACAGGTGCGACCTGCGCTGCGTTTATTGCATGGCCGAGGACATGACGTTCCTGCCCAAGCGCGACCTGCTGACGCTTGAGGAACTGGACCGGCTGTGTTCGGCGTTCATTCGCCTGGGGACCACGAAAATCCGTATCACCGGCGGAGAGCCCTTGGTGCGGCGTGATGTCATGAGCCTGTTCGGCAAACTGGGTGAGCGGCTGGGGCACGGGCTGGATGAGCTGACGGTGACAACCAACGGCTCCCAGTTGACCAAGCACGCGGCGACGCTGGCCGCCTCCGGCGTGAAGCGGATCAACGTGTCGCTGGATACGCTGGACCCGGTCAAGTTCACCGACATCACCCGCTGGGGAAAGATCGAGCAGACGCTGGACGGGATTTTCGCCGCCAAGGCCGCTGGGCTGGCGGTGAAGATCAACGCGGTTGCGATGAAGGGCGTCAACGAGGCCGAGTTCGACGGCATGTTGGCCTGGTGCGGCGAGCATGGGTTCGACCTGTGCCTGATCGAGACCATGCCCATGGGCGACATCACCGGCGACCGCACGGACCAATATCTGCCGCTGTCGGTGGTGCGTGCGCGGCTGCGGAAGACCTGGACGCTGGAGGATACCGACTACAAGACAGGCGGTCCGGCGCGGTATTACACGGTGAAGGAAACCGGGCGGCGGATCGGTTTCATCACGCCGATGACCCACAATTTCTGCGAAAGCTGCAACCGGGTGCGGCTGACCTGCACCGGCACGCTTTACATGTGTCTGGGTCAGGATGACTCCGCCGATTTCCGCTCGCTGTTGCGGGCGGGGGTGACGGACGATCAGTTGGACGATGCGATCCGGGAGGCGATTTCCCGCAAGCCGAAGGGCCACGACTTCATCATCGACCGGCGGCACGATAAGCCGGCGGTGGCGCGGCATATGAGTGTCACGGGGGGGTAGCCTTCGTCAGCTAACCGGGTGCCCACCCGGTCATCACCGCCATCCGCAGCGACACACCGATCCTGTCGCCGTCCGCCGGCACGCGGGCCAGGGCCGCCGGGAACAGGGCCCGGTTCGGCACGGATCGCGACCGTTCCCGGATGGCGTTGGTTTCGCCTGCCGCCCGCAGGTCTGTCAGCAGCGCGAACGGGTTGGCGTACAGCAGCCGGATATCCTCCACATCCGCGACCGGCAGGGTGAAACCGGCGCGTTGCAGAAGGTGGGCGCAGTCGCGCAGTTCCGGGAACGGCGACACACGCGGCGAGGCGCCGCCAGCGATCTCGGCCTCCGCCTCGGTCAGCGCGAACCGCAATTCCGCCAGCGTCCCCAGCGCCGGCAGGCTGGCGAGCAACAGACCTTCCGGCCGTAGTGCCCGCCGCAACTGTAGAAGTGCGCCGGGCAGGTCGTTGATCCAGTGCAGCGACAGGCTCGCGACGATCAGATCGAAGCTGCCGGGCGCGAACGGCAGGCATTCCTCGTCCGCCGCCACGCAAAGGCCGCCGTTCGCCGCCGCCATCGCCGGGGACAGGTCGCAACTGACCACCCGCATCCCGCGCGCCCGCAGCAGCGGGGCGACGACACCGCGGCCGCCGACGTCCAGCGCATCGGTGAACCGGCGGTTGGTGTCGTCCAGACGGTCCAGCAGCCGTTCCGCCGCGTCGCGCAGCACATCGGCCACCTGATCCACGGTTCGGGCCGCCCGATCGCGGTGGCGGCGGACGGCGAGGCGATCAAATACCAGCATAGAGTCCATGAACCGCCATGTGCGCCCGCTCGGTGCCGTTGCCAAGCGGTCCACCTCGGCACTACCGTCCCCATTCGTTAGGAGGGCGTCCGCCACATGAACCGTATCAGCGCCGACACACTGCGAGGCTGGATCACCGATGGGCAGGAACTCGCCCTGCTGGATGCCCGGGAGGATGGTGAGTTCGGCACCTCGCACCTGTTCTGGGCGATCCCCTGCGGCTTGGCGCGGAAGGAAATCCGAGCGCGGGCGTTGCTGCCGCGGCCGGCGACACGGGTGTGCTGTGTCGATGACGGGCGGGGCATCGCGGAGACGCTCGCCGCCTGGCTTGAATCCATCGGCTGCACCGACGTCTCGGTGCTGGATGGTGGCACCAAGGCGTGGGAAGCGGCGGGCTATGTGCTGTTCAGCGGTGTCAATGTTCCGTCCAAGGCGTTCGGTGAGTGGGTTGAACACCACTACGGCACGGAAAGCGTGGATGCGCTGGAACTGAAGGCGTTGATCGACTCCCACCGCGATATGGTGGTGCTGGACAGCCGCACGCTGGAGGAATTCACCCGGATGTCGATCCCGACGGGGATCAGCGTGCCGGGCGGCGAACTCGCGTACCGCATCGGCGACTTGGTGCCCGATCCGAAGACGCTGGTGGTGGTCAATTGCGCTGGCCGGACGCGCAGCATCATGGGGGCCGAGAGCCTGCGCCGAGCGGGCATCCCGAACAAGGTGGTGGCGCTGCGTAACGGCACGATGGGATGGGAACTCGCGGGGCTGCGCTGCGATCGCGGGCGGACCGAGAAATTCCAGCCCGGAACGCCGAAGACGGCAGCCCTGGCGTTGCAGCGTGCGCGGGCCTTCGCTGACGAGTCCGGGGTGGGGGTGATCGGGCCGCTGGATTTGACCCGGTTCGAGGATGATCCGGATCGGACGCTGTATGTGCTGGATGTGCGCGATCCGGTCGAGTTTCGTGCCGGACACCGCCCCGGCAGCCGCAACGCGCCTGGCGGGCAGTTGGTTCAGGCGACGGATACCTGGGTCGGCGTGCGGAACGCCCGCATCGTATTGATCGACGACTCCGGGGTTCGTGCGCGGATGTCTGCCGCGTGGCTGCGGCAAATGGGCCATCGTGACGTGTTCGTTGTCGAAGGCGGGCTGGAGGCGGTTCGCGCTTCGGGCGTCGCGCCGGTTGCTGTGCCGGAACTCGCCGCGCCTGTCGATCTGGTTGATGTGATGGGTTTGGTGCATCTGATGGACAGCGGCGATGCCACGCTGGTGGTTGACGTCGGGCGCAGCGTTGACTTCCGCGATGGACACATTTCCGGCGCGATCTGGGGCGTTCGGGCACGGCTGGCCGCTATCGGCCCATCGCTCGCCGCGGCCCGTCATGTGGTCATTACGTCACCGGACGGCATGCTGGCGCGCCTGGCCGTGCCGGAGGTCAAGGGGCTGACCAAGGCTCAGGTGCGGGTGTTGGATGGCGGTAATGACGCGTGGCACGCGTTCGGCCGCCCCCTGGTGAAAGACCGCACATCGCCCCCCGACGAGGCTTGCATCGATTTCTACCTGCGTCCCTACGACCGGAACTCCGGCATCGAGGAGGCGATGAACGCCTATCTGTCGTGGGAAATCGATCTGGTGCATGAGATCGAACGTGATGGCACGGTGGTGTTCGGTATCCCCGGAGAAACCCACGCAGCGGCCTGATTTCAGCCTTGGCTCCGCGGCGCGCCGGATCGTCGATCTGGCGCTGCCGCCCCGATGCGCGGCCTGCGACAACCCGGTCGATGCACATGGGCGGCTTTGCGCGGACTGTTTCGGACGCACGCAGTTCATTGCCGCGCCGTTCTGCTCGCGTTGCGGCGTGCCGTTTGCGTCGGCCGATCAAGGCGGTGCCGAGGCGATTTGTCCGGGGTGCCAGGACCGTCCCCCGACCTTCCGGATCGCCAGGGCGGCGCTTCGATACGACGATCAGGCGCGGCGATTGATCCTGCCCTTGAAGCACGCCGATCGGGTGGACCTTGCCGCGATTCTTGCGCCCATGATGGTTCGGGCAGGTGCGGCGCTGCTGGAGCGGGCCGACGTGCTGGTGCCCGTGCCGCTTCACCGGCGCCGGTTGTTTCAACGGAAGTACAACCAGGCGGCGGTTCTGGCGCTGGCGATCGGCCGGGTGGCGAACCGGCGCGTGGTGCCGGACATGCTGATCAGAACGAGGCGGACCGCACCGCTGGAGGAGAAAGGCCCGGAAGAGCGTGCGAATGAGGTCGCCGGATCGATCGAGGTGCGGCCGTCGCGGCGAGAGATGATAGCTGGGCGGACGATGTTGCTGATCGACGATGTCATGACCTCGGGCGCCACGGGCAGCGCCTGTGCAGCCGCGCTTCTGGCCGCCGGCGCCGCGGCCGTCGATGTGCTGGTGGCCGCTCGGGTTCCCGATCCCAGGTTGCGGTAGGCGGCATGCCGGCCAGCTTGAGGGCTCTGCTACGGTCGAGGAGCCGTCTGGGCAGTAACCAGTCGGGCCGGGTGCTGATGCGCCCGGCCCTTTCCGATTACCAGGCGGTGGCGAAGGATTCCGGCCCGGCACCTTGGATCGGGAGGTTTTTCCCGGCTGTCAGGGTTTTCCCGTCCCAACGGAAGACGTTGATCTCCCGGTCCTGCATGCTTTGGACCAGCACCGTCTTGCCGTCGCGGGAGAACGCGACCGCCTCGGCCCACGGGCCAACTGGCGCCTCTGCGATCTTGTGGAGCGTCTTGCCCTCAACCGCGTAGAGACCCAGCAGGCCCTTGGCGTGGTAGAAGGGATGGGACGCAGGCTTGGTGCTGCCGTTTTGCGCGCCGACGGCCAGATACTTTCCGTCCGGCGAGAACTTCATCGGTTCCGGCCCGCTCGGCACGCCGAAGGTGCCGACTGTGTGGTAGGGTTTCGAGGTGAGGTCGATCAGGCTGACCGAGTCCTGGTCGCCGTCGCCGCGCCCCATGTTGGACACCGCCGCCAGGGTGTGGGACGGGTTGATGTCCATTGTGTAGGGCCCGATGGCGGTGGTGATCGGCCTGGGGTCGATCGTTACGGTGGTGCCGTCGATGTGCAGCACGCTGACCATGTTGTCGCCGCTGCGGGTCAGCAAGGCCGTCTTGCCGTCAACGAAGACTACGGCGCTGGGCAGGGATTTCGCGTTCCCGGTATCCACCTTGCCGGCTTGTGTAAGTTGCTTGTCCTTAACGGTGAATACGGAAACCGTGCCCTCGGTGCGGTTGGCGATCAGCGCCAATGTGCCGTCGGGCGAAATGCGGACCTGTGTGGCGCCCGCGCCGGAGGTCAGGTTCTGCGTCACCTTTGGCGGATTGCTGGTCAGGTCGAACACCGCGACACGGTCATCGGGGCCGATTCCCCCGGTCTTGGCGGCTGCCGCATCCGCTTTGGTGGCGGACGTCACGATACCCCAGCTTTCGTCCTTGCTGATCCAGATCGCGCCCGGTGGCCCGACGACGCTTCCCGGGGCCTCGAACGTCGCCTTGATTTTTGGCGGATAAGATTTGACGTCGATGACCGTGACCGTGTCCGCCCCGGCGGGACTTGGGGCAACCATGGCTTTGCTGGCGTCCATCACGGTGTGGCCATCGTTAGACGAAAGAACGACGTCGGCCATCGCGGCTGCCGGAAGTAACAGGACGGCCGTTGTCAGCAGGTATGCTCGCAGGTGAGGCATGTTGATCCCCTTGGTTCTTGGACAAAAGGAGTGTGTCAGTCCGTCGCCAATCCCGCAAACACTGTGCGCGCCTTCAGCATGTCATCCAGCGAGCCGAAGGCGTTCATGTAGTGGCCGGTGTAGCCCGCGCCCTCCAGTGCCTTGAACAGTCCGGGGAAATCGAAATCGCCCTGGCCGGGATTCAGATGTTCTTCATCGCCGTTGCGGAAGCAGTCCGCCAGGCGGACCTCGCGGACCCGGGCGAGCGGCATCGCGCCCAGGAACCCGCTGACGCCTTCCGGCACCAGATGCGCGTGATTGGCGGTGAACGAAAGCTGGAGGGCAGGGGAGGACAGCTTCTCGTAGAACCAGCGCCATTCCTCGATCGTGTGCGCGAGGTAATGGACTTCGGCGTTTGGTGGTTCCTTGTTCAGGTTTTCCAGCAGCAGGAGAATCGATTTGTGGTCGGCATAGTCGGCAAGCCGGTTCAGCCGATCCAGCGCGGCCTGCATCCGCTGAGGAATGTCGGCAGAGAAATGGAAGCCGGCATGGACCACGATCCACTCGGCACCCAGCAGGACGGCGGCATCGATGTAGGCTTTCAGGTAGGCGTCCACGGCGTCGGCGACCAGCGGCGCGTATTCCGCCACGTTCACGGCGGACAGCGTGTGCAGGCCCAGCCTGATGTCGTGATGGTCGCATGACCGCCGGATCGCATGCGACCGAACCGCATCGAAGCTGGTGACGACGTTGGCGCCGGTGTCGAGCTGGATGTCGATGATGCCGACGTCGTTGGCGCCGGCCCAGCCGATCGCGTCTTCCAGCGGCAGCTTGCGGCCGACGTCGATGCCGATGCGTCCGGGCGATATCGATGGCATTTCAGGTGTCCGGGGGTTCGTTCGGAACCAGCTTGGACCCGATGCGAGGCTTGATCAATCTGCGCGTTTGCCGCTGTTACCGAGGTTGTTCCGGCGTTGCGGCGGTGGGTTCCTCCACAACCAACTCGGACGGAACGCGTTGTCTGTCCCCAACATCTCCGAAGTATCTGAAGGTATGGTCCTCGAAGCGTTTGACGCCGGGAATACCTTCCGCGGCGACGCGCAGCGCATCCAGTTCCACCCCGGAGGGCACGAACCCCCAAAGATGCACGACCGCACCGGTCACGATGACGTTCCCTTCGGACGGCATACCCCAGGGAAGGCGCTTGTATTCGGCGATGACGAGATCGCGGATCTGCTGGTCGCTCAACGTCAGCCGGGCATCCTCCGCTGGGGTCGAGACCAACGCCTGAACGAGGTTGGCTCGGCTCAGGATACCAACCAGATGCCCGTTGGCAACGACGGGGACGCGGCGAATGCGCTCCCTCTCGAACAGGTCCGCGATCTGCCGGAGTGGCGTTTCCGGGGTTACCGCAAACACGCGCGTGGTCATGACGTCGGCCGCGGTGTGTCCATGCGTCCCGACGTATTCCCGGGCCAGCTTACTATCGAGGCCGAACAGTTCCAGCCAACTGCTTCGTTGCCTATCCGTTCCGAGCTCACCGCGACGATAGAGATCTCCGTCGGTCACGATCCCAACCAGGTGGCCCAGCGTGTCGGTGACCGGTACGCCGCTGATGTGATGCTCGATCATGATCCGGGCGATATTTCTTATGTCTGTCTCTGGCGTTACGGTCACAACATGGGTGGTCATTACGTCCCGCGCTTCCATCACGGATTTCCTTCTTTTGATGATAACGACCGATGTCGTCGTCGGGCCGTCGCGCTTATGCCGATCGACATTCTACTTTGGATAACGGGCACACCTCTCCGGGTGAACATAGGTTGCCTGATCCTGGCACTAAACGGCAACGGCAACGGCATCGTCCGCTTCGACAACCGTCACTTGCGAATGAAGGTTCTCCCGCGATCCCACGGGGCCGCTGTATCCGAAGGTGAGGTCAACGAAACCCTTGACCCCGGGTATCCCCTCCGCGGCCACCCGCAGCGCAGCCAGATTCGCGAGCGAGGGAACGAACCCCCAAAGGTGTACAACGCCATCCTTGACGATCACATTCCACTCTGACGGAAGCCCACAGGGGAGCCGCCTGTACTCGGCTATCACCAGATCGCGAACATACTGATCGTTTCTTTTCTGGTCGAACTCTTCCGGCGAAATGGCGGCCAAAGCCTGAACGAGATTTGCCCGGCTGACGATGCCCACCACTTTTCCGCCGGCCACGACAGGGACGCGGTGGATGCGCTTCCTCTCGAACACATCGGCGATTTGGCGAATAGTCGTTGCCGGAGTGACGGCGGTCACGTCAGCCGTCATGACGTCATGAACAGTGCGTCCATGTGCCTCGACGTAGGCCTCTGCCCATGTGCCATCCAGGCCAAGGGTTTTCAGCCAGCCGTGACGCTGCTTGCCGGTACCGAGTTCGGCCCGCCGATACAAGTCGCCATCGGTGACGATCCCGACCAGATGGTTGGAGGCATCCACAACCGGCAGGCCGCTGATGCGGTGCTTCACCATCAACTTCGCGGCATCCCGAACCGGCGTGTTGGGCTTAGCGGTCACCACATCCTTGGTCATTATATCCTGCGCTCGCATGGCCTGGCCCTCCGCTCATATTCAAGGAACAACCACGCGGATGTAATCGCATTGAGGTGTGTCAACCGATACACTCACGAGCCGAGGGCAGGCTTGACCCGTATCAATTCGACCAAGGGCTGAGAACCAACTGATGGGTCGGCGCATGATTGATGTCTGATACCGAGCCTTCGTTGCGGCTTGCGGATTTCCGCGCGCGTCTGGACGCGCAGCTTGGCATCCAGGTTCGACAGGGGTTCATCGAACAGACCAAGGGGGATGTCGCGCAAATCGGCCCCCGGATATCAATTCGGTGTGAGATTTCCACGCAAATCCTATCCCGCCAAGACCAGGTCACACTTAATTTTACTGGGGGCTGCTGTCGGTTCGTCCGGCACAACGCTAAGGCAGTTTGCCAAGTTGGCACCATCTCACCGACCTGGGTTGAAACTACGCGAGAGGCTTTTTCCCAATGGCCAAACATTCCACGACACTCAACGTGCCGCCGCCGCTGGCAACACCAACCGACCTGGGCGCGAACGCCACCCGGGACATAGCGGCGGCGCTGAATGGTTTGGTGGCCGATGTATTCGCGCTTTACATGAAGACCAAGAACTTCCATTGGCATATGACCGGGCCGCACTTTCGCGATTACCATTTGATGCTCGACGAGCAGTCCGATCAGATTTTTGCGATGACCGATGTGCTTGCCGAGCGGGTACGCAAGCTCGGCCATCTGACTTTGCACTCGATAGGCGAGATATCACGCCAGCAGCGGATCGCCGATAACGATGCGTCCTATGTGACACCGCAAGATATGCTGGCAGAACTGCGCGAGGACAACGGTGAACTGGTCAAGCGGCTGCGCGAGGCCCATGGGATGATCGGCGAGCACAATGACGTCGCGACCGCCAGCCTTTTAGAGGTGTACATCGACGAAACCGAGCGGCGGGCCTGGTTCCTTTATGCGGCGAGCCACGCGGCGCCCCACGGCTAGTAGAGGTCTGCAAAGGGGGGCGCGAACCGAACCAGACGCAACGCCCTTCTTGATCGCATCGCCCGTGTTGCGCGAGATCAAGGTGCGGTGCCTCGACGGGAGGTAGATAGTAGTCATGGATGGAATATCCGCCCGGTTTACTGACCGATCCGAAGCCGGTCGCGTGCTGGCCGCTCGGCTGACCACCATGAACCTCACGAACCCGGTGGTGTATGCCCTGCCGCGCGGCGGCGTGCCGGTGGGCCTGGAAATCGCCCGCGCCCTGCACGCACCGCTTGATCTGGTGCTGGTGCGTAAGATCGGCGCGCCCGGGGCGCCCGAAGTGGCCCTCGGCGCTGTGGTGGATGGCGAAAATCCGCAGACCGTGATCAACGAGGATATCCGGCGGGCCTCCGGCGCCGATGCGGCTTTTCTCGCCCGTGCCCGCAGCCGTGAACTGCGGGAAATCGAACGACGCCGCGCGTTGTATCTGGAGGGGCGTCCGCGCATCGACCCCGCCGGCCGCACCGCCATCATCGTTGACGACGGGCTGGCCACCGGAGCCACGGCGAAGGCCGCGCTGGGCGCCATCAAACTCCAGGGCGCGTTGCGCACCATCCTTGCCGTGCCGGTGGCGCCAAGGGCGGCGCTGGCGGATATGCGTGGCCACGCGGATGAGATCGTGTGCCTGCATGCGGCCGACCGGTTCCACGGCGTGGGTGGATTCTATGCCGACTTCCACCAACTCACCGATGAGGAAACAATCGGCCTGCTGCGCCAGGCCTGGACGGAGCGGCCCGCCGACGACACGACATCCCCACTGCCCTCGCACCGTGCGATCGAGGTCCCTCCCCACGGTTTGAAAGGGGATCTCCACGTTCCGGCGGCGCCACGGGGCCTTGTTCTGTTTGCCCACGGCAGCGGATCCAGCCGCCTGAGCCCGCGCAATGTCGCGGTCGCACAGGCGCTGAACGGGCGCGGCTTTGCCACACTGCTGCTGGATTTGCTGACCGAGGCGGAAGCGCACGACCGGCGTAACGTGTTCGACATCCCGCTCCTGGCCGATCGGCTGCTTGAAGCCACGCTGTGGATCAACGGCGAACCCGATCTCGCGGAGCTCAAGCTCGGTTTGTTCGGGGCCAGCACCGGGGCTGGCGCCGCGCTGATGGCCGCCGCCGAACTGGATGGCCGCATCAGCGCCGTGGTGTCGCGCGGCGGGCGGCCAGATCTTGCCGGGCGCGCACTGCCGCGCGTCACCGCGCCGACGCTGCTGATCGTGGGTGGTGACGATCATCACGTGATCGAGCTGAACCGTCAGGCGCTGGCCGCGATGACGTGCGAGAAACTGCTGCGCATCGTGCCGCGCGCGGGGCATTTATTCGAGGAACCAGGCACGCTGGAAACCGTGACGGAACTCGCCTCCGCCTGGTTCGAGCATTACTTGACGCCCCCGGTTCACGCGGTGCCCGCCGAACCCGCGCCCACGGCACAACCGCCATCTGCCATTGCCGTGCTACGGGCAGCGGCCGAACCCCTCCCTTCGATCGACGATGCCGCCTTCGCCGCCGCGTTCGACCGCTTTGGTGACGCTCGCGTGGTGCTGCTAGGCGAGGCATCGCACGGCACGTCGGAATTCTATCGTGCCCGCGCCGCCATTACCCGTCGGCTGATCGAGCACCACGGCTTCTCCGCCGTCGCGGTCGAAGCCGACTGGCCGGACGCCGCTGCGATCGACCGCTATGTGCGACAGAAGCCGCACCAGCCACCGAACGTCGTGCCCTTCACGCGTTTTCCGACCTGGATGTGGCGCAACAAGGACGTGGATGATTTCGTGGCCTGGCTGCGGCAACACAACGCCGCGCTTCCGCCAGCGGGCCGGACGGGCTTCTATGGCCTTGATATTTACAATATGAGCGCCTCCATCGCCGCGGTGCTGACCTATCTGGATCGCGTCGATCCGGCGGCTGCGGCCGCCGCGCGTAATCGCTATGCCTGCCTGACGCCTTGGAGCCGCGAGCCCGCTGCCTACGGCCGCGCTTCTCTCAGCGAGGGATACGCGCTCTGCGAGCAGCCGGTCACCCGCATTCTGATCGATCTCCTGCAGAAGGAACTGCAATACACGCGTACGGACGGCGAAAGCTTCCTGGACGCAGCGCAGAACGCTCGGTTGGTTGCCGATGCGGAACGCTATTACCGCATGATGTATTATGGCTCCGCCGAATCCTGGAACCTGCGCGACCGCCACATGTTCGAGACGCTGGAACATGTGCTGGCACAGCGCGGGCCAGCGGCGAAGGTCGTGGTATGGGCCCATAATTCGCATATCGGGGATGCGCGCTTCACCGACATGGGCACAGAGCGGGGAGAGCTGAACATCGGCCAGCTTTGCCGCGAGCGCTTTGGCCGCGGCGCGGTGCTGATTGGTTTTGGTACCGATACGGGCACGGTGGCCGCCGCCTCGGAATGGGATGCGCCGATGGAGATCAAGGCCGTGCGGCCCTCGCGGGCGGACAGCTACGAAGCGCTATGCCATCAAATCGGCCATGAGCGGTTCCTGCTGGACCTGCGCGAAGGCCATCAGGACGCGGCCCGCCGCGTGCTTGGGCCGCCCCGGCTGGAACGCTATATCGGCGTGATCTACCGTCCGGAGACGGAGCGATGGAGCCACTACGCCTATTCTACGCTGCCCGACCAATACGATGCATTTCTGTGGTTCGACAAAACAAACGCCGTCACGCCGATGCCCTCGCGCGTGCATGGGGGCGACGATGAGACTTACCCGTTTGGCCTGTGACCCCGGCCCCGGTCGGGTTGTTGAGGCCGCATTGTTCGTTCCATTCCCTAGAGTTGACTTTCAACGGCTGTCCTACTGGCCGACATTACATAAGCGCAAAATAATGCGCCAATAAACTGAAGGATTGGAAAGGCACCACCATGCTGCGCTCTGGTAGGGATGTCATGTGGTCTGAGGCGTTGGCTATGTTGGCGCGCGCCGAACGGCCGCTTCGCGATGCCTTCCGTCCCACGGCGACCGGTTGGGAACCGCCGATCGACGTGTTGGAAACCGAGACCGGGTTGCTCATTGTCGTTGCTCTCCCGGGAGTACGGCGCGACGAGATGGAGATCGTCATTGGCCAGGGCGAGTTGCTGGTCAGAGGGACACGGCGCTGGCCAACCCTGCGACGACCGACGCGGGTCCACCGGGTCGAGTTGCCGCACGGCCGCTTCGAACGGCGCCTTCCTCTGCCGCCCGGCATCTACCGTCTCGCATCCCGGGACCATGCGGATGGTTGCCTCCTCCTGACCCTGAGCAGGCTCGATCGATGAGCGCATCAGACGCAACCCCGGGCGACCCGGCCAATTCGGCCGAGACCCTGATCCTGCTGCCCATGAGGGAAACTGTTCTGCTGCCCGGGGTGGTCATGCCGCTCGCTATCGGCAGCCCGGCCGCCACGGCGGCGCTTCAAGAGGCCGCACGCACCGAGCAGCATGTCGTTCTGGTAATGCAACGGGAACCCTATGCGGAGACCCCGGGTCTGACCGATCTGCATTCGATCGGAACGGAGGCCCGGCTGCTTCGTTATTTCACCGGGCGTGACGGCTCGCATAACGCAATCGTGCAGGGCGTGGGACGGGTGCGGCTAATGGCCGTGCACCACAATGCGCCACAGTCGACTGTCACGATTAACCGCATCGCCGAACCTACCGACCGAAACCCCGAAATCGACGCGCGCTTCCACCAATTGCGCGAACGGAGTCTGGAAATCCTGCGCCTGATCGAGCAGGCCCCCGCCGAACTGGCGGCAACGGTGATGGCCATCGACCAGCCTGGCGCGCTTGCGGATTTTGTAACCGGACTGCTCGACCTGACCCCCTTCGAAAAGGAAGAAATCCTCGAAACCATCGAATTGCTTCCCCGGCTGGACCGTGTGATCTCACGCCTCGCCTATCGGCATGAGGTGTTACGGCTGTCGCATGATATCGGGCAGCAAACCCGCGCCGCGATGGAAGGACGCCAGCGGGAATTCCTGCTTCGTGAGCAGCTAAAGGCCATCCAGAAAGAACTTGGTGAGCCCGACGAAACCTCGCCAGAACTCGATGACCTGAAGCGAAAGCTGGAACAGGCGGAGATGCCCGCCGACGTTGCCGTCCAAGCCAAACGGGAACTACGCCGGCTGGAGCGGATGCCGGAAGGCGCGGCCGAAGCCGGTATGGTCCGTTCCTATCTGGAGTGGCTGACGGAACTGCCGTGGCGCATCGAGGATGCTCCGCCCATCGACATCACCGAGGCTCGGCGCGTGCTCGATGAGGACCACTTCGACCTGGACAAGATCAAGCGGCGCATTCTCGAATTCCTGGCCGTTCGCAAATTGAATCCGGACGGCAAGGGGCCGATCCTGTGCTTCGTCGGCCCCCCTGGCGTTGGCAAGACCTCCCTGGGCCAATCCATTGCCCGCGCCGTGGGCCGCAAATTCGTCCGGGTCAGCCTGGGCGGGGTGCATGACGAGGCTGAGATCCGCGGACATCGCCGAACCTATGTCGGGGCGATGCCAGGCAACATCATCCAGGCGATCCGGCGCGCCGGCGAGCGAAATTGCGTGATGATGCTCGACGAGATCGATAAGCTCGGTGCGGGCGGTTTTCAGGGCGACCCGTCTTCCGCCCTGCTGGAAGTGCTGGACCCGGAGCAGAACGGCACGTTCCGCGATGCCTATCTCGGCGTACCCTTCGATCTCAGCCGGGTGTTGTTCATCGCCACCGCCAACGTGCTGGACACCATTCCCGGGCCGCTGAGCGATCGCATGGAACTGGTTCGGTTGTCCGGATACACGGCCGAGGAAAAGGTTGCGATTGCCCGAGGCCACCTGATCCCCCGGCAATTGAAGCAGAATGGCCTGCCGGACGGGGTGGTTGACCTTGATGATGCCGGCCTGAACCTGATCATCGACGGCTATACGCGCGAAGCCGGGGTGCGAAACCTGGAGCGTGAGATCGGCGCCGTTTTCCGCAACGTGGCGGTGCGGGTTGCGGAAAGCAAACTCAGTCACGCGCATATCGATGTGGACGAGGTGGGCGCCATCCTCGGGGCTCGCCGGTTCGATGCGGATGTCGCTCAGCATGCATCGATTCCGGGTGTCGCCACTGGGCTGGCCTGGACGCCGGTCGGGGGCGACATTCTTTTCATCGAGTCAAGCCGCATGCCGGGCAATGGCAAATTGATCCTGACCGGACAGCTTGGCGACGTCATGAAAGAGAGCGCCCAGGCGGCTTTGAGTTTGCTGAAGACGCGCGCCGTGGGGATGGGGATCGAGGCGGATCTTTTCGCCAACAATGACATCCACGTGCATGTGCCGGCCGGCGCCACGCCCAAGGATGGGCCGTCTGCCGGCGTTGCGATGTTCGTTTCGCTGACCTCGTTGATGACGGGCCGCGCTGTTCCGCCAACCACAGCCATGACGGGTGAGATCAGCCTTCGCGGGCTGGTGCTGCCCGTGGGCGGCATCCGCGAAAAAGTCATTGCCGCGGCCCGGGCTGGCATCGACACAGTTCTTCTGCCGGCCCGGAACCGGCGCGATTATGACGATATCCCGCCGGGTGCGAGGGAGCGGCTACGTTTCGTGTGGCTTGAAACGGTTGACGACGCCATAGCAGCGACGATCGGCCAGGGTCCGCGATCTGATCCGCAATAAAAATGTCGCCCGCCACGCCCCCGTTCCCGCGAACCAGACACCATGGTCGGCGAACAAGCCGCTATTTCTGACTGACCAAAGTCAGGTACATGAGGGTGATATACACGACCGGTAGAATAATCAGAACGATCAGCTCTACGAATGTCGGCGCGGGACATCCGCCCCCGAAGAACATTTCATATCCGATGTAACCGACCGCAGCCACGACAATGGCAATGCCGATATACCAAGGGATCAAACGGTTCCGTCCAGCGATCTGCGTCATGGGGCCGCTCTCTTCTGTTGCGATGTGCCGCCTGCCGCAATTACGCCGATGCCGCCTGCCGACGCATTGATGCGCGTCAAGGTGGATAGCCCTACGATCCGCGGACTCTTCACGGCGGAACGATATCCGGCTGACCCGCTCCTGGATAGTTGATCAGATTTCCAGCAGCTTGTCCGGCAGTTCATCGCGGTTGAGTGCGCCTGGTGGAAAATGGGTTGCCAGCACCACGCCGCATTGTTCGATTGCCGCCACGAAACCATCGCCCGGCCGCCCTGCCTTGATCGCCGCGAGCAACGCACTGACCGCATTGTCCCAGGTGGCTGTCGTGACCTTGTCGTTGATCGCGGCGTCGGCGACAATTTCAACATACCGTTCCCACTCAGACACGAAAATCAGCACGCCGGTGCGATGTTTGGTCTTATCGATCCCCTGCGCAAGGAACTGACGCATCGCCTCGGCGTGAGCTCGGTCGTGCTTGGCACGGCGCGGCACGATGTGGAACCGTACTCTCGCATTCGACAACACAATAATCGCGACGAGAAAGGTCAGAATTTGGGAGAGATAAACGACTGGCGCCGACCATTCTGTCATGTAGAGAAGTGGTAGCGGCGAGAACAGGGCAATCGTTGCGGCCCACGCCAGGGGAACCAGGGGATAGTCGCTCGAATGCTTGGCTATGATACAAAAAATCTCGCCTGCCGTATGCAGCTCGGCTGCGCGGATCGCGGCGGAAATGCGCATCTTGTCAGATTCTTCGATCATTTCGCGCTTCTCACCAGCTTCCTGAACTGCCGCCGCCACCGAAGGACCCGCCGCCCCCTGAAAAAGGTGGCTTCTCGCGTGAAGAGCCGCTTCTTCCTGAAAGGGCCATCAGAAAAAGTATCTGCAGGATCAGCCGGCAGACGCCGCCACCCGGGGTCAAGGAACAAAATACGAGCAGTCCAACGCCGGCCAGTCCCAGGACAATGCCAGGCCAGACCGGTGCGTTGGTATCCGGGCCGCCCCTTCCCTGAGCCTGCGGAGGGCCCGGTACCGTGCCAGATGCAGCACCGCCGAGCGCCTGGATAATGGCCGCGGTCCCGGCTTTTATGCCGCCGGCAAAATCGCCGATCTTAAATCGCGGCAGAATCAAATTTTCTATGATCAGTTTCGTTTCGGCGTCGGTAAGCGTGCCTTCAAGGCCGTAACCGACCTCGATCCGGACTTTCCGTTCGCTGACCGCGACGATCAGCAGCACACCGGAGTCCTTGTCCTTCTGACCGATCTTCCAATGACGGCCAAGTTGATAGCCATAGTCCTCGATCGTTCTCCCCTGCAGTGATTTCAGCGTGACGACCACCAGTTGGTCCGTTGTCGTCGCTTCCAGGGCGGCAAGGGATACCGTGAGCGCCGCGCGATCTGCCGGGGACAGTAGCCCGGCCTCGTCGACGACACGGCCTGTAAGCGCTGGAAATGTCAGCGTCTGGCCCAGGCAGACGCCGGTGAAACAGATCCAGGCAATGACCGTGAAGACGAAGCGACGGGGCATCTTGCGACGGCTCAGAACTTCACTTGTGGAGCTGTCCTGGCGCTATCGGCGATCGTGAACTCTTCCATGGGCTTATTGCTGGTGTAGAAAATCATCGCCCAGATGCGCCCGGGGAATGTCTTCAATTCCGTGTTATATTGGCGCACGGCCTCGATATAATCGTGACGGGCGACCGTGATCCGATTTTCGGTTCCTTCCAACTGCGCTTGCAATGCGAGGAAGTTCTGATTGGATTTCAAGTCGGGGTAGTTTTCGGAAATCGCCAGCAAGCGCCCCAGCGAGCCGGATAGCTGCGCCTGGGCGTCCTGGAATTTCTTAAATGTCTCCGGATCGGAGACTGTGCTCGCGTCAACCTTGATGGACGTTGCCTGGGCACGGGCGACTGTCACCGCCTCCAATACGCTGCGCTCTTGCTGCGCAAAGCCCTTCACTGTCTCGACCAGGTTTGGAATCAGGTCAGTCCGGCGTTGATACTGATTCAACACATCCGACCATTTCGCCTTGGCCTGTTCTTCATAGGTGGGGATGTTGTTGAATCCGCACCCGGTAAGGAAAAGACTCAGAAGAGGAAACAGAAATATTATGCGAGCCGTGCGTGATCGGAGTGCAATTGAGGCGGACATGAAAACGCTCCATCGGCAACAGGAGGTGAATGGTGACGTCGGGCAAATTTGACCGACACCAGACTCAGCGACGCCACGGCAACTTCTGGAAGGCACCGTACTTGGCCATATCCACGACCCGGGGCCTTGATATGCATCAAGGAGATGCCGCCTGTTTTCGGCCAACATGGATTTGGTCGCTATCAGGCCAAGGACGCCCGGCAGAAGTACTGCCGCCAGATGCAGGCCAGTTCTGATATTAGCGGAGGATTTCACGTGAGCACGACCGGTCTCGACGTATTCGACAAGACCTTGCAGATCACCCACATTTGGCTCGACGAGGTGATGGAAACCGTTGGCCCGGATCGGAACGTCGCATGGCATGTGCTTGGCGCGGTGCTGCGAAGCCTTCGCGATCGCTTGCCGCCCGAGCTTGCCGCACATCTCGGCGCACAACTGCCGTTGCTGGTGCGGGGCACATACTACGACCAGTACCGGCTCGGCCATGTCGTGGACAGGATCCACACCGAGGATGAATTCCTCACTCATGTAGCCAACGGGCTGGGCGGCGTTCGGCCGGTCAATGTGCGGGAGGCCACGCGTAGCGTGCTGGCGGTGATGGCGCATCACGTCACGCCCGAGCAGGTCGAGAAGGTCAAGCGGTCTTTGCCCGAATCTATCCGCAAGCTGTGGCCCGCGCCGGGTGAGCCGGTCTGAGCGGAAACCTACGACAATTCGTAACAACTGAGTCCGGCGCTTTTTGTGAACCAGAAATAGATCGGTGGCGTGATCGGATGTTGCAGTCGTCGCAGGCCGAACCGATATGGAGGCCCACACACATGGAACTCGTCCTTACCCAAGCCGATTTCGATGCGATGCCGATCGGGCTACGCGAGCAGCTATTCAGTTACCTTGGTGGAACCTGGCCGGTCGCCGAACATCATCTGACCGAGGCCAGACCACTGGGCCGCGAACAGGCAACCGCGCTTCTAAGGGAAGTCAGCTTCCATCATGACGGCGCCCGCCTTCTGATGCTGCTCCGCCGGCTTGGCTATGCGGATTCCTCCAGGCCCCCGTCCAGGGAACGGCTGATGGAGGCATTGGGAAGTGAGGGGGAAAACCTCGGCCGGCACCTCGGAACCCTCAATCGAATGGCGGCAAAGGTCACGGGGCACCTGGGGGCCAAGCTGTGCGAACATCAGAAAGACGCCGATACCTACACGGTGCCCACGGCAACCCGAGAGCTTCTGCGGGAGTTGCTCACGATGATGAAGGCATCGGGCAAGAGCGAAGAGCCGCTATGGGAGTGAGATGAGCCGACAGCGGGAGCGTGGCAGCATGGGCGTTGTTTGCGCGGCCGCCGAGCGTTGTCGGCCGTAAGCCGTGCTATGTGCCGGTCCAGTGGATGACCCCGGGGTGATCGAGCAGCTGCATGTGTTTCGCGTCCTGTCCGGATACGTCAGCGAAACCGCATCAAAGTGGAGTTCTACCCTGTATCATCTGTCGATTACCCTCGGTCCTGGTTAGCGCTCCGTGCCAGCAACGGCGTCATTTCCACGACGCCGAAGCCGCGCCGCGGAGAAAGGTGGCCGTCGGTCCCTGGATACCATCGTCCCCGAGAAATTGCGCGACGCCACTGGGAGGGCTACGAGAAGACGATGCAAACCGGTGAAACCCGTTACGGCGCCGGCGATTTTCTGACCGTCCCGGCTATTCGGAAGGACGGCAGGCGCATATCGACCGAGTTCATGATCGTGCCGTTTCGCGACGAAGCAGGTCGAATGCATGGAATCGCCGCAATCATGCGCGATGTCACGAAACCCTTCGAGGAGATGAGGGCGCTGCGAAAAGCAGCGTCCGCCGCACCATGAGCACTTTGCCGTCAATACCGTTCCCCGAGAACGCTGAACGCCGCGCGGCGATCACCAGGGATATCCAGGCCGCGACCGATCTGGACGAAGCCGTGCTGGAGCGGCTGGTTCGCACCTTCTATGACACCGCGCGCCGGGATGAGGTGATCGGGCACCTGTTCGATGGCGTCCAAGACTGGGAAAAGCATATCTCCAAGATCACTGCGTTCTGGTCCTCGGTCGCGCTGCTGACTGGCCGTTATCATGGTCAGCCGCTGGCAGCCCATTTTCCCCTGCGGCTGGAGCCGCTGCATTTCGCACGTTGGCTCGCCCTTTTCGAGAAGACCGCGCGTGAGGTCTGTTCGGTCGCGGGCGCCGATCTCTTGATGGACAAGGCGCACCGTATCGCGCGCAGCCTGGAGATCGGCGTCGCCGTCAGTCGCGGCGAGCTTCCATCCCGCATCGCCGCAGGCACATGAACGGGGAAACGCCGCCGACTATCAACGCCCTGCTGTCGCGTCCCATGAAACGCGGAATCTTCTTGATTCCGCCCAGCGGCCCGGCGCCCTACCGGCGAAACGTGGCCGGTTTTGCCACCAAACGGGAAAAACTCACTGCGCTGCCGGCAAGTGAAAACGCCGCCGCCATTGCCAAGGCCAGCGACGGCCCGTTCCGCATCGAGATCCCGAAGCACAACGCGACAAGCGCGGCGCCAAGCGCCTGACCGACCAGACGGGAGGTCGCGACGATTCCGCTGGCGCCGCCGCTGCGTTCCGGCGGCGCGCTGGACATGATCGCGCGCAGGTTCGGCGACTGGAAGAAGCCGAAGCCGGCGCCGCATATCATCATCCGCCAGACGATGCCCACCGTGCCGGGATGGTCCGGCAGCGATGCGATCAGGCTCAGCCCGAGACCCAGGACCGCCAACCCGATTCCGCCCAGCACCGCCGGCGGATAGCGATCGGACAATGGCCCGGCGATCGGTGCGGCGAACGCGGTCATCACCGGCCATGGGGTTAACAACAGGCCGGTTTCGACCGCGCTCATTCCCAGGACCGTCTGGAAGTAGAAGGGCAGGGACACGAACGCCAAACCCTGCGCCGAGAATGAACACAGCGCGGTCAGCGACGACAGGGCGAATATCGGCCGCCGGTAAAGGTCCACCGGCAGCATCGGCGCCGGCAGGCCAAGTTGCCGGTGGATCAGCGCCACGCCGGAGACGACCGCGATGCCCAACGCCGCCGCGGTAACGCCGATATCCGCCTGATGCGCGCCCTCGCCAATGCCGAAGATCAGGAAGCCGAAGGTCATGGCGTTCAAGGCCGCGCTGCCGAAATCGAACCGGTGCTGCCCGCGTTGGGTATCCGGCAGCACCCGCAACGCCAGCACGACGGCGACTACGCCAAGAGGGACGTTGATGGCGAACAGCCATTGCCAGTTGCCGACTGACAGGATGCCGGCGGCGATGGTCGGCCCGATCGCGGTGGAGACGGCGACGACCAGGGCGTTGTTCCCCACGCCGCGTCCCAGCATGCGGGAGGGATAGATGAAGCGGATCAGCGCGGTATTGACGCTCATGACTCCGCTGGCTCCGAAGCCCTGGATGATGCGGGCGGCGGTCAGGGTCGGCAGCGACCAACTGAGTGCGCACAGCAAGGAAGCCAGGGTGAAGACCGCCAAGCCCCAAACATAGACGCGGCGGTACCCGATGATTTCCCCCAGCGAGGCGAACGGCAGCAGCGAGACGACCAGCGCCAACTGATAGGCGTTGACCACCCAGACCGAATCAGCGGGGGTAGCGTTCAGATCCAGGGCTATGGTCGGCAGCGCCGTGTTCGCGATCGACGTGTCCAGCGAGGCCAAGCCAACGGCGATCATCAATGTCGCGACGGCGGAGATCAGCCGAACGCCGCGTAGTCCGTCTTCCGGAATCGGGATGCTCATCGGGTCCAATTTTCAAGGCGACAGCCCTCATACCACTGGTTGGGCGGCTGGCATGTGGGGGATGGCTTCTGGCAGGGTTGCGTGGTGCGCGTTCACCCCCTCGCTTTGTCGGAGATGCCGCACCATATTGTCCCGGTCACAACCGCGAAGCGAATTCGAATGGCTCGTTCCCGTTTCCTGATAGCCGGCGTTGCCGCCCTGGCGCTGGCCTTGGCGCCAGGGCTGGCGGATGCGCGTGCCGGCAGCGGCAGTTCGTTCGGTAGCCGTGGCTCCATGACCTATTCCGCGCCGCCCTCCACGCGGACGGCGCCATACTCGGCCACGCCGATGCAACGCAGCATGACGCCGCAGAGCACGCCTTATGGCGGTTCGCCGATGAATCAAGGGCAGCGCTCCTCGGGGTTCATGTCGGGCCTGATGGGCGGACTGATCGGCGCCGGGATCGCCGGCATGCTGTTCGGGCATGGGTTCATGGGCGGCGGATTCGGGTTCTTCGGCTTCCTGGGCATGCTGTTGCAGATATTCCTGCTCGTCATGGTGGTGCGGTTCGTGTTTCGGCTCGTGATGGGTGGCCGCTCGCCGGCCATGGCGGGTGGACCGAACATGTTCGGCCGCGGTGGGATGCCGGGCGCCGGGTCCGGTCCGATGCCGGGTGGGTCTGGTGGGCCGGGTCCGTCCGGCCCGCCGCCGATCGCCATTGGGCCCGCCGATTATCAGCAGTTCGAGCAACTGCTACAGGGCATCCAGGCGGCCTGGAGCGCGCATGACCTGAACGGTCTGCAAGCGATGACGACACCGGAGATGGTCAGCTACTTCGCCGACCAACTGTCCGAACAGGTCAGCCGGGGCGTGCGGAACTCCGTCAGCGACGTAGCCCTGGTCTCCGGCGATCTGGCCCAGGCGTGGACCGAGCAGGGGCGCGACTATGCCACTGTAGCGATGCGGTTCTCGATGATCGATGTGACCAAGGATGCCGCCGGGCGCGTGGTTGACGGCAGCGCGACGGAGCATGTGACGGCGACGGAAATCTGGACGTTTGTCCGCTCGCGCGGTGGGCATTGGATTTTGTCGGCGATCCAGCAGGCACGGTAAGGACTGGCGTTAGGGCCGGGTCGGATTGCTACGCCGCAAGAGCCGGTTGCCATCCGACCCGTTGCGGCTATAGCTGACGGCCGCGTTTAGGAGGCCCGTTCCGATGTCCGCTCTCGATCCGATCCCGTATTCCGACGCCACGCTACGCCGCATCCTGTCCAGTGTGCGTACCATTGCCATGGTCGGCGCTTCGTCGAACTGGAACCGGCCCAGCTACTTCGTGATGAAGTACCTTCAGGGCAAAGGCTACCGCGTGATCCCGGTGAACCCCGGCACCGCCGGCAAGGAGCAACTGGGCGAGCGCATCTACGCCAGCCTGCGTGACATTCCTGAAGAGATCGACATGGTCGATGTGTTTCGCGCCTCGGACGCCGTTGGCCCGATCATGGAGGATGCGATCGCCATCGGCGCCAAGGTGGTCTGGATGCAGCTCGGGGTCCGCAACGACGAAGCCGCCGAAAAGGGCGAGGCCGCCGGAATCGAAGTCATCATGAACCGCTGCCCGAAGATCGAGTTCGGTCGCCTGGGCGGTGAACTGTCCTGGAGCGGGGTGAACTCCGGCATCATCCGCAACCGCCCGGCGCAGGCGCCGACCGACCGGCGGACCAAGCCCCGCGCGTTTCCGGCCACGAACATCGAGTATGGGTTTGAAACCCGAGCGGTTCATGCCGGCGCGGCACCGGACCCAACGACGGGAGCGCGCTCCACGCCGATCTATCAGACCACGGCCTATGTGTTCGATGACGTCGATCATGCGGCGTCTTTGTTCAACCTGCATAATTTCGGTTACATCTACTCTCGCCTGACCAATCCGACCGTGTCGGTGCTGGAGGAACGGGTCGCCAGTCTTGAAGGCGGGCGTGCCGCCGTCGCCGCCGCCTCGGGCCATGCCGCGCAGTTCCTGGTGTTCGCCACGATGCTGGAACAGGGGGACGAGTTCCTCGCGTCCCGCAACCTGTATGGCGGGTCGCTGACCCAGTTCGGCCTGTCGTTCAAGAAGCTGGGCTGGACCTGCCACTTCGTCGACCCGCTGGACCCGGAGAACTTCCGCCGCGCGCTGACACCGAAGTGCAAGGCGATCTTCGTTGAAAGCCTCGCCAACCCCGGCGGCGTCATCGTCGATCTGGAGGCGATCGCCAAGATCGCGCACGAGGCTGGGATACCGCTGATCGTGGATAACACGCTGGCGACGCCGTATCTGTGCCGGCCGTTCGAATGGGGCGCGGATATCGTGACCCATTCCACGACCAAGTTCCTGGCCGGGCACGGCAATGCGATGGGCGGTATCGTCGTGGAATCCGGCAAGTTCGATTGGGCGCAGGGCGGCAAATTCCCGTCGATGACCGAGCCGGAGCCAGCCTATCACGGCCTGCGCTTCTACGAGAACTTCGGCGACTTCGCCTTCACCACCAAGGCCAGGGCGGTCGCGTTGCGCGACTACGGCCCGTCGATGGCGCCGATGAACGCGTTCCTGACCATCACCGGCACCGAGACGTTGCATGTCCGGATGGAGCGGCATTGCGCCAATGCGCTGGCGGTTGCCGAATTCCTGGCGGCTGACCCGCGGGTGGCCTGGGTGTCCCATGCCGGGCTGGAAAGCAGCCCGTATCGCGCGCTCGCTCGGAAATACATGCCGGCCGGGGCGGGGGCGGTGTTCACCTTCGGTGTGAAGGGTGGCTACGAGGCCGGTATCCGGCTGGTGGAGAGCGTCAACCTGTTCTCCCACCTCGCCAACATAGGCGACACGCGCAGCCTGATCCTGCATCCGGCGTCCACGACCCACCGGCAGTTGACTGATGAGCAGCGGCTGGCGGCCGGGGCCGGGCCGGATGTGATCCGGTTGTCGGTTGGGCTGGAAACGGCGGCGGACCTGATCGCCGATCTGGATCAGGCGCTGGGGTAGGGGATCTAAAGGGAAGGCGGGCCGCTGAGCCCGCCAGGACGTCAGCCCGCGGGCACCGTCATGCGGCGGATCGTGCCGGTTGTGCTGTGGCCTTCGCGCAGATTTACCAGCACGACCTTGCCGCCCCATCCCTGCACCAGATCCGCGCCAACCACCTGATCCACGGTGTAGTCCGACCCTTTCACCAGCACGTCGGGGCGCAGTGCCTGGATCATCTCCAGCGGCGTATCCTCATCGAACAGCGTCACCAGATCGACGGGTGCCATCGAGGCCATGACGGTGGCCCGAGCCATCTCGTTTTGCAGGGGGCGGGTGGGGCCTTTGAGGCGCTTGACCGAGGCATCGGTGTTCAGGGCGACGATCAGGCGGTCGCAGGCGGCGCGCGCCTCGCTCAGCAGGCGGACATGCCCGGGATGGATCAGGTCAAAGCAGCCGTTGGCGAACCCGACCTTCAGGCCGCGGCGGTGCCAGTCGGCAACCTGCGCGACGGCCTCTTCAAGGCCAACGATCTTGCGGTCGGTCGCCACCAGATCGTCCAGATGCAGGGCATCCAGAAGCTCTTGCCGGGACACGGTCGCGGTTCCCTGCTTGCCGACGGAGATTCCGGCGGTCGCGTTTGCCAGCATGGATGCCTCGACCAGTCCGGCGCCGGCGGCCAGTGCGACGGCCAGTGCGGCGACCAGCGTGTCGCCCGCGCCGGACACATCGGCGACCTCTCGTGCCCTGGTCGGCAGATGGATCGCTTCGGCGTCGCGACAAACCAGCGTCAGGCCCTTGGCGGAACGGGTCACCAGCACGGCTTCGCCGCCGGTCGCTTCCAGCGCAACGCGCCCGGCGCGATCCGCTTCGGTGTCATGGTCCGCTTCGATTCGGGTTGCGACGCGCACCTCATGCTCGTTTGGCGTCAGCACCGTGGCGCCGCGGTAGGCAGCGAAATCAGGGCGCTTGGGGTCGGCGATCACCAGCCGGCCGGAGGCGGCGGCCCTGGCCAAAATCGCATCCAGCACGCCGTTGCACAGGACGCCCTTGGCATAGTCCGACAACACGATCGCATCGGCGCTATCGATATGACTTTCCACCGCCGCCATCACCGCCGTCAGCCCGTCCTGATTCAGCGGATCGGTCACTTCCTCATCCAGGCGCAGCAACTGGTGCGATCCGGTCATGAAGCGGGTCTTGGAGGTCGTCGGGCGGCCCGCGATCCGCACCATGGCGGGAACGATCCCGGGGGTGGATTCAATAAGCCGATGCACTTCATTACCCGCCGCGTCGTTGCCGGTCACGCCGATCAGGATGGCCTGGCCGCCAAGGGTGGCGATGTTCAGGGCGACATTGGCGGCGCCGCCAAGCGTGCATCGGTCATTGGCTGGGCGCAGCACGGGTATTGGCGCTTCGGGCGACAGCCGATGGACCTGGCCAGAGATATAGCGATCCAGGATCACGTCGCCGATGACCAATACGCGCGCGGCATGGAAGTTGCGGACGATGGCCGCCAGTTCGATATCGGTCGGCGGCTGGAGTCGCCTGGCGGTTGCCAGCGAGTGGGTCATGCGGCGGCACCTGTCGGTTGACCAGGAAAGGAAGCGTTCAATAGCAGGACGGTTCCGATATCGCACCTGCAAAAAACACCGACAGAAAGGTTCCATCTCGATCACGAAACCGCTAATGGAAGGAACCAAGAAACGCTCGCACCCGCCTGCAACTGTCTGCTCATGGAGAGACCGTGAAATACCCGCCGCCCTTCGAACCGATCCACGTGGACGAGGCAGGGTATATGACTGAAAATCCCGATGTGGCCGACAGCATCCGTATCGGCACCGTCACATCGGCGCAGGAGCATTTCGACAAGGATGGCTATCGTGAGGGGCGGCTTCCTTTTGGGATGTGATCCCAAAAGTCCGTTTGTAAACGCGATGCGGTTGCGGGCTTGCGTCCATTACCCGGTCGATGGTGTCGAGTGTGAATGATGGGTAAACGTCCCGATCCCCAGAGGAAGCGTCGCGAACCGCAAAAGAAGGCACCCGTGGCGCGCGGAATCAGGTCCAGTCCAAAGGGAGACTTGATCGCGGCGTTGGCGGATGTGCCGCCGCCGGCTGCAGCCGGGTCGGGCGAAGATGCGGCGCCATCCGTCGCCCCGATCATCTTCATCGAAATCGATTCATCGGTTTCCGGCGGATATATCAACAATCGTTTCGACATCACGGTCCGTGGCCGAGCCATGAGCGCGGTACCGATCGAGGAGATCAGGCTCCAGATCGGCGATTGGGTAACCAGCCTGGCGTCATACGGCCAGCCGGAACGCGCCATGGCCTGCGTGCTGCCCGATGGCCGTCCCGGACGCCAGCGCACATTCCAGTTCAATCTGCCGCGCCCGGGAAACAGCGCGCCGGATCGCTGCCTGTTCGCGATCGTCGCTCGCACCGACGACGACATCGAACACGCCGAGACGTTTGAGATCGCAATCGACCCGGCCGCCGCGGACACCGTGGCGGTCGTTTCTGGCCCGACCGGTTCGGCGCTGACCTTCGGCGCCGCGCGCCCCCATGCGGTGATATATATCGAACGTGGCACGATCGATGCCCATGGCGTCCTGTCGGTTCACGGCTGGGCGGTGTCGCTGGGACCTATCCTCGCGCTGCGGATTTTCGCCGGTGACAAACGGATTGCCAAGGCCAGGATCGGGGGCGACCGTGATGACGTGGCGATGGTCTTTCCGGGCTATCCCAACGCCGGAGCGGCGGGCTTTAGCCTGAGCATCCAACTCGATGTCGTCAGCCGGGAGGCCGGGACCGTCCGGGCACAGTTGGTCTGCGCCAACGGATTTGGGCAAGAAGTCGCTATCCCAATCGAGCGGTTGCGTCAGCGCGCCGCGTCGCGGCCGTCGTCAGCGGGCACGCCCGACGCGGCGGATGGGCAGCCGGACTTGGGGAGCGGCGTACAGCCGCAGGGGCTGGGATCGCCCCGGATGGGCTCCTCGCCACCGGCGCGGCATCCGAAGGCCGCGGCGGCGGTCGAAATGTCTTGCGAGGTGGCTGATCTCTCTACCGACGGCGTATTGACGGTGCAGGGCTGGGCTGTATGCCCGGACGGGATCGCCCAGATCCGTGTGCTGTTCGATGAGCGAGATGTCGGCCTGGCCGCTTTCGGGCATGAGAGGCAGGACGTCGCGAAGATCTATCCCGACATTCCGATGTCGTATCTGTCGGGATTCAAATTCCAATGCCGCCTCGGCGAACACTTCGAAGGCGACCACGACATCCGCGTCGTCGTCCGCGGAGCGCTGGGCAGCGAAGGCCACAAGTACGTTATCGTCGCCACGGCCGGGACCGCGTCACCGCACAGCTCGGTGCCAGAGGCCGAACGCCGTACGGACGCGGGGTTAAAAACCACCTCGGAGCAGGCGGCCGAATTCAAGTTCGGGTTGGACTCGCCGACGCTATCGAATGGCGTGATGGTCGAGCCGGTCACCGGCCGGCTGACGGTCGAGGGCTGGCTGATAAGTCGATCGGGGGTCGCCAGTTTTGAGGTTTTCCTCGACGATCAGCGTTTGGGCGATGCTCATTATGGACTTGCGCGCCAGGATGTGGATTCAGCGTTCCCTGACTGGCCAAACGCGCTTCGCAGCGGTTTCGCGTTCCACTGCCAACCGCGCAGCCTGCTCGACGGCCAGCATACGATCCGGCTAGCGATCCGCGCCGCCAACGGCGTGGCGATGGACCATTCGTTTCAGATAACAGTTTGCAGGTCTGATGACGTTGACGACTCGATCGGCATCCGCAAACGGGTGCCGCGGGTCGAGGTGGACATGATTCTGGCATTGCTGGCTGAATTGGACGTCCAGCCGATGTTCCATCTGATCCTGCGGCAGGATGGACCGATCGCCGCCCGCCGCGTTCGCACGACGCTCGATTCCCTGCGGTTACAACCTTATGACCACTGGCGCATGACCTTGCTTGCCGCCGATGAGGACGTTGCCGCCGCGCTGCGGGTCGTTATCCAGGAACAGGGTCCCCGTCTGGCTGACCAGTTCACCGTTATTTCTCCGTCGGTGGATAAGGACTGGGGGACACTGCTGGCCAGGGCGGATAGCAGCCAAGTGGTCTTGCATATGCCTCTACTGGCGGGCGATGTGCTGAGCGCCGATGCGTTGCTGGAATTGGCGCTTGCCGCTGGACGATATCCGGGCCGGAATCTGCTTTATGGCGATGAGGTTCGGATCAGTCCGGTCAGCCAACAGAAGGAACCCTTCTTCAAGCCCGATTTCTCCCCCGATCTGCTGCTATCGGCGAACTACCTCGGGCGGCCTTGGGCGGTCACGTCCGGCTTGCTGGCCGCGACCGGCGCAACGCCGGGAACTCTGTTAGAATGTGGCGAATACGACCTTGTCCTGCGCTGCGCCGAACAGGCAAGCGGGGTGCATCATGTGCCGAAGCTGTTATGCCAGCGCTCGGCCGTGGCCTTGGACGAGCCCGCGCAGGAACAAGCCGCGCTCGTCGCGGCGCTGATGCGACGCGGGATCGATGGGGCGGTGTTGACCACGGCGATTGCCGGCACCTGGCGGGTCAAACGCGCCCTGGCGTCCCAAGGCAAGGTTTCGATCATCATTCCGACCTGCGCGGCGCACGGATACATCAAGACCTGTCTCGATACGCTGCGGGCGAAGACATCCTATCCCGACTATGAAATAATATGTATCGATAACATTCCAAATTCAGAACCACAGATGAAAACCTGGCTGCGGGAGAGCGCGGACAAGGTTGTCGATATATCGGGCGCGTTCAACTGGTCGGTCTTCAACAACCGGGCGGCCGCGGTCGCCGAGGGCGACTATTTCCTCTTCCTGAACGACGATATCGAGATCACGCACGACGACTGGCTGGACGCCCTGGTCGAAAATGCCCAGCGGCCCGAGGTCGCGATCGTGGGGCCGCAACTGCTGTATCGGGACGGCAAGGTTCAGCATGCGGGTATGTTCCTTTCCGACAATGGGGTAGGCCGGCACGCCTTCCGTTTCGCAGCCAACGATGATCCTTGTTATTTCGGACTGGCACTGACACAGCGCAACGTGATGGCGGTGACCGGTGCGTGCATGTTGATTCGCCGCGACACGTTCGAACGCCTGGGCCGGTTCGACGAGGCGCATGAAATCATCAACAACGATCTGGATTTTTGCCTGCGCGCCCATCGCGCCGGGATGCTGACTGTCTATACACCCTACGCATCGCTTATTCATTATGAGCTCGCAAGCCGAGCAAGTATGGAGGATGTGTTTGATTTGGCGCATTTTAGTGCGACCTGGAAGACGACGTTCGCGGCGGGCGATCCGTATTTCAATCCAAGGCTGTCCAAGCAGGCCGAGGACTACCGGCCGGACGATGAGCCGGTGCAATGGGTGGTATCCGGTTCGCCGTTATTCCACGTTGAAGAGATCGCGCGGATACTGGTTATCAAGCTGGATCATATCGGCGATTTCGTGACCGCGCTGCCTGCGATCCGGCGGTTGCGGACGATCTTCCCGAAGGCCTGTATCACGGTGCTCGCGGGTCCGGTGTCGCGCGAATTCGTCGCGCTCGAGCCGAGCATCGACGAATTCATTCCGTTCAGCTTCTTCCACGCCAGGTCGCAGTTGGGCGAGCGGGAACTGCTCGCGGACGACTACGACGAACTCGCCGCCCAACTGCATCCGTATCGTTTTGATCTGGCTGTTGACCTGCGGAAACATCCCTCGACCCGCGACGTGCTGAAATACGCCGGCGCCCGGTTCCTGGCCGGGTTCGACTATCTTGGTCAGTTTCCGTTCCTCGACATCGCGCTCAATTGGGACGGGGACCGCAATCTACAGCGGAAACGTAGCCATATCGTGGATGACCTGCTGGGTTTGGTGAATGCGATCGGTCATGCGACAGAGAATGACCGCCAACTGATACAGCCAACGCCGCAGCCAATGCCGCTCACTGAGCTACCCAAGCCGGTGCAAGCCCTGTTCGATCGGCCGGTGGTGGCGATCCATCCTGGCGCGGGAAATGTCACCAGGCAGTGGCCTGAAGCGCATTTCTCGGCGCTGATCGATCTGCTGATCGAGAAGAACGGGGTGAATGTCCTGTTGGTCGGTGGTCCCGACGACGCCGTGATCGCGGATACGTTGCTGGATAGTGTTCTTCATAGAGAATCGGTCGCGTCGATGGCGGGCAGGACGTCGCTGGCGGCATTGCCTCGGTTGCTGAAGAACTGCGTTCTCTACATCGGCAACAACAGTGGTCCGAAGCATATCGCCGCCGGGGTGGGCATCCCGACCATCGGCATTCATTCCGGTGTGGTCGATCCGGTGGAATGGGGCCCGATCGGTCCCCGGGCTGTCGCGTTGCGCCGGAACATGGCATGCAGCCCCTGCTATCTTGCGAACGCCGATGAGTGTCCGCGTGCGCTTGCCTGCCTGAAATTCTTCGATCCAAGCATGGTGTACGAGACCGCTAACATGATGCTGAAACTGGCCGCGCCCGTGCCGGCCGCAAAGTCCGCGCGGAAGGCGAAAGCGAAGCGCCGTCAACCGATTACGGAGCCAGTTTGATGGACAATGCCGCACTGCTTGCCTTGGGGACTGAACTGGCTGCCAGGGCAGGGGAGGCGATTCTCGCAATTCGGCAGCGGGGTTTCCAGGTGGATCGCAAGGCCGACCATTCGGTGGTGACCGAGGCGGACCACGCCGCCGAAGCCATTATCCTGGCGGGGCTACGGGCCGCGTTGCCGGGTTGTTCGGTCGTCGCCGAGGAAGAAACCGCGGCCGGCCGGGTGACCGCCGCCACGGCGGAATTCTGGCTGGTCGATCCGTTGGACGGCACCCGTGAATTCACCAGCGGCAGTGACGATTTCGCGGTGAATATCGGTTTGGTTCGCCACGGGTGTCCGGTGCTGGGCGTTGTGGGCGTTCCCGCGACCGGCGAGATCTTTGGCGGGATCGTTGGCGTGGGGGCGTGGCGTCAGAAAGATGGGAAGCGTTCCCCGATCTCCGTCCGGCAAGCTCCCGCCGAGGGTTTGACTGTCGTTGCCAGCCGCCATCATGGCGACACGGCGCAACTGGACGCGTTTTTGGGCGGGCGAACGGTCGCGAAGGTGGTGAATTTCGGCTCCAGCCTGAAGTTCTGTCGCGTGGCGGAAGGACTGGCCGATCTGTATCCTCGGTTCGGACGCACGATGGAGTGGGACACTTGCGCCCCACAGGCGGTTCTGGAAGCGGCCGGGGGAACGGTTGAAACGCTGGACGGGGCGCTACTTCGGTACGGAAAGCCGGGTTGGGACAACCCGCACTTTGTTTGCTGGGGCAAGCGGTAGCGAGGCCCCCATCGGGTTAACCGCCCCGCACGTAGCGCCGAGCGAGAATGCGCAGGTGGTTGTTGAAGTGTGGGCGCAGCCGTTCGGTCCAGGGGGTTGCCGCCGCGTTCTTCCAGTCAGCGCCCAACGTGACCTCGGGCGTTTTCAGGTGGTAGAGTGCCAGATAACGATGTGTCCCCGTCGGGTCCTTGAACCGGCGTGCCGATAGAACGCCGGGCACCGCCGCCAGGGCCGGGATGTGTTCGTGGTCGTACCACTCGTTGAACTCCGCATCGTGTTCCGGCGCTACATTCATCGCGTTGACCAACAGGCCGCCGGCACCATGCGGGCTGTCCGCATCGCCCGGCAGGGTCTGCTTACCGTCGAAGCGGATCAGCCGGGTACACATCGGCCCGACCCGTTTCGACCAGACCGAGAGGTTGCCATAGGCGATCGCCAGATATGGCGGGGTCTTCAGAACCTCCAGGCTGTCCAGGTCGTAGGTGGCGATCGCCTGCTTCGGGTTGGCGACGTTGATCCAGCGCTCGCACAGCCCGAAGCCGGGAACGCGCTGGCGTTCCGGGATGTGTTCCAGGTCGTACCAGTCGTGAAACTCGTCCTCGTGCGCATTCGTGAAGTCGAAGGCGACGAGCAGCAGGCCCTTGGCCATTGATTCTCTCCCCTATTCAGGTGCCGATCTGGTCCAGATCCAGGCCGGCATGATCGGGCGTAAACCACCAAACGCCAAGTGCCATGCAGGCCATCGCGGCGGGGATCAGCAAGAACGCAGCGGCGAACGAGCCGGTGTATTGCTGCAAACCGACCGCCAGGAATGGCCACAGCACGAAACCGAACAGCCACGCGACCGACCACGAGAAGCCGTTTCCGACGCCGCGAATCCGCGTCGGATAAACCTCCGCCGTCAGAATCATGCTCGGTCCCCAGAAGCCCAGGAACCCGATGCTCCAAAGCAGGCCATAGATCCACAATTCGGTGTCGGTTTTGGCGAACACCCATAGGGTGATGAACACCGCGCCCTCGGCCAGCATGACGTAAAACGCCGGGCGGCGGCCGAAGCGGTCGGAAATCCAGCCGGACGCCAGCAGGCCCAGGAATCCGACCAGTCCCCACCAGATGTAAAACTGGCCGTAGGTGGCGGTGGACCAGTGCCGTTCCTGCGCCAGATACAGCGGCATCCAGCCGCCGACCGTACCGTAGATGGTGGTGGAGCAGCAGGCGATGAACGTCGCGACCCAGGTGTTCTTCCGCATATCAGGCAGGAACAACTGCCGCAGCGGGACGCGCTTTGCCTTGGCGACCCAGTCCTGATCCTCGGCCGAGAGCGGCAGGCCGTTGGCCTGTGCCCGGGCGATCCGCCGCTTGCGGTCCTGCATGCGAACCCAATAAGGAGACTCCGGACATTTCGCCCGGACATACACCGCGATCAGGGCGACGACCGCGGGCACCGCAAAGGCCACCCGCCAGCCGTAAATGGAGATGATGTAGGTGGCGATCACGCCAGCCAGCGCGGCGCCGAAACACCATGTTCCGCGATTGATGCCGATCACCCGTCCCCGCAGCCGCGCCGGCCAGGTTTCCGCCACCAGCATCGATCCCAGCGACCATTCGCCGTTCAACGCGAAGTTCACGATACACCGGACGACGACGAAGGCGGTCCAGGTGGTGCAGATCGCCAGAACCGGCATCATCAGTGAGAACAGCGCGATGTTCACGGCCAGCAAGGTCCGCCGCCCGTACCGATCCGCCAGCCACGGCCAGGCGAACATTCCGGCGATGCCGACCAGCAACGCAATCTGCAGACCCGACCGGTAATCGGGGATGCTCAGCCCGAATTCCTTGATGATCAGCGGCGAGGCGAGGGCGAAGATCACGCCGTCCATGCCGTCGAAACCCCACCCCAGCCCATTGGCGACGGCGATATGGATATGGGTAGGGGTTACCTGTGTTTGATCGGATGCGGCCCGGAATGCCGCTGATTCGCGGTATCGTTCTTCAAGCGATCCCACTTCGGGGACGTAGCCGATATTATCGACAACGGCACTCATGGATCTGGTGCTCCATTTCTCCCTGGGCACCAGTAGGCACGGCGGAAGCGGGTCAGTCCAGCCCGAAGAACCGGGCGATGCCGGCCGTCGCATCGACCGGGGCCTGTTCAACGAAGCGGCCGGGGGGAACAACCCGGGTGCCGGCGGGGTAGGCGTGCGCCAGATGGGGCAGGGACCAAAGCTCCACCGCGCGTTGCGTGCCGTCGGGCCAGACGCGGTGTTGCACGCCGTTTCGCACCTGTTCCGCCATGGCCGGTGCGGCCAGTCCGTGCAGCGCGCGCCATTGTGTTGTCAGCAGGTGGGCATTTTCCGGTGCCACCGTGGTGTCGCCCTGTCCTTGCCAGACCGACAGCCGGGGCCAAGGGCCGGTGAACCCATCCGGAGCGGCGGCGCGGACGTGGTCGGCCCACGCTTCCGGGCTTTGCTCCGGGCCGGCCGAGGCCATCCGCATCATCGCCTGCATGCCGGAGCGGGCCGCGCCGACAGGCAGCCCGGCAACCGACGCGCCGGCGGCGTAGAGGTCGGGATAGGCCGCCAGCATCGCGGCAGCCATGGCACCGCCGGCAGACAGGCCGACAATGAAGATCTGGCGCGGGTCGCTCTGGAACCGGCGGATCGCGGCGTGCGTCATGGACGCGATGGAGGCAGCCTCACCCTCACCCCGCCCGGTGTCGCGGGGATGGAACCACTGGAAGCAGCGGCCGGCGTTGTTCGCCTCGGCCTGTTCCGGAATAACCAGGGGGAAGTGCAGGCGATCGGCAAGCTCGATCCATCCCGAATCAACCGCGAACGCGGTCGCGTCCTGCCCGCAGCCATGCAGCAGCACCACCAACGGGCTACCAGCGACCCCCGTGGGCACATAGGCGAGCATCCGCAGTTTGCCGGGGTTTTGGCCGAAGCCGTCGAACCCGACCAACCGACCGCCTTCCAGTGGCGTCAAACGCGGCTCGACCCTTGGCTTCGTCAGCGTTGCCTTCGCCACACCGGTACCTAGCTTGATGCCCCGATACAATGAGCGGAGATTTTCAGACCATTTCATGCCGCACGCGGCCTTTCGTAGCTAATGAGGCGACCAAGCGGAAGCCGCTCCGGTCGCCTCCTGGAGACTCGATATGCTGCACCGCAGCATGAAATCAACTATGTTGCCGCTTTCGACCCGGTGAACCATCTCCTGTTTGCGCCTACACTGGCATGACGAAATCGCGCATAACCGAGTCGCTCAAACCATGTTGCATCTGACCAAACTGGCCGTCGGCGTACGGGATATCGACCATCTCCGTGAAGTGCAGACCGAACGGATGCGGGAGCATGGGCGGCTATGGCATCGTACCCGCAACTTCCCCCGCCGCGGCAATGAGGTGGTCAACGGCGGTTCGATGTATTGGGTGATCGCGGGCACGATGCTGGCCCGCCAGCGCATCGTGGATATCGTCGAGGACCAGCGCGACGATCAGACGCCCTGCACGAGCCTGATCCTGGACCCGGAGATCGTGCCCCTGGTCGGACGTCCGACGCGGGCGTTCCAAGGCTGGCGCTACCTCGATCCCGACGATGCGCCCCCCGATTTGCCGGCGTTGGGCGCGATCCTGGGGTTGGACAGCCTGCCGGTGTCGTTGCAGCGCGAACTGCGGGCGCTTTGCCTGTTGTAACGGCATTGATGAATTCATCGAAAGATGGCTTGGCGGTGTCGCGCCACCGGTTGCTTCGAGCCTGCCGAAAATGCAAAAGACCAGCGCAATGAACCAAATTCACGTGATCGGTGCGGGCTTGGCCGGCCTGTCCGCGGCGCTGTCCTTGACCGCCGCCGGCCGGACCGTGATCGTGCATGAAGCGGGTCCGGCAGCCGGCGGCCGTTGCCGGTCTTATTTCGACAAGGAACTTGGCCTCCGCATCGATAACGGCAATCATCTGATGCTGTCGGGCAACAGCGCCGCCAAGGCCTACATCAAGGAGATCGAGGCCGAGGACGCGTTCCAGCAGATGGACAGCGCGGCCTTTCCGTTCATGGATATCCAGAGCGGCGAGCGTTGGACCGTTCGGCCAAACAAGGGCCGGATCCCCTGGTGGATATTCCGCGCCGATCGACGGGTGCCGGGAACGCGGCTGTCGGACTACCTGGGAATGGCGCGGATCATACGCTTCCGCGATGAAACCCCGGTCGGCGACGCGATGCGGCGCGGCAAGCTGTACTGGCGCCTGGTGGAACCGCTCGCGGTGGCCGCCCTTAATACACCGACGCAGGAGGGGTTGGCCCGGTTGCTGGGCGCGGTGATGCGCGAAACGCTGATGCGCGGCGGGGCGGCCTGTATTCCGATGCTGCCGAAGCAGGGCTTGTCGGAAGCATTGATCGATCCCGCCATCGCCATGTTGCGAAGCCGCGGTGCGGAGATCCGCTTCAACAGCCGGATCGCCGAACTGACGTGCAACGACGGACGTGCCACGGCGCTACGTGGACCCGACGGGCCGATCCCGCTGCAAGACGGCGATTCGGTTGTGCTCGCGGTGCCGCCCTGGGTCGCGTCCGACCTGCTGCCAGGGTTGGTCGTGCCCGATGCGTTCGAAGCGATCCTGAACATTCATTTCCGGTATGAGGCCGATCCCAGCGGTCCGCTGGGCGAGGCCGGGTTTATCGGGCTGACCTCGGCCACGGCGGAATGGGTCTTTATCAAGCACGGTCACGTATCGGTCACCATCAGCGCCGCGAACAACATGGTGGACGATCAGGCCCGCGCGATCGCCGCGCTGGTTTGGCCGAACGTCGTCGATGCGCTGGGGCTGCCCGCCGGCCTGAAGACAGAGATGCCGCCCTACCGTGTCGTCAAAGAGAAACGCGCCACGTTCGCGGCCACCGCTCGGCAGGACGTTCGCCGCCCCGAACCGGCCACGAATTTCGCCACCAATCTCGCGCTCGCGGGGGATTGGACGGACACCGGCTTGCCCGCCACGATTGAGGGCGCGATAAGGTCCGGCCGAACAGCCGCGGATGTTCTCCTCAAGCTTTGATCGCCCAGCTTTGATCGTAAGGATACCATGGCCCTCGATGCGATAACCGCGCCGGTTGTCGATGACGCTGCTTTGCTGGACTCAGTGTCCAGAGCCGCGGACGCGCTGACGCGCCGGCAGAAGCCGGACGGGCATTTCGTTTTCGAGTTGGAGGCCGATGCGACGATTCCGGCGGAATACGTCCTGCTGGAGCACTACCTGGATCGGATCGACGCGCCGCTGGAGGCGAAGATCGGCGTATATCTGCGCTCGATCCAGGGCGAACACGGCGGCTGGCCGTTGTTCCACGATGGGGCGTTCAATATCTCGGCCAGCGTGAAAGCGTATTTCGCGCTGAAGGCGATCGGCGACGACCCCGATGCCCCGCATATGCGCCGCGCGCGGGACGCGATCCTGGCGGCCGGCGGCGCGGAACGGACAAACGTCTTTACGCGGGCGCAACTGGCGTTGTTTGGTGCCGTGCCGTGGCACGCCGTGCCGGTGATGCCGCTGGAAATCATGCACCTGCCGCTGTGGTTTCCGTTCCATCTGTCGAAGGTGTCTTACTGGTCGCGCACCGTGATCGTGCCGCTGCTGGTGCTGATGGGGCTGCGTCCGAAGGCGCGGAACCCGCATGGCATCCAAATACGGGAGCTGTTCCGCACGCCGCCCGAACAGGTCACGGATTACATCCGCGGGCCTTATCACTCCGGTTGGGGGCGCTTCTTCAAGGGCGTCGATGTGCTGCTGCGGGCCGCCGAACCGCTGTTTCCCAAGGCCAGCCGCCAAAGCGCGATCGACAAGGCGGTTGCCTTCGTCACCGAACGGCTGAACGGCGAGGACGGGTTGGGCGCGATCTACCCCGCCATGGCCAACAGCGTCATGATGTTCGACACGCTCGGCTACCCGCCAGATCATCCGGCGGCGGCGATTGCTTGGCAGTCGGTTCGCAAGCTGCTGGTGATCGAAGAAGACCGCGCCTACTGCCAGCCGTGTTTGTCACCCGTTTGGGATACCGGTCTTGCTGGACACGCGCTGGCCGAGGCCGGAGTCTCGACCGAGTCCGCCTGCCACTGGCTGAAGCCGCTGCAAATCAACGACCTCGTCGGGGATTGGGCGGTGCGGCGTCCGGGGCTGCGTCCCGGCGGCTGGGCATTCCAGTATAACAATCCGCACTACCCGGATGTGGACGACACCGCCGTCGTCGGCATGTTGCTTCACCGCAATGGTGACCCGGCCCATGCCGAATCCATCGATCGCGCGCGCGAATGGGTGATCGGCATGCAGTCCTCGGATGGCGGGTGGGGCGCGTTTGAGCCTGAGAATACCCACCATTATTTGAATCATATTCCGTTCGCCGACCATGGTGCCCTGTTGGATCCTCCAACGGCCGATGTCAGTGCGCGTTGCGTGTCGTTTCTGGCGCAGATCGGCATGACGGTGGACGATCCGGTGATGGCCAAGGCGTTGGCGTATCTGCGTCGGGAGCAAGAGCCGGACGGCAGTTGGTTCGGCCGCTGGGGCACCAACTACATCTACGGCACATGGTCGGTGCTGTGCGCACTGAACGCGGCCGGCGTGCCGCACGACGATCCGGCGATCACACGCGCGGTGGAATGGCTCGTTTCGGTCCAGCGCGAGGACGGCGGATGGGGCGAGGATGAAGAAAGCTACGCCGACGCCGCGCACGGTCGCTACAAGGTCAGCACCCCGAGCCAGGCAGCATGGGCGGTGCTTGGACTGATGGCGGCCGGGGCGACGGATCACCTGGCGACTGCCCGGGGCATCGCCTATCTGGCGGCGACCCAAAAGCCGGATGGCGAGTGGACCGAGGAACCCTATACCGCCGTGGGTTTCCCGCGCGTGTTCTACCTGCGCTACCACGGCTACAAGCTCTACTTCCCCCTGCTCGCCCTGGCTCGATACAGAAACCTGACCCGCGGTAACACACGCCGCGTCGAGGTCGGGTTCTGAGCGGTCTCGGTTTCGTTGTCGGTCTGACCGCCGAGGCCCGGATCGCGGCCCGCTTCGGCGGACTGGTGCAGGCCGGCGGCGGCACGCCGGCGGGTGCCGAAGACGCGGCGAATCGGTTGGTGCGGCAGGGCGCCACCGCGCTGGTCAGTTTCGGGTTGGCTGGTGGGTTGGACCCGGCGCTGTCTCCGGGAGACGTCGTCGTGCCGGGCCTGGTTTTATCGAATGGTGCGCGGCTGGCGGCCGATGCCGCCTTGGCGCAACGGTTCGGCGGGCTGAGCGAACACGCGATCCTGGCCGGCGAGACGGTGGTGACCGATGCCGTGGCAAAGGCGGCGCTGCACGCGACGACCGGTGCGCACGCCGTTGACCTGGAAAGCGGAGCTGTCGCCAGGGTCGCCGCGGCCCATGGCCTACCATTCGTTGTGGTCCGCGCGATCTGCGATCCCGCGAAACGGGACTTGCCGCCAGCGGCGTTGATCGCTTTGAACCCGTCAGGCGACATCGGACTATCGGCGGTACTGCGGTCGGTCCTGCAAAGGCCCGGGCAAATTCCCGACCTTCTTGCGCTGGCGTATGATGCTGGCCGGGCACGGCGATCCCTGGTCCGGCTCGCTAAGCGGTTCGGCGGGATTTAAGCGCGCAAGGCAGCTCTCGCTGCCGCGAGATTCGCTTCTTCTTCCCAGAGCATCCTGGTCAGCAATCCCCGGTCGGCGTCATCCCGCGCAGCCGCGATCTGGCGATGGAATGTCTTGATATTTTCACAGGCAACAAAGACGCGCATCTTGCTGATCTCTGGCAAAAGTGGGCTGCTGCGTTCGATATTGATGTGAAAGCCATCGGTCGAGACGTTGTCCATGACGTTCTCCGCGGGATGTTCGGGGCTTTTTTGCGGCCTGGACGTTAACGTTGTAATGTAGCGTGGGGTTTCCTGTCCCGGAAGATTAAGTTTGTGAGAACCACAAGACGAGATCAAAATGGCGTCAGAATATATATTCTACGTTTATCGTTACGACTGAGATAAGTAACGGGCGGCGTTTCGGATGCCGCCGCATTTCCAGGCCTCCGATCCCCTGTTCGCCCAAGTCAGTTCGACCGGACGACGATGCCATACCGCTCACAGTGCGGTTGCCCAGCGCCACCACCACCGCATCTGGCGGGTGAAGCTGCCGACCAACGTCGGCGGGCAGGGGCGGTTCCTTCGGCCTCGTCAAGGGCGGACAGCAACCGACCCGATACGAGGCGTCGTCACCGAGGTGTTATGGCGCTTGTGCTGACGAAAAAGCGACGTATAGGGCAGGGTATGACACAACACATCGAAACCGACGTGGCGATCGTCGGTGCCGGCCCCGTCGGCCTGTTCGCCGTTTTTGAGCTGGGGATGCTGAAGCTGTCCAGCGTGCTGATCGACGCGCTGGCCGAGGTCGGCGGGCAGTGTACCGCGCTGTATCCCGAGAAGCCGATCTACGACATCCCCGCCCACCCGGCGATCGAGGCGGGTGCGCTGATCACCCGCCTGGAGGAGCAGATCGCGCCGTTCCCGGTGCCTCGGCTGCTGGGCCGGCAGGTGAACGGCCTGAGCGGCGAGCGTGGTGCGTTCACCCTAACCACCGATCTCGGCGACACGATCAAGGCCAAGGCGGTGATCGTTGCCGCCGGCGCGGGAGCGTTTGGTCCAAACCGCCCGCCGTTGGACGGGCTGCCGGCGTACGAAGCGACCGGCGCGGTGCAATACTACGTGCGTCGCCGCGAGGACTTTCGCGGCAAGCGTGTGGTGATCGCGGGCGGCGGAGACTCCGCGGTGGATTGGGCGTTGGCTTTGAAGGACATCGCGCGGGTGGCGGTCGTCCACCGCCGCGCGAAGTTCCGTGCGGCGCCCGAAACCGCCGCGCAACTGGACGAAGCTGCCAGGAAGGGTGAGATCGAGATGGTGATCCCCTACCAGCTTCACGGCCTGACCGGCGCGCATGGCGCACTATCGACCGTGGAGGTCGCGACGCTGGAAGGGGCGGTGAAGTCGCTGCCGGCTGACGTGCTGTTGCCGTTCTTCGGTTTGTCGATGGATCTGGGGCCGATCGCCGCCTGGGGTCTGCAAAGCGAGAAGAACCATGTGCTCGTGAATCCCGCGACCGGTGAAACCAGCGTGCCGGGTGTCTTCGCGGTGGGCGATGTCGCCACCTACCCGGGCAAGTTGAAGCTGATCCTGCAAGGCTTCAGCGAGGCGGCCGTCGCCGCGCATGCGATCCACCCGATCGTGCATCCGGATCAGGCGCTGCACTTTGAATATTCGACGAGTAAGGGTGTGCCTGGCTGAACAGGTCGCAGACGGCCTGGGCTGTCGGCGGCCGTTTATCTCGGTGTCATTGCGAGAACCCTTGCGAAATCCCGTAAACCAGACGACGCTGCTCCCATAATAATACCCTGGGAGGCAAACAATGAACCTATCCATCCCGCGCCGCGGCTTACTTGGCGGTGGCATCGCAGCCGCTACTCTGCCCCGTGTCGCACGCGCCCAATCGAAACCGATCCGCATCGGCGTCCTGACCGACATGGTCGGCGCCTATGCCGCCAATACCGGCCCCGGATCGGTCGCCGGCACGAAACTCGCCATCGAGGACTTCGCCAAACTGCATCCGAACGTGAAGGTCGAGCTTGTTTCCGCCGACCTGCAACTGAAGCCGGATGTCGCGGTCCAGATCGCAGGCGACTGGCTGGACAACCAGGGCGTCGATCTGATCACCGACGTGCCGCTGTCATCCGCGGCATTCGCGATCGGCGACATGGTCAAGACCAAGGACAAGGCGGCGATCTTCACTGGCGGCGCCTCCGCCGACATCACCGGCGGCCATTGCGGGCCGAACCATCTGCATTGGGTCTATGACACATGGTCGATGCCGCACGCGGTTGTCGATGCCACGGTGAAGGAAGGTGGAGACACCTGGTATTTTATTACGGCTGATTATGCCTTCGGCCATGCGCTGGAGACCGACGCCGCCAGCTTCGTGGCTGCCGCTGGCGGTAAGGTCCTGGGTCAGGCGTTGGCGCCATTTCCCGGCACCACCGATTTTTCCTCGCACCTGGTGCAGGCAAGGGCGAGTGGCGCGAAGGTTATCGGTTTCGCCAATGGCGGCGCCGACACGGTGAACTGCATCAAGCAGTCGGCCGAATTCGGTATTCAGAAGGGCGGCCAAAAGATCGCCGGCCTGTTGTTCCTGATCCACGACGTTCACGGCGTTGGCCTGACCTCTGCCCAGGGCGTGCTGCTGACCGAACCGTTCTACTGGAACATGAACGATGGCACCCGAGCGTTTGCGAAACGATTTGGCAAGCTGATGCCGGGGAATGTTCCGGGGTCCGTGCATGCGGGGCAGTACTCGGCGGTGATGCATTACCTGAAGGCCTGCGTCGCGATCGGCCCGGACAAGGCGAAAGCCAGCGGGCGGGCGGCGGTCGACCAGATGAAGGCGATGCCGACCGACGATCCGCTGTTCGGCAAGGGCGCGGTGCGCAAGGATGGCCGGGTCATCCATGACATGCATCTGTTCGAGGTCAAGTCGCCGGAACATTCGAAAGAACCGTGGGATTACTACCTCCACCGGCGCACGGTCCCGGCGGCCCAGGCATTCCGGCCGATCGACCAGGGCGGCTGCAAGTTCGCACAGTCATAGCGAAAGGGGCGCATCTACCGCGCCCGATGAAACGATGCTGCGCGATCCCGTCATGACGAGCGCTTTCTCGCCATGACGGGGGCTTAAGCCTCCTGGTGCCGAACCCTGACCAGGTTCATCGGCTTCATGCTCATGACCACCTCACCGTTCTGGTTCAGCACCTCCAGCAGAGTGTGAATCAGCCCCCGGTCTGGCTTGGAACGTGACCGCCGAGCCTGTTGGATCGTTGCGTGCAGGGTCAGCGTGTCGCCGGGACGCACGGGCCGGGGCCAGCGCAACTCGTCGATACCCGGCGCGGCCAGACCGTTGAACGGCAGGAAGGTGTCCACCAGCAGGCGCATCGACCGCGATACGGTGTGCCACCCGCTGGCGATCACCTCGCCGAACGGTCCTTGTGCGGCCAGATTGGGATCGGTGTGCATTGTCTGCGGATCATAAGCGCTGGCGAAGGCAATGATCTCCTCTTCGGTCACGGTGAAAGACCCCAGGACGTAGGTCGCCCCCAGCTTGTAATCCTCGAAGAACCGGTCGGTCCGCGGGGTGGAAAAGACCTCGAACATGGATCGTATCACTCTGTTGCCGGCGTTCGGGGTAACATGCGATATATTGCATGACAATCAACGGCCATAGCGGCCGATAATGGGGGAGCAGCAACGATGGGTCAGATATCGCGACGCACTATTTTGGCCGGGGCCGCCGCGGCGGTGGCGTTGGGCCGCCCGGCGATCGCGCAGGCTGCGCCGTTGAAGGTCGGGATGATGCTGCCGTTTTCCGGCACCTATGCCGCGCTGGGCGAAAACATCGCGTCTGCGTTTGAGCTTCTGATCGCCGAAAATGGCGGCAAACTGGCTGGCCGTCCGGTCACGTTGATCCGGCTGGACGACGAATCCGATCCCGCGAAGGCGCCGGCCAACGTCAACCGCCTGACCGAACGCGACAACGTCGATGTGCTGCTGGGCACGGTCCATTCCGGCGTGGTGATGGCGCTGGTTCAGGCGGCTCGGGAGAAGCAAATTCCGCTGTTCATCCCGAACGCCGGCAACGTCGCGGCCACCCGGGAATTATGTTCGCCGTCGGTGTTCCGCTCGTCTTTCAGCAACTGGCAGCCGGCTTACGGCATGGGCCGGGCGCTGGCCACCAGGGGCGTCAAGAAGGCGGCCTGGGTCACCTGGGATTACGCCGCGGGTAAGGAATCCGGTGAGGGGTTCCGCGACGGCCTGCGCGCGGGCGGGGCGGAGATGACGCACCAACTGACGGTGCCGTTCCCGGAGACCAACTTTCAGCCCATCCTGGCGCAGATCAGTGGCCTGGGTGTCGAGGCCGTCGGCTCGTTCTTCGCGGGCGGCGGTGCGATTCAGTTCGTGAAGGACTATGCGGCCGCTGGCTTGCGGGACAAGGTCCAGCTTTGCGGTTCCGGCTTTCTGACCGAGGGCGTGCTGAAGCCGCAAGGCGCGGCGGCGGAGGGCATCCTGACCGCGCTGCACTATGGCGACGGTCTGGACAATGCCAAGAATTTGGCCTTCCGAGCGGTGTTCAAGGCGAAGACCGGGCGGGACGCTGATGTTTATGCGGTGCAAGGCTATGATGCCGGGCAGATGCTGCTGGCCGGGCTGGTCGCCGCCAAGGGTGATGCCGCCGCCGTTCAGGCGCTCGCCGCTGGCATCCGAGCCGCCAAGATCGACAGCCCGCGTGGCGCCTTCACGTTGTCCGCCTCGCATAATCCGGTGCAGACCATTTGGCTTCGTCAGGCCAAGGACGGCCAGAACAAGGTCATCGGCGCCGCGGTCGAGGCGCTGGCCGATCCAGGAGCCGGCTGCAAGATGGCCGGCGCCTGAGGGTTCCTTGGGGTCTGCGGGGAAATAGCCGGGTCATGTGTGGCACCGCTGCTCAATTCGGTCATGGCGATGATAGCCTAACGCCTCGCACGATCCGATTCGGTTATTTCTTAACAGGTACTAAGGACGGATGCTGACTGGCGTCGTTGCCCAGCTTTTGAACGGGGTTCAGTACGGCTTGCTGCTGTTCCTGATCAGCAGCGGGCTGACGCTGATCTTCGGCGTCATGGGCGTCATCAACCTCGCCCATGGCAGCCTGTTCATGATCGGCGCTTATCTTGCCTTCGCCGTCGCTAGTGCGACCGGATACTTCTGGCTGGCGCTTCCGGCCGCCGTTCTTGGCGGTCTGGCGTTCGGTGCGGCCCTGGAACGCACCTTGTTCCGCCGCTTCCGCACGCGCCCGCACCTTGATCAGGTGTTGCTGACGTTCGCGCTGATCCTGCTGTTCGAGGAAGCCCGTTCAGCCCTTCTCGGCAACGCGTTCCATAGCGTGCCGATCCCCGCCGCGCTGGATTTCTCGGTCCCGGTGATCGGCGGCTTCGGCTATTCCGCTTATCGGCTGGTGGTGCTTGCGATCTGCCTCGCCACCGCCGCCGCGATGGCATGGCTGATCGAGCGCACCCGCATCGGTTCCGCCATCCGCGCGGCCGCCGAGAACACCGAGATGCTGGATCTTCTGGGGCTCGATGCCAGCCGCATCCATACGATGGTTTTCGCCGCCGGGACCGCCCTGGCGATGCTGGCGGGGGCGCTCGCCGCACCGTTGCAGTCGGTCTATCCGGGTATGGGGGATGGGTTCCTGATCCTGTCGTTCATCGTCGTCGTCATCGGCGGCCTGGGTTCGATCGCGGGAGCCTTTTGGGCCGCGCTGTTGGTTGGACTGATCGACACGCTTGGAAAAGCCTATCTGCCTCAGGCCGCCGGCATCGCGGTGTGTGCCATGATGGCTGCCGTGCTGTTGTGGCGGCCAACCGGACTGTTCGGACGCGGATGATCGTCGCCTCCCGCACCGGTCAGTCGCTGTTGGGCGCGGCGGCGTTGGCGATCGCCTCCATGCCGTTCTGGGCGTCGCCCTGGCACATGCAACTGGCATCCACGGCCCTGGTGGCGGCGCTGTTCGCGCTCAGCCTTCAGGTCTTGGCCGGAGCGACCGGGCTGGTCAGCCTGGCCCAGGCCGGCTTCTTTGGACTGGGCGCCTACACCATCTATTTGCTTGGTTCTCCGCCGATCTGGATTACGCTGCCGGCCGCGATGGCGGTGGCGGGCGTGGCGGCGCTGCTGATCGGCCCGTTGGCGTTGCGGACGAAGGGATTCTTCTTCCTGATGTCCACCCTGGCGTTTGGCCAGATGCTGTTCTTCGTGTTCCACGACACGCCCCTGGGCGGCGGAACGGATGGGCAGTTCATCCAACGCCCGGCAATCGGATTCTTGGTTTCCAGGTCGGCGCGGCCGATGGTCATGCTGCTGCTGAACCTGGGTGTCCTGACGGTTGTTTACGCCAGCCTATGCGCCCTGATGCGCACCGCCCTGGGGCACGCGCTGCAAGGCATCCGCTCCAACGAAAACCGCATGGCCGCGCTGGGCCACGATGTCCAACGCCTGAAGCTGATCGCGTTTGTCCTGGCCGGCGCTCTTGGCGGTCTGGCCGGGCATATGTCCACCCTGACGGACGGCTTCGTCAGCCCCGACCTTTTGGGATGGCATCGCTCCGCCGAGGCACTGTTGATGATTCTGCTGGGCGGGATCGGGGCTCTGCACGGACCGATCCTCGGCGCGTTCGCGCTGACCGCGATTCAGGAAGCCGGTTCGCTGATCACCGACCGGCCGAAACTGATTGAGGGCGTGGTGTTCCTGCTGGCGGTGGTGTTCCTGCGGCAGGGGCTGGCCGGCCTGTGGACCCGCCGTGGTCCGGGCACCCCGATCCCGCGCCCTGTCATGGGAGCCGAATCGAACCGTGACCGGGGCGGAAAGCCGGCGATACTGCGCGCCGAAAGCGTCAGCCGCCGCTTCGGCGGTCTGCTGGCCGTTGACCAGGTTTCGCTGACCCTGGAGCAAGGCATTTTGCACGCCGTGATCGGCCCGAATGGCGCCGGCAAGAGCACGCTGGTCAACCTGTTGTCTGGCGAAATCCCGCTGACATCCGGCCGGGTTTCACTCGACGGCCGTGACATCTCCGCCGATCCGGCCTGGAAGCGCGGCAGCCTGGGCATCGGCCGCACTTTCCAGCGCACCAACGTGATGCGTGACATGACGGTGCTGGAGAATGCGCGCCTCGCCGCCCAGGCCAGGGCTTCGATTGGCCTGCTCAGGTCCGCCGCAACGGACGATCTGGTTCAGACCGCTTGGATCGCCCTCGATCGGTCCGGCCTGTCCGCGATGGCGGACGCCACCGCCGGAATGCTCAGCCACGGTCAGGCCCGCCTGCTGGAAATCGCCATGGCCCAGGCGGGCAACCCTTCGGTCCTGCTGCTGGACGAACCCCTCGCCGGCCTGGGTCCGGAGGAATCCCTCCCCGTCGCCGCCCTGCTGCGCGATCTGGCCAAGGACCACGCCGTGCTGCTGATCGAGCATGACATGGACGTCGTGTTCGCGGTCGCCGATATCGTCACCGTCATGGTCAACGGCCGTGTTCTGGCACGCGGTACACCGGCCGAAATCCGCGGCTCCGCCGACGTGCGGGATGCCTATCTGGGGCACGGTATATGACCCCAATCCTGTCCGCCCGCGCCCTTGCGGCTGGCTACGGCGACAGCCGCGTCCTGCGCGGTATCGATCTGGACATAAAGTCCGGCGAGACAATCGGCCTGATGGGCCGCAACGGGATGGGCAAGACAACGCTGATCCGCGCCCTGATCGGTCTGCTGCCCGCACTGGAGGGCCAAATACTGATCGACGGCACCGACGCGGCCCGCCTCCCGGCATTCGCCCGGGTTCGGCGGGGTATCGCGGTGGTACCGGAAGGCCGCGGCATCTTCGCCAGCCTGACAGTGATGGAGAACCTTCGCCTCGCCGCCACTAAGGGCGATTGGACCGAAGCCCGCGTGCTGGACCTGTTTCCCCGGTTGGGCCAAAGGGCGTCCAACCGCGGCAATCAACTGTCCGGCGGCGAACAGCAGATGCTGGCTATCGGACGGGCGCTGATGACCAACCCCAGGCTGCTGATTCTGGACGAGGCGACCGAGGGCCTGGCGCCGCTGATCCGCGACGAGATCTGGCGGGTGATCGGACTGGTTCGCCAGGCGGGGGTCGCGGTGGTGGTTGTCGATAAGACCGTCTCGGCGGTGCTGTCGCTCGCCGATCGCGTCATTATTCTGGTCAAGGGCCAGATCGCCTGGACTGGCACCCCCGAGCTTTTGCGCGCGGACACCGGCCTGATGCACCGTCACCTTGGGGTTGACGCATGACCCCGGCCAACGACGACATGGATTTCCTGCGCGCCCTTGGTCAGCGCGTGCGTCTGCTGCGCGCCCGGCGCGGCATGACCCGCCGCATCCTGGCCGCGCAGTCCGGTGTGTCGGAGCGCTATATCTCCGCGGTCGAGTCCGGCACCGGCAACGGCTCCATCCTGTTGCTGCGGGCGTTGGCTGACGCGCTGCACGTCAATCTGCGTGCCCTGCTGGAAGACGAGACGGTCCCGGCGGCCGCCCCGGTCTTCCGCGTGCCGGAGCATCGCGACCGCATCGCCCTGATTGGACTGCGCGGTGCCGGCAAATCCACGCTGGGCCCACGTCTGGCGAGCCGCCTTGGGATACCCTTCCTGGAACTTGACCATGAGGTCGAAAAGGAAGCCGGGCTGGATCTGACGGAGATCATGGAACTCCACGGCCAGGCCGGTTTCCGCCGGCTGGAGCGTGGCGTCCTTGACCGTGTGATCGCCACCTATCCACGCGTCGTCATCGCCGCCGGTGGCGGCATCGTCGCTGAAGCCGCGACGTTCGACCGGCTGCTGGGCGCCTGCCAGACGGTCTGGGTGAAAGCCAGGCCCGAGGAACACATGCAGCGCGTCATCGACCAGGGCGACCTTCGGCCAATGCGGGACAACCGACGCTCCATGGACGACCTGCGCGCGATCCTGGCCAGCCGCGAGGCGCTGTATGCGCGTGCGGACATCCAACTGGAGACGTCGGGGCGAACCGTCCCCGAAACCTTGGATACGCTGCTGTCCGTGATCGGCTGACTACTTCGTCGATTGCTCGCTGGTGTAGACCCGGCCCGGCTTGACCGACATCACGAAGACCGTCGGCTTATCTTCGGGCCCGAAGGGCCCGGGCACTTTGTTGGCGACAGGGGGCAAACTCTTCAAATAGGCCGCGATCGCCAACCCGTCGGTCTTGGTCAGCGCGGAAAACCCCCGCCAAGGCATTACCGGCGCCAGAACCCGCCCATCTGGCCGCTGTCCGGTGGTGATCGCGGTGACGATCTGCTGGGCGGACCAGTTGCCGATCCCAGTTTCCTTATCAGGCGTCAGATTGGGGCCAACGAACACGCCCGCGCCGGGAAGGCCGAAACCGACATCCGATCCACCGAGGTAGCGGCCCATGTCAGGATGACCCATGAAATGTCCGGGGGTGTGGCAATCCGTGCAGCCGGCAATTTGAACGAGATATTTCCCACGTTCGACTTGCGGGTCGGCGGCTTGTGCTGATACGGAAAGGACCGCTGCCGCGGCTGCCAGCATGACACTTGATTTCATGACGCATCTCCCCTGTATTGATGCGGTATTACCCAGATAATTTGCCTTGCGTTCAAGGCGGGATCGGCATCCGTCTGGACACATTCGCGGCAACGAAGCCGTTCAGATCAGCAGGGTTCTGGCCGCATCGGTCACCTGTCGCACGGAAATCGCATCCATCGAGGGTTGGACGACCGCCACGGCACAACGTCCGGCTGGCGCGTAGATACTGGCGTCGGTCGGCCCGAACAGGCCAATGGTCGGGGCGCCGGCGGCAGCCGAGAGGTGCATCAACCCGGAATCATTGCCAACGAACAAGGCTGCCCGTTGCAGCACGGCGGCGACTTCCGGCAGCGACAGGACGCCCACGAGATCGACTGCGCGCGGCAGCGCGGCCAACAGTGGCGCGGCCATATTTCGTTCCGCCTGGCCTGGCCCCCCTAACACCACCGCCACGGCGTTTGGGAGTAGCGACACAGCCAGGTTCTGAAAAACCGAGGCGAATCGATCCGCTGGCCAAACCTTCGGTTGCCAGTTCGCGGTCGGGGCCAGCACGATGATCGGTCGATCCGCCGGCAGCAGGTCCGCGGCGCGCCGCCGGTCCGCCGCCGCCGTCCATACGACGGGCAACGGTGGCGGCGATAAACCCAGGATCGCGGCCAATTGCGCGACCTTCGGCCCCGCCACTCTGCGAAACACCGCTCGGCGCCGCGTGGGCACCAGCCAGGACAGCGCCGATCCGCGGATATCGACGACAAGGTCCCAGAAATGCGTGGCGGCTTTCGTCCATAACGGCAGCCAGTGCCGGCCATAGGGCAGCTTGCTCAACACGATCGTCCGCTCCCGGTTCGGCATGCGCGCGAACACGCCCTCGGCCACCGGGCCGCAGACCACGGTGATCCTGGCCGCCGGGTATGTGCGGATCAGATGGTCCAGCAAACCGGTGGACAGCACCGCGTCGCCAAGCCGGTTGGATGTCACGAACAGAATTTTCATCTCGGGAATGCATTAGCAAGGGTTTGACCCGGCGACCATCGGAGGGCAGCGTGCGCGTCAACCAAATCAACGGAGCCTTATGATGTCCGAGGAAACCTTTGTCGCCCTGGGCGAAGACTATCCCGAACTGCGCGACTCGGTCCGCAAGATCTGTGCCCAATATCCCGGCACGTACTGGAGCGGGCTGGAGGAAAAGGAAGCCTACCCGACCGAATTCGTGAACGAACTCACCCAGGCCGGATTTCTGGGCGCGCTGATCCCCGAGGAATACGGCGGATCGGGCCTGCCGCTGCGCGCCGCGGCGGTGATCCTGGAGGAAATCAACGCCTCCGGCTGCGTCGCCAGCCAGGGCCATGCGCAGATGTACATCATGGGCACGCTGCTGCGGCACGGGTCGGAGGCGCAGAAGCGGCGGTATTTGCCCGAGATCGCCGCCGGCCGTATCCGCCTGCAGGCGTTCGGGGTGACGGAGCCTACCACCGGATCGGACACGACGCAGTTGAAGACGCGCGCTGTGCGGGATGGCGATTCGTATCTGATTACCGGGCAGAAGGTGTGGACATCGCGGGCCATGCACTCCGACATGATGCTGCTGCTGGCGCGCACGACCTCGGTCGATCAGGTGAAGAAGCGCAGCGACGGGTTGTCGGTGTTCCTGATCGATATCACCGGACGGAATACCGGCAAGGGCCTGGAGATTCGCCCGATCAAGGCGATGATCAACCACAACACGACGGAAATCTTCTTCGACAATTTCCGGATTCCCGCCGACAGCCTGATCGGCGAGGAGGGGAAGGGGTTCCGCTACATCCTGGACGGCATGAACGCCGAACGTATTCTGGTCGCCAGCGAGGCGGTCGGCGACGGCAAGTGGTTCGTGAAGAAGGCGACCCAGTACGCCAAGGATCGGGTCGTGTTCGGCTCCCCGATCGGCAAGAACCAGGCGGTGCAGTTCCCTATCGCCCGAGCATGGGCGGAGCTGGAGGCGGCGGATATGGTGTGTCGTCGCGCGGCGGCGTTGTTCGATAATGGCAAGGAATGCGGGGCGGATGCCAACATCGCCAAGCTGCTGGCATCGGAGTCGGCGTGGAAGGCCGCCGATACGGCGATGCAGACGTTTGGCGGGTTCTCCTATGCCAGGGAATACGAGATCGAGCGTAAATGGCGGGAGGTGCGGCTGTATCAGATCGCCCCGATCTCGACGAACCTGATCCTGGGGTATGTCGGGCAGCATGTGCTGGGGATGCCGCGGTCTTACTGAGGAGGAGCCGGCGGATCGGGGTGGTTTTGGTGTCAGCGGCCGGATCAAGTCCGGCCATGACACCTGCATATACGGTGTGGCAGCCCACCCGGCGGCGGGCAGGCATAAGGACCGTCGTGGATTGTGCGTCGCCCGCCTGATTGCCATACCGGGCACGCCGATACACACTGTCACTACTCGGGCCTTCGCTAAGTGGGTCCCACATAAAAAAAGGGAACGTCGAATGAAGCGATCTCGCCTGTGGCTGGCGGTCGTCTGTCTGCTCGGTCTGGCTCAGCCGGCGCTCGCCCAGAAGCAGGGGGGCACGCTGCGCGTTACCCATCGCGACAATCCGCCCAGCGCCTCGATTCTGGAGGAAGCGACGATTTCCACCGACATGCCGTTCATGGCGGTATTCAACAATCTGGTGGTGTTCGACCCGGCCAGTCCGGTGAACCGGTTGGACAAAGTGGTTCCCGACCTCGCAACGTCGTGGGCCTGGAGCGACGATGACCGCACGCTGACGTTCAAGCTGCATCAGGGCGTGAAGTGGCACGACGGCAAGCCGTTCACCAGTGCGGACGTCAAATGCACCTGGGATATGCTGACCGGCAAGGTCAACGGCAAGCTGCGGAAAAACCCGCGCAAGACCTGGTGGTTCAACATCAAGGACGTGGTCACCGACGGCGACGACACGGTCGTCTTCCACCTGTATGACCCGCAGCCCTCGATCATGGCGATGTTCGCCGGTGGGTTCTCCCCGGTCTATCCGTGCCATGTTCCGGCCAACGAGATGCGGACCCATCCGATCGGCACCGGGCCGTTCAAGTTCGAGTCGTTCAAGCAAAATGAATCCATCCGTCTGATCCGCAACCCCGACTACTGGAAGCCGGGCAAGCCGTATCTGGACGCGATCGAATACACCATCATTCCCAACCGCTCGACGATGCTGCTGGCGATGGCGACGGGCAAGTTCGATCTGTCGTTTACCTCCGACCTGACGCCCGAACTGACCAAAAGCCTGCAAGAGCAGGTGCCCACGATGCAGTGCGTGCTGCAACCAACCGGCACGCAGGGCAACCTTCTGGTCAACCGGGAGCGGCCGCCGTTCGACAACGAACAGATCCGCAAGGCGATGGTGCTGTCGATCGACCGCAAGGCGTTCTCCGACATCCTGAGTCGCGGGATATTCGAGGTTGGCGGTGCGAACCTTCCGCCACCCGAGGGGTTCTGGGGCTGGTCGAAGGAGTACATGGAAACCGTTCCCGGCTATGGCGCCGATGTGGAAAAAAGCCGGGAGCAGGGCCGGGCGATCATGAAGTCCCTGGGCTATGGCCCGGACAAGATGCTGCAACTGAAGGTCACCACCCGGAACATTCCGGATTATCGCGATGCTGCCGTCATCCTGATCGACCATTTGAAGTCGATCTATATCCAGGCCGAACTGGAACCGCTGGATTCATCCGTGTGGTACGCGCGCCTGGCGCGGAAGGATTTCTCGGTCGCGATGAACGTGCAAGGCACCGGCATCGACGATCCCGACGTGCAGTTCTTCGAGAATTTCCTGTGTGGATCGGAGCGTAACTACACCTCGTATTGCAACGCCGATCTGGAGAAGCAGTTCCACCAGCAGTCGCAGATGAAGGACATCGACGCCCGGCGTAAACTGGTGTGGGACATCGACAAGAAGCTGCAAGAAGACGGTGCGAGGCCGGTGGTGTTCCATGCCAAGGCCGGCACCTGCTGGTGGCCTCGGGTGCATGGCCTCAACATCGCCATGAACACGATCTACAACCATTGGCGGTTCGAGGATGTCTGGCTGGATCAGTAACCGCCCATGATCCAGTACACCCTCCGCCGCCTCGGTTTGATGGTCGTCACCCTGTTCGGGGTGTCGGTCGCCATCTTCCTGCTGCTGCGCATCGTCCCCGGCAACATCGCTGATATCCTGTTCGACAGCGCCGGGTTGATCGACCCGGCGGAGAAGCAGCAGATCATCAAGGACCTCGGCCTGGATCTGCCGCTGGTCACTCAGTACACCCATTGGATCGTGGGCCTCGCGCACGGGGACCTTGGCTATTCCTACGTGTCGGAAAAGCCGGTGCTTGATGAGATCCTGCCGCGCATCCCAATTACCGCTCGGCTCGCCGGGTTGGCGCTGCTGTTCGCGATCTGCACGGGCGTGCCGTTCGGGGTGATCAGCGCGGTACGGCAGAATACCTGGCTGGATTATATGCTGCGGCTGATGAGTCTCGCGGCGCTGTCCATGCCCTCGTTCTGGCTGGGTCTTCTGGTGCTGATGGCGTTCGTGAACTGGCTGGGCCTGCTGCCGATCTACGACAAGGCGCCCGCGACCTGGGGGGCGGCACTCCTGATGTATGGGGTTCCGGCTGCGACTGTCGGGTTGCGCAGTTCGGCGTTGATCATGCGCCTGACGCGATCCTCGATGCTGGAGGTTCTTCGGCAGGATTACGTTCGTACCGCACGCTCCAAGGGATTGTCGGAACCGGCCGTCACGTTCACCCACGCGCTGCGCAACGCCGTGCTGCCCGTGATCACGGTGATCGGGATCGAAACGGCGTTCCTGTTCGGCGGCCTGATCGTCACCGAAACGGTCTTCAACATCCCCGGCGTTGCCCGCTTCCTGGTGGAGGCGATCCGCTGGCGCGACTATCCGATGGTGCAGAATCTGGTGATGTTCATCGCGATCATCGTCGTCACCGTGAACCTGATCGTCGATCTGGCCTATATGTTCGTCGATCCCCGCATCAGGCTCCGCACATGAGCGACGCCCTTTACTACGCGCGTCGCTACCCGCTTGGGGTGATCGGAGCCCTGATCCTGATCATCTTCGTCCTGACCGCGATTTTTGCCGGGGTCGTGGCGCCGATGGATCCGCTGACGACCAACGCCCGGGCCTCACTGGCGCCGCCCAGCCACACGTATTGGATCGGGGCCGACATGATGGGCCGCGACATGCTCAGCCGCATGATCCACGGCGCCAGGATTTCGCTCGCGGTCGCGCTCGGGGCTACCTGCATCGGCAGCGGGCTTGGCGCTATGCTGGGTCTGGCGTCCGGCTACCTGGGCGGCTGGTTTGACCTGATCGTGCAACGGATCGCCGAGATCATGCAGTCGTTGCCGCTGCTTGTGATGGCGCTGGTCATTACGGCATCGCTGGGGCCGTCGCTGACCAATACGATTATCGCAATTGCGATCCCGCTGATTCCGAATGTTGCGCGGGTGATCCGAGCGAATGTGCTTTCGCTGAGGGAGCTGAATTATGTGGAGGCGGCGCGGGCGATCGGCATGGGGCGGGCGCGCATCGCCCTGGTTCATGTCTTTCCGAACACGCTGGCCCCGCTGATCGTGCTGGCCACGGCGCAACTCGGTTCCACGATCCTGACCGAGGCTTCGCTGTCGTTCCTCGGCCTGGGTGTTCCAGAACCGTATCCGTCGTGGGGCCGCATGCTGTCCGAATCGGCGGCGGAATATATCCGTTCCGCCCCGTGGCTGGTGATTTTCCCCGGACTGGCGATCAGTCTGGTCGTGTTCGGCGCTAATCTGTTCGGCGATGCGCTGCGTGACATCCTGGACCCGAGGCAGGGCGATTGATGGCCCCCGTTCTGGAAGTCTCCGGCCTCAGCACCGTCTTTCATACCCGCGCGGGAATAGTGCGGGCGGTGCAGGATGTTTCGTTCAGTGTGGAGGCGGGGGAAACCCTGGCGATCGTCGGGGAATCCGGCTGCGGCAAGACCATGACCGCATTGTCCCTGATGCGGCTGATCCCCAGCCCGCCCGGGGAAATCACCGCGGGTTCGGTGAAGGTCGCGGGCACCGACCTGCTGAAGCTCGACGAGCCCGGCATGCGGAAGATGCGCGGCAGCCAGATCGCGATGATCTTTCAGGAACCGATGACGGCGCTGAATCCGCTGCTGACCGTTGGGCGGCAGATCGCCGAAATGGTTTCATTGCATGAAAACGTCTCCCGGCGCGCCGCCAACGCCCGTGCTGTCGAGATGCTGCATCACGTCCGCATTCCGGCCCCGGAGCGGCGTGCCCGCGAATATCCGCACCAGATGTCGGGCGGCATGCGCCAGCGGGCGATGATCGCGATGGCGCTGGCGTGCCGGCCCAAGGTGCTGATCGCCGACGAACCCACCACCGCGCTGGATGTCACGATTCAGGCGCAGGTGCTGGATCTGATCGGTGACCTGCGGAAGGAACTCGGCACGGCTGTGGTGCTGATTACACATGATCTGGGCGTCGTCGCCGAAACCGCCGACCGGATGATCGTGATGTACGCGGGGCGAAAGGTCGAGGAAGGCACGACGAAAGACCTGTTCGCCGATCCGTCCCACCCGTACCTGCAAGGTTTGCTCGCCTCGATCCCGAAGTTCGGGGCGGGGGAGGGGACCCGGCTGCGGGAAATCCCCGGTATCGTTCCGGCGCTTAACAATTTGCCGAAGGGCTGCGCCTTCGCGCCAAGGTGTTCGGCGGCGGTCGCCAAATGCCAGGAGGCGATACCGCCGTTGGAAACGAAACGACCCGGCCATGCCGCCGCCTGTTGGGTGACCTGACGATGCTTCTGGACGTCACCGACCTACGCAAGACATTTCCAGCGCGCACCGGTCTGTTCGGCAACGTGATCGACCGCGTACACGCGGTGGATGGCGTCAGCTTCCGCATCGCCGAGGGCCGCACCCTGGGTCTTGTTGGCGAGAGCGGCTGCGGCAAATCCACCGTCGGACGAGCGATCCTGCGGCTGATAGAGCCGTCCAGCGGCACGATCCGGTTCCAGGGCGACGACATCACCAATCTGCCGCCGAAGCAGATGCGCGCGCTGCGCCGGCGGATGCAGATCGTCTTTCAGGACCCGTACTCGTCGCTGAACCCTCGCAAGCGCGCGGGCGATATCGTTGCCGAACCGCTGCTGGTGCACGGTATCGCCAACGCCGCCGAACGCCGCGAGATGACAGAGGCGATTTTCGCCAAGGTCGGGCTGCAACCCAGGCAGATGGGCCTGTTCCCCCACCAGTTCTCCGGTGGCCAGCGCCAGCGAATCTCCATTGCTCGTGCGCTCGCCCTGGGGCCTGCCTTCATCGTGGCCGATGAACCGGTTTCGGCGCTGGATGTGTCGGTCCAGGCACAGGTGATCAACCTGTTGATGGACCTTCAGGCCCAGGATGGGCTGTCCTACCTGTTTATCTCCCACAATCTGGCGGTCGTGGAGCATGTCAGCCACGACGTGGCCGTGATGTATCTAGGCCGGATCGTCGAACATACCGACAAAGCAACAATATTCGCCAAGCCGCTGCATCCCTATACCCAGGCGCTGATGGCGGCGGTGCCGGTGGCCGATCCGTCTGTCCGCCGGGACAAGAAGCACGTCATGGGCGATGTCCCAAGCCCGATCGACCGGCCCAAGGGCTGCCATTTCCACCCCCGCTGTCCGCTAGCCCAACCGCGGTGCCGGACAGAGGAACCGGTGCTGCGCGAGGTTCAGCCGAACCATCGCGTGGCCTGTCATTTGGTGGCGTGAGAGGCGGCGGGGCGAGCTCTCTCGTATCACGGCCGGGGCCATGCCCTGCCATGATGCGAGACGATTCAAATGGCCAAACCGGCCCGTGCGGTGTATCCGATCCGTTCATGTTCTCAGCCAATGGTGACTGAAGTGCCTTATTTGTCGGCCTCGCCCGACCTTCCGATTTGACTCCCTCCGCCAGGATCGCCGCTGCGATCGATTTGCTGGAGGTGATTGAAGGCGCATTGAAACGCCCCGCGGACGCCGTCGCCAACGACTTCTTCCGCTCCCGCCGCTACATCGGTTCCGGCGACCGTAGGGCCGTGTCCGACCGCGTCTGGAGCGTGCTGCGTGCCCGCCGGCGTCTGGCATGGTGGCTGGGCGATACCAGGCAAACCCCACGTCTGCTGGTCGCCGCATCCTTGCTGCTGGAGGGGTGGGCGAAGTCGGGCGTCGCGCAGGCGTTCTCCGGCGGCCAGTTCGCACCGATGCCGCTGTCCGGCGCCGAGAACGCGGTGCTGTCGAAGATCGCCGGGCATACCTTGAACCATCCCACGATGCCCGAAGCGGTGCGGTTGGAAATCCCGGACTGGCTGCTGCCACGCCTCGCCGCGCGCTTCGGCTCCAGCCTGCCGGCCGAGATGGCCGCGCTGTCGGAGCCGGCGTCGCTGGACATGCGCGTCAACCCGTTGAAAGGCGACCGCGATCAGGCGAAAGCCGCGTTGGCCGCCGAGGGCTGGGAAGCCGAACCGGCGAAATTCTCTCCATGGGGTCTGCGCATCGACGGCCGCCGCCCGGTCACAAGCGGGCCCGCCTTCCAGTCCGGCCTGATCGAGATCCAGGACGAGGGGAGCCAGCTTGTCGCCGCGATGGTGGCTGCCACCCCCGGCATGCGTGTCGTCGATTGGTGCGCCGGGGCCGGCGGGAAGACCCTCGCACTTGCCGGGGCGATGGAAAACCGCGGTCAGATCGTGGCCTGTGACGTCTCTGCCCCTCGGTTGGATGGGGCCGTTCGCCGGCTACGCCGAGCGGGGGTGCATAATGTGGAACGGCATCTGGTCGAGGCGGGCGACAAATGGCTCAAACGCCGAGCCGGAACCTTTGACCGCGTATTGGTCGATGCACCGTGTACCGGCACGGGCACCTGGCGCCGGAACCCGGACGCCCGCCTGAGGTTAAAGGAAACCGATTTGGCGGAACTGCTGCCCAAACAGGCGAGCATTCTGGATACGGCACAGACTCTGGTTCGCAAGGGCGGGCGTCTAGTTTACGCTACATGCTCGCTCTTGGAAGAGGAAAACGAGGCTCAGGTGACCGGCTTCCTTGCTCGCCATCCCGATTTTGCCGTGATCCCGCTGGCCGACGCCTGGCCGCTGGACCAGCCCCCACCGAACAGCGGTCCATTTCTGTCGCTGACCCCCGCCAGGCATGGGACGGACGGATTCTTTACCGCGGTGATGGAGCGTAAGGCTTGATAACGCTGCGCAAAGCCCGAGTCGCCGACGCCATTGCCATTGGCGCGGTGCATGTCGCGGCTTGGCGCAGCGCCTATCCAGGGATCCTGCCTGACGCATATCTGGCCAAAATGTCGGTGTCCCGTCAGGCGGCGTTCTATGACGCGGCGATCCGGGGCGGTACCGGCGTGACGGTGGCGACAGCCTCGGGTGCCGATGTTCCGGCGGGCAGCGGTCCCAGGATCATCGGTTTCACCACGGCCGGACGCGCCAGGAATGCCGAGATCGCTGGCAAGCGGTTGGCCGAGGGCGAGGTTGAGACGCTGTATGTCCTGGACGACTGGCGTGATCGCGGGGTCGGCCGCCGTTTGATGCGGGCGGCCGGAAGCCACCTTGTCGAGATCGGCTGCAAGTCCGCCTTCCTGTGGGTGCTGCGTGATAATCCCAGCCGGTGGTTCTACCAGCGCCTGGGCGGGAAGCCGGTGGCGGAACAGACGATCCAAATCGCAGGGGAACCGGTGGAGCAGACCGCGTTCGTCTGGAATCCCATCGAGTTGCTGTTGACGGCGTCGCCGCAGGCGTCCTGACGCAAATCAATCCTGAGCAAATTCGCCGGACTTGCCGCCGGCCTTATGGGTCACCCGCAGACCCTCGATCCGCATCGACCGGTCCACCGCCTTGCACATGTCGTAAACGGTCAACGCCGCCACGCTGGCCGCGGTCAGTGCCTCCATCTCCACGCCGGTCTGTCCGGTGGTTCGCACCGTCGCGGTGATCTCCACCGCGTTCGACGCCGCATCGGCCGCCAGATCCACCTTCACCGACGTGATCGGCAGCGGATGGCACAGCGGGATCAGGTCGGCGGTTCGCTTCGCCCCCATGATCCCGGCTAAACGCGCCACGCCCAGCACGTCACCCTTTTTGGCGGACCCGGCCTGGATCATCGCCAGCGTCGCGGCTTCCATCACCACCCGGGCGCGGGCGGTGGCCGTCCGGTTGGTCACCGCCTTGTCCGACACATCGACCATCGCCGCATTCCCGGCCTGATCGAAATGGGTGAAACCGGTCATGTTCAGGCGCCGTCGCCCAGGAGTTCCCGCACCGCCGCCGTCACGTCCGCCTGCCGCATCAGGCTTTCGCCGACCAGATAGCAATGCGGCCCAACCGCGGACAAACGCTTCAGGTCGCCGGTGTTGCGGATGCCGCTTTCCGCGATCAAGAACCGATCCGGGGGCACCAGCGGTGCCAGTTCCTCGGTCGTCGCCAGGTCGGTTTTCAGCGTCTTGAGGTTCCGGTTGTTGATCCCGATCAGCGACGTTTCCAGCAGCAGCGCGCGCTCCAACTCATCCCGGTCATGCACTTCGACCAAAACGTCCAGGTCCAGGCTCATCGCCACCTGTTCCAGTTCCCGCGCCTGGGCATCGGTCAGCGCGGCCATGATCAACAGGATGCAATCCGCCCCCATCGCTCGGCTTTCATAGACCTGCCATGTGTCGAGGATGAAGTCCTTCCGCAGCACCGGCAGCGACACCGCCGCGCGCGCGGCTTTCAGGTGCGAAGGGTCGCCCTGGAAGTGCTTGGGTTCGGTCAGCACCGACAGGCAGGTCGCGCCGCCGGCCTCGTAAGCCTTTGCCAGCGCCGCCGGGTCGAAATCCGGCCGGATCAGGCCACCGGACGGGGAGGCCTTCTTGATTTCCGCGATCAGCCCATACCGACCGGCGATGGTGGCCTGTTTCAGCGCATAGCCGAAGCCGCGCGTCGTTTCGTGTCGGGCCGCGATCTCGGCTTTCAGCGCGTCGATGCCTTGCACGGCCTTCTTCGCCGCGACGTCCGCACGGACATCGGCAGTGATGCGCGCGAGGACGTCGGGCACTGCGTTGTTATCGTCTGACATTACCTATCCTAAGCCGAGGTTACGGCGCTCACTCGCCGCAAGGTCTGCAACGCGGCGAAGGCGGCTCCGGATGCGATGGAATCCCGGGCCAGGGACACACCTTCGCGCAAGTCCTCTATCCGGCCGGCCACGATCAGCGCGGCGGCGGCATTCAGCAGCACGGTATCGCGGTAGGCGCTCGGCGCACCCCGCAGCATGGCTTCCAGCGCGGCGGCATTGAACGCCGCATCGCCGCCCTGGATCGCCGAGACCGGCGCACGCGGCAAGCCGGCGTCTTCCGGTTCGACCACGAAGCTGGAAATCTGACCCGAACGCAACGCGGTGACATGGTTCGGCCCGGCGGTGGTCAGCTCATCCAGGCCCATGCCATGCACGATCCAGGCTGCCTCATGCCCCAGCGCGGCCAGCGTTTCCGCCATCGGCCGGGTCCAATCAGGGGCGAACACGCCGGTCAGTTGGCGCTTGACCCTGGCCGGATTGGCCAGCGGACCCAACAGGTTAAAGATGGTGCGGGTGCCAAGTTCCACCCGGGGGCCGGCCGCATGCCGCATCGACGGGTGGTGCCTTGGCGCGAACAGGAAGACGCAACCGGACTCCGCCAGGATCGAGGGCAGAGCGTCCATCGGCGCATCGACGTTGACACCCAGCGCGGTCAGCACGTCGGCGCCCCCTGTGCGGGAGGACAGCGCGCGGTTGCCGTGTTTGGCCACCGGCACACCGCACCCGGCCACGACGAAGGTAACGGCCGAGGAGACATTCAGCGTCCCGGCGCCGTCACCACCTGTTCCACAGACGTCGATCGCTCCGGCCGGCGCCTCGATCGCCGTCATCCGGGCACGCATGGCCCGGACCGCGCCGGTGATCTCGGCGACGGTCTCGCCGCGAATCCGCATTGCCATCAGCAGGCCGCCGATTTGCGCCGGGGTGGCTTCGCCGGACATGATGACGTCGAACGCGGCCTCGGCCTGGCCGTCCGACAGGGTCTCGCCGGCGGCAAGCCGAGCGAGGAAGGGTTTCAGGTTCGCGGACATGGCTCAGGCCGCGCGGGCAGGCGCATTGGTGCCGCGCGCCAATGCCAGGAAGTTTCGCAGGATCGTGTGGCCATGCTCGCTGGCGATGCTCTCCGGGTGGAACTGCACGCCGTAGATCGGCAGGGTCCGGTGGTGCATGGCCATGATCAGGCCATCGGCCGTCCAGGCGGTGGGCACCAAGGTGTCGGGCAGCGTGTCACGCTCGACGATCAGGCTGTGGTAGCGCGTCGCTTTGAACGGCGAGGGGATGCCGGCGAGGATATCCGTCCCGGCATGGGTAATCTCGGAAACCTTGCCATGCATCGGCTCCGGCGCTCGAATGACCTTGCCGCCGAACGCCTGGCCGATCGCCTGATGGCCGAGGCAGACGCCGAACAGCGGGATATTTCCGGCCGCGGCGGCGATCAGGTCCAGGCAGATTCCGGCTTCCGTCGGCGTGCAGGGGCCGGGCGACAGCACGATCGCCTCGGGCTGCATCGCCATGGCGTCCTGCACGGACAGCTTGTCGTTGCGCCATACCTCACACTGGGCGCCGATGTCGCCCAGGAAGTGGTAGAGGTTGAAGGTGAAGCTGTCGTAGTTGTCGATGAGAAGGATCATGGCCCTGTGACTTCGGTCGCACGGTATGTTTGGTCCGGCGGCGCGCGCGGGTCAATCATCGAACGAGGCGGCGTGCCATGAGCGGGGCGGGACCCTTGCAACAAGGCGGAAAACCGCCACTCTGTCCAGAACGAGGAAAGAGGATCGTATGGCCGACGACGACATCGAGATGACCGGCAAGGTCCGTGACAAGTTGATCGAGCGCAAGCAGGACTGGGCGCGCGACGGCCGTCTGCTGACCGGCACCACCGCCGATCCCGAGAAAGACCGCCTGCCGCCAGGACAGCGGCTGGTCAAGGAGTGGCCGGTGCTGGATCTCGGCCAGCAGCCGCTCGTGACCGACCAGAAATTCCGGCTGGACGTCGATGGTGCGGTGGAAAGCCGCCTCAGCCTTCGCCTGGATGAGTTTATGGCGTTGCCGCAGACCGAGAGCGTCTCTGACATGCACTGCGTGACTCAGTGGTCGCGCTATGACAACCGCTGGAAGGGCGTTTCGGCACGCGCGCTATTGGAAATCGTGAAGCCGCGGTCGGAGGTGAACCACGTCATCTTCACCGCCTTCGACGGTTACACGACGAATATCCGCCTGGACCAGTTCGACCAGCCTGACGTGTTTCTGGTCCATCAATGGGAAGGCGAGCCGATCACGCGCGAGCATGGCGGTCCGGTCCGTATGCTGGTCCCCAGGCTGTATCTATGGAAGTCGGCGAAATGGATCCGGCGCATCCACTTCACCATCAGCGACCATCCCGGCTTCTGGGAGGTTCGCGGCTATCACAACAATGCCGACCCATGGCTGGAAGAGCGTTATGGTTGAACCCAGCCGCCGTACTCCGCTGACCCTTCTTCGAGGAGCGATTCTGACGGCCGCGGATAAAGATCAACGTGCCTGGGACTTCGCCGTTCCCGCGATCGACGCCGAACTCGCGGGACCGGTCTGAGGTCGGAGGTCTACCGCGTCATGGCACGAGGTTGAACCGCCAGGTCGGCCACCGACAAGCCGTCCAGAACCGCCATGAAAGCAGCCTGTGCTTCACCGATCATCCGCCCGACGACATGGTCATCGGCCGGACCCATATTCGGTTCTGTCCGCCGCACCACATCTCCCACCCGGATCGCCTCGGCCGGCCGGCCCAGCCGCAGCCCGCCACGCGGCCCACGCAGTGTCAGCACATCCCCGGCCGCCCCCAGATGCTGCGCCACCTTCATCAGGTGATTGGCCGAGATCCCCTCGGCGGCCGCGATATCCTTGATCGTGACGAACCGATCCGGATACCGGGCAAGATACACCAGCACCCGCAGCGAATATTCGGTGAACGCAGTCAGCCGCATCGCCCGGCCCCTTCAGGTCAGTCGGCGAACGATATCCGCGATCACCGCCTCGAACATCGGAGTCGTCAGTCGTCCCGTATTCGTGTTCAGCCGGGACACGTGGTAGCTGTCCACCAAAAGCAATCCATCCGGCAACGTATGCACGGCCCCATGCGCGAACGGGACATGGCTTTGCCTCAGGCCACGAGCCCGCAGGACGGCCTTGTGCGACACGCCCCCCAACGCCAGAACTACCTTCAGGTGGGGCATCGACGCCAGTTCAGCCGTGAGGAACGGGTTGCAGCCGGCAATCTCCGCCGGCGTCGGCAGATTCGCCGGCGGCACGCAGCGTACCGCGTTGGTCACCCGGCAATCGCGCAACGCCACCCCATCCGCCGGGTCGGCCGCATAAACACCGGTCGCGAGGCCGTACTTGATCAGCGTTTGATACAGCAGCGTCCCGGCGAAATCGCCGGTGAAGGGGCGCCCGGTCCGGTTTGCCCCCCGAACGCCGGGTGCCAGTCCGACCACAAGGAAACGCCCGTCCAACGACCCGAAGCTCGGCACCGCCCCATTAAACCACCCGGGATTGGCTACCCGGTTTTTCTCCCGGTATTCGACCAGCCGCGGACAAAGCGGGCACGAGGCCGCCGGAGGCTGATAAACCACGCCCAGCTCTTAATGCGCGTCGTGCGGGTCGGCGTAGGGTTCGGCGGGTGTGCCGCGCATCCCCGTCGGCCGCTGCCGCGGTTCGGTCTGGCGCCGGGTGAACTCCGGCGCGATCTCGGCCAGTTCCAGGAACACGTCGCATTGGCGGCGCAACTCATCCGCCACCATTGGCGGGCTGGTCCGCACGGACGACACGACGGACACCCGAACGCCCTTGCGCTGCACCGCCTCGATCAGCCGGCGGAAGTCGGAGTCGCCGCTGAACAACACAATGTGATCGATCTTGTCGGCGAGTTCGAGCATGTCCACCGCGATTTCGATGTCCATGTTGCCCTTTACCCGGCGGCGGCCGGCGGCGTCGGTGAACTCCTTCGCCGGCTTTGTCACCAGGGCATAGCCGTTATAGGCAAGCCAGTCGGTCAGCGGCTTCAGCGGCGAATATTCTTCCGTCTCCAGCACCGCGGAGTAGTAGTACGCGCGAATAACGTTGGCCTTTTTGCGGAAGTATTCCAATAGGTTACGATAATCGACATCGAAACCGAGATTGCGCGATGCCGAGTAAAGGTTGGCGCCATCGATAAAAAGAGCGACACGTTCGGTTGGCAGAAAAGGCATCGGCTTTAACCCTGCGGCAATGGTTGCAAATGTATTGGGCGGAGGCGCCCGGCTAATTCAGCGGAATCGGAACAGCGGTCACTATAACCATGAGTCAATCTTGTGAACATCGAAACGGTAATGCCGCCGCGACTTGCTGTATAGTCCTGATCGCGGTTGGCGCCAATTTGCCCGGCCCGGACGGAACGCCCGCGCTGGAAACCTGCCGGCGGGCTGTCGCCATGCTGGACCGGTTGCCCGGTCTGCGCCTGAGCGGGTTGTCGCGCTGGTATTTGACGGCACCGGTCCCTGCCTCCGGTCAGCCCGACTACGTCAATGCCGTCGCCTCGCTGCTGCTGGAACCGGGCTATACGATCGACCCCGCTGGGTTGCTCGCGCAGCTTATGGAGATTGAAGAGCGCTGCGGCCGCCAGCGCAGCGTTCCCAATGCCGCCCGGACATTGGACCTGGATATCATCGCTATCGGCGACCTGGTGCGATTCGCGCCCGATCCGGTCCTGCCGCATCCGCGAGCGCATTTGCGCGCGTTCGTGCTCGCGCCGTTGGCCGATGTCGCGCCGGATTGGGTTCATCCGGTCCTTGGGCGCACGGCGGAGACGCTGCTGGCGGATTTGCCCGGGCAGGATATCAGGCTGCTTTGATCCGTCGCGAGCCTGTCGGCACGGCGTCGATACCAGTTTGTAACTTTTTCCAGGTAGTATGCCCGTTGTAACAGGTTGGGACGACAGGTGGCGGATCCCGCTCAAGACCGATCGCGGCTTGGCTGGCTTGACGGGTTACGCGGGCTTGCCGCCATGCAGGTGGTGCTGATGCACTATGTCTTCGCCTTCCTGCCGGCGGTCGCGATGACCTATCCACTGCCCGTCGGCGAACTGGGTGTGGCGGGGATCGCCAGTATTCCCTTGTTTTTTGCCTACGACGGGCATTCCGCGGTCTATCTTTTCTTCGTCATGAGCGGCGTTGTCCTGACGCATGCGTTTTCATCGCGCTCGTTCCAGTTTCCGTTGGCGGTGGCGCGCAGGCTCATTCGTCTTGGCTTGCCGATGATCGCGGCGACGTTGTTTGCCGCGGCATTGCTGACCCTGCTGCCCGATAGCCACATCGTCGCCGGCGAACGAACCGGATCGACGTGGTTCCGAAACATTGGGCCGGAGGAGTTTTCGCTTTATACGATCGCTCATCAGATGGCGTTTGAAGGGCTGCTGACCGGCTTCGACACATCCTCCCTGCTACCCCCCTGGATACGCGGGTCCTTAACGCTGGCGCCGATCACGCACGGGTTCAACGTGCCGATGTGGACCCTGCATATCGAGTTCTGCGGCTCGCTGCTGGTGATGCTGCTGGTGGTACTTAGATCCGCGGCAAGCCGGGGGGCCTATCGGGCGGTCTGCGCGGTGCTTGGCTGTGTCTTCGTGCTCAGCCCCATGATCATGTTCATCATCGGCCATCTGGTCGCCAACCATCTGACAGAGCGCCGCGCAAGGTCACCTCAGCCCTGGATTGGTTCAGCCCTGCTGGGTGCGGGCGTCCTGCTATGCTCGGTGCAAACGGTCGCCCCGATCACAGCGATGTGGACGTTTTTGCCAGCGCCGTGGCTTGGACTCCAGGGCGATGCGACGGTACTGCAGAAAATGATCGGTGCGTTATCGATCTTCGCCGGGCTTGGTTGTGTTCCGGTCCTGCGACGGTATTTGGAACGGCCAGCCCCTCGCTGGTTCGGGAAAATTTCGTTCAGCCTGTATCTGACCCATTATCCGATCTTGTCTACCGGCGTTGCGCTGGTCTTTACCCGGCTTAACGAGACCCTCTCTTATGAAGTCAGCATCGCGATCGCCAGTGCCGCCGGTATCGCCACCAGCATCGCTATCGCCGTACTGTTCGAGCGGTGGATCGATCGTCCTTCCATCGCGCTAAGCCGGGCGGTGTCCCGATGGCGCCTCGTCGCTGGCGCTCCCGTCGCGCTAGTCCTCGTCCCCATCGGGCGCAAGTGACCGGAACCGCGCTCGGTGCAGCGCGGCTGACCCGAGGGACGGCGCCAGAACCATCATCTTGCGCAGAAACAATCCCGGGTCGGCGGCGTCCGTATAGCCGATTCCGCCATGTAGCTGGATGCACCCGCGTGTGACCAGACTGGCCGCGTCCGATGCCCGCGCCTTGGCGCGCGACACGGCTGCCATCCGAACGGCCGCATCCGAAGCGGTATCCTGCGTCAGTGCCGCCGCCTCGACCGTCGCCCTGGTCAGTGCGATCTGGATCTTCAAATCCGCCGAGCGGTGCTGCAAGGCCTGAAAGGAGCCGATCTTCTTGCCGAACTGCTCGCGGGTTCGCAGGTACTCCATCGTGATCCCGAACACCCGGTCCATCACGCCCAGCAGATAGGCGCTGGTCGCCATGATCGCGGTTTCCAGTGCCGCGACCGCGTCGCCCGCTACGCGTTCCGCTGGGGCGTCGTTCAGCACCAGGGTGCCGACGTTCCCGCCGTCCTGCGTTTGCGTCAGGTCGAGATGCGCCCCGGGGGCTGAACGCTCCACCAGCGCCAGGCCGTCCTGGGTGGTGACCAGAAAGGCGTCCGCACCGGCCGCCATGCCGACGAACAGTTTCTTGCCGGTGACCCTGCCATTCGCCAGGGTTGTGCCGCCGGCCGCCACATCCAGGCTGTGCGGCGCTTCCTGCCATGCGGGCAGCACGATCCGGTCGCCGGATAACACGGCATCCAAATGGTCCGCCGGCAGCAGACGGGCCGCCATTGCCGCGCCGATCAGCGGTTCGGGAACCAGCGAGGCCCCGAGTTCTTCGGCCAGGGCGCAGAATTCGCTGACGCCCAGGCCCGATCCGCCGGCATCCTCGGGGATCATCAGGCCCAGCCAGCCCATTTGGCACATCTCGCGGAACACCGCCGGGTCGAACCCCGGTTCGGTGAACCGCAGCGCCCTGATACGGCGGAAGTCCCCAGTGCGTGGCGCAATACCCGCCGCGCTGTCGCGGATCATCCGCAGGCTTTCGCCGCGATCCCCGGTCACAGGGTCAAGGGTCATCGGATCAGGCCGGAAGGTGTAGTTTGGCTTCGGTGCGGGCCTGCAAATCCTCGAACGACAGGCCGGGCGCCATACCGAGCACGACGAAACCACGCTCCGTCACGTCGATCGTGGCGAGGTTGGTGTAAACCCGCTTCACCGCGCCGGGGGCGGTTAGCGGATAGGTGCACTTCGTCACCAGCTTCGCGCTGCCGTCCTTGGTGGTGTGCTCCATCAGCACCCAAAGCCGTTTGGCGCCGGCCGCGAGGTCCATCGCGCCGCCGACGGCGGGTGCGGTGTCGTTCTCACTGGTCGCCCAGTTGGCGATATCGCCGTTGTCGGCGACCTGGAACGCGCCCAGCACGCACAGATCGAGATGGCCGCCCCGGATCATCGAGAAGCTATCGGCGTGGTGGCAGAAGCTGCCGCCCGCGCGCATCGTGACGTATTGCTTGCCGGCGTTGATCAGCCAGGGCTCGATCTTGTCCTTCTCCGGCGCCGGGCCCATGCCCAGCACGCCGTTTTCGGAGTGGAAGATCACCTCCCGGTCCATCGGCACGTAGTCGGAGATCATGGTCGGGATGCCGATGCCCAGGTTGACGTACCAACCCTCGGGGATGTCGGCGGCGGCGCGCTGCGCCATCTGCTGGCGGCTGAATGGCTTAAAGGCGAGTTCGGTGGCGGACATTTTCAGGGTCTCCTGATCAAAAGCCGGAAGGGTCGCCATAGGGGACGTGCAGCACCCGGTCCACGAAGATGCCGGGGGTCACGACATGGTCGGGGTCGATCTGCCCCAGTTCGCGGATATGCTGGGACTGCACGATCGTCAGCGCCGAGGCCATGGCGCAGATCGGATTGAAGTTCCGGCCGGCCTGCTTGTAGGTCAGATTGCCCCAGCGATCGGCTTCCCAGGCTTCCACCAGGCCGATATCGCCATGCAGCGCCTGTTCCAGGATATACATGCGGCCATCGATCTCGCGGTGTTCCTTGCCGACGGCCATCTTGGTGCCGACGCCGGTGGCGGTGAAGAAGGCTGGCACACCCGCACCCGCCGCGCGCATGCGTTCGGCCAGGGTGCCTTGGGGCACGATCTCCAGCTCGATCTTGCCGGCGCGATACAGCGTTTCGAACACCACCGGGTCGGAGCTACGGGGGAACGAGCAGATGATCTTACGGACCCGCCCGAGTTCCATCAGCCGAGCGAGCCCGACATGGCCGGCGCCGGCATTGTTGCAAGCCACGGTCAGGTTTTTGGCGCCCTGTTCGATCAGGCCGTCAATCAAGGCATTGGGCTGGCCGACCGACCCGAAGCCGCCGAGGAGGACGGTGGACCCGTCCTTGATGCCGGCCATGGCGTCGGCCATGGACTGGACGATCTTGTTGATCATGCGAGGCGTTTCCTGAAAGCGCGATTATGCATTTGGTGTAGCGCCGGGAAACGGATGTGCCAAGGGCGGCGCGGTCGGTGCCGGGGCAATCCGTAGTGCGCGGCCCGGGGTCGCGCCGGCGAAGGCCCAGCGGCAGGATCATTCGATCACAAGGATTTTTCGCAGGCGACCGGACGATTAGGGCGGCAGCCACCCGCGCCGGCTCTCGGATACCGTTCTTACGGTTTACTGGATCGCTTGATTCACCACTTCGATGATTCCACCCACGTGAAACGCACTTCGGTATGCTTGCGCAGCGGTTTTGACGGGTTGAGCGACGGGCTGTATTCGCCCCCTCGCGGACGTTTCCTCAGTCGTCGCAAATCGAGCGAATGACCCGCGCCGGATTTCCGCCGACAAGAGTATTGGGGGGCACGTCCTTGGTGACCACCGAACCTGCCGCGACGACCGAATTCTCCCCCACTGTTACGCCACCGATGATGGTCGCGCCGGCTGCGATCCATACGCCTTTCTCAATCACGATGGGCTTTCCGATTGTGGCGGCACGGCGCAGCGAGGGGTCGACGGGATGGCCCGCCGTGATGATGCTCACGTTCGGTCCGATCATCACATCGTCCGCGATGTCGAGTCCGCCAAGGTCATAGAAGGTGCAGTTCTGATTTATGAAGACATTGTGCCCGACCCGGATTTCGTCCCCGCCGGCAGTATAGAATGGAGGGATCAGTAAAAAGCTCGCGTCCACCTCCTTGCCGATCAGTTCGCTGAACAAGGCCCGAATTTCGTCCGCGTCGTTGAACGTCAAACGGTTAAGTTTGGCGGTGATCGTCATCGCTCGTTTGACGTTTGCCAACATGGCCGCGGATTCCGGCGTCCTGCGGTAAATCATTTTGGCATTCGGCATTCGTTACTTTCCTCGGGCTGGAGTTGAGCGTGCATTTCGGCGTGCGAGGGCGGCACCGAGATTCGCTGAATTGTGCCACAAAGCGGACGGGCCGCCCCCCAAAGCCGTCCATCCCACGGGTTCCGATCGCACCGGCATCAGGGCTGGGCAGCAAGACCGCGCGCAATTTGTCACCATCTTGGTGCCGAGATACTAGAATCGTGTGGTCAGATCGGTCAGCCAATCGGGCGACGCCGTGACGATCGCGGCCTCGATGACATGATCCCATCCGGTCAGGATCAGCAGCGACACCGCCAGGGCCGCCAGCCCCAGAGCCAGCTTCCCGGTCTTGCCCGCACCCATCAGCCGCCCGCGCCACCGGCTAAGTGCCGTCCGTGACAACAGCCCGATCAGCAGCAGCGGCACGGCGGTGCCCAAACCGAAGGCCAGCATCACCAAGGCGACGCTGAACAGATCGCGGCCTTGCGCGGCGAGTACCGAGGCGGCCCCCAGTGTCGGGCCAACACAGGGGCTCCAGACCGCGCCGAGCAGAAGGCCGAGCAGGAATTGCCCGCGTGGGCCTTCGATGGTGATGCGGGAAATGAGCTGGTTACCGGCGTTGCTAAGGCCGCCGGTCGCGGCGGCGAGGCGGTGTTGCAGACCTTCGCTCAGCAGCACGATGCCCAGCAGCGCCAGTAAAACCGCGGAGGCGGTGCGGAACACGTCGCCATCAAGCCCGATCGAAAACCCGATCGTGGCGACAAACAAACCGATCCCGACGAACGAAACGACCAGACCCGCGGCCAGCGCGGGAAGCCCGAGGCGGCTTTGCGCCATTGCCGGCCCCAGCACCAACGGCAGCAGGGGCAAAACGCATGGCGACAGGATTGAAAGCGTCCCGGCCAGGAAGCCGAAAACAATGCTTCCTGCCGGGAGGGACATTTACTGGACCGACTGGGCGACCATGCTCTCGATCTTTGCCGGATCGGTTTCGCCGGTTGAACGGGCCTTCTCCGCCGACCCCTTGAACACGATCAGCGTGCTTTGCTTCTGCACGCCGAATTCCTTGAGCTGTTCCTTCTGGGTATCGAAATCAACCGTATAGACAACCAGATCCTTGAATTTCGGTTCGGTGACCAACTGCGCGATGATCGGGCGCTGCTTGGCACAGAATGGGCACCAGGGTGCGTTGACATGCACCAGGATCGGCTTGCCTTGCTTCTGCGAGGCATCGAACGCCTGTTGGGTGAACGGTGCCTCGGTCGGGGTGGCCCAGGACGACGGAATGGCGGTGACGGACAGGCCAATCGCAAGCAACGCGGCGGACAGGTATTTCAGCAGGCGCATGGAAACTCCTCCGGACGTGAACGGTATCGCAACCGTAACACAGCTTCCGGATGTAGCGCGAAGTCAAGTGTGCCGGTGGCAGCGGAGCCAGGCGCTGGGTTTCCCGTAAGCAGTTATGGGAACGGGATCCATGATCGAGCGCCGTGGACAAGGTAGCGATGCATGTGCCGGCCATCCCAGCCATAGCGAAACTGTCTGGCCTGTATGACCGGCAGTCCAACGAGGTTGGGCCAGAACAACGCCAGGGCGTTTCCGGCCGGATGGCGGACACTCGGATAAACCACCCCGTCGCCGGCCTGTTGTCGCACGAGGCGACCGAAGGTCTGTCCGGCGGTCCAGTTATCGGGCGCCAGCAGGTCAGGGCTGGAACCGTCGGCGACATCACCATGCACGGTGGCGATCAATTCACGGTAGTCCGCCTCGCCCGGTGGTTCGGCGGTCGCACGCATGAACCGCTCGAAATGATGGGCGGTTTCGGCCAGCGCGACCTCAAACCGGTCGCCGCAATACCAGACGCCGTAGCTGCCATCCGAAAACCGCCCGGCGCGATCCGGAGACGGGTGAGTGAATGCCCCCATCACCAGAGACGCGGTCGGGCCGTTGACCCGCCGCGCCGCCGGAACCAGGCCGAGGTTGCCCACGGCGTCGAGAACGCGCGGATTGGTCTTGGCTTCGGCTGAAACCAACATGTCCCAGTCGGCGGGATCGGCGATGTCCTCGAACAGATCGACGGGGGGATAGATGGTGCGGATGATCCGGTGCGACCGGTCCCAGCGAAGCGGCCGCAAATCCACCGTCACCAGCCGCCACGCTCCGCATCCAGATAGGCCCGCACCGCGGCAAGATTGGTCGGCGCGCCTTGCAGCATCCTGTCCAGCGCACTGTGTCCGCCGAATGCCTCGTTGGGTTTGCGGATCCAGGCGTAGCCGCGTTCGGGTTGGCTGAACATGTAACGCAACGCTTTATGGATGCCGAGGAGCGTGCCGAGCCGGAAGACCGTGTCGCGGGGCAGGGTGGAGATCTCGCCTTTGCGCCAGCGCTGGAAGGTTCGCTCTGACGGTTCGCCAAGAAGGCGGCGCGCCTGCGGGGCGGTGAGCTGCCAGCGGTCGAACAGGGTCAGGACGGCGCGCAGCATGGCGGCGGCTTCCTGTTGGGTGATGTCGGCCTCTTGCGGGACGGGGCCGGCTTCCATCGGGGCTGCGAGTGCAACCATTCGAAAGAATCCTTGGCTGTTGGGATCGAGATAGGGATGCCGCCAACTGGCGTCAAGGTTACTATGGTCCGCCAAATGGCGGTCGGCGCCCTAACGGCCTAACGTCGCTCGTTCTTTGCCCTACCCGGCACGATCGCCGCCAAACGCCGCTCGCCGAGCCTCGGTGGCCAGTCGGTCGGCACGTTCGTTCATGTCGTTGCCGTCATGGCCGCGGACCCATTCCCATTCCACGCGGTGGATCGCCTGGGCGGCCAGGATGCGCTTCCACAGATCGATGTTCGCCACCGCGTCACCCGTGGCGCTGCGCCAGTTCTTGCGAACCCATCCGGTGATCCAGCGGGTGACGCCATTCTTCAGGTATTGGCTGTCGGTATGGATCACCACATGACACGGGCGCTTCAGCGACTCCAGCGCCTCGGCCGCCGCGGTCATTTCCATGCGGTTGTTGGTCGTCTCCGCCTCGGCGCCCGTCAATTCCTTGACCACGTCGCGGAAGGTCAGGATCGCCGCCCAGCCGCCAGGGCCGGGGTTCGGCTTGCAACCGCCATCGGTCCACACATTCACAACCTTGTCGGGATCAGGCGGCAGCGAGACGACGATATCGTTATAGGCCATAGGCGCGTCCATCGGTGGCAGACATGTGGAAACGCAACCGGCGGAGGTATTCCAGCGGATCCTTTCGGGTCACCAGCGCGCCCGCGGGTGTGTTCAACCAGTCATAAAGCCGGGTGAGCAGAAAGCGGACCGCGGCTCCTTGGCACAGCACCGGCAATGCCGCCTGTTCCTCCACCGACAACACCCGCGCCGACTGATACCCCGCCAGCAAAGCTCGGCTTTTCGTCACATTGAACGAGAAGTCGGCCTCAAAACACCATGCGTTCAGGCAGATCGCGATGTCGTAGGCCAGCAGGTCGGTCGAGGCGAAATAGAAGTCGATCAGGCCGGAAAGGGTATCTTCCAGGAAGAACACGTTGTCGGGAAACAGGTCGGCATGGATATGGCCGGTCGGCAGACCGGTGGGCCAGCGCGCCAGGATCGAGGTCAGCGCGTCATCGAGTTGCCTGACCAGCCCGGGCTGCACCGCATCCGCCTGGGTCCGGCACTTATCCAGCAAGGGCATCCAACTCGCCGGCCCGAGCGCGTTGGCGCGAGTCGGGGTGTAGTCGGCACCTGCCAGATGCAGTCGTGCCAGGGCGACGCCGACCGGACCGCAGTGCGACTGCCTGACCCGGCGCGGCCAAACGCCAGGAAGGAAGGTGGTGATGGCCGCATGTTTGCCGGACAGATGCCGCAACGCCGATCCATCACGCCCGCGCACCGGCTGCGGGCACACCAGGCCGCGCTGCGCCAGATGCTCCATCAGGCCCAGGAACCAGGGCAGATCGTTGGGATCGACGCGCTTTTCATACAGCGTCAGGATGAAGTCGCCACCGGTGGTGCGCAGCGAGAAGTTGGAGTTCTCAACGCCCTCGGCGATGCCGCGAAACGCCACCATCGTGCCGATGTCGTAGTCGCTCAGGAAGGCCGCCAGTGCCTCATCTGTAACGTCGGTATAGACGGCCATCAGGACAGGCCGATCAATGCGTCCAGTTTTCGACGCGGCCGTACTTGAAGTTATCGGCGTAGGCCTTGGGCTTCACGCGACGGGCCTGCGGGATTTCCAGGTCGTATTCGATGCCATTGCGCTGGGCATAGGCAATCGCTTCTTCCTGCGTGTCGAACGTCAGCTTCACCTGGGTCTGGGTGTCGCCGCCGCCGGTCCAGCCCATCAGCGGGTCGGCCGTGCGGGCGTGGGCATTCACGAATTCCACCACCCAAACATGGGTCTTGGCCCAACCGGACTGCATCGCGGTCTTTGGTGGCTGGAAAATGCGGGCACGCATGGAAGTCTCTCCGATTCAGTGGTCGGGGCGGCGGGACTCGAACCCACGACCTCCTGTACCCAAAACAGGCGCGCTACCAGGCTGCGCCACACCCCGACAATCGGCCGGACCCTATGGGCGGCGGCGTTCCGATGCAAGGAGCAATCGTGGGTGGTGACGGGATTCGGTGCAGAACCCCTACGTCACCCATCGACGCGCTACGGCGCGTTGCCGAAAAGCTTCTGCTTAACCGTGTCGCCCACCCGGATATCCAGCTTCGCCGTCGTGCCCGCCGCCAGTTCCAGCGTTGCGCGCACCGGGCCCCGGCTTTCGATCACGGCCAGACTGCGCGGCGTGGTGTTCTCGGCGATGGAGCGGATCGTGCCGTCGGCGTTGATGAACACCATGTCCAGTGACACCAGCGTGTTGCGCATCCACATCTGCGACTCGCGGGGGAAGCCCCAGTCGAACAGCATGCCGCCATCTTCCGGCACGCTGGTGCGGAACATCTCGCCGGTGACCTGCTGCTCCGGCTTTACGGCCATTTCTACGTTGAAGACGTGTTCCGACCCGCCGTGACCGACGATCACGAGCTTTTCCCTGGGCAATTCCGGCTGAGGGCCGGTTGGTTCGGGCGCCTGGGCCAAGGCCGGGAAGGGCAGCAGGGCAGCGAACGCCAGCAGATAACGCCGTTTCATCGAGACAGGACTTCCTTGGTGAGTTGCCGGATTTCGTCGCGTACCGGGCCCGGGCGGGGCTGGTCGAGCAGGGTGGTAAACCAATGCCCCGGCGGATCGCGCCCGATCGCCCGGTCCAGGCTTAGGACCCGCAGCCCGGCCTCGGCCTCCGGCGGCAGGGTTTCAGGGATGGCGTGGTTGTTCAAGGTGCCCCAGATCAAGGCCCAGCAGCGGCCGACAGTCCAGGGATTGTAGCCGCCGCCGCCCAATACGACCAGACACCGCGTGCGGTCCATCAGCGCTTGCGCCGCCGAACGATGGACGTTGTTGGACAAGGACAGTTTGGCCAGCGGGTCTCGATGATCGGCACCACCGCCTGTTGCATCACCCAGGCGAACTCGGAGCCGTTACGCCCGGCCGGCAGCGGGAAATTGTGAGCGGCGCCCCCATTGCGGCTTCGCGATAGACGCTTTCCGCAAGCCATCCCAGGGTTCGGCACAGTTCGATGGCGACGGACACCCGGGGACGGCGAGGGGGCGCATCTGGATCCATTTAAGGCCGAGGTCGCGAACGATAAGCCCCCTGGCGGTGTGGCGCCCAGGGTGACCCCGCCTGGGCAACCCACCCAGCGCAGCGCCGGTCCTGCCGCACGCCCTCATATATCCATCTGGGGTTGTCGCCATACCCCCCGCCGCTTATAGCGCCGGTCCAAGGAGTCTACATGGCCGCTGTCGCCGAGTTGTCGTCCGATAATCCCGCCCTGGCCCGTCAGGCTGAAATCCTGGCGCGTCCCATGACGCTCGCGCGCCGTATGGCCGACGCGATCCGCGCACTGGCGATCGATGCCACGGAACAATCGAAGTCGGGGCACCCCGGCCTGCCGATGGGCATGGCAGACGTCGCCACGGCACTGTGGACCCGGTTCCATAAGTTCGATGCCGCCGACCCGCATTGGCCCGACCGCGACCGGTTCGTGCTGTCCGCCGGTCATGGCTCCATGTTGCTGTATGCGCTGATCCATCTGACCGGGCACGAGGGGATGTCGATCGACGACATCCGCGATTTCCGTCAGTTGCACTCGCCGGCCGCCGGACATCCGGAATTCGGCGAGCACCCCGCGATCGAGACCACGACCGGCCCGCTGGGGCAGGGCCTCGCCACCGCTGTCGGTATGGCCATCGCCGAACGCAACATGGCCGCCCGTTTTGGCAAGTCACTGGTCGATCACCGAACCTGGGTGATCTGTTCGGACGGCGACCTGATGGAAGGTATCAGCCACGAGGCGGCGGCGTTGGCCGGCCATCTGGCGTTGTCGAAGCTGGTGGTCATGTATGACGACAATCACGTCTCGATCGACGGCGATACGGCGCTGTCGTATTCCGGCGACGTGCTCAAGCGGTTTGCCGCTTATGGCTGGGCGACGAAGCGGGTTGACGGCCATGATCCGGCGCAGATCAACGGGGCTTTGTCGTTCGCGGTGCGCTCCAAGAAGCCCACGCTGATCGCGTGCCGGACCATCATCGGGCTGGGGGCGCCGACCAAGGCTGGCACCAACGCCGTTCACGGCGCGCCCTTGGGGCCGAACGAGGCCGTGGGCGCGAAGAAACTGATGGGCTGGCACGAACCGCCATTCACTGTGCCTGAAGACCTGAAAGAGCGTTGGCAGGCCGTTGGCGGGCGCGGCGCCGCTGCGCGCCGCTCGTGGTTGAAGCGCCTCGCCCGCCATAATCAGCGCGCCGAGTTCGAACGGGTGATGGCCGGACGCCTGCCGGACAACTGGCACGAGGTCGTGACCGAACTGAAGCTACAGATCGGCGATGACCGGCCGAAGCTCGCCAGCCGGGCATCGAGCCAACGGTGTCTGGAGGCGTTGGTTCCGGCGACGCCGGAGTTGATCGGTGGATCGGCGGACCTCACGGGCTCCAACCTGACGCTGGTCAAGGGCATGGGCCCGATCTCCGCGGGCAACTACGGTGGCCGCTATATCCATTTCGGCATCCGCGAACATGGCATGGCCGCGGCGGCCAACGGCATGGCGCTGCATGGCGGGATCATCCCCTACATCGGCACCTTTTTCGTGTTCAGTGACTACCTGCGCCCGGCGTTGCGGATGTCCGCGATCATGCGCCAGAGGGTGATCTATGTGCTGACCCATGACTCCATCGGCCTGGGCGAGGATGGTCCCACCCACCAGCCGGTCGAGCACCTGGCCAGCCTGCGCGCCATGCCCAATCTGCATGTATTCCGTCCCGCCGATACGATGGAAACGGCGGAATGCTGGGAACTGGCGGTCCGGCGGACGGACGGCCCGAGTCTGCTGGTACTGTCGCGACAGGCGCTGCCGGCATGCCGCACCGATAGCTCCGAGAATCGCAGCGCGCGGGGCGGGTATGTGCTGGCGGAGGCCGACGGTCCGCGTCAGGCCACGATCATCGCCACCGGCTCCGAGGTGCCGATCGCCATGGCCGCCAGGGAAAAGCTGGCCGGCGACAATATCGCGGTGGCCGTGGTGTCGCTGCCCTGCTGGGAACTGTTCGCCCAGCAGGAGGAAGCCTACCGAGCCCAGGTGCTGGGCGGCGCGCCGCGAGTCGGGATCGAGGCGGCCGGCGGCTTCGGGTGGGAGCAGTGGCTGGGTCCGGACGGGACGTTTATCGGCATGACGGGGTTTGGCGCGTCGGCGAATTACGAGGACCTGTACACGTATTTCGGGATCACGCCCGAGGCGGTGGTAGCGGCGGTAACCCGCCGCCTTGGATAGAACCCACGTCAATCTCGCGTAATCCGCACCGCGCCACCGTTGATTTATCTCAACGACTGTGGCGTTAAACGGAGGGTGAATGATACCGGTTAGTAGCGGAAAGGAAGCAAGTCATGGCCGTTAAGGTCGCGATCAATGGTTTTGGACGGATTGGGCGCCTGGTGTTGCGCGCCATTGTCGAGAGCGGCCGGGATGACGTTGTCCCCGTTGCCATCAACGACCTGGGCAGCGTCGAGGCGAACGCTCATTTGTTCGCATACGACAGCGTTCATGGCCGCTTCCCTGGCCAGATCGAGGTGTCCGGCGATACCATCACCATCCGCCACAACGGCAAGGTGTACGGCCCGCTGAAGGTTTCGGCCGAACGCGACCCGACCAAGGTGCCGTATCAGGGTGTCGATGTGGCGCTGGAATGCACCGGCATTTTCGCCAGCAAGTCCAAGGCCTCGGCGCTGCTGACGGCCGGCGCGCGCAAGGTTCTGATCTCCGCCCCGGCCGATGAGGTCGATGCGACGATCGTTTACGGCGTGAACCACAAGACGATCACCAAGGACATGACGGTGATCTCTAACGCGTCGTGCACCACGAACTGCCTGGCGCCGATGGCGAAGGTGCTGCACGAGAAGTTCGGCATCCTGCGTGGCTACATGGTGACCATCCACGCCTACACCGGCGACCAGAACACCGTGGACACGCTGCACAAGGACCTGCATCGCGCCCGCGCGGCGGCGGTGTCGGCGATCCCGACCTCGACCGGCGCGGCGAAGGCGGTTGGCCTGGTGCTGCCGGAGCTGAAGGGCAAGCTGGACGGCACGGCGATCCGTATCCCGACGCCGAACGTGTCGCTGGTGTCGTTGGATGTGAACCTGTCGAAGCAGGCCACCAAGGAAGAGATCAACGCCGCGATGCAGGACGCCGCGAAGGGCGAACTGGCCGGGATCCTGGATTACAACAAGGCGCCGCTGGTCAGCATCGACTTCAACCACAACCCGGCTTCGTGCACGTTCGACTCCACCCAGACGGCGGTGGTCGATGGGGCGATGGCGCGCGTGATGGGCTGGTATGACAACGAGTGGGGCTTCTCCAATCGTATGTCGGATACGGCTGCGCTGTTCGGCTCGCTCTAACCGGCGATTTGCTTGACGGGCTGTCCGGATGGATGGCCCGTCTTTCGCCTTGCCATTCGGTCAGGCCAAGGCGAGTTCAACCCATCGAACAAAATCCCCGGCCGAAGCGATCGCTGCGTCAGCGTAGGCAATGCTTATCGTCTTACCGGGATCGGTACCGTCGTCGCTGAGCTCTTTGTATGGATAGGGTTGCGCCAGAAATCCGGCCACAGCTTCGGACGTGCGTGGTCATCTTTCGTCAGACGCGCAAACTCGATCCGCACACCTCGATGAGTCTTTACGGCTTTGCCGGTTCTCTCAAAGATAAGGGCCTCTGCGGCGTGAAAGGCGGCATAACAGGCAGACCGCGCGGCTACTTTGGCGTGCTTGATCTCGGCGATCTGGCGCGCGTCGCTCAAATCTTCTCGTCGCTTCGCGCGTGAACCGAATAGCGTCACACGTTCAAGTTTGCTGCCATATGCCTCGCCAACCGCCTGACGAAAGCGAACGAGGACCGGATCGTTGATCCGCACCGCCGACATGTCATCCTCCGCGGCGTGGCAAATCTAACACGAGAGCCGAAAGGCGCGAAAGCAGTCTTCCCATGCGCCGGGCGGCCACACCCAGCGGATCGACAGCGCCCCGGATAGCGCCCGCGTTCGTCACCCTGTAAAAGGCGCCACCCAAGATCGAGGACCAAGACATGCCTTTCCGCACACTCGACAACCTGGACGTCGCCGGCAAGCGCGTCCTGCTGCGCGCCGACCTGAATGTTCCGGTGCGCGACGGCAAGATTTCCGACATCACCCGCATCGAGCGTCTTTCCCCCACGATCCAGGAACTGTCGGCAAAGGGCGCCAAGGTCATCGTTTGCAGCCATTTCGACCGCCCTAAGGGCAAGCGGGTGCCGGAGATGTCGCTCGCACCCATGGCCGCGGCGTTGGGTGAGGTGCTGGGCAAGCATGTCCGCTTCGTGGAGGATTGCATCGGCGTCGCCGCCGAACAGGCTGTCGAACTGCTGTCCCCCGGCGACGTCCTGGTATTGGAAAACACCCGCTTCCACGCAGGCGAGGAAAAGAACGACCCCGCCTTTGCCGCCGCTCTGGCTAAACTGGCGGATATTTTCGTCAACGACGCGTTCTCCGCCGCCCATCGCGCCCATGCCAGCACGGAAGGGGTGGCGCATCTGCTGCCGTCCTTCGCCGGCCGCCTGATGCAAGCCGAACTTGAAGCGCTGGACGCCGCGCTCGGTAACCCGGTTCGTCCGGTCGCGGCGATCGTCGGCGGGTCGAAAGTGTCCACCAAGCTGGAGCTCCTCGGCAATTTGGTGGGCAAGGTCGATGTGCTGGTGATCGGCGGCGCGATGGCGAACACCTTCCTGGCCGCGCAAGGCGTTGGTGTCGGCAAGTCCTTGCAGGAAGCCGAAATGCACCCCACGGCGCTGGACATCCTGGCCAAGGCGAAAGCCGCCGGCTGCCAGATTGTGCTGCCGACAGATGCCGTGGTGGCGCGGGAGTTCAAGGCGAACCCGCCGACCGAAACCGTCTCGGTGAACGCCGTTCCCGCGGATACGATGATCCTGGACGTCGGGCCGGCCTCGGTCGGCGCGCTGATCGCCCAGCTTCCGTCGCTGAAGACGCTGGTGTGGAACGGCCCGCTGGGCGCCTTCGAAACGCCGCCGTTCGATGCGTCCACCGTGGCGCTGGCACATGCCGTGGCTGACGCCACCCAGAAGGCCGGATTGCGCAGTGTCGCTGGCGGCGGCGACACGGTGTCCGCGCTGCGTCACGCCGGTGTGATCGACAAGCTCAGTTATGTGTCCTCGGCCGGTGGTGCGTTCCTGGAGTGGCTGGAAGGCAAGACCTTGCCCGGCGTGGCCGCGCTGGAAGGCTGACCGAATCGGCAAAGCCGCTATGATGGCGGCATGCCAAGGGTTTACCTCGCCGGTCCAGACGTCTTCCTGCCCGACCCCATCGCATGGATGGAGCGGAAGAAGGCGATCTGCGCCGGCTTTCACCTGACCGGCGTCTCGCCGCTGGATCCCCTGGCGGATGAACCGCCCGAATGGGCGCTGCTGCCGGAATGGCGCCGCATCGCGCTTCGTAATGAGGCGCACATCCGAAGCTGCGAGGCGATCCTCGCCAACCTCACGCCGTTCCGCGGCCCCAGCGCCGATGTCGGCACGGTTTATGAGGTTGGCTTCGCGCGCGGCCTGGGGCTGAAGCTTTTCGGCTATGCCACCGTCGCCGCGCCGTTCCTTGACCGCACCCTGTCGTTTCTGGCTGGTGGCCGGCAGGCGCCGGACGGGTCATGGTGGGATTCCGATGGGCTGATGGTGGAACAGTTCGGGCTGTTCGACAACCTGATGATCGAGGGCGGCATTTTTGGTTCGGGCGGGACGCTGGTTCGCGACGATCAGGACCGTTGGAACGACCTGTCGGTATTCGAGCATTGCGTGCAGGCCGCCGCCGCAACCCTTCTTACGGCCGCCAACTCTTCATTATAATATGGATTTTCCGTAAAACCCTAATTATAAGTCTCAGAACCACCGTTTAATGAGGGTTTTGGTGAACCGCGCCGGCTTGTCCCACAACGTCAGAATGGCGCTCAAGCGGCTCCCGCCGCCGTTCGCGAACCATTATGGCGTCGTGCCATCACCGCCTCCGGCGGCGCATCCGTCGGTGATGCCGGTGGCCCGCGAATGTGCCGCGGCGAACGCAGCCCTGACCCGGCTTGAAACCATCGCTTCCGAACTCGGCGACCCATGGCTCGTCAGCCGCATTATCATGCGCCAGGAAGCGCTGAGCAGTTCCGCGATCGAGGGGACGAACAGCACGCTGGACGAACTGCTGCTGGTGGAGGAAACTGGCGATACCAAGGGCCAGTATGCCGCCGACCAGGTGAAGGATTACGCGCTTTGCCTCGACACCGTGGTGCCGCGCGCGATGGCCCTGGGGCCGGGCGTTTTCACCGAGGCGCTGGTTCGTGACCTCCATCGGTCGGTAACCCGGGCGGATCCGGACTATCGCGACACGCCGGGGGCTCTGCGCGAAAAGGTCGTCTGGATCGGCGGCCATGGGGACATCGCTTACTCGACCTATAACCCGACGCCGCCCGAAGACATCGCCCGGTGCCTGTCGGACAACATTGCCTACATGCGCGGCGACGCCGACGAGTTGTATCCCCCGAACGTCATCACCCGCATGGCGGTTGCCCACGCGCATTTCGAAGCGGTGCATCCGTTCTCGGACGGCAATGGCCGCGTTGGACGGCTTCTGCTGCCCTTGATGATGGCGGCGCAGGGGCATGCCCCGCTGTATCTGTCGCCCTATATCGAAGCCAATCGCACCGCTTATTACGCGGCGTTGAAGGCGGCGCAGCAGCGGCACCTCTGGCACGAGATCATCGGCTTCGTCGCGGAAGCGATCACGGCCACGGTCGCCGAACTGCTGGCGACCCGCGTGGCGCTGCGCGACCTGCACACGATCTGGCTGTCCCGCCGCAGATTCCGATCCGGATCGGCGGCGCTGCGGGCGCTGGATGTTCTGCCGCACTATCCGGTGCTGACCACCGCTCGGCTTGCCTCGCTCCTGGATGTCAGTACGCCGCAGGCCAACCAAGCGATCGCCCAACTGATTGAGGCTGGCATCCTGAACGAGCGCACCGGCTACCGCCGCAACCGCCTGTTCGCGGCGACCGAAGCGCTGTCAGTGATTAACCGCCCGTTCGGCGAGGAGCCGGCTTTGCCCTCGCCGAACGGGTAAAGAACCTTCAGACCGTCGCTGGTCCACCCAGGATTGTCGTCGCCTGAGCGGACAGCACGCCGCCATTGCCGTGAACCAAGGCGACATCGGCCCCGGCGACCTGCCGCTGGCCACATTCGCCCCGCACCTGCCGAACTGCTTCGATCAGCAGGAACAGGCCATACATTCCGGGATGGCAATACGACAGACCACCGCCGTTGGTGTTGACCGCCAGCGTGCCTTTTGGAGCGATCCGCCCGCCCTCGACGAACCGGCCGCCTTCGCCCTTGGGGCAGAAGCCGAGATCTTCCAGGAACAGGATGGTGTTGATCGTGAACGCGTCATACAGCGCCAGCACTTTCACATCGGCCGGTTTCAGGCCGGCGGCGCGGTACGCCTGGGCACCGGACTCGATCGCCCCAGTATGCGTCAGCGTCGGCATCGAGGTGATCGAGGCGTGCGTGATCGACTGTCCACTTCCCAGCACATAAACCGGCGCGTGCTTCAGTGCCCGCGCGCGGTCGGCCTTCACCAGCACGATCGCTCCGCCGCCGTCGGTCACCAGACAGATGTCGCGAACCGTGAATGGATCGCTGATCGGACGCGCATTCAGCACATCGGCGATGGTCAGCGGCTTCTTCTCCCACGCCGCCGGGTTCAGCAGCGCCCACTCACGGGCGGCGACCGCGACGGCGGCCATTTGCTCGCGGGTGGTGCCGTATTCGTGCATGTGCCGGTTCGCCGCCATCGCATAGGCGGTTGCCGGCAGGAACGGCTTGTACGGCGTTTCATACGGATTGAACTCGCGCGCGCTGGAGGCTCGGCGGCCAACGGTGCGTTGGGTGCTGCCGTAGGCGACGACGGCGACGGTGCAGAGGCCGGCCTCCAGCGCTGCATGGGCGTGGGCGACGTGGACCTCGAACGACGAACCGCCGACGATCGTGCTGTCGGTATAGGCGTTGGGCAGGCCGAGATACTCGACGAGCGACATCGCCGATGTCCTGGCCTGGGTGGTGGCGCAGAACAGGCCGTCCACGTCTTTCAGGGTCAAGCCGGCGTCTTCCAGCGCGCGGTGGATGCCCTGTGCCATCAGGTCGATTGGGCTCATCAGCGCGGCGACGGCGCCGATATCGGATTCGGCGGCGCCGACGATGGCGACGCTGCCGCGGGTCACGCCGGTCATTGGCCGTTCTCCACCGGGGTGAATACAGGATAGGGGTCTTCGTCGCCCTCTGGCGTGTGGACGCGGAATTTGACGCGCATGCCGATCGTCACCCGGGTGGGCTCGATGTCCTCGACCCGGCTCATCATCCGGAAACCTTCGTCCACATCGACCAGGCAGACATTGTGGGTCGCGCCGCCCTGAGCATGCACCACGGTGGTGGCATGCACGGTCCCGAGACCATTGCTGACCCGCCATTCCAGGTCCGCCGCGCCGGTTTTCGGCGCGATTACCCGCGGATAGAACACGGCGTGACCCAACGAGGGACTGAACTGGTAGCCCAACTCGCCGCGCTTCAGATGCGCGATATAGGTCGCAAGGGGGGATTCGGCCGCATTCGGCATCGGTGTTTCCTCTGACGTTTCGCCCGCCAGGGTAGCAACGCAAACGTTCCCGCACAAACCGGCACCGAACCGCTTGCACAGGGCGGGGGTTAAGCCCAAATTCGCACAATGGCCACGTTCCAGATCGATACCGATGCCCCAACGCCGGAAGGGTTTTTGACCGGCCAGTTGCTGATCGCCATGCCGTCGATGGCGGATCCACGCTTCCAGCAGAGCGTGATCTATTTGTGCGCCCACACACCGGAAGGCGCGATGGGGCTGGTGCTGAACCGGCCGATCGTCAAACCGACCTTCGACGACCTGCTGAAACAACTGAACGTCGAACCGGTCCCGCCCGCCAGGGAGATCAAGCTTTATGCCGGCGGCCCGGTCGAGAATGCCCGCGGCTTCGTGCTGCACACCAGCGACTGGACGGGCGAGGGCAGTCTTCGCGTAACCGGCGAGACGGCGCTGACCGCCAGCCTGGACGTGCTGAAGGTGATCGCCGAGGGTGGCGGACCGCGCGAATGCGTCCTGGCACTCGGCTATGCTGGCTGGGGCCCCGGGCAACTCGACCAGGAGATCCAGCAGAACGCGTGGCTCTCCGTTCCGCCGGACGAGACGCTGCTGTTCGATACTGAACATGACACCAAATGGCGGCGGGCGTTCGCGAAGCTGCGGGTCGATCCGCTGCTGCTGTCCGGGGTTGCCGGGCACGCCTAGGACGAAACGCCGGGCGCGATCCGGTGCGCTAAAAAGCCTCCCGCCTGTTAACCCTTCGTTAGTTTATCGCCGGTAAAGTTCCCTCCATTCGCTGACCGAATGCGAGGGAGTATTCCGTGCCCACGCCCCTGACCGAGATTACCGCCATTCTGCGCGAATTGCTGCGCGATAGTGACCTTGACCCCACGCCGCAGACGCGTTTCGAAGATCTGGCCGACTGGGACTCGATGGATCTCGTCACCGTTGTGGTCGAGGCCGAGTGTCGGTTCGGTATCCAGTTCGACCTCACGGAGATCGACCGGCTGACCACGGTCGGCGACCTCGCGGGGATGATCGTAACGAAGCAGGCGCTCGCCGCGGCCTGATGCCGGTGAGTTTCAGCGGATTTCCGTTCCTGCTCGGCTTCCTGCCAGTCGTATTGGCTGGTTTCGCGTTGTTCAGCCGTTTCGGGCCGGTCTGGGCGAAGTCATGGCTGATCGCCGCTTCATTGGCGTTCTACGCTGTCGGCGCGCCGACTTTCCTGCCGCTGCTGATCCTGTCCGTCGCCGGCAATTTCTTCCTGCTGCACATTGTCCACGGCTCTTCCAGCGCGAGGGGCTGGACCATGGTGGGTCTGGCACTCAACCTCGCTGCGCTTGGTTGGTTCAAATATCTGCAACCGCACGCCCCGCTGGGTTTGAGCTTTTTCACCTTTACCCAGATCGGTTGCCTGCTTTACCACGCGGACGGCGAAACCAAGCCGCCGCGCGCGCTGGACTACGCCCTGTTCGCCGCGTTTTTTCCCGCGCTGCTGGCTGGACCGATTCTGAATCCTGGTGAAATGCTGCCCCAGTTTGCCCGCGCGAATGGTTGGCGCTTAAACGTCGATACACTGTCCGTTGGCAGCGGCTTTTTCGTGATTGGGCTGCTGAAGAAGACGTTGCTCGCCGATCCGCTGTCGGTCGTTGTCGCGGCTGGCTTCGGTGATCCCGCCCACCTGGCGCTGTTTCCGGCCTGGCAGGCCGCGGCCTCATACTCGTTGATGCTTTACTTCGATTTCTCCGGCTACACTGACATGGCGATCGGCCTCGCCTGGATGGTTGGGCTGAGGTTTCCCGACAATTTCGACCAACCCTATAGAGCGTCGTCTGTCATCGGATACTGGCAGCGTTGGCACATGTCGCTGACCCGGTTCCTGGTCAGTAATGTTCACGCGCCGCTGACCCTGGCGATCCTGCGTTGGCGGCGGACGTGGGGCCTGTCGATCGACGCGGCGGCGCAGCGGACGCCGAACGGCTTCACCGGCATGATCGCGCTGCCGATCATCGTGACGATGGTCCTGGTCGGCCTGTGGCATGGTGCCACCTGGCCCTTTGTCGTGTTCGCGCTGCTGCATTCGGGTTTTTTACTGATCAACCATGCATGGCGGCTGGTCCGCGCACCGGCCCTGCCAAACATCGCGGCCGTCGCGCTGACATATGTGTGCGTGCTGACCGCCGGGGTTATCTTTCGGTCTGACACGTTAGCAAATGCCGGAGCGATGCTGTCGGCCATGGCGGGCTTTCACGGCCCCGGTTCGTTGCGCCCCGACATCCACGGCGCCGCCGATATCGCCTGGCTGGTGAGCCTTTATGGGCTCGTGTGGTTCGCGCCCTCGACCCGGCAGTTCATGCTGGCTGGCCCATCAGCCCGGTTCGCCTGGAGGCCGACGCCGGCACACGCCTTGGCGATGGGATGCGCCGCGACCCTAGGGCTGCTCGGGGCCGGGGGCACTGGCGAATTCCTGTATTTCCGCTTCTGATGCGCTACCTGGTCACGCTGGCGTCGGCGGCTCTGGTCAGTTTCGCGGCGGCCTGGCTGTGGGTCGCGGCGATGCCGATGGCGTTCATGGACCGCGAATACCCGTCCTGGGTGGCCAAGGAGAGGATGCTGGATCGCTGTGACCTGGGGGACATGATCATCCTGGGTGACTCCAGGGCAGCGGCCGGCATCCTGCCGATCCGGTTGAGCGTGCGAACCACCAATCTGGCGGTTGGCGGCGGCGACGCGATCGAGGCGTTCGCCGCCCTGGAGCGGGCATTGGCATGTCCGGTCCCGCCGAAACGTGTGATCGTTTCGCTGGATCCGAACCACTTCACCCGGCCTGATCTGTTCTGGGAACGTAGCGTCCGTAATGGGTTTCTCTCGCCCGCCGATATCGCGGCGTTGCGGCTGGCGTCACGGCTGACCGCCGATCCCTCGGTGTACGAGGCGCGCGGGGCGGAGGGGCTTCCACCGCCGCTGCGCGACTGGCTTTATCGGGTCCGTTTCCCGGCGCTGTATTTCTCCAGCGTGCTGCATGGTGGCGTTGCGGCTCGCTGGGGGCGCAACCAGCGAACGCTGGACCAGACGCTGGCTGCGCGGGGGCATTACTACTTCGGTACCGACGCGGGATCGGATGCGGTTGCCGTTGATGGCCATATGGCGTCGTTCCAGCCGTTGCCGATCCTGGACTATTATTTCGACCGGCTGCTGTCGGCGCTTGACCGGCGCGGTATCGAAATCCGCTTCATTGCCATGCCGGTGAACGATGCGACCTGGGAACAGGTCCGTCCCGCCGTGCTTGCCGGTTTCGCGGCCTATCTGACGGCATATGAACGTCGCTACAGTCACTTCCATGCCGATCCGGACCTGATGCCACATTGGCCAGACCGTTTCTTCGGCGACCGGTTCTGTCACCTTAATCCGCTCGGCGCCGAACGCTTTAGTGCCGAACTGGATCAGCGGCTGCAGGACGCGCCGCCGAGCACGCAGAATGAGGCGCAGAAGGGGTGGTTGAGGGAAACGGGTGCCGAAGCCTCGGCCAAGGTGGTGCCCATCTCAAAGCGCGGATCGTAGGCCAGAAGGGTGCAGGCCAGCACCACGGGGGCAGGGGCGTCCTTTCGCTTCACCACCATACGGGCGGCGGCGCACATCACGTCGTTGGGGGATTTGTGCAGGATGCTCCAGCAGGCGGTGGTGATCTCTGGCACATCCCGTTCCGGTTCCATTTCGGGGAACAGCACCAGACGAACCGGGTCGTGGGCATCGACAGGGATGTCGTGGGCGGCGAACAAGGCGGCGAACCCATCGCGAAGGGATGCTTCGGTTGCGCCGGTGAAGCGCCGTCCGGCGACGTCCAGCCTGAAGCCATTGCGGGCGAGCCAGATCAGGCCATCCAGGGTCGGTGCCCAGGTGCGGCGCCCACGCTCCTGCTCATGGATCGCGGGGTCGTAGTGATCGACCGACACGCGGATGGTCAGTTGGTCCGGGTATTGTTCGCATAGCGCGAGCAGCGCCGGCCGGACTTTTCGCAGCGGATTCATCGCGTTGGTCAGCACCAGCGCCCGCAGCCCGCGCGAGAAAACCGAGCGGAGCATGGCGATGATGTCGGGGTTCATGAACGGCTCCCCGCCCGTGAAACCGATCAGCGTGGTCGGCAGCCGGCCGCGGGCGATCTCATCCAGGTAGGTGTCCACCTCGGCGGCGGTCAGGTAGGCAAGCCGGTCGTTGCGGGGCGAGGATTCGATGTAGCAGTTGCGGCAGGTCAGGTTGCAGAGCGTGCCGGTGTTGAACCACAGGGTTTCCAGCGCCCGCAACGCGACGGAGGCGCGCGCCTCCCCCCTGGCGGTGATGAATGGGTCGCGGAACTTGGCGATGTCCAGGGCACGGGCGATTTGGTCCATGCGTCGTTTTATCAGCGGCGGACGTTGGGGAACAGATCGTCACCAGGGACCCGCTGACCGGGACGGCTTGCTCACACGACAAATGCGGGAGCGTGTATTCACACGACAAAATCGGGAGCGTGTATTCACACGACAAAAGCGGGAGCGTGTATTCACACGACCGAAGCGGGGGCGAGCTTACAGTCGCGCGTGCCGATCTCCATTTGAATGGTCGCGTGCTGGATTTTGAAGCGATGCTCCAGTTCGTGCGCGGCGCTCACAAGTAAATCGTCGTCCAGGCCCGAAGGGCGAACCAGATGCACCGTCAGCGCCGTCTCGGTCGTGCTCATCGGCCAGATGTGCAGATCGTGAACCTCCGCCACACCCGGCAGGCCCTTGAGGTACGCTTCCACGGTCGCCGTCTCGATACCGGGCGGGACGGCGTTAAGGGACATCGAAACCGATCCCGTCAGCAGGCCCCACGTTCCCCAGATAATCACGGCGTTGATGATCAGACTCATGGCCGGGTCGATCCAGTGCCAGCCGGTCAGCAGTATGATGAACCCCGCGACGACGACGCCGAGAGACACAAGGGCGTCAGCCGCCATGTGCATGAACGCGCCCCGGACGTTCAGGTCGTTTTTGCTGCCGGACGCAAACAGCCATGCGCAGACGCCGTTGAGAACGATGCCGCAGCCGGCGACGATCATCACCGTCCTGCCCGCGACGGGCTCCGGCGCCGAGAAGCGCTGAATCGCTTCCCACGACAGGCCACCCACGACGACGAGCAGGAAAACCGCATTGAACAGGGCGGCGAGGATGGACGTTCCGCCCAGGCCGTAGGTGAAGCGGGCTGTTGGCTGCCGCTTGGCCAGGATGACCGCCGCCCATGCGACGCCAAGCCCAAGGGTATCGGACAGGTTGTGACCGGCATCCGCCAAAAGCGCGACGGAATTGCTGGCGATGCCGAACACCGCTTCCAGGACGACGAACGCCGCGTTGAGGCCCATCCCGATCGCAAAGGCCTTGCCGAAACTGGCGGGCGCGTGAACGTGGCCCGATCCGCCATGATCGTGATCATGCCGGGCGTGACCATGGTCGTCGCCGTCGTGGTGTTCGTGCTGGTGAGCCATCAGCGTTACTCCGACGCCAGGATGTGTGTGACCGCCGTCACGAAAGTCCGCCCACGCCAAGATCGGGCCATGCGGTTCCGGTTTCCCACACCCCGGCCGCCGCGACGATCACGACCATGTTGCCAATCGCATCATTGCGCGAACATAGCCACACCGAACGCATGGTGGCGTCGCCGTCCTTACCGCGATTTACGTTCGGCTGCCCGCCAACCGGGTGACTTGCTGCGGGAACAGTGGCAGAAACCGAGCTGGCCGACACCGCCGGGAGGAGCCCCTAATGAACGCACCGATCACAGCGATGACGCCGCTGATGCCGCCTGAATCGCGCCGGGTACATATCCTGAAGCAGCTTGAGCGCAAGCTGCTGTGGGTGTCGGCATGGATGATCCATAATGCCAACCACATCCGCCCCAACCGCGACGGCCTCAAGGTCGGCGGCCATCAGGCCTCCTGCGCCTCCTGCATCTCCATCATGGCCGCCCTCTATCTGGAAGTCGCTCGGCCGCAGGACCGCATCGCGGTGAAGCCGCACGCCGGCCCCGTGTTCCACGCACTGAACTACCTGTTCGGCCGCCAGACCCGCGAGAAGATGGAAGGCCTGCGCCAGTTCGGTGGCATCCAGCCCTATCCCTCCCGCGTCAAGGACGGCGCCGAGGTCGATTTCTCCACCGGCTCCGTCGGGCTGGGCGTGGCGATGACCAGCTTCTCCGCCCTGATGGCCGACTACACCCGCCTGCATGGGCTCGGCCGCACCGACCTGCCGCCCGGCCGCCACATCGCGATCTGCGGCGACGCCGAACTGGACGAGGGCAACATCTACGAAGCCCTGCTGGAAGGCTGGAAGCACGACGTCCGCAACGTCTGGTGGATCGTGGACTACAACCGCCAAAGCCTGGACTCGGTCGTGCCCGACCGCCTGTTCGGCCGGATCGAGGGCCTGTTCCGCGACATGGGCTGGAACTGCGTCACCATCAAATACGGCCGCAAACTGGAAGCCGCCTTCGCGCGTGAGGGCGGGGAGGCGCTGCGCGCCTGGATCGATGACTGCCCCAACAGCCTGTATTCGGCGCTGACCTTCCAGGGCGGCGCGGCATGGCGGGCGGCGTTGCTGTCCGATCTGGGGCGGTCGAGCGCCAGGGCGATCATCGACGAACTGACCGATGACGAACTGGGTGCCCTGATGACCAATCTGGGCGGCCATGACATCGAAACGGTGATCGAGGCGCTGCGCACCGCGGATGCCGACGGCGACCAGCCGACCTGCTTCATCGCCTATACCATCAAGGGCATGGGCCTGCCATTCGCCGGCCACAAGGACAACCATTCCGGCCTGATGTCCAAGGAGCAGATGGAACAGTTCCGCCACGACATGGGCATCCGCCCCGGTCACGAATGGGACCTGTTCGAGGGGCTGGATGTGTCGGAGGCGGAGATCCGAACCTTCCTGGCGGAGGTGCCGTTCGGCACCAAGTTGACCCCGGAGGGACGGCTTCTGTCAGCCCCGGCGGTGCATGTGCCGGCCACGCTGCCGGTGCCCAAGACGGCGGGACGCAAGATGTCCACCCAGGGCGGCTTCGGTGATATCCTGGCGGAGATCGGGCGCGGGCAGGGGGAGCTGAAGGACCTTGCCGCGCATATCATGACGACCTCGCCGGACGTGACTGTCTCGACCAATTTAGGCCCGTGGGTGAACCGGCGCGGGATTTTCGACCGCCATACCCGCAACGACGTGTTCCGGGATTCCAAGCTGGCCTCGGCGCAGCGCTGGGGCATGTCGCCCAAGGGCCAGCATATCGAGCTGGGGATCGCCGAACAGAACCTGTTCCTGCTGCTGGGTGCGGCGGGGCTGGCGCCGGGGATGTCAGGCGCGCGGGTGCTGCCGATCGGCACGGTTTACGATCCGTTCGTGAACCGCGGCTTGGATGCGCTGTTGTATGCCTGTTACCAGGATGCTCGGTTCTTGTTGGTATCGACCCCGTCGGGGCTGACGCTGGCGCCCGAGGGCGGGCAGCACCAGTCGGTGAACACCCCGCTGATCGGGATGGCGGCGGATCGGCTGGCGTCGTTTGAGCCGGCGCATGTCGATGAACTTGGCATTCTGATGCGGCACGCGCTGGATTTCATGCAGCGGCCGGATGGGTCGGCGGTGTGGCTGCGCCTGTCCACGCGCGGATTGCAGCAGCATGAGCGGGCGTTGGACCCGGCGGCGGTGATCGCGGGGGCGCATTGGGTGGTGCCTCCGGCGCAGGGGGCGCGGATCGCGTTGGCGTATCAAGGCCCGGTGGCGCCGGAGGCCGAGGAAGCTTTTGCCGTGCTGCGGGAGGAGGAGCCGGGCGCCGGGCTGCTGGCGGTGACCTCTCCCGATCGGCTGCATGCCGGGTGGCTGGCGGCGATGCGGGCACGCAGGACGGGGGACCGCGCGGCGATGTCGTGGATCGAGACGCTGTTGGCGCCGCTGGCCCGGGATGCGGCGATTGTGAGCGTGCTGGATGGGCATCCGGCGACGCATGCGTGGTTCGGGTCGGTGCGTGGGCAGAGGGTGGTGCCGCTGGGGCCGGACCGGTTCGGGCAGAGCGGCGACATTCCGGATTTGTATCGGGAGTATGGGCTGGATACGGATTCGATTTTGGATGCTTGCGCGCAGGCTATGTTGGGAGGGTGAAGCCGGATTCTGGTTCGGCTACCGCGGGCTGCCGGGGAGAGGCGTGAGAGCCTTATCGGGCTGACTGCAATCAACGGCCATGTCATTTTGAGTTCTACAGCGGTGGCCGGACTGGTTCGGGTAGAGCGGGGAGATCCTGGCTTTGGTAATGAGAGTGTGTGCTGGATCCCTGGTGACCCTAACCCGTCCAGATGCCGGTTCAGCACCACCTTCTGCCGAATGGAGAAAACCTCCCGCGCATAACGCTCCCCAAAATCCCCCTTCCGCGGCACGGACCCGAGCAGCGCGTCCGCTCCGTCGATCGCGCGCGACAGGCACTCGGGAAACCATTCCAGCGACTCTCTCGGCAAGGTCTGGAATCGGCCGTGTAGCTGCGTCCGTCCACGCGGGTGTTGCCGCAAGTTAGGAACAGACCGTGCAAGTAACGTGTTCCCCCCCCCCGCGCATCCACGCCATCTTGGTAGTCTGGTTTGTGCCGACCCGCCACGATGTTTCAACCGTGCCGTAAGCCTCCGATGCGGCGATGCTGCAATCCGCCAGACTTATTCATGATATCCTCCTGGATTGGTGGCGGCTGAAGACAACCGCAGGCCGGAAGCCACACAGGTCCGGCTGAAAGCGAAGACCCCCGAACGGCATTGCGTTAACGGGGGTCTGGTTGCGAAGCTCTGCTTCGCGCTGGCTCTTATAGCCGAGCGTAATGTGGACTATGATGGTTAGTTGCCGATGCCACAGGGGTCGGCAACTCCAAATATGCTAGGTGGAGTCATGCTGGATCTACATCCTCCTATAGCAGTTGCAGCACGAAGCCTGCACCCGTGACCGTGGCGCTGTCAAACGTAATTTTGCTCCGGTTAAGTGTGTTGATGTCGGCCTGCAACCGCCGATTACACCATGCCGAACATCCGGGGCGCCGGCAGTTTCCCGGGCAAGCGCGTCGGGTTTATCGGCACCGGCGCGCAACCGCCAGACCGCCGGCTGCCTTATCCATAACCCGAACCGGGCTAATGCCTGGCTTGAGCAGGCAGCCGCCTGGGCGTAGAAATTCCTTAATCAAATGAGGAGACATGCGATGGCCGACGCGAAGCTTGCACCGAACCTGCCGGGATGGATGCTGGAGCACACGAACCGCTACCTCGCCAGCGGTGGCACCGATGGCCACATGTATCGGATGAAGATGCCGGGCCGGCCAGAGATGACGGTGCCGTCGCTGCTGCTGACCACGACCGGACGCAAATCCGGTCAGAAGTATATCTTCCCGCTGTTCTATGGGGAGACCGGCAACAGCTACTTCGTGGTTGCCTCGAAGGGTGGGGCGCCTGAGCATCCCGGCTGGTACCGCAATATCCTGGCGAACCCCGAGGTGGAGGTTCAGGTCGGGACCAAGAAACTCCGCGCCAAGGCCCGCACCGCGACGGGCGCCGAACGGGCCCAGCTTTGGGAGAAGGGGCTGGAATTGTGGCCGCCTTACGCCGACTATCAGGTAAAGGCTGGCGACCGGGAAATTCCGGTTGTGGTGCTGGACCCGGTCGCCTGAGGTCGGCGGTCCCGTCTTTCGACGCCTGCAACCAGGAGAACGTCCGTCTGATCGATATCCGGGCCACCCCGATCGGGCGGATCACGCCCGCCGGCATCCGGACCAGCGATGCCGTGGCCGCCAGCGGATAGGCGGGGATTGTGATAAGCTGACGCCGGTCTGGTCACTCGGGCGGCGGGGGGTTAGGCTTCCGGCAACAGGACCCGCCACTGAGATGGGGCCGGAAGCATAGGGGAACGAAATGTCAGGCGCGCCGGGCATTCCAGTACTGGACCATGAGCTTGCCGAGGACGAACTGGCCTGGATGAAGGCGGTTTATGCTGATTTCAGCAAACTTCGGGATACGTTCTCGGGCCGGGAAGGGGCCTTCAATCCCAAGGAAGCGTTGCGGGAGGTCCTGGGGCGGGAGGAATACCGGTTGCCCTCGCCGATGGACCTGACGGGACCCGGTCCCTGGCGCAACGGCCGAAATCGGCATGGCCGGCTGACCTCCGCGGTGTTTTTGCCGAAAGTCGAGTTGCACGCTCATGCTGCGAGCAGAACCGATCAATTCCCGATGTATGTGGTCGGGGAGGCGGACGGGTTTTCCCTCGATGACAACGGGCAACCCGTGCTGACTCCGGTGACGGGCGGCAGCCATTTTCATAATTCACCCGGGGCGCCACATGCCTTCGTGCCGAAAGTGGGCAAGCCGGTCCCGGCGGACTGGGAAATCGCCTTTATCGCGATTACGCCTCGGAATTTGAAAGAGGACACGCAAGCCGTCACCCAGGACGTGCGGGCGGCTTATCAACGCGTGGTTGGGCAGGAAGCGCCGCGCGGCGCCTGACGGTTAGGGGAAGCAAGAAAAATGGAAACGTACGACTATATCGTTGTTGGTGCCGGATCGGCTGGATCCGTCCTGGCTAACCGTTTGAGCACCGATCCGAAACATAAGGTGTTGGTGCTGGAAGCGGGGCGGGAAAGCCACCCGTGGTCACGCGTGCCGGTCGGGTTTGCCAAACTGATCGAAAACCCAGCCGCCAACTGGCTGTATTCGTCGGAGCCCGAGGCCTCCACCGGCAACCGCCGGATTCCGATTCCGCGCGGCAAGCTGTTGGGCGGATCATCCTCGATCAACGGCATGGTCTTCGTGCGCGGCCAGTCGCAGGACTACGACACCTGGGCGCAACTTGGTAACCGGGGCTGGAGCTACCGCGAGGTGTTGCCGATCTTCCGCGATATGGAAAGCTATCAGGGCGACGGGGACGATGAGTATCGCGGCCGTAACGGTCCGTTGAAAGTCAGCGAAAATATCGAGTCCGGGCCAATCTACGATGCGCTGATCAAGGCCGCGGGCGAGGTCGGTATCAAATACACCAAGGACTACAACGGCGCTTCGCAAGACGGCATCGGCATGACGCAGGCGACCATCCGCAACGGACGCCGCATGAGCACCGCCGTCTGCTACCTCGATCCCGCTCGGTCTCGACCAAATCTGACGATCCAGTCTCAGGCTTTGACCGAGTGCCTACTGCTGGAGGGTAAGCGTTGCGTGGGCGTTCGTTACACCGTCAACGGCCAGCAGCGCGAAGCCCGGGCGGCGCGGGAGGTCGTGGTCAGCGCCGGCTCAATCAACTCACCGCAGCTTCTTGAGTTGTCGGGAATCGGTCAGCCAGACCTGCTGCAAGGCTTGGGTATCGAGGTTCGCCATGCGCTGAAGGGCGTAGGCGAAAACCTGCGCGATCATTACTCGCCGCGGATGAAGTGGACGGTGCCGCGTTCTTTGGGGCTGACGTATAATGATCATGGGCGGGGGGTTAAGCTTGTCTGGCAGGCGTTGAAATACGCGCTGACCAACAAGGGGTTGCTTGGTCTGCCGGCCTCGCCGATCAGGGCATATGTGCGGACGCGGGCGGGACTGGATGCGCCGGATGCGGCGATTTCGTGGATTCCGTTCCTGGCTGGGGCGAACTTCAAGCTGCATCCGGATTCCGGTGTGACGGCGATCACGAATATCCTGCGGTCGGAGAGCACGGGCAGTATTCATGTATCCTCCTCCTCGCCAAACCGGCCGCCGGCCATTCGTTTCAACTTCCTCAGCGCTCGGTTGGACCAGGAGGTGACGCTGGAGGCGATGCGGATCACGCGGCGGATTATGACAGCACCGTCGATGAAGGACATCGCGACGGATGAGATCGCGCCAGGGGTGAATATCGCTGCGGACGACGAATTGCTCGACTGGGTCAAGAAGAATGCCGAGACAACGTATCATCCGGTGGGGACGTGCAAGATGGGGTCCGATCCGATGGCGGTGGTGGACGACCAGTTGCGGGTGCATGGGATGCAGGGGCTGAGGGTCGCCGATGCGTCGATCATGCCGACGCTGACATCGGGGAACACGAATGCGCCTTCGATCATGATCGGGGAGAAGGCTTCGAGGATGATTCTGGCGGCGGCTTGAGGGGGGGGCGGGCCTGCGCCCGCCATCACCACTGGTGGCACCTGTTAGTCGAATAGCGTCGCCAGGCGCTGCTTGATTTGATCCGCGATGTAGAGCGCCAGTGCCTGGATGGTGGAGGTTGGGTTCACCCCGCCTGACGTGACCCAGATGCTGCCATCGACGATGAACAGGTTCTTCACGTCGTGGCTGCGGCCCCACTCGTTGACGACGGAACGGTCCGGGTCCGTCCCCATGCGCGCTGTGCCGAGCAGATGGCCGGGGTAATTCAGCAGCGTGCGGGAGGCGGAGATATTGGTTGCGCCAGCAACGGTCAGGATTTCCTCCGCCCTGGCGATGCCGTGTTCCATCATCCGGCGGGTGTTTTCGCTGATGGTGTAGTCGATCTTCGCCGCCGGGATGCCGTTGCTGTCTTTCAGCACCGGATCAAGCGTGACGCGGTTGTGCTCCTCCGGCAGGTCCTCGCAGGCGACCCCGATCATCAGGCGGCGGTACACCAGGTCGCGGTAAACGCGGTGATGGTCCTTGCCCCATGGCAGACGTCCGGCGGCGGCGCTGGTGATCGCCTCGTTCACCACCCCGGTCCCGCGGCTGAATTGCAGCATGTAGCCGCGGACGAAACCGCGCGACGGGTCGGTCTCGTAGAACTCCTTGCTCCATAGGCTCGTCATGGGGGCGTGGTCGCCGTCCACCCGTTCGTCGGTGTAGCCGACAACCATCGGCCATGGATGCAGCATCAGGTTTTTGCCGACCAAACCGCTGGAATTCGCCAGGCCGTTGGGGAACCGTGAGGACGCGGAGTTCAGCAACAGGCGAGGGGTGCCGACGCCGTTGCAGGCCATGATGACGACCTCGGCCGGTTGGAAATGCTCGATCCCATCGGCATCGTAGTAGATCGCGCCCGACGCCATGCCGTGCTCGTTGGTCGTGATCTCCTTGACCCGGCAACGAGTCCGCAATTCCACCCCCGCTCGGAGGGCATGCGGCCAATAGGTGATGTCGGTGCTGGCCTTCGCGCCCTGCGCGCAGCCGGGCGTGCAATGGCCCAGATTGATGCAGGGTGCTCGGCCCTCGTATTCCGTCGTCGCGACCGTGGTGTCGGACGGCCACCAGTGCCAGCCCAGCTTGTTCATCGCCTGCGCGTACCGTGTTCCGGTCTTGCCCAGCGGCACCGGCGGCATCGCCGGATACCGTGGCGGAAACGCCGGATCGCCCGCGAGGCCGGAGACACCCATCATCCGGTCGTTCTCAACGTAGAACGGCTCCAGCGTGCGGTAGTCGATCGGCCAATCGTCGGCGATGCCATCCAACGAGCGGACGCGGAAATCCGACGGGTGCATACGGGGCCAGTGCGCCGTATAGACAATCGTCCCGCCGCCAACGCCATTGAAATTGGCGACCTTCATGATCGAGTTGTCGTCGTTGACCGGGTAGTCGGTGAGGCGGCCGCGTTTGTTCGGGCTGGTATCGAAGTCGCCGTACCGGCGCGCCTCCCAGTCGCGGCCATTGCTGGGGAAGTCGGATTGTTTGATCCAATCCCCTTGCTCCAGGCACAGGATTCGCATTTTCGTCTCGGCGAGGCTGTAGGCTACCGCCGCGCCCGAGGCGCCAGATCCGATGATCAGGACGTCAACGATATCGTTCATGGTGCGTCCCGCCACATTTTCGGACGGGCGCGCACCGGGTCCAGCAGCGACCAATCCCCTTGTTCCAGCGTGTGCCCTTTTGGAAAAGGCGGCCGTGGCTCCAGACCCAGGGAGCGGATTACGCGGTCGTCGCGGTAGTAACATTGCAGGATGACCCGTCCGAGGGTTCCCACCGCTGGGCCGCCTTGGGTCAGCAGTAGGCCGGCCGCTTCCTCCAGGCCTGAAAAACCGCCGCCGGACATGGCCGAAAACTGGCCCAGCGCGGCGCGCACATGGGCGTGGTCGCGGCCCAGCGAGCCGACGATATCCGCGAAGATCGCGGCATCATCCGCACCCGGCACGCCGAATTCCTCGCTGGCCGGGATCATGATTCCGGCGAGGATTCGCAGGTCACGGGTTTCGGATGGAGAAAGACCGGTTTCAGGCATGATCGCACGCTAATCCCGTTTGTAGCGGTAATGGAACCGGTCGCCGTCCGACGTCACCAAACCCACCGTCGGTGACGGGAAATGGATCGGCATCAGCAGCGTCCCGGTATCCGCGACCGACCCAAGGAAACGCCGGCGGGAGGCTGCCGCCTGCTTCGGATCCCAATCCACGCCGGGGCACCAGTCCGGTTCGCGGCACTGGATCGCGTGGTGCATCATATCGCCGGTCACGATCGCCTTCTGCCCACGTGAGTGGATGTTCACGCAGCAATGGCACGGCGAATGCCCCGGTGTCGGCGTCAGCGTGATGGTGTCGTCCAGGGCGTAATCGTCGTCCACCAGCAGCGCCTGGCCGGCCTCCACGATCGGCAGGCAGTTGTCGCGGAACACGGTACCGGGCGGGTTGTTGCCCTTGGCGTGCTCTGCCTCCCAGACGGCGTATTCGCGTTTGTGGAAGACGTATTTGGCATTTGGGAAGGTCGGCACCCAGCGCCCGTCGCGCAGGGTGGTGTTCCAGCCGGTGTGGTCGATGTGCAAATGGGTGCAGAACACGTAGTCGATCGCCTCGTAGGTGACCCCTAGGGCGAAGAGTTCGTTGCGCCAACGCTCCTTGCCCGGGAAATCGAACGGCGGCGGATGGCCCTTGTCCTCACCGGTGCAGGTGTCCACCAGGATGGTGTGGCGCGGGGAGCGGACGACGAAGGTCTGATACGTGGTGACCATCAGGCCCAGCGCCGGATCGAACACCTCTGGTTCCATCGAGGGCAGGTGGTGGTTCCAGACCGCCGCGTCATACATCGGGAAGAACTGTTCGGGGCGCCGCCACGGGCCTTCCCGTTCGATCACCGCGTCGATGGTGATATCGCCGATCCTGATCTGTTGCATGGTCGTTTCCCCTCTGAATTACCGGCAGCTTAACAGCCCTTGCCGATAGCTCAACGGTGTGATGGCAAGCGTATCAGGCCGCCAGCATGCGTCCGGCATTTCGTTCCGCCAGCAGCGGCCGGACCAGACGGGCGAAGCGTTCGGCTTCTTCGTCATGCAGGTAGCCGGACAAGCAGAACGATGAGCATCCCAGGTCGATGAACTGCTGCAACGTGTCGGCGCACTGGCGCGGATTGCCCACCACCACGATGCCGGCGCCCGGCCGGACCCGGGTGACGCCGGTCCACAGGTGCGGGCCGATCAGGTCGCCATGCTCCATCGCCAGTTGCTGCACCCGCTGGTTCGCGGCCGACCCGGCATAGTGGGTGCGGATGTAGTTTGTGTGGGCGTCAGTCACACCGCGGACGAGTTCCCGGGCAGCATCCCAGGCTTCGGCTTCGGTCTCCCGGCAGCAGATCTGTAGCCGCATGCCGAACGCGAGGTCCGTTCGGCCGTGGCGGGCAGCCATGCCGCGGATGACGGTCATGTTCGCCTCGATACGGTCCGGCGTGTCGCCCCAGAACAGATGCACGTCGGCATGCTTGGCTGAAAGCGCCCACGCCTCCATCGAGCCGCCGCCGAGGTAGAATCGCGGATAGGGCCGCTGCAGCGGCTGAGGCGAAATCCGCGCGCCTTTCAGGGTGTGGAAGCGGCCGTCGAACGTCACCGAACCGGGGGCGCACCAGAGTGCCTTCATGATGGTGACGTCTTCGTCCATGAGGGCGTAACGGTCTTCCTTGGGCAGCTTGATGCCTTCGGCCTCGGTTTCGATTTCGCTCTGGCCGGCGATCAGGTTTATCGCCAGGCGGCCGCCAGAGAGCTGGTCGAAGGTGGCGCCCATCTTCGCCAGTTGCACGGGGCTGACATAGCCGGGGCGGGCGGCGACCAGGGCTTTGATGCGCTTGGTTTTCGCCACCGCCATGGCGCTGCTGATCCAGGCCTCCCAGCAGGTGGCGGCGACGGGCACCAGGAAATATTCGAAGCCGGCGGCCTCGGCGGCCAGCACGACACGGTCGAACATTTCCGCCGAGGGGACGATCCACTTGCTTCGGTCGCCATAACAGGTCGTGTCGCCGGCCGTCGGCAGGAACCATCCGAACTCAAGCTGCCCTTGCATCGCGGTTTTCCCCTTCGCTTTGCCAGAATAGCGTGGGCCGGCGGGGAGAGGAAATTCGGCGCGGACACCGTGGCTTGGTTCGTGTAGAGGATCGGTTCGACACAGCAGGAAACAGACATGATCAAATTCTATTACAATCTCGCACCCAACCCGACGAAGGTCGCGCTGTGCCTGGAGGAAATGGGTCTGCCATACGAACCGGTGCCGATCGACACCCGCAAGGGCGAGCAGCATGACCCCGCGTTCCTGGCGATCAATCCCAACGCGAAACTGCCCGCGATCGTCGATGGCGACGCGACGGTATTCGATAGCAACGCCATCCTTCTGTATCTCGCGGAAAAGACCGGCCAGTTCCTGCCCGGCAACACGTCGGCGGAGCGTGGGGCGCTGCTGTCCTGGATGATGTTCGTTGCCACCGGCATCGGGCCGTATTCCGGGCAGGCGGTGCATTTCAGGAATTTCGCGCCGGAGCCGAAAGAATACGCGGTGAACCGCTACACGTTCGAGGCGCAGCGCCATTGGGGTATCCTCGAAGCGCGCCTGGGCCAGAATCGTTTCATGCTGGGCGACACTTACACGATTGTCGATATGGCGGTTTGGGGCTGGTCGCGTCTGGTGGGGGTCGTTCTTGGGCCGGATGCGGTGACGATGTTCCCGAATGTGAAGCGGCACCTGGAGGAGGTCAGTGCCCGTCCGGCCGCCGCCAGGGCCTTGGCGCTGAAGGACAAGCACACCTTCAAGGCCGATATGGATGACGCGGCCAGGATCGCGATGTTCCCGCATCTCGCGAAGAAGGTTGCCTGATCAGGGGGCTTGAAGGGGGGGGCGTGCGTCCGCGCCCTCCCACGTTTACGGCCGCACCGGCGTTTCAAGGTACGTGTCATCCGAATGCCAGCGTCCCGCTTCTTCCGACATTTTGCGTGGGAAGGCGCGGAGAGCCCCCGAGCGCCGCCGTGGAGTCCGGCTTGCGGTTGAGGCGCGGGTTTTGGAAAGCCCCGCAAGTGGGCTTGATTCATCCGCCCAAAGGCGCATCGTTGGCGGCAACGAAAAACCGGATGGAGGGACGAAACGATGCCGACGATCGATGCCCAGGTTCACGCCTATGAGCGCGACCGTCCAGAGCGCCCGTGGGCAGGTGTATTGCACGGCCCAGCCGAGGTTACCGGCGATGACATGGTGGCCGCGATGGATGCGGTCGGTGTCGATGGCGCACTGCTGGTTTCTCCGTTTACGATGTATCGTTACGATGCCAGCTACGCCTTGCAGGTTTATGCCAAGCATCCGGGCCGCTTTGCCCTGATCAAGCCTGTCGATCCGGCGGATCCAGCCGTGGTCGAAACGATCGGCGACTGGGCAGCGACCAAGGGCACCGTCGCGATCCGAATTATGATGACTCGCGGCGTGTCCGAAGATGCCGACGATCCCGGCATCAACCGCGTTCTGGCCGCGGCGGCCAGGCACGGGTTTCCGGTCAATCTGCTGTGCTGGGGACGGTTGGAGCAGGCGCGAAGACTCGCCGCCCGGAACCCCAACACCCAGTTGGTGGTCGATCATCTGGGACTGCAGCAGCCGTTCGAGCCCCCGGTGCCGGCCAATCCGTTCGCTGAACTGTCGGAAGTGCTGGGGCTGGCGGCGCACGACAACGTGGCGATCAAAATCACTGGCGCCTGCACGCTGTCGCACGAACCTTTCCCGTATAAGGACATCTGGGATCCGCTGGGTCGTATCTTCGATGCGTTCGGCTTTAGGCGCTGCATGTGGGGCACGGATTGGACGCGTGCCGTCGAATTGTTGAGCTATGCGCAGGGGGTCGACGCTTTCCGGATCACGGATCGGCTGTCCGCCGGCGACAAAGCGGCGCTGATGGGCGGAACGCTGACGAAAATCTACAATTGGTCGCCGGAGCGATAGATTTATCGCGGGGGAAGGGCGCACCGCTGTCCCTGCGGCCTGTCGTCACGGGCATGCAACAGGATCACCCGGGCGCCGGGAACAACTCCGGCTGTCATTCGATTTCCACACCGGCCGGGTGAGTTGACCGGCCGTGGATGACATGGTCACCGCGAGGAGCGAAGGCAATCCGATCCACGGTCCGGATCTGGATCAGGTTGCCGCGGCGCCGCGGGCCTCGCGATGACGGCCCGGGCCGTTCGCGGCGGTATGCCGGCCCTGTTTCCTACCAGGGCACTTCAGTCAGGCTGGATGCCCGCCTCCTTGATCACGGCGGACCATTTCGTTATGTCCGTTCCGATCGCGGCACGGAATTGATTCGGGGTGTTGCCGACGACCTCCACCCCCATGCCGGTAAGTTCGGCTTGCATCTCCGGTGTTCGCAGGAGGCCGACGATCAGTTGATTCAATCGCTCAATAACAGCCTCCGGCGTGCCTTTCGGTGCCAGCACGCCGTTCCAGCCCAATGCCTTATAGCCGGGGACCGTCTCGCTGACCGACGGAACGTCCGGCATGCTCGGCTGCCGGGTTTCAGAGGTGACCGCCAGGGCGCGCACCTTGCCCGCCTTTATCAGCGGAATGGCGGTGACGGGCGTGTCAAAGAACATGTCCACGTCGCCTGACTGCAGCGCCATGGCTGCCTCGGGCACACTCTCATAGGGGGCCTGCACCAGGTTAATGTCGGCTTCCACGGCGAACAACGCCGCCGAGAGGAACGCCAGGCTGCCGTTGCCGACGCTGGCGTAGGTCAGCGGATCGGTCTTTGACTTCGCCAGGGCGATCAACTCTTGAACGGTCCTTGCGGGAAAATTGGGTCGCACCTCCAGCACGCTGGGGAACGTGCTGATCATCGTTACCGGCGCGAAACTGCCGAGCGCATCGTACGGCAGTTTCGTATACAGGGCGGCATTGACCGTATGCGAGGGGAAGGCGAACAGCAGCGTATATCCGTCCGGCGCAGCCTGAGCGACGTAGTGTGACCCGGTAACGCCACCGGCGCCGATGCGATTTTCGACAATCACCGGCTGGCCGGCTGCTTTCGACAACCGCTCGCCGACCAACCGGGCAAGCAGATCGGTGATGCCGCCGGGGCCGGTGGGCACGATCAGGTGGATCGATCGGTTCGGATAGCCCTCCGCTCGGCAGGGGCCTATTGCCGCAAGCCATGCCAAGAGCGCCACGATAAAGTATCTCATGTAACTGTATATGGGCGGCGGGCGAGGGCCTGACAATCGATTTGGCCCGTCACGGCATGCGGAGAGTTTATGAATCGTCGGCGGTTCGCTGATGCGCTGCCCGCGGCGGCGGGGGCACGAGGCCCCCGGACCCTATTCTACCGCCGCCACCAGCCGCGTTTTTTCTCGGCCGCGGGAGGCTCCTCCGAACCGATGATGATCGGCTTAATCAGGGGTTCTGATTTTGGTTCCTCCGCGGTCGCGGCCTCGGCCGCGACTTCGGCAGCAGCCGGGACACCGACGCTGGGTTCGGGCTCAGCCAAGGCAACCTCGGCCATTGGTTCGGCGGCTGTCGTGTTAACGACGTCTTGGGTCGCTTGGGCGACGATCTCGGGTGCGGGGGGCTCCACCGGTACGGCCACCTCGGCGACCGGTTCAGCTATTTCCGGCGCTGCGTCCGCGAACACCGGTTCATGCCCTTCGGGCTCGGGCGCGGTCGCATTGACGATTTCCGTGGCCGCCACCGGGCGTGGCGCCGGCTGGGCTTCCGCCGCCCGTTCCACCTGATCCATCACGTCGAAGATGTCGAACGCGCGCCCGCCGAATGGATCGGCCGGAGTCGGGCCGGCATAGACCGGCTGCAACTCAGGTTGTTCGGCCCCTGGTACCGCGAACGGCGATAGCTCTCCATCGCCGTCACGACGCCGACGCCGCCCGCCACGCCGGCCTCGCCGCCGGTTCCGCGGATCGTCGTCACTGGCCGGCGGGGTTTCGCCACCCTCGGTGGGTTCCCCGGCCTGGGCATCGGCGGCTTCCACGACAGCAACCGGCGCGGTTTCAGCTTCAACCGGTTCCGCGGGCGTTTCCGCTGACGGCGCCCCTTCATCCGACGGCTGCCCGTCCTCGGACGGGGCCGCTTGAGGCTCATCCCGGCGGCCACCACGCCGCCGCCGGCGGCGGCGCTTGCGACGACGCTCCGCCTCATCCGCGCTTTCACCGCCAGCCGTATCGGCGGCTTTCTCTTCCGGCGTATCTTCCTCGCCCTCGTCATCGTCGTCGTTGGCGCCGACGAGTTCGGCTTCTTCTTCCTCTTCGTCCTCGACGGCGGGCACTGGCGGCATTGGGCGTTCGACCGTGACCACCGGAATCATTTCTTCCGCCGAGCGCGTGCGGATCTTCTCGATCCGGAACGACGGTGCGATCTGTCCGTCGTCAGCCGCGATGATCACTCGCATCGTGTAGCGGGTCTCGATCTCGCGCAGCCGCTCCCGCTTATGGTTCAGCAGGTACAACGCGACCGGCGTGGCGACATACACCACGATCTCGGCCGACCGGCGCTTGCTGCCCTCATCCTCGATGCCGCGCAGCACATGGATCGCGGCGTTTTCGGTGCTGCGGACATGGCCGGTGCCGCCGCAATGCGGACAGGGGATGAAACTGGTTTCGGCCAGCGACGGACGCAGGCGCTGGCGGCTCATTTCCAGCAGGCCGAAATGACTGATATGGCCGACCTGGATCCGCGCGCGGTCGTTCTTCAGCGCTTCCTTGATCCGGCGCTCGACCATCGCGTTGTGGCGCTTCGACTCCATGTCGATGAAGTCGATGACGATCAGGCCGGCCAGATCGCGCAGCCGCAACTGGCGGGCGACCTCATCGGCCGCCTCCAGGTTCGTGCGCAGCGCGGTTTCTTCGATGTTGCGTTCGCGGGTGGAGCGGCCGGAGTTGACGTCGATCGCGACCAGTGCCTCGGCCTGGTTGATCACCAGGTAACCGCCGGACCGAAGCTGCACGGTCGGCTGTAGCATGGAGTCGAGCTGGGCTTCGACCTGATTGCGGGCAAACAGCGGCTGCCCGCCGTCGCGCCACAACTGCACCTTCTTCGCGTGCGACGGCATCAGCATGCGCATGAAGTCATGCGCGGCGCGCCAGCCATCCTCTCCGTCCACGAGGATCTCTTCGATATCGCGCGAATAGACGTCGCGGATCGAGCGTTTGATCAGGCTGGCCTCTTCATAGATCAGCGCCGGAGCCACCGACTTCATGGTGTGCTCGCGGATATCGTCCCACAGCCGCAGCAGGTATTCGCAGTCCCGCTTGATCTCGGGTTTCGGGCGGTTGGCGCCCGCGGTGCGGACGATCATGCCCATGCCGCGTGGGATATCCAGTTCCGCCATCACCTCTTTCAGCCGGCGGCGATCCGTGGCCGAGGTGATCTTGCGGGAAATCCCGCCGCCGCGCGGGGAGTTCGGCATCAGCACGCCGAACCGGCCGGCCAACGACAAGTACGTGGTCAGGGCCGCGCCCTTGGTGCCGCGCTCTTCCTTGACGACCTG
>DNXO01000132.1:41892-48617 GCA_003506895.1 Acetobacteraceae bacterium | reverse complement strand
CGCGCTCTTCCTTGACGACCTGGACCAGCAGGATCTGCCGGCGGCGGATGACCTCCTGGATCTTGTAGTTGCGCATGAAGCGCGACGGCATGCGGCGTTCGTTCCGGTCATCGCCGGTTTCCTGGTCGCCACCGCCCACGGTTTCCGGGGGAGGCAGCACTTCGACGTGGTCGCCGTCGTTGTCGTAGGATTCGTCACTGTCGGATTCGTCTTCAACGACCCGATCCGCGAGGATCGCCAGCGGCTGCGCCGCCGCGGGTTCCGCGATAAGGCGCGGGGCATCTGGCTTCGCCCAGGCCTCGGCCTCGGCAACCGGGGCTTCCGCCGCGAGCGGTTCCGTGGTGGCGGCGGGTTCGGCCAGCAGATGCGGGGTCGATGGAAACGCCCAGGCCTCGGCCGCCGGTTCCGGTTCGACAGGCGCCGCTACCGGAATGGGCAGGGGTTCGACCGTGCCTTGGCTCAGGGCCAGTTCCAGGTCTTCTTCCTCTTCCTCGCGCCGAGCCTCTTCGGCCTGCATTTCCAGCAGGCGTTGACGGTCGGCGACCGGGATTTGGTAGTAGTCGGGATGGATTTCGCTGAACGCCAGGAAGCCGTGGCGATTGCCGCCGTATTCCACGAACGCCGCCTGAAGGCTTGGTTCGACCCGTACTACCTTGGCGAGGTAGATGTTCCCCTTGAGTTGCCGCTTCGTCGATGTCTCGACGTCGAAATCTTCAAGTCGGGTACCGTCCAGCACCACGACGCGGGTTTCTTCCGCGTGCGTGGCGTCGATCAGCATGCGCTTCGTCATTTAGTCCTGAACTCCGGTGTGCCGCCGGGATGCTGACGCCGGACCTTCTTTGGGTCGCGGTCAGCGGACGGCTTGCAAGGCTTGCGGGAAGGGGCCCGCCCGACGATTCAGGAAGAGAAAGGCAATCGGAACACGCGACAGCCATACCACCCAGATAGCGGGGTGAAAGTCCAGATTCGGACGAGTATGGGACGGCGTGGTTCATCAGTTCCTGGCGTTCGGATGGCGCGTCCCGTGACGGAACGCTGCCCCGTGTGAAAAGGCGGTGCTGGCGCCGCCCGCGTGGCGAGATGCCAAGCTGCGAGCAGGACCCCGGCGCGCCACTAGTCCAAATGGCGGGCGCGACGCGGACGGCGATGTAGCCACGGCGAGGCGGATCCTTCCCCACACTTGCAAGCCCGGCTCCGACCAGGCCAACCAAGGGATCACGCGCCGCCGGATCAGGCCGCAGGGCAGCGGGTTCCCGCCACCCCGGTGACATCGCCGGAGCGGCATGACCATGAAGCAAACCGGCGCCGACCGCAAGCGGCACATAACGCGATGCCATTAACCCGCCGCAATCAATATACAAGCTGCGAAACCGCATCCAATCTGTTAAGAGCGATTCATGCTTTCCGTCCCTCCGGTCACGCGTCGCCTGCTGCTGCGCCGTTTCACGGCGGGTACATCCGTGTTCGGCACCTTCCTGCTGCCACCCGCCCTGCATCAGGCAATGGCCGCCAAAGCGCCGCGACCCGCGCCGAAGTCTGCCGGCCCGGCGCCGCCGCTTGTGATGCTGGACCCCGGCCATGGCGGCAAGGATCCTGGCGCGATCGGAGTCTCGGGCACCTATGAAAAGCAGGTTTCGCTCGCCACCGCCGTGGAACTGAAACACCAGCTTGAGGCCGGCGGCCGCTATCGCGTCGAACTGACCCGAACGCGCGACGTGTTCATCCCTTTGGATGAGCGGGTGGAGCGGGCGCAGCGCCGCGGCGCGGCCCTGTTCGTCTCGATGCACGCGGACGCGCTGTCGGACCATACCGTGCGCGGCGCTTCGGTCTACACCCTGGCACAAACCGCCTCCGACGCGCAGACCGCCGCGCTGGCTCGGCGTGAAAACAGCGCCGACCGGTTTGCCGGGCGCCAGTTCAAGGGCGCGTCGCCCGAGGTTTCTCATATCCTCGCTAGTCTGGTCCGCCAGGAAACCCGCGCCGGTTCGGTCCAGATCGCCCGCAATCTTGTCGGCAGCCTGGATCAGGAATTGCCGATGCTGCCGAACCCCGACCGGCATGCGGGTTTCGTGGTGTTGAAGGCCGCGGACATCCCCAGCGTGCTGGTGGAGATGGGCTTCATGTCCAACCCGAGGGATGAGGCGGCGTTGCGCCGGCCGGATCACCGTAAGATGGTGGCCCAGGCGATGCACCGCGCGGTGGACGCGTATTTCACCGGCGTCATGCATGTGGCGAACGGGTAGGGCTGAACCAAAAGGATCGAGAACACATGGGTCATGATGCCGTCCGCCGCTGCGCGGTCTTTCGCCTTCCCACAGCGCACCCTGCGGACACAAGCGGCCTGTTGGCCCTGATCGACTCGGGCGCCGTTGCCGCCGGGGACATCCGTGCGATCTTCGGCAAGACCGAGGGCAACGGCTGCGTCAACGATTTCACCCGCGCCTATGCCGTCGCCGCGCTGCAAAACGCCCTTTCGGGTCCGTTGCGTTGCACCCCGGCCGAGGTTGGTCACCGCGTCGCCATGGTTATGTCTGGCGGCACCGAAGGCGGACTGTCGCCGCATCTACTGGTGTTCGCGGTCTCCGCCGCGCCATCCGAACCGGCCGCCGCTCCGACCCTGGCGATCGGCACCGCCTTCACCCGACCCTTCCGACCTGAGGAAATCGGCCGGACCGCGCAAATCGAGGCGACGGCCGAAGCGGTGGCGGCGGCCATGGCGCAGGCGGGAATCAGCGATCAGCGCGACGTCCACTACGTTCAGATCAAATGCCCGCTGTTGACCGGCGACCGTATTGCGGACGCCGCCGCACGTGGTCAGGCCGTGGTGACCGAGGATACCTACAAGTCCATGAGCTATTCCCGCGGCGCCTCCGCGCTCGGCGTTGCGCTGGCATTGGGCGAGGTCGCACGCGAGGCGCTGTCGGATAAAGTGGTGTGCCATGACATGGCTCTGTGGTCGGGTCGGGCCAGCGCGTCGGCTGGCATCGAATTGATGCACAACGAGGTTATCGTGCTGGGCAATAGCCAGACCTGGGCCAGCGACTCGGTCATCGCGCACCGGGTAATGCACGACGCGATCGACCTGCCCGCGGTGCTGGGCGCGCTGGCCGACGCCGGACTGCGGCCGGCCGGGCAACTGGATGACGCTGGGCGCGAGGCTCTGCTGGCCGTACTGGCGAAGGCCGATCCCTCGACGACGGGGCGAATCCGCGGGGCGCGGCATATCATGCTGGATGACAGCGACATCAACGCGACCCGCCATGCCAGGGCCCTGGTCGGCGGCGTGCTGGCGGGTGTGATGGGGCGGACGCATCTGTTTGTGTCCGGGGGCGCCGAACATCAGGGCCCGGACGGCGGTGGCCCGGTCGCGGTCATCGTCCGCCGGTAGCCGACCCGCCACCGGGCCAGCGAGGTGCGCGTCCGGCGAAAGTTACCAATCTCGTTGCTGGCGGATTTGGACAAAAGCGAGCATATCGCGGCCCATGACAGGACCTATGACCGCTGGCGAACCGCTGGCGCCTTCCAACCGCGGCAAGCCCGGGGCACCTGACCCGCGGGGCGGCAAGAACAAAGCCCCCAAGGCACCGAAGCGTCGCCCGAACATTCTGGTGCGTGCGGTTCGTGGCCTGTTCGGGGCGATCCTGGGCCTTGTATTGCTGGGCGGCATCGTCGGCGCCGTCGCCGGCTACGCCGCCTATCAACACTTCAGTGCCGACCTGCCGGACGTGGACGGGCTGCGAAACTATCAGCCCCCGGTCATGAGCCGCGTTTTCGCCGGCGATTCCCGCCTGCTGGCCGAACTCGCCACCGAACGCCGGATTTTCGTGCCGGTCACCGCGATTCCGGACATCGTCAAACAGGCGTTCATCTCCGCCGAGGACCAGAATTTCTACACCCATCGCGGCATCGATCCGTTCGCCATTGCCCGCGCCGCGGTGTTCGACCTGACGCATGCGGGGCAGGGGCGGCGGCCGATCGGCGCGTCCACCATTACCCAGCAGGTCGCCAAGAATATGCTGCTGGACAGTGAGGTATCGTTCTCCCGCAAGGCCAAGGAAGCCATCCTGGCGACGCGGATCGAACAGAGCCTGACGAAGGACCGCATCCTGGAGCTGTACCTGAACGAGATTTACCTGGGGCAAGGCGCTTATGGGGTGGCCGCGGCGGCGCAGAGCTATTTCAACAAGCCGCTGGACAAGCTCACCATTGCCGAGGCGGCCTTCCTGGCCGCGTTGCCGAAAGCGCCCAACAACCTGAATCCGTTCAAGTTCCCCGATGCCGCCCGATCCCGCCGCGATTACGTGCTGGATCGGCTCGCCGAAGATCATGTGATCACGCAGGCCCAGGCGGCCGAAGCGAAAGCCGGCCCCGTCATCCCGTCGGAATTCCGTCGTTCGCCGCCGATTCCCGGTGCTGATTGGTTCACCGAGGAAGTTCGCCGTCAGCTTGTCGCCCGATTCGGCCAGGATTCAACCACTCAGGGCGGGTTGATGGTGCGAACCAGCCTGAATCCCACCTTGCAGATCGCGGCCGAGAAGTCCTTGCGTGACGGGCTGATGGCCTACGACCGCAAAATGGGCGGCTGGCGTGGCGCCTTGGGCCACCTGAGCGTACCGCCCGCGGATTTCGAGGCGAAATGGCCGGCGGCACTGAACCAGCAGCCGCGACCGCCGGGCATGCTGCCGAACTGGGTGATCGCGGTGGTTGCCAGCGAAACCGACACCGAGGCCAAGGTCGAATGGCTGAACAAGGACGGTGGTCGCTTGTCGGCGATGCTGGCGCTGTCCGACATGGGCTGGGCTCGGGCGCTGCGCGACGGCAAGCCGGGACCGGCGCCGAAGCACATCGGCGACGTGGTGCAGCCCGGCGATATCGTGATGATCGAGCCGCCCGCGGTGCAACTTCCGAAGCCGTCCGGGCCGCCGATGCCGGTCAAGGGCAAGGCACCGCCGCCCGCGCCGCCGCCACCGCCTGCCAACCGGGCGACGCTGATGCAGATTCCGGCGGTGCAGGGCGCTCTGGTCTCGCTCGATCCGCAGACCGGGCGGGTGTTGGCGATGGTTGGTGGCTGGAGCTTCGAGCAAAGCCAGTTCAACCGAGCCACCCAGGCCAATCGGCAGCCGGGATCGAGTTTCAAGCCGATCGTGTATTTGACGGCGCTGGAGAAGGGCATCTCGCCAAGCCAGAGGTTCCTGGATGCGCCGATCGTGATCGACACGCCGGAAGGCCGTTGGCGGCCCGGAAACTTCGAAGGCACGTTCGGCGGCCCCACGCCGCTGCGGATTGGGCTGGAGCAGTCGCTGAACCTGGTCACGCTGCGGATTGCCCAGCATGTCGGTATCCAGGCGGTCGCGGATAATGCGATTGCCTTCCATCTGGTGGACTCGATGCCACGCGTGCTGCCCGCGGCCCTTGGCGCGGTGGACACCACCGTGCTGCGTGAGGCAGGTGCCTATGCTTCGTTCGCGACCGGTGGGCGCGAGGTCATCCCGACGCTGATCGACAGCGTGCAGGACCCGGATGGGCACGTGGTATTCCGTGCACAAGGACTGGATTGCGGCGATTGCACTGACGCGTCGAAACCGCCCGAAATCACCGATGGGCGGGCGCAGATCGCCGATCCCGACAGCGTGTTCCAGTTGATCACCATGATGCAGGGCGTCGTGCAGCGCGGCACTGGCGTTGCCGCCGGGAAGGGCCTGAACCGGCCGATCGCCGGCAAGACCGGCACCTCCCAGGAGTTCGCCGATGCCTGGTTCTCGGGGTTTACCCCCGACTTGGTGACGGTGGTCTGGGTCGGCTTCGACACCCCGGCGACGCTGGGCAACAACGAAACGGGTGGCGCGGTCGCGGCACCGATCTGGCGCGACTATATGGTGCAGGCCCTGGCGGGGCGCCCCGTGCTGTCCTTCCCGATGCCGGCGGGTGTGACGATGGCACCGTGGGATAGCGGCTCAGGAACCGTGACCGACGCGTTCAAGGACGGCCAGGTTCCGGGTGCTTCCGCCCCGCTTGGCGGCGGTCTTGGCGTGGCCAATGCGCCTTCCGCCGACGGAACCTCGCCGCCGCCGGCGATCGTGCATGGCGGGGTTGATAACAGCATGGGCGGGTTGTATTGACCCGCCCCTTCGAAAGAGCAGTTGTTCACACATGTCCGCCGAATCCGACGCCCTCAACGAACAGATCAAGCAGTCCGTCGCGCTGCTGAGGAGGCATCTTTGACTGGGATGTCGCCGAAGGCCGCCTGGCCGAACTGAACAACCGCGCCGAGGATCCGGCGCTGTGGAACGATGCCGCCGCCGCGCAGAAGCTGATGCGGGAGCGCAACCAGATCGCCTCGGCGATGGAAGGCGTGCTGAAACTCGAAGCGGATGTCTCCGACGCGCTGGAACTGATCGAACTGGCCGAAGCCGATGGCGACAGCGCGATGGTCGCCGAGGCGATGAAGTCGCTGCGCGCCGCGGCCGAGGAAGCCAAGCGCCGCGAGATCGAAAGCCTGCTGTCCGGCGAGGCCGACGGCAATGACTGCTACATCGAACTGAACTCCGGCGCCGGCGGGACCGAGGCGCAGGACTGGGCGCAGATGTTGATGCGCATGTACATGCGCTGGGCCGAACAGCATGGCTACAAGGTGCAGTTGCTGGAAGAGAGCGAGGGCGAACAGGCAGGTATCAAGTCGGCGACATTGCAGGTTTCCGGCCCCAACGCCTATGGCTGGCTGAAGA
>DNXO01000132.1:36598-41646 GCA_003506895.1 Acetobacteraceae bacterium | reverse complement strand
GCCTATGGCTGGCTGAAGACCGAGGGCGGGGTGCATCGCTTGGTGCGGATCAGCCCGTTCGACTCAAACGCCCGGCGGCAGACCAGCTTCGCGTCGGTCTGGGTCTATCCGGTGGTGGATGATTCGATCGAGATCGAAGTCAACGAAAGCGACCTGAAGATCGATACGTACCGGGCGTCCGGCGCCGGCGGCCAGCATGTCAACAAGACGGAAAGCGCGATCCGCATCACCCACATTCCCAGCGGCATCATCGTTGCCTGCCAGACCGATCGCTCCCAGCATCGCAACCGAGCGATGGCCATGGATATGCTGAAGGCCAGGATGTACGAGGCCGAGTTGCAGCGGCGCGAGGCCGTGACGGCGGCGCAGGAGAATGCCAAGACCGATATCGGTTGGGGGCACCAGATCCGCAATTACGTGCTGGCGCCGTATCAGTTGGTGAAGGACCTGCGGACGGGTCTGGAAAAGGGCAATCCAGACGCCGTGCTGGATGGTGATCTGGACGACTTCATGGCGGCGGCGCTGGCCGCGCGATCCGGGGCTACGCGGTCGGAGGCAAGTGCCAACGCTCGGTAATTGGAGCGGGGTGAAAAGGGTCCTCCGCGGATTTTCTGTATCATTACACGGATTTCGCGAATCTCCTTGCCAAACGCAGTGTGTATGTCGCCGGTCAGGGAGACGGTGTACGGGTATAGTGGTTTCGAACCCGTTCATCATACAAGATTGCTTGGTCCGTAACGATCATGCCAGCGCCGGCCTGGTCGAGTGGGCATTATCGGACGCTGCGTGAATAGTTGCTTTCGACTGAAACGATGCATCGTTTCGTATTAGGTCGAAAATCGGATCCAAGCCGCCAACGACGCGCCAGCGCTCCCCTATCAACGTCGCGATCGACCTCGGTCTGGACCACGCCTCGCTGTTATGCGCAGACTTCCAGCCAGAGGGTCCAAAGACCCCCGACCAGACGGCAGCCTAAAGTCAAATCCAAGCGTGCAAAGACACGCAACAGGGAGGATTGCCATGGCTTCGACGTTAATCGCCACGCCCGCGGCAGAAATCACCGCCAGGCTGGATCGGCTTCCCATGACGCGCCACATGTGGATGCTGGTGCTGTTGATATCACTGGGCGGATGGTTCGACACCTACGCCATCTTCCTGACCGGTTCGATTGCGCCGGGCATGTTCGCGGACAAGATATTTACGCCCACGACCGTGTCGCTGTTCGGCTTTACGGGCCTGGCTTCCTTCATCGCCGCGCTGTTTACCGGGTTGTTCATCGGCACGATGTTCTTCACCCGGGCGGCAGACCGTTTCGGACGAAGGACGGTCTTCACGTATTCGCTGGTATGGTACTGCATCGTGACCTTGATCATGGCGTTCCAGTACACGCCCGGGGGCATCAATCTCTGGCGCTTGATCGCGGGCATCGGCATCGGGGTGGAACTCGTCACGGTCGATACGTTTATTTCTGAACTGGTGCCGAAACGAGCGCGCGGCCGAACCTTCGCGGTGCAGCAATCCATCGGGTTCATACCGGTCCCCTTGGTCGCCCTGCTCGCCTGGCTGCTGAACCCGACCGCACCGCTAGGCCTGTCCGGTTGGCGCTGGGTGGTGATCATCGGATCCGTCGGCGCGCTGATCGTCTGGTTTGTCCGCCTGAAATTGCCGGAATCGCCGCGCTGGCTGGCGCAGCAGGGTCGTGTGGCCGAGGCCGACAAGGTCATGAGCGCGATCGAGACGCGGGTTGCCAAGGAATGCGGCGGCACCCTGCCCACGCCGGACGCGCCGGTGGCGGAGGACCCACGAAAAGGCACTTTGGCCGAGATCTTCAACCCGACCTATCGCAGCCGGACGATCATGCTGTCGGTGGCCAATTTCTGCCAGACGATCGGGTTTTATGGGTTCGCGAACTGGGTGCCAACTTTGCTGATCGCCAAGGGCATCCATGTCTCGCAGACCTTGGAATACTCGTTCATTATCGCGTTCGCGTATCCGCTCTTCCCGCTGGTCAGCACCCTGTTCGCTGACAGGATCGAGCGAAAATGGCAGGTCTGCCTGTCTTGTATCGGCATCGCCGCGTTCGGCATCGCGTTCTCCTTCCAGACCGAGGCGGTGCCGCTGATTATCATCGGCACCTTCCAGACGATGATGAACGCCTGGCTGTCGTTCTCGGCTCATAACTATCAGTCGGAGCTGTTCCCGACCCGGATACGCGCCACGGCGGTGGGTTTTGTTTATTCTTGGAGCCGGTTCAGCACGATCTTCACCGGCTTCTTCATCGCCGCGATCCTGCAACACTTCGGGGTTCCGGGGGTGTTCATGTTCGTGGCCAGCGCGATGGCGGTGGTGGTGCTGTCGATCGCGTTGTGGGGACCGCGGACGAACCATCGCTCGCTGGAGGAGATCGCTCGGGTTCTACCGATGGAAGGGGAAGTCGTGCCCGTTCGCGTGCGGGTCAGCTGAGTCGCGCGGGCGGATGTCCCCTGTGCGTTGGAAGCGCGGCAGGGGCGACACCGAATCGACCGGGATTGCGGCGTTGTCCCACAAGGCAGGCCCAGGCCCGTCATCCGCGCGTTTGGTGGCAGTCGGCGCCAGTTCCTAGCGCCTTGGCCCGAACCGGGGTTCGGAGCGTTCCTGTCGCACGATCGTCGGTTCCTGTCGGCGGAACGGCCGTGTGTTCGGCGGCGGCGCGGGGCGCTCCATCGGCTCATCGTCATCGTCGTCGTAGAGGTCCTGCGCCGCCGGCGGGATTGGCGGCCGATCCGGGATCTGCGCCTCCCGCCGCTTCGGCTGCGAAATCGGCGCGTAAACGTCCTCGAAATCCACTTCCCGCGGCCCCATCGGCAACCGCAGCGCCAGATGCCGGATCTCTTGCTGGATTTCGTCCAGCCGAGCCTCCAGCACTTCCAGCCGGGTTTTTACGCCCAGGACGCTGAACGGCATGAACAGGAACGCCAGCGCGTACAGCAGCGCCGGCACCAGCAGGACCATCGGCACCCACCAGGGCACCCAATCGGGGAGGGCAAACAAAGTGTTCATTTCCGAATCCTAGCATTATCCCGAACCGGAGTGGATGGATTTCTAAGGCCCCGCGTGCGAGCCTGTTGCGTATGTTGCTGTTAATCCCCGGCCCCGTCACAACCCGTCCGCAGGTCCGTCAGGCCCTGGCGCAGGACATCGCCCCCTGGGACAACGAGTCCCGAACGTTCCTGACCCGGCTGCGCGGCCGCATCCTGCGTCTGGCGGGGGGCTCCGATGCCCATACCACCCTGCCGTTGCAAGGCTGCGGCCACTTCATCACCGAGGCTGCTTTACGCACCTTCCTGTCGCCGGGCGGCCGGATTCTGATCCCGGCGACCGGCGCTTACGCCGACCGCATGATCAGGCTCGCGCGTGAGGCCGGCCGCATTCCGGTCCCGCTGCCGATGGGCGCGGCGGATGCGACAGACCCGCTGGCCGTCGCCCGGGTGCTGGCGGCCGACCCGACCCTGAGCCATGTCGGCATGGTCTATTCCGAGACCGGCAGCGGCGTCATCCATGATGTCCAGGCGGTCGGCGCCGTCGTCCGCGCGGCCGGGCGGCGCATGATCATTGATGCGGTTTCCGCCTTCGGTGCCCTGCCGCTTGACCTGTCCACCCAGCCCGAGGTCGATGCCGCCGTCTTCACCGCCAACAAATGCCTGGAAGCCCTTCCCGGTATCGCCTTCGCGGTCGCGCGTGTTGACCGGCTTGAAGCGGGTGCGGGAAACGCCGGAAGCTGGTCGTTCGACCTGTCGAACGTGCATGAGCACGCGCTGCGTTCGGGGCCGGGCAGTTTTCGCTTCACACCACCGGCGCAGCTACTCGCCGCGCTGGATGTCGCGCTGGACTTTCACGACGACGAGGGGCGAGCGGCACGGCTCGCCCGCTACACCGCCAACATGCGCGTCTTATATGATGGCGTTCGGAGCCTCGGCCTCACGCCGATGCTGCCGCCGGAGCATCAGGGACCGGTGATCGTCAATGTTCGCGCGCCCGGCGATCCGGCCTGGGATCTGCAGGCCTTTGTCGACGCATTGAAATCTCGCGGATATCTGATAAGTAATTTCTACAACACGTCGTTACCCACGTTTCGCGTTGGCTGCATAGGAGCGATCGGTCCCGACGACATGGCGGGGGCGGTTAGGGCCATGGACCAGGCGTTGCGGGAACTCGGCATAAAGCAACGGGAGCCTGTCCAAGAATGAACCCAGATCTGGAAATCGCCCGAGCGGCCAAACTGCGGCCGATCCAGGAGATCGCTGCCAAACTCGGGATTCCCGATGAGGCCGTGGAGCCCTATGGCCGTCACAAGGCCAAAATCGGCCTGGATTTCATCGAATCGCTGGAATCGCGGCCCGATGGCGCCCTGGTGCTGGTGACCGGCATCAATCCCACCCCGGCGGGCGAGGGCAAGACCACGACAACCGTCGGGCTGGGTGACGCGCTGAACCGAATCGGCAAGCGCGCGGCGATTTGCCTGCGCGAACCCAGCCTTGGTCCTAGCTTCGGCATGAAGGGCGGTGCCGCTGGCGGCGGTTATGCCCAGGTCGTGCCGATGGACCAGATCAACCTGCACTTCACAGGTGATTTCCACGCCATCACCTCGGCCAACAACCTGCTGGCCGCGATGATCGACAACTCGATCTACTGGGGGAATCCGTTGGGCATCGACGCCCGCCGCATCTCCTGGCGCCGCTGCCTGGACATGAACGACCGGGCACTGCGCGGCATCGTCGGCAGTCTGGGCGGAGTCGCAAACGGATTCCCGCGAGAGGACGGCTTCGACATCACTGTTGCTTCCGAAGTCATGGCCGTATTCTGCCTGTCGCGTGGCCTGCCGGAGTTGCAGGCCCGCCTGGGCAAGATGATCATCGGCCAAACGCGCGACGGCAAGAACATCACCGCCGCCGACCTGAAGGCCGATGGCGCGATGTCGGTGCTGCTGAAGGATGCCGTCGCGCCCAATCTGGTGCAAACGCTGGAGGGCTCTCCCGCCTTGGTTCATGGCGGGCCGTTCGCCAATATCG
>DNXO01000132.1:32116-36331 GCA_003506895.1 Acetobacteraceae bacterium | reverse complement strand
TCGCGCATGGCTGCAACTCGGTCATGGCGACCCGCCTGGGTCTGAAGCTGTCCGATGTGGTGGTGACCGAGGCTGGGTTCGGCGCCGATCTTGGGGGCGAGAAGTTCCTGGATATCAAATGCCGGTCGGCTGGTCTGAAGCCGTCCTGCGCGGTGGTGGTAGCGACGGTGCGGGCGCTGAAGATGCACGGCGGCGTTGCGCGCAACGCGCTGGGTCCGGAGAATGTCGGGGCGGTAAAGCGCGGCATCGCCAACCTGCAACGCCATGTCGAGAACCTGCAAAAGTTTGGCCTGCCGGTGGTGGTCGCGGTGAACCACTTTACCTCCGATACCGAGGCCGAATTCGCCGCGATCAAGGACGCGATGGCCGCGATCGGGACCGAGGCGATCTCCTGCACCCATTGGGCGCATGGCGGGGCGGGGGCCGAGGCCCTGGCGCACGCCGTGATGAAGCGGATCGATGCCAGGGAAGCGGCCTACAAGCCGCTGTATCCGCTGGAAATGAAGCTGGCTGACAAGGTCCGCACCATCGCCAGGGAGATCTATCGGGCGTCGGACATCGCGGTGCCGGATGCGGTGGCGAAGAAACTGGCGGCGTTCGAGGATGCGGGCTTCGGCGATGTGCCCGTCTGCATCGCGAAAACGCAGTACAGCTTTACCTCGGATGCCACTGTGATGGGTGCCCCGACCGGGCATGTGCTGCCGGTGCGCGAGGTGCGGCTGTCGGCGGGTGCCGGTTTCGTCGTGGCGATCTGCGGCGACATCATGACCATGCCCGGTCTGCCCCGGGTCCCGGCCGCCGAGTCGATCTATCTGCGCGAGGATGGGGAGATCGAAGGGCTGTTCTGACCGTTCGGTTCGGATGCGCCTTTGGGGTGGTGCTGGCCCGATCCATTGAATGACGATGTCATTCAATGGATCGGAGGATGCGACCCTGGCTCCCAATCAACTCGTACAAACCCGTATCGGCGGAGCCCTCAAGGCAGAGGCTCCCGCCATGCTGGCCGCGATGGGGCTGCCCGTGTCCGATGCGGCTCGGTCCCTCAGCGAGGGTGGCTTATGAAATAGCGCGCTGCTTCCTCAACTCTTGATTCCGGCCGGCGTCCATTGTCCCCGACGCCCGCTCCCCGTTCGCGGCGGACATTCACACCGACCCGCGACGCAGTGCGGCAGTGGATGCTGGGTCGGAGCGACAGTCCGTGATATCGTTTCACGATTCTGTTGCGTCAGCCTTGGGTTGGGCGGCCGGAACACCGTGATCGAAGCCGCCGCCGGGCTGGAGGAAACCAATGGGCAAGCAGTTTGGGTGGCATGGCTTCGCCTGCCGTGACAACGGGAAGCGGCGACGCTCGCTGAAACACGCGCCGGGATGGAACGCCTGATGTCAGACGACCTCATGACAGTCCTTGTCCTGCTTCTCGGCTACCTGCTGGGCTCTATCCCGTTCGGCCTGCTGCTGACAAAGATCGCGGGCCTGGGGGATATCCGCGGCATCGGCTCCGGCAACATTGGCGCGACCAACGTGCTGCGCACCGGCCGCAAGGGCCTGGCGGCGGCGACGCTGATCCTGGACGCGGTCAAGGGCGCCGCTGCTGTACTGCTCGCCCGGCAGGTGGTGGACGATCCGGATATCGCGTTGTTGGCTGGCCTGGCCGCGGTGCTTGGCCACCTTTTTCCGGTCTGGCTGCGCTTCAAGGGCGGCAAGGGCGTCGCCACCGGCCTTGGGGTGCTGCTCGCGGCCTCCTGGCCCATCGGTGTCGCCGCCTGCGCGGTGTGGCTGCTGGTCGCCGCGACCGCCCGGCTGTCGTCGCTGGCGGCACTCGCGGCCTTCGCTTCCGCACCCTGCGTTGCACTTATTGTAGAAGAATTCAGCGTCGTTAAACTTTCCTTTACCATTGCCGTGCTGGTGTTCGTTCGCCATCAGGCCAACATCCGCCGGCTGCTCGCGGGAACCGAACCGCGTATCGGCCGGAACAAGACGGGACGCGCCTGATCAGGCCCGCCGGCATTTCCGCCGGCGGCACCCCAGGATGCCCGCCGCATGTCACGCTGGTCCGACCGGATCGACCACCTCCGCCTGATCCGCACCGAGGGGATCGGTCCGATCACCTACCGCCGCCTGCTGGACCGATACCGTGGCCCAGCCGCTGCCATGGATGCGCTGCCGGGGCTGGCCAGGGCAGGGGGGCGATCCACGTCGCCCCGCGCGACCACGTCCGCCGAAGCCGAACAGGAACTGGAACGCACCCTCGCACTGGGCGGGCGGATGGTCTTTCTGCACGATCCCGGCTACCCGCCGCTGCTGGCGATGATGGACGACGCGCCGCCGTGCCTGATCCTGTCGGGCGACCTTGAAATCGCGGGCAACCGCTGTGTCGCCGCGGTCGGTGGTCGCAATGCCTCGGCAAACGGGCAGCGGATGGCGGAAAACCTCGCAGCCGAACTGGCGGCCAGCGTTGTCGTGGTCTCCGGACTCGCACGAGGGATCGACACCGCGGCCCATAACGGGGCCATGCGCACCGGTCGCACCATCGCGGTGATCGCCGGCGGGATCGACCAGCCCTATCCGCCGGAGAATGCGGACCTTCACAAGCGGATCGCCGAAACCCAGTTGCTGGTCACTGAGTCGCCCATCGGCACCGTCCCGCAGGCAAGGCACTTTCCCCGCCGCAACCGCATCATCGCTGGCCTCTCGTTGGGCGTGGTCGTTGTCGAGGCGGCACCGAAGTCCGGCAGCCTGATCACCGCCCGCATCGCTCAGGAGGCGGGGCGGGAGGTCTTCGCCGTGCCCGGCTCGCCGCTCGATCCGCGGGCGAGGGGCGGCAACGACCTGATCCGCCAGGGCGCGATGCTGGTCGAAACCGCCGCCGACGTGCTGGATAACCTGCCGATGCAACCAGCCGCCAATCCACCGCGCAAATCCGGTTTCGCCGAACCGGAACTGCCCTTCCAGACCGATCCCGTGCCCTCGGAAGCGCGTGCGGTCGTGCTGTCGCTGTTGTCTCCGGAACCGGCAATGGTTGACGATCTGGTGCGGCGCTGCCACTTGTCGCCGTCCGTCACAGTGGCGGTTTTGCTGGAACTTGAGTTGGCGGGACGTTTAGAGACGTTCCCCGGCAATCGCGTGGCACTCTTGCCGGACGTTTTCGAGTAGGATACCGCACCGTTCAATGTCAGACGTCGTCGTAGTTGAATCCCCCGCCAAGGCCAAGACCATCAACCGCTACCTGGGTGGCGGATACACGGTGCTTGCCAGTTTCGGCCATGTACGCGACCTGCCCCCGAAGGACGGCAGCGTCCGTCCGGACCAGGACTTCGCGATGGACTGGGAGTCCGATGCGCGGGGCGACAAGCAGGTCGGCGCCATCGCCAAGGCGCTGAAAGGCGCCAAAACCCTGTATCTCGCCACCGATCCGGATCGCGAGGGGGAGGCGATTTCATGGCATGTCAAGGCGATGCTGGCCGACAAGCACGCCCTGAAAGGCGTGACCGTCCACCGCATCACCTTCAACGAGATCACCCGCAACGCCATCCAGTACGCCATCAAGCATCCGCGCGAACTCGATCAGCCCCTGATCGAGGCGTATATGGCGCGCCGAGCCCTGGACTATCTGGTGGGGTTCACTTTGTCGCCGGTGCTGTGGCGAAAATTGCCCGGTAGCCGAAGCGCCGGCCGCGTGCAGTCGGTCGCCCTGCGCCTGATCTGCGACCGCGAAGCCGAGATCGAAGTCTTCAAGACGCGTGAATACTGGACCATCGAGGCACTGTTCCTCACCCCCGGCGGTGCGCCCTTTACCGCCCGCCTGACGCACTTGAACGGTAAGCGTCTCGATCAATTTGACTTGAACAACGAAACCCTTGCGCAGGCGGCGAAGGCCGCGGTGGAAGCGGGGACGTTCAGCGTTGGAACCGTCGAGCGGCGGCGCGTGAAGCGCAACCCGCCACCACCGTTCACGACGTCCACCTTGCAGCAGGAAGCCTCCCGCAAGCTGGGTTTCGGCGCGCAGCAGACGATGCGGCTGGCCCAGGGCCTGTATGAAGGCGTCGATATCGGCGGTGAGACCACGGGTCTGATCACGTATATGCGGACCGACGGCGTGCAGATGGCGCAGGAAGCCATTCACGGCATCCGCGACCATGTGCGCGGCACCTTCGGTCCGGACTACCTGCCGGCGGCGCCGCGCGAATACACCAGCAAGGCCAAGAACGCCCAGGA
>DNXO01000132.1:11487-31868 GCA_003506895.1 Acetobacteraceae bacterium | reverse complement strand
AACGCCCAGGAGGCGCACGAGGCGATCCGCCCCACCGACGTCACCCGGACGCCCGAAAGCGTTGCCAGTGGCCTGAACAGCGACCAGCGCCGGTTGTACGAGTTGATCTGGAAGCGGGCCGTCGCGTCGCAGATGCAGTCGGCGGAACTGGATCAGGTCAGCGTCGATGTCACTGACGGTAAGGGTCTGAAGCTTCGCGCCAACGGCTCGATCGTCGCGTTCGACGGCTTCCTGAAGCTGTATCGCGAGGACACCGACGATAAGCCCGAGGGTGCCCCCGACGAAGACGACAACCGCATGCTGCCGCCGATGAGCGAGCGCGACCCGCTCAAGCGCCAGAAAGTGGACGCCAGCCAGCATTTCACCCAGCCGCCGCCGCGCTACTCCGAGGCCAGCCTGGTCAAGAAGATGGAGGAACTCGGCATCGGCCGGCCCTCCACCTATGCATCGATTCTGTCGGTGCTTCAGGACCGCAACTACGTCAAACTGGACAAGCGCCGGTTCGTCCCGGAAGACCGCGGCCGCTTGGTGACCGCCTTCCTGGTCAGCTTCTTCGAGCATTATGTCGATACCGGCTTTACCGCCGGCCTTGAAGAAAAGCTCGACGAGATCTCCGCCGGTTCGATGGAATGGCGGAAAGTGATGCACGACTTCTGGAATGAGTTTTCCAAAGCCGTCGAGCAAACCCGCGAGTTGAAGATCAGCGACGTCATCAACGCGCTGGACGAGGATCTTGGCCCGCACTTCTTTCCCTCCCGCGAGGACGGCTCCGACCCGCGCGTCTGCGCCGCCTGCGGTAGCGGCCGGCTTGGGCTGAAACTCGGCCGCTACGGCAGCTTTATCGGTTGTTCGAACTATCCCACGTGCCAGTACACGCGGCGCCTTGCCATCGACGCCGGCGAGGAGGGTGGCGAGACCCTCAAGGAAGGCATGCGTGAGCTCGGGCTACACCCCGACACCGGTGACCAGATCACCGTTCGCCGGGGGCCGTATGGCCTGTACGTGCAGCAGGGCGAGAATTCCGAGGATAAGAAGGCCCGCCCCAAGCGGACCTCCCTGGCGCGGGGCATGGATGGCGAGAATTTGACGCTGGATCAGGCCCTGGGTCTGCTGTCGCTGCCGCGCGAGATCGGCCTGCATCCTGAAACCAAGGAAAAGATCGAGGCCGGCATTGGCCGCTTCGGACCCTATGTGAAAATGGGTGCGATCTTCGGCTCGCTGGACAAGGATGACGATGTTCTGGCGCTGGGGTTAAACCGAGCGGTGGACCTGCTGGCGAAGAAGATGGCCAGCGTGCGGACGATCGGCGCGCATCCCGGGGACAAGGATGTGGTCACCGTCCGTAAGGGCCGATTCGGTCCTTATGTCCAGCACGGCAAAACGGTCGCCAACCTGCCGCGCGGTGTCGCGATGGAGGATATCTCGCTCGATGAGGCGGTGGCGCTGCTCGCGGAAAAGGGCAAGGCGTTGAAGCCGAAGGGCGGCCGCAAGGGCAAGGTACCAGCCAAGGCGGCCGCGGGCGATGCGCCGAAGAAGGCGGCGCCGCGCAAAGCCGCCGCTCCGAAAAAGGCATCCGGGACCAAGGCACCGGCCAAGAAGGCCGCGGCGAAAAAAGCCCCGCCGAAAGCCGCCGAGTAGGCTTTTCGACGACAATCGCGGGCGTGTGTCGTGGGCTTCGCTTGCGGCGCGGCCCCGGTTGGCTCATGTGTGAGTGCATGAGCAAACACCGCACGCGAAACCTTCCTGCCATGATGACCCAACTGGCCATCTCATCGTGGGAAACGATCTATCATCGTACGCTGATGATGGCGCAGGGTAACTGCGACATCGCCGAATATCAGCGGATGGTCATGGAAAAGGCCGAAGCCATGCAGGCCTCGACCCTGGCGCTCATGACCGGACGCGGCAATGCGGCCGCGCTGGCACCTTATCTCGTGCGTTCGCGCGCCAACGCTCGGCGGCTGCGCCGAGGGTAAAAGCGCGGGATCAGGCGGTTCCGCGCCGCCCGGCCTCGGTTTCGTCGCGGGGTGACTCTGCCTCGCGCCGCAGTCGCCGGAAGCTGCGTACGCTGAACGGTAGCATCCCCAGATAAATCACGCTCAACCCCGCCAGCGCCGCCCACGGATCGGCCAGCGCCACCGCGGCATAGGCTCCGGTTCCCAGCAGCACCGGCAGCACATATTCCGATGGAATCTTGAAGTTCTTGAAACTCCAGATCGGCAGGGTCGAAACCAGCAGGACCGCCGTGCCGATCAGCACCGCCGCGTTGAACAGCGGGAACCGCGCGATATCCAGCAGCCATTTCCAGTCGAGCGATTGTGCCTCCAGGCCCAGGAACAGCGGAAACAACGCCAGTCCCGCGCCGGCCGGAGCGGGCACGCCGGTAAAGAAATTGTAAGCGTAGGCAGGCTTCGGCGCGCTATCCAGCGACGCGTTGAACCGGGCCAGACGCAGCGCCATGCAGACCGAAAACATCAGGCAGGGTGCGTACCCGTAAGCGCCGCCCCGTTGCAATGACCACAGATACAGCACGAACGACGGCGCCACACCGAAGCAGACGAAGTCCGACAGGCTGTCGAACTCGGCGCCGAAGCGCGAGGTCGCCTTCAGCAGCCGCGCCAGCCGCCCATCCAATCCATCGATCACGGCGGCGACGGCAATCGCCACGGCGGCGGCACCGAACCGGCCCTCCAGCCCGAACCGCATCGATGTCAGGCCCGCGCACAGGCCCAGCATCGTCATCAGGTTCGGGATCATCCGGTTGAATGACGGGCCCTTGTAACGCGGACGATGGCGCGGGCGCGGCCGGTAGCGCCTGAGGCGGTGGATTGGAGAAACCGTGGGCCGGTCGCTCATGGCGCCATTTCGGCGATCACTGTCTCTCCGCCGATCATTGTCTGACCCTCAACCACCAGTGGGCGGACGCCTTCCGGGAGATACAGGTCCGTCCGGCTGCCGAAACGAATGATACCGAATCGGTCACCCGCCGTCACTGGATCGCCCTCGCGCACCGAACACAAGATGCGGCGGGCGATCAGGCCGGCGATCTGTACCACGGCGATTTCCTGGCCGTTCGGCAGGCGGATCGCCAGGGCATTGCGTTCGTTCTGCTCACTGGCCTTGTCCAGGCTGGCGCTGACAAAGGCGCCATGCCGGTAGGCAATGCGCGTCACGACGCCGTCGGCCGGCACGCGGTTGACGTGTACGTTCAGCACCGAGAGGAAAATCGAGACTTTCCAGCGCAATTCGCTGCCGAGGCCCAGCTCCGCAGGCGGCGCGGCCAGTGTCACCGAGACGATGCGTCCGTCGGCCGGCGCCAGGAACAAGCCCGCGCGCGGGGGCGGGACGCGCTCCGGATCGCGGAAGAAATACAGGCAGAACAGGGTGAAGATCAGGCCCAGCCAGATCAGCCACGCACCAACCGCGAAACCGATGATGAGTGCGATCAGGCCGCCCATGATGAACGGGCGCCCGGCGGGGTGCGGAGGCGCGAGGACGCCGCGAATATCGTCTGTAATGGCCATAAGGCACCGGGTTATGGAGGGTTGGTCAGCAGACCGCAAGGCGTGTGTCGAGAGGATCCTGTCCTGTCGTCATGGTGGGAAGGGCTGGCGGTCTCCCCAGTCCTTCCCCTTATATCGCTGCTTCGTCGAAAATCCGGCGGATATCGCGGTTCCACGCCCCGTGATATTGCGCCAGCCAGTGCTCTGCCTGGGTTGGTGCGCCGGCGGCGATCGCCTGCAACGGGGCCAGCAGGGCGCGTTCATCGTCCCCGGCGTCATTGCGATACCCGCGCGCGCGCAACCCGTCGGCCGCGATGGCCACGACATCCGGGACGATGTCGCGCAGCTTGCCGCCGCGCCACGGCGCTTCCAACCCCATCCGGGGCACGGCCGCCCTGGCGGCGACGGCATCGTCCCAACCCGCGCCACGCAGCAAGGCCTCGGCCGCGCTCAGCGCCGCGTCATCGTAAAGCAGGCCAACCCACAGAGCCGATTGCGCTATCATCATGTCCGCTCGGCCGGCGTCGGCGCCGCGCATTTCCAGGAAGCGCTTCAGCCGAACGTCGGTGAACGCCGTGGTCAGGTGGTCGGCGAAGTCGCCCATCGTCGCGGTGATGCCGGCCAGCGCCGGGATGTGCCCGGCGATGAAGTCGGTGAACGATTGCCCCGCCACGTCGATATAACCGCCGTCACGGTATACGAAGTACATTGGCACGTTTTCGATCAGCCACGCGGCATAGCGCTCGAATCCGAACCCGTCCTCGAACATCACCGGGGGAATGCCGGCGCGCTGGTTGTCGGTGTCGGTCCAGACATGCGCCCGGTACGACATGAACCCGTTCGGCTTGCCCTCGGTGAACGGGGAGTTCGCGAACAGCGCCGTCGCCAACGGCTGCAACAACAAGGAAACCCGCAGCATGCGCCGCATATCCGCTTCCGAGGCGAAATCCAGGTTAACCTGCACGGTGCAGGTTCGGGTCATCATGTCGAGGCCCATGCTGCCGACCAGCGGCATGTAGCGCTGCATGATCGCGTAGCGGCCTTTCGGCATCCACGGCATCGCTGCCCGCGTCGCAACCGGGTGGAAGCCCAACGGCGCGAACCCCAGATCCAGACCCTCGCATGCCGCGCGAACCTGCCGGAAATGCTCGTCCAGTTCGGCCTTCGTCTCATGCAGGGTTTCCAGCGGACCGCCGGAAAGTTCCAATTGTCCGGCCGGTTCCAGGGAGACCGAGGCCGCGCCCTGCTTCAGCCCGATCGGGTTATCCCGATCCAGGATCGGCGCGCCGCCAAACCTGGCCAGACCGGCCAGGACATCGCGGATGCTCCCCGGCTGCCCGTCCGCGGGCAGGTAGGGCGGCGGTGTCAGGTCGGCGTGCCGGAAGCCGAACTTCTCATGCTCCGTGCCGATGCGGAATTCCGACCGCGGTTTGCAGCCGACCGAGAGGTATTCGGCCATCTGTTGTATCGACGTCAGCGGCGTGTCGTCGGCGTCTCCAGGATTGGACATTGGGTTCCCAAGACATTTCGGTTGCTACGGCCCGCGGGACATGACCCATCGGGCGGCACGGCGCGCGAGCTGGCCGGAAACCCGACCGCGAGCACGCCTGACTGTTAAAACCAGCGTACTAGCCACACCTAGGGGCTTGCAACAAGGCCAGACCCGCGATCGCCGCTGTTTCGGCCCGCAGGATGCGTGGCCCAAGGGTCACCGGGCGGACGAAACGGCACCGGTCGAGCACCGTATGATCCCTTGGCCCGAAGCCGCCTTCCGGCCCGATCAGCAGACCCGAAGGGCCATCGGCCGGCCCCAGCGGCTGCGCGTCGGCCCGTTCAAGCGCTACATAAAGCGCGCGGTCGGACGGCCAATCCGCCAGAACGTCGTGCAACTGCCGGGCTGGACGAATCGCCGGCACGGTCAGCCGTTCGCTCTGTTCGGCTGCTTCCGTTGCTATGGTCCGCAGCCGGTCGAGGTTCACCCGCCCGGCGTTGGTCCGTTCGGTGAACACGGGCAGCAGCGCGGAAACACCCAGTTCGGTGGCCTTCTGCACCACCAGATCGGTGGTGTCGCGCTTCAGCACCGCGAACACCAGCCAGGGACCCGGCTCATCCGATTGCGGCCGCACCAGCGTCTCGACCGCGAACGAGCCCTTGCCGCGCGCCAGCGCCGCGATCCGGCAGACCCATTCGCCGCCGGTGCCATTGAACAAATGCACGGTATCGCCAATCGCCCGGCGCATCACTCCACCCAGATAATGGGCCTGCCCTTCGGTCGCCCCGATCTCGGCGCCGGCGGTCAGGGGTGCATCGACGTACAAGCGGATCATGGGACTGGTATATGCTGTATTGACGGAACCATGGAACCGCGAACAAACCTCTTGAACATGCATACCGACATTGTCGCCACGGGCTGGGTCGCCCGCCTCCCCCGCGCCTGGTTGCCCTACCTGCTTCTCGCCCGCCTGGACAGGCCGATCGGCACGTGGCTGCTTTTTCTGCCGGGACTGTGGGGTATCCTGCTCGCGCGTCCAGGCACGGCCGAGACCATCCGTCTGGTTACCCTGTTCGCCATCGGCAGCTTGGCGATGCGCGCCGCTGGCTGCGTCGTCAACGATCTGTGGGATCGTGACATCGACCGAAAGGTTGTTCGGACGGCCGGGAGGCCCTTGGCATCGGGCGCGTTGCGGCCCCGCCACGCGCTGACGTTCCTGGCGGTGCTGTTGTTGGCGGGCCTGATGGTCTTGCTGCAACTGAACCGGTTGTGCTGGGTGCTGGGCGTGTCGTCGCTGGTGCTGGTCGGGCTGTATCCGCTGGCCAAGCGGGTCACCTGGTGGCCGCAACTGATGATGGGCTTCACCTTCGGATTTGGCGCGCCGATGGGCTATGCCGCCGCCGCTGGTCGGCTGGACGCCGCCTGGGTCGCGTTGTACGCCGCCGCGATCCTGTGGGACCTGGGGTTCGACACCATTTACGCCCACCAGGACCGCGAGGATGACGCGCTGGTGGGCGTCCATTCCACCGCGCGGCTGTTCGGCGACCGGACGCGGCCCTTCCTGGCGGTCTGTTACGCGGCGGCGGTCGCGGTGCTGGGACTTGCCGGCTGGCTGGCCGGTCTGGGCGTGCGGTTCTACCCGGCGTTGGTGCTGCCCGCCGCCTTACTGGCGCGGCAGGTGATCGCGCTGGATATCAATGATCCCGCCGGTTGCCTGCGCCAGTTCAGAGCCAACCGGGAAGTCGGGCTGGCGATCGGACTGGCGATACTGGCGGGCTGGCTTTGAGCGCACTTGAAGTCACCACCGCCGAAGCGTTCATCAAAGCCAACACCGTCCTGGCCACGGCGCACCACGTTCCGGAAATCCGGCTGTACCTCGCAACCGAGATCACGCCGATCTGGCAGGCGACGGAAATCTGGCTCGCCGAACGCAATATCGAGCCGCCGTTCTGGGCCTTCGCCTGGCCGGGCGGTCAGGCGTTGGCTCGGCATATCCTGGACAACCCCGCCCTGGTCGCCGGCAAACGGGTGCTGGATTTCGCCGCCGGCGGGGGTATCGCCGCGATTGCCTGCGCCCTGGCCGGCGCGGCCGATGTGGAAGCCTGCGAGATCGATGACCTCGCCCTTGCCGCCGTCGGAATGAATGCGGCGGTCAACGGCGTCACGGTCCGCCAGTCCGGCGACATCGTGGGTTCGGCGTGCCGCTGGGACCTGATCCTGTGCGGCGACGTCTGTTACGAGGCGCCGATGACCGGCCATATCATGCCCTGGCTGGCCAGCCTGGCGCCCATGGCCGAAGTCTGGATCGCCGATCCGGGCCGGGCTTATCTGCCAAAATCCGGCCTTGCACCGATCGCCGGCTACCGCATCGAAACCACGCTGGAATTGGAAGACCGCACCAACCGCGACGTGACCCTCTACCGGGTCTTGCCCAGCGGCTGACCGAACGCCGTGCCGTTGATCGTCAACGGGCCGCCGCCGATCGCGATATCCCACGAGAGCCCGTCACCGCCGGGACGTGCCAGACCCTGCGCGATGAACAGGAACGGGATGATCCCCCGCAATGTCGCATTGCCCTGAACCTGTGCCATCAGCGCATCCACCCCGGACGCCGAGATGTGGATGTCGGCCCCAGCGTCGCCGTTGGGTCGGGGCAGGAACTTCGCCGACCCACGCACATGGACCGGGCCGGCGTCGAAATTCAGCGACTCGATCGCCGCCCGCGCGCCCGGCGTGTTCAGCAGTGCGGCGGCCTGCCGCTGCAACGCGGCCTGATCCGCATTGGGCGCGGCGGCCGCCCGAAGCAACGCCATCAGCGGCCCGACCGGCAAGCCCGCGAGAACCGAACGGGCGGTCACGTGGTGCGGCATGAACCCGGCCATGTCGGACGACACGGACGCCCAGCTCGCCTCATCCGCGGCGATATCGGCCGTGGCGTTGACGAGGTGATCCTCCGCCCCGCCCTTCAGGTGGACTTTCATCCGCCCGAGCGCGCCGGCGCTGCCGTGGCCGAGGTCGAACTTGACGCCATCGACGGTCTGATCAACGTCGATATGTGTCAGCAGCCCGTTGGCCGCCTCCAGCAGCGCCCGGGGTCCTTCGTGTTGCGCCCGCGCTTTGGGCATCGACGAGAGCGACCGGGCCGCCACCAGCAGCCTGGCGGCTTGCGCCTGATCCAACCCGGTCAACGCGAAATGCCCGTCCAGGTGCCGGACGCTGGTATAGGCTGCCGGGTCGCTTGCCATTGCGTGCCAGTTCGCGGCGGAGGCACGACCCAGCAGGTCAACGCGGCCGCCGGGTGCGGCGGAAAGATTGCCGTCCAGCGTGAGGCGTTCGAGCGTCTGCTGATTGTCGCGCCCACCGGCGACCGATTGCAGCGTGATCGTGCCGAGGTCCGCCGATAGGTTGGACGTTGTCGCCAGGGTGGGATCGAGGCGCCCGCGGATCGTCTGCTGTCCGATCGTGTAAGATACGGACTGATCGATACCCGGGCCGATCGCGCCTTCGGTGGGGAACGAAAGGGCGGCGATGGTCCACGCGCCGTTCGCCTCCGGGCGCGCCACGGCCTCGGCGACCGCGCCGGGCGGTGCGGAGAAACCGGACAGCGGGACCTGAATGTGGAAGTCATTGCCAGTTTGGGTCACCCGAGGTGACGACGCTGGCACGGACACCGCACCCAAGGTCAGGACGGACAGCATTTCGCTCAAGCCGGTCCGCAGGCTGTCGGTATCCTGGGCCCAGGCCGAACTGGCCGTCAGGGTCAGGGCCAGCGTCAATGCGAGATGCTTCCTCATGACTGGACCACCGGTAACCAGACGCTGACGGTCGTGCCCTTGCCTTCCTCGCTCTCGATCAGCAACTGGCCTCGGTGGCGGTTGACGATGTGCTTGACGATCGCCAGTCCCAGGCCGGTGCCGCCGACCGCACGCGACCGTCCTTTGTCCACGCGGTAGAACCGCTCCGTCAGCCGGGGCAGATGCTCCCGCGGAATACCGGCGCCCTGATCGGTCACCGACACCACGACGCCCCGCCGGTTCGGCCAGACTTTCCCCGGTATCGCCTCGGCGGCGGTCAGGGTCAGCACACCGCCATCGCGGCCGTATTTTAGCCCATTGTCCAGCAGGTTCTGCAACACCTGCGCCATCTGGTCAGCATCGCCCGTCAGGATCGGCAGGTCGTCACCGATCCGCAGCGCCAACTCCACCTTCCGGTCCTTCAATCTTGGCTCATACCCCGCCACCATCCGCTCCAGCAGCCGCTTCAGATCCAACGGATCGGATGGAACCTGATGTTCGGTCAACTCGATCCGCGACAGGCTCAGCAGGTCGTCGATAAGGCGGTTCATCCTGGCGCCCTGTTCGGCCATGATTTCCAGGAACCGCTGCTGGGCGGGCGGATCGTCGGCGGCGGGGCCGCGCAGCGTTTCGACGAAGCCGATCAGGGAGGCCAGGGGGGTCCGCAGCTCATGGCTGACGTTGGCGACGAAATCGGCGCGCATATGCTCGATAACGCGTTCGCGGGTCCGGTCCGACAGGACGACCAGCACCTCGCCGCCGTCAGCCAAAGGCGGGTCCATCGGCACGATCGTCGCATAGATATCCCGCTGAACCGGCGCGGGCAGGCTGATTTCCGCTGTCTGCGACAATTTCGTCGTTATCGCCTTGTCGATGGCACCGCGCACGGCCGGGTGGCGCAGCACAGCGGCCGTGTCATCGCCAAACGCCGACCGTGCCGCCGCGTTGGTGCGCCGGATCGCCCGGTCGCGGGCGAGCACCAGAACCGGGTCGGGCAACCGCTCCAGGATCAGCGTGTCGGCTCGGCGGTGTTGCTCCTGCAACGCCGTCCGGATCGCGAGGCGGCGGGATATCCGGCTGACTTCCCGCCCCAGGGCTTCCATCAGGACCGGGCTTTCCGCCGTGCCGCGGGGATTGAGATCGTTCGAGGCAACACGTCGCACGGCGTCGGTCAGCAGGTCGAGATCGCGTCCCCAGACAAGGGCAAAAGCGCCTGACGTAGCCACGCAGACCACGATTCCGGCCAACGCCGGCCACAAGCTGGCCCACCCCATCGCGGCCAGGAAAGCGAGCACGACGACCGGCGCACCGGCCAGGAAGGCGGCGATTCCGATCAACTTCATGGGCACGGACTACCAGGGCCGAGGGCGTTAGGCGGCGCCCCACAATAACCGCATCGACCAACACTGGGCACGGGCTAACCCGTTATGGGGGGTGAAGGCCCGCCATCCACGACTCTGCCGCGTGCGGCTCCGGCCAGGCGTGGATGGCTGGCCTTCGCCCGCCATGACCGATGAAAGTTCGGACCGCCGCGGCCAGAGACGTTAGCAGTTAGCATCGACACGTTGGTAGCGGGCGCGAACCCCGCGTTCGATGGCGGCGGAGACCAGTGGGTCGAGGCTCAGTTCACCGCGCACGAATTCCAGCATCTCCAGCGACTGCTTGCGGGCACCCCGACCGCCGGCGACGACCTCGCAGGCCAGGGCATAGGCGGTTTCCCGCAGCTTGGCGTTCAGGGCCGCGCGCATCAGCAGGGCGGCCTGGGCCAGGCCATCGTCATCCTGCAGCAATTCGACGGCGCGGTTGGTGGCATCGGACAGTGCCTCGGACGTGAAGTCCTGGAACGCTGGCAGGGTCTGAACCAGACCGGACATGATGCCAATCTCGCGGTCGGTCATGCCGCCATCGGCGACGGACACCAGGACCATGGTCAGTACCAGAGCCTCGGGGGCGTTGATGGCATCGCGGGATCGCATGTGAACCTCCTGATCCGCGGAACAAGGCGAATGCCTTAGGGCCGCGACCCCGACGTTAGGAATGCACGAGTCTGTAAGAAAGCACCAGTTTCATTGACCGCCTGTGCCAGACCGAGGCGTTGCACCACGACCCCGGCCGGGAAGGCGGACATCAGCCGGCTGGGCGCCTGGCGGTCGAGCAGCACGAACACCCCCCGGTCGGACGACCTGCGGATCAGCCGGCCGAATGCCTGCCTGAGGCGCAGGCGCACAATACGGTCATCGTATCCCTTCGGATCGCCGCCGGAGAGGTGAATGCGCCGTTCACGGTGCAGGATGTCCGGGCGGGGCCACGGCGTGCGTTCAAATACCACGAGTCGCAGGGCGTTGCCCGGGACGTCCACGCCGTCGCGCATGGCGTCGGTGCCGAGCAGGCAGCTTTCTTCCTCGGCGCGGAAGATGTCGACCAGGGTGGCGTTGCCCATCATGTCCACATGCTGGGCATAGAGCGGATAGCCGGCCTGCTCCAGGTCGGGCGCGATGCGCTGATGCACGGCCCGCAGACGGCTGATGGCGGTGAACAGGCCGAGTGCGCCGCCCTCCGACGCCATGAACAGCGCGCGGTAGGCGGCAGCCAGTTGGTCCAGGTTGTTCGGCATCACATCGGTGACCACGAATGCCCTTGTCTGCTGGGCGTAGTCGAACGGCGATGCCACGGCCGCCCGGATCGCGGGGGAGGGCAGATGCGGTGCCCCAACGCGTGCCTCGGCCGACGCCCAGGCGATTTCGGGGTCGCGGTCGCCGGAGTCGCGCAACGTGGCGGAGGTGACCAGCAAACCTTGGGCGGGCGATGCCAGAGTGGTGGCAAATGGAATGGTCGGGTCCAGCCAATGGCGCTGGAGTCCGACATCCAGGTCGCGCAGCCCGTCGCGGCGGTCCAGGCGCAGGAACATGACATGGCTGGGGCGCTCGCCCGGGGCGGGCTGCGGTTCCGCCAGGCTCCAGAGCATCGTCTGCCATGCCTGGAGCGGGTTCAGGGCGCGGCGCATCAACGACCGGCCGATGGCCTCGATCCGGTTGCGGGTTGCTTCGTCCATGTCCTCCGCCTCGTCGTCCAGGCGGGCGAGCAGGCGTTCACGCAGGGTGGCCAGGGGTTCCGCTATCCGGGCCAGCGCTCGGGCGAGGCGGTCGGCGGCCGCTGCCGCTTCGTCGTTCAGCGGGAAGACGTCACATTCCATGGAACCGAAGGTCGGGCGGCCATCCGCCCCGGCGGTGCGGGCGAGTATCTGGCGCCGGATCAGGCGCAGGAAGGCTTCGGAGGGGTTCGGACGCGCGGGTTCGACGCCCTCCAGGTCGGGCATCTCCCCCATTTGTATGCCGGCTGCCCAGTCGGACGGCGGCAATGCGGCGGCTGCTTGCAGGGCGGCGTCGAGCGGGGCTTCCAGGGCGGGGCGGTCCGCCACCAGTTCCTCCAGCCGCTTGCGTAGCCCGCGCGCGCGTGACCGGCCGCCCTCGGCGCCGCGCAGCCAGCGGCGAAGTTCCGCGGTTTCCCCGCCTGACAGGGCGGCCGAGAAGGCGCTGTCGGCGGCGTCGAAGAGGTGGTGGCCCTCGTCGAACACGTAACGGGTAGGTACGGCGTTGTCGTCAAGCCCGCCCCAGGCCGCCTGGGTCATGACCAGGGCATGGTTCGCGACCACCAGTTCGGCGGTGCGGGAGCGGCGGATGTTGTGCTCGATGAAACAGCGGCGCCAGTGCGGGCAGGCGGCATGGATGCACTCGCCCCGGCGGTCGGCGAGCGAGGCGATCAGGGTGCCCCCGAACAGTTCCGGTAGCCAGCCGGGAAGGTCGCCCCCTTGGACGTCGCCGTCATCGGTGGCCATGGCCCAGCGGGCGATGAGACCGAGCGGGACGATATTCTGGTTCATGAAGCCGCTGGAGGCGGTGCCGATCGCGTCTTCCAGGTTCAGCAGACACAGGTAATTCTCGCGGCCCTTGCGGACCACGATGCGACGGCGGCGTTCGGTGGGGTCGGGGATCAGCCGCCCCAGTTCGCTGTCGATCTGGCGTTGCAGGTGGCGGGTGAAGGTGCTGATCCAGACCGCGCCTTTGTTCTTTTCCGCCCAGACGCTGGCGGGGGCGAGGTAGCCGAGGGTCTTGCCGGTGCCGGTGCCGGCTTCCACCAGCACCAGATGCGGGTCGCCGCGGACTTCACGCGGAGCGAACGCGGCCGTCGCGGCGCCGGCATAGTCGCCCTGGCCGGGGCGTTGTTCGGCGTTCGGCCCCAGCATGACGGCAAGGCGCTGGCGGGCCTCGGTCTCGGTGACGGGGTGCGAGGATGGCGGGGGTAGGGGGGCGCTGTCTTCCCACTCCGGCAGTTTCTTCCAGACTTTCAGCGGGTCGTTGGAAGACGGGGCGTCGGGGCGGCCGAGTGCGTGGGTGATGTAGCCGCCCCAGCCCCAACCGGCTTTCTGCATCCGGGCGGCGAGCGGCGCGGCGTCGCGGTTGATCAGCAGGTCGCGGCCCTGGGAAAGTTGGTTCAGCAAGGCCGCGGCGAGGTCGGGGAGGGCGGTGACCTCGGCTTCCAGGCCGATCGGGGGATGGTCGTTGTCGAGCGCCATGGCCAGCCCGCGCGGGGTCGGGGCGGCGGTTTGCGCGGGGCGGACGAAGGCGAACAGGTCCAGCAGGTCGAACGCCGGGCCGGGCCGCATGTTCAGGCGCCGGAAGGTGGCCGGGGCGTGAACCAGAATGGGCGGTGGCAGGGTTTTCAGCAGGGCTGCCGCTTGTTCGGTCGGCAGCACGACAAGCTCGCCATCCGGTGTCAGAATGGCGGCTCGGCCGTGGCCCGCGACCACGGAGGGAGCGTCGGGCAGGGCGATGGATGGAGTCACGCGGGCGTTGTAGCGGGGAACGGCCGCTGTGTCATCGCGATCAGCATTGGGCGATGACGACTATGCGCGGCTTTCAAACACCTCGTCCCACGCGGCCCGCAGGGCGACGTCGGCATCATGCATCGTCGCCGGGATGCCAAGCGCCGCGAGACTGGTGACGCCGAATTGCGGCAGGCCGCAGGGAACGATGCCGCCGAAATGGGTCAGGTTGGGTTCGACGTTCAGCGCGACTCCATGCCAGCTTACCCAGCGGGTGACGCGGACGCCGATGGCGCCGATTTTGGACTCCGCGCCGGTGGTGGGGTCGGCGACCCAGATGCCGACTCGGCCTTCGCGGCGTTCACCCTTGACGTTGAAGCGGTCGAGGGTGCGGATCAGCCATTCCTCCAGCCCGTTGACGTAGCAGCGGATGTCCTGCGCCGGGACTCGGCCGTGCGGACGATTGAGGTCCAGCATCACGTAGGCGGTGCGCTGGCCGGGGCCGTGATAGGTCCATTGGCCGCCGCGGCCGGCGTTGAAGGTCGGGAATCGAGTCGGGTCGGTCAGTTCGGCGGGCTTGGCGGAGGTGCCGGCGGTGTAGAGCGGGGGGTGTTCGACGAGCCAAACCTGTTCCCCGGCCGTGCCGGCGCGGATCGCGGCGACGCGAGCCTGCATTTCCGCCAGCGCGGTGGGGTAATCGGTCAGTCCGTCGTCGATACGCCATTCTGGTGTCATTGAGGTCATTGAACCGTGTTCATTCATCCGCTATACGCCCGCTTCTACCACGGTGCGGTCGTGGCGGAATGGTAGACGCGCAAGCTTGAGGTGCTTGTGGGGGTAACCTCGTGGAAGTTCGAGTCTTCTCGACCGCACCAACTTTCTCTCCGATATCTCGGTTGCCAGTTGGCCGGCTAAGGGTTTGTCAACGAAGGTCTGCGTTTATGGTGCGTCGCTTTCAGGGCGGTGCCCGTTTTTAACGCGGATGGACGCTGATAAAGGGGACTGTTACGGGCTGTCCGAAGCGATCGTTGGGGCGGCATTCGCGGTTTCCAATGGGCTTGGTGCCGGGTTCGCCGAGAACGTCCAGGAGAACTGTCTTGCGCTCGGATTGCGGGATGCGGGACTGGAGGTTCGGCAGCAATTTGATATCGCGGTCCATTACAAAGGACGGGTGGTCGGGAGTTTTGCCGCCGATTTGCTGGTTGAGGATTCCATCCTGGTTGAACTGAACGTTGCTCGGGCGCTGGAGCGGGTCCATGCCGCCCAGTGTGTGAATTATTTGCAGGCGACAAGATTGCGGCTTTGCCTGCTTTTGAATTTTGGCAACCCTCGCGTCGAGGTCCGGCGGCTGGTGAATGGCCTTTGAGGCGCTCCATCGCGCTTGGAACGCCATCTTCGGCATCTCCCCTGATCGGCGTTCATCCGCGTTAAAAAATGGCACCTGCCGCGGTATCGCCTGTCACGATTCCGGCCAGCTTACACGAATTTCAGCGAAGGCGCCGGCCTTAAACAGCCGCCGCGCCTAGCCACGCCCCCGTCCAGGCCGTGGCCGTCCACAACCCCAGCAGCACCAACCGCGCCTTCGCTGTCAGCACGGGAGCCACCGCATCCGCGGCGATCGCCCGGCCACCATTCAGCGTCAGCGCCGTCATCGGCAGGAACACGACGAAACTGGCAAGCGTTGCCAACATCAACCCGGTTACGCACGCCGCGCCGCCGAACACGAAGTAGGTTGCCAAGGCCGCCGCCACATGCGGCATGTTCGGCAGCCAGGGCTGGTTGGCCGAGAAGCCAAAGCCGTCGGTCAGGGCACGAACAGCGCGCATCGATCAGTTCCCCACTTCAGCGGAAAGATTTTCATGGAAGTTCAGGCCGGCGGTCGTTTCTTTCACCGCACCAGACCGGATCACGTAGTCACCGAACCGTTCGTTGCCCATGCGCTCTTTTGCGTAGGACTCGAACAGTGGTGACAGGGCCGCAACGATCGCATCGCCATCGACATCACGGCGGTGCAGCTTGTTCAGGCGGGTGCCTTCGTGAGCGCCGCCAAGATACAGGTTGTAAACACCGGGGGTACGGCCGACCAGGCCGATCTCGGAGACGTAAGGCCGAGCGCAGCCGTTGGGGCAGCCGGTCATGCGGATGGTGATTTCGTCGTCGCGGAGGCCGAAACGATTCAGTTCGTCTTCCAGGCGAGAGACGAGATCGGGAAGGTAACGTTCGCTCTCGGCCAGGGCCAGGCCGCAGGTGGGCAGGGCAACGCAAGCCATTGCATTGCGGCGCAGGCCGCCAACGGGGCGGTCCAGGCCGTACTCCCGCAGCAGAGCTTCGACCTCGGCGCGCGAACCGGCGGGGATGTCGGCAATGATCAGGTTCTGGTTCGCCGTCATGATGAAGCGGCCGACGCCGAGTTCCGCGATCTTGTGCAGCCCGGCCATCATGCGGTCACGAATACGGCCGTTTTCGACGAACAGGGTGAAATGGGCTGAACCGTCGGCTTCCTGTACCCAGCCCAGGCGGTCGCCGGTGGAAGTAAACGAATACGCCCGCGCGGGTTCCAGCTTCACATCAAGACGTTCGTTCACCAGGCTGGTGAAACGCTCGATGCCCATGTCGTCGATGGTGTATTTCAGGCGCGCGTGCTTGCGGTTGGAACGATCGCCATGGTCGCGCTGAACGGTCACGACCTTCTCGGCGACATCGACCGCGTGTTCCGGCCTGCAGAAGCCGATCACGTCGCCGGTGCGGGGATAGGTTTCGGGCTCGCCATGGGTCATGCCCATGCCGCCGCCGACGACCACGTTGTATCCGATGATACGATCCTGCTCGACGATCGCGATCAGTCCCAGGTCGTGGGCGAACACATCGACGTCGTTGTGCGGCGGCAGGGCCACGGCGATCTTGAATTTGCGCGGCAGGTAGGTGCGGCCCAGGATCGGTTCGTCCTCGATCATTCCGCCGGACACCTTCTCCTCATCCAGCCAGATTTCGTGCCACGCTCGGGTGCGCGGCAGCAGATGTGTGGAGATTTCGCGTGCGAGGTCGCTGACTTGAGCGTGCAGGTCACGCCGCCACGGATCGGCGGTGGCGATGACGTTGCGGTTGACGTCGCCGCACGCCGCGATGGTGTCCATCAGGTCGTCGTGCAGACCCTGCATCAGTGGCTTTAGGTTGCCCTTCAGGATGCCGTGGAACTGGACCGTTTCGCGCGTGGTCAGGCGGATCGTGTGGTTGGCGCGCTCGACCGCCAGCTTTTCCACCTTCAGCCATTGTTTGGGAGTCAGGATGCCGGCGGGGACGCGCATCCGGACCATGAAGCTGAAGGCTTTCTCCATGCGCTGCTTGCCACGTTCGGCCCGCAAATCGCGATCATCCTGCTGATAGAAGCCGTGGAATTTGGTCAGTTGCGTGTCATCATCGGCCAGCGCGCCGGTTTCCGCGTGTGTCAGGCCGTCGGCGATGGTCCCGCGCAGCAGGTTGCTGGCGGACTTGATGCGCTCGTTCGCGGAGAGGGGGCGTTCGATATCCATGTCGAAAATTCCTAGTAAACGTCGCGCAGGTAGCGGCCGTCGCGGCGGATCGAGTCGAGTTCGGCCTTCGCGCCGGCTTCGTCCCGCCTGCCTTGGTCGGCGATGATCCGCAGCAGTGTCGTATGCACGTCTTTCGCCATCGCGTTGGCGTCACCACAGACGTAGAGTGCCGCACCGTCCTTCAACCACGCGTAGAGATCGGAGCGGGACTCCCACAGCGTATTCTGCACGTAGCGCTTCTCCGGCTGATCGCGGGAGAACGCGACGTCCAGGCGCGTCAGCAGGCTGCTCTTGAGCCAATCCTGGAGTTCCAACTGATACAGGAAGTCGTGGGTGTAGTTACGGTGTCCGAACACCAGCCAGTTGCGGCCACCCGCGCCGGCAGCTTCGCGTTCCTGCAGGAAGCCGCGGAACGGGGCCACGCCGGTACCGGGACCGACCATGATGATCGGGCGGTCGTTGTCGCCGGGCAGGCGGAAATGCGGGTTCGGCCGCAGGAACACCTTCAGTTTGTCGCCCTCGCGGTGGCGGGCGGTGATGTCCAGCGACGCAACGCCGGTGCGCGCGCGGCCGTGCGACGTGTAACGCAGGCCGGCGACCAGCAGGTGGGCTTCCTCGCCCACGGCCTTGCGGCTGGAAGCGATCGAGTAATAGCGCGGCGGCAGCGGACGCAGCAGCGCGGTCAGCTGTTCCGCGGACAGCCTGCCAGGTGCCAGTTCCAAAAGGTCGATGATCTGACGTCCGGCGGCCCAGTCGATGGGTGGCGCCTGGATGCCGGTCTCGCGGGCGAAATCCTCGATCTGCTTGCCGGTCAGGGTGGTGATGTCCAGCCGGTCGGTCAGGGCACCCAGCAGGGTGTCATTGCCGGACAGGCCGGCGGCTTGCAGCACGGCGTTGACCAATGCGGGGTCGTTGGATGGGACCACCCCCAGGGAATCACCCGGCTCATAGGCGATCCCGGAGCCTTCCAGCGACACCGCGACATGATGCGTGTCGGACGTGGACCGGCTGCCTGTGAGGCGGACGTGTTCGGTGACCTCCGCCTCGAATGGCCGAGCGCGGGTGGGTGCTTCGGCGCCGGGGCGGGCGAAATCGACGTGGATGACAGACGCGGATGCATCCTTGACGCCAACTTCGGCATTCAGTCGCTCCAGGGTCGAGTCGATCCAGCCGGACGCCGGGGTTTCGAAATCCAGGTCGCAGTCGATCCGGTCGGTGATGCGGGCGCCGCCCAGCGCGGCCAGACGTTCATCGATCTTGCGGCCGATCTCGCAGAACTGGGCGTAGGCGCGGTCGCCCAGGGCCAGCACGGCGAAGCGGGTCTTTTCGAAGCGTGGAGCGTCGTCGGCCATCAGCGCTTCGTAGAAATCGACGGCGCGTTGCGGCGGGTCGCCCTCGCCCCAGGTGGAGGCGACGATCAGCAGGTTTTCCGTCGCGGCGGCCTGCGCGGGGGTGAAGTCGGCCATGTCGATGACCTTCGGCGCGAAGCCCAGCTTGGCCGCGACCTTGCGCGCCTGGGCGGCCAGAGATTCGGCGTTGCCGGATTCGGTGCCGAACAGGATGGTCAGCGGCGCGCGTTTGGCCGGCGGGGCGGCTGGCGCGGCGGCCCCCGGGTCGTTTGCCGCCTGAATCCCGGCCAGATAACCGGACAGCCAGGCGCGCTGCTCTGGCGTGGTGACCGAGATGACACGGTTCAGCGCGGCGATATGCTCGTCTGCGAACGGCGCGGTGGCAGGCAACATCGGTGGCATGGCGGTTCCTTCAGCCTTTCGCCCGGACGCGCGCGGTCCGGGGTGCGACGGTCATGGGTTCGGTCTGCTGCCAGTCCGCCAGCAGCGGGCGCAGCGCGATAGTGGGGCCGACCAGGATCAGCGTGGCGGCGCCGGCGGGAATGGAGGCGACGGAGGCCCCGGCCTCGGCGAGGGTGGAGATTCGAACGTCCTGGTCGGGGCAGGTGGCGTTGCTGATCAGGGCCACGAGTTCGGACGGCGCGCGTCCGGCCTGGATCAGCCGTTCGGCGATCTGGGCGATGCGGCGCTGCGCCATGTAGAAGACGAGGACCTCGGACCCGCGGGACAGGGCGGCCCAGTCTACGTCCGCCAGATCGCCGCTGGAGTCGTGGCCAGTGGCGAAGGCCACGCTGCGGGCGAGGCGGCGGTGAGTCAGCGGTATTCCGGCCGCGGCCGTGCCGCCGATGCCGGCACTGATGCCGGGGACGATGCGGAACGGGATGCCGGCGGCGGCGAGCGACAGGGCTTCCTCGCCCCCGCGGCCGAACACCAGCGGATCGCCGCCCTTCAGCCGCACGACGCGCAGGCCCTGGCGGGCGAGCTGGATCAGCCGGTCGTTGATTCGCAGTTGCTGTGTGCGGATGCCGCCGGCGCGCTTGCCTGCCATCTCCAACCGAGCGGTTGGCGCCAGCGAGAGGATTGCGTCGGACACCAGGGCGTCGTGGACGACCACATCGGCTTGACCCAGCGCATAGGCGGCATGCAGCGTCAGCAGGCCAGGGTCGCCGGGACCGGCGCCCACCAGCCAGACGGAGCCGTGGTCGAAGGCGGGGCCGATAAGACCGGGAAAATCCATCGAAACTTGCTGCCTTGGGACGCCCAAAAGGGGCGATCTGCCTTGCTTTAGGAGTATATATTTCTAAAATACGCAAGGGTGTGGCTTATATTTAGAGAAACTTTCCATTTTGACGCAATGCGGGGGTGGACGCTTCCCTTTCCGGTGCGGGGAGGAAAAAATCCAACCTTGTGTTGCCAGCACGCCGCCGCGCCACCATGGTGCGACCTTGAAACCGACCCAGGCTGAGAAACGATGGACGAAGATTTCCGAAAGGCAGCGCTCGACTACCACCGGCTCCCCCGGCCCGGGAAACTGGCGATCGAGCCGACCAAGCGAATGGCCACCCAGCGCGATCTGGCGCTGGCGTATTCCCCAGGCGTCGCGGCGGCCTGTGAGGCGATCAAGGCCGATCCGAACGCCGCCTATGACTACACGACGCGGGGCAATCTGGTTGGGGTGATCTCCAACGGCACCGCGGTGCTGGGCCTGGGCAACATCGGTGCCCTGGCTGGCAAGCCGGTGATGGAGGGCAAGGCCGTCCTGTTCAAGAAATTCGCCGGAATCGACGTGTTCGACATCGAAGTGGATGCCACCGACCCGGCGCGCTTCTGCGACGTGGTGGCGGCGCTGGAACCAACCTTCGGCGCGATCAACCTGGAAGACATCAAGGCG
>DNXO01000132.1:2204-11160 GCA_003506895.1 Acetobacteraceae bacterium | reverse complement strand
CACGACGATCAGCACGGCACCGCCATCACGGTTGCCGCCGCCGTGCGTAATGGGTTGCTGGTGCAGGGCAAGGAACTGCGGGACGTCAAGCTGGTGACCTCCGGCGCCGGGGCGGCCGCGCTGGCGTGCGTCGATCTGCTGGTTTCGATGGGGCTGAAACCGGAAAACGTCACGCTGACGGACATCAAGGGCGTGGTCACCAAGGACCGACCCGACATGCTGCCGAACATGGCTCGGTATGCCCGCGACACCAATGCGGCGACGCTGCACGATGCCCTGCCGGGAGCCGATATCTTCATGGGACTTTCCGCACCCAATGTGTTGAAGGCGGAATGGCTGCCGCTGCTGGCGGACCGGCCGCTGATCCTGGCGCTGGCCAATCCCGATCCCGAGATCAATCCCGATCTGGTCTCCGCCGCTCGGCCGGACGCGATCATGGCCACCGGGCGGAGCGACTATGCCAACCAGGTCAACAATGTCCTGTGCTTCCCGTTCATCTTCCGCGGGGCGCTGGATGTCTGGGCGACGACGATCAACGAGGCGATGAAGATCGCCGCCGTGGAGGCGATCGCGAAGCTCGCCCGGGTGGAGGCCAGCGAGGTCGTTGCCGCCGCATACGGCGGGGCGGCGCCTGTGTTCGGGCCGGAGTATATCATTCCCAAGCCGTTCGATCCGCGCCTGATCCTGGAGATCGCGCCGGCGGTCGCCCGAGCGGCGATCGAAACCGGGGTGGCGCGGCGTCCGATCACGGATTTCGTGGCCTACCAGCGTGACCTGGAACGGTTCGTGTTCCGTTCCGGCTATCTGATGCGCCCGGTGTTCGAGGCGGCGATGCGCGATCCCAAGCGGGTGGTGTTCGCGGAAGGTGAGGATGAGCGTGTGCTGCGGGCGGCGCAGACCCTGTTGGACGACGAGATCGCCCGGCCGATCCTGCTGGGACGCCGGGATGTGATCGCGGCGAAGGTGAAGGAGATGGGGCTGCGGCTGAACCTGGGCCAGACTGTCCAGATCCTCGACCCAGCGTCGGATCGTGACGTTTTTGATCGTTTGATTCCGGAATATCAGCGGCTGGCTGGCCGTCACGGCACGCCGCCCGATCCGGCTGCCCGGCGGTTGGCGACGCGGCCGTCGGTGGCGGCGGCGATGCTGCTGCACGATGGGCAGGCGGATGCGGCGATCTGCGGCGGCACCGGCGCCTGGTGGCGGCAGATCCAGTATATCCTGCCGATCATTCCGCGCCGTCCGGACGTCAACCGCGTGTATGCGCTGTCCTGCCTGATCATCCCTTCGGGCGTGCTGTTCATCTGCGACACGTTCATGGTCGTCGATCCGACGGCTGAGCAGATCACCGAGATGACGCTGCTGGCGGCGGAGGAAGTGCGAGGTTTCGGGCTGACTCCGAAGGCGGCTTTGGTGTCGCACTCCAGCTTCGGGGCGAGCGACAGCCAGTCGGCGCGGAAGATGCGGCAGGCGCTGGCGATGATCCGGGCGCGCGCGCCGGGGCTTGAGATCGACGGCGAGATGCACGCCGATGCGGCGCTGGTGCAGGCGATCCGCGACAAGGCGGTGCCGGATAGCCGCCTGACCGGGACGGCGAACCTGCTGATCATGCCGACGCTGGATGCGGCGAATATCTCCTTCAACGTCCTGAAGGCGGCGGCGGATGGCTTACCGGTAGGGCCGATCCTGCTGGGAATGTCGAAGCCGATCCACGTGGTCGTGCCAAGCGTGACGGCACGGGGGATCGTTAATTTAAGCGCACTGGCGGTGGTCGAGGCGCAGGAGCAGGCGCGCGTGGTGGGGTAGGGCCGTGGTACAAAGCAGTGTCGCCGGGGGCCGCATCAACCCGCCAGGGCTGGGCGATCCCTGATCATGCTTTGGTTCCTCCTCGGTGCGCTCGTTCTGTTTCTCCTGCTTGGGGGCGCACGCGCGTTTGAACGTGCGTCGGTACCCTCTATCAAAGCCTTGTTCGCATGGATCGCCGCGCTCGGTGGCCTTAGTCTGGCGTTGCTGCTGATCCTGACCGGCAAGGGCGGTATCGCGCTGGGGGCGCTGACCCTGTTCGGGCCGCTGCTCTATCAAAAATGGCAGGCTGCGCGCGGCCGGCGGGTTGGCGGGGGTAAGACCAAGCGGACCTCGGGCAACATGACCCGGCAGGAAGCGTTCGAGGTTCTGGGTCTTCCGCCCACCGCGTCGGAGATCGACATCCGCGAAGCCTATCACCGGCTGATGCGCGGCGCGCATCCGGATGCCGGCGGGTCGGATTGGCTGGCGTCAAGGATCAATCAGGCGCGCGACGTTCTGCTTGGATGAGGCGTTTTAGAGCCTTATCCATGCGTCGCCGCTTCGTGTTGTTGCTCGCCCTCGTGTGAGCGCCGGATTTTTTGTATTCCGCCATATTTCCGCCCCCGGGGCGTGTTGCTTACAGGTAATTTTCAATCGGAGTCGATGCGTGATCAAGAAACTGCGCAAAGCCGTTCTTCCTGTCGCCGGCTTGGGAACGCGCTTCCTGCCCGCCACCAAGGCGACCGCCAAGGAAATGCTGCCCGTTGTCGATAAGCCGCTCATTCAATACGCGGTCGAGGAGGCCCGGGCTGCCGGCATCGAGCAGTTCTGCATGGTCACCGGCCGCGGCAAGACCGCGCTGGTGGAGCATTTCGACGTCGCGTACGAGTTGGAAGCGACCCTGCGCGAGCGCGACAAGCAGGATGCGTTGGCGTCATTGAGCGGTGCGCAGAGCGAGCCCGGCTCCATCACCACGGTGCGCCAGCAGGTGCCGCTGGGTCTCGGTCACGCGATCTGGTGCGCGCGTGCGTTCATCGGCGACGACCCGTTCGCGATTCTGCTGCCGGACGATCTGGTGCTGGCCGACAAGCCGTGCCTCGCCCAGCTTGCCGATGCCTATTACCAGACCGGCGGCAACGTCGTCGCGGTCACCGAAGTGCCGCGCGAGCAGACCAACCGCTACGGCATCCTGAAAGTCGGCAAGGACGACGGCCGGTTGGTCGAGGTCACGGGCCTGGTCGAAAAGCCCGCGCCGAAGGATGCGCCGTCCAACCTTTCGATCATTGGTCGTTACATCCTGATGCCCGAGGTTATCAAATACCTCGCGCTGATGGAGCGCGGGGCGGGGAATGAAGTCCAGTTGACCGACGGCATGGCCCGCCTGATCGGCGAACAGCCGTTCCATGGGCTGCGTTACGAAGGCCGTCGCTTCGATTGCGGTGATAAGATAGGCTTCCTGGAAGCGCAGATCGCGTTCGCCCTCAAGCGGCCCGAACTGGCTGGTGCCGTGCGTGAATTCCTGAAAAAATACGTCTGAGCGAGAGCAAACCGAGCCATGGCTTTCTCCCATAACTTCGACCCGACCGTCCTGCGCGAGTATGATATTCGCGGCATCGTCGGACGAACCTTGCATGCGGCGGATGCGTTCGCGATCGGGCGCGTCTTTGGATCCATCGTCGCGCGGAACGGCGGCACGAAGGTCGCGGTCGGCTATGACGGGCGGCTGACCAGCCCCGACCTGGAGCAGGCCCTGGTCAATGGGCTGCGCGCCAGTGGGATGGAGGCACTGCGGATCGGCCGCGGTCCGACGCCGATGCTGTATTATACCGCCACCAAGCTGGAGACGGATGGTGCGGTGATGGTCACCGGATCGCACAATCCGCCGGACTACAACGGCTTCAAGATGATGCTCGGCCGCAAGCCGTTCTTCGGCACGCAGATCCAGGACATCGGCGCGCTGGCCGCTTCCGGCGATGTGGTGGCGGAAGCCGCGGGCAGCGAGCAGACCGTAGCCATCTCCGACGACTATATCGCGCGTCTGCTGTCCGACTGGGACGGCGGCGACCGCATGCTGAAGGTGATCTGGGACAACGGCAACGGCGCGGCCGGCGACGTGCTGCAAAAGCTGGTGGCCTCGCTGCCGGGCGAGCATATCGTGCTGAATGGCACGATCGACGGGCGCTTTCCGGCGCACCATCCCGACCCGACGGTGCCGGCCAACCTTGTGGGGCTGATTGCCGAGGTTCGTGCCCGCAAGGCCGATATCGGGATCGCGTTCGACGGGGATGCGGACCGGATCGGTTTGGTCGATGACAAGGGGGAGATCCTGTTCGGTGACCAGATCATGGTCGTGCTGGCCAGGGACGTGCTGAAGGCTCATCCAGGTGCGACGATCATCGCCGATGTGAAAGCCAGTCAGGTGCTGTTCGATGAGATCGCCAAGGCGGGTGGCAACCCGCTGATGTGGAAGACCGGGCACTCGCTGGTCAAGGCGAAGATGGCGGAGACCGGCAGCCCGCTGGCGGGCGAAATGTCCGGCCACATCTTCTTCGCGGATCGCTGGTACGGGTTCGACGACGCGCTTTACGCCGCCGTTCGCGTGCTTGGCATCATCGCCCGGATGGACGGCAAGCTGTCGGCCGTGCGCGAGGCACTGCCCCATGTGATCAACACGCCCGAGGTTCGGTTCGACTGCGATGACCGGCGCAAGTTCGCGGTCATCGAGGAAGTCGCCGCCCGGTTGTCGGCCGAGGGCGCGAAGGTCTCCGCGACGGACGGGGTTCGCGTGCAGACCGACGATGGCTGGTGGTTGCTGCGTGCCTCCAACACCCAGGCGGTGCTGGTTGCCCGGTGCGAGGCCAAGACGGCGGCTGGGCTGGAGCGTCTGAAGGCGGCGCTGACCAAGCAGCTTTCGGCGTCGGGTCTGGCGGAGCCGGACTTCTCAGGCAGCCATTCCGGGCATTAGGACATCGTTGGGCGTCATGGCGGTGGCTGGATCGAATTGGCAAGGACCGGTTCTAGCGGGTCGTCCGTCACGGCGTGCCGAGCGATGAAGTCTGGCAGGGCCGCGATGCCGAGGCCGGCGATGGCGGCGGGTAACACCGCCTCTCCGTTGTTGACACCCAGCCTCCCGGGGGCCGGACGGTCAGGTCTTCCCCTGTTGTGTTGGCAAAGTGCCAGGCGTCGCGCGTCCGCAAGTCGGCGTAGGCGAAACGGTCGTGGGTCGCGAGGTCCGATGGGCGTGCCGGTCGGCCGCGCCGATCCAGATAGGCGGACCGGCCCACGCGGGGGCGCCGATTGACACCCTACGCCAAATTAGGGCGGCTGTTGCAGATGGGACTCAGCTTCGTCAGGCCTATACCGTGAATTGTTCCGCGATGATCCGCTCCGACAGACCCTGATCGGGGTCAAACAGCACGGTTACGCTGACCGAGCGGTCTTCGCTGACGGCCACGGAGACGACGTCGCGGACCTCGGTGAAGTCGGCGACGGCGGCGGTTGGACGCTTATCGGTTTCCAGAACTTCAAAGAGAACGTCGGCGCTGCTGGGCAACAGTGCGCCGCGCCAGCGCCTGGGGCGGAAGGCGCTGATCGGGGTCAGCGGCAGCAGGTTCGCGGACAGCGGCACGATCGGGCCGTGGGCCGACAGGTTATACGCCGTTGATCCGGCGGGCGTGGAGATTAGCACGCCGTCGCATGACAACTCCTCCAGCCGTACGCGCCCATCAACCGAGATCCGGATTTTCGAGGCTTGGCGGAGTTGGCGCAGCAGGCTGACCTCGTTGAAGGCAAGGGCTTCCTCGACCGATCCGGTCGCGGTGACCGCATGCATCCGCAGGGGGTGCAGTTCGGCGGCCTGCGCGCGGGACAGGCGGCCGGGCAGATCGTCCTCGCTGTAGCTGTTCATCAGGAAGCCAACCGATCCGCGGTTCATGCCGTAGACCGGCACGTTCAGCGCCAGCACCTGGTGGATGGTTTCCAGCATGAAGCCGTCGCCGCCCAGGGCGACAACGATCTTCGCGGCATTCAGCGGGCATTCGCCGTAGCGGGCGATCAGGGCGTTGCGTGCCTCATTCGCGATGGGCGTGGGGGCGGCGACGAAGGCGATCTGGTTGGCCCGGATCCCACGGTCCTCGGCGACCGGAGGCCCGGGGAGAAGGGCCGGCGGATGGTCGCTCAAACGCGCTTCCTGTGTTCCAGCACGGGCATGTCGCCGCGAACCTTCGCGGTCAGGTCCTGGTCGATCCTGGCCGTGGCCCAGCCGATCCCGTCCGAAACCTGGGCGACGAGGTGGCCCCAGGGGTTCACCACCATGGAGTGGCCATAGGTGAAGCGTGGGTCGCCCTTGCCCTCCAGGTGTTTGCCCCAGGTCGCCGGGGCGGCCATCCAGCATTGGGTTTCGATCGCGCGGCCGCGGATCAAGGCTTCCCAGTGGTCCTTGCCGGTTGCCAGGGTGAAGGCGCTGGGCAGGAAGATGACCTCGGCGCCTTCCTGGCGCAGCTTCCAGAACAGGTCGGGGAAGCGGATGTCGTAGCAGATGGCACAGCCGACCTTCACCCCGCCGGCCTCATACGTCACGACCTCATCGCCGGCGCCGTAGCTGTTGCTTTCGCGGTAGCCGGTGCCGTCGGGGGCTACGATGTCAAACAGGTGCATCTTGCGGTAGCGCGCGAGTTCGGTGCCGTCTGGATTGAACACCACCGTGGTGTTGAACAGTTTTTCCGGCCCCTGCTCGATGATCGAGCCGCCGTGGACGTGGACCTTCATTTGACGGGCGGTTTCGCGGAGGAATTCATAGGCCTCGCCGCCGGGTTCGTTGGAGCCCTTGGCCGGCAGGACCTCGGCGTTGGCGGTGCGCGTGGTGCGGTCGCCGCCCAGCGAGTCCCAGACTTCGGGCAGGCTGACGATGTTGGGGCGGTCTTGCTCGACCGCGCTTTCGATCAGGCGGCGGGCCTGGGCGATGTTGTCCGTCTTGTTCGCGCCGGGATTCATTTGCATCACGCTGACGCGCATAATCGGCCTCCATTCGTCTGGGCGGAGAGAAGCGTATCCGGGGGCTGGACGCAACTGGGGCCGCGCGGTGGAATGCCGCAACGCGGAACAGGGAGTGCGCGGATGCGGCCGATCAAGGTGTGGGACCTGCCGGTGCGGCTGTTTCACTGGCTGTTGGTGGTTCTGATCGCCGCCGCCTGGGTGACGCAGGAATACAGCCTGATGGACTGGCACATGCGGGTGGGCTGGGCGATCCTGACGCTGCTGCTGTTCCGGGTAGTGTGGGGTTTCGTCGGCAGCGACACCGCGCGGTTTACCCGGTTCCTTCGCAGTCCGGCGGCGGCGTTGCGGCACCTGGCGCATCTGCGGCGGCGCGAACCGGACAGGGAGATCGGGCATAACGCCGCCGGCGGTTGGATGGTGCTGGTGATGCTGACGCTGATCGGGGTGCAGGGCGGGACGGGGCTGTTCGCCAATAACGACGGCGATGCCGAGGGGCCGCTGATGCACCTTGTGGACAAGGACCGGAGTGATTGGCTGAGCCATATCCACTCGCTGAACTTCAAGCTGATCGAAGGGGTGATCGTGCTGCACATCCTGGCGATCGTGGCGTACGCGGTGCTGAAGCGGCAGAATTTGGTGCGGCCGATGGTGACGGGGACGAAGACGCTGCCTGCCGATGCGGCGGCGCCCAGGCTGGTGAGCCCGGTTTGGGCGCTGGTGGTGTTGGTGGCGGCGGCCGGGGTGATGAGTTGGGTTTGGACCTGGTAGTCCTCGGCTGGGTCCTGTCATTCCCGGTTGAGCCGAGGATCATCACTCGGCGCGTCCCTGGCACGGGTATCGTTGCTTGGACCAGGACGTCGGCAAGCCACGCGATATCGCGGGACCGCCGAAGGGCGGCCCCGTGAGGAAGGCTTGGGTTTAAGGGATTTTCAGGACGGGCCGGTGGCGATCTGGAGTGGTGGCGCGTGTATGGCCGGTATTTCCACTGGCCGATCGGAGTTGGCTGGAAAGGCTCGGCTTATCGTCCGTTTGAGAATCCGAGCAAAATTGCCGCCGTTGAGAATGATCGGCAGGTTCAACTGCCGCCAGAGTTTGTCCGACGGGCGGATTCCGAGGTCCAGGCAGATATCCTCTAGCACGCGTCCGATCGGGCGGTGACGGATCAGGGCGGCGATTTCCCGGGCCGTGGGAAGGCGTGCGAGCAGGGCCGCGTCGTCGTCCGGATGGATCGCCGGCGCCCGGGGTGGACGGGATTGCTTGGAGGGAGTCCTGGCCGCGGCCAGGGGGGCGGAAGGATTGTCCAACCCCTTGGCGATGCGGACCAGACGGTCATGGAGTGCCGCGGCCATCAACAGGCCGCGGGTGATGCGGCGGATGATGAGGGCGACGTCGTTGGTGACAAAGCGGCGGGCGATGCCGAGCCGTATGTCTGGGCTGGGGTCGGTTTGCAGGGAGTCGAGGAGGGTTTTGCCGAACGCGATGAGTGTGTGGACGAGGGTGAGCAGGGCTTCGCTTCGGCTGGGCGCGGCTTCCGGTTGGGGCCGATCCGGGGTGGGATGCGGTCCGTTGGTCAGCGCGGTGGGGGTGGGCTTCGTCGTCACGAACAAAACAAGAACATAAGTGGCTGGGAAAGTCAAGGTTTTTTGGGGCGGGGTGGTGTCGGTCGTACAGCGGGGGAGGGGAATTGACGGCCGGCCTGGTCAATCTGTTTGACGACAGCGAACAGGTCGCACGTTGAGCGGGCCAAGCGGTCGATCCGCGTCACCGTCGCCACATCGCCAGGGGCGAGGGCTTTGAGCATCCGGTTCAGCTCGCGCCGGTGGGCGCGTGCAGTTGGCCGTCTCGCGGTAGATCGTGCTGCGGCCGTCTGCACGCAGCTGGTCAAGCTGGGCGGTCAGTGTCTGGCCGACCGTGCTACCGTGCTAAAGTGGGCATAGCCGAGGCGGCGATTTTCGGGCTGAGTTTCGATCATATCTTTCGGGCAGCGTAACCCCTTGAAGACACGGGTCAACGAAAATGCCCGAAAGTCTTGAGTTTCGGGCGCGATAATCGAACGGAATATCCAAACAACCAGATTTATACCAGCCGGCGTTGATGTCGACTCTCTGGTGATCCCTCCCCGTCAGGGCGACGAAGGTCTGCATCCATGCTTTCGGCCTGACAGATCAAGGCGTGG
>DNXO01000132.1:1769-1924 GCA_003506895.1 Acetobacteraceae bacterium | reverse complement strand
CCCGCCACGACGGTGAGAGGCTGGTGCCGGTGTTTGGTTTTTCAGCGGATTGATATCAGTGCGCATTCGTGACTTCGCAGGCGGCCGTGATACCGGCCTGCCTCGATGCAACGGCAGTCAACATCAAGGCAGGCTGGTATCCTATTGATTTGGCG
>DNXO01000132.1:0-1482 GCA_003506895.1 Acetobacteraceae bacterium | reverse complement strand
CCCGCGCGCATACCAGTCGGCCCATGGGGCCGCTAGCATAATTACTAATGTGCCGAAGCGACCTCCGCCGCCAGCCGCTCCAGACTCTGCGTCCACCCCATCTCCATCCCCAGCAGATACTTCACCGCATCGGCCACCAGCGCCGTCGCGCTCGTGCTGATGGTCATCCGCGTCTTTCCGTTCTCCTCAACAAACATCACCGCCGTCAGGCCACCCAATACATGCTTGCCCGCCGCGTCCGTCGCGTTGTTGGTGAACACCAGACGTTCGTTTGGAACGACCTCCAGATACTCGCCCTCACAGGGATACTCGGTGCCATCCGGCGCCCGCATCACGATTCGCCATGCGCCGCCGACGCGAACGTCCATCTCGCACACCGGGTTGGTGAAGCTTCCCGGTCCCCACCAGCGCTGCATATGCTGCTTCTGCGTCCAGCACGCGAACACCAGGGCCACGGGCGCATCGAGCACCCGTTCCAGCCGCAAAAACCGAGCATCGAAGCCCATGCGGGGCAGGTGCTCCGCGAGCCGTTCCAGGGTCTGCCTGCCGCCCTCGATCGCGCCGTATTCGCGGACGACCGCGTCGCGCGCCTGGGCCGTCGGGAAGACCATGTGGATGGTGATGCGGGTCTGGCTGCCGACAGTTTCGAACGTCCAGGTGCCGATGAAATCCGCTTCCGGCCCGCCCAGCTTCCGGCCGCCATGGGCGAAGACGATGCGCTCCGGGTAAACGACCTCTTGGAACACGCTATGGTTCGGGTAGTCGGTTCCGTCGGGGCCGTGCATGACGTGCGTCCATACGCCGCCGGGCCGGACATCCATTTCCTGGATCGTCGTGGTGAAGCCGTCCGGCCCCCACCATTGCACGACGTGACGGGGGTCGGTCATTGCCTGCCATGCCAGTTCACGCGGCGCATCCAGCATGCGGGTGATCACGATCTCCCGTTCGGCGGTGGGGCTGGTCATGGCTTATCTCCTTTGGATTGCAATGTCTTGAGATGTGCGTCCAGGCGATCCAGCCGCTGCTCCCAGAACCGGCGGAAGGGTTCCAGCCAATCGGCGGCGTCTTTCAACGGTGAACCTGCCAGCTTGCAGGGGCGCCACTGAGCCTCCCGCCCACGGGTTATCAGGCCGGCGCGTTCGAGGACTTTCAGGTGCTTGGAGATGGCCGGCTGGGTGAGGCTGAAGGGTTCCCCCAGTTCGGTCACCGACGCTTCGCCAAGCGACAGGCGCGCCAATATCGCTCTGCGGGTCGGGTCGGCGAGGGCGGCAAAGGTGGTGGTCAGGTGGTCGGTCGTCATGCGATATAGCCTATCGTTCATATAACCATATGGTTATGTAATGGTGGCGTACGACGGCGTCAAGTCGCGATGACAGCGGCCCGGGTGATGATGGTTTAAACCAGGCCGGCATCCGACGAAGGTCGGCATCCACGCCTTCGGCCTGACAGATCAAGGCGTGGATGGCGGGGCTTCGCCCGCCA
>DNXO01000031.1:4006-4310 GCA_003506895.1 Acetobacteraceae bacterium | reverse complement strand
TCGTGTGGAACGAGATCGCCGAGGGTTCGACCGAATACGCTGCCGGTCTGGTCGCGTTCAATTCGATCTTCCAAGTTCTGTTTTACAGCGTCTACGCCTGGGTTTTCGTCACCGTGCTGCCGCCGCTGTTCGGGCTGTCCGGCTCGGTTGTGGACATCTCCATCGGCCAGATCGCGCAAAGCGTCTTCATCTATCTGGGCATCCCCTGCGCCGCCGGGTTGCTGACGCGTGCCGTCATGCTGCGCTTCGTCTCCAAGGACTGGTATCACGGCCACTTCGTGCCGAAGATCGCGCCGATCACTCT
>DNXO01000031.1:2397-3729 GCA_003506895.1 Acetobacteraceae bacterium | reverse complement strand
GCCCTGCTGTTCACCATCGTCATCATGTTCTCCCTGCAGGGCGAAAAGATCGTCACCATCCCCGGCGACGTGGTGCGCATTGCCATTCCGCTCTTGATCTACTTCGTGGTGATGTTTGCCGTCTCCTTCGCCATGAGCAGGCGCATCGGCGCGGGCTATGCCAAGTGCGCCACGCTTTCCTTCACCGCCGCCAGCAACAATTTCGAGCTGGCAATCGCGGTTGCGGTCGCGGTCTATGGCATAAATTCGGGCGCCGCTTTTGCCGCCGTTATCGGTCCGCTTGTCGAGGTGCCGGTGATGATCGGCCTCGTGAACGTTTCGCTGTGGGCAAGGGGCCGCTTCTTTTCGGGAAAAGCGATGGCGTAAGCGCAGGCGAATGGAAGTTTGATTGCCGTAGTGCCCGGTCTTGATGAATATTCTCATGGTTAATGCGGCGGGACACCATTTTTCGCCGCAGCAAATATGCGCAGTTTTTGCGTCTTTGCCCTGATTTCTGCGTTTCGGAAATCCCATTAAACTTAGACTCAGGCGCGAGTTAACTTAAGAGTGCCGCCGGCGATTTGCGAGCCCACACCAATGCACACATATCCCGGAACGGCTCCCGCGAGAATCCACAATAAAGTCAACATCTTAACCAGGTTAAAGCTTCCGAAAGGCGGTTTGATTTAAGCTACAAGCTCAACGGATGCCGTCCGGCTCACAAAACCAGCCCCGGACTTGGGTTAACCGGAACTTAATGCGAAAGGCCGCCAGAGATGCTAGACAGGGATAGCGGCCAGCGCTTAGGGCGAATTCATGAGATGGGCTGACGACGGCATTTTCCTGACCGGCCGCCCTCACGGCGAGACCAGCGTCATCGCTGACATCTTCACGCGCGCCAACGGCCGCACGCATGGCCTCGTCAAAGGCGGACGGTCGCGGCGCATCCGGCCCATTCTGCAAACCGGCAATGGCCTCAGGGTCGAATGGCGCGCCCGCCTTGAAGACCAGCTCGGCGTCTACACCGTCGAGCTTACCGATCCGGCGGCGGCGCGCATTCTAGACGACAAGCTGGCGCTTGCGGGCATGAACGCGGTCGCCGCGCTGCTGCAAGTGCTCCCCGAGCGCGACCCGCACCCCAAGCTGTTCGATGCCGTGAACGGCTGCCTCGCGCAGGCCGGCGGCACGGCGTTCCCCGCCTCGATTGCCCGCTTCGAACTCACCTTGCTCGACGAGCTTGGCTTCGGTCTCGATCTCTCGAAATGCGCGGCCACAGGGCGCGCCGATAGCCTCGTTTACGTCTCGCCGAGATCTGGCCAGGCGGTGAGCCAGGATGCTGGCGAGCCGTACCGG
>DNXO01000031.1:0-2077 GCA_003506895.1 Acetobacteraceae bacterium | reverse complement strand
TCCGGCCGGTCGCGATGTGGCGCGGGGACTTGCCATGACCGGCTATTTCCTGAGTACGCATGTCTTCGCGGAAGCCGGCAAGGCAATGCCCAAGGCGCGCGAGGATTATGCGCGGCTCATCGAGAGGAGCGCCGGCGAGTTTGAGGCAGCGGCTGGTGGGATTTCAGCAACAGGTAGGTAATATCTTTCTAGCGCACGTTTTAGTTTGCAAAGGTGTACTAATTTGGCCATTAAGCTGAGCTGTTTGGAGGACGCACCCGCAGGGTGGCGGAATGACGGGTTGGCGTTTGCGCACCGGCCGGTGCGCTGCCCACGCGGAGTTTTCGCCTGCCGGGTAGTATGGGAAGGCTTGCTGTGACTCTACTGGAAGCAATTTGGTCGTTCGATCCGCATATCATAAAAGCTTATGTGCTGCTTCATAGGGACCTCGCGGGCCCTATTCTCGGCATCATAGCCTTCGGCGAGTCGCTGGTCCTCGTGGGCCTGTTCTTTCCCGCCACCTTTATTATGGTCTTCGCCGGCCTTGCGATTCAGCAGGGCCAGCTCGATGGACTCACGGTCATGGCCTGGTCCGTCGCGGGCGCCGTGGTAGGCGATGCCGTGACCTATTGGATCGGCCGCTGGATCGGCCCCAGCATCGTGCATCACTGGCCGCTCAACCGCGAAAAAGAAGCCGTCGCCAAGGCACGTCTCTTCTTCCGCAAATACGGCTTCCTGTCCATCTTCATCGGCCGCTTCCTTGGCCCGGTCCGCCCGACGATCCCGCTGGTAGGCGGCATCATGCGGATGGAGCATCTCACCTTCCAGATTGCGAACGTCACCTCCGCGATCCTGTGGGTGCCGTTCATGCTGTTCTGGGGCTATCTCTTCTCGAAAATCGCTGGCGATCTCAGCACGCTGACGGTGGGGCATTGGGTGGTTCTCGTGGCGCTCATCGTGGCGATGATGGTTGGCGCCGGCACGGCGGCAACAAAGGTGCAAAGCAAGGAATCCAGGGACAGGCGGCAGGAGGAGAAGGCACGCCGCTCCGAATGGCGCGCACAGAACCTTGAGCCCAGCACCGCTCCGGTAAGGACACATGACCGGCAAGACCATGGAACCCGCGTTAATCGATACGAGGGGGCTGAGGTGCCCTCTTTCGGGGCTGAGAATCCGTAAGCTCATGCGCGGATTCCCGGCCGGCGCCGAGGTGCTGGTGCTGGCCACCGATCCAGGCGCGGAGCAGGACCTGAAGGACTATTGCGAGGCCACCGGCTGCACGGTTCTCTCCGCGGAATACCTTGAAGGCGGCGTTCTTCGCGCCGTCATCCGCAAAGGCTGACATCCGCAGGCAAGCGCGCGGTCAAGTCCGCCTTCGCCCGCGCAAGAATTACCGTATCCGTCGATGTCAGCACGAGATTGGTGCCATAGCGCCCTTCCTCGAAAAAGGGATAGCTGCCCATCGCGACATCCGGGAAAGCCTGCTGGCAATTGGCGAGCGGCACGGCGATCCTGCCCTCGGGCGCATTGACGCGAATGGTCTCCGAGAGCAGCTTCGCCCCGGTTTTGAGGCTCGGCGTAACCGCTAGCAGCATGGCTTGCATGATGGCAGGCACGCCAGCCATGACGATCACATTGCCGATCATGAAGCCCGGAGCCTTGGAAACGGGATTATCGATCAGGTCCGCGCCAGCGGGGATGCGCGCCATGCGCAGGCGGGTGGGGGTGAGGTCGGCCTCGGCATAGCGCTCGCGCATGAGGGCGACGGCGCGCGGATCGATATCGATCGAAACGCTGAACGCGCGGGCGATGCAGTCGGCGGTGATGTCGTCGTGGGTTGGCCCAATGCCGCCGGTCGTAAAGACGTAGGTGTAGGCGTTCCGCAACGCATTCACCGCGGAAATTATCGCCGCTTCGTCATCGGCAACGACGCGCACTTCCTTGAGCCGGATGCCGATTCCGGTGCAGTGGCTGGCGATGAAGCCAATATTCTTGTCCTTGGTACGGCCCGAGAGAATCTCGTTACCGATGACCAGGAGCGCGGCGGTTACTTCTTCGCGGGAGTTGTTGAGACTTTTCATTATAGCTGCCATATTCA
>DNXO01000085.1:52325-53050 GCA_003506895.1 Acetobacteraceae bacterium | reverse complement strand
CTCATGTCGATGCGCACCATCGCCTTGTCGTCGTCGAACAAGAACGACGCCAAAGCCTTGGTCAATTCGGTTTTGCCCACGCCGGTCGGGCCGAGGAACAAGAAGCTGCCGATTGGCCGATTTGGATCCTGCAAGCCCGCACGCGCACGGCGAACCGCGTTGGCGACGGCCTTCAGGGCCTCTTCCTGACCGACAACCCGCCCACGCAGCTTGTCTTCCATCTGCAGCAGCTTGGACCGCTCGCCTTCCAGCATCTTTTCCATCGGCACACCGGTCCAGCGAGACACGACCGCGGCGATGCTTTCCTCGGTAACCGCTTCGTTCACGAGCTTGCCGTCGGACTCTTGCGCCAGCTGCCGCTCGATGTCGGGGATGATGCTGTAGGTCAGCTCGCCGGCACGAGTGTAGTCGCCGCGCCGCTGCGCCACCTCCACCTCGGACCGCGCCTGGTCCAGACGCTCTTTCAGCTTCTGCGTCTCATGCACCTGGTCCTTCTCATTCTTCCAGGTAGCCGTCATGGCGTTTGACCGGTCTTCCAGGTCGGCCAATTCTTTTTCCAGCTTGGCCAGCCGATCCTTCGACGCCGGGTCGGTTTCCTTCTTCAGCGCCTCGCGCTCGATCTTGAGCTGGATCACCCGGCGGTCGAGCTCGTCCAGCGCCTCGGGCTTGCTGTCCACCTGCATGCGCAAGCGGCTCGACGCTTCGTCGATCAGGTCGATCGCCTT
>DNXO01000085.1:51521-52068 GCA_003506895.1 Acetobacteraceae bacterium | reverse complement strand
AGGTCGATCGCCTTGTCCGGCAGGAACCGGTCGGTGATGTAACGCTTCGACAAGGTCGCCGCCGCGACCAACGCGGCGTCAGCGATCCGCACGCCATGATGCAGTTCGTACTTCTCCTTGATGCCGCGCAGGATGCTGATCGTGTCTTCGACCGACGGCTCGCCCACGAACACCGGTTGGAACCGCCGGGCCAGCGCCGCATCCTTCTCCACATGCTTGCGGTACTCGTTCAGCGTGGTCGCGCCGACGCAGTGCAGCGTTCCGCGTGCCAGTTCCGGCTTGATCAGGTTGGACGCGTCCATCGCGCCATCCGCTTTGCCGGCGCCGATCAGCGTGTGCATCTCATCAATGAACAGGATGACCTGACCCTGGGCGTCCTCGATCTCCTTCAGCACGGCCTTCAGCCGCTCTTCGAATTCGCCGCGGTATTTGGAGCCGGCAACCATGGCGCCAAGGTCGAGCGACAGAAGTTGCTTGCCCTTCAGAGCCTCGGGCACGTCGCCGTTGACGATGCGCAGGGCAAGCCCCTCGACGATCGCCGTCTTGC
>DNXO01000085.1:0-51242 GCA_003506895.1 Acetobacteraceae bacterium | reverse complement strand
TCGCCGATCAGCACCGGGTTGTTTTTGGTGCGCCGAGCGAGGACCTGGATGGTGCGACGGATTTCCTCATCGCGGCCGATGACTGGGTCCAGCTTGCCTTCGCGGGCGATGGCGGTGACATCGCGGGCGTATTTTTTCAGCGCGTCGAAGTTGGATTCCGCGTTCGGGCTGGTGACCTTGCGGCCCTTGCGAACGTCGTTGACCGCTTTCTCCAGGGCTTGCGGCGTGACTCCGCCGGCCTTCAACGCCTTGCCGGCCGGTGTGCTGGACTCAGCCAGCGCGACCAGCAGCCGGTCCTGCGCCACGTATTCGTCGCCCGCGCGGGTGGACGCCTGTTGGGCGGAGTCCAGCACCCGCACCAATTCCGGCGTCAATTGCGGTTGACCCGCACCGCCGCCGCTGACTTTCGGATTACGCGTCACTTCGGCGTCGTTCGCGGCGGCTGCCGCCTTCGGATCACCGCCAGCAGCCTTGATCAGGCCGGCCGCGGCGCCTTCCTCATCATCCAGCAGGGCCTTGAGCAGATGCTCAGGCGTAATGCGCTGGTGAAACTCCCGTATCGCAATGGTACTGGCGGCCTGGAGAAAACCCTGGCAGCGTTCGGTAAATTTTTGAATGTCCATCTTATGTCCCTTTCATCAGGCGACGGCCCTTTCATGCCCCATATACTGGCGACATGAACAGGCTTTCACCCGGAAGTGGGGCGGGACAGACTACCGCTCAAGGGGGTTTGAACCATGCGAATCGAATATCTGTACCGCTACCCGGTCAAAGGGCTGACGGCGGAAGCCATTGACCAGGCGGAAGTGGAGGAAGGGGGCGCGATCCCATGGGACCGCGCGTTTGCCCTCGCGCATGGGGATTCCGGCTTCGATCCGGCGAATCCAGCTTGGCTGCCAAAGTGGAATTTCCTGTGCCAGATGAAGCATGCGAAGGCGGCATTGCTGTTCAGCGTGTTCGACCCGGGATCGAAGATGCTGCGGATACGCGCGCCCGATGGCAGCGGGATCGAGGCAAACGCGATGACCGAGGCCGGGCAACAGCGGCTCGCGTCTTTCCTGACAGATTATATCGGCGACGAAGCTCGGGGGCACCCGACCTTTCATCACGTCCCCGGCCATGTTTTCGGCGATCAGAAGAAGCCTGTGATCAGCCTGAACAACCTGGCCAGCCTGCGGGACTTCGAATCGAAAGTAGGCGCTCGCCGGCACCGGCGGCGGTTTCGCGCCAACGTGTGGTTCAGTGGCGCGCCCGCCTGGGCCGAACGGGAATGGATCGGGCGGGAGATCCAGGTCGGCGGAGCCGTGCTGCGCGTGGTAAAGGGCACAACCCGTTGTCCCGCAACCGAAGTGAATCCCGAAACGGGCGAACGGGATGCCGACCCGGTCAACGAACTTCGTTCCTTGTACGGCCATGTCGAGCTGGGCATTCACGCGGAAGTCGTCAGTGCCGGACGCTTTTCCGTCGGAGACGCAATGGAATTGATAGAGATTTAGACAGCAGATTTTATGTATGTTTCGAAATCGAATGGTAAATGTGATCGCGCGTTGTTGAAAACATAGTTGCTGTCTGACGAAAACGTGAAGTATGAAGGCTGCGTTTCCTCCCTGTGAACTTCGCCGCGAAGGCTCGCCTCCGCGGCGCCCTTTCCCTGAGTGAGGATCTCCCATAATGCCGGATCGGCGATGCGCGACATGTCGAGTCACCACGAACAGGAAACGCCCTTTGACCGGCTGACGAGCCGCCTCACCGAGGCATCGAAGCCCTATATCGCGGCGATTCTGATCATGGCGGCGCTGCTTTCGATCTGGGCAGGACTATGCGCCGCGTAGGTGTCTGGAGGGACTGGGACGGGAAACCGGCCCCGTTGAGGGGGAGAAAGACGAGGCCGGCCACCGAAAGAACAGGGTGTGGGGTCACCCTGTAGCACCACGAGTTAGGAGCGACGCAGGGCGAAATCAAGGATGATTTTCATATCATCATATTAATATAACGAATTCGTTCCATATTATGTCATTTATTGATTCGCGTGTCTATTTTTGCGCCGCCTCGTCCGCCGACGCAATCCTTCGGGTAAACAATCTCCTCGCCAGCCGGATCAGCCAAGACCGCGCCTGTCCATCCTGCGTAGCGCCGCCAAGACTCGGAACAGGAATCGAGGACGCCCTCTTTCAGCGCCCTTGCTCGCGACGACCACAAGAGCCCGCTGGGCCAACCCGCGCTTGCCGCTACCGCCGTCCCCCGCTATTCCGGCGCGCATGAGCTGGCTCACAGAATACGTCCGTCCCAAAATTCGCACCTTGTTCGCCCGGTCCTCCGTGCCGGACAACCTGTGGCATCAATGCCCGGCGTGCCAACAGATGATTTTCCACCGGGACCTCGCGACCAACCGCAAGGTGTGCCAGCATTGCGGCCACCACATGCGCGCCAGTTCCACCGAACGGATGGAATGGACGTTTGACGAAAACGCCTTCACGCGCATCGAATTGCCGAAGACACCGTCCGACCCTCTGAGGTTCCGCGACACCAAGCGCTACGCGGACCGGTTGAAGGAAGCGCGCGAGAAGGCCCATACCGACGATGCGATCACCGTCGCCCACGGCACGATCGGCGGCCAGAAAGCCGTCGTCGCGGTGATGGAGTTCAACTTCATCGGCGGCTCGATGGGCGCGGCGGTCGGCGATGCGCTCGTTGCCGCCGCTCGGCTCGCCGTCCTTCAGAGCGTGCCGCTGATCGTGTTCACCGCCTCAGGCGGCGCCCGGATGCAAGAGGGTGCGATCAGCCTGATGCAGATGCCGCGCACCGTTATCGCGACAAGGCTGGTCAAGGATGCCGGATTGCCCTTCATCGTGGTGCTAACCGACCCGACCACCGGCGGCGTCACCGCCTCCTTCGCCATGCTGGGTGACATCCAGATCGCGGAACCCGGCGCCATGATCGGCTTCGCGGGTGCCCGCGTCATCGAGCAAACCGTGCGTGAAAAGCTGCCCGAGGGCTTCCAGCGCGCCGAATACCTGCTGCAGCACGGCATCATCGACATGGTGGTGAAGCGCACCGAGATGCAGGCGACTCTTGCCCGCGTTATCGGGTTACTCACCGGGAAGGAGCAGGCGGCGGCCGCGTGAACCAAGTCGTCGACCAGATTGCCGCCCGCCTAGAGCGCCTGCACCCCAGGCTGATCGACCTCAGCCTCGACCGCCTTCGGGTCCTCCTGACCAGGCTTGGTTCGCCGGAACTGCGCTTGCCGCCCATCATCCACGTCGCCGGAACCAACGGCAAGGGCAGCACCTGCGCGTTTCTGCGAGCGATGGCGGAGGCAGCGGGCCAGAAGGTTCATGTTTATACCTCGCCGCATCTCGTCCGCTTCAACGAGCGCATCCGCGTGGCCGGTGAACTGGTGTCAGACGATCGCCTGATCGCCACGATGGAGCGGATCGAGCGAATCAACGATGGCGCACCGATCACCGTGTTCGAGGTCATCACCGCCGCCGCGTTCGACCTGTTCGCCGAGACCCAAGCCGATCTATGCGTGCTGGAGGTCGGTCTCGGTGGACGCGGCGACGCCACGAACGTGATCGAAGCCCCGGCGGCCTGCGCGATTACGTCGATCTCACTGGACCATCGTGAACTGCTGGGTCCGACTGTCGAGATTATCGCGGCGGAAAAGGCCGGCATCATGAAGCCCGGGATTCCCATCACCATCGGAGCCCAGCCCGGAGATGTCAGGCGCGTGCTGCTGGAACAGGCGGAAGGCCGCGGCACGCCGGTGCGGCTGCGGGGACGGGACTGGGAAATCGCGGCAACGCCGAACGGGTTCCGCTACACGGACCCGGCAGCAACCCTGGACCTGCCCACGCCCTCCCTTCCGGGGCTGTTCCAGCAGGACAACGCCGGCATCGCCATCACAACACTTCGCGCCGCCGGATTGCCGCACGATCCGTCCGGTATCCGAAATGCCGAATGGCCCGCGCGCATGCAGCTTCTGACCGGCCCGCTCGCTCGGCTATTGCCGCCGCATTGGGAACTCTGGCTGGACGGAGGCCACAATCCTGGCGCCGGCGTCGTGCTCGCCGAACACCTGCGGGACTGGCGTGACCGGCCAGTGCATCTGATCGTCGGCATGAAGCAGGCAAAAGACTCGGCCGAGTTTCTGCGCCCCCTGCTGCCACTGGCCGACACAGTCTGGGCGGTACGCGAACCGGAACAGCACGCGGCGCTGCCGGTCGAGGCGATCATCGCCGCTTCCGGCGGCGTCGCCCGTCCGGGACCCGGGGTTGCCGACGCCCTGCGGAACATTCCCCGCGGCGAACGCGCCGCGCGCGTCCTGATTTGCGGAAGCCTCTATCTCGCGGGTGAGGTCCTGAAGCTGGACCAATAGGCCGCATTCGGGTTTTTGATCCGATATCCGTATGCCCCCTGCATCCCGGCACCTGACGGCGCGTTAACCAACGCGAAAGCGCCCCAGAAAGGAGCCGGCATGAAATCACTCTTGGCACTGGTTACCCTCGCCTTGGCGGCGCTCGTCGTCGAGGAAAAGGCCCGCGAACTCGCCTGCGATGCACAGGACGCTTGCGCCGGAGCGGTTGCGCAGGCCCGGGTGGGCACGCAGGCGCTGAGCCATCAAGTCGAGCGGCAGCCGCTGATTTCCCTGCTGATCGCGGGCGGCCTTGCCTACGCCCTGGCCTCGGTCATTCCGACCCGGGGCTAAACCCCACAAGACCCATAAAGGAAGACGCGCATGTCCATTGTTGCCTGGCTGGTTCTCGGCCTGATCGCGGGCTTCATCGCCAGCAAAATCGTCAACAGAAGCGGCGAGGGCGTTATCCTCGACATCGTTCTTGGCATCGTCGGCGCTTTTGTCGGCGGATTTCTGTTCACTTTCTTCGGCGCGGCACCGGTGACAGGATTCAACATCTACAGCGTCATCGTCGCGGTTATCGGCGCGATCGTTGTGCTTGCGGTCTACCACGCCATCGCCGGCCGGCGGACGACCACATGAATCAAAGACCCCGGGGTGAGGTGCCCCGGGGTTCTTCTTGATCGCCGCAAAGGTCAGATGTTGCCGGCGATCCAGTCCTTCAGCTTGCTCTTCGGCATCGCCCCGACCTGCGTGGCGGCGGGCTTGCCGTCCTTGAACAGGATCAGCGTGGGGATACCGCGCACGGCGAACTGGTTCGGCGACATCGGGTTGTTGTCGATATCGACCTTCGCCACCGTCAGTTTGCCCTTCAACTCGCCCGCAATCTCCTCCAGCGCCGGCCCGATCATCTTGCACGGACCGCACCACTCGGCCCAGAAATCGACCAGCACGGGGCCGGACTTGCTGGCTTCAACGACATCGGCGGCGAAGCTCTTGTCCGTTACGGCTACCGTGTTCTCGCTCATGTTGTGATCATCCTTGGATTTCAGTTACCGGAAAAGTGGGACCGACGGCCAGACCGGTCAAGCGGCGTGTGATGCATGGCCGGGTTCGTGCGAATCGAGGCTCTCATCCGGCAGGATCGCCACCCTTGCCTCCCGCGTCCAGATCAATGCGCAGCGCACCTGCCGTCCCGGGAAGATCGCCCGCAGGACGGCACGATAGGACGCCATCTGGCGCAGATACATCACCGGCGTGTCCGCCACGCGAATTGGCGCGCGCCGGTTGGTCTTGAAGTCGGCAACCAGGACGCGATCGGGCAGCACAACCATCCGATCGACCATGCCGCCGATGACCGCGTTTGCCACCACCCCGGTCAATGGCACCTCGGCCCGGCTGCCCGCCGCGAACAGCGGCGCCAGGTCGGGGTGTGCCATCACCGCCAGCACCTCGTCCGCGATCCGCGACGCCTCACCAGCGGGAAGGCCGTGGCCGGGATTGTCGAGGAACCGAACCGCCGCATCCCGTCTCAGCCCCGGCGCCAAGGAGGGCAGATGCTGCAACAGAGAATGAATCAGTTGACCGCGCCGAAAACGGTGGCCGCCAGCATCGCGCTCCGCCAGCGGCGAGTCCGCGGCCGGCACGCTACCCAATTCAACGCCCTCTGGCCGGCTGGGCGCGAGCGGAACCGGTCGGGGCGGCTCGGACGGTGGTGATGTTGGAACCCAATCGGGCGCGGAACCGACCCAACCAGGCAGGGCTTCGGATTTCAGCGCATAGGCGGACTTACCTGCCGAAACTGGGGGGATCGTTTGCGGCGCCCTTATACGCAAAGCCTCACCACCCCAGGGTGCGAACGGCGCCCGCTCCGCACCCAGGCTTTCGAATCCGCGCCACACCAGACTGTGCCAGCATTCGTCCTTCGGCTGATGCTTGCTGCCCCAGCCACATACCAGCAAGCGGTCTTCCGCTCGGGTCAGCGCCACATACAGCAGGCGGTTATGTTCCTCCATCTGCCGCTGCCGTTCGGCGGCACGCAGCCGGTCCAGCGCCTCGCAGCGGAAGGCCGCGCGCGGCGCCCACAGCGGCACGTCGATCCCGGTGGCGTCGTCCCTGGTCCAGACGATCGAGTTGTCGTCCTTGGGCAGCGCCGAGGTATCCGGGACGATCACCAGAGGCGCCTGCAATCCCTTCGCGCCATGCACGGTCATGATACGCACCAAGTTGCCCGCCGCCTCGGCTTCCCGCTTCACCTCGGCGCCGGAGTTCCGCAGCCAGTGCAGGAAGCCTTGCAACGACGGTGGGTGGCGGCCGGCGTAGGTTAGCGCGGCGTTCAGCAACTCATCCACCGGTTCCGCCGCCTCCGGACCCAACCGCGCGAACAGGCGGGCGCGGCCACCGAGTGGGCCGAGGGCCTCGGCGAACAGTGCGTAAGGGGACACGTAATCGACGCGGGCCAACAGGGCCGCGAAGAAATCGGCTGCCAGCCGCCAATCTGGACGCTCCCGCGCTCGGGCGCGCAGCGTGTCCCAAAGCGAGCCTTCGCGTTCGATCGCCAGGTCCATCAGGGAATCGTCGGACAGACAACCCAACGGACTGGTCAGCAGGCACCCGAATGTCAGGTCGTCCGACGGCAGCAGCAGCGAGTCGGCCAGCGCGATCAAATCCTGCACCGCCGGCTGGTCGGTCAGCACCAGCCGGTCGAGGCCTGCCACCGGCACGCCCTTGGCCTTCAACTCGCGGACCAACGCCCGCGCGAAGGCGTCACGTCGCCGCACCAGGATCAGCACATCGCCCGGTGTCAAAGGCCGCGCTCGGCTGTCCACCATGACAGACCCGTTGGTCTGGTCACGGATCCACCCGGCCAATGTGCTTGCCAGCAATTCGCGGGCCGAAGTCTGGCCCTGATTATGGTCCGGCACGGTCCATGGTTCATGCGGCGCCTGATCGGGCTGCGGCGCCAGCGGCCATATCTCCACCTGTCCCGCGTGGCCGGCGCGATCCGCGTAGTGGGTCAGCGTTTCACCGGAACCGACGACCCCGGGACGGGCCAGCGGATCGGTGAAAACCGCATCCACCAGCGCCAGGACTGGCGCGGTCGAGCGGAACGACACGTCCAGGCCCACATCCTTGAACGACTGTCCGGATGCTCGGACCCGGCGGGCGAGTTCGTCGTGGGAGCGGTCGAACTCGGCGGTGTCGGCGCCCTGAAACGAGTAGATCGACTGCTTGCGGTCGCCCACGGCGAACACCGTGCGGGTGCGGTCTTGGGCACCCGCCCCGGCGAAGAACTCCGCCGTCAGGGAATGGGCGATGCGCCACTGCTGCGGCGCGGTGTCCTGCACCTCATCCAGCAGCATGTGGTCCAGTCCGCCATCCAGCTTGTACAGCACCCACGCCGCTCCGGGATCGACCAGCAGGTCGGAGGTGCGGCCGATCAGGTCCTCGTAATCCAGCAGCCCGGCTTCGTCCTTGCGGCGTGCGTAACCGCCGACGACCGGCCCCGCGAGCATCGCCAGCGCGCCGGATATCGCGGCGAGCTGGATGGCTTTGCGGGCGTCCTCGATCTTTTGGATGCGGTCGATTTCCTCCAGGTAGCGATCCAGTACGCCGCTCTGGCTGACCAGTTTGCTGCCCACCAGGGTGGAATCCGCATATGCCTTACCGTCCTTCTTCAGGAACAATGCGCACCAGTCCGCCCATGTCTCCCGCCGCCGTTCGGTGGGTTGGGCGAGCCAGTCGAGCATCGCCGCCGCGTTGGCCGCGGCCTTTGGCGGGGCAGCGGCGTGGACGCGGGCGGCCGCCTCCCGCAACGCCGCTTCGCCCAGCCACGACACCGACCGGGTCAGCAGCGTCGCTTCGTCCGGGGCCGTAACCCCCAGCACGCGGCGCTGGGCGCGCTCCAGGTCCTCGCCCAGTTGCAGGGCGGCCGCCAGTTGCTTGCGGTCGCGCTGCAACGCCTTGACGTGCTTGCCGAAGTCGGCTGCCGACGCCAGGCCCGCCAGCAGCCGCAGGGCAGGCTGCATGCCGGCGGCCTCGGCGTTGGCCAGCATGTCCTCGCGCGCCTCGGTCAGCGCGTCTTCGGCGTCGTTGTCGTCCACCAGTTGGAAGTGCGGAGAGATCGCCGCCTCCAGCGGGAAGCGGCGCAGCAGCGACTGGCTGAAAGCATGGATCGTGCCGATCCGCATCCCGCCCGGCAGGTCCAGCACGCGGGCGAACAACGACCGAGCGGATTGGCAGGCGCGATCGGTGGGCTCGACCCGCAGGCGGATCAGGTCCGCTTTCAGGGCATCCAGCGGCATCGTCACCCAGCGGCCCAGCGTCCTCTGCAAGCGCAGCGCCATTTCGGCGGCGGCGGCCTTGGTGAAGGTCAGACACTGGATCCGCTCCGGCGCCGCGCCGGTCAACATCAGCCGCAGCAGCCGATCGGTCAGCAGCTTGGTCTTGCCGGACCCGGCCGAGGCCGCCACGAATGCGGACACCGCCGGATCGGACGCCACCATCTGTTCGCGGTTAGCGCGATCCCTGGCGGATTCCTTGTGGGTCAGGTCACTCATCCTCGTCACCCGAGGACGACCATTCGGCGACCCTGGCGAGCTGTTCGTAGTCCGGGAAGCGCAACGCCTTGTCCGGGTAAGGCCGTGAGAGATACGCCTTGTCCGGGTTGTCGAACATGTCGATCAGATCGCACAGCCGGTCGCGGGCGGATTCGATGGCCGCGGCCATCTCAGCCGGTGCCTTGTCGTACAAAGCCGTCACCTTTCCAGGGTCGCCGCCACCGGACAGATGCCAGTACACCAGAGCATCGGTCGCTCCGGTCAGATCGTCGCCGAAACCGCCCATGGCGGCCATCGCCGCCTCCAGCGGAAGCTGCGGCGCGAGGCCATCCGCGACCGCCTTCTTGGTCGGTGGCGAGCCGGTCTTGTAATCCAGGATCGCCAGCGCGCCGTCCGCATAGCGTTCGATGCGGTCGGCCTGACCGGTGAGCCGGAACGCGCCGCCGGGCCGCACGAACTCCACCGCGCCCTTGCGTTCCGCCACGATCGCCACGGGCGCACGCGCGGCGCGCCGGTTGGTTTCCGTCTCGGCGACCCAATCGGCGATGCGCTCCAGCCGAGGCGCCCACCACGCGGTCAGCGCGTCCCGCAAATGCGCCGCCCCGATGGCTTGACTCATGGCCGCCCGCAGTTCCCCGGCGGCATCGCGGGGCCAACTGGAGCCGTGCTTTTCCAGGAAGCGCCGCATGCCGTCATGGACTAACATGCCATAATCGGCGGCGTCCGCTGCTTCCTCCAGTGGCTTCAGCACCGGCAGTTTCAGGATGTATTGCGCGTGGATAGCATAGGGGTCGCGCAGCCATTTCTCGATCGCGGTCACGCTCAGACGCCTCGGCCGCAAGCGCACGGGCGGACGCGGGCGGGGCGGGCGGACCGGTTGCGGGGCCCCCGCCGGCAGGTCGATCGCTTCGGCCCAGGCGACGGCGGGGTCGATCGGCAACGCCTGATCCCGGCCTTCCAGGAACATATCCAGCCGCGCCAGCCAGCGGGCCGGGACGGCGGGGGCGTTGTCGCGCCGTTGCGGGCAAGACAGCACCGCGCGGGGCGCCGAACAGCAGGCCGCCAGGAAGTCGTGCGCTGCCTGCCCCACAACCTCCTCGGGCGCCGGCAGTCCGACCCGCGTGCGCATGGGGCGGGACAGCCACGGACCGGGCTCCACCGCCGGCGGCCAGACGGTCTCGGCCAGACTGCCCAGCACGATCACATCGACGGATTGCAGCCGGGCTTCCAGCAGGCCCCAGATGAAGATTCGCGGGTGCTCAAAGCCGCCGCGTCCGCGCAGCGCCCGGCGGCTGCGGACCACCGAACCCTCCAGCACCGCATCCAGCAGGCCGGGCAGGTCGCCACGCCTCAGATCGGGCATGATCGCAATGGCTTCGCGCAGTTCGGCGAGCACGGTGGCCAGAGCCTCACCTTCCTCCGCCGCCCACAGACGCGCCGGCCCGGTGGCTTCGTCGGTGGCGGCGAGCCGTTCGGCGGCCTCGATCACCGCGCCCAGTGCCTGAATGGGCGGGATGGACATCGCCGAGTGGAAGCGCAGCGCGGGTTCCAGGCAGGCTTCCAACCGCGACAGAAACGCGATGGACGGCGCGTCGCCTTCGGCCGCCTGTCGCAGACCGGCGATCCCGTGCGCCGGACGCGGCCCGCGCAGGCACATCTTTTCCAACCGCCGGGCGGCGTCACGGCAGGCATGGGCGCCCATCCCGGCGCCCGCCAGCGGGTGTTTCAGCAACGCCAACAGCGGGACCGGCGCCAGTTCATCGGCAACCGCGCGCACCAGCAGGCGGAGGAACACGGCCGGCGGCGAATCGGCCAGCTTCTCGCCCGCGCTGTCGTCGGCGACGATGCCGTATCGCAGAAGGGCGGCGGCGACGCGTCCGGCCAGATCCCGATCCGGGGTGACCAATGCCGCGCGTGCGCCCGGCGCCTCCAGCGCCTGACGCAGCACCAGCGCGATCGCCTGCGCTTCCTGTTGCGGGTCGGCCGCTTTCAGCCGGGACAAGCCGTCAAGCGACATTGGCCCACGATCCATCCAATCGTTCAACGCACCCGCCGGCAGCAGGGCGCGCGACAGCATCCGGAACCGATCTGGCGGAATATGCACTGGCGCTTCGGCACCCCAAGGCCGCACGTCCGCACGGGTCGCATCCAGGTCGGTCAGCAGCCGCGCAAGACCGGCCTGGGCGTGGGAGGGTTCGAGGTCCGACCACGCCTCGCCGTCCATGCCGAGGTCCAGTTGCGGCAGCACCACCTGCCCCGTTGGCATCCGGGCGACCACACGCAGCAAGCGCGCGACGGCGGGAATGCCGGCGGTGGTGCCGGCGATCAGAACCGGCTCGTCGGGCGGGTTGTCTTCCCAAGCGCGGGCCTGGGCTTCCAGTAGGGCGACCTGCCGAGCGGCGGGGTTCATCACACCGTTATCCGCCAGCCAGGCGGGCCAGGCGGCCGTCACGATATGCAGGAAATCCAGTGTCTGCGCCCAATGGGCGGCGAATTCCGGGTCAGCCGCATCCGGCAGGCGTTCCCCGAGGTCAATGCCGGCACGTTCGGCTTCGTCCATCAGCGAGGCCAGCTCGCGCGCCAATTGCCATGCGCGATCGGCGGTGCGAGGCGCGCCGCCCTTCCCGCCCATCGCCAGAATCAGCTTCGACAGCGCGGCCAGCCGCTGCATCGGTTCCACGGCTGCCGGCAGGTCCAGCGCACCGGCCAGTGCCAATGGCGCCTCATCCAGCGCACCCAGCGCGGTGATCCGCGGCAGCAGCATCGGCTGTCCATCCCGCACCCGCAGAAACACCTCCGCCAGCGCTCGGGCGGACCGGCGGGTCGGCAGCAGAATCAGCCCGCGGCTGACCGTGAGCGGATCATCGCCCCGCGCCAGCCAGCCACGCGCGACCGACTCCAGAAACGGGACGTCAGGCGGGACGGCAAAAAGGTTCAGCGCCACGGCCAGCGCGCGTCGCCGGTAATGCGGGCCTCCAGGATCTGTTCGGCTTCCGCCAGGTCGGGCGGAGTCGAGAGATGAAACCACATGCCGTCATGCACGACCGCGCGCAGCCGCCCCGCCGCCAGGGCGTTGTCCCAGGCCTTGTTCATGCTGAACGCGCCCTCTGGCATGCCCGCAAGCAGGCGGGGATGGATCAGTTGGACGCCGGCGTAGATATAGGGAACGACCTCACGTTCCTTGCGGCGGCGCGGAACGCCCCATTTGTCCAGCGCGAAGTCCCCGTAGCCGACATCGGCGTGGACGTGCGATGTCCGGTGCACCAGCAGAACGCCATCCACGGTTTCGTCAAACGCGGCGGCAAGCCGCGTCAGGGCGGAGATGGGGCCGTTCAGCCAGAACGCGTCCCCATTCACCACGAAGAACGGATCAGCGCCAAGCACGGCCAGGGCGGCTTTGACGCCACCCCCGGTTTCCAGCAGGTGTTCCTCGCGCAGCAGCACGGTTCGCGGCGGCGCCGGGCGTTGCACCAGGTGCGCCGCGACCGCGTCGGCCTGCCAGTGCGCGTTGACCGCGACGGTCTGCACGCCCGCGTCCACAAGGTGATCCAGCGCATGGTCCAGCAGCGTGCGGCCGCCCAGCAGCAGCAGCGGCTTGGCCGTGGTGTTCGTCAGCGGCCGCATTCGGGTCGCCAAGCCGGCGGCCAAAACCATGGCGGAGCGTGGGGATACGGTCATGGTTTCAGTTCCAGCTTAGGCGGGTTGCCGCGCGCGGCGGGCGGGATCCATCGGTTCAAGGCGGCGGCGAGCGGCGCGGCGGCGGGTTCGGCCAACGCCTGATTCAGCAGCCGCCACGTCCTGGGGCCGTAGGTGAGGTATTGCGGGCGGTTGTCGCGCAGGGCAAGTCTGACCCACTGACACGCGACACGAAGGTGACGCTGCGCGGCGCAGGCCGTAAAGGCCGCACGGAATCCGATCGGGTCCAGGTCTGGACGTGCAGCTAAGTAGCGCTTGAAAGCGCGCTCCCGCGTATCGCTGGGAATGTCGCGGCGGGCGTCCTGCAACAAGGAAACAAGGTCGTAGGCCGGGTGGCCAAGCGCGGCCCCCTGGAAGTCGATGACTGCAACCCTCTCCACCATGACGGAAGCGGACGGCGCCGCCACATCTGACGCCGGTAGGTGTCGCCTCAGTCGCAAAAGGTTGCCGGCGAAGTAGTCGCGGTGAACGAAGGATTTTGGCCCGTTTGCCACCGGCTCCAGTATGGCGGACAGCGCGGCCGCGACATCCTCGCGCGCATCCAGTGGCGCCTCTGACCCAAATTGCGCCGGCCACCACCAGTCGAACAGCGTGCCCATGGCGGTCGCGGCCATGGTCGGCGCGTCCCACAACGGCAGGTCGTCCGGTGGAGGCGCTGCCTGCATCATGACCAACGCATCGACGGCGGCGTCGAGCAACGGACCCGCCGGTTCGCCACGATCGAGGAGCACCGACAGCAGATCGTCGCCTAGGTCTTGTTCCAGCACCAATCCAGCGCCTTGGTCGGCGGCCAGGATCGCGGGTACCGCAACGCCGATGGCCCGCAGGTGCGCGGCGATTTGCAGGAAGGGGCGGACATCCTCGGGCGGTGGCGCATCCATCAGCAAAGCGGGGCGGTCGCCGCGGATCCGTAAGTAGCGGCGAAAGCTGGCATCCTGCGCCAGCGGTTCAGCATCGCCGGGTGAATAGCCATGGCGTGCGAGAAACACGGCGATGAGATCGTCGCGAGTCATACCAGCGGTTCGCCGTCCGGCAAGGAAAGCCGGTCGCTCCACCCCGACAATGTCGCTTCCCGAACCTCGTCTTCTCCAAGACGCAGGGCGATCGTCAACGCGTTCTCCGGCCTCAATGCCCCCAGCCGTTCGGGCCATTCCACCAGCACGATCGCGTCCAGCGCGTCCTCCCAGTCCAGTTCCGTCAGCGAATCGGGCCCGTCCAGTCGCCACAGATCGTAATGGAAGACCTGACCGATTTTCGTGTCGTAAATCTGCACCAGGGTGAACGACGGGCTTGGCACCTCCATCGCCTCATCCCCCGCCGCCGCCCGTAAAAACGCCCGGGCCAGCGCGGTTTTTCCCGCCCCCAGCGGCCCTTCCAGAAGGATGCAATCCCCTGCCCTGGCAATCGACGCCAGATGGCGCCCGAGCGCCTGGGTGGCTGAAAGGTCGGGTAAGGGAAGGATCAGCGGCGCGGGCATTGGGACAATTTGAACCAGTGGTGGAGTCGCATACAACACTCGGGTTTGTCGCGCATGCGCCGCATGCTACAGCACCGCGACAAACCGACACCGTGGAAGTTCGATGAACAAGCACAGCACCGCTGCCAGCACCCAGCGTTTCTTCTCCGCCCCCCTGGCGGAAACCGACCCCGAACTCGCCGCCGCGATCCGGCATGAGTTTGACCGTCAGCAGGACGGCATCGAACTGATCGCGTCGGAGAACATCGTCTCCGCCGCCGTGCTGGAAGCACAAGGGTCCGTGCTGACCAACAAATATGCCGAGGGTTATCCCGGCCGCCGGTATTACGGCGGGTGCGTTTACGTCGATGTCGCCGAGAACCTGGCGATCGAGCGCGCCAAGCAACTGTTTGGCTGTGCGTTCGCCAATGTGCAGCCGCACTCCGGCGCGCAGGCCAATCAGGCCGTGTTCCTGGCGCTGGTGCAGCCGGGCGACACGGTGCTGGGCATGAGCCTGGCGGCGGGTGGGCATCTGACCCACGGCGCGGCCCCGAACATGTCGGGCAAATGGTTCCACGCGGTTCAGTATGGCGTGCGCAAGGACGACGGCCTGCTGGACTATGAGGAGCTTGAGCACCTCGCCCGGACGGAAAAGCCCAAGCTGATCATCGCCGGGGGCTCCGCCTATCCGCGCTTCATCGATTTTGCACGCATCCGCAAGGTCGCGGATGAGGTTGGCGCGTATTTCATGGTCGATATGGCGCACTTCGCCGGGTTGGTCGCGGCGGATCTGTTCCCCAGCCCGCTGACGCACGCCCACGTCGTGACCACGACGACCCACAAGACCCTGCGCGGTCCGCGTGGCGGCATGATCCTGACCAACGACCTGGAATTGGGGAAGAAGATCAACTCCGCCGTGTTCCCTGGCCTGCAAGGCGGCCCGCTGATGCATGTCGTCGCCGGCAAGGCGGCGGCGTTCGGCGAGGCGTTGAAGCCCGAATTCCGACTCTATCAGAAGGCGGTTCAGGATAATGCCCGCGTGCTGGCGGAGACGCTGAAGCAGCAGGGCCTGGACATCGTCAGCGGCGGCACCGACAGCCACCTGATGCTGGTCGATCTGCGCCCGAAGCGCGTCACCGGCAAGGCGGCGGAAGCCAGCCTGGAACGCGCCCACATGACCGCGAACAAGAACGCGATCCCGTTCGACCCGGAAAAGCCGGCGATCACCTCCGGCGTGCGCCTGGGTTCGCCGGCCGGCACGACGCGCGGCTTCGGGACCGAAGAGTTCCGGGAAATCGGCCTGATGATCAACGAGGTGCTGGAAGGGCTTGGCCGTTCCAACGACGGCACCAACACGGCGGTCGAGCAGGCGGTCGGCGCTCGGGTGAAGGAACTGTGCGCCCGCTTCCCGCTGTACGCTGGCCGGTAGTTCCAGATGCGCTGCCCGTTTTGCGGATTCGACGACACCCAGGTCAAGGACAGCCGCCCGACCGAGGACAATGGCGCCATCCGGCGACGGCGGTTCTGCGGCAATTGCGGGCAGCGCTTCACCACGATCGAGCGCGTGCAGTTGCGCGAACTGACCGTGGTGAAGACCGACGGCCGCCGCGTGCCGTTCGATCGGGACAAGCTGGCACGCTCGATCCGGGTGTCCATGCGTAAGCGCCCGATCCAGGAGGAGCGGATCGAACGGATCGTCAACTCCGTGGTGCGGCAGCTTGAAGCGTCCGGCGACAGCGACATCCCCAGCAAGCAGATCGGCGAACTGGTGATGGATACGCTGAAAGAGCTGGACAAGGTTGCCTATGTGCGGTTCGCCAGCGTTTACCGGAACTTCCGGGAAGCCAAGGATTTCGAGGAATTCGTCGGCGGGCTGGGGCCGGTACCGGAGGAATAGTGACGTCCGACCTGGTATTCACATCGGCGTCATGGCGGGGGTTTCTATCGCCCGTCATGGCCGGGCGTATCCCGGCCATCCGCGCTTCGTCGGTTCGTGCGAAGATAGCCGGGACACGCCCGGCTATGACGGAGAGGGCAATGGTGGGCTGTCACACAAAGCATAGCCGACGTACCCGAACCGCCCCGCCCCCCGCCTATGATCGCTGACGACCTCGCGCACATGCGCGCCGCCCTCGCTCTCGCGCGGCGCGGCCTTGGCACGACGTGGCCGAACCCGTCGGTCGGCTGCGTGATCGTCCGCGACGGCCGCGTTGTCGGCCGGGGTTGCACCCAGCCGGGGGGGCGGCCGCACGCCGAACCAGTTGCGCTGGCGATGGCCGGGGACGAGGCCAAAGGCGCGACGGCCTACGTCACACTGGAACCGTGCTGCCACTGGGGCCGCTCCCCGCCTTGCACCGATGCGTTGATCGCCGCCGGGATCTCCCGCGTCGTTGTCGCCACGACCGACCCGGATGGCCGGGTCAACGGACAGGGGCTGCACAAGCTCGCCGCCGCCGGCATCGCGGTCGAATCCGGACTGCTGGAAGCCGAAGCCCGGGATGTCCTGATCGGCTTCGACACCCGCATCGCCCTGGGCCGCCCCATGGTGACGCTGAAGCTGGCATCCACGCTGGACGGCCGTATCGCCACCCATGGCGGCGAGAGCCAGTGGATCACCGGCACGCCGGCACGCCGCCTCGCCCACGCCATGCGCGGACGCCATGACGCCGTCATGGTGGGTGTCGGCACCGTGCTGGCCGACAATCCCGATCTGACCTGCCGCATTCCCTGCTTTCGGCCGACACCGAACGTCCGCGTCATCGCCGACAGCCACCTGCGCACGCCGCTGACCTCCCGGCTGATGGCGACCGCGGCACAGGTTCCGACCTGGTTCCTGATGCGCGAGGGCACCAACCTCGCCCGCGAGGACGCCTTCATCGAGATCGGTGCCAAGTTGCTGAAAATCCCCGGTGGATCGGCAGGCGTGGACATCAAGGCCGCCATGCAGGCCCTCGGCGGCGCGGGCCTGACCCGGGTGCTGGTGGAAGGCGGCGGCCAACTCGCCGCAGCACTGCTGCGCGCCGATCTTGTCGATCGCATCGCGTGGTTCCATGCTCCGGCCATCATGGGCGGCGACGGCTGGCCCGCGGTACAGGCTTTCGGCGTGGAGCAACTTCAGGCCATGCCGAGGTTTCGCAGGGATTGCGAAACCGTCGTCGGCGACGACATGTTGAGCGAATACACAAGGCAGCGATAATGTTTACCGGCATCATAACCGCCCTCGGGCGCATCCGAACGATCGACCCGATCGGCGAAGGCCGCGACATGCGCCTTGTCATCGAAACACCGCACGCGTTTCTCGCCGAACCGCCCGTCGCGCTGGGCGCCTCCATCGCGTGCTCCGGCTGCTGCCTGACCGCGGTTGACTTCGGCGCCGACTGGTTCGCCGTGGATGCCTCGGCCGAAACACTGGCGCATACCAAGCTGGGAAGCTGGACGGTCGGGTCGCGCGTCAACCTGGAACGGTCGTTGCGGGTCGGCGACGAACTGGGCGGCCACCTGGTCTCCGGCCATGTGGACGGGGTGGGAACCGCCGTCTCCGCAACCCCGGAAAATGCCTCAACACGCTGGATTTTCCGTGTTCCAGGCGACATCTCCCGCTTCATGGCCGTCAAGGGCAGCGTCGCCGTGGACGGCGTGTCGTTGACTGTGAACGAGGTGCGGGGCGATACCTTCGGCGTGAATATCATCCCCCACACAGCCTCGGTCACGGGCTTCGGCACCTTGAAGCCGAACGACCCGGTGAATATCGAGATTGATACCCTCGCGCGCTACGTCGCTCGCCTGGCGGAGACCGCGTAATGGAAAATCTGAGCGAGACATTCGTCACCACCGAACTGTCCAAGTACCTGTCATCAGCCGAGGACCTGATCGAGGAAGCCCGCAACGGCCGGATGTTCATCCTGGTCGATGACGAGGACCGCGAAAACGAAGGCGACCTTGTCATCCCGGCGCAATTCGCCACCCCCGACGCGATCAACTTCATGGCGCGACATGCCCGCGGCCTGATCTGCCTGGCCCTGACCCGCCATCGGGTGGAGGCGCTTGAGTTGCCGCTGATGAGCCAGCAGAACGGCACACGGCACCAGACCGCGTTTACCGTCTCGATCGAGGCCAGGGAGGGCGTGACCACCGGCATCTCCGCCGCCGATCGGGCAAAGACGATCGCGGTGGCGATCAACCCCGACAGCACACGCGGCGACATCACCACACCCGGCCACGTCTTCCCGCTGCTGGCCCGCGAGGGGGGCACGCTGGTGCGTGCCGGCCATACCGAGGCTTCGGTCGATATCGCGCGCAAGGCCGGGCTGAACCCGTCGGCCGTGATCTGCGAGATCATGAACGACGACGGCACCATGGCCCGCCTGCCCGATCTGGTGACGTTCGCGCAGCACCATAACCTGAAGCTAGGCACGATCGCCGACCTGATCGCCCACCGGCGGTTGACCGAACGTCTGGTCCGCAAGGTCGAGGAAGGCTCCTACGCCCATCCCGCCGGTGGCGACTGGCGCGCCGTGGTGTATGCCAACACCGTCGAATACCAAGAGCATCTGGCGTTGGTGAAAGGCGATGTCACCACCGGTGAACCGGTCCTGGTGCGAATGCACGCGGTCGATCTGCTGGACGACATGACCGGCTCGCCGCACTGGATCGCGCTGCACAACGCCATGCACATGATCAGCACGGCGGGACGCGGAATCCTGGTGCTGATCCGGGAACACCGACCCACCGCGCTGGCCGAACGCGTCCGTCTGCTGGCCGAGGGGGCGGTGCGGCCAGAGCGGGAACTGCGGGATTACGGCATCGGCGCGCAGATCCTGCTGGACCTGGGGGTCAAAAACATGATCCTGCTGACGAATCGCCATCGGACGGTCATCGGCCTGGAAGGGTACGGCCTGAACATCGTCGAGCAGCGGCCGATTCCGAACATCATGGGAGTGGAATACGAGGGATGAGCACGCAGGACGCCGAACTGCCGAAAGCGCCGCGTGTCGAGGGGGCGCCCCCGCATCTGCTGATCGTGCGCGCGCCGTATTACCGAGATGTCGTCGATGGACTGACCACGGGCGCCCAGCGGATTCTGACCGAAGCGAACGCGACCGCCGAAGTGCTGGATGTCGCCGGCGCCTTTGAGTTGCCGCAGGTAATCCGCATCGCCCTGCGCGGGCACCGCAAGTTCGATGGGTTCATCGCGCTGGGCTGCATCGTGCAGGGTGAAACCGACCATTACGACTTTATCTGCAAGGCCACGATGGACGGCATCATGAGCGTATCCCTGCAATTCGGCATCGCCCTCGGCACCGGCCTGCTGACCTGCGACACCATCGCCCAGGCCGAGGCTCGGTCCAACCAGGACGGCCACAACAAGGGGGCCGAGGCCGCCGCGGCCGCCTTGCTGCAGATCAACGCGGCCCGCCACCTCGGCGCCGTCTGATGGCACAGTCCACCAACAGCCGGCCGCGCACCGCGTCCCGGGTCGCCGCCGTGCAGGCGCTGTTCCAGGCCGACCAGGGCGGCGACAACCCCGAAACGGTGATCGACCAGTTCATCCGTCATCGGCTGGGGAATGCGGAAGGCCAGGACGGGTTTGAGGACGGACGCATCCCCGATGCGGAAGTGAAGCTGTTCTCCCGCATCGTGCGCGAGGCAATACGGCGGCAGGACGCGATCAATCCAATGCTGGTCGAGGCCTTGCCGGATGACTGGCCGCTCGCGCGGATCGATCCGGTGTTGCGGGCGCTGATGCGGGCGGGCGTGGCGGAGCTGTTGATGACGGATGGGCCACCGGCCAAGGTGGTGATCAACGAGTATCTGGATATCGCACGCGGGTTCTTTACCGGGCCGGAACCAGGGTTGGCGAACGCGGTGTTGGACCGGTTGGCGCGGCGGCTGCGGGCGGGGGATTTTTAGCGCGAGCGACTGTCTCGCCTACCCCGCCACCATCGAACACGCCCCCTCGTTCAACGGCCGGAATGCATCTTCGGCGCTGATGGTGCGAACCAAACGATAGTAGTCCCACGGATAGCGGCTTTCCTCGGGCGTCTTCACCTGGAACAGATGCATCGGATGCATCAGCCGCCCGTCCGCCCGAAGCGTGCATTTGCCGAACGCCTCGTCCTCGACCGGCATCGCCTTCATCTGGGCGATCAGCGCTTTCCCGCTGGCCTTGGCCGCCGGCACGCCCATCGCCGCCATCGCCTTCAGCGTATGGGTGATCGCCGAGTAATCCCCGGCCTGCAGCATGTTGGGCATCCTGCCTTTCATCGTTGGCGCGTAACGCCTGGCGAACGCCCGGGTCTTGTCGTCCAGGTCCCAGTACCACGCTTCAGTCAGCAGCAATCCCTGCGCCGTGGCAAGGCCGATGCCATGTACATCCGGAATGGTCAGGAGCAGCGCCGCGAGTTTCTGACCGCGCTTGGCGATGCCGAACTCCGCTGCCTGCTTGACGCAGTTCACGGTGTTCTCGCCGCTGTTCGCGAGGCCGATCACCTTCGCGCCGCTCGCCTGAGCCTGGAGCAGGAAGGTGGAGAAATCAGTCGTCTCCGGGAACGGATGCGACACCTGCCCGATCACCCTTCCGCCGGCAGAAGTCACCGCGCGCGCCGTGTCCGACGCCAGCAATTTCCCAAACGTGTAGTCAGCGGCGATGAAAAACCAAGTATCTCCGCCTTCCGCCACCAGCGCCTTGCCGGTGCAGGAACCCAGCGAATAGGTGTCGTACGTCCATTGCACGTGGTTGGGACCGCAGGCTTTGCCGGTCAGGTCGGAACTCGCGGGCGTTGTGAACACCGCCGCTTTGTCCTTGTCTCGCACCAAGGTCGCGATCGCCAACGCCGCCGAGGAGTTGTTGACGTTTGAAATGAAATCGACGCCCTGCCGGTCGAACCAGTCGCGGGCGATCGATTGTGCGATGTCGGGTTTGCTCTGGTAGTCGGCAAACAGCACCTCTACGGCAACATCGGGATGGGCGCGCATGAAATCCCCAGCCGCGAGGCGGGTTGCGGCGACCGAGCCCTCGCCGGTGCCGTTTGAATTGGGACCGTTCAGGTCCGTGAGCACGCCGATCCGGATGGTCTGCTTTTCGGCGGCTCGGCCAACCGCCGGAAATGCGGCGGCGACCGGCGCCAGGGCCAGCGCCGTCCGTCGGGTGATAGCCAGGGTCATGACGTTTCCTCTGATTATTGGTTATCGATAGCTTGGGCGGCGGCTAACCGGGGGTCAACAGCATCTGGGGACAATACGGACTTGCCTAGCAGCGGAGGCCCGTGTAGAGGGTCGTTGTTGCAAGTCATTCGCATTTGCAGACTGCGGGAATGCTCTATGCTCGTAAGCCTCATCATCGTCTTCCGCGAAGCGCTGGAAGCCGGCCTCATTATCGGAATCGTCCTCGCGGCAACCGAGGGCGTGATCGGCCGCGGGCGCTGGATCGCGGGCGGGGTCGCGGCCGGGGTGGCCGGGGCCGGGTTGGTCGCGGCGTTTGCCGCTGCCCTGTCGGATGCCTTCGAAGGCGCGGGGCAAGAGGTCTTTACCGCTGGCATCCTTTGCTTCGCCGTCGCCATGTTGAGTTGGCACATCCTGTGGATGTCGCATCACGCCCGGACCATGACCGCCGAACTCCGGGACGTCGGTCAGGCCGTGCGCCTGGGCCACCGCACGCTGGGCGCCTTGGCGACCGTCATCGCGATCGCGGTCCTGCGTGAAGGGGCCGAGGTGGTTCTGTTCCTCTATGGGGTCATCGTTGGGTCGCAGGCGACTGCCTTGTCCCTCGGCTTTGGCGGAATCGCCGGCCTGGGCTTGGCGGGCGCGGTTTCCTGGCTGCTCTATCGCGGGCTGGTCGCGATCCCGCTGCACAGGCTGTTCAGCATCACCAACGTCCTGATCGCCTTCGTTGCCGCGGGAATGGCCGGACAGGCCGCCTCGGTGCTGCACGGCGCCGACCTGCTGCCCGGCTGGGGGGAGCATCTCTGGGATACCAGCTTCCTGCTCGCCGACGACAGTATTCTCGGCCGCGGCCTACACGCGCTGATCGGCTATTCCGCCCGCCCGTCGGGCATCCAGCTCGCCTTCTATCTGGCAACGCTGCTGGTTCTGATGATCGCCTCCCGAACGATTGGACGACCGGGACGGCGCGGACTGGCGGCCGCGGTCATCGTGGCCGCGCTGATGGCTGGATCACCCGCTGCCAGGGCCGATGAACCGCTGACGTTGGTATTCCACAATCATCGCATCGAACCCGCCCGCCTTGATGTTCCGGTGAACCAGAAATTCAAACTGCTGGTGAAGAACAACGACGACACCGCCGAGGAATTCGAAAGTGCCGACCTGAACCGCGAAAAGCTGGTGGCGCCCGGGCAGACCATCACGGTGTTCCTGGGGCCGCTTGAACCCGGCGAGTACAAGGTCTTTGGCGACTTCCATCAGGATACCGCCCGGGGCGTGCTGGTAGCGAAATGAGGCGGATCGCATTGGCCGTGGGCGTGGCGCTGGCACTGCTGGCGCCACGGGCGGGAAAAGCCGACTATTACCTGCGCTCCCCCTACGAAATCGACCTTGGGGAGCTGGAAATGGAGCTGAACGGCGCCCCCGCGTTCGACCGCCGCCCCGACAGCAATGGCGCACAAAGCTACACGCTGGAAATCGGCACCGGCCTGACAAGCTGGTGGCACAGTGAGATCGAGCTTGCTTTCGATCGTGACCCCGGCGGTGGCCAACCCATGCTGGTCGATCAGGTGGTCACCGAAAACATGATCCAACTGACCGAACCGGGCCAGGAATTCGCGGATTTCGGCTTCTACTTCGAATACGGCCAATCCTTGACCTCCGGCCGCCACGCAGGATCGAACCAGGTGACGTTCGGACCGGCGATCGGAATGGAGATCGGCCGCACCACGCAGTTGGTGAACCTGTTCCTGACCCGGGAGTTGGGGCCGAACCAGACCAGCCACGGCCTGGACTTTTCCTATGCATGGCAGAACCGTTGGAACCTCTGGACACCGTTGTCGCCCGCCATCGAGGTCTATGGTGACTCCGGGACGGTGGGACGTTCGCCCCGGTTTTCGCAACAGCAACTGCTGGTGGGGCCGGTCGCGGTCGGCGCGCTGGGTCTGCATGACCTTGGGCTGGGGAAAGCCGGCAAGGTCAAATACGAACTTGGCTGGCTGTTCGGCGCCACCCAGGCAAGCGCCCAAGGCACGCTACGGTGGCGGCTGGAGTTGGAGATCCCGTTTTAATGGTCCAGATGTCTGCCTGTCCCGCGGCGGGCCTTCGCCCGCCCGGACGGTAACAGACCGTGCCGGTCGGTCAGTCCTTTTGCGGGTTCCCGTAGCGCAGGATTTCACAGCGCCCGGTCGGCACACTGCTTTTCGATCGCCGCGAACAGGATGCAAAGCGCGATCCCTTCAGAGGCTGCCGTGACATCGGCCTGGGACGGGAACGTCGGGGCCAACCGCAGATTGCTGTCATTCGGATCGTTACCTCCTGGCCATGTCGAACCGGCGGCGGTCAGCGCGAGACCGGCGTCTTTCGCCAGTGCGACCACGTTCTTCGCCGTGCCGGGCGTCGCGTCCAGGCTGATGAAGTAACCACCGTCGGGCCGAGCCCATGTGGCGGCACCGGTGCCGGTCAGGCGGGCGTCGAGCGCGGCCTGGACGGCGGCGAATTTCGGCGCCAACAGCGCGCGGTGCCCGTCCATGTGCCGCATCAGCCCGGCATGATCCTTCAGAAAACGCACATGCCGAAGTTGGTTCAGCTTGTCCGAACCAATCGTGCGCTTGAACATCCTGGCCATGTACCAGGCCACATTGGCCGGCGAGGACGCGAAAAACGCCAGCCCCGCCCCCGCGAGGGTGATCTTGGAGGTAGAGGCGAAGATGAAGGCGCGGTCTGGATTGCCCGCCTTCGCGCACAGGTCCAGGATATCCGCGACTTCATGCCGATGCGGCGTCAGGTGATGAACGGTATAGGCATTGTCCCAGAACAGGCGAAAGTCGGGCGCGCCGGTCCGCATCCCGGCCAAACGGCGCACCGTCTCATCCGAATAAACATCCCCGCTCGGATTTGAATATTTCGGCACGCACCACATGCCCTTTACCGACGGATCCGCAACAAGTTCTTCAACCGCGTCCATATCCGGCCCGTGACCGGTCATCGGGACGGGGATCATGCGGATGCCAAATTCCTCGCACAGGGCGAAGTGGCGATCATAGCCTGGAACCGGGCAAATAAACGCGGGTTTCGACCACGGCTCGCTGCCGCCAGGGACGCCCTTCAGCAACGCCCACACGATGGTGTCGTGCATGACAGCGAGGCTGGAATTATCGAGCACGATGATCTGGGCGGGCGGGGCGCCGATCATCGTCGCGAAAAGCGCCCGCGCTTCCGGCAGGCCCTGAAGAACGCCGTAGTTGCGGGCATCGTCGCCCGCCTCGGAAAAATGGTCGCGGTTGCCGGGCAGCGCCAACATGGGTTCCGCCAGATCGAGCTGATCGGCCGCCGGTTTGCCGCGCGTCATATCCAGTTTCAGCCCGCGCGCGCGAAACGCGTCATATTCGGCACGCACCTGTTGGCGCAGGGCCTGGAGTTCGGCATTCGGCAGATCGACGATACGGTTCATTGGCCCCTCGGCATTGCGGCGTGCGCTCTACCGCAAAACCCCCGTGCCGTTAACCGTTTTCAACCGTCGTTCAGGCCGCGATATGAAGGTAGGCCCGGCCATCGACGCTGCCGAATGCCACCGCCAGCGATCCGGCCTGGCTCACGCTCCAACCCGCGAGCGTCAGTGACGCCCAATGCCCCGCACCTTCGGCGATATGAAGTGTCGCCCCCAGGGCACCGGCGGCCCCTTCGGAGGCGTTCCAGGCCATGCCCGTCATCGAGGGCGTGACATCCCACATCGTGACCTCATCACCGGATTTGAAGCCATTGACGGTTGACCACGTGTCCGTGCCGCCGCTGGCGACAACGAAAAAGACGTCGGTGCCGGTACCTCCGGTCATGAAGTTGGACCCGGTTCCACCGTCCAGGACATTACGGCCCGACATCGCGGCCAGCGCGTCTTCTCCGCCCCCGGAATGCAGGAAGGCGTTCGGGACAAGCGCGGTCAGATTGATACTGTCGTTGCCTGCATAGATGAATTGGCTTTCCAGATAATTCACCGGCCCGTTGTAGGTTTCGCCGGCTACATCGACCGTGGAATTAGGGGCGCCGTTGAAGGTGCTCGTCTCGGCAAAGCGGGCGATGGCCGGCTGATCCGACAAGCTGATGGTCAGCGAATCCTCAACCGTCGCGGATGGCGTGATCTGCTCGGAGTACATCAGGTTGATCGTGCTGCCGGAAATACCGGTGATGGTCGGTGTCATCAGGATCGTGTTTCCCGATGGCGACAGCAGCGTGGCGCCGGAGGCCGACCACGGAGTCCATGAAACACCATCGCGGCTTTCATAGAGAACTATTTTCCCCGAACTGCCGTCGGCGCTGGAGTAGTCATTGGCAACCATCCAATAAGTGCCGTCGGCGGCCTGCTTCACGTCAACATTCTCACCGGTGATGGCGGCGCCGGTCAGTGCGTTGACGCATTCGGCTGTGGACAGCACACGGGTAGCGGTTGCATCCATTTCAGTGTGCAGGATGCGTATGGGTTCAACCACCCCCGTTGCGACATCGGTCCAGCCTGTATTGTACCAGACGCCGATCCCGATGGAATCGGCCAGCGCCGAGGGCGACCAGGCGCCGGTCGCGTCGATGCCATTCCGCTGCCCGATGACGATCCCTTGCCAGGTCCATGTCTGGCCCGCATCGACCGACGTCGCCAGGCCGGTGACGTTGCGGCTTAACATTCCTAAGTCGTATCCATACGCATTCGGCAGCGCTGTCATGAACATGGCCAGCGTCCCGTTGGCCTCTTTCACCACGGACGGATCGTTCAGATGATACTGGGCATAGGGTGCGGCCCCATTCCACACTATTTCGGTCGGCGTATCGGAATTCGTGGTGGATTGATACAATCTGTCCGGCCCGATGTCCGCGCTGGTGAGCCATCCCCCAAGATAAAGTATGCCGCCGAATACATCTGGCGAGTATATTTCGTAGTCTAAAACGGGATTTGTATTCAGTGTGGTCATATTCCGAACCGACATCGAGGCGAACTGAGGAACCGACACCTGGACATGCCTTTTCGTAATAATTTTGCTAAATACCGCCACAATCGAAACGGTAGCGCCTGAGCGTCGCTTACCGATGGATCACGGATATGTGAACCGGAATCTAACCGCACACGTTGGCACGTAACAATAATTGAAGATTGCTACAGAAACGGATGTGCATTCGACACCAGCCTCGGGAATCGGAGGTGACGATGCAGCTCCCGCCGCGTTATCCGAGGCGATGGGCCACGCTCGGTTGCGCCGCGGCGCGAAGCCCCCCAATCTGCCCCTCAAGACAGGAGGACTCATCCAGATGTGGGAAAAACGTCAGCTCGGCCGCACCAAACTGCGCGTCAGCACACTGGGACTCGGCACCGCCACAATGGGCGGCAGCCGCATCCCGATCACGCGCGCGGACGGCGAGGCGATTGTGACCGCGGCCTGGGACGCCGGGGTACGTTATTTCGATACCGCGCCATTCTACGGGGTTGGCGCGGCGGAGCACCGGGTCGGCGATGCATTGCGCGAGAAGGACCGCGACTCATGGGTTCTGTCCACCAAGGTCGGCCGGTTGCTGCGGCCCAAGACGGACACTGCGCCCTCACCGGATGGGCGGCTGTCGCCGATGCCGTTCAAGGTACTTTACGACTATACCTATGACGGCATCATGCGGTCGGTTGAAGACAGCTATCAGCGCCTGGGCCTGGCGCGCATCGACATCCTGTACGTGCATGATATCGGCGCCTATCAGCACGGGCCGGAACTGAACGCCCAGTACCTGCCGCAACTGCGCGACAGCGGTTACAAGGCGCTGGAAGAACTGCGCCGTTCGGGTGTGGTCAGCGCGATCGGCATCGGCGTCAATGAAAAGGAAGTCCTGATCGAGGCACTTGGCTTCGGCGATTGGGACGCCTTTCTGCTGGCCGGACGCTACACGCTGCTGGAGCAAGGGCCGCTCGATGACCTGATCCCCATGTGCATCGAACGGGGCACGTCGCTGGTGATCGGCGGCCCGCTGAACTCCGGCATCCTGGCGGGCCGGGACACCTGGAATTACGATACGGCCCCGCCGGAGATTGTTGCGCGGGTGCGGAAACTCGCTGCTGTCTGCAAGGCGCACAATGTCCCGCTGCCGGCCGCGGCACTCCAATTCCCGCTGGCCCATCCGGTGGTGGCGGCCGTCATTCCCGGGCCGCGCAATGCCGCCGAGTTCAAAGAGAACCTGCCGCTGTTTACGATGAAAATCCCACCGTCCCTGTGGTCCGACCTTCGCAACGAGGGCCTGCTGCACCCGAACGCGCCGGTTCCCGCATAATACGACCGCCCAGCACAACGAGGACGCCCATGCCGATCTACCAAACCGATCCCTGGCGGATGCAGTTCTTCCAGCATGTTCCATGTCCGGACGATGTCATCATTCCGACCAAGGACTGGGAGGCTTGGACGCTCTTTCCAGACCACCGCTGGATCTACGACAAGCTGGCCGTCGCCCTGTCGCAAGGGCTGGATGCCGCGCCCCACGGCGTTATTCCACCCCGGTTTCCTGTCTTCTCCAAACCCATGATGAACCTGCGCAGCATGGGTGCCGGAAGTCTGCCCATCGCGGACATGGTGGCCTACCGAGCGGCGATGGCGCCGGGACATTTCTGGTGCACATTGCTGACGGGCGCCCATGTCAGCACGGATGCGGTGGTGGTCGATGGAGACGTCCGCTGGTGGCGCCATGCAACCGGCGCCACCGCCCCGGGCGGCACATTCGATTACTGGCACATCCACGCCGAACCGATGCCCGAAATCGAGCATTGGTGCGGCACCTGGACCCGAAAGCACCTTGCCGGCTACACTGGCATGATCAACTTTGAAACGATCGGCAGCCGGATCATCGAGGCGCATCTACGCTTCGCCGATCAGTGGCCCGATCTTTATGGACCCGGATGGGTCGAAGCCCTGGTTCATCTCTATGCGAAAGGTGAGTGGGACTTCGATGACTGCCAACGCGCCGATGGCTTCAGTGTCGTGCTGTTCGCGCCGCACCGCCCGTCGTACCGGCATCCGCCGGCCGACGTAGTGGAAGCCGCGAAATCCGTCACCGGCGTCTCAAGCGTGCAGATTTCGTTTCATGAAGACCGCGACCCGGCCCACCATTCGATGCCACCGGGCGGCTTCCGTCTCGCCATCGTAAACGCCACCGACCTTGCTGCCGGGAAACGGGCGCGAAGCCTGCTGAAACCCAGCCTGTTCATAACGTAAACCGAACGGGTCGGCCGGATATGTATTAACGCCTCGCTACATTCGAGACGGAGGCGCCGGGCATCGTCCTAGCCATGGGCGGCCTGATCCCCGAACGCCTGGAGTTTCCTGGACGACCGCCCTGCCCCCCTGGAGCGCTTTCACCAGCGCATGGTGGCCGGAAACCCCGAAGCGCGCGGCCAGGCCGAGATCCAGCGAGTCGTCGCCTAGGGTAACGCTGGCACGCCGCCCGCCCACCGCGTCCAATCGGCCACGATATGATCGACGACGCGGGATCCCACCAATTCGATATTCTCCACCGTCTCGGCGAAGCCGCCGGCGGTCTGGCCGGGTGCCGGATCAAGGTGCTGCAAAGTGGTCTCGTTCGGGTTGCCCTGATCGAAGTTCACCGCGCCTCGCAACGCCATGATACGGTCGGTGCCGTGCTGGCGGGCGATAACCTGGGTGATACCGGTGCCCTCCATCTCGGTGATCACATAGTCATCGGCGCCATACAGCTTGGCGATGTATTGCGCCTGCGCCGACATGCCGGGGCCGTGGAAGAACGTATCGCCAGTGAGATGCGTGCCCGTCGCGACATGGGGCGCGCCGCGGGCGGCATCCTGCGGGTATCGGTCGCGATAGGCCCTGGCCGCGTCGGAATCCTTCAATGGCGTGTCGGCACTGAGGCGCATCGCCCAGGATACCAGCGCGTGGTTCAGGTGATAGACCCGGACGGACTCATAGCCCTTGCGCGGCATGAACAGCGGCGCGCCCGGGGGCACTTCGTCGGCGGCCCAGCGATGGCCGAGGTCATAGTCCACCAGCCAGGTTGCCCAAACGACCTCCCCGATCGTGCCGCGAGATGGTGGCGTGCCGGCGACACCCGACAGGATGAAATACGCCTGGGAGAAATCCAGTGCCGGATTCAGCAAAATGGCCTGCATCGAGGATGACGAGGCGACCTTGCCCATCCCAAGCACCGCGCCGCAGACCCCGTCTTGTGTGCAATAGACCGGGTTGAGGGCGCCGCGCACCTCGATCGGCTTGCTGTCTTTCCAATAGCGTTCATACCAGTGCTGGAACTCGCCGGCTCGGTCGCCGGTGTTCTTGCCAATCTCAAACATCGCGGCGACGAAAACCTTGACGTGGATGGGTTCCTGGGCGCGGGCCGGGTGCGCGAGGGTCAAGGCGAGAAGGAGCAAGAACGATCTGATCATGCGGCAATGGTTTCCGAAGCGGCGGGGGCTGGATGTTAACCCATTCCGGCCGCTACTATGCAATGGTACGGTGACACATCGAAGGTCGGTCCCCGTGAAGTCAGTCCTGATCCTGCTCGCCCTTCTCGCCCCGGTTCAAGCGCTTGGCACGGAGCTGAAGATCGCAACATGGAATCTGAACTGGCTGACGACGCGGCAGGGCGGTGACATGGGTCTGCCCGCCGATGTCAAACCGCGCTCCGAAGAGGACTTCGCCTTGCTGGCGCGATACGCCCGGGACCTGAACGCCGATATCGTCGCGATCGAGGAGGTTGACGGCTTTTCCGCGGCATCCAAGGTATTCCCCCGCGATTTGTATTCGATCCACATGACACACGACCATGTCGTGCAACGGGTCGGCATCGCCGTTCGCCGAGGCCTGCACTATGACATCAATCCCGATCTGACAGCGCTGTCGGAGCATCACCTGCGCAGCGGTGCCGATATCACGCTGCATCTCGGCACGTTGGATATTCGTGTTCTGGCGGTGCATCTGAAGAAGGGCTGCCGCGACATCCCGATGCCACGCGCCACCAGTCAGTCATGTACGGAACTCAGGGCGCAAATCGGGCCGCTGGCGGACTGGATCGCCGCTCGTTCGGCCGAGGGCACGCCGTTCGTCATCCTCGGCGACTTCAATCGTTGGATGGATGGAAGCGATACGTTTCTGGCGGGTCTGCGTCAGGCGGCGCCGTTGACCCGAGCGACGGAGGGCCACAGCTCTCCCTGTTGGGGCCGGGAGAACTTTATCGACCACATCCTGGCGGGTGGACCAGCCTCCGCCTGGATGCGGCCGGAGACGTTGCGCGTTCTGACGTATCGGGAAACGGAACGTTCCTGGGAGGATCGGCTGTCGGACCATTGCCCGGTATCGGTTCGGTTAGAGATACCGGGGTGATCCTTGGCCGCACGATTCTCCGGCCTTTTCTATACATGAAGGCTCAAAACCGCTGCGTGACCCCGGCGAGGATCGTGCGGCGGATGCCATACTGCGGCGCCCCCACACCCACCCCAGTCCCATTGCGGATTTCGTAGGTCGCATCGGCCAGATTCAGGATGTCGAGGCGCACCTGCGTTCCCGACCGGAGTTGCTGGACGGCGGACAGATTCACCGTCGCATAAGTCGGCAGCGCGACCCCGTTCGGGATGGTCGCGGTGCTCGCCCGCAATCCACTTTGCAGCAGCAGATCGGCAGAAATCCGGGTGGGGTGTGTGCTGTCCGGATTGAAGGTGTATGCACCACCCGCCGATCCGCTCCAGGTCTGGTCATGATCAAGATGAATGAAGTTATTCTGGATATAAGCGAGTTCATCCGGTTCGAAATTGTATTGTGCCGAGTTGATGTCCTTTCCCATGGCCCGCGCATAGGCCAGGTTGGCATATAACGAGAGCGGCCCTCGGTCATAGCTGCTGGTCCACTCGACGCCAGACTGTTGCCCCTGGGCATAATTGAATGCCGTCAGAATGATCGGCGCGCCAAACTGACCTTCGTCGATCAGGTTCTTCGACTGCTTGTAATAGGCTTCGACGCCGACTGTCAGACCGGGCGCCACGACCTGAATGATTCCCACATCAAAGTAGTTCGAGCGTTCGGCCCGAACTGTATTGTCCTGCGTCACCGACGGGGCCGCGGTTGTGCCCATGAACTTCGCGATGCTGGCCGGCGTCAGCGCCTCGAACGGCGGCGGCGCGAAATACCGGGAATAACCGATATGCAACGTGGTGTCCGTCAGCGGCTTCCAGACAAGGTTGATGCGAGGACTCAACTGACTCTCATGCGTGAACTGCTCCACCGCATCGAATCGAAGGCCATAATTCAGCGTCAGCTTTGGCAAGATGCGCCATTCGTCCTGCGCGTAGACGCCGTAAAGCCCGCCCGCGCTGTTCTGGTTGTCGATGATATTGAGCGGCTGAGTGGAGGTCGGGATGCCGGCGGCGTTCACCGGCAAGACGCTGGACATTGTATCGGCACTGGCCTGCTCGATCTGCGCCAGAAAGCCGGCGCGCAGCGTGTGCGTGTCGTTGATCCGCCAGCTTCCGTCGCTTTGGATTCCGGTCGCGACATCCTGCCGCGAGGCCTGTTGGGCGATGCCGTTGAACAGCAGATCGCCGACGGGATCAGGCGAGAAATGCAGCGTGCTGGTACGGTTGAACACCGAGACCTGCACATCCTTGTCGTCGATATGCTTCTGTAGCGACAACACGGCGAAGGCGGTCGCCTCATTCTGCGTCTCGTTCAGGTTGGCGCTGTTGAAGCTGGTGACGCCGTTGACATTGTATCCGAGTGTGGCCTGGCCGGGATTGTTGGGGATTTGGAATCCGCCGTCGAAACCGCCAAGCATCAGGCTCACCCGTGTGTCGGGGTCGATCACGTCCGACAGATAGGCCAGGCCATGAAATTGATTGGTGGTGTCGTGGAGGGCGTTAAAGCTGGAAGTTGGGTTCTCGATGCCTCGATTATTGTGCAACCCGTCAGCGACGACAAAATAATCCATGGCGCCGCTGCGCCCGCCATATTCGATGCTGGGTTGCAGCCAGTTCCAACTGCCGCCGTACAGCGTCACAGACCCACCCGGATTGGTGGTTCCGGTCTTGGTCTGGATATCCACCACGCCAGCCGTTTGGAAACCATACTGTGCCGGCAACGCGCCGGTTATGAGCGCTAGACTTCGCGCGAACCGGTCCGCGATCACCTGGCCAAAGACCGACAGGCCTTCGGGTAGTTCGACCCCATTCAGGCGGAACTGAACATTGGCGTGCTCGCCGCGCAGATGAATCTGCCCGAAGCTATCCTGCGCCACGCCCGGCGCCTGCAGCAGCACCTGGTTCAGCGGCGCATTTTCGCCTTGGGGCATGTTCTGCAAAGCCTCCGGTGAAAAGGTGTAGCTCGTGGCACCGAGGTTCGGCTGGATTTGCTGGCGTGCTTCGTCAAGCCGCTTCGAAATCACGTCGATGTCGATCATCGTCGTGCCGGTGTCCGGCGCGGAATCCGCGGCGCGGCCCGCCGTCACGTTGGCTAACAGACACAGTGCCGCAGACAGGTTTGGCAAGATGTGAGCACGCATCGGTTCGGATCCTTCCCAATCGCCTGGACGGCGGGTATAGTGGCGATCAATGGAATGTTATAACATATCATATCGAAGGCCACCGCAAGCCCTCCGGCTGATGGAAACATCGACGGAGACGCCTAAATCGGCGCGTTGGCAGAAGTCCTTGCCGAAAACCCGCACACCGGCCGTTTCGGCGGGGGCGGCGGTGCTGCTGCACGTCGCCGTCGGCGTGGTCTTGCTGGCGATGGTCCGATCGCCTGTGGCGCCTAAGCTGCCGGATGAAGAAACCGTGGCATTCGTGTTCGCACCGCCGCAACCGGCACCGCCGCAGCCCGTATCGCCAGAGCCCGCATCGTCAGAGCCGGCTGCGATGCCTGATCCGCCCGTCGCAGCCGCGATGCCATCCCCGCCGGAGCCGCAACCTCCCGCATCTGCTCCCGAGACAAAATCGACCGAGGCACCGCCGCCAATCCCGCGGCCACCTGTCGCGCACAAGACACCCCCTCGGGCCAAACCGGTCCCGCCGCCGCACATTGCGGAGACACCCCCGACGAGCCAACCGCATCTATCCACTGTGCCGGCCAATGTGCCGGCCGATGTGCCGCCAAGCCAACCGACATCGCGGTCGCCCGCTGCGGCGGCACCGATCCCCAGCGATTGGCAACATTCGCTCGCGACATGGCTCTCGGCCCATAAGACCTACCCGGAGGAAGCGCGTCGCAGAGGTTCGGAAGGCAATGTCGTCTTGAGGTTTACAGTCGATCGGTCGGGGCATGTGCTGGACGTCGTGCTGGCCCACAGTGCTGGCTCATCGGTGCTGGATGCCGCGGCGGAGGCGATGGTCCGCAATGCCATGCTACCGCCGTTTACGGCTGGCATGTCGCAGGACACGGTCACCATCTCGGTGCAGATACATTATGCTCTGACAAACTGAATCGAGCGACCCGGTCACCAGCGGCAACGCGCCAGAGGGCCGAACCAGAGCCGACTTTCACAAATATACAGACCTGGACTTGCCCTTTCCGATCAGCGAATGCCATCGGGGCCAGCGGTCATCCGCACCGCGGCCGGACGTATGACCGCGCAGGACCCTTTCGCCAAAGCTGCCTACGCGTTCCATGTTGCATCGCAGCGAGCGGAAGGTTACCCTTAGCTACTCGCTCGGACCCGGTGAAAACCCGGGTGGCTCCTCCGGCCGCCAATCCGCCGGACAACGCAGATGACACGACACCAAGTCCACCGCCTGAGTCAGCGGACTTTCCCGTGCGCCTACTGCGGACCTGATTGAATGAACATCTTGAATAAGAAGTATGGCTTTGTGCGTGATTGGCTTTTTAGCCCCCGCATGGAAATCTTGTCGGGCGTCGTCGTTGCCCTTGCCCTGATTCCAGAGGCAATCGGCTTTTCGGTCGTCGCGGGCGTTGACCCCAAAGTTGGCTTGTATGCCTCGGTCGTTATCGCATGTGTCATCGCTTTTACCGGCGGCCGTCCGGCGATGATCTCGGCCGCGACGGCCTCCACCGCTGTTCTCATGACCGGCCTCGTTCACGATCATGGCGTCCAATACCTGTTCGCGGCCACCATCCTGATGGGTGTATTCCAGATCGTGGCCGGTATGCTCAAACTTGGTCGGTTGATGCGGTTTGTTTCTCAATCCGTCCTCACCGGCTTCGTCAACGCGCTCGCGATCCTGATTTTTCTTGCCCAGATTCCACAACTCGTCGGTGTGCCCGACGTCACTTACGGTCTGATCGCCCTTGGTTTGGCGATCATCTACGGCTTCCCGTATCTCACCAAGGCTGTCCCTTCGCCGTTGGTGGCAATCGTCGTTCTGACTGGCATTACCGAGGTCTTTGGGATTCACGTCCGCACGGTGGCCGATCTGGGTCAGTTGCCGTCAACACTGCCCAGTTTCGGCTTGCCTCAGGTACCCTTCACCCTGGGAACGCTTGGAATCATTGCCCCCGTGGCGTTGACGCTCGCCGCGGTGGGGCTGCTTGAATCGCTTCTGACCGCGCAAATTGTTGACGACCTGACCGATACGCCAAGCAGCAAGAGCCACGAATGCGTTGGGCAGGGCATTGCCAACATGGCCTCGGCTCTCTTCGGTGGCATGGGCGGGTGCGCCATGATTGGCCAGTCGGTGATCAACGTGACCTCTGGCGGCCGGGGCAGGCTCTCGACCTTTGTGGGTGGGGCATTTTTACTGGCCCTGCTGGTTATTCTACAGCGAGTGCTGGCAATCGTTCCGGTAGCGGCGCTGACCGCTGTCATGATCATGGTATCCGTCAATACCTTTTCCTGGAAGTCGTTGACCGCATTGCGGACCAATCCATGGCCGTCTTCCATCGTCATGCTTGCAACGGTCGCAACCGTCGTTGCGACGGCTGACCTCTCCAAAGGCGTGCTCGTGGGGGTGCTGCTGTCGGGCATCTTCTTCGCCGGAAAGGTATCGCGGCTGAGCCTCATCACGTCGGAGCTTTCGGAGGATGGAAGCCTGCGGACCTATTTCGTTGAGGGGCAGGTATTCTTTGCGTCCGCAGGAACGTTCGCCGATTCAATCGACGTTACGGAGTCCGTGCCGCGGATCGTTATCAATGTCACGGCGGCGCATTTCTGGGACATCTCGGCTATCGGCGCGCTCGATCGCGTGGTGATGAAAGCGCAGCGCTATGGACGCGCGGTGGAGGTCGTGGGCCTTAATGACGCGAGTGCAACCATGGTGGAGCGGTTCGCCATGCATAAAGGGGCGGTAGCGGTAGCGCCGCTGGACTGACCCCGTTTCTGGAGCGAACCGGAATCACCCGCCATGTGAATGGCGCGGGCGATTCCGGACGCGTCTCGCTTACGTCCCAGCGATCAGCCGTTCGATCGCACCAGCTTACCGGGCCGAGCACCGGTATCCTCACCGCGCTCGAAGATCGGCACGCCAGACACGATGGTCGCCTCGTAACCATCCACGCGCTGCACCAGACGCTTGCCGCCGGCTGGCAGGTCGTGCCGCAGTTCGGGGTGGTGCAGCCGCAAGGCGGACAGATCGACCACGTTGACGTCGGCCTTCTTGCCGACCGCCAGCCGTCCGCGATCGTGGAAACCGAAGAAGTCCGCCGTCTCGCTGGTCAGGCGCTTGACCACGAACTCCAGCGGGAACCTCGGGCCGCGATGACGGTCCCGGACCCAGTGGCTCAGCATGTAGGACGGCAGCGACGAGTCACAGATTAACCCGCAATGCGCGCCGCCGTCGCCCAGGCCCAGGATCGTGTCCGGGTCCTTGATCATGTCATGCACAACGCCATGGTCGCCGTGGACGTAGTTGGTGACGGGGTAGAACAACATCCGGTCGCCGTTCTCGCCTGTCAGGTAGTCGTAACAGAACTCATCCGGGGTCAGGTTGGTTTTGGCGGCCATCGCCTCGATGCTGCGGCTCTGGTCGGGTTCGTAGTCGGGCGGGTCGCCCAGCACGTATTGCCGGTCCCAACGCGTGGCGATCGGGCGTTGCAGCGGCGGCAGGATGGCCAGCAATTCCTCGGACGCAGCCTGCGACAGGATTTCCCGCCGCACGGCCGGGTCGCGCAGACGGGCCAGTCGTTCCTGTACCGAAAGGCTGGCCAGGGCGGCGAAGGCAGGGCGCGCGGCGAACGGGTTCAGCGAGGTCGTCAGGCCAAGGATGACACCGACGGGGCGGCCGGCAACCTGTGCCGTGACCGCCGCGCCACCCGCCCGCGCCTTGCGGACACCGTTCATCAGACGGTGGTAGCGGTCGGGGTCATACGAACGATCCGTCAGCAGGAACCACAGGGGACGGCCGGTGGACTTCGACAGCTCGCTCATCCATTCGAACTCGGCGGCTTCGTCGTCGAAGTCGCTCAGCATGCCGAACGCGCCCTTTTTGGTGCGGCCGAGCGCGGCACCGATGCCGAACAGTTCCTGGTTCTCCGCGAAGCGGCCGGGTACAAGATCGCCCTTCGTCGTCTTATGCTGTTCGGTGCGGGAGGTGGTGAAGCCGAAGGCGCCGGCGCGCAGGGCTTCCTCGGTCAGGCGGCTCATCGCTTCGATGTCAGTGGCGGTCGCGATTTCACGGCGAACCGCTCGGTCTCCCATCACGTAAACACGCAGCGGGTGATGCGGGACCTGGGCGGCGACGTCTATGGTGCGTTCGGTGCGGGCCAGGGCGTCGAGATATTCGGGGAAGGTTTCCCAGTCCCAGCGCAGCCCCTCGGCCAGGGCGATGCCGGGGATGTCCTCGACGCCTTCCATCAGGTCGATCAGGCAGTCGTGGTCGGCCTTGCGGACGGGCGCGAAGCCGACGCCGCAGTTGCCCATCAGGATGGTGGTGACGCCGTGCCACGAGGAGGGGGCGAGGACCGGGTCCCAGGTCGCCTGACCGTCGTAATGCGTGTGGATATCGACCCAGCCGGGAGTAATCAGTTGGCCGTTCGCATCGATCTCGCGCTTGCCGGGTCCGGCTTTGCCGCCCACCTGGGCGATCTTGTCGCCATTGATCGCGACATCGCCGGTGTAGCTTTTCGCGCCCGTGCCATCGACGATCGTGCCGCCCCGGATGACGATATCATGCATTGCGTTGGGTCCCTTGGATGCTGCGTTGCGGCAGCATTGCGCGGGGGTGGGGAAGTTTCAAGTTTCGGCCCGGGCGGAGGCTAAGGGTCTTTCTATCCACCCCTCGCCGTCATCCGCACCGGCAGGCTCGCCATTCCGCGCAACGTGTTATTGTAACGCCGCTTCGGTTCCCCAACAATCTCGATCGATTCCACTTTCCGGGCGATGGCGTTCAGCACCAACTCCCCCTCCAGACGAGCCAGCACAGCCCCGACGCAGCCGTGAATGCCGGTGCCGAAGCCGACATGACCGGCGTTGCGGCGCGTGATATCGAAGTCATCGGGCTGTTCCCACCGCCTTGGGTCGCGGTTCGCGGCGCCCAGAAACATCAGCACCTTCGTCCCCTCCGGCACGGTTTCATCGCCGATCGTCACCTCCCGTGTCGTCGTGCGGAAGAATGTCTGCACCGGACTTTCCAGCCGCACCGCTTCCTCGAACGCCGCACGCGCCAGCGACGGGTCGGCGCGCAACTGCGTGAACACGGCGGGAAACCGCGCCAGGCAATACACGGCGGCACATAGTCCATTGACGGTTGTATCTACACCCGCCGTCAGCAGGGAGCGCACCAGAACCTCGGCCTCCGCGGTCGTGAATTCACCTGTGTCGGTCGCCGCGTGGATCACCGCGCCGAAGCCGGTTCCGGTCAGAGCCTCCCGTTTCGATTGCGCCTGCACCCAGGCCAGCACCGGCTCCGCGTCGGTCACCGCCGCCTCGAAGAACGCATTTCGCGGGCCGAAGCTGTTGAACACCATGTTCCCGTACGGCAGCAGAAACCGCCGGTTCTCAGCGGGCATCCCAACCGCATCCGGGAATACGGTCAGCGGATAGGCCTCGGCCAGATCGCGCACGGCATCGAACGTGCCCCGAACCAACAGATCGTCGATCAGGCTGTCGGCGGCGGACGCGAACGAGTCCCGCAACGCCCGCACCGCGGCTGGCGACAAGACCTTGTCCATCAGCTTCCGGGTCCGGTCATGCAGTGGCGGGTCCGTCTCCAGCAGCAGACTGGGCAACCGCCAGGGCTTCTCCTTCGCGAAATCGGACATGCCGACCCCACGGGCGCTGCAGTAGCTGCCCCAGTCCATCAACATGCCGCGCACGTCGTCATACCGCGCGACGGCATGGATGTCGTAGCGCGGCAGGTAAACCACCGCTCCGGCCTCGCGCATCGCTGCATGCGCGGGATACGGATCGTCGAAAAAGGCTTGGCAGAATGGGTCGATATCGAGCGCTGGAATCATCGTTTCATCTCCCCCTTGGCGCTTTGTTGTGCAGCACCCTACCTGACCACCGCCGTACGCATAGCCCCGGTATCCGAAAGCGCCGGCTTGATGACGAACGCGATAATCGCCGCCGCCAGGAAGGTGGCCGCCGCGATGAAGTACAACCCGCCGGCAAAACTGTTTGTCGCCGTCTTGGCCCAACCGATCGCAACCGGCCCTACAATCCCTCCGAAATTCGCGAAGCAACTGATCAGTGCGATCGCACCGGCCATGGCCGAACGGCTCAGAAATGCCGGTGGCAGGGTCCAGAACATCGGCCGAGCCGCGCCGTAGCCAATGGAAACCATCGATACGGCGATCAACGACCATGGAGAGCTTCCGTAGTACCCCATGCCCCAAAGTCCAAACCCGGCGATCAACAAAGCAATGATCAGACTGAAACGGCGGTTGCCAACCCGGTCGGACCAGTAACTCCACACCAGCAGGCCGATGATCCCCAGCCCCTCGGGAACCGCGACGGTCCAGCCGGTCGCCAGATTGCTCATGCCCCAGACCTTGATGAACTGCGGCAGGAAATAGCTCATTCCATACGAGGTCGAGCCGAAGGCGAAATAAACCACGCACAATGCAAGAACGCGCGGATCGGTCAGCCCTCGCCATAGACCCATCGGGCTATGCGCGGATTCCACCAACGCCCGCTCATTGGCCAGCGTCGTCTCCAGCCACGCCCGTTGCGCCGGACTCAGCCAGTCGGCCTTCGCTGGGCGGTCCGTCAGCCGCCGCAGAACGACGAAACCCAGGATGACCGATGGTATCCCTTCCAGAACAAACATCCACCGCCATCCGGCGAGGCCCAGGAACCCGTGCAGTTCCAGCAGGCTGCTTCCCAGCGGGGCACCAATGACATTCGCGGCCGGAAGCGCGAGCACCAGGGCGGCATTCACTCGCGCGCGATAGGCGTTTGGAAACCAATAGGTCAGATAGAGCAACATGCCTGGAAACAAGCCTGCTTCGGCAACCCCAAGCAGGAACCGAACCGCCAGAAAGCTTCGTTCACCATCCACCAAGGCCATGGCGCTCGCCACCAGTCCCCAAGTAATAGCGATGCGCCCGATCCATAGCCGCGCACCAACCCGTTCCAGGATCACGTTGCTCGGGATCTCAAACGGGATGTAACCAAAGAAGAAGACCGCCACCCCCAGACTATAGGTCGCGACACTCAGCCCCAGGTCGCGGTTCATCGTCAGCGCGCCGATACCAAGATTGGCCCGATCTATCAGGCTGAGCAGGTAAAGCAGGAACACCAGCGGCAGTAGTCTCCAGGCGACCTTACTGATTGTTTCTTTTTCGAGATGGTCGGACTCCGGTGTCATTGGCCACCTGCCTGGTACGGCGTGATCAGCGCGCCCGATCTCGCTTCTTTCGGCAACAACACGACCTCGGTCGCGGGATCCATGAACTGGCTGAGGTTGTTGTCCTTGATGCCCTGAAACTGGGTCCAAACCAGCCGCGAGTCAGCCCATTCACCATCCTTGCCATAGGTAACGTCGCCGACAACGGTGTTGAACGTGTGGGACCGGATAAAGTCGGCCAGCTTGTTGTCATCCAGGCTGCCGGTCGCTTTCACCGCCTGCTCCAGCACCTGCATCCGGGCATAGGCGAAGGGCGGCAGGAAGACGCCAAGCTGATCGACTCCCGCTTCAGCCGCCCTGGCACGGTAGGTTTGCAGGAAGTCCATCACACCCGGGTATCGCAGCTTCGGCGCCGGCACCCATTGCTCGCCCAGTACGACGCCATTCAGCAAAGGCCCTAGCTGGGTTTTCATTGCCGCCGAGGCAAGGCCGACCAAACTGCCGCCGAACAGGCGCGCTTTCAGTCCCATCTCGTTGGCGGCGCGCAGGATGCCGGCGCTGTCCGTCGGATAGGAGGCGACATAGATCACATCCGGGTTTGTCGCGCGTAGCGACCGCAGAACCGGTGCGAAGTCTGTCGTGGTTGGTGGATAGCTGCTGTCGTAAACGATCCGCAGCCCGACATCCCTGGCGTTGGTCCGGGCACCATCGGTGGCGTTGCGGGCGAATTCGGCGTCGGCGCCGATGATGGCCAGAGTTTCGGGTTTGGGGGACAGGCTGGCGGCGATATCGAAGAAGCCCCTGGAGAAGGCACGCTTCGGTTCCGGGCCCACAGGTATCATCGCGAAGACCCTTGGGTCGTGATACTCGCCATTCACCGCCAGGGCGAACAGGCTGATGAACAGCTTCTTGTGTCCGATCACGATCGGCATGGCCGGTGCGGTCATGTTGGTGGAGTAGCCGGACAGCACGAAGTCAACATGGTCCACATCAAGCAGCTTGACGTAGATCCCGGGCACGTTCGCTGGATTGCTTTGGGTATCGTAGGTAATCAACTTCACCGGACGCCCGAGCAAACCGCTGGCGGCGTTGATTTTCTCGACCCAGATTTGCATGGCTAGGATGCCGGATTTGCCGATCGCCGCCAGGGCACCGGTCTGCGCCTCGCCAAGACCGATCCTGATCGGTTCGGGCTCCGCCGCTCGGACAGGCGAAAGCAGAATCGCTGTCAGCAAAAGAATATATCGCGCCACGCCGCCGAAACGGCCGATCGAAAGCGTCATTATAGTTCCCCCCGTCGCCCGACATGCCGCGGGCTTATCGAAGGACGTTAGAACGGTTTTACGGCGGCGGAAACCATCCCGTTATTTGCCACTTCTGGCCATCCGACTTTAGGCTCCCGGGTATTAGGGGAGAGAAGGCGATGTCCATAACGGTAAAGCCGCTGCACACGGTCTTCGTGGCCGGGGTCACCGGCCTCGATCTGCGCGAACCGCTGACCGACGGCACCGTCGCCGCGGTCGAAGCTGCCATCAACCAATACGGCGTGCTGGTGTTTCCAGGACAGTTCATCGACGATGAACAGCAGATGGCGTTCAGCCGCCGGTTCGGCGATTTGGAAACCACTGTCAAACTCTACCGCAAGGACTACGTGCCGAGACTGAACCCGCACGTTTCCGACATCTCCAATCTCGACGAAAACAACCGCATCCGGGCGAAGGACGACCGCCTGCGGCTGAACGGGTTGGGCAACCGGCTCTGGCATTCGGACAGCAGCTTCAAGCGCGTCCCCGCTCGGTTTTCGCTCTTGTCAGCGCGCAGGATTCCATCCGAGGGCGGCGAGACGCAGTTCGCTGATATGCGCGCGGCGTGGGACGCCCTGCCCGACGGGAAAAAGGCTCTGCTGGACGGGATGATCTGCGAGCACACGCAGTTGTTCTCGCGAGCCAAGATTGGCTTCACCGACTGGTCGGAGGAAGAGCGCGTGAAGATGGCTCCGGTGCCGCAACTGATGGTGCGGACGCATCCGGCATCGGGACGCAAGTCGCTGTATCTATCGTCTCACGCCGGGCGCATTCGCGGGATGGAGGAGCCCGAGGCCCGCATGATGTTGATGGACCTGATGGAATTCGCGACGCAGCCGCAATTTGTCCACACGCATAACTGGACGGTCGGCGATCTGGTGATGTGGGACAACCGCTGCACGATGCATCGCGCGCGTGAGCATGACGAAACCCAGGTGCGCGATCTGCACCGCACCACGGTGTCCGATGGACTGCCAACGGTCGCCGCCGAAGCCGCTTGATATTTGACTCGACTACAGTGCGCCATGGCCAGGACTTGCCTGGGTCACGAGGCTACTGTGCCGACTCCCCTCGTATCATGCCGACGGAGGTTGGCATCCATGCCTTTGCCCTGGGTGCGTCAAGGCGTGGATGGCGGGCCTTCGCCCGCCACGACGAGATGAGGCCAGGAGCCGGTATGATGACCGGTTGGCATATAGCGCGGAAACGTCAATCGCGGCGGAAAGTGCCGTTCTCGACCGCCATGAAGTCGGAGCGGCTCATGCCGATATCCCACAATTCACGGTCGCTGAAGCGATAGAGATCCTGCATGTCCCGGGCGCGGGCGCGCTTTTCAGCCCAACGGGCACGAACATTTTGCAGTTTTGCAGAGATAAGAGGAAGCAAGCCGCCGGTATGCCCGGTCGTGCCAGCGTGGCCGTATGTCGTCGTCGATGCGTTCATTGTTCACGTTCCTTCGGTTGATGTCGGCAGAGGCCGAACACGGGGCGAAGGACGTTCTTCCCTAATGGTGCATCGCAGCATAACAGGTGAATGACGGGATCAGCCAGTGATTCTGACCAATCCACGTATGGGTGATTCGCATGACAACCACCCCTTGAACGGGCAGCTTCCATCAAACCCGGCGCGATCGTTACGACACCTCCCCGCCCTCCGGCGGCGACTGCAAATCCGCCGGCAACACCTCGGGCGCCGCCTTGGGCGGAGCGGATTCCAGCAACAGGTCCTCGCGCCGGGGCAGTTCCCGCAGGTCTTTCAGGCCGAAATGGGCCAGGAATTCGGGCGTCGTGCCCCACAGCGTCGGACGTCCCGGACTTTCCCGTCTGCCTTTCGGCGCGATCAGGTTGAGTTCAAGCAGCGAGTCCAGCGTCTGCTGCGACAGGGCCGTGCCGCGGATATGCTCGATCTCCGGCCGCGTCATCGGTTGGTGATAGGCCACGATCGCAAGGGTTTCCATCGCCACGCGGGGCAAGCGGCGGGGGGTTTCGATCACCTTCCGCAGGCGGGGCGCCAGATCGACGGCAGACCGGAACATCACGCCGTTGCCGGCATCGACCAGTTCGACACCTCGGCCCGCATATCTGGCCCGCAACGCGGTCAGCACGGCATCGGCGTCGATATCGTCCGGCAGGATGCGCGCCAAGCCTCGGGCCGTCACCGGTTCCGCGCTGGCGAACACCAGCGCTTCGGCAAGGCGTAACGCATCCTCGTCCGGATCGCGCATCGGCGCCGGAGCGGCTTCTGGGGTCTGTTCCGGATCGTCGCTCATTCCGGTCGATCTATATCACCACTGCCCCGGCGCACCAGAATCGGCCCAAACGCTTCTTCCTGCCGCAACCGGACCGCGCCGCCCCGAGCCATTTCAAGGCTTGCCAGCAGCGTGCTGGCCATCGCCGCCCGGCGTTCGGTGGGGCTGTCCATGTGGTCGGGCAGAAACTGCTCCAGCGTCGTCCAGTCGGGCAGGGTTCCCACCAGATCCGCCAACCGGCGCAACGCATCCTGCACGGTCCACAGCGTCAGCGCGCGCGGCGTGTACGGCGAGGCCTTGGTGCCCCGGCGGATCGCATCCAGATACGCCCGCACGAACGGTCCGGCCTCGATCACGATCTTTGAACGGTCGTATTCGATGTGGCTTTCGGGTGCGCCGCGCGGGAACACGTCCTGCCCCAATACCGGACGCGCGTTCAGCCATGCCGCGAGCGTGCGGATGACATTCATCTCGCGCAGCCGGGCCGCCAGGGCTTCGGCAGCCTCCTCGCCGCTTTCCAGGTCGTCGTTCGCGGTGGCGGGCACCAGCAGACGGGACTTCAGCCAGGTCAGCCACGCGGCCATCACCAGCCAATCCGCCGCGAGTTCCAGCCGGACGCGCCTGGCGCCCTCGATCACCGCCAGATACTGATCGACCAAGGACAGAATCGAGATTTTCGCCAGATCGACTTTCTGCGACCGTGCGAGGTCGAGCAGCAGGTCCATCGGCCCCTCGAACCCCTCCAGCCGGAGGACGAGGTTTTCATCCAGGCGCGTGGCGTCAGATGACGTTTCCATCGAAGCCATCGACGTTATGGCCGGCGAGCCAGAAAAGGGTCCGGAAGGCCCACGGCAGCACGGTTTCCAAGGCCTGTCCCACCGGATCGAACCCGATCAACCGTGGCAGGATGAACACAACCAGCAGGACGACCAGGATGCCGGCCCGCTCCAGCCGAGCCCAGGCGTTCGCCAGTCCCAGGGGCAGGAGGCCGACGGCGATGCGCCCGCCGTCCAGTGGCGGGATCGGCAGCAGGTTGAACAGGCCCAGTACCAGGTTGGAGAGCATGAAGTACAGCAGAAACTGCTGGACGATGGCCTCGGTCACCGACGGGTCGGCCGCCATCGGCATCACCAATGCGGCCAGCCAGGCGAGGAAGAAGTTCATCAATGGGCCAGCGGTGGCGACGATCGCCATGCCTCGCCTGGGGTTTTTGAATCTCCAGGCGCCCACGGGGACCGGCTTTGCCCAACCGAACATGAAGTAGATCTTGTGCGGCGGCATCAGCAACTGACTGATCAGCAGGAAGCCCGGAAGAATGATGGTGCCGACCCGGTCGATATGCTTGATCGGATTGAGCGAAAGCCGACCGGCATCGCGCGCCGTGGTGTCGCCCAGCGCCAGGGCGGCGTAACCGTGCGCCGCCTCATGCAAGGTGATCGCCAGGATGATCGGAATCACCGCCAGGGCGAGGTTGAGCAGGAAATGGTTCACGCCAGCAACCGCCCGCGTTCAGCGGCCAGCGCCGCCCGGTCCAGCGTCAATCGCCGGGTCGCGGCGGCGGTTCGGCCGGCCCGCAGGCGGCGTTGCGCGGCCTGCGTCAGCGGGGGGCATTGTCGCAGCAGCGCCTCCGTCGAGGCAAAGTCACCGCTGCAATACAGGGCGATATCGCAGCCCGCCGCCAGCGCCCGCGACGCCAGATCGGCCGGAGCGCCGGACAGTGCCTTCATCGCCAGATCGTCGGTCACCAGAACTCCTTCAAAGCCGATCCGTCCGCGAATGATCGTCTCGATCACCGTCGCCGACAACGTGGCGGGCAACATGGGGTCGAGCGCCCGATAGACGATATGGGCGGTCATCATCCATGGCAGGTCGGCGTCCAGGGCGAAAGGGCGGATATCGGCAGAGAGATCGGTTTGCTCGACGGTTGGCAGCGAGAGATGGCTATCGACGCGGGCGCGGCCATGGCCGGGGGCGTGCTTGCCGACCGGCAGAACGCCGGCGGCCAGTAATCCGTTGGCAACCGCCCGGCCCAGGCGCGCGACCGTGACGGGGTGTTCGGCGAAGGCTCGATCGCCAATGACGTCATGGGCGCCGGGCACGGAGATATCCAGCACCGGTGTCGCGGCGATCGTGAATCCGGCCGCGCGGCAGTCCAGGCCGATCAGCGCACCGGTCAGCCAGGCCGCGCGCAGACCGTCGGGTGGATTGGCTTCAAACAGGCGGCCAAGCGCGGCGGCGGGCGGATGAGGGAGCCAGTGCGGTGGACGCAGACGGGCAACGCGACCGCCCTCTTGGTCCACCATGATGTCGGCGTCCCGGGGCAGAGCCTGCCGCAGGGAGCCGATCAGTCCGGCAAGCTGCGCCGGATCCTGGATGTTGCGCGCGAACAGGATGACCCCCGACGGCGGGAAAGCCCGGAACATCGCGGCTTCATCAGGGGAAAGCGCAGGGCCGGAGATGCCGACGATCGCGGCGCGCGGAATGAGAGCGGTCATAAACTAATGTGTCACGGTTGGTCCTGGCCCCGCCACCCACCGCTGACAGTGATGGCCGCGACACACCCCGAACACCCCTAGAAATCAGCCACCGAACACCCGGCGCCCTTGGCGCGGACGCGTTCGCAGAAGCCGCGAGCCTGGGCGACATCGCTGAAACCAGACGTGCGAACCCGCCAGAACGTATGCCCATCCCGCTCGGTTTTTGAGTAGCTCGGCTGACGGCCACCCAACAGATCAGGCATCTTTTTCGCCAGTTGCGCCCATTCGGCACGCGCGGACTCTTCCGACGTCAGAGCGGCCAGTTGCACCATCGGCTGATGGCCGGACGCAGGGGCTGCGTGAACCTCCGCTGCAGCCGGCGCCGCCGGCTTCACCGGCGTGGGCTTGGGCGCGGGTGGGGCGTTGGTGGCCACAAGTGGCTTGGTTGCCGGCCGCGGCGCCGGAGGCAGCGCGGGCGCGACGGCGACCGGCGCTGGCGGCGCGTCAACGACAGCAGGCGGGGGCGCGGCGGCGGTGCGTAGTGCCTTGTTATCGGGCACCTCGGGCGCCGGGGCCAGTTTGGCATTCTGGGTATCGGACCCGCCGGAGAACACGTCGTTTTCCGCCCCGTCGATCTTCATGCCGCCGGGGTTCGCCGGCTTCTCGCGGATCGGCCGGGCATCGGCGCTTACCACCGGTATTTCGCCGCTGTGACGCCCCATCAGTGCCGAGGCCCCGATCAGCACGACCAGCACGGCACCCAGGCCGCCAGCGAACATCATCAGGCGACGCGTATCCGGATCCATCCCCTGCGGCACCCGAGCGGGGCCAGTTCCATAACGTCCGGCTCGGCTGCCTCGGTAACCGGGATTTGGAATGCTCAGATCGTCCGACACTTCACTGCTCTTTCCCGTTGGCCGGTCCCCCGGCCCGGCGGGAGACTCAGCGCATTTCTTCCACGGGCGTGACGCCCATCACCTGAAGGCCGGAACGAATTACGACAGCGGTCGCGGCGACCAGCGCAAGACGCGCCCGTGTCTCTTGCAAATGGTCGGCCTGGATGAATCGAAGCGTCGCGTCGTCCTTGCCCCGGTTCCACAGCATATGAAAGTCGGCCGCCAAGTCATAGAGAAAAAATGCAATTCTGTGTGGTTCGTGTGCCAGGGCGGCAGCCTCGACGGTGCGCGGCCAGAGTGCCAGGCGACGGATCAGGGTCAGCTCCGGCTCGCTGGCAAGGGTATCGACGGATGCCGTGGCCAGATCGTCCGTCGTGGTTATTTCGGCGGCGGCGCGCAGCACCGAGCGGCAACGGGCGTGGGCGTATTGGACGTAGAAAACCGGGTTCTCGCGCGTGGTCGCCAGGACCTTGTCCAGGTCGAATTCCATCTGCGCGTCGGAGTTGCGGGTCAGCATGGTGAAACGGACGGCGTCCTTGCCGACTTCCTCCAGCAGGTCGCGCAGCGTGACGTAGGTGCCGGCGCGCTTGGACATGCGGACGGGCTGGCCGCCCTTCATGATGTGGACGATCTGGCACAGCACCGCGTCGAACTTGGTGGTGCCCTGGGACAGCGCCTTCACCGCGGCCTTCATGCGCGGGACGTAGCCGCCGTGGTCGGCGCCCAGGATGTCGATCAGCACGTCGTAGCCGCGGTCTATCTTGTCGGCGTGGTAGGCGATGTCATTGGCGAAATAGGTGTTGCTACCGTCCGACTTCCGCAGCGGGCGATCCACGTCGTCGCCGAACTCCGTCGAGCGGAACAGGGTTTGCGGGCGCGGTTCCCAGTCTTCGGGGGTCTTACCCTTCGGCGGTTCCAGCACGCCTTCGTAGATCAGGCCGTCGGCGTGAAGTTTTTCGATGATCCGGTCGGCGGCGCCGGAGGCGACCAGGGCGCGCTCACTGCTGAAGATGTCCTGCTGAACACCGAGCAGACGGAGGTCTTCGCGGATTTCGGTCATCATGGCGTGGATGGTGTGGTCCTTCACCGTGTCGATCCACAACTCCGGCGAGGCGATCCCGAGGTCCGGGGTGGCGAGGGAGGCGAGGTATTGGGTTGCCAGCGCCTGGCCAACCTGGATCAGGTATTCCCCTTTGTATTGCAGGCCGCCGGGGACTTCGTTGGCGAATTCCTCCTCGGTCATTGGGGAGCCGATGGCCTGGAGGTAGCGCCAGTAGGCGGCCCAGGCGAGCGCGGTGACCTGCGCCCCGGCGTCGTTGATGTAGTATTCCTTGGTGACGTCGAACCCCGCCTTGGTCAGCAGGTTGGCCAGGGCATCGCCGACGACCGCACCACGGCAGTGGCCGATATGCATCGGGCCGGTGGGGTTGGCGGAGACATACTCGACGTTGATTTTCGTGCCGGTGCCGGTGGTGGCGTCGCCGTAGGCCTCCCCGCTGGAGAGGATGACGGGCAGCAGGGCGCGGAAGGCCTGTGGCTTCAGGCGGAGGTTGACGAAGCCGGGGCCGGCAGCCTCGGCGGTTTGGATGTCCGGGCTGGCGGTTAGGTGCTGGACCAGGGCAGCGGCGATTTTGGCGGGGGGCTGGCGGGCGGCCTTGGCAGACACCATCGCGGCGTTGGTGGCCATGTCGCCGTGGGCGGGGTCCTTGGCGGGGGAGACTTCGACGCGCGCGGCTATTTCCGGCGGGAGGTCGGGCACGACCTGTGCCAGGGCGGCGAGGACGGTTTCGCGCAGGCGCGCGTAGATGTCGGTCTCGCGGATGCGAGCGGAGCGGTCGGATGCGTTCATGGGCGCGGTCTTAGCGCGGGATGGGGGGCCGGGTCGATGGTGAAGCGGTTAGGGCTTCGATTGCCGGGCGCCGCGGCGTTCCGCGCGGATGGTGGTCAGGACGACGGCGGCGGTTGCCAGGACGGCGATGATCGAAACCGCTTGGAAGACCTGAAGGGCGTTGAAAATGGGGCTGGAGAACATTCTTTCACACCTCGGCAAGTAGTTCTGAAATCGTCGCGGCGGAGAGGGTTGTCAACCCGGCATTGGCGACAAAAAGCGTATTTTCGCTAGGATCAAGATGATTGACATGGGCTTTGATGATGACGAACCCGGCGACGCATACGATTGTGTTCAGAAATGTTATCCCCCCCACGAAGATCTTTGCCCGGCGCCATGGCCCAGCACTGTGGATCAGAACATCGGCCGCGGCCGCACCGCCAAGGGTAAGGGCAACCGCCAGAAAATCCTCATTGCACAGCAGGCGCAGGAAGGTCCCCGGGCCACTGGCGGGTAGCCACCCCATGGCAGCCACGACAATCAGCGGCGTTAGCGACAAACCGACACCGAAGATGGACCAGACGATGAGACGTTCCAGCATTGGAGGTCGAACCATGACATTGCCGGGCGATCATGGACGGAGGAAGTTGCCAAAACCTTAACGCGCGGTGTGGTTCGGTGACCTCGATGCCGGGTTGGTGGGACAGGGCGAGGTTGTTCTCGGGGTGTTATGTAGCGATCCCTTGCTGCGGGTTGAACGACTGCCTTGCAAGGGGGTGGTCTTTGCCGGTTGGTTTTGGTTTCGGCGTCTAACCGACGTCTCAATAGGCATGTCGTGGGATTTTGTTTCATTTTTTGGTTTTTTAGCTGCGCCGCATTTGGCCGCTGGGGAGATTTTTGCCCGTTGCGTGCCCGATACCGTTAATAGGAGCGCATTCCCGATAGGCCGTTTCGAACGCGCCTATCGCGGGCGGGCACCGGGAGATCAACGCGTTAAACGGTATGGCTTATGCGGGCACATGCTGCGCTTTGTAAACAGAAATGGGAAAATTGTCAAATTTATCCATGCTGCCCCCGAAGCATGTCAAGCTAATGGTGCTCGTTTGTAAATGCGCCGGGTTCTCTCGGCTCGTATACGAGAACGATTTCGATATTAGACCCCTGGTTCTTCTCCACAAGGGTACCGGAAAGCGTCTTTGTGCTAACTGTAACTTGCAGGCTCCTGTCTTTGGTCCACACAACCCCTGGGTCGCCCACCGGGTGCTGATCATTTTCCAGTTCGATCCTCCTCCAGGAAAGGCCAGTGCCGGGCCGGCGGTCGCCGTAGTCCAAATAGAAGAAATAGTCGATAAATTCCCCATTGGCGCAGGATCGCTTTAAGATACTCGCGAGATAATCGCCGTCAATGCTTGGATAGCTCGCCGCGATCGTTAACTGGCAACCGGGCAGGTTCGGCCAGTCCCGGAAGACTTGATCTTTCGCTACCCACAAACCGGACACATAGCTATATGCGTTCACCGCAATTAAAATGGCCGCAATTCCTAGGTACTTTGCGATTCGCCATAATATGCGGCGGACTTTCGAGTTCATCTGCTGCTCCATCTAATCCGCCTAGTGGTGACCTATGCTTCCGTCCTGGTAAAATGAGTAGCCCAACGTGGTGTCATAAACATTGCGGTTGGGTAAATTATTATAGATCGGGTTCGGAGGATTGTCTGGAGAGAATTTGAAATTTGACTTATATGCCGCATATTGGTTGCTAATCCCAAGAGCATCATCGAGTGACATACCTATGGACGCCGCGTATGCTCCAATTTCAAAATTTGCATAATCTGTAAAGGATCCAACGAATGTCTGGGAGGGGCCAACACGCTGAAAATCCCAGGCGCCGCCTTGCCTGAACAAGGCTAAATTCGCAACACCAACTAGGGCGCCGCCCGGGTCCAGGCCATCCGTGCTTCCCATCGAAGCGAGTTCGCTTCCGATATCGGTAACGGCCGCCGGATTGGCGTTCGCTGGCATCATCATTGCCTGGCCCTGTCCGTTCAGAATCGGGTTTCCGTTGTTGTCAAGGGACGGAACCGGTGTCGTACTCATGTTGCTGGCGCTCGTTGAGACTGGCACCGTCATGTCGAGAAGTTGCCCTGCGCCGCTTGTTAGAAAACTTATTCCGTTCGAAGCCCAGTTCGAAAGTGCATTCGCGATTGTGCCTAACGTTACCGTGGAGCCGCTGCTGGCGGATTCAGACTGGACAGCCAAGACATAGGTTGCGCCACCCTCTGTCACGACAATATTGTTTACACCTCCCGAACTTGCCAGGCCACCAACCGGCACTAGCGTATCGGTCGCGCTGGCAGCAGCGGAGCTGCCTGAGGTGCTTGGAGAGAGATACTCCTGCGCAGCGGTCTGAGCGCTGGCAAACGCCTGTGCCACAGCCGGTAGATACAGGTTCAGGCTGTCCAGCAGCCCCTGCCCCAGATTGCCGCTGGCGAAGTCGCTCGCCATGTTGGTGGCGATCCCGGCCGACCCCAACGCAGCCGAAATCAGGTTC
>DNXO01000086.1:1955-2811 GCA_003506895.1 Acetobacteraceae bacterium | reverse complement strand
AGTCCGGCCTTGGCCATGCCGCCCCCGACCAGTCCCCCGATCAAGGCGTGCGAGCTCGAGGACGGTATCCCCAATGCCCACGTAATCAGATTCCAGACGATCGCCCCGACAAGGGCTGCGAAGATGACCTGGACATCGATGACGCTGGGTTCGATGATCCCGGTGCCGATCGTCTGGGCGACGTTGAGCCCGAACACCAGGAAGGCGACGAAATTGAAGAAAGCCGCCCATAACACGGCATAGTGCGGCCGCAGCACGCGGGTCGACACGATCGTTGCGATCGAGTTGGCGGCGTCGTGCAATCCATTGAGAAAGTCAAACAGGAGCGCGACGGCGATTAATCCGACCAGAACCGGAAGACCAAGCGTGGCATCCACTGCGCGGCCCTGCCCTATACCTGTTCGATCACGATACTGTTGATCTCGTTCGCGACGTCGTCGAACCGGTCGGCGACCTTTTCCAGATGATCGTAGATCTCGGCCCCAACGATGAAGTCCATCGCGTTGGCATCGCGGTGCTTGAGGAAAAGCTCCTTCAGGCCGATATCGTGGAGATCGTCGACGCGGCCCTCCAGCTTGGTAAGCTCCTCGGTGATCGCCGTCAGCATCGCGACATTGGCGCCGATCGACTGCAGCAAGGGCAGCGCGCGGCCGACGAGATTTGCGCACTCGACCAGAAGCGTTCCCATTTCCCGCATTGGCGGCTCGAAGGTACGGACCTCGAAAAGCACCACGGCCTTCGCGGTTTGCTGCATCTGGTCGATGGCATCGTCCATCGAGGTGATCAGGTTCTTGATGTCGCCCCGGTCGAACGGCGTGATGAACGTCCGCCGCACCGCAGTCAGTACCTCGCGCGT
>DNXO01000086.1:1200-1638 GCA_003506895.1 Acetobacteraceae bacterium | reverse complement strand
GACAGAATACCGGCGTTTCCTCGCCACCGCGGAGTACGCCCTGCAAGGCCAGCGCACCCTGCAGGACGGCCTGCGAGTGCCGGGCGAACAGATCGAAAAACCGTTCCTCCCTGGGAAGAAAGGCGCGAAACCAACGCATCAGCATGGGTTATGTCCGTTGTCATAGAAATCGGCCGGCTGAAGCGGCTGTCACATGATCGTCATAGACCATTTTTGGGACAAAGCGCGCGGCGGGGATTGGTGGAAGCGGGTCATCCACTGCTTTATAGGGCCTAAAATGTCCCGGAAATCAGCTCGCCTAGAGCGACCGCCGGAAATAATGCGCGATTTCGCCGACCACACCGCGGCGGAACGTCAAAACGCACGCCACGAAGATCACGCCCTGGATCACCGTCACCCACTGCCCGAACCCGGCCAAATATTGCTGCATGGCGATAA
>DNXO01000086.1:0-821 GCA_003506895.1 Acetobacteraceae bacterium | reverse complement strand
GTCAACGAGGCGTTCTGCGCCACGAACACTTTCAGCGCACCGGCAAATCCCGCCAGGGTTCCGGACAGGATAAAGGCGAGCAGCTTGTATTGATCCGTTCGGTAACCGAGCGAGATCGCTCGCTGCTCGTTCTCCCGGATCGATTTCAGCACCTCGCCGAATGGCGAGTTGATGGTGCGAAAAATGACCAGAAACCCGAACAGGAATCCGGCGACGATGACGTAATAAAGTACGGTCGGCTTGGCGAGATTGAGGACCCCGAACAAATACCCTTGCGGGATACCCTGAATGCCGTCCTCACCATGGGTGAACGGCGTCTGCAAATAGATGAAATAAAGCAGTTGCGACAGGGCGAGCGTGATCATGGCAAAATAGATGCCCTGGCGCCGGATCGCGATGACCCCGGTGATGACGCCAAGCCCCGCGGCGCCCGCCGTACCGACCAGAATTCCAAGCTCGGGCGTGAGGCCCCACACTTTCAATGCGTGCGCGGTGACATAGCCCGCGGTTCCCAGGAACATCGCGTGGCCGAAAGACAGCAATCCGCCATAGCCGATCAGCAGGTTGAAGGCACAAGCCAGCAGCGCAAAGCACAGCGCCTGCATCACGAAAAACGGGTAGACCCCTGTCAGCGGCACGACCAGGAGCAGCGCTGTCATGATGCCGAACGCAATCATCTCGTCGCGGATCGTGCGCCCGGTCGTCACCAGGGTATCGTCGGTCATCGCTGTCATGTCAGTTCGCCCGTCCCGTCAGTCCAGAAGGCTTCACAAGCAGCACCAGCACCATCAGGACGAATACCACGGTATTGGAAGCCTCGG
>DNXO01000093.1:27751-29020 GCA_003506895.1 Acetobacteraceae bacterium | reverse complement strand
GCACGTTGCGAATTGTCATAGATACCTCCGCCCGACACCGGGCTTCACTATGCCCCCTCACACAAGATGCATGAGAGGCACCCTTTCGCCGGACGGGCCTCAGCCCCCATGCCAGTGCAGCCGGCCAGTGCCCATTTGCCTCTTCGTGAAACTTCGTGGAACCTTCGTGCACCTTCGTGTCCGCTTGCCTTATTTGCCGTCCGCGCCGGAGACAACCGCCCCCCGTTCCAGAAGGGCCGTTGATTTATTTCCTATTTCAGACTACACACCACGGGAAATGCACCCGCATCCAGCAGGCGTCCCGCACAAGCCCAGTCATCGAAAAAACAATACACAGCGCTGATTTTAGCCTCCTGAGACACCAGTTAGACTCCCAGCCCCCGGAACACAGAAGCGAACCGCCGTCCTCCACCACCACACCTTGCGTCCCGGACGACCCCCGCCCTACGACTGTCTCAGCCCATTCAGGAACGCCCCAACATGACCGAAGAACTCCTCTACGAACAACGCGACAACATCGGCTTCATCACCCTCAACCGCCCCCAGGCGCGCAACGCCCTGACCTTCCCGATGTATGAACGCCTGGCACAGATCGCCGCCGCCCCCGGCGACGTGCGCGCCCTGGTCATCACCGGTGCGGGCGAGAAAGCCTTCGCCGCCGGCACCGACATCAACCAGTTCCGCGCCTTCAACGGCGCCGAGGACGCCATGGCGTACGAATCCAGGATCGACCGCGTCCTCGGCACCATCGAACGCTGCCCGGTCCCCACCGTCGCAGCGATCTCCGGCGCCTGCACCGGCGGCGGCGCGGCCATCGCAGCCACATGCGACCTTCGGATCGCCGCCTCCAACGCCCGGTTCGGCTTCCCGATCGCGCGCACGCTGGGCAACTGCCTGTCGATGTCCAACATCGCCCGCCTGAACGCGCTGGTCGGCCCCGCCCGCGTGATCGAGATGATCTTCACCGCGCGCCTGCTCTCCGCCGACGAAGCCTTGTCGGTCGGGCTGGTGACCGAAGTGCTGGCAGACCACGCCGCGTTGCAGGCGCGTGCGGCCGAACTCGCAACCCTGCTGGCCAGCCACGCCCCGATCACGATGCGCGTCACGCGTGAGGCCCTGCGCCGCCTGCGCGACAACCTGCCCCCCGACGAGGACCTGATCCGCCAAGCCTACACCAGCCAGGATTTCCGCGAGGGCATGGACGCCTTCCTCACCAAACGTAGCCCCGTATGGAAAGGCGAGTAATACCAGCGGCCCCAAGGGCCGACT
>DNXO01000093.1:0-27456 GCA_003506895.1 Acetobacteraceae bacterium | reverse complement strand
TCAATAGGATACCAGCCGCCCGCCGACTGACAAAAGAGGCGAAGTTTCGGGCGGCTGGTATAAGTGAAGGTTTCCGCCCCGGCATGACGCGATTCTGAAACCTTTTCCAGCCGTGTTCGCCTATATGGACGGCGTGAGATACCTGACCGACTTCGCCGACCAGGCCGTCATCGTACCCTTGGTCCTGGCCGTTGCCGTCGCACTGGCCATTCAAGGCTGGCGCCGCGGCGCCGTGACATGGCTGCTGGTGGTTGCGGCCGTGTTTTTCGCAACCTTGATTTCAAAGCTGACGTTCCTGGCCTGCTCCCCCCTGTTCGGGCCGCTGGACGTCCACAGTCCCAGCGGTCACGTTGCGGCGGCGACCGTCACGGTGGGCGGCCTCGCCGCGATGCTGACCCACCGGCGATCGACCATTCTCCCCGCCGCTATCCTTGCCGCGGTCGTCATCGGCCTGTCCAGGCTGCTGCTGGGCGCCCACTCTTTCCCCGAGGTTGTGATCGGCGCACTGATCGGGCTGGCTGGCGCTGCCGCGCTGCCGCACTTCGCCGGGGCGCCTCCCAGATTGCGCCTCGTGCCGCTGGCCGGGGTGGTCGTGCTGGTCGCCATGGTGTTCCACGGCCTGCACCTGCCGGCCGAGGCCGCGATTCGCCACACCGCGTTCCGCGCCGCCCAGTACATCCCGGTCTGCCGAGGCACCCCGGAGTTCGTCCGGCACCCGCAAGAGGGTTAAAATCACCTCCGCCGCGTCCCTTCGAAAGAGAATAGCCGCACTTCATGGACATGTGACAGAACGGTTGCTAGAAGCCCGCTTGTTTCCGGCACCCCGACCGGTTCGGCCATTTTTCCAGCGGTCCTGCTCATGAAGATCGTCGCCTGCAACAGCAACCGACCCCTAGCGGAGGCGGTTGCGGACATCCTCGCACTGCCGCTGACCAAAGCGTCCATCCGGCGATTCGCCGACATGGAAGTGTTCGTCGAAATCCAGGAAAACGTGCGCGGGGAGGATGTGTTCGTCATCCAGTCCACCTCGTTCCCGGCCAACGACAACCTGATGGAATTGCTGGTCACGCTGGATGCGCTGCGCCGCTCCAGCGCCCGGCGCATCACCGCGGTGATCCCCTATTTCGGCTATGCCCGCCAGGACCGGAAATCCGCCCCGCGCACGCCGATCTCTGCCAAGCTGGTGGCGAACCTGATCACCGAGGCCGGTGCGAACCGGGTTCTGACCATGGACCTGCACGCCGGCCAGATTCAGGGCTTCTTCGACATCCCCGTGGACAACATGATCGCCGCGCCGCTGTTCAGCCGCGATATCGAGGAGCGTTACCAGGGCCGCGACCTGATGATCGTCTCCCCAGACGTCGGCGGCGTTGTGCGGGCTCGGGCGATCGCCACCCGGTTGAACTGCGACCTGGCCATCATCGACAAGCGCCGCGAACGCGCCGGCCATTCCGAGGTGATGAACATCATCGGCGACGTCGTCGGCCGCGACTGCATCCTGGTGGATGACCTCGTCGACTCCGGCGGCACCCATTGCAACGCCGCGGACGCGCTGATGAAGCGCGGCGCCCGGTCCGCCAGCGCCTACGTCACCCATGGCGTTCTGTCCGGCGCGGCGGTGGCGCGGATTTCGTCCTCCCCGATCGAGATGATGACGATCACCGACTCGATCCTGGCCACGGACGACGTCAAGCGCTGCGGCAACATCCGCGAACTGACCATCGCCCCGCTGCTGGCCGAAGCCATGCGCCGGATCAGCGACGAAAGTTCGGTTAGCTCCCTGTTCGATTAGCTCTTTCTTCGGCGGACCAAACCCTATCGCCATGGCGGGCCCAAGCTCGTCATGGCGGCTGCGGGACCGCCATCCCCGCGTTTGTCCGGCGCCAACCAAATGCGTGGACGTCTGGCCAGCGCCGGCGATGGCCAGACGCCACCAGACCAACTGGACGGCGCCGCTCCAACCCGGCATGGTCCGCCAACGATTGACCTATCGCATTCAGACGCTTGTTTGTTTGCGGATAGGCTACATCTAGACCTGAACGACTGAAGACGACCAGGAACACGCCCCATGGACCTTATCATCGGCCAAACCGCCTCTGGCGCCCCCTCGCCCTCACCCTCTGGCGCCGACATGATCGTTGACGGCGATCAGAAGACCTTCATGCAGGACGTGATCGAGGCCTCGCGCTCGATCCCCGTGCTGGTGGATTTCTGGGCGACGTGGTGCGGCCCGTGCAAGCAACTGACGCCGACGCTGGAGAAGGTGACCAAGGCCGCCGGCGGCCGTATCAAGCTGGTGAAGATCGATATCGACGCCAACCAGCAGCTCGTCCGCCAGCTCGCTCAGCTCGGTTTGCCCATGCAATCCGTCCCCACCGTCGCCGCCTTCTGGCAGGGCCAGATCGCCGACATCTTCCAGGGCGCCCAGCCCGAATCAGAGGTGAAGCGCTTTGTGGAGGCGCTGTTGAAGTCAACCGGCGGGTCGATGCCCGGCGCCGACCTGTTGGCCGAGGCCAAGGCGGCGCTGGAAGAGGGCGACGCCCAGCAGGCAGGCCAGTTGTTCAGCGCCCTGCTGGGTGAAGAGCCCGAAAACCCCGACGCCTGGGGTGGCCTGATCCGAGCGCTTATGGCGATGGACCAGGAGGAGGCAGCCGAGGAGGCGCTGGCCCAGGTGCCGGAGAAAATCCTGGAACATGCCGAGATATCCGGCGCACGCAGCGCCTTGGCGTTGGCCAAGGAAGGCCGCGCGGCCACGGACCAGCTTCAGTCGCTCCAAGCCCGGCTGGAAGCTGACCCAGCCGACCATCTGGCGCGCTACGACCTCGCCACCGCACTGAATGCGATGGGGGAGCGCGAGCAGGCCGCGGAGGCGCTGCTGGAAATCATCCGCCGCGCCCGCACTTGGAACGAAGGTGCCGCCCGCCTGCAACTGCTGAAGTTCTTCGAGGCCTGGGGCTTCGAAGACCCCGCGACCAGCGCCGCGCGCCGCCGTTTGTCCGCGTTGCTGTTTAGCTGAATGCCGCCATTCCACCCGCGGCCCGAGGATCTGCCATCCGAGTTCGCGGTCTTTCCGCTGACCGGAGCGTTGCTCCTGCCGCGGGGGAAACTGCCGCTGAACATCTTTGAACCACGCTATCTGGCCATGGTGCAGGACTCGCTGGCCAACGGGCGCATGTTCGGCATGGTCCAGCCCGATCCGCAGGACGGTCTTTATCGGGTGGGATGCCTCGGCCGCGTGTCGTCGTTCAGCGAAACCGATGACGGCCGGCTGCTGATCACCCTGACCGGCCTGCTTCGGTTCTCGTTCAGCACCGAGTTGGAGATGCGCCGCGGCTATCGGCGTGTTCGCGGCGACTTCTGCCAGTACTGGGGCGATCTGGAGACCGATCGCGCCCCAGCGGAGATCGGGCGCGACAAGATACTGGCAGCTTTGCGCGCCTATTTCACGCGCCGGAGCGTCGATGCCAACTGGGAGGCGATCCGCGGCCTGCCCGACGATGCGCTGATCATCACCCTCGCCATGGCCTGCCCGTTCGAGCCGGTGGAAAAGCAGGCGCTGCTGGAAGCGCCCGACGATGCCGACCGGGCAGCCACCCTGCTGGCGCTGTTGGAAATGGGTGCGGCTGGCCCCGATCTGCCATCCGGTCACTCGGTCAGTTAATAGGATTTCGCATGTCTGACGATGTTTCCCCTACCGAATCGGCGGTCGATCCCCGTCTGCTGGAGGTTCTGGTCTGCCCACTGACCAAGGGGCCGCTGGAATACGACCGGGTAGCCGGCGAACTGATCAGCCGCAAGGCCGGTCTGGCCTACCCGATCCGCGATGGAATCCCCATCATGCTCCCCGAAGAGGCTCGGAAGCTGGAGGAATAATGGCCCTCCCGACGGAAATCCGGCTGGACCGGGCGACGCGGGTGCTCCATGTCTCTTTCGACGATGGAACCAATTTCGCATTACCCGCCGAGTATCTGCGCGTGGAAAGCCCGAGTGCCGAGGTTCAGGGTCACAACCCGGGCCAGAAGCAGACGGTCGCCGGCCGGCGCCATGTCGGAATCATCGGTGTCGAGGCGGTCGGCAACTACGCGGTGCGGCTGGTGTTCGACGACCTGCACGATTCCGGGATCTACTCTTGGGACTACCTGCGGGAACTGGGTGAGCAGCAGGACAGGAAATGGCCGGCCTACCTCGACGCTCTGGCATCGCGAGGACTGTCGCGGGATCCGGGGTAGCGCACCCCGGAAGGCGCCGTCATGCCGCCCCGCCGACGCGGTTTAACCGAGGCCGATCAGGCCCTCTGGGCGGATTACGCCAGCAAACTCGCGCCGTTGCGCGGCCGTAACCCCAGGCTGCCGCCCAGGCCGGTCAAACCGGAAAGCCCCCCTGCCCCGGTTGCCGCGGCGCAACCTGCACCCAAGGCCGCCGCACCGGCATCTAAACCGCGCAAAATCGCCTCAACGCTGAGTGTTGGTGACCAGCCCGGTGGCATCGACAGCGCCACCTGGCAACGCTTCCGCAGCGGCAAGCTTGTGGCGCTGAGGACCCTCGACCTGCATGGCATGACCGCCCAACGGGCCTTTCACGCGCTGCTATCCTTCATCCGCACGGCCCACGCCGACCAGGTCCGCTGTGTCGAGGTCGTCACCGGGCGTGGCAGCGGGGCAACCGGCGGGGTGATTCGCCGCGAGTTCCCACACTGGCTCAACCTGCCCGAAATCCGGCCGATGATCCTGGGGGCGGCGCATCCGCACGCGTTGAACCCCGGCTCCGTCCGCTTGATCCTGCGGCGGATCCGGTGACCCCGTTCGGCGCCCGACTCCGCGCGCTGCGGGCCGATCGCGGCGTGACGCTGAAGCACCTCGCCGAGGCGCTACAGGTATCCGCCGCCTATCTGTCCGCGCTGGAGCACGGCAAACGCGGTGCCCCGAGCGCCGGGCTGGTGCATCAGGTGAACGAGTATTTCGGGCTGATCTGGGATGAGGCGGACGACCTGTCGCGATTGGCGAAGCTGTCGAATCCGCGCGTCACGGTAAACACGGCGGGGCTGACCCCGGAACAGACGGCACTGGCGAATCGGTTGGCGCAGGTGATTCACCGGCTACCGCCGGAAACCGTGGCGTCGCTGCATGCGGTGCTGGACACCACGACGCCACAGCCCAAGCCGCGCCTGCGGCGGCCAGCGCCATCACAGGCGTCGCGACAGCCAACCGAGGACTCCAGGCCCGAACCGGGGGACGCGCTATCGCAGAGGCCGCTTCGACGTTAGGGCGGCCGCCATACGTACCACGGGACAACCGCCATGCCTTCGACGATAAACAACCAACCCATCGAACGCCGCGATCGGTCGGTAGCGCGACCATAGCCTGGAAAAATCCGAGTTACCCTCACCCAATACCTTGATATAATTCGTTCTTCCCAGCACATCGACGACCACGATATCCGGACACCCGGCGATGAAGTCATCGGCGACCCAGCGCGCGACCGGCCAATTCCGAGCGGTGGCAGGATCGAATTTTGCCCGCCAGACTTCGCCCCTCAATGCCCACATAGAATCGAACCGGGACGCCCAAGCCACCCCAGTCGCGTTGACCACCGGGAATCCCAAAGCCAGCCACTCCGAGAACGCCACATAGGTTCTCGCATGTTCGGTGCGGATGATCTTTTCCAGATGCGCTTCGGTCGTATTGCCGGGTGCCGCTGCCTCCGCCAAGGCCGGCTCCATCCGTTGAACGGAGCGCACGCAGAAAACCGCGACAGCCACAGTCGCGACGATAAGCGGCAGCCGCATCTGCCAACCCCGGCGCCCGCTCTCGGAGACCGCCCACAAAATCAGGGCCAGCATCGTTGCGATCGTCGCGGGAAGCCGGTGATAATACCAATCCTTGCCTGTGACGAGGAAGATCAGGCTACTTGTCGCCGCGAACACAACCAACGCCTGCATCAGCCGGAATTCGGCCATCTGGCGCCGGCGAATCCATAGTAGCCAGATCGCCACCGCTTCCTCGGCGATCAGGACCGCACTGTCCGATAGCAGATGGGTGAACGTAACGTCCGTGGCCCCATAAAGCGCCAAGGCCATGGGAACTGCCCGCCACAGATAGGCCGGACAAACCACCGCGACAAAACCCGCATAGCCGACGAGGGTTACCACCGCCATGATCGGCATCAGGCGCCACGGCCTAAGGTCCCCGGTAAGCGCCAGACACTCCAAAACAACGAAGACCCCCGCATACCGCGGCTTCAGGGCACATCCCAAACCCGCGAGGATTCCCGCGGCCACAGCAGCCCCGAACGAGGGCCGGCCGCCGTCCATCTCCCGTGCGAACAGCACGAGGTAGGGCAGCATCGCCCCGACCAGCAGGTGCTCTCGCTGGCCGAGGTCGCCCGCCGGGACGAGCAGCAACACCGAACCGATCAGCGCGAATACGGGCCAATGGTCGGCGAAGATCCCGCCCGCGATGCGCAGCAGACAGGAACTCCACCACGCACAGGCAACGACGATGGCCACAAACATCGGGATTGCCACCAACTGGGCATCAACGTTCAACCAATGCGCCAGCATGATCGGAACCGCCGATATCCAGATGATCAATGGCGGGTTGACCTCGATCAGGTCAGTGTAAAGCGCACGACCGCCCATCCATCGGCGCGCGACATAGAGCAGCCAGGCAATATCGTCTTTAAGTGGTGATCGCTCTGCAACGAACAGCACAATGCCCAGGACGCCAAGCAGTACAAGCAGGCTGACTACGGACACCGCCGCCGCGGCGGGATTGCTGCCCGTTCGCGCCACTCCGGCTGGAGCTTGCGTCGTCGGTAAGTGGTTTAATGGCCGCCTCGGCAAGACAACGCACCTGAATTCTGGCGCATCTTTGTTGCCACATCGCAAACCAATAACCAAGCACACCGACGCCGCACGGACCCCGGCGCGGATTAAAGCTTCTTAAGCCGCGAGAGGTTGAACCCGAGCCTCGATCTCGGCGCCGAAGCGGGCTTGGGTGGTGGCGAGGTCATAGGCGGTTTGCAGGCCCAGCCAGAATTGCGGGCTGGTGCGGAAGCAGCGCGCCAGACGAAGCGCAAGATCCGACGTCATCGGCCCCTGATCCTCGATCACCGGGGCGATCTGGCTCGGTGGCACGCCCAAAGCCTGGGCAAGACCTGTCGCATCGAGCCGCATCGGCTCCATGTACTCTTCGCGTAACACCCGACCGGGATGCATTCTGCGACCCATGCGTGCCATTGGAGAACCTGTGGGGTTTTCTATGAGAAGAACCATGACCCCGACTCATGGCAGCAAAATGGCAAAATTCGCCTAAATGTGAGGTAAGTGAACTTTTGCTTCGGTCTGCAACATGGGCGCCCTTAGCCAACCGCCCGCCGGCGCAGCAAATATCGCTGCCGGCCTTCCAGCACCAATTCCCGCCGCTGGTTATGCATCGTGCTTTTGAATCCGACCACGCCGGTGGTCCGGTTGGGCGTCAGTTCGTCGATCTCCAGCAGCGGGTACATTGTGTCACCCGCGAACACCGGCTTCAGGAACTTGCTGGACTGCTCGATGAAGCCGACCAGAGAATCCTCGGTCATATACGGGAACAGCCCGGCCCCGGGTGCGGTCTGCACCAGCGATTGCAGGCCGTGCGCCAATAGCCCCGGCATGCCGCGAGCCTTGCAGAACTCCACATCGTAGTGGACCGGGTGGTTGTCGCCACTCGCGGCCTGGAACGCCAGGAACACCGCCTCGGTCATCGTGCGGCTTGGCAGCACGAAGCGTTCACCTAGCCGGAAGTCGTCGAACCAGCGCTGTTCGGGGATCATGCGATGCTGGGCGGGATCGAAATCGGTCATGTCGGACGGCCCCTTGCATCAGGACGGCGGGCCCGCGCCCGCCAGGACGGCCACGAAACCTGGGTCATACCGCTCCGGCCGCCCGCATCGCGGCGATCCGTTCGGCTGCAAAGCCGATCCCGCGCAGGACTTCGTCGGTATGCTGCCCGACCGTTGGCACATCGCCCACCACCGCCTCTTCCTCGGGGTAAATGAACGGCGGCAGCAGCACGCGGACCGGGCCGTTCTCGGTCTGGATTGTCCGCCACTTGTCCCTGGCCTCGAACTGAACATGGTTCCAGACGTCGATCGGCTCATTCATCCTGCCGTTCGCGATACCGGCACGATCCAGCAGGGCCGCGACCTCCACCGAGGTCTTGTCGCTGAAGAAGTCCTCGATCACCGCCGTCAGCGCCTCGCGGTTCTCCCGCCGGACGTTCTGGGTGGCGAACCGCGGGTCGGTCTGAATCGCCGGACTTCCCAGCACCTTCTGGCAGAACGTCACCCACTCCCGCTCATTCTGCAAACCCAGGATCACCTGCCCGTCCTTGGTCTTGTGCGCCCCGTAAGGAGCGATCGCCGGATGGCTGGTCGGCACCCTGGGGGGTGGCGAACCGGTATAGGCGTGCCGCAGCATCGGGTAGGTCATCCATTCGCCCAGCGCGTCGAGCATGGCGATCTTGACGTTGCCCCCCTCGCCCGTGCGGCCACGGCGCAGCAGCGCCCCCAGTATCCCGGTCAGCGCATACATCCCGGTCGCGATGTCGGCGATCGAGATCCCGACACGCGACGGTTCGTTCGGTGAGCCGTTGACGCTGATCAGCCCGGACTCCGCCTGGATCAGCAGGTCGTAGGCTTTTTTCTGAACGAACGGCCCGCTTTCGCCGTAGCCGGAGATATCACACACCACCAGCCTTGGATTGACCGGCTTCAAAGCCTCATACGTCAGCCCCAGCCGGGCCGCGGCGCCGGGTGCGAGGTTCTGGACCAGGACGTCGGCGCCGGCGATCAGCGTATCCAGCGCGGAACGGGCGTCGGCGTTCTTGATGTCCAGCGTGACGCTGCGTTTGCCGCGGTTCAGCCAGATGAAGTGGCTGCAGATGCCGTTCACATAATCGTCGTAAGCCCGGGCGAAATCGCCGTCGCCGGGCCGCTCGATCTTGATCACGTCGGCGCCCATGTCGGCCAGATGCCGCGTACACAGCGGGGCTGCGACGGCGTGCTCCAGCGCGATTACGCGCATGCCTTCCATGGGTCGCATCGGGGCGTTTCCTTTATCGTTTCCGTGGGCCGAGAAAAGCGCCGCGCGGCGTCGCTGTCAAAGCCATCTGTCGATGAATCTCTTTTGACAGCGCCCCGCTCCCTCGGCAAATTTCATACAGGAGGCGCGCCATGAACAAAATCGACCGTGTTTGGCCGCATGACGCGGCAGGCAAAGTGCCATACTGGGTTTACTCGGATCCAGACGTGTATGCCGCCGAACTTGAACGCATCTGGTACGGACCCCATTGGCTATTCTGCGCGCTGGAAGCCGAAATCCCCACGGTCGGCGACTTCAAGACCATCACCCTTGGGGAAAAGCCGGTCATCGTGGTGCGCAGCGGGCCGGAGGAAGTCAGCGTCGTCGAGAACCGCTGCGCCCATCGCGGGGTCAAATTCTGCCAGGCGCGCAAAGGGCATTCCAAGGACCTTCTGTGTCCGTATCATCAGTGGAACTACAGCCTGCGCGGCGACCTTCAGGGGGCTGCGTTCAGGCGCGGGGTGCGCGGCCAGGGCGGCATGCCGGCCGATTTCGACCCGAAAAACATCAGCTTGCGCAAGCTGCGGGTGGAAGTCGTCAACGGCTTGGTCTGGGCGACGTTTTCCGACGAGACTCCGCCGTTCCGGGACTATTTGGGGGAGCGTTTCTGGCAGCACTACACGCGCGTGTACGACGGGCGGAAACTGGAGGTCCTGGGCTACAACCGCCAGCACATTCCGGGCAACTGGAAGCTGATGCAGGAGAATATCAAGGACCCGTACCACGCATCATTACTGCACGTTTTCTTCGTGACGTTCGGGTTATTCCGAGCAGACCAGAAGTCGGCGACGGAGATCGATCCGACGGGGCGGCATGGCATCCTGATCAGCCGCACCGGCAAGCAGGAGGTCAACGACGTCACCTCCAACATGCGGACCTTTCGGGGCGACATCAAGCTGGCCGATCCCCGCATCATGGACGGCGCGCGGGAATTTCCTGGCGACGATACCGTCGGCATGATCACCGTATTTCCCAGCGTGATTCTGCAGCAAAACATCAACTCCGTCAGCGTGCGGCAGATCGTCCCGACCGGGCCGGGCGGGTTCGACTTCCATTGGACCCATTGGTGCTATGCCGATGACTCGCCGGAGATGCGGCTGCGACGAACCCGCCAAGCCAACCTGTTCGGGCCGGCGGGCTTCGTGTCGGCCGACGACAGCGAAATCATCGAAATGAGCCAGCAGGGTTTCTCCCACGCGCCCGATGAGGACGCTCTGGTGATGATGGGCGGCCGCGAGATCGAAAGTGTGGAGCACATGGTCACCGAGGTCGGTATTCGCGGCATGTACCGCTATTGGCGGGAGGCGATGGGGCTATGATCGACCGGGACGCCCTGCGCGATTTCTATGACGACTACTACAACGCCCTCGACGATGTGCGGCTGGACGACTGGCCCGCGCTCTTTACCGAGGACTGCATCTACCGCGTCATTCCCCGCGAGAACCATGAGGCCGGCTACACGCTCTCCACCATCTACGCGGAAAGCCGGGGGATGCTGATCGATCGGGTGATGGGCCTGACCCGCACGCAGATGTACGCGCCACGGTATTATCGGCGCTTCCCCGGACCGCTGCGGATCGTTTCGGGTGATGCCGATAGCGTGCGCACGCGGCATAACCTGCTGGTCGTGCAGACGCTGATCGATAAGCAAACCGAGATCGTGCTGTCCGCGGTGTGCCACGACGTCGTGGTGAAGGATAACGAGGGCCTGCGGTTGCGAGAAAGAATCGTGGTATTCGACTCCGAAATGATCCCGAACAGCTTGATCTATCCTGCGTAAATCGTTCTTTTCGGGGCGCGGTTGTGCCCATAGTCTTGTTTTCACGTCGGGTGGCGTGCGGCGAGTACCAAGTGAACGCTGATAAGCCGGGAGGCCGATTAACTGCCCTTGGACTTTGAAATGGCAAATAGACCCGCTATTATATTTCGGTAATGGACATGCCGACGCTGTGCTTTGCGCCGTGCGAGACGTCCCCAACCAGGAGCGGCCATTGGCCCCAGGCGCGCGCCTATAGAACGACAGTTCGTCGTGGCGCTGGAATTGATCCCCATAATTTTGTCATGTTCTTGGTTGCAAACTGAGTCCAACAGGCACCGAACCGGTCGGTCGGACACTCCCGCTTCAGGGGAACCGCGGATCGTATCGGCCTGATGGTAAGCTACGGATTGTAACGATTTGTCGAAACGCGGCGCGATACCTGAATGGAGACCTAGATGGATAAGAATTTAGTCGCGCTCATTGGCGCCATGACCTCCGTAGTGGCGGCGGTTCCCTCGCACGCCGCTACGCTTGCGCCCGTAACGAAGGAGACGTTGACGGAGGTGAACTCCTACGCCGATCTGCTGCGGCCCATCCCGAATGCACTGGAGCTTCTGAAGGGCTCAAACCAGACGCGGTCCGGCGCTGTGGCGAGCAGCGATTCCCAGGGCGAAGCGGTGGTACAACCCGTCCAATATCCTTACTATGAACAGCCCTATTACTCGCGACCTTACTACCCGCCCGCTTACGTCCCACCGGCCTACTACCCGCCGACCTACTACTACCCGCGGCCTTATTTCCATCATCATCATCATCATCATCACCACCATCATCACCATCATCATCACTTCGGGCGCGAAGGGTTTTAGCAAAACAGCGATCGCAGCCCGGGATGCCAAGGCGATGCGGCGGGCAGATGCCACATTCACGGCGTGCACGCCGCCATGCCACCGGCTCAGCAGCATGCCACCGACGCAGCAATACGCGCCTACAGCACACATGCCCGTCCCTAACGGTTGGGGCGCCGGATCAGACCATCGCACCGCTCCCTCGACCACGCGGGCCGCCGAGGTATAGATTACCCGGCAAGTACGATGTCCACCACGAGGGAGGCCGCCATGTCCGCCGCGCTGAGCAACGACGCGACAACCCAGTTGAAGGCGCTGTATGCGGAGATGGAACCGCGCAGCCTGTATCCGCTGTGGGAGGTGCTCGCCGCGTTGGTGACGCCGAAGCCCCGTTCGCCGGCGCAGGCCCATCGCTGGACCTACGCCGATGCGCGCGATTATCTGCTGCGCGCCGGAGACCTGATCAGTGCCGCCCAGGCGGAACGGCGGGTGCTGATCATGGAGAACCCCGGTCTGCCAGGTTCGTCGTCGGTCACCTCAAGCCTTTACGCCGGCCTGCAACTGATCCTTCCGGGTGAAATCGCGCCCTGCCACCGCCATGCGCAATGCGCGCTGCGGTTCGTGATGGAAGGCGAAGGCGCCTTCACCGCCGTCGATGGCGAGAAAGCGGTCATGCGTCCGTTCGACCTGGTCCTGACCCCGGGCTGGCAGTGGCATGACCACGGCAACACATCCTCTCAGCCGATGATTTGGCTGGACGGTCTGGACATCCCAACGGTGATGCACTTCGACGCCAGCTTCGCGGAGCATCTGCCACAGTCCGCGCATCCCGAAACCGTGCCTCCCGGCGACACCGCGATGCGCTATGGCCGCAACATGCGCCCGATGCGCGGCACGCCGACCGACCGGCGCGCGGGCCGCCAGCCGCTATTCCATTACCCCTACGCGGAGTGGCGGGAGAGCCTGGACTATCTCACTCGATCGGGTGAGCCGGATCCACATTTCGGTTATGCACTTGAGTTCACCAACCCCGCCGATGGCGGCGCGGTCATGCCCACGATCTCGGCCCACGTGCGGCATTTGCCCGGCGGGTTTAGCTCGCGCCCGCGGCTTTCGACGGACGGGACGATCTTTGTCGTCGTCGAAGGCAGCGGGACAGCGCAAGTAGACGGGAAGGACATCCCCCTGCGCGAGCGGGATACCGTGGTCGTGCCCTCGTGGCGCGAACTGGTGCTGAAGGCGGACAGCGACCTCGTGCTGTTCGGATATTCGGATCGGACAGCGCAGGAGAAGCTCGGTTTGTTCCGTGAGCATCGCGGATAACAAACGCGGTCAGGCCGCCTGTTACCTGTGCCCGTTTTGCCGTCACGCACCGTCAAAACCGCCGCGGGCCAGGGCGGAACCGCGACACCTGACTTGACCTACAAGCCCGCGATCATCATGTTCCCGCCGAATCAACAGTACCAAGGGGCCTGATGTCAAAAGAAGATATGATCGAATTCAGCGGCACGGTGATGGAGCTTCTGCCCAACGCCATGTTCCGGGTGAAATTGGACAACGAACACAGCATTCTCGCCCACACCAGCGGCAAGATGCGCAAGAACCGCATCCGCGTTCTGGCCGGCGACCGCGTGAATGTCGAGATGACGCCGTACGACCTGTCCAAGGGCCGCATCACCTTCCGCTTCAAGTAATGCGCGAATCCAGCGGGGTAAAACCGCTCCCGCTGATCCTGGCTTCCTCTAGCCCTCGACGACTGATGCTGCTGAAGCAGATCGGCCTCGTGCCGGATCAGGTCGTCTCCCCCGAGATCGACGAAACGCCCGCCAAAGACGAGCAACCCCGCCTCTATGCCGAACGCATGGCAAGGGAGAAGGCGGCTGCCGTGCCGTCGGTGGACCATCTTGTGCTGGCCGCCGACACCGTCGTGGCCGCCGGCCGGCGTATCTTGCCCAAAGCCGAGGACGCGGCACAGGTTCGGTCCTGCCTGGCCTTGCTGTCCGGCCGCCGCCATCGCGTGCTGACCGCGATCGTCCTGGCCGCGCCGGACGGGCGGGTCACCGAACGCGTGGTCGAAAGCGCCGTGACCTTCAACCGCCTGACCGACGCGCAGATCGAACACTACATCGCGACCGGCGAGGGCGAGGGCAAGGCCGGCGGCTATGCGATCAACGGCCATGCCGCCAGCTTCATTCGCTTCCTGTCCGGCAGCTACTCCGCCGTCGTCGGCCTGCCGTTGTTTGAAACGGCGCAGTTGCTGCGAGGGCATGGTTGGCAGGTGCCGTGAGCGTCTCCATCCGAGTCGCCACCAGCCCGGGTGAGGCCCAGGTCGCGGTCGTCGATGACAACCGCCTGATCGACTACGTCCTGTGGCGTCCGGGCGCCCCCGACGGAGTCGGCGACATCCACCACGGCCGCATCATCGCCCAGGTGCCCGGCATGGCCGGCGCCTTCGTCGCCATTGCCGGCGCCGAGGGCTTCCTGCCCGAAAGCGAAGGCGCGAAGGGCCTGACCTCGGGGACGATGTTGGCCGTCCGCGTCACCAGAGCCGCCCAGGGGACTAAAGGCCCGCGCCTGTCCGCTCGGCATGTGGACCCGGTCAGCGCCGGATCCGTGGCGCTGCTGCAACGCGGCCCCGATCCCGTTGCCCGTCTGGCCGCCCGTTTTCCCAGCGCACCAGTGATCGTGGACGACGCGGCTCTGGCCGCGACGCTGCGTCTGGGGGCGCGTGTGACCGTCGCATCCGGGGTGTTCGATGAGGATGTCGCCGAAGCGATCGACGCGCTGGCCCGTTCGGAAGTGGACCTGCCGGGCGGTGCATCCGTGTCGGTCTGGCCGACTCCGGCGCTGGTGGCGATCGACGTCGATGCCGGCGGCAGCCTGGCGGGATCGGCGGCCGCCAAGGTGCGTCATCAGGCGGTGAATCGTGCGATCTTGCCGCCATTGGCGGAACAGATAAGGCTGCGAAACCTGTCAGGCGCGATCGTGGTCGATCTGGCGGGATTGTCGCCGCGCAAGCGGGCGGCGCTGGGGCCGGATTTCTCCGCCGCCCTGGCCAGCGATCCGCTGCATCCCCGGTTCCTCGGGTTCACCGCCCTGGGGCTGGCGGAGATCGTTCGGCCGCGCATTCATCCGCCGTTGCACGAGCTGTTGGCTGGGCCGCTGGCGGCGGGTCTGGCGGCGCTGCGGGCGGTCATCGCGGCGTTCCATCAGGACCCGCGCGGCCTGCCGGCGATTCGGACAAACCCGGCCGTCGTCTCTGCGTTGCAGGCAGATCCGGTCGCGCTGCCCGATCTTGCACGGCGCACCGGCCGGCAGGTGACACTGAAATCGGATCCATCCCTGCCGGCAACGGTCTGGGTGCTGGAGAAGGACAATGGCTAAAACACCACCCACCTGCCCGATCTGCGGCCGCCGGTCTTCCGAGGCGAACAAGCCATTCTGCACACCCCGTTGCCAAGAGGTCGATCTCGGCCGCTGGCTGACCGGCGTTTATCGAATTCCCGGCCCGCCGGCCGAGTTGGACGAGGACCCACCACCGTCACCTGACGCGGCCTGAAAAGAATGCGCCGGAACCGCTTGATCGAGGGTTGATCGCCGGACGGTCATGGGCTAATCACCCGCCTCCAACACGGTCACCGCGGTGACCGGGCGATGCCCAGGTAGCTCAGTTGGTAGAGCATGCGACTGAAAATCGCAGTGTCGGTGGTTCGATTCCGCCCCTGGGCACCATCTGCCCCCCTCTCCTCCGGTACAGCAGGTCTGAATGCATTGGACCGGAAACCCGAGCAGCGAAACCCGCAATGTTCAATACGATTTACCGAACCGACGTATGCAGGCGGCCCAACCGCCGTTCGCCGGCGCAAACCGGCCCGGCAATCCTCCAGCATGAGGGCTACGCTTACGGCCATCCGGTTCGAAACGTCAGCTATGCCGGGAGGTGCCGCCCGGTGACCCATCGCTGGGCCAAGACGGTGACACACTTTGCCCGATAGTCGGAGATAATGTGACGGTCATGTGCATTCCGCGATTCCCCGCCAGCACCCCGGAGCACTAGCCGTGCGTCTTGCCTCTAATATTTTCAAACTGAAACACCATCGGCCGCGGATGATGTTTGACACCATATTTTTCCTTTCTGGCGATTCTTATCCACTAACACCCCACATCGAGCCGGCTCTTTTCAACCGGTTAGGCTCCTTGGCCTCTCGATTGATCGGCCAAGGGGAACTGCTTCATCTCACGCAGGCGGATAGCTTCAACGCGGATATCGAGCACCGGCTGGCAATGCTGGATCGAGTCCTGCCCGCCGGGGAAGGCGCGCGACGGACCATCCTGATCGGACGATCATCCGGCGCCCGGGTTGCCACACTGTTCGCGGCACGGCGAGAGGTGGCCGCGGTGATATGCCTGGGTTACCCGTTCCGGGAACCCAATCGCCAGCTCGACACGGGACGGTTTGTGCATCTCGCCCAAACGAGAACGCCCACGCTGATCTTGCAGGGCGTCGAAGATGCCTACGGAGGGATTGACCTGACCGAGAACTACCCACTCTCACCATCCGTGAGAGTGCGCTTCCTCAATGGCCAGCACGAACTCCATCTTTCGCCGAAGGATTGGGACGCCGCCGCTGAAAGGATCGGCGCATTCTGCCGAAGCGTCGCCGAAGGCCAGCCCGCCGACCAGGACCCGTTCGACGAAGGATTCTACCTGCGACGCCACCAGGACGTCGCCGATGCCGTCGCGAAAGGCGATTTCATCTCCGGCGAGGACCACTTTCTGAAGCACGGGTCGCGGGAACGCCGGATATTCAGGCTGACGCCAGGGATCAACCCGTAGGCGGCGCCGGGAGCCGCCAGCCGGGCAATCGGCGATTCAGCTCGGCGAACCGTTGACGAGCTTCCAGAACGCCTCGGTTGAATTAGTCCGGGGGAAAGCTGTCGATGGTGTCGGCACCCCCAGAAAGCCGCATAGCGGTCCCCAGCCGTCCGCGACATCGAATACCAGCAGACGTTCCGGCGGGATCGTTGATCGCACGTCTTCGGTACGGGCACGGTAGGCAGCCAGTGCGGACTCTCGGTCGTTAATAGGGCCGCCAAATGTCCGCGATCCGACGATATCCACGCTGATGTCCATCATGGAGCGGATATGGGGAGGCAGGGGTTTGTCTTCATAAGTCGTCAGCAAAGTGCCGATTGTCCCGGAGAAACTCGTCCACCATTGATCTTCCGGCCGCACCGTGTGAATCACTTTCGCATTGGGGTAGGCGGCGGCGAGTTCCCTCCAGAAATGGGCGCCCGGCCAATCGACCTGGGAGCGGAAACCAGCAAATACCGAATCCCAGTTCACGGTCTGACCGTCCACGGCCGCACGCCACAGCGGCACCTGTTCCGGTCTCTTGAAAACTTCGTCCATGTGGTGGCAAGGACCGAAGCCTAGTTGCTCAAGCGCGAGCTTGAGCGACATCGTGCCAGTCCTGCCGAAACCCGATCCGATCACTTCAAGTGTCATCGTCGTATCAATGCCCAACTGTTAACCGATCCAAAGCGTCCAGGGTATCACCTGATCCGACGAAACCATGTATCAGTCCGGATGATTGAGCAATTGGGAGAATTCCGTGGCCGCGGCCTCGAAGTGAGTGTAACGCGGACTGCGTTGCTTGCGGGCGTTAGAAAGCCAGTCGCATCCCGACCAAAGCCAGGGTCGCTGCCAGGATCGGACGCAGCGCAAAGTCCGGAATATAGGCGGACAGGTAGCTGCCAAGGATGATACCGGGGATGGACCCGCTCAGCAGCGAGGTCAGCAACGGCCAGTCAACCGAACCGATCCACCAATGACCGATGCCGGCCAGCAGCGTAAGCGGCACGGCGTGGGCGATGTCGGACCCGACGATCACCGCCATCGGTGTTCTCCGATAAAGCAATAGAAGGGCCGTGCCCCCCAACGCCCCTGCCCCGACCGAGGAAATCGTGACGAAGACGCCCAGCAATGCCCCCGTCAGGATCGTCAACACCGCGGAGTGCGCCGAATTAAGGCTTTCGAGGCTGGGTCCGGCGAAGGCCAGAAAGCGCCGCCGGAAAACCAGCGAAAGCGCCGTGAGCAACAACATGACGCCCAGGGCCAGCGAGATGATCCGGCCGCCGCCGGGCCCGGGGATGTCAAAGTGCGAAATCGCCACCAAGGTCAGCAGTGTCGCCGGCACGCTGCCAGCGGCCAGACGTCCGGTAATCCGCCAATCGATTGTGTGGTTCAGCCCATGGACCATCGTGCCAACCGTCTTGGTCGCGGCGGCGACCAGCAGATCGGTCCCCACCGCCGTCGCCGGATGCACGCCGAACCCCAGCACCAGAATGGGCGTCATCAGCGACCCGCCGCCCACGCCGGTCTGGCCGACCAGCAGGCCCACGAAAAATCCTGCCAGCATATACAGCGGGTCGATGGCCGCGAACGGGTTCATACCTTAACCGCATCGTTGTCCGCCGCGGCTGTCACCCCTGGCTTCCAGGCGCCCCACACCGCCCAACCGATCAGCAGGTTTATCCCGACCTCCGCCACGGCCACCACGGTCGCGAGCAGCCAGCCGCCCGACAACGCGATGACCAGAAGCCCCAACACAGCCGCGCCCAGCACCCGAACAATGGCTGCCTGCCAACCTGGCGCGCGCTTAGGGGCGACTGTCCCGCCAGGATCCTGGCTGACCTCTCTGGCAGGCTGGCCAGGAGCCGGCTCAACGACCCCCAGCGCCACGGTCTGGTTGGTCATCCGATCCACCAGAATCAGCGCACCGAGCGTCCGGTCGCTGGCATAGTCGGTGCTGACCAGCTTCTTGTCGAGCGTCAGTTCCACCACTGCGATCTCGTTCATGCCCAGACTGGACGCCGTGTGCGCCTGGAAGCTGTGGATATCGATGGCATGGTGAATCCGGGCGACCCGAGCATTGGCGCTGGCGGTGCCAATCCTGGCGAGAAGTGTCTGCCCAACAGTCAGCGAGTCCGCTACCATCCACAGCAGGCGGGCAGTCACTGCCGTGGCCGGGGCCAGCGCATCGTCCGCCGCGACAATGACATCCCCACGCGAGACATCGACTTCGCTGGTCAAGGTCAGCGTCACCGCCTGACCGGCCGAGGCCGCTTCCAACGCTCCGTCCGCGGTGACAATGCTCTCGATCCGGGTCAGTTGCCCGCTCGGCAGGATCCTGACCGGCTGATGGGCGCGAACCACGCCGCTGGCGACGGTGCCGGCATAGCCGCGGAAATCCAGATTGGGACGGTTGACCAGTTGCACCGGAAAATGGAAGCCGTGATCAGCATCCGGCTGTGCGTCCACCGACACCGTTTCCAGATAATCCAACAACACCGGACCGCTGTACCACGGCGTCTGGCCGGACACGCTGGCCACGTTGTCGCCATCGCGGGCGCAGATCGGAATGGAAACGATCGAGGTGAAACCAAGCGACGCGACCGCCCGGCGGTAGTCCTCAATGATGCGCTGATAGACGTCAGCGGAAAAACCCACCAGGTCCATCTTGTTGACCGCCAGCACGACGTTGCGTACGCCCAGCATCGAAACGATATAAGAATGGCGGCGGGTCTGCGGCAGTACGCCCTTGCGGGCGTCGATCAGGATGATGGCCAGCTCCGCCGTTGAGGCGCCGGTCGCCATGTTGCGGGTGTACTGTTCATGGCCGGGCGTGTCTGCCACGATGAACGATCGCCGGGCGGTCGAGAAATACCGATACGCGACATCGATGGTGATCCCCTGCTCCCGCTCCGCCGACAAACCATCGACCAGCAGCGCGAAATCCCGCGCCTCGCCCTGGGTGCCGAAGCGCCGCGAGTCCCGGTCCAGCGCGGAGAGCTGATCGTCCAGCACCGCATTGGAATCGAACAATAAACGACCGAGCAAAGTTGACTTACCGTCGTCCACCGAACCGCAGGTCAGGAAATGCAGCAGCGACGCCTGGCCGGGCGCGAGTGCCTGCTGATCCGCTTCGTCGGGATAGGCGAGTTGAAGTGCGGCGCTCATCAGAAATAGCCTTCCTGTTTCTTCTGTTCCATCGACCCCGCCCCATCATGGTCGATCGCCCGGCCATGACGTTCCGAGGTGCGGGAGCCGCGCATTTCAGCGATGATGGCGGGCAAGGTGGTGGCGTCGCTCTCGACCGCGCTGGTCAGCGGATAGCAGCCCAGGGTGCGAAACCGGACCATCCTGCTTTCGAAACGCTCGCCGGGACGCAGCACCAAACGGTCGTCGTCCCGCATGATCAGCATACCATCGCGCTCCACCACGGGTCGGGGCGCGGCGAAGTACAGCGGAATAACCGGGATGTTTTCCTGGGCGATGTAGTCCCAGACATCCGCCTCGGTCCAATTCGACAACGGAAACACCCGGAAACTCTCACCCGGCGCCTTGCGGGTGTTGTACAGGTCCCAGGGCTCAGGCCGCTGGTTCTTGGGGTCCCAGCGATGTTCGGCGGAGCGCAGGGAGAAAACACGCTCCTTGGCGCGGGATTTTTCCTCGTCACGCCGGGCGCCGCCGAAGGCTGCGTCAAACTTGTATTTGTCCAGCGCCTGCTTCAGGCCCTGGGTCTTCATCACGTCGGTATGCAGGCGGGAGCCCGAGGCAAACGGATTGACCCCGGCCCGCAGGCCGTCCTGATTGACATGGACGATCAGCTTGCAGCCCAGTTCTTGCGGCCAGCGGTCGCGGAACGCGATCATCTCCCGAAACTTCCACGTGGTATCGACGTGCAGCAGCGGAAACGGCAGCGGCGCCGGGTAAAACGCCTTCAGCGCCAGGTGCAGCAGGACGCCGGAGTCCTTGCCAATGGAGTACAGCAACACCGGGTTGTCACAGGTCGCGGCAACTTCACGGAAGATGTGGATGCTCTCGGCTTCAAGCCGCTGCAGGCGTGACAGGGGGATCATGCGTGTGCTCCCGCGCGGACCAGGCGACCATCCGGGGACAGATGCAGGCCGCATTCCTTGGTCTGTTCGTCCTCCCACCACCAGCGCCCGGCGCGTTCCGGTTCCCCCGGCGCAACGGCCCGAGTACATGGGGCGCAGCCAATCGACAAAAACCCGTGTTGGTGCAGCGGGTTGCTTGGCACCTGCTCGTCCGACACCAGCGCCGCGATGCGATCACGCGGCCAGTCGAACAGCGGGTTGGCTTTCAGCAGGCCACGGGCCTGATCGAAACTGACGAAATCCATATCCTGCCGGGTCGCCGACTGATCGGCGCGCAGGCCGGTGATCCAACCCGCCGCACCGTGCAGGGCGCGGGCCAGCGGCGCGACCTTACGGACGGCGCAGCACGCATGGCGGGCCTCGCGGCCGGTGTAAAACCCGTCGATGCCCTGCGCGTCCACCAGCGCCTCAAGCGCCGCGGTATCGGGGTAATACCCTTCGATCCTGATACCGTAGTGCCGCTCTGTCGCGGCCCAAAGGGCATGGGTTTCCGGAAACAACCGGCCGGTGTCGAGGGTGACGAACCGCGCCTCGATTTCAGAGCGCAGGATTAGATGCGTCAGCGCCTGATCTTCCAGGCCAAAGCTGGTTGTGAAGACTAACGGCCCGGGAACGGCGTGCCGCAGCAGGAGCAGGCGTTCCACCGGATCCAGGGGCTGAAAAGCCGTACCGAGACTTGCGGCCAAGGTGATTGGGGACTGGGTGATCGGGGGTTGGGCGACGTCGGGTTGGGCGGTTGGGGCGCCTCGAAGGCTTGGGGGGGACAGGCTCGGCATTACAGCGGCAACTCCATGTCGTTCTCCGCCGCTGGCGCCGGACGGAGGTTCTTCAGGCCCTTTGGTGTCTCGGCGGTCGGTGTGGCCGGGCCTGCCAATGCGAAGAAATATAGAATTGTTTTCTTCTGAAATGCAATATTAGGCATTAAATAAGATATTTATTCCCATTATATTCGGTATAATGCGATATTTTTCTAGTTTCTCTTGCGAATTGGAAACCGCACGCCCCTACTGAGGCAGCGTTCAGGCAAACCGGATTGCTGACCAGCACCCCAGCCGTGCCGGAAGCCGGGCAATCAGCAATGCGCTCGCCGTTTGCCCCCAGGCCTGCTGCCAGGTTCTGGACGTGGGACTCCCGCTGCCAGCCGACGTGACTAGATCAGGCACGACCATGACCATGCGGCCGACCGGCACGGATGAAACGCCGCGATCCGGCAAAGATTTGCTGAAACAGCCCGAGGCCAAGCCCTAACGTCGCGAAATGAGGAATATCCCGGCCATGATCAGGGCGATCCCACCGATCCGCGTCGGCCCCAGCGTATCCCCGAACAGCGCGTAACCGATCAGTGCCGTGAGCACGAAGCCCAGCCCAACGAACGGATAGGCCTGGGAAACCTCGATCCGTGACAGCACGCCCAGCCACAGCACCGTGCCGATGCCATACAGCGATAACCCACCCAACACGCCCGGACTCAGGAACACCGCCAACGCCGTGCGAACCGGCGAACCGCCGGCCAACGCGGCCCGCACGGCCTCGGACGACATACCCAACTTGAACAACACCTGCGCCACGGCGGATAGCGAGACGCTCAGTAGGACAAGCCCCAGGACCGGGAGCGTCATGGCACGCGCGGCGACGCGAAAAACGGCAGCGACTTGGCCGCAATGACCACAACCACCACGGCGACGCCAATCGTCCAGGAAACCCAGTCGCGCGCCGCATAAACGATCGGGTCATGATGCATGTAGCCCCGTGCGCCGGAGAGCCACATCCGGCACTGCCAAAACAGCATCAGCGGCACCACCAGCCACAGCAGGCTGGGCGACAAGTACGCCTGAAGACTCGCCTCGTTCTGCACATACAACGCCAGGACGATGCTGGACGCGAAAGCCGAGGCGATGCCGAACTGCTGCATGATCGCCGCGTCCGACGCCAGGTAGCCGCGACGGGCAACCTTCGACCCGCCGGCACCTTCCACGCGCATCAGCTCCTCGACCCGTTTCAGCAAGGCCAGACTGAGGAACAGGAAGCTGGAAAAGCCCAACAGCCACAGACTAAGCCGATGCCCTGTCGCCTCGCCGCCGCCGAACAGCCGGATCGTGTAAAGCGCGCCGAGCATGAACACATCGACCAGCGGCAGCTGTTTCAGGATGAACGAGTAACCGACCGACATCGCCGCATAGATCACGACGATCCAGGCCACCCCGCCGGTCCGCGCCGCAGCCAGACCAACCACCAGCAGGACCACCGCCGCCAGCGCGCCGGTTGGCACGGGCAATGTCCCCTTCGCGAACGGCCGCAGCCGCTTCCGCGCATGCGCCCGGTCCGCCGGGATATCAAGCAGGTCGTTGATCAGGTAGATTGAAGACGCGGTGCAGCAAAAACTGAAGAACATGATCAAACCGCCGATCCAGGCCGACACCTCGGTCAGACTGTGCGCCGCCAGGATCGGCACGAAAGCCAGGACATTCTTGACCCATTGATGCGGCCGCATCGCCTTGAGTAGTTCCGGCACCCGGGGCGGCAGATCGGCAATGGCCAATTCCACCTTCATCGTGCCGCGCACCCGCGCCACCACGCCGTCAGGCGCGTTCACCAGGATCACGGCCCCGGCCTGCCGCCAGATCGCCAGGTCGGCGCGCTCGTTGCCGGCATAGCAGAAGCCGTTGACGCCGAAGCGGTCCACCAACGCGCGCCCCTTGGCCTCGCCCTTCAGGTTGCGGGTTCCGTCGGAGGCGATCACCTCATCGAATAAGACAAGATGGCCGGCGATCGAAGCCGCCACGCGCTGATCAGCCGCGGTCGCCAGCACCAGATACCGGCCGGCGTCCTTTTGTTCGCGCAGATAAGCCAGCAGCGTCTCGTTATACGGCAGCAACGCGGGGTCAAGCGGCGCCGCGGCCGCGACCGCCTGCTTGAATGCTGCGCGGCCGTTCAGGAGTTGCCCAAGCACGGGAACGATGGATCGGCTCGTCGCCAGGGCGAAAAACCCCTCGACCAGGGTATCAGTCCGCACCAGCGTGCCGTCCAGGTCAACACAAAGTGGCAAAGCGCTCTGCATTGGATATTACTCTGCGCGACCAGCATGGAACTCGGCACGGATCGAGCGGCAATCCGCCACGCCCACGCGAGCAACCGGTAGATTACACAGGCCCGTTAGAGCCGCCCGAAATAGAACCACGTCCATATGAACCTTGTTCAACCGCCTTGCGTAAGAGACGAACGGCGCCATCCCGGCCCCGGGCGAATACCAGAAGTGTGTATATTCGACATAGATATAAAAATTGCCACGAAACTGGAAATCAAGGTGAACGAGCCGGTTGTTCGTTGCCGGTGCGGCGGCCCCCCGCTTGGCGAAGGTGCAGCGGAAAGGCCACCGGCACTTCGGTCGGATCGCGCGAATCATCCTCCATCGCCGTTCGTACCCGGATTTCTCCACGTCCGAGTGTAATGATCCGGCGCCGCGAACGCCCCGCCACAATTGACACTCGCCAAACCAACCGGCACGGTTTCCGCGCACGGACACAAAACAACGTCCGGCTTACAGGGAAACGACCATGCCGCGGAAAACACTGTCGCGCCGCAAACTCATGACCGGCGCCGCCGGCGTCACCACTGCCGCTATCCTGCATTGGCCCGCCGAGGCGGCCGAGTTCTCGTGGAAATTCGGCAGCGTTCTGCCCATCACCCACCCGATGAACGCCCGCATCGCCGAGGCCGCGCCGAAGATCAAGGAGGCCACCAACGGCCGCTTCGAATACACGGTCTATCCCAGCAGCGCGCTGGGCGGCGACACGGCGATGATCGCACAGACGATCTCGGGTGCTCTACAGATGTATTCTCTGTCCGGCGATATCCTCGCCCCACGCAATCCCGCCGGCGGCATCATGGGCGTCGGCTTCGCCTTCCCGGGTTACGGCAAGAACTGGGAAGCAATGGATGGCGACCTGGGGCTTTGGTATCGCGGCATGGCCGAGAAACAGGGCCTGTTCGCCCTGGAAAAGGCCTTCGACCACGGGTTCCGCAACATCACCTCCCGCAACAAGCCGATCAACACGCCCGACGATTTGCATGGCATGAAAATCCGCCTGCCGGTCGCACCGACCCTGATCGGCCTGTTCAAGGCCCTGGGCGCCTCGCCCACGCCGTTGAACCTCGGTGAAGTCTATAGTGCCCTGCAAACCGGGGTGGTGGATGGCCAGGAGAACCCGCTGCAACTGATCGACGAGTCGAAGTTCTACGAGGTGCAGAAATACGTCAGCATGACCGGACATGTCTGGACCGGACTGCATTGCTCTTTCAATCTGGGTCTGTGGAAGAAGCTCCCCGGCGACATCCAGGACACCATCGGCCACCACATGACCGAGGCGGCAACGCTGCAGCGCGCGGACTGGATCCGTAACAACGAGACCGTGACCAAGACGCTGCAAGAGCACGGCATGGTCTTCAACACCCCAGATGTCCAGCCGTTCCGCGATCTCGCCCGCAAGAACGGGTTCTACGACGAAACGAAGAAGCGCATGGGCGACGAGCCCTGGGCGCTGCTGGAGAAATACGCGGGTAAACTGACCTAGCCGCTTGCCCCTGACGACGAGAGCCTGTCCGGTAACGACAAAGGACCACACATGACCACCGGCGTGTCCAACGCGTCCCTGGCACCAGCCAACCTGACCGGCTTTCGCCACTTCGCCTCCATGCTCGACCGCGGCATCGGTTTCGTCACCGAAAGCGTCGGCGCCGTCATCGTGGTGCTGGAAACCTGCATCCTGTTCGCCGGGGTCGTCTCCCGCTACGTCTTCAACAACCCGATCATCTGGACCGACGAGCTCGCCAACTTCCTGTTCCTGTGGCTCTCGATGCTCGGCACCGTGGTCGCCCTGCGCACCGACGGGCACATGCGGCTGACCACGCTGGTGGGCTGGGTGCGCCCGAGCCTGGGGCGCTGGTTCAATGCGGTCGGCGCGCTGGTGGTGGTCGCGTTCGTGCTGCAGATCATCGTGCCGGCGATGACCTATCTGGACGAACAACGATACACCGAACTGACGACGCTAGGCATATCCGAAGGCTATCGCGCGGTTTCCATCCTGTTCGGTATGAGCCTGGCGGCGATCATCGCCATCCTGCGCCTGATCGAAACGACGACATGGCGCGACTTCATCCTGGCGGTGGCCGTCGTCGCCGGAGTCAGCCTGCTGCTGCGGATATTCCAACCGCAACTGACGGCCATGGTGTTCGGCAGCCTGTTCGTGTTCTTCGTCGTGCTGGTCGCCGCCTGCGTAGCGATCGGCGTGCCCATCGCGTTCGCATTCGGCATCGCCACGATGTCGTATCTGTCGGTCACGACCGACATGCCGCTGTCGGTCGTGGTCAACCGCATGGACGACGGCATGTCCAATATGCTGCTGCTGTCGGTGCCAATGTTTGTCTTCCTCGGCCTGCTGATGGAAATGACCGGCATCGCCCGCGTGATGGTCAACTTCCTGGTCGCGCTGGTCGGCCACGTCAAAGGCGGCCTGTCCTATGTCCTGCTCGGCGCGATGTACCTGGTTTCGGGCATTTCCGGCTCCAAGGCCGCCGACATGGCCGCCGTGGCCCCCGTGCTGTTTCCCGAAATGCGCCGCCGCGGCCAGCATCCGGGCGAACTTGCGTCGCTGCTGGCAACCTCCAGCGCGATGTCGGAGACCATCCCGCCATCGCTGGTGCTGATCACCATCGGATCGGTGACCAACGTGTCGATCTCGGCGCTGTTCACCGGCGGCCTGCTGCCCGCGCTGGTCGCGGCGATCGCGCTGGTGGCGGTGGCTTGGTGGCGGTCGCGCAAAGAGGACACCGGCGGTCGCACCCGCGCGCCGCGCGCCGTGATCCTGCGCACCTTTCTGGTCGCCCTGCCCGGCCTGACCCTGCCCTTTGTGATCCGCGCCGCCGTCGTGCGCGGCGTGGCAACCGCGACCGAGGTTTCAACCGTCGGCGTCGTCTATACCGCCATTCTGGGCATCTTCATCTACCGGCAGTTCGACTGGCGACGGATCTATCCGCTGCTGGTGGAAACCGTCGCACTGACCGGCGCCGTGATGCTGATCGTCGGCACCGCCACGGCCATGGCCTGGGCCCTGACCCAGTCCGGATTCTCCAACTGGCTGGTGGACGGCATGGCCAACGTGCCGGGCGGACGTGCGGGATTCATGGCAATCACCATCGTGACGTTCATCTTCCTGGGCAGCGTGCTGGAAGGAATCCCCGCCATCCTGCTGTTCGGCCCGTTGCTGCTGCCGGTCGCCCGGGCGATGGGCGTGCATGAGGTCCACTATTCGATCGTGGTGATCCTGGCGATGGGCATCGGACTGTTCGCACCCCCGCTGGGGGTCGGGTTCTACGGCGCCTGCGCGATCGGAAAGATATCACCCGACGACGCCTTGTGGCGGATTTGGCCGTATATCTTCGCACTCGTGGTCGCGCTGATCATCGTCGCGGCGGTCCCTTGGCTCTCGGTCGGGTTCCTCTGAAGGGGGCGCTACCTCCCAACTCCGCTCTCACGCGCCACGCGCGGAACACGCTCCGTCCGCCCAACCGAAACCAGTTTGCAACACATTGCTGCTAACTTCCCCTCCGGTTCAGCGAAGGAGAGGAGCATGAATATAAATAACTACGATCCGGATTCGTTGACCCGGCGTGCAGCCTTGTGGCGCATCGAGGCAGAGGCCGCGACCCTGCGGGCGATGCGCCTGTTTTGCCTGAGCGAAGCGGACAAATGTGAGCAGCGCGCCGAAA
>DNXO01000079.1:2637-2814 GCA_003506895.1 Acetobacteraceae bacterium | reverse complement strand
GCGCGACCCGGGAATCCGTCGTTGCGATCAAGGACATCGGTGCGACCATTGCCCGCATTTCCGAGATCGCCGCGACCATCGCGGCCTCGGTCGAGCAGCAGGGCATGGCGACCCGGGAAATCGCCGGCAACGTGCAGCAGGCGGCGCAAGGCACGACGGAGGTAACGTCGAACATCA
>DNXO01000079.1:1753-2331 GCA_003506895.1 Acetobacteraceae bacterium | reverse complement strand
GCGGCGGCTTCTCAAGTGCTGTCTTCGGCTGGCGAACTCAGTCAGAGCGGCGAGCGCTTGAAGCATCAGGTTGACGAATTTCTGGGATTGATGCGGGCGGCTTGATCGGTCGACGCACCCCCGGGGCGGGGCGCGGCGCTGTTGCGTTACCGTAAGCAATCGTTGTCAGGATTGTGAACGCCAGCGTCGTGCTCGCCGCTCCAGCATCCGCGCGGGGGCGGGAAACAATTTCGGGTACGAGCGCTACTGGAAGGACGCCAGCGCATCGGGGCCGTCCGTTACGACAATGGGTCTCCTCGCCGTCTGCTCTATTGAATCGCTTGCCGGGGGTCAAGCAAGGCTAGTGTTCTCTTCCAAGGCGCACACAGCCGGCTCGGACAGATTCATCATGCGGCATTGAGCGGCATATCAGCGGCGATTGCGTTGGCGATCGGCGCGGCAAGTCAACGTCCGGATTAGTATCTCGCCAGGGTCGCCGAGGGCGCCTCGCCAAATCTCGAATAATAGAGTCTCGAAAAACGGCCCAGATGCCAGAACCCGTGGTCGAGCGCGATCGACTTGACAAGGGTCCCGGGGGG
>DNXO01000079.1:0-1381 GCA_003506895.1 Acetobacteraceae bacterium | reverse complement strand
CTTACATTTGCCTCGCACGCTTTCGCCACTTCGAGACTGGAGTGAATGCGAAAACGGCTCTCCCTCAGGTACTCCTCGGCCCGTTTGCAGATGGTAACATAGCGACCGGCAGCGACGCTGCTCCCGGTCAGCACGACGGTCGAAAGTGCCCCGTCAATGCCGCCGATGATGCTCTGGTCTATACCCTTCACCACATCCGGGTTGGCAAGCCGAGCGGGATCCTTCCGAATCACTTCCACAACGTCGCTCACGCTGGATCGCAGATGCAAGCTGCTGTCCGCCCCGATCCACATAAAGCGGTCCGCGGGTGCGGGCTCGGGCCAGTCGTGAGCAGAGAAAGCGTCCGAGACGAATAGCGCGCAATGGGTGAGACGAGATCGCTGGTGTGATCTGTAATCAGTACCCTTTTTCCAAAGAGCGATGGTGTCGGCGCCTACCGAGTGACCGTTCACGTTAGCCCTGATGTCTTCAAGGTGAAAACAAACGACCCCTTCGTCTGCCACCACTGTCCCTTCATAGAGCATCGGCGGCCGCGTCGAGACAGCCAGACGGCCGCTCCCGAGGGATAACTCGAACTTGACAAAGCGGTGGTCGTTCGTGGTTGGCAGGTAGCGAGCTTCAAACCCGTTCACCGACGCCGCGTACTCGGCTGGCTCGTCAGAACGGATCACGCTCATATTGGGGACAACAAGTCCGCCAAGGTTGCCGATACCGGCGCCGCTATTCAAAGGTGTGTACAATCGATTCTTGAACAACAGAACGTACAATGTTCGCCGAAACAGTACCGAATTTTTCAAAGATGACAATAAAATCCGATGGATCGGATCTTTGCGTGCATTCCGGCCTGAGAGCCGTTTACGGCTCTTTATGGCAGGCGCACCAGCCCTTTGCCTCTACAAGCCGCTTCACTTTCGACCGGATTTGGCCGGCGTGGTCATTCGCTTTCAAAAAGTGGATAGCGATTCTGGTCAATTGCGTCTTGTGCACCACGCGAATCAAGATCCATGATTGGTTTGGTGCAACCGATCGCAACGACTGCGTTCGCCCCTGCACCAGGGCAATTTCCGGTAGGGGCACTTGGTGCACGAAGTCACGTGAGTTTGGCAGCTACCGTCGGAAGCACCCGGTCATCACCCTGCGTGACCTGTACCCATCGCGAAGCGGGATTCTGCGCCGCGATTTTTCGACCGCCTTCGCCGGACCTGCTGGACGACGACAGCCGGCAACAATTCGTGGTGGCCAACGCCGGAACGCAACTGCTCGCTCAAGGCAACTCGTCTGACCGCGTATTCGTTCTATGTGCGGGGTGGGCATTCCGATACATTCAGCTTTTGGACGGAGGCAGGCAAATCCTGAAATTCCTGCTGCCCGGCGACCTCTT
>DNXO01000137.1:921-3150 GCA_003506895.1 Acetobacteraceae bacterium | reverse complement strand
TAAGCAATGATGGTGGTGCCATCGCACGCGCATTTTTCGGCATAGCGCTCGATGAAGCCATCATCCATGAAACCGTGGAACCGGTCATAGCGGCTTTCCCGATCAAGCCGCAGAAGATGATCGCGCAGCAGTGGCAGTTCTTCGTGCTGACTCAGCGTCCGAACAATGCCTGTGGCAGCCGTCGGACGGGGAACGTCTTGGTAGCTCACGTCAAATCTCCTCTTGGATAGCCCTCGAGGAGGCGTCGAATCCCTAGACCGTCTATATTGTGCATCGCAGCATGGAATTCAAGCCCATTTCAGGTCTCAAATAGCGGTAAAATACTTCGACATAACATATTGGTATTATTGTGAAATCTATCAAAGCACCATCTGCGTTTGGGTGACGAGCGCGACCAGTTTTCCCTCCTCGGTTTCCAACCTTGTCTGCCAGATCTGGGTGCGCCGCCCGCGATGCACTGGGGTTGCGATGGCGATCACCGTCGATCCCTCCTTGGCGCCGCCGATGAAATTGGTCTTGCTCTCGATGGTGGTGGTGCCCTTCGCATCCTCCGGTAAATTGATCAGGGTTGCCGCGGCACCGACCGAATCCGCCAATGCCATCACCGCACCGCCATGAATCGTATGGTTGAGCGTACAGAGGTCGGGGCGCACCAGCATCCGCGCGACGACGCGATCCCTTTCGGCTTCCGTGAAAGTGACACCTTTCAATTCGGCAAAAGGCATTTTCATCGAATTGACTCTCTCAAGCAGCGTCATCTGAAATGCTCCAGTTCATCACCCGTCATCATGCGCCGAGCCTGGCACTACGCATCCACCAAACTTCGTCGACACATTTCGGATGGATTGGCGGGGCCCGACCGGTTTACGCAAGCTGCACACGGCAGAATATGCCCGGCAATGACGTCGCGGGTAACAGCCACGGTGACAACCCGTCCGATATTCTGCATATCGTCGGTCATGCGCCAATTCCCTCCCCACCGGATCGTCTGCCTTACCGAAGAGACCGTGGAGACGCTTTATCTGCTTGGCGAGCAGGACCGAATTGTCGGAGTGTCCGGTTATGCGGTGCGCCCGCCGCAGGTCAGGCGGGAGAAGCCACGGGTATCCGCATTTATTTCCGCTGACATTCCGAAAATCTTGAACCTCGAGCCGGATCTCGTTCTCGCCTTCTCGGATCTGCAGGCTGACATCGTCTCTGACCTGGTCCGCGCCGGCGTCGCCATTCATGTCTTCAATCAGCGCGACGTCGCCGGAATCCTGGCGATGATCCGTACGCTGGGCGCCCTGGTCGGTGCGGTCGACCGCGCCGATTGGCTCGCCACCAGCTATGAGAAGCGCCTCGCCAGTATCACGTCGACCGCCCGCCCCTCGCCCAGGCCAAGGGTCTATTTTGAGGAATGGGGCGATCCACTGATCAGCGGTATCGGCTGGGTGTCCGAACTGATCGAGATCGCCGGTGGCGAAGACGTTCTGCCGGACTTGCGCTTCCAGCAGGCGGCGAAAGACCGGATCATTTCGCCTGATCTCGTGCGCGCTGCCGCACCCGACGTTATTCTGGCCTCCTGGTGCGGCAAAAAAGTCGTTCCGGACAAAATCAGACGGCGGCCCGGATGGAACGAGATTCCCGCGATCCGCAACGACCGTATCGTTGAGATCAAATCGCCGCTGATCCTGCAGCCCGGTCCTGCTGCACTGACCGATGGCCTTGATGCGATCGTCGCGGCGCTGTGGCCCGCCGCTACAACTTCTCCACGCCGCACCATTCGGCGATAAACAAGGCAGTGGCCTTGGTCGATTTTCGCAACGAATCCAGATCGACATATTCGTTGAAGCCATGCATCGCTGCCCCGCTGGCGCCGAAGCACAGGCTCGGAATGTTGTAGTTCAGGCCATAGAACCGCGTGTCGGTGAGCGCAGTGAATACGAGGTCGTGAACCGGGCCGCCATAGACCACTTCATGGGCCTTTCCAAACGCGGCTTCCGCTTCTGCGGAATCCTTCAATTCATAACCTTCCGACAGGAACCCGGACCACTCCACGTCAGGAGGGTTGTTGGAAAGGAAGCGATGATCGCGTGCCGAGGCCGCGACATGGCTGAGAATCTCGGCCTGGCAGTCGGCAACCGACCAGCCCGGCAGGATCGCGATCCGGCAATCGATGTCGCACCATGCCGGCACGCTGGAGGCCCAGTCGCCACCCCTGATGATGCCCGGATTGAAATTGATCGG
>DNXO01000137.1:0-607 GCA_003506895.1 Acetobacteraceae bacterium | reverse complement strand
TGCCTCACCGCCTTGAAGTGGCGATCGCTTTTCGCACGCTTATTCCATTGGGCCTCGAGTTTCTCCAATGACTGGATCAAATGGTAGGCTGCGGTAATCGCATTGGAGCCGCTGCCCGCCTCGAACACATGCACGGGATGGCCGCGTACCTTCAGCCGAAACCAGATCACGCCAACCTGCGAGCGCACCATCTTGCCGGAGGTCGGTTCGGGAATGAAACAGGCGTCGGCGCGATAGCCGCGCTGCAAGGTGGAGAGCGCGCCGACGCCGGTGCTTTCTTCCTCGATCACGGACTGGAAGTGGATCCGTGCCGTGGGCCGCAGTCCGGCGGCCTTGATCGCGTCGAGCGCGTAAAGCGCTCCGATGGTGCCGGACTTCATATCGCAAGCGCCGCGGCCGTACATCCTGCCATCCCGCACGACCGGTGAAAACGGCGGCGTCTCCCACATCTCGATCGGTCCGGCCGGCACGACATCGCAGTGCCCCTGCAGGATCAACGATTTGCCGATAGCGCTTGGGGGCCGGTAGGTGCCGACCACCGTGCGGGCTTTCGAAAAATCATGATGGATCGGACCGAAACCGCGCACATCCTTGAGGTCGTTGACAT
>DNXO01000081.1:3686-4426 GCA_003506895.1 Acetobacteraceae bacterium | reverse complement strand
GGGAGAATTCACGGTGACAACGTTGCCGGCGCCGCCGCCGGCAAGCACGGCGCCCGGTTGTCCGGCCAGAACGACGCGACGATCGATCCTGATCGCGCCCTTGTATTCGCCGGGAGCAAGCTCGATGACGTCGCCGTCTTGCGCCCGGTCCAGCACCGCCTGCAGCGGCTGTTCCGGAGCAATCTTCACCGTCTCCGCACCGGCGGAGGCCGCAACCCCGGCGGCGAAGATTGCCGCCGGAACGATGCGCAGACCTAAAGACACGTGCCGTTCCCGTCTCAAGCCGTCCTGGGCTCGACCAGCATGCGGCCCTTCATTTCCATGTGCATGGCATGACAGAACCATGAGCAGTAGTACCAGTAGACGCCCGCCTTATCCGCCGAGAACGACACGGATGCCGTTGCCATCGGCGCGACTTCCATGTTGATGCCGTAATTTGTAATCGCGAAACCGTGGGTCAGGTCCTCCACCGCGTCGATGTTGGTGATGTAGATGGTGACCTGATCGCCCTGCTTGACCTGGAATTGCTCGAGACCGTATGCGGGCGCGGTTGAGGTCATGTAGACCCGCACCTTGTTGCCGTCCCGAATGACCTTGGAGTCCGCCTCGAGATTGATGCCGTCGGCCTTGGCCTGCTTGACCGCATCCGCAAACATCGGATCGGCGCGGTCCCAGATCGAGATCGGATTGATCTTGGAGCGGTGAACGATGGTGGCGTCATGCGGCTCGGCGAAGCTCGG
>DNXO01000081.1:0-3404 GCA_003506895.1 Acetobacteraceae bacterium | reverse complement strand
GACCATCTTGTCACCGGAGATATCGATCAATTGATCGTTCTCGGGCTTCAAAGGTCCGACGTTGAGGAATCGATCCTTCGAGAACTTGTTCAACGAGATCAGCCATTTTCCGTCAGCCTCCTTGGTCTGGCCCATCGAGGTGTGGTTGTGGCCGGGCTGATAATGAACGTCGATCTTCTGGATGATCGGATCGACCTTCTCGCCCTTGAAGGCACGCTTCGCCAGATCGATGTTCCACTTGCAGATTTGACTGTCGAGGAACAGCGTGGTGTAGGCATTGCCCTTGCCGTCATAGGCCGTGTGCAGAGGTCCAAGACCAAGTTCGGGCTCCGCCACCACGACGTCGCGCGGCTTGATCTTGTCGTCGAACAGCTGGTCGAACAGCCGCACGTCCATCACCGTAACCGTTGGCGACAGTTTTCCCGCCGCGACGACATGAATGCCGTCCGGCGCAGTGTTCATGCCGTGCGGGTTGTTGGAAACGGGCACATAACGCGTATATGGCGAACCCTTGCGGCCATCGATCACGGGCACGCCGTTCATCTCCTTGAAGTCGCCCTTCTTCACCGCGTCTTCGATCCGCTTGAGGTTGAAGATCACGACCCAGTCTTGTTCGCTGGCGGTCATCTCCGCGAGCGTAACGCCTTCTTCTGAATTGTAGCAGGTGGAGAAGGCATACTTGCCTTGATAGTCGGCGTCGACGTTGTCGAGGTTGCCGTCGACGATCACCTGCCAGGCGACCTTCATGGTATCGCCATCGACTGCGGTAAAGATCGCGTGATACTCTTTCGGCTTGTCGAGAATTTTGCCGTCGTTCGGCAGTGGAACCCCGTCCTCACCGTTGCAGAACACATAGCCCGTGCGCGGATATTTCTGCACCCGCAGGCCGTGCACCGAGTGCTGGTTCGGCAGCTCGATGATCTTGTCGCATTTCATGACGTCAAGTCGCACACGCGCGACGCGGGTATTGGCCTTGTCGTTCATAAAGGCGTAGCGGCCGTCATAGGTGCCGTCAGTGAAGGAGAGATGCGGATGATGCAAATCCCCGTTCATGTAGGTGCCGCCCCGTGTCTTGAGGAATTCGCGGGTCTCGGGAAGCAGCCCCTCGGTGAGCACCTTCCGGCTCTCGTTGGTCAATCCCCAGCCGGTGGCGCTGCAGCGGTTGAACACCGGAACACGCATAAATTCGCGCATCGACGGAAGGCCGACGATGCGCATTTCACCGGTTTGGCCGCTGGAAAAGAAGACGTAGTATTCATCGAGTTCGCCCGGAAGCACTTCATGCTTCTGAACTGCGGATCGCGCGGCCGGCGCCGTTGTCTTGGTCTGGGCGTCGGCAGTCGCGATGAGACCGTTGCCGTCCGTCGTCAGCGCCGCTCCGCCCGCGAGGCCCACACCTGCGGCCACCGCCGTCGTTCCGAGCACGGTGCGCCGGCTGACGCCCTTTCCATTTTCATTGTCGCTCATAATAGCCTCCTAGGCTTTCAGGTTTCAGGTGGAGTGGTGGCCTCGACAGGCGGCAGACCGATGGGCTTGCCGCCTGCGGTGATGATGGTGCCCGGACCCTTGCCGCCGCGCATGGAAGGTGACGACAGCGCCTCGCGCTTCTCGCGTTTCAGCCGCACCTGAATCATGTGCGGGCAGCGATGGTCGTCGAAATAGAGCTCCTGGCAGTGCATGCAGTAGATGCACTCATTGACGTTGATATGACCTTCCGGATGAATCGCCTGGACGGGACATTCGTTGGCGCAGCGTTGACAGGGCGAGCCGCATTCCGGCCAGCGCCGCAACCACTCGAACATCCGGATCCGGCCCGGAATAGCGAGCGCGGCGCCAAGCGGGCACATGTAGCGGCAGAAGAATCGCTCGACGAACAGTCCGGCCGACAGAATCGTCAGGGCGTAGATGACGAACGGCCATTCGCGGGCGAATTTGAGGACAATCGCGGTCTTGAAGGGCTCCACTTCGGCAAGCTGTTCGGCAAAGGCCGTCGAATACAAAGACATGCCGAAGAGGCCGAGGAAGATGATGTATTTGATCGGCCACAGCCGCTCATGCAGTCCCCATGGCACGCTGAATTGCGGGATCTTCACCGCCTTGGCGATGCTGCTGAGCAGTTCCTGCAGCGCGCCGAACGGGCATAGCCAGCCGCAGAATGGTCCGCGCCCCCAGAACAGAAGTCCTGCGGCGATCGAGGCCCAGAGCAGGAAGATCAGCGGAGCCGACAGGAAGTATTCCCAGCTGAAGCCGGTGAGCAGCGAATTGGCGAAGGTCAGGACGTTGACCACCGAGAGCTGGGCATTCGCATACCAGCCGAGCCAAACGAGAATATAAAGCAAATAGCCGCGGCGGACCCATGTGTACACCACGGGCCGGCGGACCAGGATATTCTGGAAAAAGAAGATCAGCGTGAGAGCGCCGAGCGCCACGGCCGTCGTACCGATCTTGACGACGTTGCCGCGCCAGATTTTCATCCACAGCGGTTCGTCTTCGGCGTCGGCGGATGCTGCCGGACCGCGTTTTGCGGTCGCTTGTGCCGCCGGCGACAACCCTTGAGACGCGGCCGTCGGCTGCCGAACCGGCGGCGCCGGCTCACGCTTGATATAGGCATCCGGAAGGGTGTAGCCGAGATTGAAGGTAAGCCACGCCTTTTCCCGGGTGGCGACCACGCGCTGCACCAGCAGCTGCAGCCCCCACGGTTCGGTCGGATCGAGCGTGAATTCCGGCGGCACCGTGAACAGGGCGATTTCGGGAAAATCAGGCGCGCCTTCGGCCGCGAGATTTCCCAACCGCGTGTGGTCGCGATCGCGGAAACGGACGCTGTTGGTGTCCTGGATCAGTTCGATACGGTCGAAGATTCCGCCGCGGACGTAAGCAGCCCCCTTGAACGAATACCGCCCCGATCCCGCGACGATCAGCGCCTGCTGGCCCGGCTTCAACCTGCCGGTCAACCGATTGTAACCGTCATCGCCGAGCAGGCTGCGACCGATGGTCGGCACCGCGACATCGGCGACATACAGATCGATGAAGGTGTCGTCCGGATCGCCCTCTTCGGGGTGCGCGGCAGCAGCCGCGTTGCCCGACTTTTCGAAGGCCTTGTTCACGTCGGCAACAGTAAGGGTCAAGCGGCGGACGGACCCGTCCCCAACGAGGCTCTGCCAGTCTCTGATCTCGCTCTTGCCGGGATCGATCGCCTTTGTGGCCTTTGGCGCCACGCTGACGATCACGTTACCCTGATTGCCAAGCCGACCGCTCCCGATGAGTTTGGTCGCGGAGCGGACGATGCTGTCGCCCATCACCAGCACGGTCACCGTCGCGCCGCTGACAATGTCGACCTGCGGCGCAGGGGCGGCTCCGCGCACGACACTTGCCATGTCGACGCCGATCAACTTGTTGACGGCTTC
>DNXO01000057.1:4181-4479 GCA_003506895.1 Acetobacteraceae bacterium | reverse complement strand
GGTCGAACCCTTCGCGGCTGTAGCGTTGAAACGCGTTTTCATGGGTCTCCGTCCCTGGCTTGAGCAGTCTGGCGCAGGCCATGGGGACCAGCGTGAGCGAAACCACCGCCGAGATAAGAATAGTGACCGAAAGCGTGATGGCGAATTCCCTGAACAGCCGGCCGACCACGTCTCCCATGAACAGCAGTGGGATTAGCACCGCAATCAGCGATACCGTCAGCGAGATGATGGTGAATCCGATTTGTTCGGAGCCGCGAAGCGCGGCCTGCAACGGGGTGTGGCCCTCTTCGAGGTAACG
>DNXO01000057.1:3678-3887 GCA_003506895.1 Acetobacteraceae bacterium | reverse complement strand
ATGTTCTCGATCACGACGATCGCGTCGTCGACCACGAAGCCGGTGGCGATGGTGAGAGCCATCAGCGACAGATTGTTGAGGCTGAAGCCGAACAGGTACATGGCGCCGAGCGTGCCGACCAGCGACAGCGGAACCGAGAGGCTCGGGATCAAGGTGGCCCGGGCGTTGCGCAGGAACACGAAGATCACCAGCACAACCAGAATGACGGC
>DNXO01000057.1:0-3372 GCA_003506895.1 Acetobacteraceae bacterium | reverse complement strand
GCACGAATGGTGACGGTTCGGTCGGTCAGAATGTCGAGATCGATCGCGGCTGGCAGCGAGGCCTGCAGTTGCGGCAGCAGCGCCTTGATGCCCTCGACCACCGAGATGACGTTGGCGCCAGGTTGCCGCTGGATGTTCAGGATGATGGCCGGCGTTTCGTTCATCCAGGCGCCGAGCTTGTCGTTCTGGGCGCCGTCGATGACGTCTCCGACGTCGCTGAGCCGCACCGGCGAGCCGTTTTTGTAGGCGACGATCAATGACCTGTAATCATTGGCGTTCCTGATCTGGTCATTGGCGTTGATCGTGTAGGCGCGCATCGCCCCGTCGAAGTTACCCTTGGGCGTATTGATGTTGGCGTTGCCGAGGGTGGTGCGCAGATCGTCGATGTTGAGTCCGTAGGCGGCGAGCTTGCGGATGTCGGCGCGAATGCGTACCGCCGGCCTCTGACCGCCGCTGATGCTGACGAGCCCGACGCCGGGAAGCTGGGAGATCTTTTGCGCCAGACGGGTGTCTACGAAATCCTCCACCTGCGTCAGTGGCATCGTTTTCGACGTCAATCCCAGCGTCAGGATCGGCGCATCGGCGGGGTTCACCTTGGCATAGATCGGCGGTGCGGGCAGGTCAGCGGGAAGCAGATTGCCGGCGGCATTGATGGCAGCCTGAACTTCCTGTTCGGCGACGTCGAGGGAAATGGTCAGCCCGAATTGCAGGGTAATGACGGAAGCTCCCACCGAGCTTACCGAACTCATCTGGTTGAGATTCGGCATTTGTCCGAATTGCACCTCGAGCGGAGCGGTGACGGACGATGTCATCACGTCCGGACTGGCGCCGGGATAAAAAGTCTGGACCTGGATGGTCGGGTAGTCCACTTCCGGCAGTGCGGCGACCGGAAGGAACCGGAACGCCAGCAGGCCGCACAGCATGATGGCAATCATCAGCAGGGTAGTTGCCACGGGCCGTAGAATGAACGGCTGTGACGGGTTCATTGCTTTTGTCCGTTTTCGGAACGTCGTTTCTTGCCGCCCGATTTATCCGCGTCCGGGGCCTTGGCCGGGTCAGTCTCCGACCGCACGTTGATCTTCGCGCCGTCCCTGAGTTTGTCGGCGCCGTCGATGACGATGCGGTCGCCCGGCGCGAGGCCGGAAATAACCTCCACACGATCGCCGTCCGTCACCCCGAGCTTGACCGGGCGGACCGATACCGTGTTGTCGGCATTGACGAGGTAGACGAACGTGCCCGGCACGCCGCGCTGGATACCCGCCGTCGAGATCGTCGTAACGTCCTTGTGGGTGTCGAGCAGCAGCCGGACATTGACGAACTGATTTGGATAGAGAGCCTCGTCTTCGTTCGAAAACTGCGCCCGCAGCTTGATGGTTCCGGTGGTCGGATCAATCTGGCTGTCGAAGGTCTGCAGCGCGCCATCGGCGATCTTGGTGGCGGCGCTGCGGTCATAGGCGGCTGCGGGCAGCACGGCGCCGGCCCGTATGCGTTTCGAAATCGCCTGCAGGTTATCCTCGGGGACCGGGAACAGAACGCTGATCGGCTTCAACTGCGTGATGACAACCAGGCCGTTGGCATCACCGGGCGTCACATAGTTGCCCTGGTCGACCAGGCGCAGCCCGACGCGGCCATCGAGCGGTGACACGATTCGGCAATATTGCAGGTTCACCTCGGCGGACTTCACCGTTGCCCGGTCGGCTTCGACCGTGCCCTGGTTCTGCGCGACGAGCGCGATTTGGGTGTCCAGCGTCTGATGCGGAACGGCATTCTGCGCCGCCAGGCCCTGGTAGCGGGCCAGATCGACCTGGGCACCTTTCAGCATTGCTTCGTCGCGCGCCAGTTGCCCCTTGGCTTGCGCCAAGGCGGCTTCATACGGCCGCGAATCGATTTGCGCGAGAAGATCGCCCTTCCTGACCTCGTCGCCTTCCTTGAAGTCGACCTGCATCAAATACCCGCTGATCTGGGTTCTGATGGTCACGGTCGCCAGCGAAGTCACCGTGCCAAGGGCGTTGAGGTTGATCCCGATGTCGCCCTTGCCGACGACCTCCGGAACAATCGTCATCGGCGCGGCATTTCGGCCGCCTCCGCCTTGCTGCGGCGCAGTCCCTTGTCTGCTCCACCAGACGACGCCGGCGACAATCAGCAAAGCCAGGATGGATGTCAGAACAAGCCGTCGGCGGGACGGAGGCTTGGCGATCTTTGAAGGTCCAATTGAGGGCGCTTCCTTGAGAGATTTAATCGGTTGGTTCATGAACCTTCCATCGGATGGCTATTTCGAGTGGTTGCAGCGATTCCCGCCATTTTTCGCTTGAGCTGGCACCGCGACCCTCGGCGAACCGAATTTGAACGCCTCCGCCTGCTATTGTCGCATTAACAATCGGAAATAATTACACTTTTCGGTTCAGACGAGGGCGCTCGCCAATCAGATTTCGTCCGCGGCGTATGAGCGTCCGAGGGATCGAGAGGCGCATCTGGGCCAGCCAGTGCATATTTTGGACCTATCCCGGGTCCACCACAAGGCCGCGCCAGAATGCGGAGGCGGGGGCCTTGACGCCCGGGTTTGGGCACCTTGGAGGCCGAGAGGGTTTGTAGAGTTAGGTCGGGACGTCCCGAGGCGCGGTATCTGCGAAGTCATCAAATGAACTTCTTGCCATGACCGTTTCGGATCGGCGGCGTCCTTCGCGGTGTGCGCGCCGCTGTCCGGACTCCTGACGGACCCGCCGATGACAGGAAAAGGCTCTGCGGCGGGTCAACTCGCGGACTTGAGCAACGGCGGGTATGAGCCAGGACGATACCGCCGGCGACGATGATGGGGCGCATGCCGGATGATGCCACGAACGGGGCGTCAGGCCGCGACATCCCATAACCTGGACGATCCCCTGATCAGCACCTTGCGTCCCTTGGGCGTTATGGCCGGCATATCGTCGCTCATCGTTGCGAGGCCAAGCGCGACGAGATGATCGAGCACGGATTGATTCAACGCAGAGATCCTCGATTCCGGCATGCGAAGTGCCTTGAGCGTTTCCCATTGATCGGATGCGAGGGCGTGGTCGATTTCGTCGTTCATGCTGCCTCAAAGACGTTGGCTTGCGCGGATGACTTACAGGTCGAGCGTGAACGCGATGCGACCACTTTGCGTCGAGAATTCGGTCGCGGGAACAACATTTCTTGAATCGCTGTGCCTTTGAAATGACCAGTAACGCGGTTGTCACATCAACGTGTCAATGGACGGCATCGATCACAACGAATCAATGGCACGATACTCAGTGTCATTGCCTGAATGGATGGACACGCTGGAAGCAACTGCGCTGCCAAAGCCGCCGGGCAGCGGCACCAGGCTCAAGGGTCTGGGCATCGTCATCAGCATTGCCA
>DNXO01000143.1:1025-2694 GCA_003506895.1 Acetobacteraceae bacterium | reverse complement strand
AGCAGCAGATGATCGATGCGCAGGCCCTGGTTTTTCTGCCAGGCCCCGGCCTGATAATCCCAGAAGGTGTATTGGCCGGGAGCGTCCGTGACGGCACGCAACGCATCTGTCAGGCCTAAACCGAGCAGCGATTGAAAGCTTTCGCGGGTGGCCGGTCGAAACAGGGCATCATTGACCCACGCGGCCGGATTGTGAACGTCCTCGGCCTTCGGAATGACGTTAAAGTCGCCGGCCAGAACAAGGGGTTCCTCTGCTTTAAGTCGATCTTTCGAATACTCAAGAAGTCGAGACATCCATTTGAGTTTATAGGGATATTTCTCGGTTTCGGGAGGGTTGCCGTTGGGCAAGTAAAGGCACGCGACGCGAAGCACGCCATGCTTCAGCGTGACCACGCCTTCGAGAAAGCGCGCATGGGCGTCGTCGTCATCGCCGGCAAGGCGTGGCTTGGTTTCGTCGAAGCGCAGCTTTGAAAGCAACGCGACGCCGTTGAAGGTCTTCTGGCCGTGGGTGACGACATTGTAGCCGAGTGCCTCGATCTCGAGCCGTGGAAACGCCTCATCGACACATTTGATTTCCTGCAGGCAGACAATGTCCGGCGAGCAGTCCTTCAGCCAGGTCAGCAAATGATCGAGCCGCTGCCGGACCGAATTGACATTCCAGGTGGCGATACGCATCGGGGCTAAAAATCTCTCAGATCGAGAAACTGGTGCCGCAGCCGCAGGATGCCGTTGCGTTTGGATTGACCACCCGGAAGGACGCGCCGATCAGATCGTCCACGAAATCGACCTCGGAGCCTGCCAGGAACGGCACCGAAGCGGGGTCGACCAGCACCACGGCGCTGTCGCGCGCGATCACCAGATCGTCCTCGGCGCGGGCGTGTTCGACGTCGAATTTGTATTGGAAACCGGAGCAGCCGCCGCCCTCGACGCTGATCCGCAGCATGGCGCCGTCGCCCTCGGTCTTGAGGATTTCGCCAATCCGGCGGGCCGCCCGCTCGCTAATGGTGACGGCTGTGGTCATGTGAGAATCTCCGATTCCAGGCGCCCGAACCAATTTATCTGGCATCCGGCGCTCAGCATAGTTAAGTGCGCCGGACACCGGAATCAAACCTTCAGGAGATGAATACGCCGTGTCGGTCGGAATGGCTGCCCCTCGTGCGCTCTCAGCCTGTGACCCCGACCGCAGCCGCGGGCGGCAGTTCGTGGAGCCGCCAAGCAGGACCCGCAGCCCGTTCCGGCGCGATTGCGACCGGGTCATTCATTCCACCGCGTTCCGCCGCCTGAAGCACAAGACCCAGGTATTCGTGTTCCATGAGGGCGACCACTATCGCACCCGGCTGACCCACACCCTGGAAGTGGCCCAGATCGCCCGCGCCCTGGCCCGGCAGCTTGGCCTCGACGAGGATCTGACGGAGACGCTGGCGCTTGCCCACGACCTCGGCCATCCCCCGTTTGGCCACGCCGGCGAGCGGGCTCTGGATGCCTGTCTGCAAACCCATGGCGGCTTCGATCACAACGCGCAGACCTTGCGCGTCGTTACCTCGCTGGAACATCGCTACCCCGATTTCGACGGGCTCAATCTGACCTGGGAATCGCTGGAGGGCATCGTCAAGCACAACGGCCCGCTGACCGGACGCGACGGAGCGGCGGTCGGACGCTATCGCGACCAC
>DNXO01000143.1:0-743 GCA_003506895.1 Acetobacteraceae bacterium | reverse complement strand
GGGATTTCCGATTACGTCAGGACATACGACCTCGAATTGTGGAGTTTTGCCTCGCTTGAAGCGCAGGTCGCCGCGATCGCCGATGACATCGCCTATGATGCTCACGACATCGACGATGGCCTGCGCGCCGGCCTGTTCCAGGTCGACGACCTCAAGGTGATCCCGCTTGCCGCCGAGATCATCGCTGATATCGCCCGACGTTATCCCGGTCTCGACGACAACCGGCGGGGCGCGGAACTGGTGCGCGAGCTGATCTCGCGCCTGATCGGGGCGGTGGTCGCGGAAGCGCACCGGCGTCTGGAGCTGGCGCGGCCCGCTTGCGTCGACGATGTTCGCAATCATGACGAAATGCTGATCGCCTTTCCGGCCGGGATGGCGCAGGCGGAAGCCGGGATCAAGGCATTCCTGAAGCAAAGGATGTACCGGCACCCGCGGGTAATGCGGGTGATGGGGGACGCCGAACAGATCCTGTTCGACCTGTTCGCGCGCTACCAAAATCATCCCGGCGATCTGCCGGCGGAATGGCTGCCTCCCGGCGGCGACCACAGCGAGACCGAAACAGTGCGGGCGCGGCGGATCGGCAACTTCATCGCCGGGATGACTGATCGCTTCGCGCTGACCGAGCATCAGAGGCTTTTTGACTCGACCCCGGATTTGCGTTAGGCGGCGGCCATGGCTGGCAAATCGTCGACACAACATCTTTTCGCCAACGTGCTGACGCGCGTGCGCGCCGTCTGTGCGGC
>DNXO01000040.1:521-3330 GCA_003506895.1 Acetobacteraceae bacterium | reverse complement strand
GCGAGCCGCGTTTGAAACATCGTTTCAGCATCACCGCGACAGATTTCCGCTTGCGCTAACGCGGCCCTTCGGTCCGCATCATGCCCTATGCAGCCCCAATGAGAATGCCAACCGCGAGCACGATGACGCCGCCGAGGACGATCTGGAATACGGCTTGCAGGAACGGTGTGTCCATATAGCGCGCTCGAATATAGGCGATCGCCCACAGTTCGAAGAACACCACAATTCCCGCGATCGCGGTCGCGATCCAGAACGCATTGGTCCAGGTGTCCGGCACCAGATATGGCATGGAGTGTCCGAGGCCGCCGAGCGCCGTCATCAAGCCGCTGGCCGCGCCGCGCAACCAGGGCGAACCGCGCCCGGTCAGCGAGCCGTCGTCCGATAACGCTTCGGCAAAACCCATGCTGATGCCGGCGCCGATCGAGGCGGCGAGGCCGACCAGAAATGTCTGCCAGTTCTGATGCGTCGCAAAGGCCGCGGCGAACAGCGGGGCGAGCGTCGACACCGACCCGTCCATCAATCCGGCGAGACCCGGCTGCACATATTGTAAAACGAACACGCGCCGGCGGGTCTTGTCTTCCTCCGCGCGCACATCGGGCTTGAGGATCTCATCGGTCAGTTTGGCTGCAGTCTTCTCGTGGCCTTTTTCCGCTTCCGCGAGATCGCCGAGCAGCCGGCGGACACCGACATCCTGGGTCTGTTCGGCGGCCTTGATGTAAAACCGCTCGGCTTCGAACTCCATCGTTCCGACTTCCTTGCGGATGGCATCGAGCGACAGGTTCTTGGTCAGCCAGATCGGACGGCGGCGTAAAAATCCCTTGACGTTATCTCTGCGAATGGGCGGAAGGTTTGGGCCGAAACGCCTTTCGTACATCTCCAGCAGCATGTGCCGATGGGTTTTTTCCTCCTCGGCCATTTCCTCGAACAGCTTGGCCGATTCCGGATAACGCTCCGCCAGATCCTCCGCGAAGGTCATGTAGATGCGGCTGTCTTCCTCCTCCGCGGAGATCGCAACCGCGAGCACTTCCCGCTCGGTCAAATCGGCGAAATTCTTCACAACTACGCTTTCTTCATTGATTTAGAATGGTTCTAAATTTTATAACCGTAGCCTGCTGCGAGGTCAAATCATTCGGCCGCGCACGCGTGCGCTCTCGTAATCCGGAACGGTTGCGATTGGTCGTCGTTCGAATTCTAATCTTCCGATCCATCGCAGTGGAGTACTCATGGACAAAGTCAAATATCGCTTGAACGATCCCCGGCTCGCGCCACGTCGGACCAGGCTTGAAATTCCCGGATGGGCTGGAGAGCGCGAACCGCGCGCCGACGGTTCGCGTGAACAGGTGTGGCACTGCGTTCCATTCTCGGAAGGCGCGCAATACGGGATCGAGCTGTTTTATCCTTACGACAATGAATTTCATGTCAGCACCAAAGACGGCTGTTTGATCATGGAAGGAGATTGGGGCCCGCCGCCGGATGGTGGCGTGCAGTGGCCGCCGTTCCGGAATTTCGGCGACGCTTTTTATACCTATCAGATCCTTCTGGACATCAAGGTTGAAAAGGGCATGGCGATCCGGACCGAACCGCATCCGCGGTTCTATACCGACCGCAGCGACACCGTGCCGATCGCTGTTCCGGCGCTGATCCGAAACTGGTGGCCGATGCTGTTCTTCTGCGTGTTCAAGGCGCCGGCCGAGGGCCGTACCCACATTTTCAGGCCGAAAGAACCATTCGCGCAGATCATCGTCATCCCCGAGGAAGCCAATTTCGAACTTGAGCCGATGAACGAGGAAGAATTCGCGGAGCGCGAACTTCAGGCCCGTCGCATTTATAGCAGCCGGCCGACGCTATCGGCCGGGACCGAGTGGACTTCCTCGACGGACACCGTTTTCGACGGGACCTACCGGCATCTTCACCGCGCTGCCAAGGAGAAAGCCCGCAAGGAGTAGCGTCAGCAAAACCCAAAGCGCTTTCCAGCGAGGTGGCCACCAGTTCGCATGAGAGCGCGTCAGGATTCAGCCGCACACAAAAAAACAGGACCCTGAGGTCCTGTTTTGATCGTCATCCCGCAGCTCACCAGTAGTCGCGGCGGTAGAAGCTGTGGTGGTGATGGTGATGGTGGTGGTGGTAGTAACGCCGGTATCCCGGCACGACACCATACCCGTACCCGGGCCCATACCCATATCCGGGTCCATACCCATAGCGAGGATAGAAGCTGTGGTGATGATGGTGGTGGTGGTGGTGATGGTAAAATTGGGCAAGCTGGACGTTTTCGTCCGCCGGCGGGTTCGGCCGCGATTCATCGACCGCCCTCAACAGCGCTGCAGCGTTAGGAATCGGCTCCAGCAGTTCAGCGAAGGAATTCGCCCTCAACACGTCACTCGGGGCCGGAGTCGGCGCGGCCTGGGCGGTGTTGAGCGCTCCCAGCGCGGCCATCGCGCCAAGAAGTCCAGCGATCTTCTTTTCCATAATCTCTCCTTCAATAGGTGGCGCCGGGTGCAGTACCCAACAGCCAGCAACGCTGGGTATCTGGAAATAGTTCCCGCGGCAATCTGATGGCAGTTTCAGGTCAACAATGAGCCTGTCAGGTCGCGGGGCTTGCGGACCGCTTCAGGAATTGCAGCAGCAAACGCTTAACCTGATTCGGCTGCTCCTGCTGCACCCAGTGCCCGGCGCCGTCGACCAGATGACAGCCGAGCATGCGGGTGCAGGCGGTCGCCTGCATCGCTTCAAAGACGCCGGGACGCTGATAAGTGCCCCAGTCCTGCTTGCCGGAGATGAAGCAACAGGGCACGTCGATGCTGCGGCCGGA
>DNXO01000040.1:0-124 GCA_003506895.1 Acetobacteraceae bacterium | reverse complement strand
GCCATTGGTTGGCGGCGATTTGCTCAGTCGATGGCATTTCCGCAGCTACCGTCCCAGCCATGTTGCTGGCGAGATCCATCACATAATAGGTCGGCAGTTTGGCCAGTTCGCCCGCGGACCATGA
>DNXO01000154.1:3288-3740 GCA_003506895.1 Acetobacteraceae bacterium | reverse complement strand
GTAGGGATTGGGCGGCGGCGGATAGACCCAGTTGAGTGGGGTCTGCTGCAGACTTGGCGCGGCGACGCCGAGCACCTTGCGTTCGGCGGTCGTGAACGGAATCATGACGACATCGTCCTGATCGGTTCCATAAGGTGTTTGGCCCTTGGAGGCGAGAATGCCGATCACGCGCAGCGGCATGCCTTTGACCTGGATCACAGCGCCGAGCGGACTCTCATCGGCTCCGAACAATTGGCGCAAAACCGTCTGGCCCAGAACGACGACGAGAGCCGCACCGCTGACGTCCTCCCGGGAAATTCCTCGCCCGGCCATGATCCGCCAATTGGTGATCGGCGGATAATTGGCGCTGACACCCTGAATGCTCGTGGTCCAGTTCTGATTGGCATAGCGGACCTGGCCGGATTGGCGGATCAGGTAACTGACGCTGCCCACCGCCGGAGCCTCCCGGCGCA
>DNXO01000154.1:2459-2956 GCA_003506895.1 Acetobacteraceae bacterium | reverse complement strand
CCCATCATGGTGGCGCCCGGAATGACCACCAGCAGGTTGGTTCCGAGACTCTCGATCTGTTTGCGAACCGCTTCGTTGGCGCCCTGACCGACCGCGACCATCGCAATCAGCGCGGCAACGCCGATGAACACACCGAGCATGGTCAGCGCGGATCGCATCTTGTTGCGGGCCAGCGCCTGCAATGCCGCGGCGACGATCATCAATGCGAATGCCCGCACGGTGCCGGCATTGCCGATCGTTCCAGCCGGCCGTGGGGCGGAAGACGACGGAGCCGCGGCCAGATCCGCGGCCAGCGCGCCCGGTTGCGGCCGCATCGCCGGCTTTCGTTCGTCGGATATCACCTGTCCGTCCCGCATGGTGATCACCCGGTCGGCGTAGGCCGCGATGTCCGACTCATGCGTCACGACGATAATCGTGACCCCGCGCTGGCGATTGAGCGATTGCAGCGTTGCCATGATCTCGTGCGAGTTGCGGGTATCGAGGTTGCCGGTCGGCTC
>DNXO01000154.1:0-2201 GCA_003506895.1 Acetobacteraceae bacterium | reverse complement strand
CCGGTCGGCTCGTCGGCAAGCAGCAGAATCGGATCATTGATCAAGGCGCGCGCGATGGCGACGCGCTGCTGCTGGCCGCCCGACAATTGCCCGGGCGTGTTGCGCTCCCGGTCAGCCAGGCCGAGCAGCCTGAGCGATGCCCGCGCTCGTTCGGTGCGCTCGGTGCGGCTCGAAGCCCCTCCGGCCGCATAGAACAGGGGCAACGCAACGTTCTCGATCGCGCTGGTGCGTGCGAGCAGATTGAAGCTTTGAAAGACAAAACCCAGCCGTTCGCTGCGGATGCGCGCCAGTTCCGACTCCGGCAGTTCCGCGACGTTGACGCCTTCCAGATAATATTCGCCGCTGGACGGCCGGTCGAGACAGCCCAGCAGCGACATCAATGTGGACTTTCCCGATCCGGAAGACCCCATGATCGCAATGAACTCGCCGGGCTCGATAACCAGATCGACGCCGCGCAAGGCGTGCACGTCGACATCGCCGACGTGATACGTCCGCGTCACGTTCGAGACTCTGATGATCGGTTCCGGCATACCTTGACCGCCAAATTGGTTCGACGGGATATCAGCGGCCAAGACGCGGCATCGTGGCCCGATTGGCCGTCGCGACCTGCTCTGCGATGATAACCAGATCGCCCGGCTTCAGATCTCCGCTGACGATCTCCGTGAAACTGCCGTCATCCAACCCGGTCACCACCGTCACAGCTTCCGGCCGTCCGTCCCGCAAAACCCAAACCCGCGCATGATCGGAGAGAGCCGCGCGCGGCAGGCTCCTCGGGACGTAGCGGAGCGCCTGGTTCGGCACCCGCGTCACGTCCTCGCGCCGATCGACGACGATACGGCTGGCGGCCGTCAGGCCCGGCTTCAACGCAAAATCCGAATTATCCACGCCGATCACGACGTCGTAGGTCACGACGTTCTGGACGGTCTGCGGCGATTGGCGAACCTGGGTTACCTTGCCCTCGAAGGTGCGCCTCGGATAGGCGTCCACCGTAAAGGTCGCCTTGTGGCCCGGCTTGATGCCGCCGATGTCGCCTTCGCTCACATTGGCGTCGACTTGCATCTTGGCGAGATCGCTGGCGATAAGAAAAAGTGTCGGGGTCTGGAAGCTCGAGGCGACCGTCTGACCCATCGTCACATTGCGCGACACCACGGTGCCGTCGACGGGCGAAACGATGCTCGCATAATCGAGATTGACCTGCGCCGCGTCGAGCGAGGCCTGGCGCAGCCGGATCGTCGCCTCATCAAATACGATCTGGGCCATGGCCTGGTCGTGGGCGTTTTTGGCATTGTCAAATACGTCCTGCGAAACGGCGTGCGACTCGATCAGGTTTGCGTAGCGGCCAAGGGCGAATTTGGTGTAGGCTTCATTCGCCTTGTCTTTTTCAAGTTGCGCCTTCGCGACGGCCAACTCCGCTTTTCTCTGGTCAACGATGCTCTGATAGGGACGAGGATCGATCCTGGCGCAGACCTGGCCCTTTTTGACCTCGGTGTTGTAGTCGCAATACAGTTCCTGGATAATTCCGGAAACGGCCGCGCCAACGATAATCGTCAACTCCGGGTTCACGGTCCCCGTTGCCGTCACAGCCCGGGTCACCGCACCCCGCGTGACCTGCGCGGTCACGTAGTCGATGTTGTCACGCTGGTCCAGCACCCACCATGTCGTCACCGCGATCGCGGCGACCAGCAGCGACGACAGCCCGGCGATCACCCAATATTTCTGGAACGGAGACGTGTGCGCTTTCTGAGGCGTGGCCTGGGGCGCGGGAAATGGCACGAGCTTTGTCGGCGCCTTTGACTGACTGGTATCCGCGGAAATACGTTCATCAACCACGTTGACCCTGACTTTCCGCCGACCTCACGCCTCACGGCTCGCCAGCTGTCTGAGGTCCGCGCAACGTGGATCGGCACTGCGAAATGCTTTCTTTGCAATTTGTCCTGCGCGGCCGGCAACGCCTTGATTTACGTCAAGGATATTTCCCGGCTTGAATAAGTTTTGCAGCGTGCCCGCCGCCGGGCCGCGTCAGAATGGCGCCTCTCCTAAATCGAAACCTGCCGCCCGATCTCGACCACCTGATCGCCGGGAAGGCTGAAGAAGTCGCTGACATGGACGGCGTTACGCTCCATCACGGCGAAGAAACGCTCCTGCCAGGCCGGCAGGCCCTTGCCGTCCTCGCGGCCGACCACCGTTTCATGGCCGACATA
>DNXO01000059.1:1838-2712 GCA_003506895.1 Acetobacteraceae bacterium | reverse complement strand
ACCTGATCGACAAACCCTCCGCCGCGGCGCGGTTTCGACCGCGCGCGAGCAGGCTCGGCACGTAGTCCGTGGAGACGACATCACACCAGCGCCGCGCCGCGGCCAGGGTGGCATTGCCGTTGCCGGCGGCGACGTCCAACACCTTCTGCCCCGCGCGAATATCGAGGGCTTCGCAGAGTTGTTCGCCGACGATCTGTAGGGTCGTGCCAACGATGGCATAGTCGCCGGAGGACCAGGCTCCTTGCTGACGGACCTTCAAGGCCTTGAGATCGGGCTGGACGGGCTGCTGGCTTTGCGCGGCTAGTGAGGCAATCATGCTGTTCTCCCTTTGAATCCGGGGTGAATGGCCGGATTTAAGCCTGGCTCCGGCAGATGCCTATCCAGTTTGCGACAGGGCTATCCGGAACCTGAACTTTTTTGCCGCATTCGAGACTCATGATCGGGGCTTTCGGGATTATGAAATGCTTGCCGGCCCGGACAAATCATCGAACAGAATGCTGCTGCTGCCGCGTAGCGTTCGGCGCGCGCTCGAAGCGATACGTGCGAGTGTCGGGCAGCCCCGGACGGTAACCGAACTGGCCGCTGTCGCGGGCGTTTCCAGCAGGACATTGCAGCGGCAATTTCTCGCCTTTGTCGGCAAGACGCCACGCGCCATGCTTCGCGATATCGGCTTCGAGCGCGCGCGGCGCGAACTGCTGCGGGGGGCGGCGGACGCCAGGGTCACGGACATCGCGTTGCGTTCGGGCTTTCCCCACGGCGGACGCTTTTCCGTCGAATATCGCCGCCGCTACGGCGAGACGCCGTCCCAGACCCTTAAACGGCAGGCCGTGCTCGCCGCCGCCTTCGCGTCGACGCCTTCGTGCCTTGTGCCGTC
>DNXO01000059.1:0-1554 GCA_003506895.1 Acetobacteraceae bacterium | reverse complement strand
GGCCAGATCGAAGCGAGTCCGGAACATTTCGAGATCGCGGCCGATATTGCCGACGATCTTTCCTTCGCGCTGATGCGCGCCGGAATTTCGGTCGGAAGGGAGCCCAGATCGGCGCGTTATCATTTGATCGGCGCGATCCGGGGATCGGGGAGGCAGGCGCGCCTGATCTTTCGATTGATCGACAAGGAAGCCGGTTGCCAGATCTGGGCAGATCGTTCCGACGGCGTCTTGGGCGACACCGTCGGCGTGGACGAGCATCTCGCCATCAGGGTTGCCGCGGCACTTCAATCGCACCTTCGAATTGCCGAGATCAATCACGCGCTACGAAAACCAGGCAGCGAACTCGGTCCGCACGACCTCGCGCTCAGGGCCATGCCGGGCGTGCTCTCGCTCGACGCCGAGGGAAATGCTCGTGCGCTCGAAATGCTGGAGCGCGCGATGGCGCAAGATCCTGACTATGCGCTGGCTAAAGCGCTTGCGGCCTGGGCCCGCATTCAGCGCGTGGTCTATCATTTCACCGCCGAGCCGCAGGTTGAGCGCGCCCGAAGCGTCGAGCTGGTGCGGAAGGCGCGGGCGCTTTCCGGCGACGCTACCGTACTTGCGATCCTCGGCAACGCGCTGACACTTCTCAGCGAGCTCGACGCCGCGGATCTGCTCATTCGCAAGGCGCTTTCCCTCGACGGTGGATCGGCGTGGGCGTGGAGCCGCAGCGGATGGATCGATGCCTATCGAGGCGACGCCGAATCCGCCATCGAACGTTTCAAGATCGCGCTCGACCTAGCGCCGCAGGACCCCCTCGCATTCAACAATATGGTCGGAATCGGATGTGCCTATTTCACGGCCGGCAACTATGCCGAAGCCGCCAGGTGGCAGCAGTGTGCGCTGATGGAGCATCCATCGGCGACCTGGGTGCATCGAACCCTTTGCCCGGCCTATGTGCTTGGCGGCGCCAGGCCGGAGGCCCGTCGAAGCCTTCAGGCACTGCGGCAGCAATATCCGGGGCTGACGGTGCCGGAGGTGCAACGCGGAATGCCGCCGCTGCCGGAAATCTATTGCAATCTGGTAGTCGAAGCCCTGCACGACGCGGGGCTTCCGCTCTGAGCCCCCAGCTATTTCGTGGGATCGCGACCTTCCGATCGATGCCACCGACCAGAGGATCGAAATCTGCCCGGGGTCGCCGGGATGGATCTCGCGCAGGCAGCAGACATCACCGCGGGGGCTTCCCTTGCGAGGTGCCGGATGACTGGCATCCCCCTGCAAAGGCGCTACGATAGCGGCACGCCGGCCGACGGGGGCACGTCATGAATTTCACCGAATATCTGAAGCACGACGCCGTAGCGCTGGCGGAATGCGTCGCGCGCGGGGAGACGACGGCGGAGGAGTTGCTGGAGCTCGCGCTGCAACAGAGCCGGCGGGCGCAATCGAAGACAAATGCGATCTGCCGACCGATGGAGAGCGAAGCCCGCTCTCAACTGGCGAAGCCGCTATCCGGTCGCTTCGCCGGCGTTCCGTTCCTGATCAAGGATTGCGCGCAGGACTATGCCGGCCTGCCGA
>DNXO01000110.1 GCA_003506895.1 Acetobacteraceae bacterium | reverse complement strand
GTCGGCCCTTTGGGCCGCTGGTATCAGTTGCCGGGGCGTCAGTCTTTCGGCGGATTGGTAATAACCGAATCCCTTAGCTATTCGGTCCACGCTCCATCGAAATGGGTTGCCAACGGCGCAGGTCCGACTTCATCAAGACCGCCGGATTGACGCAGCTCATCGGCCACTTTCCGCTCAGCACCAGCCCCAGTTCCCGCCCGACATGCCGCTTGCGTGCCGGATCGAACCTCGCCGAGGCGGAGGCCGTGTGCGCCGACAGCGTCACGTTTGGCATACTTAGGATCGGGTTGTTGTGTCCGGGCGGCTCGACTTCCAGCACGTCCAGGCCGGCATGGGCGATCCAGCCTTCGGACAGCGCCTTGATCAGAGCCGACTCTTGCACCGTGGGGCCGCGGCCGGTGTTGATGAAGACAGCGGTTTTCTTCATCAGGCGGAAATGCTTTTCCATCAGCATACCCTCGGCCTCAGGCGTCGCGGGCGCGTGCATCGATACGAAGTCGGATTGCGACAGGACGTCTTCCAGCGTCACCGGCAGCACGCCGTGCTCAACCATGACCAGTTCCTCGATGAACGGATCAAAGGCGATCACCCGCAGACCGAACGGCTTCGCCCGCTTCGCGACCGCGCGTGCGACATGGCCGAAGGCGATCAGACCGAGAGTCAAACCCATCAGGCGAGGGATTTGCAGCAAGGCCGGGCGGCCTTCACGCCAGCGGCCTTCGCGCACCATGCGGTCCTGTTCCAGCGTCCGGCGGTGGGCCGCGAGCAGCAGCATCATTGCGTGATCGGCGACTTCCTCGATGAACGTGTCCGGGCAGTTCGTCACCGGCATGCCGCGCGCGGTGGCCGCCGCCACATCAACGCTGTCAACGCCGACGCTGCCCAGGACGATGGCGCGGCATTGCGCCGGCAGGGATTCGACGACCTTCCTGGTGAAGCGCATGCCCTTGGCGTAAACCGCGTCGGCGTCCACGGCGAACTTGATGAAGCCATCCTCATCCGCCGGGCCTTCGATGATCTCCGCGTCGATGCCCTCCAGCGCTTCCATCTCGTAATCGTAACCGCCGCCCGCGATGCTGAAGCTGGCCCCGGCGGGGGTCGCTATTTTGAACTTGGCCACTCGTTTCCTCCCTTATCGGCGCGTCGCGCGATGGCGGATTCCAAGCACGCGCGCAGCGCGGGGGCAAGATTCAGGGGATCAGGTCCCAGTAGGGATGCACGCCGTAATAGGAGTACACGTTGCGTCCCCAGGCATCGTCGTTCCACGACGCTGTCGCCTCATCCGTGAACGACGGCGCCCCTTCCAGGACCTCGCGGCCGATATCGACGACGTAGCCGCCAACCTCGGTATTGTAGCTCAATTTCTCCCAAGGCAGGGGATAGTAGCGATCGCCGATGCCCAGGAAACCTCCGAAACTCAATACGGCGTAAGCGATCCGGCCGGTCGCCTTGTCGATCATGACGTCCTCGACCGAACCGAGCTTCTCCAGCTTCGTGTCGTAAACGCTGGTCCCCCGGACCTGATTGGCTGCGATCAGGTTGCCTGAGGGATTGTTGGTGTCGTCAAGACTTGCCATGCATTGTTCCTTTCGCTGGTACGGCAGGAACGCATCAGGTGGACGAAAGTTACCCGGTTCGGTGTGGCGGCCTTGATTGTGCCGCCGGTCAGAAACGCGGCGGCCGCTTTTCCTGAAAGGCCTTTACGCCCTCGGCGAAGTCAGCCGACCGGCCGGCCACACCTTGCAGCTTCGCTTCCAGATCAAGCTGCTGATGCAGGGAGTTATGCCCCGCGCCGGCGAACAAGGTCTTGATGCCCGCAAGCGCGCCGGCGGGCGCCCCGGCCAGGCGAACAGCCAGCGTCTCGGCCTCCGACGCCAACGACGCGTCGTCCACCGCTTTCCAGATCATCCCCCAGCGTTCGGCGGTTTCCGCGTCGATCGCATCGCCCAGCATCGCCAAAGCACGCGCCCTGGCGTCGCCGACCAGATGGGTCAGGAAGTAGGTGGCGCCACTGTCCGGTACCAGGCCGATCCGGATGAAGGCTTGAACGAACACGGCGGACCGGGCGGCCAGAACGATATCGCAGGCCAGTGCAAAGCTGGCGCCCGCCCCGGCCGCCACCCCATTCACCGCCCCAATGAACGGCAGGCGGGACGCCCGGACTCTGCGCACGACTTCATGATGATACCGATCGGCCAGCGCGTGCAGGTCGGGCGGGCCATTCGGTCCGGGCATGAAATCCGAACCGACTTCCTGGCCCGCGCAAAAACCGCGTCCCTCGCCGGTCAACACAACGGCGCGGCAAGCGGAGTCCGCTTCAGCGGCGTCGATCGCGGCCAGCAAGCCCGTGATCATATCCGTGGTCAGTGCGTTGAGCTTCGCCGGCCGGTCCAGCACCAGACGGCGCCAACCGCCATGGACCTCGGTCCGGATCAATTGCCAGCCCCTTGGGCCAACCGAAATGCCGCCATCGGATAGACGCCCAAAACCCGGACTTCGGTGGAGAAGAACGACAATTCTTCCAGCGCGCGGCGCAGGCCGGGGTGCTCTGGGTGACCTTCGACGTCGCACAGAAACTGGGTCGCCGTGAACTCGCCGTTCATCATGTAGCTTTCCAGCTTGGTCATGTTGACGCCGTTGGTGGCGAACCCGCCCAGCGCCTTGTAAAGCGCCGCCGGGACGTTGCGGACGCGGAAGACGAAGGTGGTCATCAGGTTCGGAGTCGCCGGATCGACGGCGGCCGGCTTCGGCGCCACGACGTAGAAGCGCGTTGTGTTATGGGCAGCGTCCTCGACGTTGGCGCGCAGGATCTGGAGTCCATAGATCTCCGCTGCCAGGGACGACGCGATGGCCGCATCCTCTTTCCGGCCCCATTCAGCGACCAGTTGCGCGGCGCCCGCGGTATCGGCTTCCACCACGGGTGTCAGCCGAAGCTCGGCCAGGATGCGGCGGATCTGGCCAAGTGCGACGGTGTGGGAATGCGCGCGCTTGATGTCGGCGATCGTCGCCCCTTTGACACCCAACAGGCAGTGCTCGACCCGCTGAAACTGCTCGCCGATGATGAACAGGCCGGAATCGGGCAGCAAATGGTGGATGTCCGACACGCGGCCCGCCAGGCTGTTTTCACAGGGCAGCATGCCCAGCGTGGCCGCGCCCTCGCGCACCGCGTCGATCGCGGCTTCGAACGATGGGCAGGGCAGGGTCTTCATCGCCGGGTAGGCGTTGCGGCAAGCCAGGTCGGAGTAAGCGCCGGGGACGCCCTGAAACGAAATGGCGCCCGTGTTGCCAGACTGGGTCATGCGAGCAGCGCCCGTGCCCGTTCCAGGTCTTCGGGCGTGTCCACCCCGAAGGGGCCGTGTTCCATCCGTACGCAGGCGATCCGCATTCCGTCCTCCAGCGCCCGCAATTGTTCAAGGCTCTCGCGCCGCTCCAACGGGCTTGGCGGCAGCGAGACGAAGCGGTCGAGAGCCGCCCGCCGATAAGCGTAAATGCCGATATGGTGCCAGCGCGGTCCAGGTCCCCAAGGGATAGGCTGGCGGGAGAAATACAGCGCCGGCGCGATCGTCTGCCCGTCCGCGAAGGCGCAGGCCGCCTTAACGAAGGACGCGGTGTTGGCCTCGGCTTCGTCGCGAATTGGGACGACCAGGGTGCCGATGTCAATGTTGGCGTCGGCAAGGGGAGTGATGACCAGGCGCAGGCCCACGGGGGCCATGGTTGGAAAGTCGCCTTGAAGGTTGATCACCACGTCGTGCCTGCCGTCAGGGTCCAGTTCGGCCAGCGCGGCATGAACGCGATCCGACCCCGACGGCAACGCCGGATCGGTCAACACCGCGCTTCCGCCCGCCGCCCGCACGACCGCCGCGATCTCGGGATCGCCGCAGGCCACCGCCACGGGCCCGATATCGGCCTCCCGCGCACGCTCCAGCATATGCACGATCATGGGCTTGCCGTTAATGGTGGCCAGCGGCTTGCCGGGCAGGCGCGTGGCGGCCATGCGGGCGGGGATCACGACAATCGGGTTCAATGAAGCGGCTTCCTGGCTTTGAGTGGCCGGTATCGCGAAAAGCGTTCCCGACGTGGGTTGAAGAGGCGGTTTCGTTTCCCTATGGTGCGGCTAGCTTACGGATGCGCTTGTCGCCGTGCAACGGCGGGTCGGCGCGTGTGTTCGCGTCTATTCAATCGGGGTCCGGGTGCCCCCTCTGCGATCGGGAAAGCTTGGCTGCATGGATAGCATGGAACTCAACAAGGGCATGGCGGCGGTTCTTGTGGCTGGCATCGTGTTTTTTCTCACGGGGCTGATCGGAATGCACCTGGTCACCGAGGAGCGGCCGGAAAAGCTGGCGATCGCCATCCAGGGCGCCCCGACGGCTGAGCCGGCGGCGGGCGCGCCGAAGCAGGAAGAACTGCCGCCGATCGCCCCGCTGCTGGCCAAGGCCGATGTCGCGACCGGCGAATCGACGGTGAAGAAGCTCTGCAGCTCTTGCCACACGGTCAACGAGGGCGGGAAAGCCGGCGTCGGCCCGAACCTTTATGGCGTTGTGGGTGGGCCACACGGCCACATGGAAGGCTTCAACTACTCGGCCGGCCTGAAGGCGAAGACCGGCAACTGGACGTTCGACGAACTGAACGCCTGGTTGAAGAAGCCGTCGGCGTACGTCCAGGGCACACGGATGGCGTTCGCGGGCATCAACAACGATCAGCAACGGGCGGATGTTATTGCCTACCTGCGGAGCCTGTCAGCCAACCCGGTTCCGCTGCCCTGATAGCAGACCTCGACCGTTATGTGGCGGCGGCGATGGCCGCCGCCGACGCTGCGGGCACGGCGATCCGACCGCATTTTCGCGGCTCGGTCGCCGCCGACCTGAAATCCGACCAATCGCCCGTCACCATCGCCGATCGCAATGCCGAACTGGCGATGCGGTCGGTTTTGGCGCGTGACTGCCCGGAATGCGGCATCCTGGGCGAGGAGTTTGGACTGGAGCGGCCCGAGGCCAGGTTGCGGTGGGTGCTTGACCCGATCGACGGCACACGGGCGTTCATCACCGGCCGGCCAACATTCGGTTGCCTGGTGGCACTGCTCGATGGGGACAAGCCTGTCGTCGGCATCATCGACCAGCCGGTGACCGGGGAGCGCTGGATCGGGGCCTTTGGTCGCCGGACTGTGTTCACCGGCCCGTTGGGCGGGCGGGTCGGCACCCGTGCCTGTCCCTTACTGGCACATGCGGAGTTGTCGGCGACCAGTCCGGAAATGTTCGGCGACGATCTGTCGAGATTTCATAAACTGACGCCGTTGGTGCGGCGGAACTACTGGGGCGGTGATTGCTACGCTTACGGTCTTTTGGCCCTCGGCCAGATCGACGTGATCGTGGAGTGCGACCTGAAGCCGTGGGATTGGGCAGCCTTGCTGCCGGTGATCGAGGGTGCGGGCGGGCGGCTAACCGATTGGCATGGTCAGCCGCCTCGGACGGATGGTGACGGGCGGGTCATCGCGGTGGGCGATCCCGGGTTGCTGGCGGGCGTTATCTCGGCTTTGGGATAGCGCCCTGACTGTTTGTTCGATCGTGTAATTCACCGCTTCGGTGATTCCACCTACGCGGATCACGCCCTATCCCCGGAAAACAGTTTCTCGATACGCCCGAGTACCGTCGACAGGTTGTAAGGTTTCAGGATCAACGGTTCAGGCAGATATCTTGTATCGGCGATGACCTGAGGGTAGCCCGAGGTAAGAAGGACTTTTGTGTTCGGGCAATACTGGCGAATCCATCTCGCCAAGCCGAATCCGGTTTCGCCCCCTGGCATGTTGATGTCGCTGAAGACCAGATCGATCGGCTGCTCCAGGAGCAGGGCTTTCGCCTCCGCCACATTCGCGGCCTCGATCACGTTCAGCCCGTAGTCCGACAGGTATTCCACCAGGAATATGCGAATCGGCGCCTCGTCATCGACGACAAGGATCGTGCGAACCTGGTTTCCATTGGAACCAGGTCGTAGTTCGACCGTCTGTGCAAACATGACAGCAAACTCCAAACCGTGGGAAGCAGCCTGACCATTGGTAAGTCGAAGTTATTGCTGATTGCTTAATGCCTCGGATTCGGAGCGAATAACATTTCTCGCGCTCCCTATCTTGTGACTTCCGGGGGCGGTCTTGTCGGGCTGGATCACCTGTGAGGGCGGTCCGTCACGGTCGATTTGATCGAACCGATGTGCAGGATCGCGCGGTTGTCAGGCCATATATTACTTTATCGTCACGACTACCTTCGTGCCGGCTGGAAATGCCTGTCCCAGCCGAACTGGAAGTGGCGGCCCGTGGATGGTCACGGAAACCTCGGCGCCATTCCAGGTCCAGTCAACGAACCCATGCGCGGTGCCGACACCGGAAACGGCGATCTCTCGGGACAGCCAGATTGCCGGGACCCCTGCGCCAATGACGAGTTCGTCGCTGTCCTGGCCGCGGTGCGTTTCCGCTAACATAGCAAGCTGCAAAAGCAGCATTTCCCCAGCCGACCAATAGTGTGGCGTGACATGCTCCGGCCTGACCCATCCTCGGAAGGTTTTCCAGAGGCCGAAGCCATTCTCCTCACCCGATCCCTCCCACAGCGTGAACAGGCCGGGCTGCGGCTGCTGGGTCCAGAGCCAGTCAAGCGTCTGCCAGACCCTGTCCGGTCGGCCCAGGCGGAGCCACTGGTGGGCCTCCGCGATCGTGAAGTAGGTCCAAAGCGGGTGTCCGCTCGGTTCATGCCAACGCCGTTCCAGCCGTTCGTCGAACGCGGGCGGTGAAGCGATGTCCGCGGGCCATAGGCCGGAGATCGCGGTACGGTCGTCCGCGGCGTCGGGGGCGCGGGCCGGATCGACGAAGGCGGCTTGCCATGATCGCCGCAATGCCTCGGCGTCCTTGGTCCACGCGACCGCTTGCGCGGTGTGGCCCAGGCGGTTCGCGATCCGAACGGCATCGATCAGGCCGGCATAGCTGACCGCGTTGACAAAAAAGACCGGGCGGTGCCAGTCCATGCGGCCATTGATCAGGCCGTCACGGCTGGGGCCGGCGACCAGGGTCAGTTCGGGATTACCGCGATGGGCTGGAACCGCCGGCCCGGAAAAGTCGTGGCGGAAATCCGACGTCGCGTGCAGCATTTGCTCGATCAGGGCCACTTTCCGCTCGACGTCCGGCCAATCGGGTGCGGTGCCTAGCGCGGAAACCTCTCCCAACGCCCACAGCGCGAGGCCGGGTGCATCGGCCTCCGCCCCGAACCCGCCGAAGAAATCCTCCCGGCTGGTCCGTGTCGCCAACCGTTCGGCCAGTTCGATTTGTCCCGCCCTGGCCAACGCGACGATCACGTAGGCGCCATCACGCTGCCATTGGAGCGGATAGTTCAACGGGTCTCCCGGACGCGTTTCCTGCCCTACGAGACCCTGCAGCAATGTTTCGATCTGCGACCGTAGAGAGGCCGTGAACACTGGGTCGAGGCCCCGCATCATGGGGCCGGACCCAAGCAAGGAGGTGATCGATTGCCATCCCGAGGGGTCAGAAACAGTCACAATGAAAGTTTCCCCGGCGGGAGCCGCGACGCGGGCCGCTGCCCATCCCGATACACTATGTGCGGCGGACGCAAGCGGGGCGTTTGGGCGTGTCCATCCAGGTTCGCCCTCCTCGCCGAGGAATGTCAGCCGCGCGGCCGGGGAAATGGTCCATCGGCCGGCGAGCCGAAGGCCATCGGTTCCTGCAACAATATCCGTTAACGGTCCGCCAGCCGGGCCAACGCCGCGAAATGCCACCTCGATATGGTAATCGGCCGAGGGCTTGACGTTCAGCGCAAGCTTGAAACCACCCTCCGGCCGCACGGTCCAGGTTGCGGTGTAGTAGGGCGTATCGACGGCGATCCCGGAACTTCCAGTATAGCGCGACCGGGTTTGTTCAAGCGGAATACTGTCGCTGGTTGTGATCAATGCGCCGTCGGGGGCCACGACCCAGAGGGAGATGCCGAACGTGCCGGCGGCAGGGCTGAAACTACCTCCGGGTTCGAGCCAACCTTTCCGCGACTCGGCCGCGCCGAATGCGCCGAGTGGAACGTGGCCGGAGCCTCTCGGCCATGGGTCGTTCGGACGGGCTTTCATCGCCAGCAACACGGCCAGCCGTCCCTCGCCGATGCGGTGGACGATAAGGATGCGCGCAGCAAACGCAGATCCCGCAACGATCAGCAGAGCGGCGACGGCGAAAGTCCAACGCCAGCGGCCGCGTGGAATGGCGATCACCGGCGGCACCGCAAGCGCCAATGCGCCATACATCGCGTAAGGACAGACCTGATATGCCGTCAGCATCAGCGATCCGTTCAAGGCAGTTCAACGCGCTGGCAAAACGTCGTTGGCGGGGAATGCGGGTTGAATGGCGTTGCCGCCTTGATCGATGATCTGGTTCGCCAGTGCCGCCGCCGAACGGAACGCATGCACGTTGTTGACGCCGCCGGCGACGCAGGCCACCCCGGCAAGACCCAGCGCCAGCCAGCGGAGCGGCGTGAACCAGGACAGCGCCGCGAGCGCGACCAGCAGTGGTAAAAAATGCGGTGCATAAAGAAACGTCGGATTCCCATAGATGCTGTGCAGCACCATTTGCCCCAGCAGCATCAGGCCCAGGCCGGCGACGAAGGGGCGGCGGAGATCGTTGCGGATGCCTCCGAGCGCGCCAAGCAGTCCGCAGCCGAGCAACGTGATCCAGGCGACGCTGGCGGCGATGGCAAACGGGGTGCCGCTGGTGGCCGGGACATCCTGATTGGTGACAACCTTGTCGCCGTCCTGGGTTTCCACCACTGGATCGGGTGCCAGCATTGTCGTCAGGAACAAGGAGCGCATGTTCATCAGCGGCGGGTCGGTCGGCAACCCGTCGTGCTCCGAACCCAGCGCGCTCCAGTGCATTTCCGAGGACACCGCACCGATACGAAAGAACGAGGCAGCGTGCCAGAAGGTGAACATCTGCACCAACGACAGCAGCATCACGATGGTCAGCGCCGCGAGGGAAATCATCACGCATCTTCTCAGGGGCCAGCGGACCACTGTGGCCGCCAGACCGATCGACCAGTTGGTGATGGTGATGCTGAGCGTGGCGGCGCTGACCAGCACCCACCAGAGTTCGGATTTCGTTCGTCCGTACGCGAGAGCGAGCAGTGCCACGACAATCGTGGCACCCGCGACCGTGTTTAGCTCGATCTGCGAATACCAATGGATGAACGCGGCGCTTGAAAGGAACAGCGCGGTGAACACGGATGCCGCGAGCCTCGGCAAACCAAGCATGCGCAGGACGATGTAGAACACACCGCCGCACACCGCCGCCGCCGCTAGAACGAGTCCCTCGGAGGCCAGAAGGGCGGGGATACCGAGTTTGTGCAGGGCAATAACGATGGGTGTCAGCAGGATCGACGCGGCTGGATGGACCGATGTGCGGGCGTGATTGCTCTGCCGATCCGTCAGATTCCCTATTACGCGTGGACTGTCGGCCTGAAACCAGATGTTGAACGAGGCCGCTGTCTGCAGCGCGTGCCCCAGAATGCCAAACCCCCAGATTGCGATCGCTACCGCGACGGCGGCAAAGATCAGCCCCAGGGCGGCATCCGCTCTGTCCAGAGGGCTTCGTGGTGCGGCGAGCCGTTTTGTAGCCAAACCGAGCCCGTCATGCATGTCGGCATCCTCGTTTCTGCCAGTTTGTAAGGGTATCAACCGATGCCGCCAAGTTATTCGGCCAGCGAACCTAACGCCCGCCTTGCCGCAGCGGCAGGTTCGTCCGGTAAACGACCCGCTTCAGCGCCATCGCCGACTCGAACGACTGCACGCCGGGAATATGCACCAGCCGGCCGCGCAGGAACGCCTCATACGACGCGATGTCCGCCGCCACGACCCGTAGCAGGAAGTCGGTCGCACCGGTCATCTCATACATTTCCATGACCTCGGGGCAGGCTTCGATCGCGCGTTCGAATCCGCGCAACGTCTCATCCTGGTGGTTGGCCAGCTTCACCGTGACGAAGACGTTCACCGCCAGCCCAACCTTGTCCTGATCCAGCAGGGCGACGTACCGTTTGATGACGCCCGCTTCCTCCAGCAGCTTCTGCCGCCGGTGCGACGGCGATGCCGACAAATGCGCCGCATCCCCCAGTTCCTGTGCCGTCGCTCGGCCGTTGGCCTGCAAATGATCCAGGATCGCCAGGTCCAGCCGGTCCAACTCCATCGACACTTCCTCGCTCAGCAGGCGACACTTTAGCGGTTCCTGCTAAAATGAGCACGGGGTGCCGTGCAGTATGGCAACCTTTCCCATGGCGCCAAACCTACTATGTAGTAGAGGCACGCCTTGGAGGAACAAACGACCATGGACATCGGTATCGCAGGTTCGGAGTCCCCGGGGGACATCACCCTGGATTCGCGTTTCACCGATTTGGATCGGCCGGTCCTGCTGACCGGCATCCAGGCGCTGTTGCGCCTGCTGCTGGAGCAACGGCGGCTGGACCAGGAAGCCGGTCTGAAGACCGCAGCGCTGGTGTCCGGCTATCGCGGCTCGCCGCTCGGTGGCCTGGATCGCGAGTTGTGGGTCAAAAAGAAACTGATGGCGGCGAACGACATCCGGTTCGAGCCTGGGATCAACGAGGATCTCGCCGCGACGATGCTGTTCGGCACGCAGGAGATCGACGCCTTCCCCGGCAAGCGGGTCGATGGCGTTTACGGCATGTGGTACGGCAAGGGGCCGGGTGTGGACCGCACGGGCGATGCGTTCCATTGCGCCAACATGGCGGGCACGCATAAGCACGGCGGCATCCTGGCGATCTCGGGCGACGATCACGGGGCGCATTCCTCGACCTATCCGCACCAGACCGAATATGTTTTCCAGAACTGCTTCATGCCGGTGCTGAACCCGGCCTCGGTGCAGGATGTGCTGGACCTTGGCCTCGCCGGGTGGGCGATGTCGCGCTACACCGGCGTTTGGGTGGCGATGAAGACCACCGCCGAGACGATGGAGCAGGCCTCCACCGCGATCGTGCCGTCAGCCGTGCGGTTTGTTACCCCCGATTTCGTGCTGCCGCCGCATGGGCTGAACTTCGACCACACCATGCATTTTCCGGCCGACCGAGCGGAGCTGGAGCGGCGGATGCTGGAGGAGCGGATGCCGGCGGTGCTGGCATGGGCGCGGGCGAACCGGATCGACCGGCTGATCAGCGGGTCGGCGGATGCGACCATCGGCATCGTGACCGTGGGCAAGGCGCACGAGGATACGCTGCATGCGCTGCGCCGTCTGGGCCTGGATACGCATCCTCAGTTGGCGGTTTACAAGGTCGGGATGACGTGGCCGCTGGAAGCCGAGGGCATGCGGGAGTTCGCGCGCGGCAAGCGGTCCATCCTGGTGATCGAGGAGAAGCGGGGTTTCGTCGAAAGCCAGATCCGCGACGCGCTGTATAACCTCCCGGCCGAGGAACGGCCCGAGGTCGCGGGCAAGACGATGGCTAACGGCATGCCGCTGCTGTCGCCACTGATGGAGCTGTCGCCGGAGAGCGTCGCCGGCGGTTTGGCGACGTTCCTGGGGCAGGCGGGGCTGAACCTGCCGGCGCCTCCCGCGCCGATGGCCGTGGACCGGCCGGATGGGCTGCTGAAACGCATTCCGGCGTTCTGCGCGGGCTGCCCGCATGCGACATCGACGAAGCTGCCGGACGGTAGCTTCGCCAGCGCGGGCATTGGCTGCCACTTCATGGCGCTGGACGATGGGCCGAACACCCGGACCTTCACGCATATGGGCGGCGAGGGCGCGCCGTTCGTCGGGTTGTCCAGCTTCACCGATGTGAAGCACATCTTCGCCAATCTGGGCGACGGGACCTATCAGCACTCCGGCAGCATGGCGATCCGGCAGGCGGTCGCGGCGAAGACACGCATTACCTACAAGCTGCTGTTCAATGACGCGGTGGCGATGACCGGCGGGCAGCCGACCGAGGGCCAGCCGACCGTGCCCATGATCGCCGCGCAACTGGCTGCGGAGGGTGTGAAGCGGATTGCCATCGTCGCCGACGATGCTGAGCGGTTGCCGGCGGCGTCCGCGTTGCCGCCGGGCGTGACCCGGCATACGCGCGAGGATTTGGACGCGGTGCAGAAGTCGCTGCGCGATTACGAGGGGCCTTCGGTGCTGATCTATGACCAGGTCTGCGCGACGGAAAAGCGGCGGCGGCGCAAGCGCGGGTCGATGGAGCAGCCGACCCGGCATGTCGTTATCAATGAGGCGGTGTGCGAGAACTGCGGCGATTGCTCCACCCAGTCGGGCTGCATCGCGATCGAGCCGGTGGAAACCGATCTGGGCCGTAAGCGGCGGATCAATCCGACAAGCTGCAACGTCGATCTTTCGTGTTTGAAGGGGTTCTGCCCGAGTTTCGTGACCCAGGCCGGACCGCCGGCCGCGCCGGATGCGGATACGCAATGGGCGGGCCGGGAGAATGAGTTTGCCGCCGCGTTGCCGACGCCCACGGTGCCCTCGCCGGCGGTGTGGCGTGGGTTGTTCGCCGGGATCGGCGGCGGCGGCATTGTGACCGCCGGGGCGATCCTGGCGATGGCGGCGCATCTGGAAGGTAAGGCGGTGAAGACGCTGGACTTCACCGGGCTGGCGCAAAAGAACGGGGCGGTGGTCGCGCATGTGCAGATCGCCAACCGTGAAGAAGACCTGGATGTGGTGCGTATCCCGCTGGGAACCGCCGACCTGATGCTGGCCGCCGATCTGGCGGTGGGGTGCCAGGCTGGCGTGCTGGAACGGAACGCGCGGACGTCGGTGGTGATCGGCAACCTGGATCTGGCGGCGACGGCGGAGTTCAAGCGCAACGCCACGCTGTCGATCGACGCCTTGCTGCATCGGCGGACGATCGAGAAAGCGACCGACAGCCAACGCTCCATGTGGCTGCACGGGGTGCGGCTGGCGGAGCGGCTGTTCGGCAACGCCCAGGCGATGAACACGATGCTGCTGGGAATGGCCTGGCAGCGCGGGCTGGTGCCGGTGGGTGAGGCGGCGATCCTGCGGGCCGTGGAACTGAACGGGGCCTCGGTGAAGCTGAACCGCCGAGCGTTCCTGTGGGGGCGTATTCTGGCGGAGAAGCCGGAACTGATGAAGCAAATCCTGGAGGGGCTGGAGGAGGGACCTCCGGCCGATCTGGAGGCGCTGATCGCGCACCGGGTAGCAGGGCTGACGGCGTATCAGTCGAAGCGCTATGCCGCGCGGTATCAGCGGTTGGTGCGGGAGGTTGTCGCTAAGGAGACGGCTGTGGCCGGGGCGCCGGGCAAGCTGTCGCGCGCGGCGGCCGAGGGGCTGTTCCGCGTCATGGCCTATAAGGACGAATACGAGGTCGCTCGGTTGCACGCCTCGGCTGTTTATGGCGAGAAGCCGGCGTTCCATATGTCGCCGCCTCTGACGCGGGGGATCGACAAGGCGACCGGGCGGCGGCGGAAGATCGAAATCCCCGGTTCGGTGGCGCTGCCGCTGTTCCGCGTGCTGCGGCACGGCAAGGCGGTGCGGGGTTCGGTGTTGGACGTGTTCGGCTATCAGGCGGAACGGCGGCAGGAGCGGGCGCTGGTTGATCAGTATATGGGCGACTTGCGGACGGTGATGGCTGGGCTGACGCGGGACAATCTGGCGACGGCGGTGGCGATCGCCGATCTGCCGGATCAGATCCGCGGGTTTGGGCCGGTGAAGGATGCGAACCGCGAGAAGGCGATGGTTCGACGCGGGGAGTTGCTGGCGGGGTTGGCTCGGCCGGTGACGGTGGCGATGGCGGCGGAGTAGGGGCGGCCGCGCCGGTCTGTTGACTTGCGCGGCACGACGCGTGTTAGGGGCGTTGTGCTGGGCCGAGTTAGCGGAGTGGCCGGTTACGCGATTGAGGGCAGGCGGCGGAGGAACGAAAAGGCATTGTCGCTGAGCGCGCCGTGCCCGACGAACCGGTCGATTCACAACGAGGCTGGCTTTATCCTGACCCCCTTGAGGGACCATGTTCCCGGGGATGGGTAGAGGAGGGAAAGCTTTGCCGCGAGCTCGTTGCCCATAACGAACCCAGCTTGGTGGCCTATGCTGGCACATGACAACGCTGATATGGACTTGCTTGCACCAAGGGGTTCCACACACTTTCTCATGGAAGAGCCTGTCGATACGTTCGAACTATCGTCGGAGCAGCGGGATACCCGCAACCTGCTTCACGAACTTCTGGGGCAATCGATCGCCGCACGGTATGAGGATTTCTGCCGCCTCTCCGCAGGCGTCTTTGTCCTGAATGTTTCAACACCGGTAGCCGCCCACGCGCTGCGCGAACTGGAATCTTTGCTCCGCAGTGTCCTCGAAGTACCGATGGAAGCGGTCGCCATTGAAGAGCCCGGTCATGACGTCAAGTCCGAGGCTGCGAGAAAGCTGCTGGCAAAACTAAAATTCGACCAGGAAGCAATCAACAGGGCTATCAGGGCACTCGAACCGCGGATCAACCACAAGACGCAGGTTCGTAAGATAGTGTCGCGGCTTGGTCTCGATCCGAACGGCGACATTGCAAATTTGTGGGCAAAGCTCACTGATACCAACGAGGTGGTTCATGGGCGGTCGTTCCATAAATCGCTGAAGGTCGACGACGATTTCAGGACAAATTATCAAGAACCGTTCGACATCGTAATTCGAGCCGTGGCCCTGGCCCTCCGGCGTCGGTATGCGACATTGGTGCGTCGGGTTGTCAACTTGGCAACGTCGACAAATTACCGGCAGGCAGTGGCGTCATTCAAAGCCGAAATTCCCAGCGCGATGCAACTTCAATGGCATTTTTACAACACGCTCACGACAGGAGATTGGATACCTTATCTGATGAAAGCAGGGCTGCTCGGTGAACCGCTCGACCCGGTACCTGAAAGCTCAAAGGTGAGCTGGAACTATCGAGAATGGCCCGCTGGAAAATATCTCCTGAGAATGGCGTCATCCACGGATTCAACCACCCGCAAGGGTGTAGTGGATGCACTGCGTGCTGTATCAGGATCGGACCACCCAGACATCCGTCAAAATGGCATCGCCATCTTGGCCGCGCTTCCGACGGAGGAATCGGCCCCACTTACGGACATGGCTGTTGCATGGATAAGCCGGGCAGGTGGAGCTTCGTATTTGTTGGCGCCTGACACGCTAGTAAAAAACCTCGCCGAGGCCAAACAGACATCAGCGGCGTTGCGGCTTGCGCGGGAACTTCTGCGTTTGTGGGACGACAACGGACGGATCGCCACTCACCACAGCGAGCACATGTATGAGCATCATTTACCTTCGCTCATCGAGGCGCTGACCGTCGCATGCGGAATTGATGCGCTGTATCTTGTCGTTGATCTGCTCCGTCAAGCAGTGTCGATTTCCAGCAATGGCAGATACAGCTATCTATCTACCCGACCGATTGTAGAGAGCGGCCTGCCGCCGAATGATATTTTCGAGGCGCTTGTCAATGCCGTGCGTCGATCTGCAGAACTCCTAATTGAAGGCAAGGCGGCATCGACGTCGGACGTGGTTGGCATATTGGCCAATCAGGCGGAGCGTATATTTGTTCGCCTCTGCCTATTTTTTCTTTCGCAAGATCCGTGTTCAGCCCAGGAACTGGCGAGTTCCTACCTACTAAATAAGGAACTGATACCCGAAACCGGAAGCCGCATTGAATATGATGCACTCGCACGAGCATGGTTTCCGTCTTTGCCGCCCGGCGATCAATCGGCAATTCTGAGTTTCGTCGACACGCTGCCCAACAAATACTACGCGGGGTGGCGAAACCGATTCGAGGGGCATTACAACCGGCCGCCAAATGCCGAGGACGAACAAGCCTACAGAATTGGTGTAGTTACCGAGGTGCTTTGGGGGTGGCGCGCAGTCCTGCCGCGTGATCGTCGTGAAGCTATCGAAAAGTCGGGTGATCCGCATGAATGGCATATGCCGACGACTATTCAGGATGAAAGCCCGATCAAGGCTTCGGATTTTTCCAGCGCGCCCGTGGCTGAAATCATCGCATTCCTGAAGGACTGGCAGCCGGCCGACGAGCCCCATCGTCAGACCGTGACGGCCCTTGCCCAGGCGCTGCAAAGCGCTGCTTTCGCGGATTCAAGGAGGTATTCCGCAGACGCGGATGAGTTTGTAAGCCTCAAACCTGTCTATATCCGCCACCTTTTGGACGGTCTTCAATACGGGGCAAGCAACCGGAACGATGTTTATTGGGACAAAATTCTTATATTAATAGCATTTGTGTTCACCAAAGACGGGGAGGCAATCGATACTTCAGTCCTGTCGGATGGTGATGACCAAACCTGGGATTGGGCCATCAAGGCCGCCAGCAAACTGCTGGTCAGAGGCCTGCGTCTTGGCCTGACAGGCATTCCGCGAGAACATGCTGAAATAGTGCGGTCACTTGTTATGACCACGCTCACTCTCCGGTCGAAGACAGCTGATGCCGACGATTTCGAGGAAAGATTCGAAAGACACCCCTACTTCACCGCACAGGATACATCGCGTGGTATAGCAACGGAAGTCTGCATTCTTTTGGTGTGGTGGATGCAGGTTGATGTTCCAGCAGCCACCCGCGAACGAGCGGCAACCGTCACACAACCCGAGATCGTCCGAGCGCTTGAGACCCAAATGGCCGACCACACGATGACCGGACGCATCACGCGCGCGGTCCTCGGCCGCTACTTGCGACTGCAATACTACAACGACGCGAACTGGCTTAAGGCGCGGATGGCGGCGGTGTTCCCGGCGGACAATGATGCATTGAGGGAGGCGGCTTGGCGTTCGCACCTGATGAACGATCAGGGGCCGATTGGCGAGTTAATGTCGGAGCTTGAGGTATGTTATCTCAAGGAAATCGAACGGCTTTCTAGCCCATTTGGCGCAGCCGACGACGACAGGAACATTCGGGAGAGACGATTCGCCAGCTATGTGATGGTTCTCGTTCTTGAAGGTAAAGCCCCAGATAAGCTGATTCAACAATTCCTGGCACACGCGCCTGGTACCGTTCGTAGAAGCGCGATGTGGTTTGTGGGTGATGAAGTTTCCAAGCCGATTTCGGTGGTTCCTGAAGATGCTCGCCAACGAGGTGTTTCCTATTGGGAGCGACGTTTGGCCGCAGCGATAGCCGACAGCGATCGAAGCCACTATCGCGAAGAACTCGGAGCGATCAGTCGTTGGTGCTTTCATGGCGTCGTTGACGAACTATGGCTGTGTAATCAGTTGCTTGCAATGAATAGAATCGGACTTGGGCCGAGTGATTGGCACAACATTGCTGACTGGCTACAGAAAATCGCCACGAGGCACGTCGATCAGGCCGTCGAGATCCTTCTTGGCCTTATACGCAACTCCGCTGTTGAGCGTTGGGCTTATATGGCGGGGCAGGGGCCCATCCGCTTTGTTTTGACTGAAGGCCGCGACAAAGGGACTCTTGAAACGATCGAGCGCGTTAGCGAGGCCGTCAACCATCTCGCATCGCTTGGTGAAACCAGCTTCCTCGACCTCGACCCGCCGGGGTCGGCTCAGTAACGCAACGACTATCTATTAATTGCCTCGTTGCGTTGCCCTGGTCCGAGACGCTCACCCTCTATGATGAAACGCACCTGGTGACATACACGCGTTTGCTGGACGCCAGCGACGATGACGAGGGCACAGATGAGATGGTGCGGGTCGTTCTCGGCATCGATCCGGACCCCGATTCCATCGCGGGGAGCAAGCGGTTTCAAGCCACCTAGGTCCGCCTGACGAGATGTCGCGGATCGGTTAAAGCCAGAGGCGGCTGGTGTCCGATCTGAAGCACGATCGGCTGGCACGGCGGGGATGACTGTTCAAAGCGCCGTGGGGCGCTCGGACGCTCCGATAAGGATGTTTATCGTGTCCCCACCGCCGGCATGAGGCCACGAACCCAAACACCTACCCAACCCCCTCCGGGCGCATCCCCTTCGGCAGCGTCGCCAGCGACTCCGTCGTGTCGAAATCGCGCAGAACCGCGTCGTCGGCCATTTCGACCTCGCACACGAACTCGCTGTGCTTGCCTACCAAGAACCTGGCACCGGAGTCGCCGCTGATCCCCAGTATCTCGGGGAAGAAACGTTTGTCCCATAGCATCGGGTTGCCCTGCTTGCCGCGGAACGTCGGCAGCACGATCAGGCGGCCCTCATCCGGGCTGTACATCGACAGCAGGCGGTCGATCATCCGGCCGGTGACCAGCGGCATGTCGCCCAGGCACACGATCGCGGCCGAACACTCCGGCGGGACAGCGGCGATGCCGGCTTTCAGGCTGGCGGACAGGCCCTCGGCGTAGTCCTCCGCATGTACATATCGCACCGGCCGCCCGCCCAGCGCCTGCTCCACCTCCTCGGCCATATGCCCGGTCACCACCATGACCGGCCGAGCATTGGAGGACAGGACGTTATCCACCACGCGGGCGATCATGGTTTTGCCGGCTTTGTCGGTCACCAGCAGTTTGTTATGCGGCGCCATGCGGCGGGAGCGTCCGGCCCCCAGCACCACCGCCGCGATCGTCGGCGCGCTGCGCGGCGCGGCACCGGACCGAGGTGTGGCGGGGGCTTTCTCGCGCGGCATCGGGCGGGTTTCCATTTCCTTCAGCAGGCCGCCGACGCCCATCAGCATCATGTCGCGCGGCGTGATCGTCAGGCCGGCGAACAGGCGGCTCAGCACGAAATCGACGCCGTTCAGGCTGGGGCTGCGGGCGCAACCGGGCAGCACCAGCGCCGGTTTGTCGCCGATGCGGCCGAGGCAAATCAGGTTGCCGGGATCGACGGGCATGCCGAAATGCAGGATTTGGCCGCCCGCCCGCACGATGCCGGACGGCCCGACATCGCGGCGGTCCACCACGGCGGACGCACCGATCACCAGCAACAGGCCCGCGCCCTGGCCGACCAGGGAGTCCAATGCGTGGCCGATCGCGTCGGCATCATGCGCGCAGCGGATAGGCGGCAATAGCGATCCCGTCAGCGCGGTCACCCGGGCGTCGGTGATCGCGATGGTCTTCTCGGTCACGCTGTCCTTCAGGCCGGGCAGTTCGCTGACGACCAGGCCGACCTTCAGGTGCCGGAACGGGTGCAGGGTCAGCGGACTGCCGCCCTGACGGGCCATGGCCTCGGCCACCGACAGGACGTTGCCGGGGACGGAAAACGGCACGATCTTGATGGTGGCAACCAAGTCTTTCGCCGCCACCACCGTGTAGTCGGGCAGGGTGCCGAGTGTCAGCGCCTCGTCGATCGTGTTCAGGCGGTCGATTCGTCCGGCATCGACGCGCAACAGGCCAGGGGCCTCGGCCACCAGGTTCACCCGGCCGGTGGCGGCGCGGGAACGGGCGATCAGCGGCGACAACAGCGGCGTTGCCAGCCGGTCGGCGGCGATATCCTCCGGCACGTCGCCGGGTTCCAGGCGGGCGCAGATCACGTCCTGCCGGCCGGCGGCGCGCAGGGCTTCGATCGCGGACTCGTCCAGCAACGAGCCCTTGCGGATCATCCGCTCGCCGACCTTCTGGCTGTGCGCCATGATGGCGCCGCGTGCGTCCTCAAGCGGGACAGAGCCGAATTTCATAGAGACGATTTGGGCGGCAGAGGTGCGTTGCGGCGGACGCCGACGATCTCGGCGATGATGGACAGGGCGATTTCGGGGGCGGTGACGGCCTCGATGTTCAGGCCGACCGGGCCGCGGATGCGCGACAGGGCGTTGTCCTGGTGGCCAAGGTCGCGCAGGCGCTTCAAGCGGGCGGCGTGGGTGCGGCGGGAGCCGAGCGAACCGATGTAGAAGGCTTGGGACTTCAGCGCGCGATCCAGGGCGGGGTCGTCCAGCTTGGGATCGTGGGTCAGGGTGACGACGGCGGTGCGGCTGTCCGGGGCGAATTTGTCCAGCGCCTCATCCGGCCAGTCGGTCGAGATTTCAACGCCGGGAAAGCGCTCGTCGGAGGCGAAAGACCGGCGGGGATCGACGACGGTGACGGCGAATCCGCACGGGACCGCGAACGGCACCAGCGCCTGGGCGATATGAACGGCGCCGACGATGATCAGGCGAAGCGGCGGGTTGTAGGCCTGCAGGAACCAGTCGGTTTCTCCCAGTTTGACCGTGCCGCTTTCGTCGCGGTCGAGTGCGCGTGTGGCTGCGTCGTTCAGGTCGGCTGGGGCGTCGGGGGCGGGGAGCAATTGTTGTTCGCCGGTGGGCAGTTGGGTCGCCAGCACGACGGGGCGCTTTTCGCGCTTGGCCTGTTCGATGGCGGCAAGGATTTCTGGGGTCATGGACGGTTATCCCGGGACGTTTTCAACGATGGTAAGCCGGTCTGGACGCTCGGCTATAACGGAATCCTTAGTTCAGCCGCTCGACAAACACCTTCACCTTGCCACCGCACGCCAATCCGACTTCCCACGCTTTTTCGTGGCTCACGCCGAAATCCAGCAGTTGAGGTGTACCGTTTTCAATCGTCTTCATCGCCGCGTCGGCAACAGCGCCCTCGATACAGCCGCCGGACACCGAACCGGCCATCCGGCCCGACTTGGTGATCGCCATCTGGCTGCCGGCGGGACGCGGGGAACTACCCCAGGTTTCGGTCACGGTGGCGACGGCGACCTGTTCGCCGGCGGCGCGCCATTGGGCGGCGGTTTGCAGGACATCCTCGGTCTGGGTCATCGGGGCCTGGGTCATCGGTATGTTCCCTTCATGCGTGTTGGGCGCGACAAAAGATCGATCAGGCTGCGCAGGCTCGCCAGATTATGCACCGGGCGGAATTCGTCCACATGCGGCAGCATGGCCTTGATACCCTGAGACTTTGGCTCGAACCCGCTCCAGCGCAACAGCGGATTCAGCCATATCAGCCTTGTGCACGACCGGTGCAGGCGGTCCATGTTCTCCGCCAGGCCGTGGGCGCCGTCGCGGTCCAGGCCGTCGGTGATCAGCAGCACGACGGCGCCTTGCCCCAGAACGCGCTTGGCCCACCGGTGGTTGAAGCTGGCGACGGCCTCCCCGATCCGGGTGCCGCCGGACCAGTCGGGGACGGCGTGCGCCACCATCTGGAACGCAACCTCCGGGTCGCGGGCTTTCAGTTGGCGGGTCACGTTGGACAGGCGGGTGCCGAACAGGAACACGCTGACCCGGTCGCGGTCGTTGGTCACGGCGTGCAGGAAGTGCAGCAAGATCTGGGCATAGCGCGCCATTGAGCCGGAGATGTCGCACAGCACCACCAACGGGGGCGGCCGAGTGACCCTTCGATTTCTGGCGATGGTCAGGATTTCGCCGCCCTGGCGCAGGCTGCTCCGGATCGTGCGCTTCAGGTCGGTCACCGGCCCGTTCTGGTCGGCGCGCAGCCGGCGAGTGCGCTTCATATCCAGCGGCAGGACCAAGCGGCGGATTTCACGTTTGGCGTTGGCGATCTCGGCCGCGCCCATCGCCTCGAAATCCATCTGTTGCAGGCGTTCCTGCTCGGACACCGTCATCGTCATGTCGATGACCGGGGGTTCTTCCTTCGGCGGCTGCGGGCGGTCTTTCTTGGACGCGAACGCCTCGGCGACACGGCGGGAGGCCGGCGGCGCGCGTTCGGGTTTGGGCTTTTTCTGGGCGTCCATCAGCGCCATCGCGGCGGCCTGTTCGGCGGCCGTCGGGTCGCGCCAGAACAGCGCGAACGCCTGGTCGAACACATCCTGATGCTCGTGGCGGTGGATCATCGCGCTGCGCAGCGCAGTGCGGGCCTGGGTCTTGGACGCCAGGTCGATGCGTGTCAGCGCATCCTGCGCGGCGATCGCCTCGGCCGGGCCGACAGGAAGCCCGGCGCGGCGCAGCAGGCGCGCGAAGTGCATGACGTTGGCCGCGATGCGCGGGTGGGGTTGGGCGAGGGGGTCTTGGGTCGCGGACATTGGGATAATAAGGAGGACAGCCGAGGCGGCGGTGCAAGGGGTGGCAGCCACGGCCGAGCAGGCAATCGTTCCCGCGACGACCCCGCCTCCGCTTACCGCGGCTCCGAACCGGGCGCCGCCTGAACGAAAATTGGCGTCGCGGCCGCCAGGATGTTCAGTGTCTTCATGTGTCCCCCAAGGTCCGTTTCAGCAGAAGGACGGCCATGATGGCAAGACGGCTTGTATTACAGACGCACAGACGAGTGCCCGGCCGTTCGCTGCCTTTAGGATACGCGGCGAAATAAACGAGTCGTTTGACGGAAGCCGTCGGC
>DNXO01000116.1:1835-3086 GCA_003506895.1 Acetobacteraceae bacterium | reverse complement strand
GGCTGAAACTCGTCGGAGGACGGCTATTGCCCGGCCCCGCCGGACCCGCATCCTTCCTGATGTATGAAAGCGCCTCGGGCGAACGCTACACGCTTTACGCCTCGCGCGCGAAAACCGGTACCGCACAGATGCGCTACACCGCGGCCGAGAACTCGGGCGCGATGTATTGGTCCGAAGATGACGTCGGCTACGTGCTGAGCGGCCCTACCGACAAGGAGAGGTTGAATCAGGTAGCGCGGCAGGTCTACGACCAAACCGAGAAAAATGGCGGGTGAAGGACGTCTGGATGCGCATCCGGACGCTGCGTCCAAATTCGGACATCAAGAATCTGGAATTGGAACATGGACGCGTCTCAATATCGCTCCAGGTACTCACGAGAAATTACCACGCGTTCGATCCGCCGATCGACGCAAGCGGCCTCGACCGGGGTTTTGTACCGCGCTGGTCCCCCAGGTCGAGGCCGCGCCTTTTTTCCGGCGGTGCAGCCGGTCATGCAAAATCGCTGCGCGGATTGTAAAGCTGCGCGTCGCGCCACTTGTGCATCAACGCCTCCAGCTCCGCATCGTTCCCGTCCGGCAACATAATCCGGGTCGTGACGAACAGGTCGCCGGTACCGCCGGGTTTCGGCAAGCCTTTGCCTTTCAGGCGAAAGGTCCTGCCGCTCGAGGTGTTCTTCGGGATTGACAACTCGACCGCGCTGCCGGGCGTCGGCACGCGAACCTTGCCGCCGAGCACCGCTTCATACAGCGTGATCGGCAGATCGAGGCGCAGATCGCTTCCCTCGACCTTGAAGAAGGGATGCGGCGCGAAGCTGACCGTAATCAGGAGATCGCCGGGCGGGTGGCCGGGCGCGGTTTCGCCCTGCCCCTTCAACCGGATCTGCTGGCCGGAGGTCACGCCGGCGGGAATCTTGACGTTTAGCTCCTTGCCGGTCGGCAAGCGGACACGTTTCTCCGCCCCCTTGACCGCCTCCTCCAGCGACACCGCCATGGCAACGCTGAGATCGAGATCGAGCGCGATACCGCCGGCATCGAAATCGAATGTGCTGCCCGGGCCCGGACGCGTGCCGCGCCCGCGCGCAGCCGCCCCCCCGAACATACTGTTGAGGATGTCCTCAAAACCGCCTTGGCCCCCCGCGCCACCGCTGCGGAAGGTATGGGTTTCGAAGCCGCCGGCGCCCCCGCGCCCACGCGGATCGCCGCCGCCGGGAAAGCCCTGGAAGCGCGGCTTGCCTTCGGCGTCGATCTCGCC
>DNXO01000116.1:472-1564 GCA_003506895.1 Acetobacteraceae bacterium | reverse complement strand
CGGTCGAATTGCTTGCGCTTTTCCGCGTCGCCGATGATCTCGTTGGCCGAATTGATCTCGGAAAAGCGGGAAGCCGCCTTCGGATCGTTCTTGTTGGCTGTCGGGGTGATGTTTCTTGGCGAGCTTACGATAGGCACTCTTGATCGCCGCAGCGCTGGCGCCCCGCGGCACCCCCAAGACCTCATAGGGGTCGCGCATCCGTCAGGTCTCCTTCAGGGAAATCGAATGTCAGGTTCGGGCGAAGCGCCCACTGGCTTTTCATTTGGGGGCTTCGTGCCATTTTTGCAACGGGGCTGATCACGTTCCACCAGAGCATGAACGATTTGGCCGAAAGGATCATACACCCTTTCAATGATTTAGAGCATGCTCGCTGAAGTTGTTTGTCAGGCAAAGCCGAAATTCCACTTCTATTGTTCGCGCTTCAGCTCAGCTTCCACGGCCTAAGCGTATGAATTTCCCACCGCCCATGGCCGGTCCGACAAGCGGCGCCCTGCAGCCAGCTTTCCGAACGGCCGTTGACGTAGCTTGCCAGGAAATCCCGGCAGGTCCGCCCTTCCGACGAATAAGCCTGGGCCAGCGGCGTCACCGAGCCCCGCGCGCCGGTTTCGGGATTTTCCCAGGGCTGACTGGCATCCTTGTCGCCCCTGGTCAGCACGTCGGATGCCGCGTTGCGGGCAAAGGCGAGGTCGCTTTCGGTCGGCGCCGCCGAGCCTGGCCGCGCCGGGCCGGTGGAGCCTGTGACATCGCCGCCCAATTTGGCGAAACTGTTGTCGGTACGGGAAAGGCTGCAGCCGCTGGCGCCAATGCCGATCAGAACCACTGCCAATACGCGCGCAGGTCCGATCCGCGATAGGCCAAAGCGTCCCCATGCCCTATATTGGGCGAACCTGTAACGGGGCTGCAACGCGCTTGGGGCCGCGGGCGGGCGCAACTCGGAACTCCAGATGACGGACACGACCTCCATCAAACACCCGACACCCTTAACATCCGGTGATTTTACCGCGGCCGAGGAGCCGTTTGCGCTGTTCGACGAATGGCTTGCCGAAGCCGTCAAGGCCGAGCCCAATGACCCCAACGCCATGGCGCTGGCCA
>DNXO01000116.1:0-144 GCA_003506895.1 Acetobacteraceae bacterium | reverse complement strand
TGCTGATGAAGGGCTATGACGCCGCCGGTTTCGTGTTCTACAGCCATATCGCCAGCCAAAAGGGCCGCGAACTCGCCGCAAATCCTAAGGCGGCGTTACTTTTTCACTGGAAATCGCTGCGCCGGCAGGTGCGCATCCGCGGCA
>DNXO01000076.1:4565-4866 GCA_003506895.1 Acetobacteraceae bacterium | reverse complement strand
TACGCCGACGTCGTGCCGAACGATGTGTTCCGCAGCGCCTTCGTGCGGCTACGGGCCGAACACGGGCTGTATCGCGAGGAAACCTCCGCGGTGACATTCCTGACGCCGACGCTGTTTCGCACCACGATTCCGCTTCCGGCGGAAGTGCCGATCGGGACCTATGAGGTCGAGATCAAGCTGTTTTCCGACGGCGCATTGGTCACGCGAACCGAAACCGCGTTCGACATCGTCAAGGTCGGCTTCGAGCAGTTCGTCGCAACGACTGCCCGCCAGGATGGCTTTGTCTATGGGTTGGTCACGG
>DNXO01000076.1:1049-4208 GCA_003506895.1 Acetobacteraceae bacterium | reverse complement strand
GGTGGCGACGCCGGGCTCGAGAAGTTTCAGGCGCGAGCCAAACCCGAGCGTATCGAAGGAAGCGCGCAGATCGCCCGCGTTCTGGCGGAAGTGCGCCCATCCGTCGGTGTGCAGCGGAACGATCACGGCATCCGGAAATGCGCGCGCGGTTTCGATGGTGTCGTTGGTATCCATGGTAAGATGGAACGGCCCGCGGGTTTGCGCCGCGCCCGCGAATGGCAGCACCACCCCGGCCTTGAAACGGCGCGCGACCTCGGCCACGCCATCGTACCAGACCGTATCGCCGCTGATGTAGATCGGACGGCTGTTCCCATTCGCCGAAGACAGCACGAAGCCGATCACGTCGCCGGCCATTGGCTCGATCCCGGCGGGGCCATGGCGCGCGGGCGTCGCGGTGACGGTCAGCGACTGCCCGTCCCTGCCGCTCAGTTCCGCCGTCGTCCAGGGCGCCATGCCTTCGGCGTGGTTCGCGAGCCGCTTTGCGCCCGCGACCGTGGTCAGCACGCGCTTGGCCTTGACGAGAAAATCCCTGCCGGAATCATCGAGATTGTCGGCGTGCTGGTCGTGACTGAGCAGCACGGCATCGACCTCGCCGATGGCCTCCGCGCTGAGCGCCGGGCCAGCAAGTTTCTCAAGCTTGACATGCGGCAATTGATAGGCCCGCGGCGTGTCGAAGGTCGGATCGGTGAGGAGCCGGAAGCCGTCGATTTCGATCAGGGCGGTAGGACCGCCGATCAGGGTAATGCGAAGTGAATTCATGTGAGCCTCGTTACTCGCGGAGATGACGTCGCGGGACGCGTTACCAGATAGATGCCGAGCGCTACCGGAACGATTCCCAGCAGATCCCGGATTTCGACGTGCTCGCCCAGCACCATCCAGGCGAACAGCATGCCAAGCGGCGGCATCAGGAAGTGATAGGCGCTCGCCGCGGTCGCGCCACACACTTTTAGAAGATGAAACCACAGGAGATAGGCCAGGATCGACCCGCCCAGCGTGAGGAAAAGAAACGCTCCGATCAGCGATGCGCTCGGCACGATGTCGTTGACGCTCGAAAGCGTGAGCGCGAACGGGAGCAGCACGGCACCGGCAGCCAGGTTCTGCACGCCGTTGCCGATCCAGAGGCTGCCCTTCGGCGCCAGCCGTTTGAACAGGATGGTGCCGGCCACGATCGACGCCAGCGCAGCAAGCGTGAACAGGATGCCATGCAGACTGTCGGTGCCGACCGACATGCGATGCCAGGCGATGAAGGCGACGCCGATGACGCCGAGCAGAAGCCCGGCAACCTTGCGCCAGGTGAGTTGCTCTCCGAGCAGGAGTGCAGCCAGCACGGCGGTGAACACCGGATTGGCGCTGACGATGAGGCCACTGAGGCCAGCGGAGACGGTCTGCATCCCGGTATAGGCGAGGCCGAGATACAGCGCGTTGTTGGCAATGCCGAGGACCGCAAATACCAGGGTATCGCGCCAGGACAGTGACCACACATCGCGTCGCAACGCCGAAACGCCAAGAATGAGAATCCCGGCCAGCGAAAACCGTGCCGTGAGCAGGATGAGCGGCGGACAATTGGTGACGCCGATCTTGCTCGCAACAAAGGCAAAACTCCAGAGCAGGCAGAACAGGCCGACGTAGAGCGGCAGCGGATTGAAGGCGGCGCGGGGAACCGCGGCGGATGGGGCAAGCGACATGGAGACTCTCCCTGTTCCGCCGATGTAGGTCCGCGCCTTGATATTTGGAAATTAAATGTTAGACTTATATCCAGTGGAAAAACAAATAGGCCTCCCATGCTCGATCTTGAGCTGTTGCGCAGTTTCGTTTCCGTGGTCGATTCCGGCGGCTTCACCCGCGCCGGCGAACGGGTCCATCGCACCCAGTCCACCGTCAGCCAGCAGATCAAGCGGCTGGAAGACGACATCGGCCAACCGCTGTTGAACCGCAGTGGCAAGGACGTGACGCCGACCGAAGCCGGCGAACGGCTGTTGTCCTATGCGCGGCGGCTGTTGGCGCTGGCGGAGGAAGCCCGCGACGTGCTGGCCCGGCCGGGCAATGAGGGCGCGGTGCGGCTCGGCGTTCCTGAGGACTTCGCCGCCTACCGGCTGGCGAAATTGCTGGCGGCGTTTTCGCGCTCGCATCCGACCCTGCGGCTCGACGTCCGCGCCGATCAAAGCGCCAATCTGAAGCGCGATCTCGAACGCGGCGATCTCGATCTCGCGCTGTTCAAGCGCGCGGCCGGCGAAAAAGGCGGCATCGCGGTGTGGCCGGAACGCGTGCACTGGGTCACCAGCAAGAGTCACCCTCGCGATACGCGCACAGGCTCGGTGCCGCTGATCGGTTTCCCCGCCGGCTGCCTGTATCGGGCAGGCGCGATCCACGCGCTCGAAACCACCGGACGGACGTGGCACATGGCCTATAGCAGTTCCAGCCTTGCCGGCATCCAGGCCGCGGTCGCCGCCGGCATGGGCCTGGGTATTCTTTCGGAGATGTCGATCCAGGCCGACCATCGCGTACTGACCGCCAGGGATGGTTTTTCGCCGATCGACCGTACCGAAGTGGCATTGGTGGCTTCACCCGATGCCAGCCCGGCCACGCTGCGGCTCGCCGATCGCCTCGCCGAATTCTGCGATACGGTGCAATCGAAGGCGGCGTAGTCGCATCACCGTACCGGCGAAATGTCTGAACGACGAAACAGCGTTCCGATTCAATTTCAAACAGATATTCGTTTCCAAGACGGCTTCTGTCAGATGGTCATCCCCGCGGAAGCGGGACGACGTGGATGGATTCAAATTTCAAAGAGCTCACGCAAATCCGCCTTCCCGCGACACGGAGCGCGCCCGGGGCCTTGCACGACCTTTGCCCCTCGAAATCGGAGGGCGCAGGGAAAGCCGGGTGCCCATTGCACCCGCGGCCCGTGTGCATGGGTAGAAAGCACACGGTAGTCACCACAGGTACGCCGGAAACATCCGGCCTTCCCTGCGCAATGGTTTTAACGGCTTGCTTCGAGCTCTCCTCGGTGACCGGGCTTTCTTGCCACCGTCGCCCCCAAGAAGCTTGCTTCTCGAGAACTTGACGCCAGCGTCGGGGCGTCGGGACCACACGACTTCGCCGTCCGCCTCAGGCGCATTCGTCAAAGCGCCGTCGGCGTCCATCGCATCCCGCACCCAA
>DNXO01000076.1:0-747 GCA_003506895.1 Acetobacteraceae bacterium | reverse complement strand
AAGCGCCCCTCTTATCGAGGCGGGATAATGCGAAAGATGCGGGTGATTTGGGGTCGCGACAAAGCAAAATATTTTTTGCGGCGGGGCTGGACAGGCAAATCGCCTGACAGCCCGCCGGGCAAATCACTCGCCTTGCATTTGTGACCCTACGGAGCGCAATGCCACTTCTCCAGCGGTGAGTCCCGCATTCACGGATCGACCGGAGCGGCTTGCTCGACGTCCACTATGACTCCGATAGCGAGCGGCTTATGCCGCGAAATGTCGCCATCTGCCAAGAAGCAGAAGCGACGTTGATAAGCTGCGCGGCCTATGTGGGGCTGACAAAACTTCGCGCGCTTCTCGATGATGAAGGAAAGACCAGCACGGTCCCGTTTAATGGCGGCCGGCCCTGGAAACGAATCGTGAGGCTCCGGCTACCGCAGCGCGAACCAGACGACGCCGATGCCCATGGCAGCGGCGCCCGCGCCCGCGTCGATCAGCACCGCATTGTGCGGCCCTGAGAGTAATCCCGCCCCTTGTCCGAACCAGAAAAGCCCGACAGCAATAGATAGCAGACCAACGACGAGAAGGACGATCTTCATGAGAGCCTGCCTTACGTGGTCATGAGCGGACCTTTACGATCCTGACCCGCTCAATTTCTGCCTGAACAATGACGCGGCTTGCCACGCCGGGCAAAACGACCTCGGGCTTGGCTACCTGCGAGAGAGTTGGGCAAAATTCTGGATTATTCTTCCACTCGGTTCCTGA
>DNXO01000001.1 GCA_003506895.1 Acetobacteraceae bacterium | reverse complement strand
TGCGTCCATCGAAGCGGCTATTTCGCATCGTATCCTTAGGCGGCTAGGCCGCGGCTGCCCGCGGTCTAATGAAATTGCTTGCCAAGGCGAACGACTTTTCATAGAACATATAGGGAACATATTTGAGGTCGCTCCCTGTATGAACGACGATCCGCTTGACCTGATCCCCAGCTTTGCCCGCATTTCCGTCGCCGCCGTTCTGGTGTCCGACGGCGAGGATCCGGGCTCGGCCCTCACCGAAGCCGGAATCATCGACCCAATCGCCGTTGAAGTCAGGATCGGCGACACGGTTGACCTGTCGGAAGGCTTGTTCGGCGACGGCGCGACCCCGAACCTGACCGCGATCCTGGAGACGGAGCAGGGGGGCGACGAATGCGACGGCCCGTCCCAGCACCAGGCTGCATCCGGCTTCCCACGGGATTCGGCGCGATCCATGGCAGGTGATCCGTTCCGGCCCGAACCAGTTGCGACCAATCTGCCGCCGGCATTCGGAATGCGGCCGGTCGCGCCGGTTCGCGGGTCGGTCGCCAGGGGACGAATCCCGAATGGGGAGTCCGCATTACTTCCGAAGTTCAATCCGATAAAGCGCTGATGCGGATGCGTCATCCGGCCCTGATGCTCCCGTGGCCGAAATGTAATGGAACCCAGTCTGGACAAATGCCGCCGATCCGCCGTTAACCCTTCGGCAAGGGCGATAGTCCACAACGACACGCCGTACCGCGGAGGTTAACGACGATGCTCGGGCTCGATATCCTTGCCGCCATTCTTTTGGCTCTCGCCGCGCTCTACATCCACGACAAGCGGCAGACCGCCCATACCATCCTGCGCAACTATCCGATCATTGGCTATTTTCGCTATTTCGCCGAAACGCTCGGCGAATACATGCGGCAGTATCAGTACCTGCCGGACTGGGCCGAACGTCCGTTCAACCGGCTGGAACGGGGTTGGGTGTACCGCTCCGCCAAGGGTGTCTCCAACCTTCGCAGCTTCGGCAGCGAGAACGTGCCCTCGTTTGTCTTCCGCAACGCCGCCTTTCCAGTGCTGGACGAGGAAAAACGCCCATACCCCGGCAAGCAGATCGGCATCGGTGAAGGCCCCGGCGCCTGCCGGCAGCCATACATCGCACGCACCTTCTTCAACATCAGCGGCATGAGCTATGGCGCGCTGAGCCCCGCCGCCGTCACCGCACTGTCGCGCGGCGCCAAAGTCGCCGGCATATGGATGGCGACGGGCGAGGGCGGTCTTGCCCCGGCCCATCTGTCAGGCGGTTGCGACATCATCATGCAGATGGGCACAGCGAAATACGGTGTCCGCAACCCGGACGGCACCTTGTCCGAGGACAAGCTGCGCGAGATCGCCGCGCATGAAAACGTCCGCATGTTCGAAGTGAAACTGGCACAGGGCGCCAAGCCGGGGAAAGGCGGAATCCTGCCCGGCGCCAAGGTCACCGCCGAGATCGCCGCCATTCGCGGCATTCCCCAAGGCCGCGACAGCATCAGCCCGAACCGTCACCACGACATCGGCAACGTCCGCGAACTAGGCCAGTTCGTCGAGCGGGTGCGTGGGGTCACCGGCAAACCCGTGGGCGTGAAATTTGTCGCCGGTGACACCGAGTTTCTGGACAATTGGTTCGAGGACTGCATCGCCCACCCCGAGGGTTGCCCCGACTATATCCAGATCGACGGTGGCGAGGGCGGCACCGGCGCCGCGCCCTCCGCCCTGATCGACTATGTCGGCCTGCCAATCACTCTGGCGCTTCCGTTGGTCGCCGCCGCCCGGGAAAGGCACGGCCTGCAGGACCGCATCCGGATCGTTGCGTCGGCTAAGCTTATCACCCCCGACAAGGTCGCCTGGGCCTTGTGCATGGGCGCCGACTTCGTCTCCTCCGCTCGGGGGTTCATGTTTAGCCTGGGTTGCATCCAGGCGATGAAATGTGGATCGGGCCATTGTCCCACCGGCGTCACCGCTTCCGTCCCGTCCTTGATCGCCGGTCTTGATCCCACCGACAAGGCCACCAGGGTCGCCAACTACGCGATCCAGATGCGGCAGGAGGTCGAGATCATTGCCCACGCCTGCGGCCTGACCGATCCCACCGGGTTCCGGCCGCGTCATGTCACGCAGATCGAACGCGGGGTTGGCGGGTTCCGAGCGCCGCAGGGGGGCGATTAGGACATTACCAACCTGCCGTGGCAGCTTTCAGCGCGGGAGGAACCATCAATGGCCTATGAACACATTCTGCTGGATCGCGAAGATGGCGTCGGCACCATCACCCTGAACCGCCCCGACGTCCTGAACGCCATGAACCGCAAGCTTTACGCCGAACTCGCGGACGCGGTGAAAGCCCTGGACGCCGACGACACCATCGGCTGCATCGTCATCACCGGCGCCGGCGAAAAAGCCTTCTCGGCCGGTGGCGACATCCACGAGCAACGCTCTGACGACCGCACCTACACGCAGGAACAACTGGACGCGATGAGCGACCCGCGCCGAGCGTATGAGATCAGCACGAGCCGCAAACCCACCATTGGGATGATGAACGGCCTGGCCTACGGCGGCGCCGCGGTCCTGTCCTCCAGCCTGGATATGCGCGTTGGGTGCGAGGGCACCAAATTCCGCTTCCTCGCCGCCGCCTATGGCCGGATCAACAGCACATGGACGCTGCCGAATCAGGTCGGCTGGCCGATGGCGAAGGAACTGCTGTTCAGCGCCCGCGTGGTGGAAGCCGAGGAAGCCTATCGCATCGGCCTGCTGAACCATCTGGTCCCTCGGGCGGAGCTGCGCGCGAAGACGATGTGGCTGGCGAGGATGATTGCTGGCAACCATCGTGGTGCGGTCATGGGTATAAAGTCGTTGCTGCTGCAACAGCTTGGACAGGACCTGCAGGGTCAGTGGGCGGCGGAAAAAGACTACACCACACATGTCATGCGCGGGGCGAAGGCGGAGGATGCGTTTCCGGACTTCATCGCGCGGAAGGGGCGGTAAGGGCGCTTGGTTTGAGCGATACGACTGCGGTCAGAGAGGCGTCAAATAGCGCAAGCCATTTCAACGGCGGATCCACGCCGATCAAGTAAGAATAGGAAGTCGATCCTGGATATCGGGCGCGCTGCGAACGGCCTGAGAATTCACACGGGACATCTGCGTGAATCGGCGTTCATCCGCGGTTGATAGTGCTTTGCGGTGCATGAGAGCAAAGGCCGTCGTCAAATATTATGTTTCATACCGATGGACGGGAATGAAATTGTCAGACGCGGTAAATAGAAAAGAGCAAAACGCTAGCCCCACTCCGGCACCGCCGGCACCATCACCGTTTCCACCTCCGGCAAATCAAACCCGAAATGCTCCAGCAACAATCCCCGCAACGCCGTTCGATCCGCCAAGGTCACGGACCGGCTCTCCGCCCCCGTCAAAATCGTCACGTCCCGGTTCATGACGTTGACCCGTCCCTCCGGCGTCACCGCGCTCATCATGATCCAGTTCATGAACGGCGATGCCGTATGGGTGGCGATGTAATGATTGGATACCTCGAAATCGACCGCATTTTCCGGCTCCATCGTCGAGACCCATCCCATTGCGGGGGCATCCGCGCCGCGCGAGACGTGCAGCGCCCAAAGGCTTCCGTCGCGCTCCATCCAGTGTGTCGCCCCGTCCTGACGTCCCTCGACCAAGGGCACTGGCCCCGGTGGCGCGAACGGCCCGAACCCGGGATCGACCACGTAGGTCACGTCCCCAACCGGCACCGTTAGAAACATATGATCCCGGGGCACGTCGGTCCTCGGCGCGAACAGCACGACCCTGCCGGCGCAGCGGGCTGGCTGAAACCCGATCGCCTCCAGCGCTGCCGCGAACAGGCTTGCATGCTCAAAGCAGTAACCGCCGCGCCGCGCACCGACCAGTTTTGCCTGCAGGCTGTCCACATCAAGCCGAACCGGCCGGCGCAGCAACACGTCCAGGTTCTCGAACGGGATCGCGGCCATATGGGCGCGCATCAGCCCAGCCAGGGTTTCCAGCGTCGGACTGGTGCCACCAAGCCACTGAATACGCTCACAGTAAGCGTCGAGATCCAGTGCCACTGTCCTTGTTCCCCCCACCACTATGCAGAGCCGACCCTCCAGCTCAGGCGAGAGTATGCACGATCACCGGTCCAGCGACAGCCGTGGCGGCCCCGGTCATGAGTGGAGTCAGATTTTTCTCGATCCAGGCCAGGCCACGCCTGTTGGATTCCTCGGCGCCGGCGGCATTGTCGAAGATGCTGATCGCGGTCACGGTGTCATCCGGCGCATAGACGACATAGTAGGCCATGAAGCCTGGCACATCGCTGATGATCGGGATCGCACCTTCCTTGATCGTGCGGGCGAGTTCCTCGGCGTGTCCGGGCTTGGCTTTGGCCTGACGAATGGCTGCGTACAAGGCTACCTCCGAAAATCAGGGTGGCGCGGATCGGTCCATTATTAAGTCGGAATAACGGCGATGTTTGCTCGCCGTAGCTGGTTACAGGCTTTTCCCCGCCGATGAGAAGGCTGAAACGGCCTTCAGATGGAACCCTCGCGACTTCGTGCAATTCGCGAAGTGATGGCCGGCCTTAAGGTCTTGGCCGAACTGCAACAGGGAGTCCTCCAATGTCGAACCAGGTCTATAAGGTCGTCGAACTTGTCGGTTCGTCCGAAGAAAGCGTCACCAAGGCCATCGACAATGCGATCGCAAAGGCCGCTGCCACGATCCGCCATCTCGGCTGGTTTGAGGTTGTGCAGGTGCGCGGTCAGGTCGCGGACGGTAAGGTGGGCCAGTATCAGGTGACCATGAAAGCCGGCTTCCGCCTGGAAGATTGAACGCGGGGCGGAGCGGACTTGGCGGTTTCGTGAACCGGGCCACCCTTTGAGCCGAGCAACAGTTGAGGGAACATCCTACTTATCAGAGCAGGAGTTAGCTGGATCATGTACCGCATAGCCGTTGTTCTGCTTCCGGCGACCTTCCTCGCAGCCTGCGGCCCAACCCCGCAACAGCGCACCGCTCGGCTTCTCGACCAACGCCTTGAAAGCAGTCTGGCCCCCGACGTGGCGGCCGGCCGAGCGGTGGTGCAAGGCCTGCCGGATGGGGCACGGGTGACGCTGCTGAACCCGACCATGTTCCCGAATGGCCCCCTCGCGTTCGACGACAAATATCCCGACCCAAGAGCTGGTGTGATCCAGGGATTTCTGGACCCCAGCCTGATGCGGGTTGCGGTCGCGGATACGACGACACTCCCGGATGATCAGCGCCAAACCCGGGTCCGGAACGTCGAGCAATACCTTGTCGCGTTCGGAATGGGAGACACGCTCCAGCCGCCGCAAGCGGACACCACCCCGGCGGCGGCAGGCCTGACGATCACCATCGGCGTGCATTGTCCGGAGCCCGACGGACTGATCGGTTACGGTAGCGGGAAATCGAAACCGGTCTGCGAGTAACCGGTCAAAGCAGCACCGTTCCTCCGTCCACCGCGATCGTCTGCCCGGTAACGAACTGGCTGCCATCGCCCAGCAGCCAAGAGATCGTGCCCACAAGGTCCGCCGGCTCCAGCGTGCGCTGGATCGACTGACCGGCGCGGATGACCTCCAGTCCCCGGTCCATCTTTTCGCCGAAGAATTCCGCTGTACCCTCGGTCAGCACCGCGCTGGGTGCGACGGCGTTGACGCGGATGGAGTCCCGCCCCAGTTCGCGGGCCAAACCGCGCGTCAGGCCGATCACCGCGGCTTTCGAGGTCGTATAGTGCAGCGCGAACGGCATTCCATAGGTTGCGGCCAATGACGCGATGTTGACGATCGATCCGCCGCCTGATTGGCGCATGCCCGGGACCGCCGCCTTGCAGCAGTTCCAGATGCCCTTGACGTTCACCGCCATCGCGGCGTCCCAGTCGGTTTCCGCGATCAGGTTGAACCGGCCGCCGCGCAGCGAGCCATAGAGCGCGGCGTTGTTTACCAGCCCGTCGATCCGGCCGAACGTCTCCATCGCCCGTTCCGCCATGCTGTCGCACGAGGCCACGTCGGTGACGTCCAGATGCACGCCGAATGCCCTGTTTCCCGCGGCCGAAGCGGCGTCGGCGCAGTCGGAGACATCGCCCGCGACGATGTGCGCGCCGGCCTGACCCAGCGCCCGAGCGTATTCGAAGCCGAGGCCGCGGGCGGCACCGGTTATCAGAATCACTTTGCCGGAAACACTCATGACGATCCCTCCTATTTGCCCACCGAAGCGAGTTTGGGTAATGGCGACGGACGATAACCGTCCCATGAAAGGCCAACAATGGCGCCCAACACCAAGCGCGTGTTCTACGTGAACAATGTCGCTGCCCCCGTGTATCTGGAGATCCTGGCCAAGCGCCCCGACATCCACGTGGACAAGCTTGAAAATGAGACCCCGGACGCGCAGGCGGAACCAATCCTGGCGCAGGCCCATGCGTACCAGATCGGCAGCAGCCGGCAGGAACTGGTGATGAAGCTACAGGGCTATACGCCGCTGTTGAGCCGTTGCCCGAACCTGTTGGTGCTGTCCACCAATGGCGCCGGGTTCGACACGGTCAGCCTGGCCGACGCCACGGCCGCGGGGGTCGCGGTGGTGAACCAGGCCGGCGGTAATAAGGAAGGTGTCGCCGAACACGTCATGGCGATGATGCTGACATTGTCCAAGCGCATCGTTCAGTCCGACCATGCGATGCGCGCCGGCGCGCCGTATAAGCGCATCGAGTTCATGGGCGACGACGTCCAGGGCCGCACCATCGGCATCATCGGTCTGGGCCATGTCGGCACCCGCGTCGCCGAACTGTGCAAGGGCCTGTTCCAGATGCGCGTCATTGCCTATGACCCGTATCAGACCGCCGAACAGCTTGCCGCCAAGGGCGCCGAAAAGGCCGCGACGCTGGAGGAGATGCTGAAAGTCGCTGACTACGTCTCCATCAACTGCCCGCACACGGCCGAGACGCGGGGCATGATGGGTGCGGCCCAATTCGCGACGATGCAGAAGCATGCCTACTTCATCACCACGGCGCGCGGCGGCATTCATGACGAGGCGGCTTTGGCGGCGGCGCTGACAGCAAAGCAAATTGCCGGTGCGGGCCTGGATGTTTGGGAGGATGAGCCGCCGCCGTCCGATCATCCGCTGCTGCACTATGACAACGTGGTGGTCAGCCCGCACACCGCCGGCATCACCCGGCAGTCCAGGCACAACATCGCCAGGATCGCGGCGGAGCAGATGCTGGACATCCTGGATGGCAAGAAGCCGCCGCGTCTGCTGAATCCCGAGGTCTGGCCGGCCTACCGCGAGCGTTTCGCCCGTATCCTGGGGTTCCAGCCCGAGGTCTGACGCAAACCCCGGCCGGGTGCGGAAACGCCCGGCCGGATCAGCTTCCTTACCCCACGGCGACGGAGTAGATATCCTTGACCCCGGACGGCAGCGGCAGCGAATTCCACGTCGCCCCGCCATCCTCGGTGCCGTAGATCTCACCGTCGTAACGCGCGCCGATATAGACCTGATCAGGGTCGGTGTTGTGCAGTGCGACCGACATGATCGTGCCGTGGACCTGCACCTTGTCGAAACGTTTCCACGAGGCGCCCTTGTCGGTGCTGCGATAAATCGCCCCGTCCTTGCTCGCGGCCGCCACGCTGAGTGCCGCGTACAGCGTGTTGCCGTCCTGTGGCGAAACCTTGATGTCCCGCCCATAGGTCGTCGGCGAGAAGCGCCCGAGTTCCATATCCTGCCAGGTCTGGCCGCCATCCTCGGTTTCAAATAGCCCCATCCGGACCGCCAGGATCACCTTGTTCGGATCGGCCGGGCTGATGGCGATCGCGTGGCCGTCCAGCATGCCCTCGTTATAGGTATCGCTGACGATCTTGCTTTTCAGGTGCGGCTGCTGTGCCAGGCGGATCAGGTCGGTGCTGCAATCGGTCCAGCTCTCGCCGCCGTCGGTGGTCTTCATTACGCCGTTGACTTCCAGCGCGGCGAAGATGGTACCGGGTTTGTTCGGCTGCTGCGCCATCCGCATCACGCGGCAGGCGAACGGCATCACCGCCCGGTCGGGCATCCCGGGATTCGGCAGTTCGCGCCACGTCTCCCCACAGTCCTCGCTGCGATACATGCTGATGGGGGAGCCGCCAGCATACACCAGGTTCCGGTCGTTGGCATCGACCAGGAACGACCAGATTTGCTTCGTGTCGGGGAAGTCGGTGCGCTGGAAAGACTTGCCCCGGTCGGTGCTGCGGTACACGCCGTCGGCGGTTCCGGCGAACACGACGTTCGGGTTCGTGGGGTGGATATTGACTGTGTAGGTCTCGATATCCTTCAGCACATGTTCCCACCGGCCGCTCTCCGCCTGCCGTGAAAACACCCCCACCGATCCCTTCTGATCCGCGCGGCCGACATACCCGGCTACGCCGGCATAGACATTCGATTTGCTTGCCATTGTTCGCTCTCCCTTGATGAGGGGACGTTAGGCCGGTTTCCGCGTTCTGGCCAACAGTCCGGGGCTGGGTTAGCGTGGTCGCCAGGAAAATCTGGGGAGAAAGTCCATGCCCAACGTAAGCGCGGAACACCTGATCGAGATCGCCAAGGGCCTGCTGATTGCAGCCGGCGCTTCCGAGGAGGAAGCGGCGGTCGTTGCCCGCTACAATATCGGCGCCAACCTGGTTGGGCATGACAGCCACGGCATCATTTTGATCCCGACCTATATCGACCGCATCAAGGCTGGCCATATCGTTCCGCAGGCGCCGTGGACGATCACGCAGGAAACCCCGACCACGACCGTGATCGACGGCAACTGGGGTTTTGGCTACGCGGTGACAGACCGCGCGATGCGCTACACGATCGAAAAGGCGAAGAAGCAGAATGTTGCTGCCGCAACCGTGTTCCGTCAAAGCCATATCGGCCGCCTCGCCAGCTACCCATTGATCGCGGCAGGTGACGGTATGATCGCCATGATTACCGCCGATTCTGGACGCAGCCCCAAACACGTCGCCCCCTTCGGCGGCGCCAAGGCTCGGTTGGGCACCAATCCGATCTGCTTTGCCATTCCGTCGAACCTGGATGGCCCGCTGGTGTTCGACATGGCGACCTCCGCCGCCGCTGCCGGCAAGATCAACGTGGCGACCGCGCGTGGCGACCAGGTGCCAAGCGGCTGGCTGATCGATGCCGAGGGCAAGCCGTCAAACGATCCGCGCGTGCTGAAAGCTGGCGGCGCACTGCTGCCGCTGGGCGGCACCGAGGGCTATAAGGGCACCGGGCTTGCCGCGATCGTTGAAATCCTGTCGGGGCTGCTGACCGGGCTTGGGTTCGGTGTCGAACCGACCGGGCGGCACAACGATGGCTGCTTCATCGCGGTGTTCAATGTCGCGGCCTTCCGCGACCTTGGCGTGTTCAAGCAGGAAGTGACCGAGTTCGCGCAATACCTGAAGGCCACGCCGCCGGCGCAGGGTTTCACCGAGGTTTACTATCCCGGCGAAATCGAGTTCAAGAAAGAGCAGGACCGCCGCAAGAACGGCGTGCCGGTTGAAGACTCCACCTGGAACAAGATCAAGGAACTGGCAGCGGGTTACGGCCTGACCAGTAAGCTCGGACTGTAAATGGCGTTCATCGGACAATCCACGCGCCGGCTGGAAGATCTGCGTTTCCTGACCGGGCGTGGCGTGTTCGTTGACGATGTAAACGATGAAGGGCAGGCCTGGGGCCACGTGATCCGGTCGCCCCACGCCCATGCGACGATCGATCGAATCGATACGGCGGCGGCGTTGGCGATGCCCGGCGTCCTGAGTGTCTATACATATGCCGATATAGCCGATCTTGGGGTTCTGCCGTGCGCGACGGCGGTGGCGACAGTCGCGCCGATGATCGTGCCGCCTCGTCCGGCGCTGGCCAACGCGCGGGTGCGGTTTGTCGGCGATCCGGTTGCCTTTGTGGTCGCCGAAACCGCTGTCGCCGCCAGGGATGCGGCGGAACAGGTGGTCGTGGACTACACGACATTGCCCTGCGTTGTGGATGCCACCGACAGTTTGGACGAATCGTTCCGCTTTCAACGTGGCGATGCCGCCGCCGTGCAGGCCGCGATCGCCAGGGCGACGCATGTCGTCGATATCGAGGTGGTCAACAACCGCCTGATTATCGCACCACTGGAAACGCGCGCCGCGATTGGCCGCTGGCACGACGGGGTGTTCGACCTGTTCGTCTCCGCCGCCAGTGTTCATGCCATTCGCGACCAGCTTGCCCGGGACATTTTCCGTTGCCCGCGTGAAGCGGTTCGCGTTTCCGCCCCCGATGTCGGCGGCGGGTTCGGCATCAAGAACTGCCTGTATCCGGAATGGGTCCTGTTGCTTTGGGCGGCGCGGCGGCTCGGGCGGCCGGTAAAATGGGTCGAAGACCGGGCGGAAGATTTTGTTTCCGCGGCCCAAGGCAGGGACAATGTCTCGCGCGGGCGTCTGGCGCTGGATGCGGACGGGCGTTTCCTGGCGCTCGACGTCAACACCGTCGCGGGGCTGGGTGCCTATATGTCCGGTGGCGGTCCTGGTAGTTCCACCAACGCCCCGGCGGCGGCGATGGGCGGCGGCTATGTCATCCCGGCGATCTTCATGGATGTGCGGGCGAACTTCACCAATACCGCGCCCATCGACGCCTATCGCGGCGCTGGCAAGCCCGAGGCGAATTATCTGATTGAGCGGTTGATCGACAAAGCCGCCGCCCAGTGCGGCTTCGATCCGATCGATCTGCGGCGGCGCAATCTGATCGCCTCGTTTCCATACCAAAAGGCGCTCGGCACGGTCGTGGACTGCGGCCGTTTCGCCGCCAACATCGACGACGTTCTGGTATTGGCGGATCACGCGGACTTTGCCACGCGGCGGGCGGCCAGCGAAAACCGGGGGCTGCTGCGTGGCGTCGGCGTCGCCTGCTTCCTGGAAACCGCGCGCGGTGCGCCGAACGAGGGCGCGGAAATCCGTTTTGGCGATGATGGTGTGGTCACCATTCTGGTTGGCACGCAAAGCAACGGGCAGGGGCATGAGACAGCCTATCCCCAAATCGCCGCCGATCTGCTGGGCCTGCCGATCGATCGGTTTCGTTACATCCAGGCTGATACAGCGGAAATCGCCGAGGGCAATGGACACGGCGGCGCGCGCTCCATGCACATGGGCGGCGCGGCACTGTTCAACGCAGCGCAACAGGTCATCGACAAGGGTAAACCAGTAGCCGCCCGCCTGTTGCAGGCCCAGTCAGTAATTTTCCGCGATGGGCGCTATTACGCCGGCGATCTGTCCGTCGATTTGCTGACCGTTGCGCAAGATACCAGCCTCGATACCTATGTCTGGAACATGCTGGACCTCATCACGTTCCCCAACGGTTGCCATGTCGCCGAAGTTGAGATCGACCCCGAAACAGGGCAGGTTACGCTGGATCGCTACACCGCCGTCGATGACTACGGCACGCTGATCAACCCCCTGCTGACGATCGGTCAGGTGCAGGGCGGTGTCGCCCAGGGCATCGGCCAAGCGCTAACTGAACATGTGGTTTACGATCCGGATTCCGGGCAACTGCTCAGCGGCTCTTTCATGGACTACCAAATCCCGCGCGCGATGGACCTGCCCGACCTGGACATCACCCTGATTGGCGTTCCGACCAAAGCCAATCCGCTGGGAGTAAAAGGTTCGGGCCAGGCCGGAGCGATTGCCGCCCCGCAGACCATCATCAGCGCCATACTCAACGCCCTCGCCCCGCTCGGCGTCACCCACATCGATATGCCCGCCACGCCCGAACGTGTCTGGCGCGCGATACAACAGGCTGGAGCCCGTCCTTGAGCGCAACGATCTATGAAGCCCCACGCGCCGCCGCAAAGCCCGGCGAAACGGTGGTCACCAGCACTTGCGGCCATAATTGCGGCGGCCGTTGCGTGGTCAACGCCCATGTGCGGGATGGCAGGATCGTTCACATTTCCACCGACGCGCGCCGCTGGAACCCGGACCATCCGCCCTTGCCGGCGTGTGCCCGCGGCGTGGGGCAGATCGAGCGGACCTATCATCCCGATCGGCTGCAATACCCGATGCGCCGCACCGGCCCCCGTGGTTCGGGACAGTATGAACGGATCACCTGGGATGAGGCGTTGGATACCGTGGCCCGCGAAATGCTGCGTGTCCGCGAAACCTACGGCAATGCCGCGATCCTGGATGCCTCCCGCACCGGCAGCCAGTCGATGCTGCACGGACGCGTGGCCGCGCAACGTTTCCTGTACATGTTCGGCGGCTGCACCGATCTTTGGTCCAACATGTCGGCCGAGGCGGAGGTGTTTTCCGTTCGCATCACCTATGGCGAGAAAGACTACAAATCGGCCGGGCGGGAACCGACGGATTTCGCGAATTCCAGACTGATCCTGATGTGGGGCTGGAGCCCGGGGGACGGCACCTTCGGCACCGGAACGATGCAATACCTGAAGCACGCCCGGAAGAACGGCACCCGTATCGTCTGCATCGATCCGCGGGTGACCATGACCAGCAAGCAACTGGCCGATGAGCATGTGTTCATCAGGCCATCGACTGACGCAGCGGCGTTGATCGCCATGGCCTACGTGATCGTATCGGAAAACCTGCACGATCAGGCGTTTTGCGACCGGCATGTGCTGGGGTTGGACGAGGGGCCGGTACCGGAAGGCGCTTCCTATCGGTCCTATCTGATGGGCCTGAACGACGGCCAGCCGAAAACGCCGGAATGGGCGGCGGCGATCACCGGCATCCCGGCCGCAACGATCCGGCGTCTTGCGATTGAATTCGCGACGACGAAGCCAGCCGCGATCCAGGCGGGCTATGCCGGCGGCCGGACGGTGTTCGGTGAGCAGTTCCATCGCGCGGTCTATGCCCTGGCGGCGATCACCGGGAATGTCGGCGTCAGCGGCGGCGGGTCGGGCGTCAGCAACGGGGCGACCGGCCGAGCGGGAATCAGGAGCCTGCCGATTGGGAAAAATCCGATTGAGTCGAAAGTTGCGTCGCCTTTGCTGGCGGACTTGCTCGCGCACGGCAAGGCGGGTGGCTATCCGGCCGATATCCGTATGATCTATTCCGCCGGGGGTGATCTGTTCAACCAGTGCCCGAACGCCGGGAAGATGGCGGCCTCGTTGGACAAGGTGGAGTTCATCGTCGGGCAGGACCACTTCATGACCCCGACCGTGCGGATGGCCGACATCGTGCTGCCGGCGACGACCTTTTGGGAACGCAATGACGTTCACGTTCCTTGGGCCGGGGCAGGGCACTACGCGATCTACATGAAGCAGGCGATCGAGCCGATGTACGAATGCCGCAACGACATCGATATCTTCGATGATCTGTCGCGGCGGGTCGGCATCAACGGGTACAACACGAAGTCCGAGGCCGCATGGCTGAAAGACCTGACCGCCGACGCGGTGGATGATTTCCAAGCGTTCGCGGAGCAAGGTGTCGCGCGGTTTGCCGCACCGAAAGACGCGGTTGCCTTCGCGGCGCAAATCCGCGGCGAACAACCCTTCGCCACGCCATCCGGTAAGATCGAACTATACTCAACGGTTTTGGCGGCCAACCCCAATCCCTACGGCCTGGGCGTGATCCCGCCGATCCCGACCTGGTTCGCGCCAAATGACGACACGAAACGATTTCCGCTAAGCCTGTGCACTCCGAAATCCCGAGCGCGGACCCACAGCATCCATGGCAATCAGGAACGTTTGGGGAAGGTGGACCCCGATACAGTGTGGATGCATCCGAACGACGCAGCCGAACGCGGGATCGTGGACGGCCAGAACGTGCGGGTGTTCAACGATATCGGCGCGACGGTGCTGCCGGCGCAAGTCACCGATCGCATCGCGCCGGGCGTCGTCTCCATCAAGGAAGGCGCATGGTACACGCCCGGCGCCGATGGAGCTGACTCGCGCGGTTGCGCCAACGTGCTGACCACGGATCGCTCCGCGCCATGCGGGGCGACAACCTACAACACGAACCAAGTGAAAATCGAGGCAGCGCAGTAGCTATAGGGTCACGGCGAAAGAAACGAATCGTTTAACGGAAGCCGCTACGCTTTCAGCGTACGGTAGTGGCGGAACACGATGTTGCCTATTTGTCATGGCCGGGCTCGTTCCGGCCATCTTCGCACGGACGGCAGAAGCGCGGATGGCCGCGCCACACGCGGCCATGACGGGAGAGAGTAAGCCTTTTTTCCAACTCGTTACCAAATTCCTCGACGGACACTCGCCGCTGATCGTGCGTCCATCGAAGCGGCTAATACCAGCGGCCCAAAGACTATCGCGTCAACGCGGAAGTCTCATGCCTGTCCGCGTCGTCTATCGCCGCACGCCTCCGGCAACCGCCGGCTGCCGCGACACGCCGTCCGATCCAGCTTCCGACCGGTTGCATCCAAGACAGCAAGGAATATTAGCCGCGGATGTACGCAGATGCACGCAGATGCCGTGTGCTGGCTGGAAGATCGTGGACTATTCGCTGGACCTCCAAGCGAGCACTACCGAAATTGAGCAACGGACACACATGCAACCCGGTCGCCGTCAGGTAATCGATGCATATACGCCTTGTCGAGCGTGCGAACCGCCTTCAATTCAACCAAGATGCTATCGCCAACCAGCAAGTCGGCCACATAATCGCCAACGACGATACCGTCATAATGAACAGCGACCGCCTGCTGCTACAAGACCGCCAGACCAGCCTTGCCCAATTCATGGGCCAAGCCATTTTCACAAATCGTCTCCGCGGAACCGGCACCCAGCCCGTTCCTAACCCCGAATGCGCAGCCGATAACGACCCTCGAAATCCGATCCACCCCCGCAATATCGGCGTGCATCTGCGTCCATCCGCGGCGAAAATCCCTTACTTGCGACAGTTCGCCCACACCCCGCTCTCCGATCGAGAAAACGTTCAGTAGCAAAGGATGGTTGATACACCAACAACGAAGGCCGCACCAAGCGATCGAGCGGCGTATGCCGATCGCGGATTTTACAAGAACGATTCGATGACGACACACCGTCGCCAACGCGATTCGCCAATCTTTGGGGGTCGCCTAAGTCGCCTCGGATCCCTACCGCCGCGGCTTCGACACCCACCCATACACCGCGCCGGCGGCCATCAGCACCGATGTGCCCAGAAACACCGCCCGCATACCGAAATGCCCACCGATGAACCCGCCCGCCAGCGGCCCGGTCACCTGCCCGATATATTGCGAAGAGGTGGAGTAACCCAGGATGCTGCCGGCAATCTGCTCCGGCACGTTGTGGCGAATCACGGTCGCGACGCAGGGCAGCAGACCCCCAAGCGACAGCCCCATCAGGAACCGCAGTCCCACCAGTTGCCAGCCGGCGGTCACGAAAGCCTGAGGCACCAGCAGCAGCGCGCACACCAGCAGGCAGCCGATAATCACCGTCCAGTGCCCAACGCGATCCGCCAGCTTCCCCAAATGGGACGCGGACAGAATGCTCCCCAACGCGGCCGCCGACATCACGAAGCCAGCGACGATCGTGACATGCGCCGGGTCCGGAACAAGCTGCGCCACGTACACCGTAATGATCGGCTCGATCGACATGTTCGCGAACATCAGCAGCATGCCGGTCGCCAGCATCGCCAGCACCGCGCCCTTGTTATGCACCGACCCCAGCCCGGCCCTGTGCTTGACCCCCGGCGCCCGGCGCGGCCGGGGCTCTTCCGTGATCAGAAATGTCGTCGCCAGGAACGCCAGGAAGATGATCGCCCCCGCCGCCAAAAAGGTCATGCGGATACCGATCAACTGCGGCAACGCGCCGCCGATCAGCGGACCCGCCAGGTTCCCGGCCATGATGCCCGACGACATCATCCCCAACGCCCAGGCCGTATTCGCGCGCGGCGTCTGCGTAGCGACCAGGATCATCGACCCCGAGGAATACCCGCCCAGCAAACCGGCCAGCAACCGAAGTCCGACAAGCTGATAGACGTTCTGCGACAACCCGATCAGCGACATCGCCACCGCCATGCCAAGACTGGCGCGGATCAGCATCAGTTTGCGCCCGTATTGATCGCCCAGCCGCCCCCAAAGCGGCGCGAACATGGCGGCAGTCAGAAACGTGGCGCCGTATGCGGCCCCCGACCATTCGGCGATCTCGGCATGGTCGGATACGCCCAACTGCTCCACGTACAACGGCAGAAACGGCAGCAGCAGCGTCATCGCGACGATGGTGGTGAACGATCCAAAGACGCAGACCCACAGGTTGCGTCTCCAGTCGGCGGTGCCGGCATCCTCATTCATCGCGCGGGCTGGCCCAGCGCGGGGACCACCTTGTCGGCGAACAATGTCAGACTGGCGGCAGTCTGCTCGTAACTCATCGGCCCCAGCCGGAACTGCATGATAAGGCCGCCGACCCCGCTCGCCTTCAACGGCGCCAGTTTCTCCGCCACCGTGGCCGGCGAGCCGTAAACCAGGGCATGTTCCACCGAGGCATGCGCGGGCTGCACGGCGCCCTCCGGCGGCATCGGCAGGATGGACGCACCCTGTTCGGCATAGATACGTTTCCGCATCGCCACGCGATGCTCATGCATCTCGATGAACGCCGGGACGGCGATGCGCTCGGCCTCGGCGTCGGTTTCCGCGACGAAGACATTCCGCCAGACCCAGCATTCGTCGGCCTTGGCGGCGACGGTTGCCTCATCCATGCCCAGCTCGCGCAGCGTCTGGCGATACAGGTCCATGCGAGCGGCAGTCACCGCGTTGCTCTGCACGTTCATCATGAACGGATTGCCCCGACGGGCGATGTCCAGCATCCCGTGTTCGGTGGCGGCCGCCCGGATCACGTAAGGATGCGGCTTGGTAAACACCCCTGGGCGCAGTTCCGGCAATTTCAGGTCGAAGAACGTGCCGTGGTGTTCAAGCGGTTTGCCCTTCCAGGCCTCAAACATGATGGCTTCGGCTTCCTCAAACCGAGCCTGGGCCTCGGTATGGTCGATGCCGTAGCCTTGGTAGTCATAGATGTTATAGGCGGTGCCCCGGCCGAGGCCGACGATCAGCCGCCCTTTGCTGATATGGTCGATCAGCGCGACCTGTTCGGCCATGCGAATGGGGTGGTGCAGCGCCATCTGGGCAACGGCGAATCCGATGCGGGCCTTGGTCGTCGCGACCGCCAAAGCGGCGGCGAACGCCACCGGATCGACATAGGCGACGATGCCGTCGAAATGGTGCTCCGCCAGCCAGATCGTGTCGAAGCCAAGCGCGTCCGTCAGGCGTGCTTCCCGCAGCGTCTCGTCGATCACCCGGCCGTCGTCGGCGGCCGACATGCTGTCGGGAAACAGAAAGTTGGAAAATTTCATTCGGCGCCCTTCCTAACGTCGGCGCAGCATCCGACGGCGCGGCTTTGCAGGCAATGGTCCTTCTGGTACGACGGACGGGAAGGAGCGCATATGAGCTATGAACCCACACGAGCGGATTTCGCTCAGCCAGTCCGGATTGATCTGTATTCCGATACGCACACGCGGCCCTCGCGCGCCATGAAAGAGGCGATGATGGCGGCGGAGGTGGGTGACGAGCAAGGCGGGTCGGACCCGACCGTGTGGGCGCTGTGCGACATGACGGCGGCGCTGCTGGGGAAAGAGGCGGCGGTGTTCATGCCCTCTGGCACCATGTGCAACCAGGTCGCCGTGGCGACGCATTGCCGGCCGGGCGATGAGATCCTGGCGCACGAAGACGCCCATCTCCAGTCCAGCGAGGCGGGCGCTCCGGGCGCGATCAGCGGCGTTCTGATCCGTGGCCTGCAAGGCGCGCGCGGCGTGTTCAGCGCCGAGACCCTGCAAGCCGCGATCCGGCCGGTGAACCGCTACTCCCCGCCGCAGACATTGGTGGAGGTGGAGCAGACCGCGAACAAGGGCGGTGGCGCCTGCTGGCAGGTGGCCGAACTGAAGGCGGTCGCCGACGTCGCCCATGCGCACGGCATGCAGGTCCATATGGACGGCGCGCGGGTGCTGAATGCGGCGGTGAAGCTGGGTGTGGCGGCGCGAGACGTGGTGGCGGATTGCGACACCGTCTGGCTGGACTTCACCAAGGGCCTGGGCGCGCCGCTTGGTGCCGTACTGGCGGGTTCCAAGGACTTCATCGGTGCGGCCTGGCAATGGAAGCAGCGTCTGGGCGGATCGATGCGCCAGGGCGGCATGAATGCGGCCGCTTGTATCTACGCACTGCAACACAACATCGACCGGTTGGCGGACGATCATGCCAACGCGGCGGCCCTGGCGCGTGGGATGGCGCAAATCCCGGGGATCACGGTGGAGACACCGGAAACGAATTTGGTCTTCTTCGATACCAAGGGCACCGGCTTGACGGCGGCGGTGTTCGCCGCCCGTTTGCGCCCGCATGGTGTAACGATCTCGGTGTCCGATACCTATCGTGGGCGGGCGTGTACCCACCTGGATGTCAGTGCGGGCATGATCGAGGAAGCCGTTGCGATCATGCGCTCGGTCGTTTCTTAACGGGCAGAATCGTCAGTCCCTGGCCAGCCGACGGATCTGGTGGTGCTCACTGTTCGCCACCACGCCATACGGCTCGTTCAATTGCGCGCGCGCGGCAGCGCCGCCATCGCCCGCGAAACCCCGCTCGCCGGTTCCGGCCACGATCTGGACGGTCCATTCCCTGCTTTTCATGCCGATTTCCCCCCTCGGCACCGCGCGATAGTTGTCGGCTGCTTCATGTCAAGCGTAGGATCGCGGCAATCGACGGACAGTCGGAGGAAAACCAAGATGGATACGAACGTCGCCCAAGCGCCGCAAAGCCCTGAGGTTCGCGGTTTCTATGACAGGCTGGAAGACCGCTGCCTGATGCGCGACCAGAAGGGCGCGTCGGACGTCTATTATGAACTCGTCCGCGCGGGACGTCCGTTGAACGAAATCGTGACCGAGGCGGTGCGGATTCATGCGCCCTACACCCACGTGCCGTACCATGAGCGGATCGACGACGGTTACCCCAATTTCGTCAACAACGACCACTGCCTCCTCTCCGCTCGGGCGACCATCAATCTGACCCGGATGCTGCCGTCTCATCTGGCAATGCTGCCGATGGCACAGACCATCTGGTACATCCCCACCGGCCTGGATATCTGGAACCAGAAGATCGACAAGGCGCCGGGCCACTACACCCGCCACCGCGGCAACAACCAGGTGGAGGAAAGCCCTCCGGCACCCGTGGTTTACTGGCCGGATCAGGAGCCGATCGTGCAGACCGGGCCACTGAAAGAGCGGTTGAACAACTGGATGACCCAGGTCCATCGCGGCCAGGTCATCGACGCATACCGCATGTTCCTGGGCAACATGCAGAACCCTGCCGAACGGACGCAAGTCCTGGCGGAGATGTGCTTCGCCGGCCTGATCGATGTGCAGGACCGCGTGTTGCACAACCGCTCTTACACCACCGGGCACAAGGCCTACCGAGCGCGTTCGACGGTGGAACTCGGCAACGCGCTGGGGTGGGAGAACGCCCACAACGTCGTCTATGCCGGGGCGCTGGATATCGCGGTCGGGCCGCGCTGGTATTCGACGTATGAGGTCGCCTGCAACTACATCAAGATGATGATCGAGGGCGAAACGCTGCGCGCCATCCCGTATGGCGGCGTCAGCGAGGCCGAACTGGCGATGCTGCGGAACCGGGAGCCCGTCAACCAGCAAGAGGCAGCGGAACTCAGCACCGCGGTGCTGCGCCAGGGTGAGATGGAAACGCTCGACGTCCTGACCAAGCTGCTGAAGGCGGGCAAGGATCCTCGGCGGATTCTGGATGTTCTGCAGATCGCGGTGGGGCAGATCGTGCTGGAGACGCAGGACCCGACAGCGTTCAACATGCCGCATCATTGTTACGAATACCAAAACACGCTGGCATGGTTCTGGGATACGTTCGACCACCCACGCAGGCTGCGGTTGCTGTATGTGGCTGCAATGTTCGCGAACCGCGTCGCGTACAACCAGCAGGGGCTGGGCGAGGTGCATCCCGTGCCGTTGCAGGTTCCGGCCGGCGCCAGCGCGATGGGCGCGGATCAACTGCTGGATCGCATCGACACCGCGATATGCGCGCTGAACGGGGCCGAGGCGATCGGCTGGACCCGGGCTTACTGCGATAACGTGTCGGAGCGGGAGCGGCTGGTGCAGCGCATCGCCCTGTCGGCCTGCAAGCTGGGCAACGATCCGCACAATCAGGAAATCGCGCAGTGCATGTTGATGGATTTCGGCACCAACCGGCAGCCGGATCGGGATCGGTTGCTGTTGGCGGCGGCCTATCACACGGCGATGCACCGCAAGTATGGCGATCCGGGGGAGCCGTCGCGCCGGTTCGGGCAGGCGATGGGCTTCGCGGAATTGCATTGATCGAAGGACCTGAACATGACCCTCTCCATTCGTCCGATCGACCCGGTGTCCCGCCCGTTTTTCGCGGGTGAGGTGTCGGGCATCGATATCACCAAGCCGTTGACCGCCGAACAGGCGGCGGCGATCGACAAGGGCATGGACCAGTACGGCGTGCTGGTTTTCCATGGTCAGCAGTTCGACGACGAAGCCCAGTTGGCGTTCTCCCGCAACTTTGGCGACCTGGAAGAAGCCTCGGGCGATCTGAATTGGGGAAAGGCGCGCCGGATTGCGTCCCCGCTGGTCAACGACATTTCCAACCTGGATAACGACAATCAGGTTATGGCGCGCGACAGCCGCAGGCGCTTGTTCAGTTTGGGCAACCGGCTGTGGCATTCCGACAGTTCGTTCAAGGCGGTGCCGGCGAAGTATTCGTTACTGTCCGCCCGATCGATCCCGTCGGCCGGTGGCAATACCGAGTTCGCGGATATGCGCGCGGCCTATGACACGCTGGATGACGACCTGAAGGCAGAAATCGCCGATCTGGTCTGCGAGCACAGCCAGCTATACTCCCGCGCGCAGCTTGGCTTCGCGGATTTTACCGATGAGGACCGTATCCGGTTCAAGCCGGTGTTGCAGCGGCTGGTTCGCATCCATCCCTCCACCGGACGCAAGTCGCTGTACCTGGCATCCCATGCCGGGGCGATCATCGACTGGCCGGTGCCGGAGGCGCGTGCCCTGCTGCGCGACCTGATCGAGCACGCCACGCAGCGGAAGTTCGTCTGCGCGCACGAATGGAAGCAATGGGACCTGGTGATGTGGGACAACCGAGCGACGATGCATCGCGCTCGGCCGTTTGATCCGAAGGAGGTGCGGGATATGCATCGGACGACGGTTGCCTGCGAACGGTCCACTATGGCCGAGGCCGCCTGACCGAACCGCAAGGCAACGTCCGCCCGGGGGCGGATAACGCATCGCCAGAAAGCGGCTTTCTCTCACCGTCACGGCCGCGCGTGTCGCGGCCATCTGCTCTGCGGCGATCCGTGCGACAATGGACGCACGGCCAATGGAGACCCGTCATGGCGGGCGGAGGCCCCATTGGCGTTAAAATAGCGGGGCGAGTCGTCGGGTTTTCGTCCGGCCAGTGAAGCGAGTGTCCGCCGATGGATGTGATAAGACGTTGGTATAAAACGGATCTTCCGTTCCCGTCACGGCCGTGCTTGTCGCGGCCATCCGCGCTTCTGCCGTCCGTGCGAAGGTGGCCGGAACAAGCCCACCATGACGATGAGAGGCCGATGGCTTCCGTGAAACGATTCGCCTATTTCGGCAAAATCCCTAAGTCCGAAGCGGAATCCAGGCCCCGCGCCGCCAATGTCATCGACAAGTCCAGAGCTTGTCCAACCCCACCGCCGCCATCGTCCCAAGAGTCTCAACACCCCGCCTCGGCGGCCCTTAGTGGCCCTCCGCGTCCTTCGCATTAAAAAAACGCCCCCACAGTACCTCGAAAGTCCGAGTGGCTAGTCCGGCATTTCCGAGGACCCGAACATATTTACCGCTTCACCCTCCGATGGCTGCTACCGACCCAAGCCGGTCGCCAGACCGCCGATCCGGTGATCGCAAAAACAGATGTTCAGCGCCACCTGGAAGCGGCGCCTTCGCGTCCATGGCGGTCATCTGGGGTGGCGCGCTAGTTCCGTGGAAGCGGACATCAGTCGATCATCGCACCGGCAGGACCTGAACCGCCCGTAGCAGACCGTGAGAATGAAAAATCAAGATCGAATCAATTTCGCACTTGATTACCCCGGCCCGCCTCCCCTATTAACGCAGAGTAAGACCGCAGCTTAGTTGGGGGTGGCCGTTACGCGGTGTCTGGCAGAACATGGCCTTTGGGCAGGAAAGGCGGTACTTTCTGAGCCGCGGTTTTTGTAAGCCTCACGAGGAAATTGTCTGCCTTGAGGAAAACTAAATGGTTGCCAAAAACGAAGTCATAGAGTTTCTCCATCAGTCAATCTCCGATACGCAGCAGACCATTCGAGCTATCGACGTAAAGACAGGCTTCATGTTTCTACTGCTATTTGCCCCTTTGCCGATTGCCCAGCAAATCTATGACCATGCACTGACTGATTGCCATAAATCGGTCTTTGGTTTGATCGTCGTGATTGCTGCGGTGTTTACCTGGGTTCTTGCGGTCATCATGCAATTTATCGCGTTGGCTGTCGTGATTGACCCAGGGGATAAAGTTCTCAGACCTCTCGGCGCAACCGGTTCATTTTTCTCCGGAGGCCTATTTTCATTCAATTTCATTGAAGCTATTTGCGGCAGCAAGGCGCTCTCGAAAAGAACCTTAGACGAGCAAGTTGAATTACTGCCGAAGAATGATGATGAAATCGTTAGAGAACTAACATTTGAACGCATGAAACTGTCTTTCATTCTAATTCTGAAAGCAACGCGTTCACGGTTTGCGATCCTATTTACCGCGGTCTGGTTCAGCGTTTCGCTAATTCTTTGTCTCGTTGATCGGCTAATCTGAAAATGCCGAAGTTTGATGCTGATGAAATTTTGTCCATTGTTCAGGGTGCTTTGGACCATGCCGAGGGTGTGTGGAATAAGCATGGCGTTGCATTACGCGAGCGCGCGGTGGCAAAAAGCGTAATCATGGATTCTGTCGAAAATCTTACCTCAAGGATTCCCGGCCATGAGTACGTCGCCGACGACCAAGAAAAGGTATCTACCTTTATTGCGCTGGTAGCCGATATTAGAAATTCCAGTCAGCACTTGCTTTGTGCTATTTCCGGCAAAGAAGCAGATGTATCGGAGCTTCAAAGGGTTTACTACGAAACAAGCGCCTTACTCCCCGCATTAGAGCGCACGATTCAATATGAAGATGGCTCCGTTACGGAATATCTTGGAGACGGGATATTATCTCTATTTTATGTAGAGGAAGGGGACAAAAAATCTGCTATCTATGCAGCGCATAGAGCTGCAAAAAATTGCGTCACCGAGACTCTTCGGATTGCCAATGACGAACTAAATGCAAGATATCGTCTTCCTCCTCTCCAAATCGGAATCGGGCTGGCCATGAGTCCCGCACTCATTTCATTGGTTGGGTTGCCGGGAAATTCTCATCCTAAAGCGATTGGTCGTTGCGTCTATAATGCAACGAAACTATCTGGAGGCCGAAATGAAATACTTGTAGACACGAACATAAATAGGGAATGGCCAACTTCTGAGGGCGGTCGACTGAAATTTATACCTCGTACAATGCATAACGTCTCTGGATATTTGATCCGAAGAAAAAATGATTAAGAGCCCGGAGATATTCACTTATGGTCACGTAATAATAGGAGGTATTATCAATAAGATATTTATAATTTGAGAAGAAAAAATGCGAGTGGAGGACGCGAAAATATCGGCCATCCATATGGATTATCGCGTGGGCTATCAGTGGTAGTCGCGGGCACGCAATAGTCATTCGTAATCCTCTATGACCGTCATAGAATAAGTGCCATTGAGTATTTAGGCCGCCTGCAACATGCGTAGCGAAAGTATTGTCTCAGTTAAAATATGGTCGCTTTTTGTCCATCGGTAAGGGCGGCCCAATGTCCGGTTTCAGCGCATCCCTGCCCGGAAGCAAGTCAGCAGGAAACCACCCGAAGCTTCCCATGGACCAAGCCGTCGGCATTATCGATGCGCTGTGTCCCCCGCAGCAAGGCGCCGGATTCCCCGGGGCTCGCCCGTCATTCTCGCCCTGAACAAGGTTGGTTCATGGAAACGATGCACCACACCCCCCGCGCAGCCACGTCCACGACATATTTCCTATATTCCGCTAATAATCCGGAATCGAACCCCAGCCACAGCCACCAAACCCGCCCTTAGACCTCCAGGCGCAGGCCTATCGCTACCTCATGCACACCCTCATCGCGCTTCTTCCCCCACCGATAGAAGACACGCCCGAGGCCACCGTCTCCAGAAACCACGCCGCGATCGCCGGGATCGTCGCCCTGGCACCCGTCAACGCCAGTGAGGCCGAGCTGGCATCCCAATGCATCGCCGCCAGAGCCCAAGCCGAGGACGTGCTCAGACTGATCCGCCTCCACGCAGCGGACATAAACGTGGTCGTCAAACTGAACGCCCAGTACACCGCGATGATCCGCGCCTCGCTGTCCGCCCACGACCGCCTTCTCCGCGAGCAGCAGCAACGCCGCAAGCGCGAAACCAATCACGATGCCGCCGACCAGGACGAATGGACCCGTCACATCGCCGCCGAAGCCGTGCTGAGAGGCATCCAAAGCGCCCCCCCGATAACGATCCGCCTGAAACAACGCGAATCGGTGACAAAAGAGCCTCCCTCGTCATGACGGTCGGAGGCCGGCGCCATTCCCGCCACAAGCCCCACCAGAACCGCCTCCCAACATAAGGGCAATCGCATTTGCATTGCGCCCAACGCTCGGTGGCTTTGCCGAAGCAAGTGTTTTTTGCCGCCGATAAGGAAGGATGAACGCAGATCGGTGCGCCAGCGATGACCAAAAGCGCGAATTCGGGCGATGAATGATAAGGTGATCGCCTTATCGGCGTTCATCCTGCCTTATCGGCGGCAAAAAAACCTTACTTTGGCCAATCCATCGCCATCGGTTGCCGGGTCAGCGCCCCAAATGCAATAGCCCTGCTGTGACAAGCCACTACTGCAACCCCCACCGGCCCCCAAACGCACACCCACCCTGCTCCCCCTTCCACATAGGAACGAATATTGACTAAATTCCTAATATCGTCTAAAAACCAACGATGGAAACCAAGCCACAGCCATCGAACCCGCCCATCGACCTCCCGGCCCAGGCCTACCGCCACCTGATCCACACCCTGATCGCCCTGCTTCCCCCGCCGATCGAAGACACCCCCGAAGCAACCCTCGCCAGAAACCACGCCGCCATCGCCAGGATCGCCGCCCTGGCCCCGGTCAACGCCAATGAGGCCGAACTGGCAGCCCAATGCATCGCGGCCAGAGCCCAAGCCGAGGACGTGCTCAGGCTCATCCGCCTCCACGCCAACGACATAAATCTGGTCATCAAACTCAACGCCCAATACAGCGCGATGGTCCGCGCCTCGCTCGCCGTCCACAACCGCCTGCTCCGCGAACAGCAGCAGCGCCGCAAACGCGAAACAACGCACAGCGCCGCCGACCAGGACGAGTGGACCCGCGACATCGCCGCCCAAGCCATGTTGAGCGCAATCCCCCTGGAACCCACAGTCCCGCAGGCCCCGCCGGTCGCGGCGCTCTCAAAATCCGGAACAAATTCCCACATACTGAAAAACGAGACGCCAAAGAGACGATCCTGGCCCGAACCCGCGACGACCGCCAGCGTCAGCGCCCTCATCGCCGCTGCCCTCCGAACGCCCGATCTCCGCTCCGCCGAACCAAGCTGGCCAGAAGCGGGGGCGGCACGCCCGAACAACGGGATCGAATGCGTCGCCCAACAACGATCGGCCTAAAGGCTTGTAGCAAAATAACGGCTTCAATAGACGCACGATTGGCCAGGGCCCGCTGACGAAAGCAGCGGATCGCGGACCCGATGGCATAATCCGACCCAACGCCGCCCCCGCTTGACCTGCACCGTAACCGCGCTATCCATCCTCCCATCTTAGAGGAGGAAACCACCATGCGCGCCTGGGCCGTAGTCGAAAGCGGAAAACCCCTGCAGGAAATCGAACTCCCGACGCCGGAGCCGAAGGGCACCGAGGTCCTGCTCGAAGTCACCTATTGTGGCGTTTGCCACTCCGATCTGCACATCTGGGACGGCTACTACGATGTCGGCGGCGGCCAGAAGATGTCGCTGAAGGACCGCGGCGTGGTGCTGCCCTTGGCGATGGGCCACGAAATCGTGGGCCGCGTCGCGAAGCTGGGGCCGGATGCCTCCGGCGTGAAGGTCGGTGACATCCGCATCGTGTTCCCGTGGCTGGGCTGCGGCAAATGCGAGAAGTGCCTCTCCGAAGAGGACAACATGTGCACGGTCGCGGCACGCAGCCTGGGCGTATTCCAGAACGGCGGTTACGGCACGCATGTGATCGCGCCGGATGCGCGGCATCTGGTCGATCCCGGCACGCTGGATCTTGCCGTGGCCGCGACCTATGCCTGCTCGGGCATCACGGTTTACTCCGCCATCAAGAAGGCGATGCCGCTGAAGCCGACGCAGCCGATCGTATTGGTCGGCGCCGGCGGCCTGGGGCTGAACGCCATCGCTATCCTGAAGGCGCTGAAGCATCAGAACATCATCAGCGTCGATATCTCCGCCGAAAAGCGCGAGGCGGCGATGAAGGCCGGCGCCACCAAGACCGTTGACGGCAGCGGCGATGGCCCGACGGTGACCAAGCGTATCATCGAGGCGGCCGGCGGCATGGTGCCAGCGGTGATCGATCTGGTGAACGGCACCGCGACGGCTCGCTTCGCTTTCGGTGCGCTCGATAAGGGCGGCAAGCTGATCCAGGTCGGCCTGTTCGGCGGCGAACTGACGCTGGCGCTGCCGATCATGGCGATGCGCGCCCTGACCGTTCAGGGCAGCTATGTCGGTAATCCGAAGGAACTGCGCGAACTCGTGAAGCTGGCGCAGGACGGTGACCTGGAAGCCCTTCCGGTCGCCACGATCCCGCAAAACCAGGCGAACGAGGCGCTGAACCGCCTGCGTGACGGCAAGGTCACCGGCCGCCTGGTATTGAAAGCCGAGGCGGCCTGATGGGCACCATGGGCCTCCGCCGGTCAGTCGTTCTGAAAAGGCGCCCGACCGGCGAGCCTACACCCGGCGATTTCAGTGTCGTCGAGGATGCGATCCCGCAGCCCCAACCCGGCGAAGTGCTCACCCGGACGATCTGGCTATCGATCGACCCGTATATGCGCGGCCGCCTGCGGGAGGAGCAAACCTACGCCGTCGCCATTCAGATCGGCGAGGTCATGACCGGCGAGACGATTGGCGAGGTCATCGCTTCAGGCAGCCCGGACTTCGTGCCGGGCGACATGGTGGCCGGTGCGCGCGGCTGGCAGTCCCATACGGTTTCGCCGGTCGCCCAACTGCACAAGATCCCCAAGGGCGCGGCGCCGCTGTCCGCGTACCTGGGAATTCTGGGGATGCCCGGCGCAACCGCCTATGCCGGCGTGACCGAGATCTGCAAACCCAAGGCGGGGGAGACGTTCGTCGTCTCCGCCGCGTCTGGCGCCGTGGGTTCGGTCGCCGGACAGCTTGCCAAACGCATGGGCGCCAGGGTGGTCGGCATCGCCGGCGGTCCGGATAAGTGCCTGTGGGTGCAGGACAGCCTGGGGTTCGACGATTGCGTCGATCACCGCTCCCTGGATCTGCGGCGCGAACTGCAGGCGGCATGCCCGAACGGGATCGACTGCTATTTCGAGAACGTGGGCGGGTCGGTCCAGGCTGCGGTGTTCGAGCAGCTCAATCCGTTCGCCCGTGTCGCGATGTGCGGCATGGTGTCCCAGTATAACGAGAAGACCATGCCGCCGGGTCCGAACCTGGGGTTCGTGGTTGGCAAGCGCATCCTGATCCAAGGCTTCATCGTGACCGACCGTATGGCTCGGTTTACCGAGTGGCGGGCGATGGCGGAGCCGCTGGTTGCGGACGGTAGTCTGGTCTATCGCGAGGACGTGATCGACGGGCTGGAGAATGCCCCCGACGCGTTGACCGGGATTCTGAGCGGCCGGAATTTCGGCAAGCTGTTGGTGAAGGTGGCGAACGAACACGAATAGGTGATCACGCCGTATCGTGACCGGACCAGGCCCGGCCACGATACGGATGAGGACGCCTCCTTCCCCTGGGGCGCTAAAGCCGCTCCGGCTTGCCCCGGCCGCCGGGTTCCAGCGTTTTCAGCCGTTCCAAGGCCGCTTCGACGCTGTCGATCACTTCGAATAACCCACGGCACGACGGATCGGCGAAACCCTGCCTGATCGCGTGGTCGATCATGGCAACCAGCGGTTCTGCCCAACCGGCGACGTTGCATAGCAGGATCGGCTTGTCGTGCAGGCGAAGCTGGCGCCAGGTGATGATCTCGAACGCTTCGTCGAATGTGCCCAGGCCGCCGGGCATGATCAGGAAGGCGTCGGACTCTTCGTATAGACGCAGCTTACGGGTGTGCATGGTGTCGGTCACCACCATTTCGGTGGCCATTTCGTGCGCGACTTCCATTTTCGTCAGGAATTCCGGGATCACGCCCAGCACCTGACCGCCAGCTTCCAGCACGGCATTTGCGACGACGCCCATGATGCCGATCCGGCCGCCGCCATAGACCAGCCGGATCCCGGCCCGTCCCATACCCTGGCCCAGGGTGCGGCCGGCCGCGGCATAGACCGGATTGATGCCGACGCGAGAGCCGCAGAATACGGCGAGAGAACGTATGGATGTCATGAATACCCTTCTTTCCAGACCCGCCCAGTCTGTGCGTTCGCCCGCAAATCTGCTAGTGAATCCTCATGGCGATTCCGGATCGTTGCTGGGTTTTTGAACCAGTAACCGACTTGGAAGGCTTTACCGGATGACAAAACGTATAGCGTTGTGTGCCGTGGCCGTTCTGGCCGCGTTGACCGTGGGGCCGCTGGGGGCTGCCAGAGCGGAGGGCCTGGACCCGATCGCGGCGCGTCAGGCTGCCTTCTCGTTGAACAACGGGAACTTCGCCTTCATCCGCTCGGTGGTGCAGGCAAAAGGCGATGTCAAGCCGCTGGAAGTGCCCGCGAAGGCGATCGCGAAATGGGCCGCGGTGATCCCAACGATGTTCCCGAAGGGTTCGGAACAGGGCGGCGATACCAAGGCTCTGCCGGAAATCTGGTCGGATTCCGCCGGGTTCCAAAAGGCGGCCATGCGGTTGGGTGAGGCTGCCACCAAGCTGGCAACCGATGCCAAGGCCGGTGACGCCGCCGCCGTCGCCGCCGACACCAAGGCGTTGGGGGAGGCGTGCGGCGCCTGCCACAAAGCCTTTCGCGCGAAGTAAGAACCGGATTCGACCGTACAACCAAGCGACCACCGCGGGTAGGCGCTCGCGGTGGTCTTTTTGTTCATTTATGTGGTGGCAATTGTCATTGGCCGGCGATTGACTCGGGCTTCGGGGGGTGCCTACTGTTTCCCAAATAAATAAATGGCCCCATTTCGGGCTCGGGGGGAAATATGATGCTTCTGGTTCGAGGCTTGTTTGCCACTGTTATTGCATTTTCCTTGGGTATAGCCGCGCGCCCGGCGGCGGCGGCCGAGGACACCATCAAGGTCGCCTACATCGACCCGTTCTCGGGCCCGTTCGCATCGGGCGGTGACGAGTTTCTGAAGGTCTTCGGCTACATCCTGCAGAAAGTGAACGCCGACGGCGGCGCATTGGGCAAGAAGTTTGAGGTCGTTCCTTTCGACGACAAGCTGCAACCGGCCGAGGCACTGATCGCGCTGAAGAACATTACCGATCAGAACATTCCGTTCGTGATGCAATGTACCGGCTCCAACGTCGGGGCCGCGCTGGTTGACGGCGTTTCGAAGCACAACGCGCGCAATCCCGACAATCGCATCCTGTATTTGAACTGTGGTGCGTTGGCGACCGAACTGACCAACGAACAATGCGACTTCTGGCAGTTCCGGTTCACCGGCAACGTCGAAATGCGCGCCGCCGCTCGGATCAAAGCGCTGCCCGCCGATATTAAGAAGGTCTATCTGCTGAACCAGGACTACCTTTTCGGTCAGTCGGTGCAGCATGACACCAAGAAATGGCTGGAGAAGCTGCGCCCCGATATTCAGATCGTCGGCGATGAGCTGATGCCGTTCGGCAAGGTGCAGGATTTCTCGTCCTATGTCGCAAAGATCAAGGCTTCTGGCGCGCAGTCCGTGATCACCGGCAACTATAACCGCGACCTGAACCTGCTGATCAAGGCGGCCGTCGATGATGGGCTGAATGTGCGGTTCGATACCTATCTGGCGCATCTGATCGGCGGCCCGACCGCGATCGGTTCGGCGGGCGAGAACAGGCTGTCCAGCGTGACGGAGTTCCATCCGAACGTGCCGGTGGAACTGAACAAACCCGATGCCGAGGCGTTCGACAATGGCTGGCGCGCCAACCACGACACGGACTTTTCCGAGGTGCCGTTCCTGACGATGTTCCAGATGCTGGCGAAGGCGATCGATAAAGCCGGCTCAACCGACCCGATGAAGGTCGCGCTGGCGCTGGAGGACATGAAGGCAACCGACATGGTTGGGTTCCCGGTGCAGATGCGCAAGGAAGATCATCAGATTTCGATGCCGTATTATGCGGCGCATTTCACCAAGGACGTGAAATACGATTCGGAAAAGACCGGCCTTGGCTGGAAGACCGACTTCATCGCCTCGTCCGAGGATCTGACGCTTCCCACCACCTGCAAGATGAAGCGTCCGAAGTCGTAATCAAACGGGTTCGTTTCCGTCATGGAAACCCTTCTGATCTCGGTGCTGAACGGGCTTGTCTATGGCATGCTGCTGTTCATGCTGGCGAGTGGACTGACCCTGATCTTCAGCATGATGGGCGTGCTGAATTTCGCGCACGCCAGCATCTATATGCTGGGCGCCTATCTGGCGTTCACCATTAGCCAGTTCGTGGGGTTCTTTCCCGCGCTGATCATCGCGCCGATCTTGTGCGGGTTGATCGGCGCGGCGATCGAAATCTGGGGGCTGCGGCGCGCCCATCAGAATGGGCACATCGCCGAACTGCTGTTCACGTTCGGTCTGGTGTTCATCATCCAGCGTGTGGTGCAGATGACGTGGGGCATGCTGCCGATGCCATATCGGGTGCCTCCGTCATTGGATTTTCCGTTATTCGTTCTGTACGGTTCGAACTTCCCGGCATACCGGGGGTTCATGTTGCTGATCTCGGCGGCGATGCTGCTCAGCACATGGCTGCTGCTGAAAAAGACCCGTGTGGGACTGATCATCCAGGCGGCGCTGACCCATCCGCACATGGTCAGCGCGCTGGGGCATAACGTGCCGCGAGTGTTCACGACCGTGTTCGCTGGCGGGTGTCTCCTGGCCGGGTTGGCCGGAGTCATCGGCGGCAATTACCAGACGACGGAGCCGGGCATGGCGGACTCGATGGGGCCGATCGTGTTCGTGGTGGTGGTGTTCGGTGGTCTGGGGTCGCTGGCCGGGTGCTTTGTCGCTTCGATCGTGATGGGCATGATCCAGACCTTCGCGGTGGTGATCGATTACTCGGTGGCGGACGTGCTGCGGCCGCTGGGTCTGGCGATTTCCGGTGACACGCTGCTGACCGAGGTGCTGACGGTGCCGGTCGCCCGTATCGGCGCGTTGCTGCCGTTCGTGATGATGGTGACGATCCTGTTCTTCCGGCCCAGGGGCTTGATGGGGACGCGCGATACATGAGGTCCCGATGGCTTATTCTGGTCCTGGTCGCGGTCGCGATCGCGCTGCCCTGGGGCTTCTACGACTGGGGACATCACCGTCACGCCGGATTCCTGATCTCCATGCTCAGTCAGGCGGGCATGATGATTATCCTGGCGCTGTCCTATAACATGTTGCTGGGACAGGCCGGGCTGTTCTCGCTGTGCCACGCGACATTTTTTGGCATCGGCGGCTATGCGATGGTTCATTTCCTGAATGCCGCCGGCAAGGATGAACTGCCACTGCCAATGGAGGTCATGCCGCTGCTGGCCGGTCTCTCCGGCCTGGGTCTGGCGATTCTGTTCGGGGCGATGGCGACGAAGCAGCGTGCGACCGCGTTTGCGATGATCACGCTTGGGATCGGCGAGCTGATGGCGACCGCCGCGCTGATGTTCCATCATTTCTTTGGCGGCGAGGGCGGCGTCACCACCGACCGGATGATCGACAACAGCCTGTTTGGGCTGACGTATTCGTCCGGCATTCAGGTTTATTACCTGATCGTGGCCTGGACGCTGATCGCCGTCGCGCTGATGTATTACCTGACGCTGACGCCGCTGGGGCGCATGGCGAACGCCACGCGGGACAATTACGAGCGGGCGCAGTTCATCGGCTACGACCCGCGCATGGTGCGGTTTATTCAGTTCGCGCTGTCCGGGTTTTTCGCCGGGATCGGCGGCGGGCTGTATGCGATCACCTATGAGATCGTGACGTTCGATGCGCTCGCCGCGCCGCTGTCGGCGAATGCACTGCTGATGGCCTATATCGGTGGCACGACGGTGTTTGGCGGTCCGATCCTGGGCGCCATCCTGATCACCCTGCTGCAAAGCGGCGTGAGCCTGCTGTCGAACTCCTGGCTGGTCTATGTGGGCGTGATGTTCATCGCGATGGTGATCTTCGCGCCCTCGGGTCTGGCGGGGATCATCCAGGCGCATGGTCCGATCAAGCGGGCGGGACGGCTGGGACGGCTGACGTTGCCCTATCTCCGTTTGGTGTTGCCGGCACTGGCGCTGCTGCTGGGCTTCGTCGGGTTGGTGGAACTGATGTCGTTCCTGACCATCGGTGCCGCGCAGGGCAAGAAACTGGTTTTGTTCGGCAACGCGATCGACGTGCATGCGACGATGCCGTGGGTCATTTCGGCGGCGTCACTGGTGTGGGGGGCCGTGTGGCTGCGGTTCGCGGCGGCCGGCTTCCATCGCGTCTGGGAAAATCTTAGCGCGGAGGTTCGCCGGTGACCGCGCTTTCACTTCGCGATGTGCGGAAGAATTTTGGCGCGACCGAGATTATCCGCGGTGTCACCCTGGATATCGCCCCGAGCGAGCGGCATTGCATCATCGGTCCGAACGGTGCCGGCAAGACCACCTGCTTCAACCTGATCAGCGGCCGGTTTCCGATCAGTTCGGGCGAAATCCTGCTCAATGGCCAGCGGATCGATACCCTCCAGCCGCACAAGATCAATCGGCTGGGGTTGTCCCGCAGTTTCCAGATCACCTCGATCTTTCATCGGCTGTCGGTATTCGAAAACCTGCGCTGCGCGCTGCTGTGGAGCCGAGGTTACCGCTATTCGTTCTGGTCCCCGCTATGGCGGCAGAAGGCGCTGAATGAGGCGGCGGAGCGGTTGTTGGAGGACCTCAACCTGGCGACGCGGCGGGATATCATGGCCGGGTTGCTGTCCTACGCGGAGCAGCGCGCGCTGGAGATCGGAATGACGATCGCCGGTGGGGCCTCGGTCATTCTGCTGGACGAACCAACCGCGGGCATGAGCAACACCGAAACGGATTATGCCATGGCGCTGATCCGGCGGGTGACCCAGGGGAAGACGCTGCTGATGGTGGAACACGACATGAAGGTTGTGTTCGATCTGGCGGATACGATCACCGTGCTGGTCTATGGGCAGGTGATCGCCTCGGGGCCGCCGGCAACGGTGCGGGCAAACCGAGCGGTGCAGGAAGCGTATCTAGGGGCGCTGGAGGAATGATGCTTCAGGTCCGCGATCTGCATGCTTATTACGGGCAAAGCCATATTCTGCACGGTATCAATCTGGACGTGAAGGAGGGTGAGATCGTCTCGTTGTTGGGCCGCAATGGGGTCGGTCGGTCCACGACGTGCAAGGCGATCATGGGGTTGGTGCCGCCGCGGGGCAGCATTAGCTTCCGTGGCCGCGAACTGGCCGGCCTTCGCAGCGATTTGGTTGCCAGGGCGGGCATCGGATACGTGCCGGAGGATCGGCAGGTATTCCCGACCTTGAGTGTGCGGCAGAACCTGGAACTCGGGTTGAAGCGGGCGGGCAAGTTCGGACGTTGGACATTCGATGACGTGTTCCGGTTGTTTCCGAATCTTGCCGCCCGGCAGAACAATCCCGCTGGCGTGCTGTCGGGTGGCGAGCAGCAGATGCTGACGATGTGCCGAGCACTGATGGGCGATCCGGATTTGATTTTGATCGACGAACCGACCGAGGGGTTGGCCCCATTGCTGGTTGAACAGGTCGGTGTGCTGCTGGCGGAAATCGCCAGCCGGGGTGTTTCGATCCTGCTGGTGGAGCAGAAGCTGACGATCGCGCTGAAGATTTCCCGGCGGTTATATGTGATGGGACACGGGCAAATCGTGTTCGAGGGAACGCCCGATGATCTGGCCGCCAACGTACAGGTCCGGCAGGAGTGGCTGGAGGTCTGACGGTAAGCCTTGCGGTCCAGGCCGGTTCCCCCGAAACTGGAGATCACACACCCAAGGGAGCCGCTTGTGGCTGGTTTCAAGAGTACCGAGAAGTATATCGCCTCACGCGATCTGGAAGTGGCGGTGAACGCCGCCGTCACGCTGCAACGCCCCCTCTTGGTGAAGGGTGAGCCTGGAACCGGCAAGACGGTGCTGGCCCACGAGGTAGCCGCCGCGCTGGGCCTGCCGCTGATCGAATGGCATGTGAAATCGACCACCAAGGCGCAGCAGGGCCTGTATGAATACGACGCTGTATCCCGCCTGCGCGACGGCCAGCTCGGCGATCCCAGGGTGCATGACATCGCCAACTACATCGTGCGCGGCAAATTGTGGGACGCGTTCGAGGCTGACGAGCAGGTCGTGGTGCTGATCGACGAGGTGGACAAAGCCGATATCGAGTTCCCGAACGATCTGCTGCTGGAACTCGATCGGATGCAGTTCTTCGTTTACGAAACCCGTAAGACCATCGCCGCGAAGCACCGGCCGGTGGTGATCATCACATCGAACAACGAAAAGGAATTACCCGACGCGTTCCTGCGCCGTTGCTTCTTCCACTACATCCGCTTCCCTGACCGCGAAACGATGGAGCGGATCGTGCAGGCGCATTACCCGGATATCCGCAAGGATCTGGCCCGCGAGGCGCTGAACGTGTTCTTCCAGGTGCGCGACGTGCCAGGGCTGAAGAAGAAGCCGGCGACCTCCGAGCTGCTGGACTGGTTGAAGCTGCTGATGGTCGAAGACCTGCCGGTCGAGGCACTGCGCACCAACGAAAAGCAGCTTGTCATCCCGCCGCTGTACGGTGCGCTGTTGAAGAACGAACAGGACGTGCATCTGTTCGAGCGTCTGGCGTTCCTGGCACGCCGGGGGGGCTGATGTTCTCGCATCTGGTTCTTGCCCTGCGTTCGGCCGGACTGCCGGCGTCCATCACCGAGTACCTGACTCTGATGGCGGCGATGAAGGCCGGCGTGGCGGAATACAGTATCGAGGATTTCTACTATCTGGCGCGCGCCACGCTGGTAAAAGATGAGCGGCATCTGGACAAGTTCGACCGGGTGTTCGCCCATTGCTTCAAGGGGCTTGAACCGCCCGAGGGCGTGAAGGTCGAAGACCTGCCGGAAGAATGGCTGCGCAAGCTGGCAGAGAAAATGCTCTCGCCGGAGGAAATGGAGAAGATCAAGGCGCTGGGCGGCTTCGATGCCATCATGAACCGGCTGAAGGAGTTGCTGGAGGAGCAGAAGGGCCGGCACCAGGGCGGGTCGAAATGGATCGGCACCGCCGGCACCTCGCCATTCGGGGCCTATGGCTACAATCCCGAGGGCGTGCGGATCGGGCAGGAGGAATCCCGCCACCGCCGGGCGGTGAAGGTCTGGGACAAGCGGGAATACCGCGACCTGGATGACACCGTGGAACTGGGGACGCGCGGCATGAAGATGGCGCTGCGGCGGTTGCGCCGGTTCGCCAGACAAGGTGCGGCGACGGAGCTCGATATCGCGGATACGATCCGATCGACCGCGAACAACGCCGGGACGTTGGATCTGAAGATGGTTCCAGAGCGGCATAACACGGTGAAGGTGTTGCTGTTCCTGGATGTCGGCGGTTCGATGGACGACCACGTCAAACTGACCGAAGAACTGTTCTCCGCCGCTCGGACTGAATTCAAACACCTCGAATACTACTACTTTCACAACTTTCCTTACGAGAAGGTCTGGAAGAACAACCGCCGCCGGTTCGAGGAAACGATCCCGACCTGGCAGGTGCTACGGACCTATGGCCCGGACTACAAGCTGATCATCGTGGGCGACGCGGCCATGAGCCCATACGAAATCACCATGCAGGGCGGGTCGGTTGAGCATTACAACGACGAACCGGGAACTGTATGGCTGGAGCGGCTGTCGTCCCACTACCGGCGGTCGGCATGGCTTAATCCGACGCCGCGGCAAAGCTGGGCGCATGTGCGGTCGATCACCATGGTGAACGACCTGATGGAAGGCCGGATGTTTCCGCTGACCGTGAATGGCATCGATGAGATGACGCGGGAACTCAGCCGATAAGAGATGCACCGTCCGGCACCGCTATTGAGCGCCAGAGTCCGTTGTCCTTGTAAATCGACCGGGAAATGCGCGATAAATAATTGGTCCACGGGGCAGAAATCCCATGGCCAAAACAGAGGCTGTTTCCCGTGCCGGGATTGCAATCAAGGACGTTCGAACGTGCGCAAACATATCTCACTGGTGGTGGCCCTGCTTGTTCTTATCGGCATCGCGCCCTTGCTGAGCGCCTGTAATACCGCCGCTGGCCTCGGTGAGGATCTTTCCTCCGCCGGCCACGCGATAACAAAGACCGCGGAAAAGCACGCGCCGTAAAATTCGTGGCCTCCCGTGTATTGCCGAGCCGCTTGGCACACTGCTGATTGGGCGATTGTAGCAACCCCGGCAGGGTGTGCACTCGTTGCACGGGTGACGATGATGCCGGAACCGGACGCCTAGGATGTCGCCTTCGCGGGGTCGTCGATGATCAGCCGCAAGACGGCCATCCATGGAAACCGTGTGTCCACCACGACGCCGTCTGGCGTGGCCAATCGCCCATCTTGGGTGACTGGCACATAGTTCAGCGTCACGGAATCTTCCACGTTGCCGCCGATCACTGAAATCTGCCCCGCGACGGAGGTATCGACGACGATATCGCAGTGCGAGGGAAACAGGCTTGGCGTAGGCAGGTCTTCGTATCGCAGGCCCCTGGCTCTGCCCCGTCCGAAGCAGATGAGATCCCCCAGTTGCGGGGCATAATCTTGCACCCGTTGCGCCGCGACGATCCATGCCGCGGTTTCACCCATCGACACAAGCCTGCCAGCGTTGATGTAGTCGGCGTGGTCAGCCGAGTAAGGAAAGCGCGCGCCTGCGCCGGCGATGCGCATCACATAGGAAATAAAGGCGGCCGACCAAGCGTAATCGCCGTCGATATCCGGCGAAAAGATCTTGCCGTGACCATCGTGTTTACCGGTCCAGGCGATCTCTGGCGCGTTGGCATTCAGGCCCAGCCACCAGTATTCGCCGACGCGCTGCCATAGGCCGGGCTCGCGTTCGGGTTTGATCGTCCTTGTCGCATCGGCCATCGGGTCAGCGATGTTCTGGCCGAACAGCCGCCACTCGCGCAGTGCGATGGCCACGACAGCTTCTCGCGAGATGGGTTGGTACGGAACCTTGGCGAACGGCGGAACATGGGCGTCAGGCATCGGGCTTCCCAGGCAGGCGGAGAGGAGCAGAAGCGGCAGGATGGTGAACCAGCGCATGGCGCTTGGTAACGGCTTTCGTCGAGGAGCGCCACGGTTGTGCGGTTTGATCAGCGAAACGATCACGTTTCCGGCATCGTCATCCGTTCTGCCGCTTTGGGTGGGTCCAGCCCCTGTTAATTCCGATGACCCGTCGCGATATCAGATCAATCGATCGGCGTTGGCTGCAAAGCTTTCTTCAAGCGGCATTTCCGATCCCGTCCGAATTGGAGGATTTTCTTCATATGCGAAGACACTTATCGCTTGCGTTGATGCTTCTCGCGCTCAGCGGCTTGGCGCCGATCCTGGGTGCCTGCCAAACCACCGCGGGCGTCGGCCAGGATATTTCCGCCGGTGGCCATGCACTCACGAACAGCGCCGAAAAGCACGCGCCGTAGCAGCTAAAAAACCAACAGGAGGATTGGATGGCGAAGGGGCGGGGCGGCCGCGGCCGCGAGGAGAAGAAGCCGAAGGCCGACAAGAAGCCGGTGGCGATTGCCTCGACTTTCCTGCGGCCACAGCCGGGCGATTCGAAGTCAGCCGGCAAGCAAGAGAAGAAATAGGCGTGTCGGGGGCCGATCCGGGACTCCAGTCACTGGCGTTCGGGAAATAGGCTCAGCAGTCCAGCTTCGGATGCCGAACACCGGCCCCGTTCGGTGATCAATCCCGTCACCAGCCTTGCCGGCGTCACGTCGAAGGCAGGGTTGGCGGCCGGACTGTCCGCCGAAACCACCCTCATGGTGGCGATCGTGCCATCGGCCAAGCGTCCGGTCATGTCGGTGACTTCAGCAGCCGATCGCTCTTCGATCGGAATGTCCCGCACACCGTCGGTGAGTGTCCAGTCGATCGTTGTGGACGGCATGGCGACCCAGAACGGCACGTTGTTGTCGCGCGCCGCGAGTGCTTTCAGGTAGGTGCCGATCTTGTTGGCGGCATCGCCGGTACGGGAGACGCGGTCGGCGCCGACAATCACCAGATCGACCATGTCGTGCTGCATGAAGTGGCCGCCCGCATTATCCGCGACGACCGTGTGCGGCACGCCGTGCTTGCCCAGTTCCCAGGCGGTCAGGGCGGCGCCCTGGTTGCGTGGGCGGGTTTCATCGACCCAAACATGGATGTCGATCCCGGCGTTGAACGCGGTGTAGATCGGCGCCAGCGCGGTGCCCCAATCCACCGTCGCCAGCCAACCGGCGTTGCAGTGTGTCAGCACGTTCACCGGCCGGCCGGGCCGCACAGCGGCTTCGATCAGCTTCAGGCCGTGGCGTCCGATCGCCTCGTTCTGGGCGGCATCCTCATCGGCGATCAGGGCGGCTTCGGCGTAGGCGGTGGCGACCCGCTCCGCTACCGGCGTGTTCCGCAGGCGCGTCAGCATGCGGTTCAGCGCCCAGGCCAGGTTCACGGCGGTGGGGCGGGTTGCGTTCAGCAGCGCGGCGTCGCGCTCCATCGCATCGGTGGAGGCATCCGCGCGCAGCGCCAGGCACAGCCCATACGCGGCGACGGCGCCGATCAACGGCGCGCCGCGGGTCTGCATGGACTTGATCGCGTGCGCCGCTTCGTCCCGCGTCGTTAGTCGCAGGATGTCCACCGACCAGGGGAGCTTTGTCTGATCCAGGATATGGACCGACCAGCGGTCATCCGCGAGCCAAACGCTGCGATAGGCGATACCGTCAATTTTCATCGTGAGGAAACTCGTTGGTGCAGCACGCAGACCAGCGTGAACAGGCGGCGCGCGGTGTCGAAATCAATGTCGATCTTTCCGGAGAGGCGCTGTGTCATCAGTTCCGCGCCTTCGTTGTGCAGGCCGCGCCGGCCCATGTCGATCGCCTGGATGCGTTGCTCCCGGCCTTCCTCGACCGCCATGATGTGGCTGTCGACCAGGAGCTGATAGTCCTTCACCAGCCGCCTGAACGGTCCAAGGGCTAAACCGATCGCGGTCAATGGGCCGCCCGTGGCGTCGCGGACGTCGAAGATCAGGCGACCTTCAACGATGGACAGGTGCAGCGCATACGGCCCTGGCTGGTCGGTGCCGATCAGCGGCGCAAAATGGTTGGCCGCCGCGAGATCCGCGACCGCCTGTTCCCGATCCGCCTCGATGAACGGTGACAGGTTGTTGGGCGACTCGCCGTCCAGGATGACGCGGTCCAGCCGGGCGGCGTTTGCGGTCATCGTTCGGTTGGGTCGCTTTTCAGCATGTTCAGCGTCAGCATCACCCCGACGGTGCCGCCCTTGATCGGGCGAAGCAGACCGAGCGCCATGAAGAACGTGAGTGGCAGGAAGATCGCGGACATGGCCCAGGTGGAAAGTTCGCTCATGCGATCGACCATGAACATCAGCGGCACGACCACGTGGCCGGTCACCAGGATGGTCAGATACGGCGGCGCGTCATCCGCCCGAGCCAGGCCCAGCGGGGCGCCGCAGTTGCGGCATTCGGTGACCACGCGCAGGAAGCCGTTGAACAAATGGGATTTGCCGCAGGCCGGGCAGTGCCCAAGCAAGCCACGCCCAATAGCGGTTGCCATGGGTGGTTGGGGCCAGGGATTGAGTGCGACAGACCGGTCCGGCTGCCAAGGAGCGGGGTTCATATTCAGATCCTTCCGGCCACGCTGGCTAAGCCAGCGCGACAATACGATGTACAGGATAAGCCTTGCTGCGCTGCAATACCATATCGGTTCTCTTGATCCGCGTCGCCAGTAGGGGAAGACTGCGCGCATGGCACGTATTTTGGTTATCAATCCGAACTGCTCCGAGGCCTGTACAGCCGGGATCTCCGCCGCCATCGCGCCGTTTCGTTTTCCTGGCGGGCCGGTTCTGGACGTAGTCACGCTGAAAGAAGGGCCGCCTGCGATCTATACGTGGCGGGACTGGCACGCGGTGGTGGAGCCGATGTGTCTGCTGGTCGAGCGTTCCGATGCGGATGCGTTCGTCGTGGCGTGTGCTTCCGATCCCGGGATCGAGGCGGTGCGGACAGCCACCGCTCGGCCGGTGTTCGGCATTTTCCGGTCGGCGATCGCGACGGCGGTGGCGCGGGCGGAACGGTTTGGCGTGATCGCGATCGTCGAGGCCTCGAAGGCCAGGCATCGCGCCGCGCTGCGGGCGATGGGACTGGAGGACCGACTGGCCGGCGAGGTCGCGCTGAACGTGTCGATGGACACCCTGCTCGACCCCGACGCCGCGCGGTCGGCGTTGATCGGCGCCGGGCTGGCGCTTGCGAAGATGGGGGCCGAGACGATCATCCTGGGCTGCACCGGGATGGCGCATCATCAGGCAGCGGTCGCGGAGGCGGTGGGCCTGCCGGTGATCGAGCCGGCCGCCGCCGCCGCCGTGCTGGCGATAGGGGCGGTCTCAGGGGCGAAAGGGTAGGCTGCAAGCAAATCGTCATGGCGCGGACATCCCGAACCATGACGAAGTCGTGGAACGGTTAAGTCAGCCGTTCAGTGTTTGCCGCGACCGCGTTCTGAAGCGGACTCAACGCGTCTGCCTGCGCCTTGAGCGCCATCATACCCAAGGCCATGAAGTTGGAACTGGCCCGATCAAACCAGGCGCGGGCGAACCGGCCCTGTGCCTCCATCACCGAGAGAGGGTTGAGGTAAGTGGCCATTTCGAACGTAGCCCGAGCGGCCGTCATGACCTCATGGGTTGCGAACCGGGTGATGTGGCTGCGTGCTTCTTCGGACCGCGCGACCATGACCACGCCGGCGGCCGAGAAAGCCCCCACCTTTTCCGGAACCATGCGGGCAAACTCGGCATGATCCGCCGCGATCGGATTGACCGCGGCAGCGACCCCGAGTGCAACGCGCTTGGCGATGACCTGTCCCGCGGCAACGGCAAGATCGCTGCCGCTGCCGGCGGTCTGCTTGGCCAGCGCAACCATGTCGCTCATGGTGCCGGGGTTTGGCGCACCCGCTTGGTTTGAAATCATGTCGTTTATCCTGGTTGTGGAAAGGCAGGGTGCCGTTCCGATTGTAAGGTGTATCAGGCTTGGACGTTCAGTCCGGAGCATCGGAAACAGGCGGCTCATCGGCTCCCACAGGTGCAACGGCCCTCGTGGCATTCGATAGGCAAGGAACGCGACATCGGTGAAACGCGGGTGCCACCGCCGCAAGATGGCCGCGGCTTCGTCACGATCGAGGCCCCATGGCATGGGTGGCAACCGGTAGTGCGCTGTTTGTTGCAGCCCGATCATCGTCAGGCGGGAAAACCAACGCGGCACGACATCGAAAACCATCTCCGCGCCCGTGAACCGATCCGCGATGGCGGACAACAATTGGCGCACCGCTTCCGGCTGTAAATACATCAGCAGGCCCTGGGCAACGATGAAAACGCCGCGCGAAGTATCCAAGCCATCCATCCAGGCGGTATCAAGCGCACTGACGGCGATGTGGCGAAAGCGGTCGGTCGGTTTCAGGAATTGCTCCCGGAACTGGATCGCCTCCGGCAGATCCACGGATAGCCAACGCATTGTACCGTTATCGACACGCCGGGCCTGGGTCTCCAGACCCTCTCCCAGTGACACAATCAATCCGTCGGGATGGCGCTTCAGCCATCGCCGCAAGACCAGGTCGATTGCGGCGCCGCGCACGGCGAGAGAGCCCGCGGGATCGCCGAAATGCCGCTGGAAGTCGTAGTCGATCGCTTCGTAGATTTTGACACTATCGGGATCTGTCAGGACGCCGTCGGGCCGCCCGGCCTCCGCGGCGCGATTATAAAGCGCCCAGAGCATCGTCTCGGAGACGTCTCTGAGATGCGGAGTGGTTCGCGGGTTTGACGTTGGGCTCGCTGCGTGGTCGTTGGAAAACGACAGTGCGACATTCATAGCCAGAATCCCCTGGGTCCCAAATCTCTTGGGTCAATGAACGCCGCCCAGCCGCTATGTTGCGATGCAGCATGGGGGTTGCAAGGGGCCTGTGGATCGCACCCGCGATCGATGCGCTTGGCTGCGTAAAGCTGGCCGGAGGCCTTGTGGGCGGCAGTTTGACGTGCAGGACCAATATCGTCATGGCGAGCGCAGGCCCACCATAACGGGATCGGACAGCCTCGCCCAACGGGCCTACGCTTTTTTCCACACCTCCGGCGCCACCGCGCCAATCTGGCCGGTGATGCGTCCGTAAGCCTCCGGGCGGCGGTGCTTGTCGAATGCGAAGATCGTCGTGCGGCCCAGGTTACACATGTCCAGGTCGCAATCGGCGGTGATTAGTTCGTCGTCCCAACTGGACGCCATCGCCACGATCTCCCCTTGCGGATTGACGATGATGGAGTGGCCGAACAACTCCGCCCCGTCTTCGGTTCCCGCCTTGGCCGTCGCCACGGCGAAGCAGGCGTTCTGGTAGCAGCCCGCCTGGATTGACAGATGCGAGTGGAACACCCGCAGATGATGCGCCTCGAACCCGCCGGCTTCCATGTTCAGGCTGGGGGTGTTGTAGCCCAGGGCGACGAGTTCGACGCTTTGCAGACCCAGCACGCGCCAAGCCTCCGGCCAGCGGCGGTCGTTGCAGATCATCATCCCCATATTGATGCCATCCAGTCCGCCCATCGGCGCCCGGATCACCGGAAAGCCAAGATTGCCGACCTCGAAATAGCGCTTCTCCAGATGCTGGACGACGCGTTTGGGGTCGTATTCCGCATGCCCGGGCAGATGTACTTTGCGGTATTTGAGCAGGATGTCGCCTTCAGGGCTGACCAGTATCGACGTGTTGAAATGGCGCTTGCGGACATTGCCGGTTTCGTCGGCCTCGTGCGCGACCTCGGCATAGCCGAGGTGGAAACCAATTCCGTAGCGCCTGGCCGCATCGAATAACGGGGCGGTTTCATTCGAAGGCATGGATGTTTCGAACCAGGAATCCGCCTCGCTGATGTCCTGATGGTAGTGACGGGGAAAGAAGGTCGTTAGTGCCAGTTCTGGAAACACGACCAATTCCACGCCACGCTTGTGCGCCCGTTCCATAAGCCTGACCATGCGTTCGACAGCAACGGAACGTGGTTCGGCCTTCTGGATTGGCCCCATCTGGGCGGCCGCGACGGTGATGATGCGAGACAACAAAACCTCCTGCTAAGACGGAGCCAGGATGCCACGACTACGCAGCTAAGCAATCACCCTTACTTGCCGTTCCGCGACACCGACACTACGAAGCACGGCGATTGGCCTGAGTTTTGGGGGGCCGAACACGATGGAGAAGAAAATGATCGATTATGATGTGAAGGTCAGCCCGTCGAAGGCCGGCTTGAAACGGGAAGACCAACTCGCGTGGAAGATCGCCGGCGTCGCCGCCGACAAGGTGGCGGTGACCAAGGACGTCACGGCGATGATCATCAACCGGATCATCGACAATGCCTCCGTCGCGATCGCCTCGACCAATCGCCATCCCATCGTGTCGGCGCGCGACATGGCGCTGGCCCGTCCGAACAAGGGCGGCGCGTCGGTGTTCGGCGTGAAATCCTCCACGCGCGTCAGCCCGGAATGGGCCGCCTGGGCCAATGGCGTGGCGGTGCGCGAGCTGGACATGCACGACACCTTCCTGGCCGCCGACTACTCGCATCCCGGCGACAACATCCCGCCGATCCTGGCGGTCGCGCAGACACTGGAAAAATCCGGCCGCGACCTGATCCGCGGCATCGCCACCGGCTACGAAATCCAGATCGACCTGGTGCGCGCCATCTGCCTGCATGAGCACAAGATCGACCACATCGCGCATCTTTGCCCCGCCCAGGCCGCCGGTATCGGAACGCTGCTGGGTCTCAAGCAAGACGTCATCTATCAGGCCGTCCAACAGGCGGTGCATGTCAGCTTCACCACCCGCCAGTCCCGCAAGGGCGAGATCAGCTCCTGGAAGGCCTACGCGCCCGCGCACTCCGGCAAGCTGGCGATCGAGGCGGTTGACCGCGTGATGCGCGGCGAGGGCGCGCCCAGCCCGATTTATGAGGGAGAGGACAGCGTCATCGCGTGGATGCTCGATGGCCCGAAGGCCCGTTACGTCGTGCCGCTGCCGGCCCCTGGCGAAGCCAAACGGGCGATCATGGACAGCTACACCAAGGAGCACAGCGCCGAGTATCAGTCACAGGCGCTGATCGACCTGGCGTTCCGCATGCGGGAGAAGATCGATAACTTCGACGCCGTCGAGAAGATCGTGATCCACACCAGCCATCACACCCACTACGTGATCGGCACCGGCGCCAACGATCCGCAGAAGATGGACCCGAAGGCCAGCCGTGAGACGTTGGACCACTCGATCATGTACATCTTCGCGGTCGCTCTGCAGGACGGCACCTGGCACCACGTTGACAGCTACGCGCCGAAGCGCGCCGGCCGAGCGGATACAGTGAAGCTGTGGCACAAGATCGAAACGACGGAAGACCCCGAATGGACGCGCCGCTATCGCGCGACCGATCCGAATGAGCTGTCCTTCGGCGGCCGGGTGGAGATCTTCATGCGTGACGGCAGCAAGCTGGAAGACGAAATGGCCGTCGCCAACGCCCATCCGCTCGGTGCCAAGCCGTTCGGCCGCGACGACTACATCCGCAAGTTCCAGATCATGACGGACGGGATCATCACCACCCGCGAGTCCAACCGCTTCCTGGAAGCGGTGCAGGATCTGCCGAAGCTGGCGGCCGGCGACCTGCATCAACTGAACGTCGTGCTGCCGGCGGGCGCGCTGACGGTCGGCAAGCCCGGCATTCTCTAATATGGGCATTCTCTAACCAGGAGGAACGCACAATGAGTGAGACAACGACTCTTCCAAACAGAGCGAAGAAGGGCGTCGGCCTGTCCGGCGTCACCGCCGGCAACACCGCGCTGTGTACGGTCGGACGGTCGGGTAACGATCTGCACTATCGCGGCTACGATATCCTCGATGTCGCGGACACCTGCGAGTTCGAAGAAATCGCTTACCTGCTGGTGCACGGCGTGCTGCCGACGCGGGCCGAACTGAAGGGCTACAAGGCCAAGCTGAAGATGCTTCGCGGCCTGCCGATGGCAGTAAAGCTGGCGCTGGAAGCATTGCCCGCGGCGTCGCACCCGATGGACGTGATGCGCACGGGCGTGTCCGCGCTGGGCTGCGTGTTGCCGGAAAAGGAAGACCAGAACCCGCCCGGTGCCCGCGATATCGCCGACCGACTGATGGCGTGCCAGGGGTCGATGCTGCTGTATTGGTATCACTATGCCCATAACGGCAAGCGCATCGAGGTGGAGACCGACGACGATTCCATCGGCGGACATTTCCTGCATCTGCTGCACGGCGAGAAGCCGTCGGAGATGTTCGTGCGTGCGATGCACACGTCCCTGATCTTGTATGCGGAGCACGAGTTCAACGCCTCGACGTTCACTTGCCGGGTCGTTGCCGGCACGGGCGCCGATATGTATTCGGCGATCGTCGCGGGCATCGGCGCGCTGCGTGGACCGAAACATGGCGGTGCGAACGAGGTTTCTTTCGAGATCCAGAACCGCTACGCCACGCCGGACGAAGCCGAAGCGGATATCCGCAAGCGGATTGAAGCCAAGCAGGTCGTTATCGGGTTTGGCCACGCAGTCTATACCATCGCCGATCCGCGCAACAAGGTGATCAAGGAAGTCGCTCGGCGTCTCTCCCAGAACGCCGGGTCGATGAAGATGTTCAACATCGCCGACAGGATCGAAGCGACGATGTGGGATGCAAAGAAGATGTTCGCGAACCTCGATTGGTTCTCGGCCATCAGCTACCACATGCTGGGCGTTCCGATGTCGATGTTCACACCGCTTTTCGTCATCGCCCGTACGTCCGGATGGGCCGCGCATGTGATGGAACAGCGCGTGGACAACAAGCTGATCCGTCCCACCGCGAACTACACTGGGCCGGAGAATTTGAAGTTCGTACCGATCGATCAGCGCGGGTAATACGCGGTCGTTCAAAAGTCTAAACAACGGTCGATATCCCGTGGGCGTGGATGGTTTGCGAAGGCACGCTGTCCACGCTTTCTTTTTGTCCGGCAAAAGACGTGGATTGCGGCATCGCCATCCGTGGCGGAGAGACAGGCTTCAGAAAAAGCCCTTTCTATGACTGAAAATTCTTAGAATCATCCAAGGCGGGCGCGGGGCCAGGTGCTACCGGGGACGGGTTTTTTCATGCGTGTGCGAAATGCTATGCACGAAGATTTTTTTGCCAAATGTGGTCCAAAATGGTTGCTTTTTGTTGACAGCTATGGTCGTCGCGATGAATAGCGGAATCTGTGTTCGCGAATCGATTCACTCTTTGGCCTATGCTTTCGATGCGCGGGGACGCTCAGCAGAAGGACGGTCAATGGGCCGCGACCTTGGGACACCGAAGAAACGCCAGGCAAGCACCGCGATATGTGCCCCGATCGGGCATGGCTGGCCGATTTGACGATGAAACAAACGCACGGTCTGGCCGGCAAGAGAGTCGGACAGTGGCATTGTCCGAAACCCACGATAACGACGGCACGTACAACAAGGAGTTTTACAGGTGAGCACTGACGATACAACGTCCGAGACGCCCCGCGCGCAAGCGATGGCAATTAAGGCCGCGACCAAGAAGGCAGCAGCGAAAAAGCCGGCGGCTAAAAAGGCTGCCGCGCCGGTAAAGGCCGTGGCTAAGGCGGCGCCCAAGAAGGCTGCCGCGACCAAGTCGGCTCCGAAAAAGGCCGCGGCGGTGAAGGCTGCTCCGGCCAAGGCCGCGGCCAAGAAGGCGCCTGCGAAGAAAGCGGCCGCGCCGGTGAAAGCAGCCGCGAAGAAGGCCGCTCCGAAGAAGGCCGCGCCAGCGAAGGCCGTTGCAAAGACTGTGGCAAAGACTGTGGCAAAGGCAGCACCGAAGAAAGCCGCGCCGAAGAAAGCCGCCGTGAAGAAAGCCGCACCCGCGAAAGCTGCCGCCAAGTCCGCGCCGAAGAAGGCCGTCGCGAAGAAAGCGGAGCCGGTGAAGGCCGCCGTCAAGAAGGTTGCGCCGAAGAAGGCCGTGGCTAAAAAGGCTGAGCCGAAAAAGATGGTTGTGAAGAAGACCGTGACGAAAAAGGTTTCTCCCGGATCAACGCCGGTAGCCGAGGCGTCCGCGGTATCCGCGAGCGAAGCGAAGGAATAATCATCCGCGTTCGCCGATCCCGGAAAAGGCGCCCCCGCGGCGCCTTTTTCTGTTATCCGAAGGTCGTCAGCAGATCGTTCACCTGGGTGGCGGTCAACAAGCGAGGGGCCTGACCGCGCAGCATCAGAAAAAGCTTCGCGGCTTCCTCCAGTTCCTCGGCGGCGTAAACAGCGTCCGTCAATGTCTTCCCTGATACGACCGGCCCATGATTGGCCAGCAGCACCGCTCTCGCGTCTTTTGCCGCTGAGTTGATCGCCGGTTCCATGGAGGGATCGCCCGGCCGGTAATACGGAACGATTGGCATGCGGCGCCCGACCCGCATCACGAAATACGGTGTCAGCGGCGGGATCGGATTGGACTGGTCCACGTCTGGCAGACAGGATACCGCTGTGGCCTGCGTGGAGTGCAGATGCACAACGGCGCCGGCATCCGAGCGCGCCTGGTAAAAGGCGCGATGCATGAAGACTTCCTTCGAAGGCTTGTCGCCGCCGATGTGGTTGAAGTTCGCATCGAGCTTGGACAACCGGCTGGGATCGAGTCTGCCCAGACTCGAATTGGTCGGCGTCATTAGATAGCCATCCGGCAACTTGACGCTGATGTTGCCGGCACTCCCGACAGAATATCCACGGGCGAACAGGCTGGCGCCGAATTCGCTTAGCAGGACGCGGGTTTCGTGCTCGTTCATCGGTCAGCCTTCCAGCACGCGGAACGCTTTCAGGAAGAAATCGGTGGCGCCGAAATTGCCTGATTTCAGCGCCAGCATCAGTTCGGGACCGCTGCCGGAGGCTAGTGTCCACGGCACGCCGGGATCGATCTCGCCGCCGATGCGCAGCGAACGCACGCCCAGGCGTCCGACCACCGAACCCGATGTTTCGCCCCCCGCGACGACCATTTTCCGCACGCCGCGTGCGACTAACCCTTCGGCGATTCGGGCGACCGCATCCTCGACCAATGCTCCGGCTTGCTCCCGCCCGAGCCTCGCTTGTAGTGCCGCGACTTTTTCGGGGGGCGCCGAGGCGGCGATGATGATTGGCTTGTCGCCGATCTTGTCTGCCGCCCATGCCAGGGCCGCTTCGCTCAGCACCGCCGCATCGGGCGTTGCGAATGCATCGAGTTCGAACACCGGCAGATGACTGCGGGCGTAGCCAAGCTGTGCCAGTGTCGCCCGGGAGCACGATCCGGCGACAACCGCCGACGCGCCTTCGAGTTTTGGCAGTGCGCCGGGATCGACCGCGTCGGACAACAGCCCCATCCGCCGGAAATTCTCCGGCAGCCCCATCGCGACGCCCGAGCCGCCGGTAATCAACGCATGGTTCGCGGCGGCCTCGCCGATCGAGACCAGATGTTCATCGGTAATGGCATCCACGATTGCGTAGCGGCGGCCGCGTTCCTTCAACTGAGTCATGGCATCGCGGATCGCATGTGCGCCCTGGTTGACGGTGACGAACGGAACCAACCCGACGGTTCCTTCTGTCTGGCGCGACAGCACGCGCACCAGGTTCGCATCGGTCATCGGCGTCAGCGGGTGATTTTCCATTCCGCTTTCGTTCAACAGGCTGCCGCCGGCGAACAGATAGCCGAGATAGACGGTGCGGGCGTTGGTCGGAAAGGCCGGGCAGGCGAGGGCGAAACCGCAATCCAGCGCGTTCACCAGCGCATCCGCCACCGGGCCGATATTGCCGCGGTCGGTGCTGTCGAAGGTGGAGCAGTATTTGAAGAAGTATTGCCGGGCACCGGCGGCTTGCAGCCATTTCAGCGCGGCGAGGGATTCGTCGATCGCCTGACGCGCGGGCACGGTGCGCGACTTCAGCGCCACCACGATCGCATCGGCGTCGGGGATCGGTAAATCAGGCGATGGCACCCCGATGAGTTGCACGGTCCGCATCCCGCCGCGCACCAGCATCGAGCACAGATCGGTGGCACCCGTGAAATCATCGGCGATCGCACCTAGCAGCATTGTCCGGAACTCCTTTTCTTATGCGGCCAGCACGGCGGCGAGACGCGCGGCCTGCTCGTTCCATGATGGCAGCGCCTGCCCGGCTTCCCAGGCGATGTGAGACATGTCGCGCCGCAGGGCACGGTCGAAGATCAGCCGGCGCAACGCTTTGGAATATTGATCGAGGTCGCCGGGCGCGCAGATGATTCCGGCCTCCGGTCCCACCAGCGTCGGCACGGCACCGACGTTGGTGACCGCGACGGCGATACCGCGGCGCATGGCCTCGGCGATCGCAACGCCGTAACCCTCGAAGTATGAGGTCAGCGCGAACAGATCGGTGCCGGCCCAAAGCGCTTCGCTGACGTCTTCGGTGAAATGGACCCGTTGGACGATGTTGAGTTCATCCGCCAACGCCTGAAGCTGGCTGGCATGCACGGGATCGCGTTCCGCCGAGCCGGCGATCGTCAGGTGCCAGTCAAGATCGAACAGCCTGCTGAGCGACCGCATCAGGACATCGTGGCCCTTGCGGGGGATCAGTGCGCCGATGGACAGGATTTGACACCCCGGACCAGCCGATCCGGCACCGCGCGGCAAAACGTCGGCACCCGGAACGATGACGCTGATGCGGTCGGACGGTGCCCCGAAGTCCTTGATCAGCCGCTCGGCCGTCTGTTCGCTGGTCGTCACCAGGCGCGGCAGGTCACGGTACATCGCCGCCTCGGTGGTCTGAAGGCGTTGGGCGACATCTTCCGGCACGCCGGTTTCCATCGACGCTGGATGATGGATCAGCGCCGTGACCTGATGCGGCGGCAACCCGTCGAACGCGGGAAGCGCCAGTCCGTCGATGAGTTTCACGCTGTCCGGCGGCAATGCGGACCATGCGGTCCGGGCGGCATAGATCGCCGCCTGATCGGGGTCGGGGAGACGCCCACCGATTTCGATGATCTGAACGTCGTGGCCCAGCGCGCGCAGGCCCTCGGCCATGCGGCGGTCGTAAGTGTGGCCCCCTGAGACGGTCGCGAGCGGGCCGGGGACGATCAGGCAAACATGCATGCCGTAGTCTTAGCAGGTTCTGAGGCGCCGTCATCCGGGCGGATGACGCGTTTTGGGCGATGGGTTATGCTTCCGTTACGCTCGTCGGACCACGGCGGCACATGTCTCTAACCAGAAAGCATTCCATGCCGGTACCCGCGCAATCGACTCTTGTCTCCGTTCTGGACCACGTGGACGCCAATCTGGCGGCGTCGCGGGCGAACCTGTTCGACCTGCTGCGGATCAAATCGGTCAGCGCCCAGCCGGTGCACGCGGCGGATTGCGTGAAGGCGGCGGAGTGGTGGCGTGATCAGTTGACGGGACTGGGGTTCCAGGCGGCGGTGCGGCCGACGGCGGGACATCCGGTGGTGGTTGGGCATCTGGCCGGGCCGGCGGACTACAAGGGGCCGCACGTCCTTTTCTACGGGCACTATGACGTGCAGCCGGTCGATCCGCTGTCGCTTTGGAACAGCGATCCGTTCGACCCGCAACTGGTCGATGGCCCGCGCGGCAAGCGCTATGTCGCCCGCGGCGCGGTGGACGACAAAGGCCAGACGCTGATGTTCCTGGAGGCGCTGCGGGCCTGGCACACCGCCGGCGGCGGCATCCCCGCCCGCCTGACCGTGCTGATCGAGGGCGAGGAGGAGGTTGGGTCGGTCAGCCTCGATCCCTTCCTGCGCGACAACAAGGCCGAACTCAGCGCGGATGTGGCGCTGATCAGCGACACCGGCATGTGGGATGCCGAAACGCCCGCGATCACCACCCGCCTGCGGGGCATGACCTATGCCGAGGTGACGTTGAAGGCCGCGAACCGCGACCTGCATTCGGGGCTTTACGGCGGGTCGGCGTTGAACCCGATCAACGCGCTGACCAAGATCCTGGGTGAACTGCACGACGAGAACGGCCGCATCCAGTTGCCGGGCTTCTACGACTCCGTGACGCCGATCTCGAACTCGCAGCGGGCGCAGTGGGACGCGCTGGGCTTTGACGAGGCGGCGTTCCTGGCCAGCATCGGCCTGACGAGCCCGGTTGGCGAGCGCGGCTATTCCGGCCTGGAACGGCTCTGGGCGCGCCCCACGGCCGATATCAACGGCATCTGGGGCGGCTACACCGGCGCCGGCAGCAAGACGGTGATCGCGTCGGAGGCCTCGGCGAAGGTTTCCTTCCGTCTGGTGCCGGGCCAGGACCCGGGCGTGGTGATGGAGCAATTCAAGCAATTCGTGACCGATCGGCTACCGCCCGGAGCGACGGCGACCTTCGCCGATTTCGCCCGTGCGCCCGGTCTGGAGGTCAACGTCGATAGCGCCCATGTCCGCGCGGCGTTGGACGCCCTGGCGGAGGAGTACGGCAAGCCGGCGCTGCTGATGGGCTGTGGCGGGTCGATCCCGGTGGTGACCTCGCTGCGGTCCATCCTGGGGCTGGATTCGATCCTGATGGGGTTCGGGCTGGACGACGATCAGGTACACAGCCCGAACGAGAAGTTCGAGGAGGTGTGCTTCCACCACGGTATCCGGTCGCACGCGCGCCTGCTGGCGAAGTTCGCCGCGTTGTAGGACGGACAGGGCGGCGTTCAGGCGCCGCCGATGTCGATAATCGCAACCGCCGGGTGCGGCCTTTGTGATATACCTCGATATAGACCAAAGAACATGGTATATGCTGGCAGATCGACATCGATAGGGCCGCCATGAGCCAAGTCGCCAAACTTTTCACCAACGGCCGCAGCCAAGCCGTCCGCCTCCCCGCCGCCTTCCGCTTTGACGCCAAAGAGGTGTTCATCCGCCAGGATCCGGAAACCGGTGACGTCATCCTCTCCCGGAAACCGGACAACTGGGACGGCTTTTTCGCGGCACTGGAAGGGCTCGCGGTGCCTGCCGATTTCCTCGGCCCGGAGGAGCGTGCCCAGGTGGACGACGATCGCGATCCCTTCGAGGGTTGGGTTGAGTGACGCTCTACATGCTCGACACCAACATCGTCGGCCACCTGATCAACCAGCATCCCGCGGTGGTTCGGCGGGTGCTGGATGTCTCGATGGCCTCATTGTGCATCTCGGCCGTTACCAAGGGTGAATTGGTCTACGGCCTGGAGAAGCGGCCCGACGCGACCCGGCTGCACCGCGCCGTCGCCGAATTCCTCCGCCGCGTCGATGTGCTGCCCTGGGATCGTAAGACCGCCGCACGCTACGGCGGTCTGCGCGCCGCGATGCAGCGAAACGGCAAGACCGTGGCGTCGCTTGATCTGTTCATCGCGGCGCATTCGCTGGAGGCGGGGGCCGTGCTGGTCACCAACGACAAGGCGTTCCGCCATGTGCCAGGACTAGGGATCGAAGACTGGACGGTATGAGCCAAGGCCGGGTCGCAATGCTCGCACCCGCACAAAAAACCTTGCAATCCCCCACCCCAAGGCAGATATACCGGCTGTCTTTCCGTGATTGCGTGGTTAACGGGCGGTTTTTCTCGCCCGTGGTTCCGGAAATTTCCATCTGAAAACCGTTCGTCCCCATTTAATCGCGCGGGGCGACGAACTCACAAGCGCTTGTTGTCCACCCAAAAAGTGGCGGGCGCTGGAGCATACCTTCGTCTTGACCCAAACTACTTTTACCGACCTCGGCTTGTCCGAGCCGTTGCTGCGCGCACTTGAGGCGCGGAAGTTCGAAATCCCGACCCCGATCCAGGCAGACACCATCCCCGCCTTGTTGGCGAACAAGGATGTGCTTGGCATCGCCCAGACCGGCAGCGGCAAGACCGCCGCTTTCTCGCTGCCCATCCTGCAGCATCTCGCCGCCCAGCAGGTCCGTCCGGCGCCGTTCGCGGCCCGCGCCCTGATCCTGGCGCCGACGCGCGAACTGGCGCTGCAGATTGATGAAACCGTCCGCTATCTGTCGGTCAACCTGAAGCTCCGGACCGTTGTGATCATCGGCGGTGCCAGCCGCTTCAAGCAGGTGGAAGCCATGCGCCGCGGCGCCGATATCGTCATTGGCACGCCGGGCCGCGTTTGCGACCTGATGCAGACCCGCGAACTGCAACTCGGCGGCGTAAACCGCTTCGTGCTGGACGAAGCCGACCGCATGCTCGACCTAGGCTTCATCAAGGACATCCGCCGCATCGTGGCCGCTTTGCCGCCGCAGCGTCAGTCCTGCCTGTTCTCCGCCACCATGCCGGTTGAGGTCGCCAGCCTGGCGAACAGCCTGCTGCGTGACCCGATCCGGGTGGAAATCGCCCGCACGGAGGAGGATGCGCCGAAGATCGAGCAGTTCGTCCATCACCTGCCGCAAAGCGGCAAGCAGTCGCTGCTGCTATCGATGCTGCAGGATGAGGCGCTGTCCCGCGTCATCGTGTTTACCCGCACCAAACACGGCGCCAACAAGGTGGCCGGGGTGCTGGAGAATGCCGGCATCCAGGTTAACGCGATCCATGGCAACAAAAGCCAGCCGCAACGTGAGAAGGCCCTGCGTGAATTCCGCACCGGCCGGGCGCGCGTGCTGGTGGCGACCGATATCGCGGCACGCGGGATCGACGTGACGGGGATTTCCCACGTCATCAACTTCGACCTGCCGGTTGAAGCCGAAAGCTACGTCCACCGCATCGGCCGCACCGCGCGCGCCGGCGCCGCGGGCATCGCGATCAGCTTCTGCGATTCGTCGGAGCGTGGGGTTCTGCGCCAGATCGAGCGTTCGATGAACTACACCATCACCGTGGTTGGCGATGCGCCGGGGCCGATGACGCAGCAGCCGAAGCGCAACGCCGCGCCGCAGCAGCAGCGTCGCCGGTACAGCGACCGCGGCCAGCGGGGCATGCGCTCCGCTGCCTAACCCAACGTCATGGCGGGCGCAGGCCCGCCATCCACGCCTTCAGGATGCGGTTCCCGCATGACGACTCTCTACATTGACGGTGACGCCTGCCCGGTTCGCGACGAGGTCTATCGTGTTGCGGACCGGCTGGCGTTGCCGGTTTTTGTCGTGGCCAACGGGTCGCGTCCGATCCGTCCGCCCGGGCGGCCGAATGTGACCATGATCACGGTCGAGGCCGGCGCCGATGTCGCCGACGACTGGATCGCCGAACGCGTCACCAAGGCGGATGTCTGCATCACCAGCGACATCCCGCTCGCCTCGCGCTGCTTGGCGAAGGGCGGCCGCGCACTTGCGCCGAACGGCAAGATATGGACCCCGGACAATATCGGCAGCGCCTTGGCGGGACGTGAAGTCGGCCGCTATCTGCGTGAGATGGGTATGAACACCGGCGGCCCCGCGCCGCTGACGAAGCAAGATCGCTCGCAGTTTCTCAGTGCATTGGATACCTTGGTGCGGGCGGCACAGCGCGAGCGAGTCGGATGACGGAAAAGGTTCTAGGCGTTCTGGGTGGCATGGGCCCGCTGGCAAGCGCCCAGTTCATGATGAGGCTGACGTTGCTGACGCGGGCCTCACGCGACCAGGATCACATTCCGGCGGTGCTATGGTCGGATCCCCGGATTCCTGACCGGGGCGCGGCCCTGTTGGGCGAGGGTCCCGATCCGCTGCCCTGGCTGATGCGCGGTATCGACGGCCTGAAGGCCGCGGGTTGCGGTGCGATCGCCATGCCTTGCAACACGGCGCATGGCTGGTACGATCCGCTGGCGAAAGCGGCCGGCGTGCCGATCCTGCACATCGTCGATGCGGCGGCGGCCGACTTGCGGCGGATTGGGGTCACATGTGGCCGGATCGGGCTGATGGGCACGGCGGCTACCTTGGCGATGAAGCTCTACCAAAATCGGTTGGCCGCCAGTGGCTGGGAGATCATCGAGCCGGAACCGGCCCAGATGGACCGCCTGGTCATGCCGTCTATCGCCGCGGTGAAAGCAAATCGCGTCGCCGAGGCTTTCGAGCCGCTGGCCGAGGTGATGAACAGTCTGGCCTCGCGCGGGGCCGCCGCCGTGGTTTTGGGCTGCACGGAAATCCCGATCGCGGTTCAGGCTGGGCCGGCAGACGCTCTGCGCGTGCCCGTGGTGGACACGATCGATGCGCTGGCTCGGGCCTCGATTAACTGGGCACGTCCCGGCCCGAGCGCCTGAACCGGCGGCAGGCGATTATCCTGCCAGCCGTTGCGCCATCGCCCGCTGATAATCCTCGATCATCATGAATCCCGGATCCGCTCGGCAGATCGCCTCGGTTTCACGGATGATGTCCTCGTCGGATTTGGACAAATCAAGGGGATCGCCATGCGGCTGAGGAACATGCCAAGGCGTGTCCAGATAGGCCTCGACGACGTTGCCTTCCGGGTCCTTGAAATAGCATGACCAGGCGTTGCCATGGCTGAGCACCCGCATTTCGGTCGCTCCATTCTCCAGCGCCCGGCGATGCACCTCCCGCAGATCGGCCAGCGAGTCGACCATGAAGGAGATCTGGTTGATCGGATTGAAGCCCGATGTATCGGGCCGGCCGCTGACCAGGACGAACTGGTGGTGGTTGGCGGGATCGGCGCTCATGAATGTCAGATCCATGCCGCTGCGCGCCTTGCCGCTGTCGGTCACCATCAAACCCAGGACCGTCGTGTAGAACCGCTCCAGACGTGGTTTGTCCTGGGCGTGAATACCGACGTGTGAGAGGCGGGCGCGGATCGTTCCCATGGTCGTTTCCCTGTTTAGCGATTACACGCATTGAAGATCGCGGGCGCCCGATGTGCAAGCGCCGCTGTGTGGGAACCGTCCGTGCTGCCTGTCCTGTCCATCGCATTGCCAGTCTTCGGCCTGATCCTGATCGGCGGTTTCGCCGGGAAAACCGGTTTCCTCGGCAAGGACGCCACGGGCGCGCTGAACATGTTTGTGGTGTATCTGTCGCTGCCGGCGGTCATGTTTCAGGCGATGGCGCACATCCCGCCGGCGCAACTGAACAATCCCGGACTTGTGGCGGCGTTCTGTGCGGGCATCGCTGTACCGGGGGCGATGGCGCTGCTGATCGCCCGCCGGATCGGAGTGCCGCCTGGCGATGCGGCGCTCCAGGCGCTTTGCGCGACGTTCTGCAACACGGGCTACATGGGGATTCCGCTCTGCCGCATGGCGTTCGGGGACGACAGCCTGGTACCTGGCGTGATCTGCATGGTGATCACCGCATGTCCGCAGTTCGCCCTCGCCATCGCGCTGATCGAAATGGACCGTCCGGGTCAGGCCCCGTTGCGCGTGGCCGCCAAGGTTGGCGGTGCCCTGGTGCGGAACCCTCTGTTGATCTCTCCCGTCGCCGGTCTGGTGGTATCGGCTTTGGGCCTGCCTCTGCCGTTGGTGCTGGAACGCTTCCTGACGATCCTCGGTGGAGCGGCCACGCCGTGCGCGCTTGTTGCCACCGGAATGATGGTCGCTGAAACCACCGAGCGGTTTCGTCCGATGCTGGTTGGGCGTTTGGTGATGCTGAAGCTGCTTGTTCAGCCAGCGGTCGCCTGGGTGGTGGCTTACCGACTGGTGGACCTACCCTCGGCCTGGGCTGGGACGGTGGTGCTGATGAGCGCGCTGCCGACGGGAGCGAGCGCGTTCATTCTGGCGAAGCTCTATGGGCGAGAGGTCGCTTCGACCTCGGGCGTGGTGCTGGTTTCGACGGTTGTATCGTTTGTCACGTTGTCGGTTTTGCTGACATGGTTCGCTTAGAGGGTGATCCTGATCATCACCCGCTGATGCCGGCCGAACAGTCGGACAGACAAATCCATCAGTTGCTTCAGCGGCCAATACTTGCGGTTCAATAATCGCATGCCACGCTCGAATTCCTCGCCGGCGACGAGCGTGGCGTGGGCGGCGGTCCAATCGCCGGTGATCTTTCCGCGAGCATCGCAGGGTGCGATCCGGATGGTGCCGGTTCGGCGGATGCGTTTGGTTTTGCCGGAGTCCGCGGTGGTATAAACATACAGGGTCGAGTCATTTGCTGTTGCGAACCAGACCGGCGTACGCACGGCCTTGCCATTTTGGCGGTAGGTTTCCAGGCTGAGGTATTTCTTGCCATCGAAGACGTTCAGGCCACGGGTTCCGGTCATGCTGATCCTTCGGGATTCTTGTTGCCCTATCGATATTGGGTGGCGACTTCGGAACGCAACCGCGGGACCGGCGTTGGGGTTGACAAGAATGCTACCCGTCAGTATCGCTGGTACCATGATCACCGGTCGCACCAGGCTCGTGAAGGCAAAAAAGTCCTCGCTTAAGGGGACTGAGGTTCTTCCCGGATCGTAAGCTTAGAGCGTCACAGGATCGATCAGAACCCCGCCGTTTGACGGGGTTTTTTTCTGTCTGCTTCCCGCATCCGGCATCGGCGATCAGGCCGCCCGCAATCGAAGGCTGATCGTCGTCGCGCCGGCACTCCCCTGGGGCTCAGCGGTTATCGAACCTCCCATTGCCTGAGCCAGGCGGCGGCTCAGCATCAGGCCCGTGCTGTCAGAGGCCGGGGGCGCGTCGTCTGGCATGCTGGTCCGATCCGGCGGCTTGCCGTGGCCGGGATCGCTGACCGATGCGGTGACGATGTCCCCACTTCGGACCACTGTGACCGAAATCGTTTCTCCAGGCCGGGTGATACGAAGCGCGTCGGCCAGGAAGGAGTTGAGAATCCGCCGAATTGCGGCCGGATCGCCGATGGCGGAGGTTGCGCCCGAGCGGTTTCCAATAAGGGGAGTCACGGTGATCTGGCGCTCACGGGCAACCATTGTCGCGTTGGCCACGGCCTCGGTCGCGAGCGAGGCGACATCAACCGCATCTCGTCGAAGGCCTCTCTCGCCGAGGTCGGACAGGTCGATCAACGAATCGATCGTAGCCAGCAACTGCCTTGCATCGCTTCGCACATGTGTAAGCGCCTCGCGCTGAGCCGGCGCGGCGCCGGCCATTGTCAGCGTCAGCACGCCGAGCAGTGAATGGAGTGGATTACGGATTTCCTCGCTCAGTGTATTTAGGACGTCCGTTTTGATCTGTTCCGCCGCCTCCGCGCGGCGGGTTGCGGCCGCGAGGTGATCCTGCGTATCGCGGGCGTGGCGGACGAACGCGGCGGTAGCCCCAATCGCGACGAGCGATAGGATACGGTTGCCGATCAAATCCTCGAGGTCCAGGTTCACAGTAGGCACAAACGCGCCGACGACGACCATCAGGCAGGCGAGTGCCGTCAGAATCCAAAGTCCACCTCGGCTTTTGTGGAATACGGCGGTCGCGATCAGCGGCGCATAGATGATGCCGTAAGCGAGTGTGTTGTCGCGCTGCAGGTCAAAGTGGAACGCCAGCGCCGACATCGCGTAAATGACTGGCACCAACCAACGAATCGGCCATCTTTGAGCGATCTCGGGCAGAGTCATTCCCCGGCGGCCAGCAAGGTTGGTATATGGCATCTATATATCCAGGACTTACGCAATACTGTTTTTCAAGTCGCGCATAACCCATTGGAACAAAACGAGCGTGCCGTCAAGAAAGTCGTCTATCGTCATTGCTTCGTAAGGATTATGGCTGCCATTGGCATTCCGCACGAAAATCATCCCCATGGGAACGCCGACGGCACCAAACGCCGCCGCATCATGAGAAGCCGGGCTGCCGATATGCAGCACCGGAATGTGGTGGTCGGCTGCCGCCGCCTCCAGTCCGGCCTTGATGGCCGGATCGACCAGCCCGACCGCCGCCCGCGCCTTGGCGCCCAGATGGAACCTTACCCCGCGACGCTGCTCGATACCTTCGATGATTCTGTGGACCTTGTCTTCCAGCCCGGCCAGTACGGTTTCGTCATAGGCGCGGACATCCAGGCTGAAATAGAACGCTCCTGGCACGATCGTCAGCCCATGCGCCGCCGGATCCGTATGAAAGCGCCCCAGCGTGCAAGCCATCGGGATACCCTGTTCGTCGTAATCCGCCCAGAGCGTATCGAGCGCGATGGCGAACTCCGCCCCTGCGATCGCGGCATCATGACGAAACCGGCGCGGCAGGCCAACATGGTCATGCTGGCCCTCGATCCAGGCATCGGCAAAGCGGAAGTTGCCGGGAATCCCGGTGCAAATTGCCACCGAACGGCCGGCCTCGATCAAACTCGGGGCCTGCTCGATATGCAGTTCGAGGTAGGCGCGGATCTTCGTGGGGTCCGGAAAATGCTTGCTGCCGGCGAGCAGCGCGTCTGGATTGCCGCCGCACTCCGTCATGTGGCTGGCGAGGGTGCGACCGGTATCGACCCGGCGGACATCCAGCGCGCCGTCAGGCAGCGTGCCCAGGCTGCCTCGGCTACCGATGTAGGACACCTGGAACCAGACGCTTTCCTCCGCCCGTATGCCCATCACGACGATGTCGCATTCGGGCGTCAGGCCCAGGCGCTGTAACCCGGCCACGGTGGCCAGGCCCGCCAGCACGCCCGCCGCGCCATCGAAGTTCCCGCCGTGCGGAACCGAATCCAGATGGGAGCCGATGACCAGCACCGGCGCGGAGCGGTCGCGGCCGGGCAGGGTCATGTACAAATTGGCGGCGTCGTCGCGGGTTATTTCCAAACCAAGTGCCTCTGCCGCCTTGGCCACCGTGGCGTGGGCGCGTTGCTCACCGGCTCCATAGGGGTCGCGCGACACACCAGGTTCGTCCAGGCCGTCCTGGCGCAGTTGGTCGAACAGAGCCTGCATCGGTTCGCGCTGCGCCTGGATAGCGGCCTTGATGTCTGTTGCGTCCACGGGTTCGGTCCTTTGTCGGTTGGTCAGCGCATTATTGGCTTCGGCGTCCAGAGCGGCTAGAGCGGATCGCGCCAGAATAACGAGGAAACCGGAATGTCCATGTGCCTTTGCTGCGGACCAGCATCGCTGAGCCGGCGTGGCCTGTTTGCCACCGCGCTTGCCGCGGCCGCCGTGCCCGCCTGGGGACAGGTGCAACCGAAATCGGCTGGTGCGGCGGCGCCGGGGTTGATCGACGATTTGGTTGCCGCCAACCGGATTCTTTACGACCAGGGCGTGGTTGACGGGTTCGGCCATGTCAGCGTCCGTCACGACAAGGAACCCGATCGCTACCTGCTGTCGCGCAGCATGGCGCCGGCCCTTGTTACGGTCGATGACATCATCGAATACGACCTGGACAGCAATCCGGTCGATCCGAAAGGCCGGACCTCGTACCTCGAGCGATACATCCACGGTGAAATCTACAAGGCTCGGCCGGATGTCGTCGCGGTGGTGCACAGTCACTCGCCGGCCGTGATTCCATTCGCCGATACCGATGTTCCGCTGCGGCCAATGAACCACATCGCGGGCTTCCTGGGCCCCGGTGCCCCGGTGTTTGAAATCCGTGATACCGGCGGCCCGGCGACCGACACGCTGATCCGCAATGCGTCCTTGGGACACGCGCTGGCGGCCACGCTGGGCGGGCATGCGATTGCCCTGATGCGCGGGCACGGTTCGGTGGCGGCCGCGCAGTCGATCCGGCACGTCGTCTTTCGGGCGATCTACACCGAGGTCAACGCGCGGATGCAGGCCGAGGCGATGAAACTGGGAACACCGAAGTTCCTCAATGCCGAGGAAGCCGCTGGGGCGTCCAAAGCCAACGATGCGCTGGTTGACCGGCCGTGGGCGCTATGGAAACAACGCGCGATGGGGAAAGCATGATGGATCAATCCGTAGGAGACATGCTGCGGGAGACGGCCGACAGGCTGTTTCAGGCGCATTGCGATACCGCGACCCAGCGTCTGGCGGATCAGGGCACATGGCCCGCCGCGCTATGGGCAGCCATCGAGGAAGCCGGCCTGCACCGGGCACTGGTGCCGGAGGAGGCTGGCGGCTTTGGTGTGGCGGTGCCGGATGCGCTGTCGCTGCTGAAGGTGGCGGGTGCTCATGCGCTGCCCCTGCCGCTGGCGGAAACGATGCTGGCGAGCTGGCTGCTGGCCGGCGCCGGGCTGGATATACCGGACGGACCGCTGACCGTGGGGCCCGTCCGTGACGGCGAGAGCGTGACGCTTACCCGGGCCGACGGCGTGTGGCATGTCGCCGGCACGCTGACCCGGATTCCGTGGGCGCGTGACCTGGAGCGGATGGTTGTTCTCGCCGGAGATCGGATCGCACTGGTGTCCCGCGACTCCTGGTCAATCGAGCCCGGTGAGAACGTCGCTCGGGAACCACGAGACACCGTGCGCTTCGACGGTTCGGTTATCGCTGTTGGTCCGTCGGCGGTTGACGCAGCCGCTTTGATCGCCGTCGGCGCCGCGATGCGCACGCAGCAGATCGCCGGCGCGCTGACGCGGCTGACCGAGATGACCACGCAGTATGCCCAGGATCGCGTCCAGTTCGGCCGGCCGATCGGGAAGTTCCAGGCTGTTCAGCAGAACCTGGCGGTGGTCGCGGGGCAAGCCGCCGCCGCTGTTGCGGCCGCCGACCTGGCCGCGGAAGCGATTGCGGACGGGGTGAAGATTCTACCCATCGCAGCGGGTAAGGCGCGGGCAGGTGAGGCTGCCGGCATCGCGGCCGGGATCGCCCATCAGGTGCATGGCGCGATTGGCTTCACCTTCGAGCACAACCTGCATTTCCTGACCCGTCGTCTATGGTCCTGGCGGGACGAGTTCGGCAAGGACGCGGTATGGCAGACGCTGCTCGGCCAGCATATGGCGCGGGTCGGCGGTGCGGCGGTGTGGGCGGAGATTACCGCCGCCTAAGCCGCCCCCTATGCCTTAAGCGAAGGCCTGGTCCGGTTCGGCGTAGGCCTTCAGCTTGGCGATATCGTGGAGGATGACCCGAGCGCCATGGGTTTCCACGCCGAAGCCGCGCAGTGCCGCGAAGGCGCGGGACAGGTTTTCCTGCCGGCAGCCCAGACGCGCGGCCAACAGGCGTTTGTCGAACGGCAGCCGCATGGCGGTGGTGTTGGCCTGCTGTTCCGCCGACAAGGACAACAGATAGCATCCCAGGCGTTGGGCCGTCGTGCGCAGCTTCAGGTCGCAAACCTGACGAACCAGCGCTCGGAACTCGTTGGCTTCGGCCCTCAGCAGAGCGGTGACCAGCGGCGGCTCCTGCTCCACCAGGGTGAGCAGCCCTTCGGCATCGATGCACAGCAAGCGGCTGCGCTCAACCGTGCGGACGCCCATCAGCCACGGCAGACGCGCCAGGATTGTTGCCAGCCCCAGTGTTTCGCCAGCCCGGATGACTTCGACAACCGCCGTCATGCCGGTTGCGGCGGTGGTGAAACCGGCTAGCTGACCGTTGACCACGATGAAGAGTTGGTCAGCGATCTCATCCTGGCGGCAGATTTCGATATCCTCGGCGTGGTCAACCATATGGCTGATTGCCGCCAGCTTTTGCAGGACCGATTCATCCAGATCGCGCAGCAAAGGTGTCAGCCGCAACCCTTCCAGAACGTCCGCGTTTTCTGCGTGTCCGGCTTGTTTCGAGCCGGTCAACGGTGCCGCTGTGGACATTCACAACCTCGCAATCGTGGAAAAGATCATACGCTGATGAAAGGGAATTCTACCGGACGCTTTTGATGCCAATCAAGTCTTGCCGTTGGGCGGTTTGTATCTGGATGGTTACCGGATACAATATGACAATAATTAACGAGGAATTCCCTATGAAAGCAATGGTGTGCGAGAGGTTTGGCGAGCCAGACGTTATCGCGGAACGCGAGGTTCCTGATCCCGTTCCGCCCGGTCCGGGTGAGATTCAGGTGCGAATCGCCGCGCGCGGCGTTCAATATGTCGACGTTTTAATGCTGGCGGGGAAATACCAGTTCCGGCCGGAGCCGCCGTTCATTCCGGGCGGCGAGGCAGCCGGACACGTCATTGCTGTTGGTTCAGATGTGACCGGATTCGCGATAGGCGACGCCGTGATGTCGCGGCACACGTTGGGCGCGATGGCGGAGATCGGCAACGCGAAAGCGGTTCTGTGCGACAAAGTGCCAGCCGGCCTGAGCATGGCGCAGGCCGGCGTGTTCCGTGGGGCTTATACGACAGCCTATCACGCGCTGGCGCAGCGTGGCCGGATGCAGCCGGGCGAGTGGGTGCTGATCCACGGCGCGGCCGGCGGCATCGGTATCGCGGCGATCCAGGTCGCGAAGGCATTCGGTGCGAAGGTGATCGCCACCGCCGGTACCGACGAAAAACGTCAGGCCTGTCTGGAGGAAGGCGCGGATCATGCGATCGACTACCGGTCCGGCTTCGTCGATCAGGTGAAGCAACTGACCGGCGGACGCGGTGTGGACATTGTCTATGATCCGATCGGCGACAAGGTGGCCGAGGAGTCGCTGCGTTGCCTCGCGTGGGGCGGGCGCCTGCTGATTTTGGGTTTCCTGGGCGGCGGCCCGACAAATATCAAAAGCAACTATCTTCTGATCAAGGGAATCGATGCCATCGGCGTGCGGATCGGCGGATTGAATGAGGCCAATCCCGAACTGGCGATTGCCAACATGAAGGCGCTGGTCGCGTTGGCGGAACAGGGCAAGTTACGTCCGCGGATTTCGCACACATTCCGGTTGGATCAGGCGGCCGAGGCGTTGCAGATGGTGATCGACCGGAAGGTCATCGGGAAAGCCGTGTTGCTCGGCTGAGCGCTCGATCCTCGGGGCGAAAATTTGCCCGGTCGGACGGGGTAGCCTAACGTCGTTCCCATCAGACTGGAGGACAACGAACCATGGCGACCCCCGGACGCGCTTTGCCGCAGCCGACCCCTGAAACCCAGCATTTCTGGGATGGCACCAAGGCCAACGAACTGCTGCTGCAACGCTGCGACGATTGCAGCAAGGTGTATTTCCCGCCGCGGCCGTTTTGCCCGGTTTGCGCGTCGCGCAAGGTGTCGGTGACCAAGGCCAGCGGCAAGGGCATTCTGTATAGTTACGTGATCCATCATCGGCCGGTGCCGGGTTTCACCCCGCCTTATGCCATCGCGGTTGTGGAACTGGCCGAGGGGCCGCGCATGATGACCAACATCGTCGAATGCGAGCAGACGCCCGAGGCGTTGCAATTGGATATGCCGGTGGAGGTCGTGTTCGAACCGCAGACCGACACCATCACGCTTCCCTTGTTCCGCCCCGCCCCGACCGCGAAAGGCTGATCCCATGCCGCACAACACAGTTGCCGTGGTCGGCGCCGCCGAAACCACCAAGATGGGCGTTATCACCGATCTCTCGCAGATCGGGCTGCACGCAGACGCCGCGCTCAACGCAATGGCCGATTGCGGCCTGAAGCCGTCGGATATCGATGGCATCGCCTGCGCCAACGAAACGCCGGTGCAGCTTGCGCACTACCTGGGCATCACGCCGACCTGGATCGACGGCACCGCTGTCGGCGGGTGCAGCTTCATGATCCACGTCCGTCACGCGGCGGCGGCGATCGAGGCTGGCCTCGCGAAAACGATCCTGATCACGCATGGAGAGTCAGGGAAGTCGCGGATCGGCAACCCGCCGCGGTCGGTGCATCCGCAGTCGCTAAACGGACAGTTCGAGCAACCGTTCGGGCCGATGGGCCCGCCCAGCATGTTTACCATTCCGGTGCTGCGTTACATGAAGACGTACGGGGTGACCGAGGAGCAGATCGCTCAGGTTGCCGTGGTGCAGCGCGAATGGGCGTCGAAGAACCCACGGGCTACGTTCCGCAACCTGATCACGACGGACGATGTGCTGAACAGCCGCATGATTGCGTGGCCGTTCCGGTTGCTGATGTGCTGCCTGGTGACCGATGGCGGCGGCGCGCTGATCCTGACTTCGGCCGACCGAGCCAAGGACTTCCCGACCAAGCCGGTGTATATCCTGGGCACGGGGGAGAGCGCCGAAACCCCGATGATCAGCCAGATGGAGGACTTCACGTCTTCCAGAGCCTTCCGCGTGGCGGGTCCGACGGCATTCAAGGAGGCGGGGATCACGCACAAGGACGTCGATCACCTGATGATCTACGACGCCTTCGCGCACCTGCCGATCTACGGCCTGGAGGATCTCGGGTTCCTGCCGAAGGGGGAGGCGGCCGCCTTCATCGCCGGGCGGAATACCGCGCCGGGCGGGTCGTTGCCGTTGAACACCAATGGCGGCGGGCTGTCGTATATGCACTCCGGCATGTACGGGATGTACGCATTGCAGGAGAGCGTGCGGCAGATGCGCGGGATCGCCCCCGCGCAGATTCCTGGCGCGAAGATCTCTGTTTGTCACGGTGTGGGCGGCATGTTCGCCGCATCCGGGACGGTGATTTTCAGCAATCAGGCGCCCTAAGCGGCAGAAGCTGCTTTCGTTTCAGGGCCGGGCGGTGCTCGGCCCTGAAACAACGGAGTCGTATCATGACCGAGTCGCTTTTCACCGGCCTGAAAGTCATCGACTGCGCGAGTTGGATCGCGGGACCGGCCGCGGCGACGATGTTGTCGGACTTCGGTGCCGACGTGATCAAAATCGAACCCCAGGGCGTCGGCGATCCGTGGCGGGCGTCGTCACCGATTCCAGGAAAGAAAGTCGACTACTACTGGCAGTTGACGTCGCGCAACAAACGCAGCGTGGCACTTGATCTGAAGCATCCGGATGGTCAGGCCGTGCTACATCGGCTGGTCGCCTCGGCCGATGTCTTCATCACCAACTTCCCGCTGCCGGTGCGCGATCGGTTGTGCCTGGCGCCGGACCACCTCATGCCGTTGAATGACCGGCTGATCTACGCGTCGTTCACGGCTTACGGCGAGGCTGGCGAGGAAGCCGCCAAGACCGGTTTCGATTCCACCGCGTATTGGGCGCGCACCGGATTGATGGACATGGTGCGATCGGATGCGGCGACCGTGCCGTCGCGCTCGATGCCAGGTATGGGCGATTTCCCCAGCGCCACGGGCGTCTATTCGGCGATCGTGACCGCGTTGTATCGGCGCGAAAAGACTGGCCTGGGGGGCGTCGTCCGGTCGTCCCTGTTGCAAAACGGCCTTTGGGCGAACGGTTGCGCGGTGCAGACCCGGTTGTTCGGTGAGGACGTCACGCTGCGCCCGCACCGGAACGACTCACCGAATGCCCTGGCCAACCATTACCAGTCGCGCGACGGCCGCTGGTTCATCATGGCGCTGTTCAACGAGCAGCGGCAGCTACCGTCATTCCTGGGCGCGATCGGGCGCGAGGATCTGACCGACGACCCGCGCTTTGCAAGCCCCGACGCCCGCAAACAGCATGCCCGCGAACTGACGGTGATCCTGGACGCGGTGTTCGCGACGCGCGACCTTGCGGATTGGCGCACGATTCTCGATGGCGTCGGGGTGACCTTCGGCATCGTTGCCACAGTGAATGAGGCGATGGACGATCCGCAGATGCGCCATGCCGGCGCGCTGGTGCCATTCGCGGATGGCGAACATCTAACCGTTATGACCCCGTTCCATATCGATGGTGTCGAGAAGGTGCCGGCGCGGCGTGCCCCGTCGATTGGCCAGCACAATCAGGCCGTGCTGCGCGAAGCGGGATACAGCGACGATGACGTCACCAGGTTGCGCGGCTTGGGCGTTATCGGCTGAATGGGGCTGGTTTCCGTCGCGGTCTGGGTTCTGACGGTCGCGGTCGCCGCTGGGACGATCCTGGCGCTTTGGCATTTGCGGGCGACCGATGCCGCATCGCGGCCGCCGCTTGCGGCCGGCATCGCGCACGGACTGGTCGGGGCGGCCGGTTTTGCCGCGCTGCTTGTCGCGGTGCGCGGGCCGCCGCGCGGTGTCGATACAGGTGTTGGGTCGTTTGGCATAATCGCGTCGGCCCTGTTCGCGGGCGCGATCGGGACCGGTGTTGCCGTGCTGTTGCTTCGTCGGAAGCCGATCGTGATGGCGGTCCACGCAGGGATCGCCATCACGGGTTACGTCTTGCTACTGGCCTGGAATGCGCTCGGATAGGTCCACCAAGCCTAGCTGTTCTGCGAGACCTGGTTCTTCATCGCCGCGATCAGCGCATCGATGGTGCCGTTGTTGTGCGTCAGATAAGACGCGTAATCGCTCCGCTGGGTCAGGCGCAGAGAGGTTCCCTCGGCAACCACATCGATGATCTTCGGGTCGCTGGAAGGGTTGGAGATGATCCAATCCACGGCCGTGGGGGCATTGTTCGGACGAACGACCGTGGTCGATACCACAGCCTCTTCGTCCTGCGGCTTGCCGCGACCCATCGTGAACGTCACGCCCTGGTATTCACCAAGCTTGGAGGTGATGTTCGTGACCAGAACCTCACGAAACAGGGCCAGATACTGTTTCTGTTGCTCCGGGGTTGCCTGCCGCCAGTAGCGGCCGAGGCAGAACTTACCAATGCCGTCCACATCCACCGCCGAATTGATAATCTGCGTCATCTGCGCACGTTTCACGGCGACCGAGCCGGGGCCGTTCACCACGGCGACCAGCTTGTCGCCGACAATTTTCACGAATGTGGCTGCCTTGTCGGTGCTCTGCGCACGCGCGGACAGTGGCACCAACGCTGATAGCGCGGCAAGGGTCAGGCAGTTCCGGCGAGTGATCATAACAGGTTCGGAGCTCCGGTAACTTGAGTCGTCTAATTCGCGGGCGTTGCTGCTGGCTGCGGGAACCAGACAGGTACGGTCTCACGGTTGTCGTTGCGCAAATCCTGGATCTGGGCGCGGCGATGCTGGCGATACAGGCTACGGAACGTCGCGTAGGGGTCCAGCGCCGTCTTCTTGATCTGGTCGATCGGGTCGAGAACGCGTTCCCGCGCGTCAACTGCGTTCAAGCCAAACCTTGACCATGTAAACGCCGTCCAGCCTGGATGGTTCGGCCCGGTTCCGATCCAGGTGAAGGGATCGAGGGCGATGTTCACACCGAAGCCCGCGGCGTCTCGCGGGTCGGTTGGGCCAAGCACCGGCAGAAACAGGAACGGGCCCTCCGGCACCCCCCAAACCGCCAGCGTCATGCCGAAGTCGGCATCATGGTCCGGGTAGCCCCATTTGGTGGCGACATCAAAGATGCCGAACACGCCGACAGTGGTGTTGATCAGGAATCGCATCGTCGTGTCGCCGGCTCGGCGTGGCTTGCCCTCCAGCATGTCGTTGACGAGCTGCACCGGCGAACCGATGTTGGACAGCACGTGATGCACGCCATCCCGTACCGCGCCTGGCACGACAAAGCGATAGGCCAGGGCCGCCGGCTTGAGGATCACCGTGTCCAGGCCATTGTTCACGGCATAGAATACCCGGTTCGTCGGCTCCAGCGGGTCGTTCGTTTGTTCATAGTCGGCGACGGCGTCGGGATCGTCGGCCGGCGGCTTGGTCGCGCAGCCTTGAAGGCCCACCACGATGACCGCGAAGGCGGGAAGAAGCCGTGCTGTCCCGAAGAACAATCGGCGGAAACGGGAGGCAACGTGCATCAACATCCTCGGGCCAACTCCGGACCTGCGTCCGCGCGCAGCAGCACATGGCGACTTTGAAGCGGATTGGAACACCCCGGTACTGAGTTTTCCGTGAACCGCTCGGGACACGACCTCTATCATGTCGCCAACCAGGAGGGGAATCCCATAATGGCGCGAGTCTTCCCTTGCGTTACACACCGAAACCGGAGATGCAACCGGCATGGATACCTCAACCGCTCCCCTTCAACGCTGGCTGACCGGCCCACGTTTTAGCGCTCTACCGATGCAATCGGCGGACAATCCAGCGCCAAAACTGTCGTTTGAGTTCTTCCCGCCGCGGACAGAGGCGCTGGAGCAGCAGCTTTGGGCCTGTATCGAACGCCTGGCGCCGCTCGTGCCGCGGTTCGTCTCGGTGACCTATGGCGCCGGCGGCACAACCCAGGCGCGCACCCACGCCACGGTTGCACGCATCGCCCGCGAAACCAAGCTGGTTCCGGCCGCACACCTGACCTGCATCGGCGCCACGCGCGACGAGGTCAACGAGGTCGCGCGTTCGTATTGGGATGCCGGCGTGCGCCATATCGTTGCCTTGCGCGGCGATCCGGCGCCGGGCGAGAAATATGAGCCACATCCGGGCGGCTATCATTATGCCTCTGACCTTGTTGCCGGACTGAAGGGTGTCGCGGATTTTGAGATTTCGGTGGCTGCATACCCCGAGATTCATCCCGCCGCGTCCAGCCCGATGGCCGACCTGGAGAACCTGAAGCGCAAGCTGGATGCCGGGGCGACGCGCGCGATTACGCAGTATTTTTTCGATACCACAACCTATCTGCGTTTCCTGGACCTGTGTCTGGCGGCGGGGATCAAGGCGCCGATCGTGCCGGGGATCATGCCGGTGTCCAATTTCGCCCAGGCGGTCAAGTTTTCCGATATGTGCGGCGCCAGCGTGCCGGCGTGGATGGGGCGGCTGTTCGAGGGCACCGAAAACGACCCGGAAACGCGTCGGATGATCGGCATGGTGGTGGCGGCGGAGCAGGTCAGGTTGCTGCAGGCGAACGGCGTGGACGAATTCCACTTCTACACGCTGAACCGGCCGGATTTGACCTATGCGATCGCGCATGTGCTGGGGGTTCGGGCGGCGTTTTGACGCCCGATCAGAGTCGCAGCCCCGCGTGAGGCCGCCCAGTGGTGGCACTTCGAGGGAAAGCGTAGCCACTCAGGGGTATGGATGGGTGTAAGATATACTTTACACTTCGCATCGGACGGCAGAGTCGGTTCGTTTTAACCATTTGAAATAGATACATTTTTTGTAGTGGCATGAGGGTTGCTTATCATTTAGCATCTTTGTCCGATGGAATGGGTGCTATGAAGTTTAACCTCCTCGCTTCCGCCAGTTCGTTTGCCATGGGTGGGCTTGCGATGTTTGCGTTCCCCTCCGTGTCGAACGCTAGCTTGGTCTGCACTGGCATCTATGCTTGCTCCACGCAGACTCCGACGGTCAGCCCGTTTCTGGTTGGCGGCAACTCCACTGCGACAGTCAACCAGTTCAATACCGCTGGCGGTAAGAATCTGACGAAGGTGGTCGTCACCGAGTCCGGCAGCTTCTCCACGACCGGCACGGTGACCTACACAGGGTCCGGCACTGGCACGTTCACCTTTTCCTCCACCGGCACGATCACGCTGAAAAGCTACACCGGCGCGCCCAACGGGTTTCCAACATTCGCGATGAGCGGCAAGGGCACCCCGGCCAGCTTCACTTTGGGTCATTTGGCCTCTGCGGCTTACAGTGGCACGAAGACCAGCTTGGGCGGGTTCCGCACAATCACCACCAATCTGGGCGCCTACGACGGAACGGGTACGTTCCTGCTTGATTTCCTGGGCACCGGCGGCGTGTCGATCAGCGGCACGAGTGCTGTTGCCGCCAGTCTGATGACCGAGTTCTTCCCGTCTCTCTCCGTCCAGTACCAGTACACCATCCCGGCTCCGGAACCCGCTTCCCTGGCACTGCTTGGCGTCGGTCTCGCCGGCGCGGGCATCGTGCGCCGCCGTCGCAAGGCCGCGTAACACCCATCACCACGGACAAATCTAGCCCATTCCCAAAAATCCCGGGCCGCATGACGCGGCTCGGGATTTTGGTGTTTGTCGGCTTTGGTAAATGCACAAATAGCGTAACGCTCACCTGTTCGTGTAACCATTGCCTTCGAGGTTAACGAGGCTATTGGCATGGCGAGCGACATCGCAAACGGAATGGATCTGGACGAGGCGCTGGCGCACCACGCAGCGGGCCGGCTAACGCGGGCCGAAGCGATCTACCGGCGGATCCTGCAAGCCACACCAGACGACGTCGAAGCATTGAACCTGCTTGGATTGCTCCTTCAGGATCAGGGCGATCTTTTACAGGGGATCGCACTGATCACCCGAGCCCTCGAGATCGATCCAGAATATCCCGAAGCCCTAACCAATCTCGCACGCGCGCGAAACGCCCGCGGAGAACTGGACGCGGCGATCGCTTCGGCGGAACGCGCACTGGAACTTGATTCGGAGTTACCCGAAGCCCATCACCAACTCGGTCGCGCCCTGCTGGAGCAAGGCGACTACGCGGGAGCCGAAGCCGCGCTGCGCCGTAGCCTGACGTTGGCGCCTGAATTGGCCGATTCTCACGTCAGCCTCGGCATTGCCTACGCACGCCAATACCAGGCGGACAAGGCGATCGCCAGTTTCGCCGCAGCCGACCGTCTGCAGCCCAATCGGCCGGCGGCATTGATCGCCATGGGGTCCGCGCTGGCAGCCGCCAACCAGCTAGACGCAGCACTGGGGTATCTCCAGCGCGCGGTGACCCTCGCCCCGACCGATGCCGCCGCCCATTCGGCTCTGGCGGTAACCCACCGGCGTCGGCAGGACCCCGCCTCATCGGCCGCGGCTGCGCGCCAAGCGCTGGCGCTGGATCCGAACCTGGCCGACGTTTGGCTGCTGCTCGGCGCTGACTTGGCCTCGATGGGCGCGTTTGATGAGGCTGAAGCCTGCCAAAGGCGGGCCTTGGCCCTGACCCCCGGTTCGGCTGAGGCGCTGCGGGATTTGGCGATGATTGGCCGGACGGACACCGCGGGTACCGAAGTCGATGCATTGCGCGCGCGATTGCATGATCCGGAGGCGCCGGAGTCGGAGCGGATCGCCGCGGGTTTCGGCGTGGGGGGGCGCCTGGATCGTGCTGGCTCGTTTGACGAAGCGTTTGCAGCCTATGTCACCGCCAACCGCCTCGTTCGTGATCGGCTTCTTCGTGACGGCCATGGCTTCGACCCGGCCGCGCTAACGCTAACCGTGGACTGGCTGACCGCCACGTTTGATCGGGCCGCGTTCGAGCATCGGCACGTCAACGGCGATCCCTCGCCCATGCCGGTGTTTATCGTTGGCATGCCGCGGTCAGGCACCTCGCTCGTCGAACAGATTGCTGCCAGCCATCCCGCGGTATTCGGTGGCGGCGAACGTAAAGATATCGGGGAATTGGTACGGGCGTTGGACCGTGGACCGATCAATACTCCCCCCTTCGCCTGGGATGCCAAGGCGGCCGAAGCCATCGCCGCTGACCATGTGCGCCGCCTGACAATCCTGTCCGGCGGGGCTTCGCGCTTTATCGACAAGCTCCCCGACAACATCCTGATGCTCGGGCACATCGCGATGCTGTTTCCCAACGCGCGCGTCATCTACTGCCGCCGCGACTTGCGCGATGTTGGATTGTCGGCGTTCTTCCAGCATTTCGGTGATGGCGTGCCTTGGTCCTGCGACCTGCGCGACTGCGCCAGCCGCGCGCTGGAAATCGAACGGCTCGGACAACACTGGCGCGATGTCCTGCCGTTGCGGATGCTCGAAGTCACGTACGAGGCGCTGGTTGCGGATCTGGAGGGGGAGAGCCGCCGCCTTATCGACTTCCTGAACCTGGAGTGGGACCCGGCCTGCCTCGACTTCCATCAGACGAGCCGGGTGGTCATGAGTTCCAGCTATTGGCAGGTGCGCCAGCCACTGCATGACCGATCCGTTGGGAAATGGCGCCACTACCTCGGACATCTTGCTCCGTTGGTGTTGCCGCTGGTCGGCACGGTGCCCGAGATGGACGAAAAGGAGTGGCGGCTACTCACCGTCGATACGGCAGCCGCCATTCGCGAAGCGCGCCTGCATGAGGAAGCCAGACGGCCAGAGGCCGCTGAACAGATTTTCGGCGCACTGTACCGCGAATATCCTGACAACGCGACCGTCTTATATGAGTGCGGCTTGTTCAAGGCCCGGTATGGAAACCTCGCGGAGGGCATCGCCCTGCTGACCGCCGCTACCGAAGCGGACCCTGCCCACGCGCCGGCGCATATCGATCTCGCCCGAGCGCTGCTGCTGGACGGCAAGGCCGACGAAGCGGTCGCGGCGGCGACGCAAGGCACGGAAATCGATCCGAATCTCGTCGAGGGTTGGCTTCAACTTGGGAACGCCGAAAGCAAGCTGGAACATCACGCCAGCGCGGTCTTGGCATTCCGCCGCGCGAGTGAACTCGCGCCGGAGTCCAATACAATCAGAATGCGATTTGCCCGCGCCCTTTTCGAGGCCAAGGCATTCGATGAGTCGCTCGATGCCTGGAAGCAGGCGGCCGAGGCCGAACCCGAGAACGCCGAGGCGCTGGTCGGCTACGGTACGGCATTGGCCCAGGCTTCGGTGTTTGACGAGGCGCTGGCCATCGCGCACCGGGCAATCGCTGTGAACCCGGAAACGCCGGTTTTGTTCTTTCAACTGGCCTGGATATTCTTCCGCCTTCAGATGCCCGCGCGTTCGATCGAGTTGGCGGAGCAGGGACTGAAGCTGGACCCGGGGTCGGTTGATCTGCTTGTGCTGCGGGCAGACATGCTGTCCCACACAGGCGACTTCGTCGCGGCGGCGGACTCGTACCGGCAGGCGCTGGAAATCGATCCGTTTTCCGGTTCAGCCTCGGAAGGGCTCTCCCGGCTCGGTCAGGACGTTGATCGGGTTGATTTTGTTGCCAAGGCCACGCGCCGTGTCGCCGATGCGTCGCTGCCGACGATTGATCGTGTCGGCGTGGCGTTCGCCCTCGCCGCCGCGCACGACAAGGCGAAGGACTACGAAGCGGCATTCCACGCCTATGAAACAGCGAACAAACTGATCCGTTCGGTTCGGGCGACGCCTGATGCAACCCCATTGCTAAACACGCTTCGGGGCCTGGTGGACTGGAGTCGGACCATATTCACTGAAGATACGTTCCTGGACGCGCTGCCGTTGGGAAACGCATCGAACGTGCCGGTCTTTATCGTGGGTATGCCACGCTCAGGGACGACGCTGGTCGAGCAGATTATCGCAAGCCACCCGTCCGCCATCGGGCTCGGCGAACGCACCGACATCGTTAACCTGCCTGCCATCATGAACGGGCAGAAGCAATTCGCAGCGCCGGCGGCCTGGGATCCAAAGGCGGTTCACCGGCAAACCGCGGCGCTGTTGGACAGATTGCGGGCGCACGACCCCAATGCGCTTCGGATCATCAACAAGCTGCCGGACAATATCCAAAGTCTGGGCCAGATCGCGATCCTGTTCCCCCGAGCCCATATTATCATTTGCCGGCGGGATCTTCGTGACGTTTGCTGGTCGTGCTATACTCAGAACTTCTTCGACGAAGGCATGATCTGGACCGATACGTTAGAGGAATGCGCGGCAAGAGCGCGCATGATCGAGGAGCTACGGGAATTCTGGCTGAACGTGCTGCCGGTCCCGGTTCTGGAGGTCCAGTATGAAACCCTGGTTAACAATCTCGAACAAGAGAGCAGGCGCCTGATCGACTTCGTTGGTCTTCCCTGGGATCCGGCCTGTCTGTCGTTCCACAAAAATGAACGCCCGGTCATGACGGCCAGCGTATGGCAAGTACGGCAGCCGATTTATTCTTCGTCGGTGGGGCGGTGGAAGCGCTATCGCAAGCACTTGGCACCCTTACTGGAGGGCCTACAAGGCTTAGTCCCGGACGACGATTGATCGCGCCGTATCAGCGTTCGGGACCTGGCAGTTCGAGGTCCCCGCTGAGCCAGCGCTGTATTCCTGCCTTGACCGCTGCAAGTGGCTGCGTCCAGTCGTTGGCGATCGTCTGCCGAAACAGCCGGGCAGATGGATACCAGGGCGTTGTGTGACTATCGGGCCAGCGCCATTCCGGCTGGCTCATCAAAACGATCCAGGTCGGGCGCCCCAGTGCGCAGGCCAGATGCGCCGGCCCGGTATCGACCGATACGATCAGGTCCAGGCAGGACATCGCCGCCGCCGTGTCGGCGAAATCCGCCAGTTCAGGGCCGAGATCGGTGATCCGATCGCTGCGCTGGTAAAGCAACTCGTCCCCGGGCGCCTGCTGTTTCTGCAGGGCAAAGAAATCAGCGTCGGTGTCGGCAAGAATCAGCATATCCTCAAACGCCATCGACTTCAGGTTCGCGGCCCCCCCCCGCATCGACCCAAACCAGATCAGGCCGACGCGGGGCCGCTTGCGCGGCCCTAGCCGGACCTTCCATTTCGCGACACGTTGCGGGTCCGGTTGAAGATAGAAAGGCGCCCGAGGAATCCGATTGGGCTGGAGATCAAGGGCTTTAGCGAGGCTCATCAGAGGGCAATGAAGGTCGAAGCGCGGTAGGTGCGCTCCACGGGCGATGATCTCGATATCCGGATGCAGGCTTGCCATCAGTTCGGTTAAGGCGGGCGGCACTTCCAGAATAACTTTCGCGCCGAGAGCGATCACGTGGGGCACGAACCGGCAGAACTGGAATGTGTCGCCGAAGCCTTGTTCGGCATGCAGAAGGATGGTCTTGCCCTCGATCACGCGGTCGCCGAGCCACAGTGGCACTCGCAATCTGCGAACGTCCGTGCGGGCTTCGGGCATGCGCCAGCGCCATTCGAACAGGTCCCACCCTGTCGTGAAGTCGCCAAGCATCAGATGCGCGAGGGCTTTGAGGTAGTAACATTCGGCGAAGGCCGGATTCAGATCGATCGCGTGGTCCAGCGACGCCAGCGCTTCATCAAAGCGCCGGAGTGCGAGAAGCGGCAAAGCCTGGCTGTGATAGAGTTTTGGATCGGCTGGCGCGCCCTGCAGCGCCTTTTGGTAATGGTCCAGGGCTGCCTCGTACCGGCCGAGATTCGTCAGCGTGGTGCCAAGATTTGTGTGGGCTTCGAGAAAGCCGAGCGCGAGTGCCTGTTCGAAACTCTCGATCGCAGCCTCTGCCCGCTCCAGCTTCACCAGGCAAACGCCGCGCGCGTTTCGCGCCTCGGCTTGATCCGGGTTCACGCGCAAGGAAACATCAAGCACTCTCAGGGCCTGTTCGTAGTCCTCCGACTGCGCGGTCACGATGCCAAGAAGCGTGATGACATCGAAGCGCGCCGGGTGGATGACCACCAGATCCTCTAATATGGACTTTGCCTCCTGGAACTTCCCCGCCGATTGCAGTGAGACGGCATGCGCCAGTAGTTGCGTCGAGTCGGTTGGCGCCTGGTCCGTCAACGGCCTGATTTGAGGAAGCAACGGCATCGGTGACGCGTCCTGATCGTGATCAACATTCCGGGAGCGTGGTTCTGACACATCTCCGGTTGCTGTCCCAAGCGCCATTTTGCCAAGTTCGCTCAGTGTTCTATATCCAGCCGGTGACCCCAGATTCGCATGACTACCTCACCCGACTAAACCCAGAACAGCGCGCGGCCGTCGAAACCGTCGATGGTCCACTGCTGGTGCTGGCCGGCGCTGGAACGGGGAAAACCCGCGTCCTGACCACGCGCTTCGCCCATATCCTGCTGACCCGCCGCGCCTTTCCCAACCAGGTGCTGGCCGTCACCTTCACCAACAAGGCGGCCCGCGAAATGCGGGAACGCGTCTCCACCATCCTCGGCGAACCGGCCGAGGGCCTCTGGCTAGGCACTTTCCACGCTCTGTGCGCCCGCATGCTGCGCCGGCATTCCGAACATGTTGGGCTGGCATCGAACTTCACCATCCTGGACACCGACGACCAGCTCCGCTTGTTGAAGCAGGTGATGGAAGCCGTGCGGATCGACACCAAGCGGTGGACGCCGGCGTCATTGATGGCGGTGATCCAGCGCTGGAAGGACCGCGGCCTGACACCCGAGCGAATCACGCCGAACGAGGACTCCGACTTCGCCAACGGGCACGCTGTCCCGCTCTACACGGCCTATCAGGCGCGGTTACGCACGCTCAACGCGGCTGATTTTGGTGATTTGCTGTTGCATGTGGTGGAAATCCTGCGCACCCAGCCGGAGGTGCTGGCCGACTACCACCGCCGGTTCCGCTATATCCTGGTGGACGAATACCAGGACACCAACCTGGTTCAGTACATGTGGCTGCGTCTCTTGGCGCAGGGCCATCGTAACATTTGCTGCGTCGGTGACGACGACCAGTCGATCTACTCCTGGCGGGGCGCCGAGGTGGAAAACATCCTTCGCTTCGAAAAGGACTTCGAGGGCGCCCATATCGTCCGGCTGGAATCGAATTATCGATCGACCGCCTCTATCCTGGCCGCCGCTTCGGGACTGATCGCCCATAACGAAGGCCGGCTGGGCAAGACGTTGCGGCCGGGCCGGGCGGATGCCCAGGGCGGCGAGAAGGTCAGCGTGGTGGAACTGTGGGATTCCGATGAGGAAGCCCGCATGGTCGCCAAGAAGATCGAGGAACTGCGCCGCGGCGGCCACAAGCTGGCGGAAATCGCCGTGCTGGTCCGCGCCGGCTTCCAGACCCGCGCCTTTGAGGAACGGCTGATCACCGTCGGCGTGCCTTACCGTGTGGTCGGCGGCCTGCGCTTCTACGAACGCGCCGAAATCCGCGACGCCATCGCCTATATGCGTGCCACCGTGCAGCCCGCCGACGATCTGGCGTTCGAGCGTATCGTCAACGTGCCCCGTCGCGGGGTCGGGGAATCCGCGCTACGCACCATGCACGAAGCCTCCCGAACCTGGGACATCCCGCTGTCCGCCGCCGCCACTCGGTTGGTCGAACAGGGCGGCCTGAAGGGCAAGGTGAAGGAGGCCATCGGCACGCTGCTGCGGAACATGGGCCATTGGCGAGACATGCTGGAGATCGACGGCCACGTCGTCACCGTCGCCACGATGCTGGATGAATCCGGCTACACCGAGATGTGGAAGCAGGACAAATCCGCCGAGGCACCCGGCCGGCTGGAGAACTTGAAGGAACTGGTGCGGGCGCTGGCCGATTTCGAAACGCTGGGCGGATTCCTGGAACACGTCGCCCTGGTGATGGAGAACGAGGAGCGCGGCGACACCGACAAGGTCAGCCTGATGACCCTGCACGGTGCCAAGGGCCTGGAGTTCGACACCGTCTTCCTGCCGGGCTGGGAGGAAGGCGTGTTCCCCAACCAGCGGTCGATGGACGAGAGCGGCAACAAGGGGCTGGAGGAAGAGCGTCGCCTCGCCTATGTCGGCCTGACCAGGGCGCGGAAGCGCGCCATCGTCAGCCATGCCGCCAACCGGCGGATCTATGCCAACTGGCAGGTCAGCATCCCCAGCCGGTTCCTGGAAGAAATCCCGGCCCAGCATGTGGACGTCAGCGGCGGTACCAGCCGGTCCCGCGTCGCGGCGGCCACGTCGTTCTCCGGGCAGTTTCCGGTCGTTGCCCGCGCACCGCGGGTGATCGATGCGTGGGAGCAGCCCGCCCGTCCCGCCAGGCCCGACAAAATCCCCGTCGGCGCCCGCGTCTTCCACCAGAAATTCGGCTACGGCACCGTCCGCTCGGTCGATGACGACAAGCTGGACGTCCATTTCGAAACATCCGGCGACAAGCGCGTGCTTGATCGCTTCGTGGAGCGTGCCTGATGGAACTAAATTGATGGCCAATCACCCGATCCCCCTGGAAACCGTTGCCGTCAGCGTGTCCGAAGACGCGCTGGAGGCGTTCGAAGCCGCCCTGGCCAACGCCTGCGAGACAGTCGGCTTCTTCAAGGACGAAGCCACCGGCATCTGGCGGGTGGAAGGCGTGAAGCAGGTCGGTATCGACGAAGCCGAACTGGCCTCCTCCCTGGCCCTGGCCGCGATGCTGACGGGCGAATCGCCGGTTCTGGAACGATCGGCCACCGAGGCCGATGGCTGGCTGGCGAAGACCTATGCGTCGTTTCCTGAGCAACTGATCGGGCAGCGGTTCGCGGTGCGAGGGACGCATCTGAAGGGGCTGGAAACACCGAACCGGATCACCCTGACGCTGGATGCGGGTCTGGCGTTCGGCAGCGGCGAGCATGGCTCGACCCGCGGTTGTCTGGTGGCTTTGGAAACCGTCGCGCGCCGGCGGCCGCGGCGGATTTTGGATATGGGCACCGGGTCGGGCATCCTGGCGATGGGTGCCGCGAAGCTGCTGAACCGGAAGGTGCTGGCGACCGATATCGACCCGTGGTCGGTGCGCGTCACCGCCGAGAACGCTGACATGAATGGTGTCGCTCATCTTGTTCAGGCCCATTTGGCGGACGGGTGGACCGACCCGTTCGTGCGCGCTCATGGACCGTACGATCTGGTGTTCGCCAACATCCTCGCCCGCCCGCTGTGCATGATGGCGCGTGATCTGGCGCTGAACCTGGCGCCGGGCGGAACGGCGATTCTGGCGGGTCTGCTGAAGAACCAGGCGCGCTGGGTGCTGTCGGCCCACCGCGCGCAGGGGCTGAAACTAGAGCGGATGCTGCCGCAAGGGGCGTGGACGACGCTCGTGCTGCGGAAGTCGTCCGGGACACATACCGAGCGCCCCCGTTCGGCGCGGTTCAGCGTGGTGGATACCGAGAGGTTCTAGTCAGCATCCGCTGTTGGGGTATTCTGCCCGCCAAGCAATCGTGGAGCGTACAATCATGGCCAGCATCACCATCAAAGCAACCGACGGTAGCGGCGCGTTCGCCGCCTATGTCGTGGAACCGAAGGCAAAGCCGGCCGGCGTCGTCGTGCTGATCCAGGAAATCTTTGGCGTGAACCAGGCCATGCGTGACATCGCGGCCTGGGTTGCCGACCTGGGCTTCATCGCCGTTGCGCCCGATCTGTTCTGGCGCATCGAACCCGGCATCGATATCACCGACAAGACCGACGCCGAGTGGAAGCGAGCATTCGAACTGTTCCAGACCTTCGATCAGGTAAAGGGCATCGAGGACCTGAAAGCCACGGTCGCCGCCTGCCGCACGTTGCCCGGTTCCAACGGCAAGGTCGCCACGATGGGCTACTGCCTCGGTGGCCGCCTGGCGGTCATGATGGCGGAGCAATCCGACGCCGATGCCAACATCTCCTACTACGGCGTCGGGTTGGACGGTCTGCTGGGCGACCTGAGCAAGGTGACCAAGCCGCTCGTTATCCACATCGCCGACAAGGATGCCTTCTTCCCGCCGGAAGGCCGGGCGGCGGTGGTCGCGGCGACGAAGGGCCACAAGCACGCGGTCAGCTACGTCTATCCGGACGCCGACCACGCGTTCGCTCGGGTGAACGGCATTCACTGGGACGGTAGGTCGGCGACGATCGCCAACGGGCGCAGCGCTGAGGCACTTGTCGCGGCGCTGGCCTAGGATCAAGGGCATACAAGGACACACTGATGGACGTTTCGAATAGCCCGAACCCGGTCGGCAAAGGCTTGGCAAAGACGCCCGGCGCCCTGGCCGGCCTCAAGGTCATCGATCTGACCCGCGTGCTGGGCGGGCCATATTGCACGATGATCCTGTCCGATCACGGGGCCGACGTGATCAAGATCGAACCCCCGCAAGGCGACGAAGTCCGCGATTGGGGCCCGCCGTTCCACGAGGGCGATGCCAGCTATTTCATAGGCGTCAACCGCAACAAGCGCGCGATCTCGCTGGATCTGGGCAAGGCGGAGGGCAAGGCGGTGCTGCTGCGCCTGCTGGAAGGCGCGGACGTCCTGATCGAGAACTTCAAGCCCGGCTCGATGGAAAAATGGGGCCTTGGGTATGAGGAAATTCTGTCCAAGCGCTTCCCTGGCCTGATCCACTGCCGCGTCTCCGGCTTCGGTGGCGACGGGCCGCTGGGCGGGCTGCCGGGCTACGACGCGATCCTGCAGGCCATGACCGGCCTGATGAGCATCAATGGCGACGCCAGCACCGGCCCGATGCGGATGGGGACGGCGATCGTGGATATGGGCACCGGCCTCTACTCCGCTGTCGGCATCCTGATGGCGCTGCATGAGCGGAAGACTTCCGGTCTGGGTCAGTATTTGGACATGACCCTGTACGACTGCGGCATGGCGCTGCTGCACCCCCAGGCGCCGAACTACTTCCTGAACGGCAAGCGCCCGGCTGGAACCGGCAATCCGCATCCGAATCTGGTTCCATACGACAAATACCCGACTCGGACGTGCGAAATCTTCATCGCCAGCGGCAACAACGGCCAGTTCCGCAAGCTGTGCGAACTAATCGGCCGGCCCGAACTGGCGGACGATCCGCGTTTCGCAAGCAATGGCGAGCGCAACGTCAACCGTGTCGCGCTGACTCTGGCGTTGGCCGCGGCCTTCGCCGATCAGGATGGCAAGGAGTTGTCGCTGCGCCTGATCAGGGCAGGGGTGCCGGCCGGACCGGTGCTGCCGGTGGATGAATCGACGGCCGCGCCCCACACGGCGCACCGCGAGATGGTCACCGAACTTGATTGGTACAAAGGCATCGGCACGCCGATCAAGTTCAGCCGCACCAAGGGCGGCACGCGCCGGCCACCGCCCAAGTTCAACCAGCACGGAACCGAGGTGCTGGCCCAGCACGGCTACACCGAGGCTGAAATCGAGGCTTTGCGCGCGGCCGGCGTCCTGCACGTTAAACGCAAAATCTAGCGCCGGAACTGAGCCGGTGGAACCGCGATCCTACGAGAACGGATCGCGGTTCCACCGGCTTTAGCGCAACGAGCGCATGATATGGGCCTGTTTCGGCTAACCTCCGATAGCCCGCAGCACGTCGGCCGTTCGGGGAATGGGCCGCACGGCCCCGTATCCCGTGCATTTCAACGCCGCAGCCACGCCAGCGTATTTCGCCGCCGCCTCCGGCGTGTCACCCGCCAGAATTCGGGCGAGAAACGCACCACAGAACGTGTCTCCCGCGCCGGTCGCATCCACGGGCACCACGGGATAGGCGGGAATCCGCACACGGTGGTCTGCGGTGGCGAGATACGCCCCAGCCTCGCCCATCTTGAGCAGCACCAGCTTGGAGCCCAGCCGCAGGTAGAAATCCAGCATCGCGTCTGGATCCTCGATCCCGGTCAGCGTTCGGACGTCTTCCAGGCCCGGGATGGCGTAGTCCGCGTGGGCCATGGCCGCGTGCATCACCGCCGCCGCGCGTGCGGGGGGCCAAAGCCGGGGCCGGTAGTTGGTGTCATAGGCGAGTTTCACGCCGTGCCGCATCGCCACATCGATCGCCGCGAACACCGCGTCGCAGGCGCTTGCGGAAATCCCCTGGCTGATGCCGGACACATACAGAATGCGCGCCGAGGCGATTGCATCCACCGGCACATCTGCCGTCCGGTACATCGCCGAGGCCGAGTTCGTCCGGTAATGCTGGAAATGGTGCCCGTCATCGTCGTGGGTCACGAAATAGATGCCGGTTTGATGACGATCGCTGCGCAGGACGGTGGCGGTATCGACGCCTTCCTGCTGCCATAGGCGGATAAAGCTGTCGCCCGGCATGTCCTGTCCCACCGCGGCGATCACGCCGACCCGCGCGCCTTGGCGGGCGGCGGCGATGGCGGCGTTGGAGGTGTCGCCGCCATGTCCCTCCAGGTAGTGCCGGGCGCCGTCGGAACCAGGCGGAAGTTGATTGAACTCCAGCATCGGCTCGCCCATGCACAACAGATCGGCGGTCACAGAATGGCCCTCGCGGCGGCCTCGATCGCGGCGCGGTCGCCGGCGGCGATCCGCTTTTCGTCAACCAGCGCGCCGCCCATGCCGACGAAGGCGGCGCCCGCGGATAGATAGGCCGCGACATTGCCAGGCTCCACACCGCCGGTCGGACAGAAGGCAACGCCGGGGAAGACGCTGACCAAAGCCTTGATGTGACCAGGGCCACCCGCCGAGGACGCAGGGAAAACCTTCACCACATCGGCCCCGGCGGCCAGTGCCGCTCGGACTTCGGTCGGGGTCAGGGCACCTAGCATCAACGCCGCGCCGGCGGCCCGACAGGGCGCGGACAGAGTCGGATCCACCCAGGGGGCAACCAGGAAGCGGGCACCGGCATCCAGGCAGGCCTGTGCCGTGGCGGCGTCCGGGACCGTGCCGGCGCCGATCAATAGCTCCGGGTCTTTTGCGAGGCGAGCGATGAGCGGGATTGCGCCTTGTATCGTCATGGTGATTTCGAAGATGCGGATCCCAGCAGCTTGCAGCCACAAGACGGCGGTCTCGGCGTGGGCTGCGGTGCTGGTGCGGACCACGGGCACGATGCGCGCGGCGCGCAGGTGCTGAATGAGTGCTTGTCGTGACATGTTGGGGGCTCCCTCCGGGGTGCAACGAAGCAGCACCGGAGGGCGGTGCGCAAGGGTACTGTCGCTACTCCGCCGCCGCGCTGTCCGCCCACGCTTCCAACGCCTTCGCCTTCGCGTGCAACGACGACACGCTGGTGCTGAGGGCGCGCAGATTGGCGCGGTAGCGATGAAGGCTTTCGTCCAGGCCGGACGTGGTGGCTTTCAGTTCCCCCAGGACCGAACGCCAGGCGGCAACAGCGGCGCGCTGGTCGGACATCGCGGCGTTGAGCGAGTCCAGGGCCTTGGCGAGACGGTCCTCGGCGTTCGGTTTGGCGGGTTGCGCACGAGCCGGGAACGGGATGATCGCCGCCGTCGGCCGCTCCGTGAGATCGGAAGGTAAGGCGGTCGGACGAGTCATTGCAGGCACTCCGGTCAAAAATTAGGCAGTGGTTAATAAATCATAAACGTCCCAATAATGCCAGAAGTTGTTAGAATACAATGGTCTGACCGACTCCCCGCAGGACCAGAACCATCACCATCATTACCACGGCGACGAAGGTGAACCCCCAGCGGGTCCAGACATAGGGCATCGGCACCAGGAAGCGTTGCGATGCGCGATGTTCGGTCAGCACCGTCGCAAGGTAGCCGGCGATCAGCACCGCGAGTGCCACCCACGGAGACAGCATCTGCGCCAAAACCAGCGCGACCCAGGCGACGATCAGTGGAAGGACTCCGGCGGCAAACCGCAGATTCGGGCGTGCCGCTCCGGGCAGCAATCCCAGGCCCCAATGGACTCCGCCGGCAAAACCCAGGACCAGGGCGGCATAGTCGATCAACCCGACGAGCATACGCTCCGCCGAACCGGGAATGTGCCCAACCGCGCCAAAGGCGAAGAGAACCAATGGCACCAGACCGAGCAATGTGAGGAGGATGGCGATGACTGGCATTTTGACTCCGCTGACTAGAACCTTGTCTCAACCCCTCATGATCATGGTGGAGTTATGATAGAGAGATACAAATCGCGTTGATCCATCCGGAAGCCCTATGACCATCGGTCTCGAAGTCCTCGTCATATTATTGCTGATCCTGTTGAACGGGCTGTTCTCGCTCAGCGAACTGGCGTTGGTTTCGGTGCGCCGGGCCCGGTTGGCGGTGCTGGAGCGGAAGGGTGTGCAAGGGGCGGCGGCGGCGCGTGTGCTGTCGGACGACCCGCAGCGGTTCCTGCCGACCGTGCAGGTCGGGATCACGCTGGTCAGCGTGTTGACCGGTGTGTTCGGCGGCGCCCGGATCGCCTCGCACCTGCAGGCGTGGCTGATGACGATCCCCGCGCTGACCGAGTGGGCGGAGACCATCGCGCTGACCGCCGTGGTGATCGTCACGACCTATCTGACGCTGGTTCTTGGGGAGTTGGTGCCGAAGCAACTCGCGCTACGGGCGCCAGAGCTGATGGCGATCCGTGTCGCGGGACCGATTGCGATCCTGTCGCGCCTTGGTGCGCCCGCGGTCTGGCTGCTGGGCGTGTCCTCGGGGTTTGTCCTGCGCCTGTTCGGATTGCACCGAGGGTCACGGCAGTCGGTCACGGAAGAGGAACTGAAGGCGCTGCTGATCGAGGGCGCGCAGACCGGCGTGCTGGAAATGGAAGAGCGCGACATGATCGAGCGTGTCCTCCGGTTGGCGGACAAGCCGGTGCGGGCGATCATGACTCCCCGGACGGAACTGGCGTGGATCGACCGGACCCATCCGGCCAAGGCCATCGCCGCGGCGTTGAAGGCGGCGCCGCACTCGCGTTTCGTGGTGTGCGACCGGTCGATCGACAACGTCGTGGGGGTGGTGCAGGCGAAGGACCTGCTGGACCGGATATTGAGCGGCGGGGAGTTGTCGGTCAGTGCAAGCCTGAAGCAGCCGATGATCGTGCCGGATGCGATCAGCGCGCTGGATGCGCTGGAGCGGCTGAAGTCCGACTCGCTGGGCCTGGCGCTGGTGATGGACGAATACGGCAGTTTCGAGGGCGTGGTGACGGCCGCGGACGTGCTTCAGGCGATCGTCGGCGACGGGTCGGGGGCAGAGCATCAGGAGGGGGTGCCCGGGCCGGAGGGCGACGGCACCATGACGCTGGACGGAATGACCCCCGTCGATGAACTGAAGGCTCGGTTGAGTTTGCCGGACCTGCCGGCGGAGGGCAGCTACCACACCCTGGCTGGGCTGTTGTTGGCGCTGTTGCGCCGGGTTCCCAGGGTCGGGGACCGGATCGTGTTCGGCGGCTGGCGGTTTGAAGTGCTGGAAATGGACGGGCGCCGGGTGGACAAGGTTCTGGCCGGACGGGAGCCGGCCGCCGAAGCCGAGGCCGCGCAGTGAAGGCCACGGTCACGCAGTGCGCGGTTCTGGTCGGCGGGTTGGGCACGCGCCTGGGCGCGCTGACGGCGAGCACGCCGAAGCCGATCCTGCCCTGCGGCGACCGGCCGTTCCTGGGCTGGCTGCTGCGGGAGTTCGTCCGGTTTGGGGTGACCGATTTCCTGCTGTTGACCGGGCACTTGTCGGCCGAGATCGAGAAAGCCGCCGCTGATATCCAGGCCGCTCTGCCCCGGCCCGCCAGGGTTACGCTGTCGGAGGAACCGATCCGGGCGGGCACCGGCGGGGCGGTGTATCATGCCCGCGATCGTCTGGCGGAGCGGTTCCTGCTGTGTAACGGCGATTCGCTGTTCGACTGCAATCTGGCGAATTTGCTCGCGGACGGGGTGCGGGACGGGCCGGATGTGACCGGGCGGATCGTGTTGCGGCGGCTGGAAGATGCCTCGCGGTATGGGGTGGTCGATTTCGCGGACGGCGTTGTGTCGGCGTTTCGGGAACGGCCGCCGGCTGGGACGGGCGGCACGATCAATGGCGGGGTTTATCTGTTCGACCGATCGCTGGTGGATCACCTGCGGCCGGCGTGTTCGCTGGAGGCCGATGTCATGCCGGCCCTGGCGGCTGCTGGCCGTCTGCGCGGGACATTGGGAGATGGCTATTTCCGGGATATCGGCGTGCCGGACGACTTCGCCCGGGCGCAGGCCGAGATTCCGGCGCTGCTGCGGCGCAAGGCGCTGTTCCTGGACCGTGACGGCGTGATCAACGTCGATCATGGCTATGTCGGCTCCCGCGACCGATTCGAATGGGTGGATGGCGCGTTGGAGGCGATCCGGTATGCGACGGCATCCGGCTGGCATGTGTTCATCGTCACCAACCAGTCCGGCGTGGCGCGCGGTTACTATGACGAGGCGGCGGTGCACGATCTGCTGGACTGGATCGGCGATGAAGCCAGGGCGGCGGGCGGTACGATCGACGATGCCAGATATTGCCCGTATCATCCGGACGGGACGATCGAGACCTACCGCCAGCGCCATCCCTGGCGAAAGCCGCTGCCCGGAATGCTGTTGGACCTGATCGAGGCCTGGGAAATCAATCCTGCTCGGGCTGTGATGGTCGGGGATCAGGAATCCGACATGCAGGCGGCGGCGGCGGCTGGCGTGGCCGGGCACTTGTTCCGGGGTGGGAATCTGCTTTCATTCGTGCGGCCGATCCTGGATAAGCGCGCCTGATCACGTTTTCAGGAGATGCCGTTGCGGTCCCGGCAAGCTACCATTCGCGCCCGCGTGCCGCTGCGCCTGGGCCTGGCCGGCGGCGGCACCGATCTTAGCCCGTATTGCGACGAATATGGCGGCGCGGTGCTGAACACCACGATCGACCGCTACGCGTACGCCTTCATCGAGCCGTCCAATGACGGTCTGGTGCATTTCGTGGCGCCGGACGTCGAGATCGAGGAATCGTTTCCGCCCGATCTGGAGGCCCTGTGCGGTGGCCGGCTGGGGCTGCATGCCGGGGTGGCGAGGCGCATGCTGACGCAGTTCGGCGATAGAAAAGTCGCCCCTATGCGGGTCACGTCCTATGTCGATGCGCCGCCCGGATCGGGGTTGGGGTCGTCCTCGGCGCTGGTGGTGGCGCTGGTGGAGGCGTTCACGGCACTGCTGGCCGCGCCCCTCGGCCCATACGATGTCGCGCATCTGGCCTTTGAGATCGAGCGGATCGACCTGGGGCTGGCGGGCGGCAAACAAGACCAGTACGCGGCGACATTCGGGGGCACGAACTTCATCGAGTTCCATGCGGGCGACCGGGTGATCGTCAATCCGCTGCGGGTGGCGCCGTCGGTGCTGAACGAGTTGGAGACCTCGATGGTCGTCTGCTTCACCGGTGTCAGCCGCCGGTCGGAGGAGATCATCGTCGAGCAGCAGCGCGGCATGGCCGGCACGTACGATGGTAATGTCATGGATAGTCTGCATCAACTGAAGCGCGATGCGGTGGAAATGAAAGAGGCGCTGCTGCGCGGCGAAATTCCGCGCATGGCCTCGATTTTGAACCGGTCGTGGGAAGCAAAGAAGCGGACCGCTTCGGGCATCAGCACCGGGAGGATCGAGTCTCTTTATGATCTGGCGTTCGCCAACGGGGCGATCGGCGGGAAGGTCTCGGGGGCCGGGGGCGGCGGATTCATGATGTTCATCGTGCCGCCGGATCGGCGGATCGGCGTCGTCCGGGCTTTGAACGACGCCGGCGGCACCGCGAGCGGGGTACACCTGACCGCGCAGGGTGCGGAATCGTGGACCGTGTAGATTTGTTACAATACGGAAAGTCGCAAACCATATTTTGACTTGGATTCATCTGATCAATAATGAACCGGCCGTTACGACCGTCGAGATCTAAGGACCTTTTGCATGCGATCAATTCGATTTTCCACAGCCTTGCTGGTGCCAGTCCTGCTGCTGAGCGCCTGCGCAAGCGAACCGATGGGACCGACCGTCGCGGTGATGCCCGCACCCAACAAGCCTTTTGACGTGTTCCAGGGCGATCAGGCGATCTGCAAGCAGTTCGCAGGGGATCAGGTCCGCGGCGGCGCGGAGCAGTCGAACACCCAACAGGTCGGCACCGCGGTCGTGGGTACGTTGCTAGGCGCTGGTCTGGGTGCGGCATTGGGGGGCGGGCGTGGTGCCGCGGTGGGTGCCGGTGTCGGCGCTCTTGGCGGTACGGCTGTCGGGGCTGGCGGAGGGCAGCAAACGCAATACAGCCTGCAGCAGCGGTATGACCTGGCTTACACGCAGTGCATGTATTCCCGTGGTAACCAGGTGCCAGGATATCAGCAGGCCCCGCCGCCCGGATATGCTCCGCCGGCCTATGCGCCGTCTCCAGCGACGGGTTACCCGCCGCCGCCCGGATACTATCGCTAATTTATCGCGGCCTTGCTCGATCGTCCGGGTTCGGGTGGCCGACGCTGCCACCGTCCCTGCTTTTCCGTCCGGGCGCGGCCGCTTCGGCCAAACCGAAGGACGTGAATATGGGCGCTCCAGCCTGGCGCGATAACAGCCAGGCCGGCCAGCCGGCCACACACCACATGGCCAACCGATCCGTGTCTTGCGTTTCGACGGTTCCGGTCACTGAATGGAGCGTCCTCGAATCGGAGGGTGTCTCTTTTCCGCGAGTTGGAATCAGATGCGTTACTTTCCTTTACTGTTGCTGTTATTGGGTAGCCTGAGCGGATGCGGCAGCTCCACGGGTGATCGCGCCAGCGGAGGCGCCGCGACCGGTGCCGGGACCGGGGCGGTCATCGGATTAGTGGGCGGCCCGGTTGGAGCCGGGGTTGGCGCACTGATCGGTGGCGGCGTCGGTGCCGCGACCGGTGCGGCGGTACCCGAGAAGCATCTGGATCTGGGGGCGCCGCCGTGGAGCGACGAGAAGAAATAGTACGCTTTCCCTCGCCGCCTCCGTTTTTATCCGGCGAGCGACTTTGCTGTTTGACCGAACAGGATTTTGCGTGATTCCTCGGTGTGCTGGCCGGTGCGCCGCATGTCCTTGCCCAGGTCCACGCCGCGTTGCACGGCGGGGCGGGATTTGATCCGGTCTCGCCACGCGGATACGTTCGGGAAATCATCCAGCGGTTGACCGAGTGGCTTGGCGATCAGGACCCAGGGCCAGGAAATCATGTCGGCGATGGAGTAGTCGTCAAGGATGTAGTCCCTGCCTTGCAGCCGGCGCTCCAGAACGCCCAGGCAACGATTGTATTCGCCGGCATAGCGCTTGTGGGCGTATTCGTGGTCGCCCGCCTGCACGCTCTTGGCATAGTTCACGAAATGGCTGAGTTGGCCGGCCATGGGGCCGAGGTTGCCGACCTGCCAGAACAGCCACTCCAGGCATTCCTTCCGGCCGATCGCGGTTTTCGGCATGAACCGGCCTGATTTCTCCGCGAGATGCAGCAGGATCGGGCCGGATTCGAAAATTGGCATCGGGCCGTCCGGCGTGTCGTGATCCATGATCGCCGGCATGCGGGCATTGGGGCTGATCGCCAGGAATTCAGGCTTGAACTGATCGCCGGCCCCGATGTTGACCGGCTTCAGGGCATAGGGAAGGCCGGTTTCCTCCAGCATGATGGAGATCTTCCAGCCATTCGGCGTGGGCCAGTAATAGAAATCGATCATGCGGCGTTTTCCTTCAGGTCTTCTTCAGTGTAGCCGATCTCGGCGAGGATTTCGCTTGTGTGCTGCCCCAGCGCGGCGCCGCCCTGGCGGATGGTCGCTTGGGTTTCAGAGAAACGGGCGGCGGGACGGGCCTGGCGGATACGCCCGGCTTCGGGATGGTCGGTTTCGACGACGATGCCGTTGGCCTGGACCTGTTCGTTGAAGATCATCTGCGTGCGGGTCAGGACGGGGGCGCACGGGACGCCCGCTTTGGTGAGACGCTCCAGCCATTCCTCGGCGGAGCGCGTCCGCAGCGCTTCCTGGGTCAGCATCAGCCGGTCGTTGATATGGCGCTGGCGGAGCGCGACGGTCTTGAACCGGGGGTCTTCCAACCATTCTGGCTTGTCCAGGGCCTTGGTGAGGGCGAGCCATTCATGGTTGGACTGCACGGCGGCGCTGATTGGTGTGGTGGCGGTCTCGTAGATCAGGTCGATAAAGCTGGCTGCCTCCTGTTGCGGGATGTCCTCGCCCACGAAGGTCTGGCTACCCATGTCGGAGGCCCAGAGAAACGCGACGATCGCGTCCAGCATGGATAGTTGGATGTGTTGGCCCTGGCCGGTGCGCTCGCGGTGCAGCAGGGCCGCGGTGATCGCCTGGGCGGCATTGTAGGCCGTCAGTTTGTCGGGGACGATCGTGCGGACCAGACGGGGCCTTTCGGTATCGGAGCCGGCCTGAATACTGGCAAGGCCGGACACGGCCTGGATCAGCGGGTCATAGACCGGCTTCTGCGCATACGGACCGGTTTCGCCAAACCCGCTGATGGAGACATACACGATGTCGGGCTTCGCGGCGCGAACCGCCGCTTCGCCCAGGCCCATGCGGTCGGCGACACCGGGACGAAAGTTCTGCACGAACACGTCGGCGGTCTTGACCAGACGCAGCAGCGCGTCGCGGGCCTTGGGGTGCTTCAGATCCAGGGCCAGCGAGCGTTTGTTCCGGTTGTTGTTGAGGAACGAGGCGGAAAAGCCGTTGCGCCGGTTGTTCGCCAGTCGCGTGTGATCGCCGCCGGTCGCGGGGTTTTCGACCTTGATCACATCGGCGCCCTGGTCGGCCAGGATCATGGTCGCCAGCGGACCGGAGATCATGGAGGTCAGGTCGATGATCCGGTAGCCTTGAAGGGGGCCGGGCATGGGGCACTCTCTGGTGTGGTTCGCCGAAGGATATGGGGGCGGACGGGGGGAGGCAAACCCGTGTCGCTCTGGCTGTATCGCCTGACATGTGACAGCCTGACGGCAATCGCCCATGCAGAGAAACGACGGGGCGGAGAAACAACGGGCCAGTAAGAGCCCATGCAAAGGGGAGGCATGCATGTTCGAGGTCCTGGATCAGCGCCAGTCATTGACCCGTAATCAGAAGCGCATCGTCGCCGCCGCCATCCTTGGCGATATGCTGGAGTTCTTCGACTACTTCCTGATCGGCTTCGTGCTGGCCTTCGTGGTCGGCCCGTGGAAGCTGACCTTCCTGCAGTCGGCCATCGTGCTGCTTTCGTCGGGAATCGGCGCCATGTTCGGCGCGGCTTTCTGGGGCTGGATGGCGGATAAGATTGGCCGCCGGCCGGTGTTTAACCTGACGATCCTTAATTTCTCCCTGGCGACCGGCGCGCTGTATTTTACGCCTGACGGTGGCTGGATCTATCTGACACTTCTCCGCACCGTCGTGGGCTTCGGTGTTGGCGGCCTGTACTGCGTCGATCTGCCGCTGGTGCAGGAGTTCATGCCCGCCAGCAAACGCGGCTTCATCGGCGGCCTGGTGACGGCCTTCATCCCGATCGGCGTGATGATCGGCAGTCTGTTCGGCGCCTATCTGGCGCCAGAGGTCGGGTGGCGCGGCCTGTTCGCCGCGGGCGTCCTGCCGGCGCTGGCGGTGCTGGTCGTCCGCATGTGGGTGCCCGAATCGCCGCGTTGGCTGGTCCGCCAGGGGCGTATCGCCGATGCCAAGAGGTCGCTCGCCTGGGCGCTGGAGATGGACCCGAAAGACCTGCCGGACCCGACGCCGGCCGAGTGCGTGGTCGTGAAAACAAGCATTATGGAGTTGTTCAAGTATCCGAGAAGCCTGTTCGTTTCCTGGCTGGGCAACTTGGGCGCGCAGACGGGCGTGTATGGCGTTACGCTGTGGGCACCAACCTTGTTCGTGCTGGTGCTGCATGTCCCGCCGGCCGAGGCCTCCAAGGCGATGATTGGCCTGACGGTTGGCGGGGTGATCGGGCGGTTCTCGTTTTCGTGGTTCTCCGACAAGGCCGGCCGGCGCAAGGCCGGTGGGCTACTGGGCTTCGGTGCGGCTTTGTTCATCGCACTGGCCGGCATTTATCATGGCGAGATGATCTTCGGCGTTTCGGCTTTCTGGCTGCTGCTGATCGTGGCGTTTTTCTTCGCGGACGGCGGCTTCGCGGTTGTCGGCCCCTATGCGGCGGAGATTTGGCCCTCGCATCTGCGAACCTCGGGCATGGGGAGTGCGTACGGCTTCGGCGGCATCGGCAAGGTCATCGGGCCGCTTGGTCTGGCCCTGGTGGTTGGCAGTTCCAACGTCGTGAAACCGGAAGCGACGTTGGACGCGATCCAGCCGGCCTTCCTGTACCTGGCAAGCTGGTTCGTCATGGCGGGGGCGGTTTACTTCTTCTTCGGCATCGAAACCAATGGCCGATCGATCGAACAGATCGATGCCCAACTGAAAGGGGTGCCGGCCGTGGCGGAGTAGGCATTATTATCCCGCCGGCAGGGCCTCCGTGACAGTGCCGCGGCATTCGCCGAATCCGATCGACACGTATCCATCGCGATGCGCGGTGCCGCGGAAGCTCACTTCGTCACCGTCCTGTAGATACGTCCGGGTTTCGCCGTTCGGCAACGACACCGGATTGCGACCGCCGCGCGTCATTTCCAACAGGCAACCTTCCGTCCCCGGTGTCGTGCCGGATATCGTGCCGCTGCCGAACAGATCACCCGGTTGAAGGTTGCAGCCGTTCGACGTGTGATGCGCCACCATCTGTGCCACCGTCCAATACAGCATCGCGGCGTTTGAACGCGACAATACGTGCGGTGCGGCGCCTGCCGCCCGCATCTTCGGTGTCAGCAGAAGAACCTGGAAGTCGATGTCGAAACAGCCTTTCGCCTGATCGGCGGCATCGTTCAGGTGCGGTAGCGGGGCGGGATCACCGGAGGGACGGGGCGGTTGGGCGATCCGGAACGGCGCCAGGGCCTCGGCCGTAACGATCCACGGAGAGATGAACGTAGAGAGGCTTTTCGCCAGGAACGGACCCAGCGGCTGGGACTCCCATGCCTGGATATCGCGCGCCGACCAATCGTTCAGCATGCAGAAACCGGCGATATGGCGCGATGCCTCCGCGATCGGGATCGGCGCGCCGAGGTCGTTGCCCTCGCCGATCCAAATGCCGAATTCCAGTTCGTAGTCGAGGTTTCGGCATGGCCCGAAATCCGGCGCGGCCTGCTCCGGCGGCTTGCGCTGACCGTTGGGGCGGCGAACCGTCCCGCCTGACGGGCGCACCGACGACGCCCTGCTATGATATGCGACTGGCACATATTTGTAGTTGGGCATCAGCGGGTTTTCCGGGCGGCTGATCGAGCCCGCGGTATGGGCATGATGGATGCCGGCGTAGAAATCGGTGAAGTCGCCGATCCGCGCCGGCAGGTGGATGCTGCTTGACGCGGCGTCGTGCAGCAGCCGGGCGGAGATACCCTGGACCTTCGATGCATCGAGACTTGCGGCGTCCAGGATCTCACCCACTCGCCGGCGCAGCGCGTGACGGGCAGCCGGTCCGGCTTCCAACAGCGGGTTCATCGTCCGGCCTGACGCTGCTTCAGCCGCATCGCGAGCGGCACCGGAAAACAAACCAGCCTCTAGTGCTGCCCCGATATCAAGGATGCTGTCGCCGATCGCGACGCCACCGCGGGCTGACCCGCCCACAGGGCTGAAAACGCCGAGCGGAAGGTTCTGAATTGGAAATGCCGGGTGGCCGTTCGCGGAGGTGACCCAACTGGTGCGTGCGGCGGCGTGCGTTTCGTCGATCATTGGCGTTGTCCCCTATGTGGGAAGCTGGATAGCGCGCGTCGCGCCGGAGGTAAAACCCGTGGGCCGGAAACTTGCGCTCTGGGCTGGCCTGAGCGAACAATTCCGTAACGGCGCCTGAACGCCGAGACGATGGCTTGGGGGATGAAGCAATATGAACCGCGCCCAGGATCTGACTGCCGACGTGATCGGGCGCGCGATCGACAAGGTCACCCTGAACAAGGCGCTTATGTTCGTGATCGCCGTGGCGGCCGCTGGGTTCTTCTTTGACTCGTTCGATATTGTTATCGTTTCCTACGGCATGCCGCTGATCAAGGCCGAGTTCAATCTTGATCCCAAACAACTTGGCCTGATCGGTTCGGCGGCGCTCGCCGGGATGGGCCTGGGCTCATGGTTCTGGGGCTGGGTTGCCGACCGGTGGGGTCGGCGCGTCGTGTTTGCCGCCACCGTCCTGATGTTCTCGGTCTGCACCGGAATCGCCGGACTCTCCATGTCGCTCGGTTTTCTCGTGGGTGCTCGCTTCCTGACGGGTCTGGGCCTCGGCGGCATGGTGCCGATCGATCAGGCGCTGGTCGCGGAGTTCGCCCCCGCGCGCATCCGCGGTCGTATCAGCGCCACGCTGCCGCTGTGCTGGCCGATCGGTATTTTCGCCGCCGCCGGCGCGGGGCTGGCGATCGTACCCAACTTCGGCTGGCGCTGGTTGTTCGCTTTGGGGGCACTGCCGGCGATCCTGGCATTTGTCATCCGTCGCGGTGTGCCTGAGTCGCCCCGGTGGCTGGCCGATCAGCGGCGGCATGACGAAGCGCGGGCCTCAATGGCCTATATCGGTGTGACCGACGGGATGCTGACCCAGGCGGCGGCGGAAGTGGCGGCGTTGCCAGTGCACCAGAGGGAACGGGAGGCGACGTTTGGCGACCTGTTCACAGCGCAATACGCGCGCCGTGTCGTGCATACCTGGATGATGTGGTTTTGTTCCGGTTTCGCGTCGTATGCGTTCAGTGTGTGGCTGCCGACGATTTTCGCGACTTATTATCATATCAACCTGACTCGCTCCTTGACCTACACGTTCATTGTTGCGGGAACGTCGATCGTCGGGCGGGTGTTCTCGTTCAGCCTGATCGACATTCTTGGGCGCAAGGCACTGATCGTCATCGGCTATGGCGTCGCCGGTGCGGCGGCGTTGATGTTGACGCAAGCCGCCACCGAGACCGCGCTTCTGGTCACCGCGATGGTTTACGCGGGTTTCGCCGACGCCGCATCGTTGGCGATGACTGTCTATACACCCGAGGTTTATCCGGTGCGTATTCGCGGCAAGGGCGCGGCCATCGCGATGGGATGGGGCCGGTTCGGCGGCATGGTCTCACCCATCGTTGCCGGATTTCTGCTGAGCGCCGACAACCTGATTTGGGTGTGGGGCCTGATGGCCGCGTTTCAGTTCACCTCATCGGGCCTGACATTGGTCTTGGCGCACGAAACCAGCGGACGGAATCTGGAGGCGGTGGCAAAGCCGGCCTGAAGCGGGACCGTCACGGCTCTGACCATGACGGGCTGCTTGCCGGCCGGATTAATCCAAGAACGCACGCAGTTGTTCGACAACGAATGCCGGGCGCTCCCGCACCGAGGCGTGGCCGGCGACGGGGACTTCCACGAGCTTGCTGTTCGGGATCGTCTCGTTCATCCACTTCGCCGCATCCTTGAACGACTGGCGTTCGGCGGACCCCAGCATGATCAGCGTCTTGGCGGCGATTTTCTTTGTTTGCCCGCGGGCGTCGAGCGTGGCCAGCGCCTCGCAAGCCAGGGCGTATCCCTCATTCTCGCATGCCTCGAACGTTTCGCGGACGTGGCGAACATTCGGGCCGTTCTCATTGCGTGATCCCTCGGTGAAGAAGATCTCCATCAGCGTGGGGATCAGGCTCTTTACCCCGTTCGTTCGGGCCGCCGCCGCGCGCACCGGCCAGTTGGCCCGAGCTTCGTCGTCGTAACGCGGCGAGCAATCCATCAACACCAGCTTGTCCACCATCGCCGGATAAGTGCCGGCGAAATGTTGGGCGATGCTGCCGCCCATGGAGATTCCGATCAGGTGGAACTTCGTCAGCCCCTCACGCAGAGCGACGGCGCGAAGCTGTTCGGTCAGTTCGGGAACGCCGTATTGGTGGCCGGGCAGCGCGGTGCCGGGATGACCGGGCAGACTGTATCCGATCAGCTCGTTCCGATCCATCAGTGGGTCCAGCACGTCCCACAGGCGCCAGGACTGGCCCAGGCAGTGGATCATGACCAGTGGCTTACCGTTACCGCGGCGGTGGAGCTGAATCATACCGGGGTCGAGTGGTTTCGGGTTCCAGTTTTCCATGGATGTTTTCCTTGTCGTGGATGTCGCGCTGGCCGGGTGGGGGCTATTCGCCCGGGAACGTATCCACATCGCGCGGATGCAGAACGAACCCGGCCGGCCGGCCGTTCAACCGAGCGGCGACGGGCGGCGGCAGGGATGAATCCCAGGTCAGCGCATCGAAACGATACCCGTTGACCTTATCCGCCGCCGTCGAAACGACATAGAGCAGCGGGGGTACCATCTCATCCGGCTCAACCAGCCGTGGTCGTTTGCCTTCCCGGCTCCAGTCGCGCATTTCCCGGGCCATGCCGGGGGTGTTAGCGCCGGCGCCGGGATTGACGATATTGACCGTTACGCCGGTATCGACCAGTTCCTTGGCCCAGATTTCCGTTGCCATCTCCAGCGCGGCCTTCGACGAGCCGTAGGGCTGACAGCCGGCCCGGTTCATCGTTGCCAGCATGGTCGTCACGTTGACGATGCGACCCCACCCCTGCTTCACCAGGATCGGCGCGACCCGCCGGGTCATCTTGTCATGGGCGACGAAGTTGGTGTCCATGACGTTTTGGACCACCTCATCGCCGACCTCCCAGAATTTCCGGGGGTTTTCGCGCCGGAAGCGGTCGGGATCGATATAGGTGAAGGTCAGGCCGGCATTGTTGACCAGGATGTCCAGCCGGCCGAACGCCGACCGCGCTTCGGCTACGATCCGGTCGCATGCCTCGCCGGAGCGTATGTCAGCCACCATCGCCCGCACGTTCGGCGTGCCTTCCATGGCCGCGACGTCCTCGGCGAGATGCCCGACTGCCACCACCTTCACGCCGGTTGCCGCCAGGCCCAGCGTCATGCCGCGCCCAAGGCCGCGCAGCCCGCCGGTAACGATCGCGACCCGATCAGTCATGGCGCCTTACTCCGCCGCGACGATGTGCGTCGCCGCTTCCCCGCGGAAGTGCGGCATGACCTCTTTGGCGAAGCGGCGCAGGTTTTCACGTGATGTGCCGCCGCCGTTCAGCAGGATGTATTCGACGCCCTGGTTTCGCAGCCATTCCACTTTGCGGCAGATATGGTCGGGATCGCCGAACAGCGTGGCTTCCTCGTTCGCTTCAAACGTGTCGGAGAACGCCATGATGCTGGCTTTGTTGTTGTTGTCCGGCGTCTGGCTGACGGTGTGCAGGCGGCGCTGCGCGGTCATCCGCCGATGCAGCGCCTCAACCTTCTGCTCCTCGGTATCCGTAACAAAAAACGCTCGGGCTACCGCTACCCGAGCGGGATCGAAGCCGTGGCCGTTCGCCAGCATCGCCGCTTTGTAGGTGTTGAAGCGGTTCATCGTTTCGTCCATCGAGGCGAACTGGTCCAGCAACAGATTATGCCCGCGCGCCGCGACCTTGCGGATGCTGCCCTGGCTGCCGGCGCCCTGCCAGAACGGCGGATGCGGGCGTTGGTGCGTCGGCGGTTCGACGATGATGTCGTCGTACTGCCAATACTTGCCGTGGAACGAAAACCGCTCGTTCGATGTCCAGGATTTGGTGATGATGTCGATGGATTCGTTGAACCGGTCCTCGGCCTGCTCCATCGGGATGCGGAAGCCAACGAATTCGTTGTGGCGATAGCCCTTGCCGACGCCGAAATCCAGCCGACCACCAGACAGCAGATCGAGCGTCGCGGCCTGTTCGGCGAGCAGCACCGGATTGTGCCAGGGCAGCACGAGCACCGCCGTTCCAAGGCGCAAGGTGGAGGTCTTGGCGCCGATCCAGCCCAGCAGGTTCAGCGTGGCGGAGACCTGGCCAAAGCCGGTGAAATGATGCTCGACCATGAACGAGCTGTGGTAGCCTAGCGCTTCGGCCTCGATCAGGTATTCGATGTAGTCGTTGAAACCGGCCGCGCTATCGACGTCCGGGCCTTGGTTGCGCTGCGCCTGGGCGGCGCCGAACAGTCCGAAACGCATTGTCTCCCTCCTTTACCGGTTAGTACCAACTTGTGCGGAGAAGTAGAGATTGTCCAGATGGCGAGGGCGCGCATCGAACTGATCCGAGTTTAACCTGACACCGACCTTCCGGTGGCGTTATTCCCGTCAAATGTTTCGCCTAATTGATAGAATTTGTGGGCACTCGTTTTCAAAACGGCTTGGATTGCTGTTCCTCATGAATCATCGGCACATAGCGCGTTACCGCGATCTCGCCCGCGCGCTTGTGGGCGAGCGCAATATCGAAGCTGTTTTGCATGCGCATGAGCGTTTCCATCGAGACACCAAAGGCCTTCTCGATCCGGATCGCCATGTCCGGCGACAGCGATGCCCGCTCGTTCAAGAAAGTCGATAGGGCGGCGCGCGTGATTCCCAGCGCCTGCGCGGCGTTCGTCACCGACAGCCCTAGCGGCTCGATAATTTCAGTCTTCACGAACCCGCCCGGATGGGCTGGATTCTTCATGCGAATGCCCAGTTCCTGAACCATGGATCCATTCTCCTAGTGGTAGTCTTCATAGTCGAGATCGATAGATCTCGATCTCGGCCTGATCGATCCGGAACGTGATGCGCCAGTTCTTGGTGACAAACAGGCTCCAGACACCTTTCCGATCGCCGGTTAGCTGATGGGCTTTCCAGGACGGTACGGTTCGCAATTCGCTTTCCTGCTCCATGTCTTGCAGGAAGGAGACGATGTTGCGGACCTTCGGCACCACGGCGGCCGGCAAGCCTGACGTATTATCGTCCTCGATCAGGCGACGCAGGCCTTTGTGAATGACGGTCCGAATTTTCACGAATAACCTTGTCAGAATGCGCGTGTTCCGTCAAGCAACGCTATACGAACCGGCGTTGGAGATGGCCGCTTTCGGTCGTTTCGACACTTTCGGGAGAGACCGCGGCCGGAATGCTACTACTTCGGCGGTTTCGGCACGCCTGCCAGGAAGTCCGCCAGTTGCCGTTTCCAAAACCGAGCCATGGCGGTGGTGCCGTGACCGCGGGTTTCGGCGCTGGCTGGGATCAGAAAGAGTTGGCCGTTCTTCACATGCTTCAGCGCACCGGCCATCAGCCCGGTTTCTGGCGGATTGCGCTCATCATCGGCGGAGTTGATGGCCAGCAGTCGCGCGCTGATCCGGTCCAAAGCGGGTGCCGCGTTGTAATCTCCGGATGAGTCCCACTGATAGATGAAGTCGTTCGCATCCGCTGGCGGCGTCGCGGCCAGCCGCTGATCCACCAGCTTGTCAGCGAGCGCCCTGGTCGGAGCCAGCGACTGGTACCCCAGGGTGCCGCCGCTGGTGGCGATACCCATGAACACGTTGGCGAGGCGCAGTGCAGGCGGTTGCGCCGTGTAGTTGCCATTGTCGTAGGCCGGATCTTGCCGGATCGACTCGATCAGCATGCGGCGCATCATCCAGTTGCGGCTGGACATCTCGGTTGGCTGGGACGCCATCGGGACCAGCGCGTCCATGAAGCCGGGATGGGCCTCGCCCCACAGCCACACATGCATCCCGCCCATCGAGTTGCCAATGATCAGCCGCACATGATGGATGCCCAGGCCCTCGGTCAGCAGCCGATACTGGGCCAGAACCATATCGTCGTAGTTGTAGTGCGGGAATTTGGCGCGCAACCCCTCGGACGGACGGGTTGATTTGCCCGCCCCCAGCGCATCGGGCAGGATGATGTAGTATTTCGCCGCGTCCAACGGCTGGCCTGGGCCGAACAACTCGCCCGCGAAGGCCGGGTTCAGCATCGCGGCGGCGGATTGGCCGGTGCCGTGCAGGACCAGAACCGGTTCGTTCCTTGGGTCGCCCACGGTTGTATAGTGAAGGTGGACAGCCGGCATCACCTCGCCGGTGTGGAATTTGAAGTCGGATGCGACCCAGTCACCCTGTTTCGGGGTTGGGTAGTCAGCGGCCAGCGCCTGTGCCGCACCAAACACCATGCCGCCTAGCAGCAGCCACAGACCTATCCGCATCCAACCCCCTAACCGGCGTCAGGCGGCTTTTTTCATCCGCTTCGCCTTGTTCCCACGCAACTGGCTCGGCGCACTGCCGCCCTTGGCCCGATCCAATACGAAACGAGCGTAGTCGTCCATATCTCCATCGAACGGTTTCACCGTCCCGTCGGCGGCGAGCCATAGCCGGTCGGCCACCAGTTCCATCAGCGATCGGTCATGGGTGATCAGGATGACCGCGCCCTGATAGTCGTTCAGCGCGTCCAGCAGTGCGCGGCGGCTGTCGATGTCCAGATGGTTCGTCGGCTCGTCCAGGATCAGCAGATGCGGCGCCGCCATGGCGACAAGGTTCAGCAGCAGCCGCGCCCGTTCGCCGCCGGAGAGGTTTTCGACCGTGGTGGATTGCTTTTCGAAGCCGATCCCGAAACCGGCCAACCGCGAGCGGTAAGAGGTTTCGTTGTCGTCGGGCCGTTCGCGCCGGATGATGTCCAGGGGGGTGTCGGCGGGGTCCAGCGCCTCGATCTGGTGTTGGTGGAACCAGCCGACCTTGATCCGGCGTTCGCGCTGCATGTGGCCGGATTGCAGTTGCAGGGCACCCGCCGCCATCTTGGCGAAGGTGGATTTGCCGGCGCCGTTGACGCCCAGCAGGCCGATGCGGTCATCGACATCCAGGCGCAGGTTCAGATTCCGCAGGATCGGTTCTCCGCCGTAGCCGACGGATGCAGCTTCCAGCCCCATCAGCGGCGGCGCCAGCGGGCGGGTGGGGGAGGGCAGGGTGAAGGGGGCGACACGTTCCTCGATGGTGGTGGCCACCGGCTCCATCTTCGCGAGGCGCTTCATGCGGGACTGGGCCTGCGCGGCCTTGCTGGCCTTGGCGCGGAAGCGATCGACGAAGCTTTGCAGATGCGCCCGTTCGGCTTCCTGCTTGGCGGCGAACGCGGACAGTAGGCGGGCTTTCTCGGCGCGCCGCTTTTCGAACTCGTCATAGCCGCCGGTGTACAGGTCCAGCTTGCCGTTTTGCAGGTGCAGGATGGCATCGACCGAATTGTTCAGCAGCTCGCGGTCATGGCTGATGATGATGGCGGCGTTTGGGTACTTGCGTAGCCGAGCCTCTAGCCACATGGCGCCTTCGAGGTCGAGGTAGTTGGTGGGTTCGTCCAGCAGCAGCAGGTCGGGTTCGGCGAACAGGGCGGCGGCGGGGGCGGCGCGGCTGGGCCCGCCGCCGGGGGACTTGGGCGCCCGGCGGGGGGGCGCGGGGGGGCGGAGATCGCCACGCGGCGTGGGGAGTTCGAGGCGTGTGGCGAG
>DNXO01000062.1:1742-3307 GCA_003506895.1 Acetobacteraceae bacterium | reverse complement strand
CCGCCGAACCAGCCGTTGCCGATATGGTAGGGCAGCGACATGCCGCTGTAGCGGATGCGGCTCGGGAACAGTTCAACCAGCCATGCCGCGATCGGGGCGTAAACCAGCGTCACGTAGATCACCAGCACCCACAGCAGGACCACGGTCATCACGTAGTTGATCTCGGCCGGATCGGCAGACGCCGGATAGCCATGGGTCTTGATGGCCGCGGGCAATGCCTTGGCGAAATCCGGCGACGTGGCGGTCAACGTCTGCTCGCCGATCTTCACCTGCGCCGGCGTTCCCTTCGGCGCTTCCTGGTTCTGGTAGTTCACCGACAAATTGACCAGAGCGGACTTTGCGATGTCGCAACCGGTGGTGAATTTCTCGGTTCCGGTGGCCTTGAACTGGAACGAACATTCGGAGGGGTCAGCGATGACCGTCACCGGTGCCGAAGCGAGAGCGGCTTCCAGCTTTGGGTTGGCGAAATGGGTGATGCCCTTGAAAATCGGGAAGTACGTCACCGCCGCGAGCAGGAAGCCGGCAAGGATGATCGGCTTTCGGCCGATCTTGTCAGAAAGCCAGCCGAAAAAGACAAAGCCCGGCGTGCCGAGCGCCAGTGCGACCACGATCATGATCTGCGCCGTGACGCCGGGCACTTTCAGGGTTTGGGTCAGGAAGAACAGTGCATAGAACTGTCCGCCGTACCACACCACGGCTTCACCCGCGGTTGCTCCCAGCAGGGCAAGTATTGCGATCTTGGCGTTGGCCCATTCGCCAAACGCTTCGGTCAGTGGCCGCTTCGAGGTCTTGCCCTCTTCCTTCATCTTCTGGAAAATCGGCGACTCGTTCAGGGTCAACCGGATCCAGATCGAGACGGCAAGCAGGATTCCCGACAGCAGGAACGGGATGCGCCAGCCCCAACTACCGAACGATTCTTCGCCCATCCAGGTGCGGATACCCAGAATGAGCAGCAAGGCCATGAACAGCCCAAGCGTTGCGGTGGTCTGGATCCAGGAAGTGTAGTAGCCGCGCTTGTTCCTCGGGGCGTGCTCCGCCACGTAGGTCGCGGCACCGCCATACTCTCCGCCGAGCGCGAGGCCCTGCACGAGACGCAGGCCGATCAGCACGATCGGCGCAGCGATGCCCCAGGTTGCGAAGCCCGGGATCACGCCGATGAAGAAGGTGCCGATGCCCATCAGCGTCATCGTGATCAGGAAGGTATATTTACGCCCGATCATGTCGCCGAGACGGCCGAAGATCAGAGCTCCGAATGGCCGCACGGCGAAGCCGGCGGCAAAGGCGAGCAGCGCGAAGATGAAGCCGACGTTCGGCGGCACGTTCGAGAAAAAGTATTTCGCGAGGAAGGAGCCGAGCGTTCCGTAAATATAGAAATCATACCACTCGAAGACGGTACCCAATGAGGAGGCGAAAATGACTTTTCGCTCTTCAGCCGTCATTCCCCCGGTACGGACGTCGCCGCCCACAGTCGCAGCCATTGTCATTGTTCACTCCCCGAAAAAATTCGTTGATGCAAAGCTCGTCCCCATGCGCCGGAACCGGCCAGATTGGGCCACGAGGTTGCA
>DNXO01000062.1:1208-1411 GCA_003506895.1 Acetobacteraceae bacterium | reverse complement strand
AAAAGGTCGGCACGCGCCTCACGTTCCGGGTACCTGATCTGCGCGCATTTGCCCTGTTGCGGCGCACAAAGAGATGCGAATTAACCGCTATTCCGCATGGCGATATTGTGCGCTTGCATACGGTCGTCCGCCGGGGGACAATTCAACGAGAAAACGGCGCTATAGCCCCGAGAGGCGCCCCACGGGTTCGGCCTCAACCCTCT
>DNXO01000062.1:0-904 GCA_003506895.1 Acetobacteraceae bacterium | reverse complement strand
CCTCGTTATTGCCGACGACCATCCGTTGTTCCGCGACGCCTTGCGGCAGGCGGTCGCGAGCGTCGTGACGTCCGCGAAGATTGACGAGGCGGGATCTTTCGAGGAACTGACCGCGCTGCTGGAGCGGGATTCCGACGTCGATCTGGTCCTGCTCGATCTGACGATGCCCGGGATCTCCGGCTTCTCCGGCCTGATTTATCTGCGCGCGCAATATCCCGCCATTCCCGTGGTAATCGTGTCCGCCAGTGACGATGGAGGCACCATCCGAAGGTCGCTGGACTTCGGCGCTTCAGGCTTCATTCCAAAGCGCTTTGGCGTCGATACGTTGCGCGACGCGATCATGAAGGTGATGGATGGCGACGTCTGGATACCGCCGGACACCGATCTGTCATCCGCCGCCGATCCGGATATGACGCGCCTGCGTGACCGGCTGGTGACGCTGACTCCGCAGCAGGTTCGAGTGCTGATGATGCTGTCGGAAGGCCTGCTCAACAAACAGATCGCCTACGAGCTTGGGGTTTCAGAGGCTACGATCAAGGCGCACGTGTCGGCGATCCTGCAAAAGCTTGGTGTCGAGAGCCGCACCCAGGCGGTGATCGCCGCGGCGAAAATCGCCGGCGGGCAATGGCGGCAAGGCACGCCGTCGGCGTAACGAGCTTGTTCGCGCCTGACTATTTGGCCTCTATGGAACCTCTAAGCCCGGCCTGCTCAACGGCTTTTGCCAAGAGTCCATTCGATTGCGCTTCCGTGACGAAGCGACGCACGTACTCCATTCCGCTCTCGCGGCCCTTGGGGATTGCGACCGCGAGATGCTCTTCGCCCCATCGGCCATCCAGGATCCTCGCGCCCGGCATCTGGTCGGACATCTCAAACAGCGTCGGCTTGTTGGTCGCGTACGCATCCA
>DNXO01000133.1:2900-3335 GCA_003506895.1 Acetobacteraceae bacterium | reverse complement strand
TCATAGACGCCGAAGCGTCTCGCATACTCGCCGATCAACGGCATGCCGATGTCCTGCGCCAGCCGCACCGTTACCGTATTCAAGGAGAGCCTGAGCGCATTCCTCAGCGTGGTCGGCCCCTGATACTTGCCCGACGAAAAATTCTCCGGACGCCAGACGCCCCCGCCCTGCCCCTGGTCGATTTCGATCGGCGCGTCGACCACCTGGGTCGACGGCGTATAGCCATTGTCCAGCGCGGACGAATAGACGATCGGCTTGAACGACGAACCCGGCTGCCGGTAGGCTTGGGTCGCGCGGTTGAACTGACTCTGGTCGAACGAGAAGCCGCCGACCATCGCCAGCACGCGACCGGTCCAGGGGTCCATCACCACCATCGCTCCCGACACTTCCGGCAACTGCCGCAGCCGGTACTGGCCTTCCACCGGATTGCCGTCC
>DNXO01000133.1:1912-2505 GCA_003506895.1 Acetobacteraceae bacterium | reverse complement strand
GTTTGCCGTTCCTTGGATATTGCGCCACCCAGTTCGCGGCCGGGCTGAAAGCCGATCCGCGCCGATTGATCACTGGTTTCCAGCACCACGGCCATGCGCCACGGCGAGATATCCGAGAGCGATTTGACGTCGGCGAGTTTCACGCCCCAATCGCCCGAAATATCGAGCTTGTTGATCGCGCCCCGCCAGCCCTGGGCTTCGTCGTAATTGACGATGCCGGCGGCCATGGTCTTGCGCGCCATGACCTGAATTCTGGGATCGAGCGTCGCCCTGACCGACAGGCCGCCTTCGTAAAGCTTCTTCTCGCCGTATCGCTCGAAAATATCGCGGCGAACTTCTTCGGCAAAATACTCGCCGGCGAAAATATGGGCAGCATTGCTGCGGCTGGTCACGGTCAGCGGATCCTTGCGGGCCTTGTCCGCATCGGCCTGCTTGATCCAGCCGTTTTCCAGCAGCCGGTCGATCACATAATTGCGTCGCTCGATCGCCCGGTCGCGGTTGCGCACCGGATGCAGCGCCGCCGGCGCCTTCGGCAGCGCGGCGAGATAGGCGGCCTCCGCGACGGTGAGTTCATTGACCGATTTGTCGAAATA
>DNXO01000133.1:1396-1525 GCA_003506895.1 Acetobacteraceae bacterium | reverse complement strand
AGGCTTCCTTGATCTTGCGGGTGAATGAGACTTCGTTGGTCAGAAGGAAGTTCTTCGCCACCTGCTGGGTGATCGTCGAGGCGCCCTGCGGACGTCGGTTGGAGCCGAAGTTTTGTGCATAGAGAACGG
>DNXO01000133.1:0-1053 GCA_003506895.1 Acetobacteraceae bacterium | reverse complement strand
GAATTGATCACCAGCTTTGGAACGGCCTGGATCGGAAGATACAGGCGGCGTTCCTTGGAATATTCACCCAAAAGCGCGCCGTCCGCCGCATGGACGCGGGTCATCACCGGCGGCTCGTAATCCTGAAGCTGCGAATAGTCCGGCAGATCCTTGGAGAAATGCCAGATCAGCCCTGCCACGGCGGCGACGCCCACCAGGAACACGACGGTTCCGGCGGCGAACAAGAAACCCAAGAACCGCACCAGCAAACGCATTATCTATTGTCCGTTTCAGCCCTTGCGCCACAACTCGCGGCGCGTTCCCCGGTCCGAAGTCTGCTGCGGAACGATCAGCCGTCCCGCGACAGACCCATTATACCTCGGCCGAGCGACAATTTTGATCGATTCCGAAGGCCTCGCGGCGGTTTTTATAGTGCCGCCGCTGTGGCCAAACTAGGGCTTCCAGCATCCGGCTCCGTTTTCAGTTCCCCGGCCCGGCCGTCGCCAGACGCTTGGCAAAGAATGCGTCGATGGCATGCGCCACGGATCCAACGGTACGGGAGCGCCAATTCTCCGACACCAGGTGCTCGAGGTCATCCTTGTTCGAGACGTAACCGAGCTCGATAAGAACCGACGGCACGTCGGGGGCCTTGAGCACCCTGAAGCCGGCGGACTTGAGGGGATGCTTGTGCATTCTCGTGGTCGTCTTCATATCGCCCATCAGGATGCGGGCAAACCGGTTGGAGAATGTGCGAGTCTCGCGTTGCGCGAGGTCAATGAGAATGTCGGCAACCTCGGTCGGCTCCTCGGTCAGATTGACGCCGCCGATCGCATCAGCCTTGTTCTCGGCTTCGGCCAGCCGTTCGGCCTCGACGTCGGAGGCGCGGTCGGACAGCGTGTAGATCGTGGCGCCCTGAGCGTCGCCCTCACGACGCGGCAAGGCGTCGGCGTGGATCGATACAAACAGGGAAGCCGATTGATTGCGCGCGATCCGGACACGGTCGGCGAGAGGGATGAAGGTGTCGTCGGTTCGGGTCATGACGACCCGGTATTTGCCATTTTTCTCGATGCGATC
>DNXO01000045.1:1974-2854 GCA_003506895.1 Acetobacteraceae bacterium | reverse complement strand
GGCGGACGCGATCCTGAGCTTTCAGCATGCGCTGAAGCTCAATCCTCGCCATTTTGACGCGGCCTACAAGGCCGGGCAACTACTCCATCAGTCGGAGCGGTTCGAGGAAGCTCTCGTTTGCTTCAACCTGTGCGACGAACTCGAGCCCGACCACCTGCCGACGCTGCACATGCGCGCGCTCACGCTGCACAAGCTTAAAAGGTTCGAAGAAGCGCTGGCGGGCAGCGAGCGGGCGCTGGCGCTTGATCCTGCGAGCGTGGACACCTGCAACAATATCGGCAACATCCTCCGGTCGCTCGCTCGGAGCGAAGAGGCTCTGCCGTGGTTCGATCGATCTCTGGAGCTTCGGCCGAACGATGCGATGACGATCACGAGCAAGGCTGTCACTCTGGTAGAGCTTCACCGCTTCGATGAAGCTTTCGCCGCATACCGTCTGGCAAGGGTCACCGATCCCGGCTGCACCGCGGCCGAGTGGAATTTGGCGCTGCTTGAAATGCTCGCCGGGAATTTCGAGGCCGGCTGGGCGGGGCGCGAGGCGCGCTGGAAGATCCCCGCTCTTTCATTCCACTATCCAAAATTTTCCCAACCGATGTGGCGTGGAAAAGAGCCCATCGACGGCAAGACCATCCTCATCAATGTGGACGAAGGGCTGGGAGATACAATTCAGTTTTCCCGCTATGTCCCCATGGTGGCCGCTCGGGGCGCGCGCGTCATTCTGTGCGTGCAGGACGCTTTGTGCCCGCTGTTGTCGGAGCTCCCCGGTGTCTCTCAGTGCCTTCCGTTGTCGACCAGCGAGCGGCCGGCGTTCGACACCTATTGCCCGGTATCCAGTCTTCCGCTCGCCTTCGGGACGAAACTTGAGACGATCCCATCCGCGACC
>DNXO01000045.1:1060-1587 GCA_003506895.1 Acetobacteraceae bacterium | reverse complement strand
AACCGGTCGATCCCGCTGCGCGTGCTCGCACGCATCCTGGACGTCGGTGCGACCTTTGTCAGTCTGCAGAAAGACCCGAGACCGGATGACAAGGCCACGCTTGTCGAACACGCCGGGATCGTCGACCTCACCGCTGATCTAACCGATTTTGCGGAGACGGCGGCGCTGGCTTCATGCCTCGATCTGGTGATATCCGTCGATACCAGCATCGCTCATCTTGCCGGCGCGCTTGGACGCCCAGCCTGGATCCTTCTCCCCTACACGCCCGACTATCGCTGGCTGCTCGATCGGGACGACAGCCCCTGGTATCCGACGGTGCGGCTGTTCAGGCAAACCGAAACCCGCGAATATGAAAGCGTTCTCGATTCCGTGCGGACCGAGTTGCTTGCGATGATTTCCGCCGGGAAGACTTTTTGATCCAAATCGCCCGCCCCTTCCGGGTCCTCACCCAAATCCTTCAACCGAAATCTGAGCAGCGAGACAGGCGGGCGACGTGCGCGCCAACAAATTCATTCAAACCTCCGCTC
>DNXO01000045.1:0-724 GCA_003506895.1 Acetobacteraceae bacterium | reverse complement strand
CTTTTTACTTTTGATAAGCGTTGGCGCGAATGTAGTGCCAGACCTGATCGATCTCTTCGTCGGTCAGCACACCTCTCCACGGCGGCATCTGGTTCTTGCCGTTGCGCACCGAGTTGTCAAAGCGCGCACGCTCGTTGTCTTTCAGACGGCGCAGGTCGAACGTCTGGCCCGTGCTGACCAATCGATCGCCGTGGCAGACCGCGCAATTGGTGTTGAAGACGTTCTCGCCAGCCTCGATCCTGGCATTGTCTTGTGCCCACACCATCGTAACGGGCGTCAATGCGGCACCCAGCACGACCATGGCGCCGGTACATGCTCGCACGCGCCAGGTTGCGTTTTTCTTTTTGATTGGCATTTCGATACCGCCCAAGCGTTGTCGTCGGTCTGCCTCCCGACATGCGGCAGAAAGACCGCATAAGCCGATGATGAAGGTTGGTGGTGGAGACGGAGGCCGCTGCACGTGGCCTCCGTTTTCAAGTCACTTATCGAACAGTGCGAAGGTCCACAGCGAGACGCCGGTAGGCAGGTTGTTGAGGTTGGGGTCCCCTGCCCGCTGTGCATAGACGCCGCCGATGCCGCTCATCACGGTGACGTATTGCTTGCCGTTTCGTTCCCACGTCACCGGCTGACCGATGATCCCGGACGGCGTCTGGAAGCTCCACAGGATCTTGCCGGTATCGGCGTCGAGCGCCTGGAATTCTCCGGTCATGACACCTGTGAACAC
>DNXO01000115.1 GCA_003506895.1 Acetobacteraceae bacterium | reverse complement strand
CGCGCCATGGCTTCCGAGCGGATGCGCTGACGCTCACCGGCATCCTTGTAGGCCCAGATGTGGACCCATTTGTTCAGGCTGCCGAACTCGGAATACCAGGCGCCGACCAGCGGCGACAGTTTGACGCGTTCGTCGATCTTGGCCGACCAGCGCTCGATCATTCCCGGCAGCGCGCCGGGGGCGAGCGTGTAGGAGCGAATTTCGAATAGCGGGCCGACCTCGCGCGGTTCCAGCGGCGGCGAGAACGGGGCGGGCAGGAAAGCCTCGCTGTTCATCGAGACGATGAATTCGCTGATCTTCGGCGGCCAGACCCCGGTTTTGATCGCCTCAGCCCGGATGGCCATGCGCTGTTCGAAGCTGTCATAGGTCCAGACGTGGGTGATCTCGTTCAGCGGCCCGACCTCGGTGTGCCAGAACGCGGCCAGTTTGGAGAGCTTTTCGCGCGCCGGCAGGGCGTCGGCGAAGCGCTTTTCGACTTCGGCGACCGCGTTTGGCTTGAGTTGGTATGTGCGCACTTCGATGATCATGGGCGTGTCCCCTTTTCCCTGCGCGCAGGATACCGGGACGGGGGCCGGTTGTCACACCGAGGGGTCAGTCGGTAGCAGATGACAGGCCGCCTCGTGCCCCTCGGCTGCCTGGCGCATTGCCGGCTCTTGTATGCGGCAGACCGGCATCACGTGCGGGCAGCGGGTGTGAAACCGGCAGCCCGCGGGCGGCGCCAGGGCGGTTGGGATATCGCCCCGCAACGGCGCGCCGGCGCCTCGCTTGCGCTGCGACGGGTGTGTCACGGGTACCGAGGCCAACAGCGCCCGGGTGTAGGGATGCGACGGACGCGCATACAGGGAGCGTTTGTCGGCGACCTCCACCACCTTGCCCAGATACATCACCGCGACGCGGGTGGAGATGTGTTTCACCACGCCCAGATCATGCGCGATGAACAGATAGGTCAGCCCCAGTTCGCCTTGCAGATCGGACAGTAGATTCACGATCTGCGCCTGAACCGAAACGTCCAGGGCCGACACCGGCTCATCGCACACCACCAGTTTCGGGCGCAGAATCAGCGCTCGGGCGATTCCGATCCGTTGCCGTTGTCCACCGGAGAATTCGTGCGGAAAGCGAGTCCGAGCGCTGTTTGGCAACCCGACCATATCGAGCATTTTCGCGACCGCCGCTCGGGATTCGTCGTTACGACGGCTGCCGTGGATCAACAGCGGCTCCAGGATCGTTTCTTCGACGGGCATACGTGGATTCAGCGCACCGAACGGGTCCTGGAAGACGATCTGCATGCCCTTGCGGACGGCGCGCAGCCGGTTGGCGCCCAGGCGGGTGATCTCCTGCCCATCGAACACCACCTGCCCGGCGGTCGCGGGGATCAGCCGAATCAGCAGGCGGCCGAGGGTCGATTTACCGCAGCCGGATTCGCCGACCAGCCCCAGCGTTTCGCCCGGTTGGATCGTCAGATCGACGCCATCGACGGCGCGCAGGACGGATTGGGTGCGGCGGAAGAAGCCGCCAGCCTCGACATCGAAGTGCTTCTTCAGTCCGATGGCTTCCAGCAATGCGGGCATCAGCCGAGTTCCCTGACGCGGATGCAGGCCGCCTGATGGTTCGGCTCGAAGGCCTCCAGCGGCGGGAGCGCCTGACTACAGGCCGGGATCGCATGCACGCAGCGGGCGGAAAACCGGCAGCCGGGCGGGCGGTTGGACGGTTCGGGCAGACTGCCGGGGATGGCAACCAACCGGTCCTGGTCCTGGTCCAGCGTCGGCACGCAGGACAGCAAACCGCGTGTGTAGGGGTGCAACGGACGGTCGAACAGGCGGGTCACCGGCGCCTGTTCAACCATGCGGCCCGCGTACATCACCATGACCCGGTCAGCGGTTTCGGCGATAACGCCCATGTTGTGGGTGATCATCAGGATCGCCATACCAAGCTCGTCACGCAAATCCATCAGCAGTTCCAGGATTTGCGCCTGGATCGTGACATCCAGGGCCGTCGTCGGTTCGTCCGCGATCAGGATGCGGGGACGGCAGACCAATGCCATCGCCAGCATCACGCGCTGCCGCTGACCGCCGGACAGTTGGTGTGGATAGTCGGTCATGCGCGCCGATGCCGACGGTATCCCGACCTTGTCCAGCATCTCCACCGCGCGGGCGAAACGGGCCCGCTGCGACAGGTCTTCGTGGGCCTGGATGGTTTCCATGATCTGCTCACCTATGGTGAACACCGGGTTTAACGAGGTCATCGGTTCCTGGAACACCATCGCGATGCCGGGGCCGCGGAGACGCTGCATCGAGCGATCGGATAGTTTCAGAAGATCCTGGCCCTCGAAATTGATGGTCCCGCCCAGGATGCGGGCGGGCGGGCGCGGCAGCAGGCCCATGATGGCGAGCGCGGTGACGCTCTTGCCGCTGCCGGACTCACCGACGATGCCGAGGATTTCGCCTTTTTCCAGCGTGAAGGACACGTCTTCGATCGCCGTGACCTCGCCGCTGCTGGTGCGGAACGAGGTTGCCAGGTCGCGGACTTCGAGCAAGCTCATTGCTGGATCCTCAGGCGCGGATCGAGGACATCGCGCAGCCCATCGCCCAGCAGGTTCAGGCCCAGCACGGTCAGCATCAGCGCGGCGCCGGGAATGGCGATGATCCACGGTGCGTCAGTCATGTATTGGCGGCCCTCGGCCATGATGTTGCCCCAGGTTGGGGTGGGTGGAACGGCGCCCACGCCGAGGAAGGATAAGGTCGCCTCGGTCAGTACGGCGTAGGCAAACAGGAACGACAGTTGCACGATCAAGGGCGCCATCGCGTTCGGCAGCACATGGCGGAACATGATGACGCCGTTCGACACGCCCAGCGCCCGCGCCGCGCGGACGTATTCGAAATTCCGGGCGCGCAGGAACTCCGCGCGCA
>DNXO01000002.1:2834-3201 GCA_003506895.1 Acetobacteraceae bacterium | reverse complement strand
TGGTGCCCTCACCCGGCGGCGTCTCGGCACGCGCCGAAATTTCCACCGATCCTGTTCGCTCCGGCGCGCGCAGCGACCGTGGGTGTACACCCGCCCGCGCCAGCAACATCTGCGCCGCGCCCTGATGATGGAAATCGCAATAGGCGAAGCTCATGCCGGAGACCGATCCGCGGAAGCTGCGCTCGTCTCGCTTGTCGAGATTGAAGCAGGGCTCGAACGGAATGCCTTTGATGGACGCACAGACGGCCTCGCCGCGGATCTGAAGCGTATTGCCGGGCAACCGCAGGTGACGAGTGGGACCCGAGCCCGAGAACTGCACCGCACCGGCCGCACCGAGATCGTCAAGTACCCGGCCTGCGCCACGCGT
>DNXO01000002.1:2352-2480 GCA_003506895.1 Acetobacteraceae bacterium | reverse complement strand
CTATCGCCGCACTGGCCACCGCCGCTCCCAACACGATACGCGCAAGCATGCTGAAACTCCAACTTAACCCGAGCGCGGGCAACCCCAATGCCTCTTTACCCGCTGCTTACCATACTAACCGTGGCAAC
>DNXO01000002.1:0-2075 GCA_003506895.1 Acetobacteraceae bacterium | reverse complement strand
GCTTGGTTGGTAAAGTCTGAACGCCATCAGACAATTTTTACCACGATTCGACCGCGAACCTGGCCGGCGAGAATTTTGGCACCGGCCTCGATAACCCCATCGAGATCAATTTCATGAGTAATTTCAGTTAGTTTTCCGGGATCCAGATCGCTGGCGAGCCGGCTCCAGGCGGTTTTTCGCAACTCAATCGGGCACATCACGGAATCGATACCCAACAGACACACCCCGCGCAAAATAAACGGCGCCACCGAGGTCGGCAGGTCCATGCCGCCGGCAAGCCCACACGCGGCGATGGCTCCCCGGTATTTCGTCATCGACAAAAGGTTGGCCAGCGTGGTCGAGCCGACGCTGTCCACCCCGCCCACCCAGCGCTCCTTGGCCAGAGGCTTGGCCGGGCCCGTGAGTTCGCTGCGATCAATCACTTCGGCCGCACCGATGTCCCTGAGGTAGTCAGCCTCCGACAAGCGGCCGGTCGACGCGACGACATGGTAGCCGAGCTTTGACAGCACCGCTGTCGCAACCGAGCCGACACCTCCCGCGGCGCCGGTGACGACGACGGGACCATGCGCCGGAGTAAGGCCATGGTGTTCCAGCGCCAGCACGGCCAGCATCGCGGTATAGCCCGCGGTACCGATCGCCATCGCGTCGCGTGCGGACATGCCCTCCGGCAGGCGCACCAGCCAGTCGCCCTTGACGCGGGCCTTCTCGGCGTAGCTGCCCAGATGGGTTTCGCCCATGCCCCAGCCGTTGCAGATCACCTGGTCGCCGGCCTTCCATTGCGGATGCGACGACTGCTCGACCGTGCCCGCAAAATCGATGCCGGCGATCATCGGAAAGCGCCGTACCACCGGCGCCTTGCCGGTGACGGCAAGGCCGTCCTTGTAGTTCAGCGTCGACCATTCGACCCGCACCGTGACGTCGCCATCCATCAGTTCGGCTTCGTCGAACCGGGTGAGCGTGGCGGTAGTGCCTTTTTCCGCCTTGTCGATCCTGATCGCCTTGAACGTTGCCAACGCAGTCTCTCCGCGGTTTGTGGTCGTGAGTGCTCGCAGATTGGCCGGTCTAGGCCGGCTGCGCAACCGGGCGTGTGACCGGCGCCTCGACGATCGGTAGATTTATCAGCGCCGACAGCACGCCGAACAAGGCCGAAAGCCACCAGATTGGCGTATAGGAGCCGAATTTCTCGAACACGGCGCCGCCGAGCCACACGCCAAGGAATCCGCCAATCTGATGGCTGACGAAGGAAAAGCCATACAGCGTCGCGAACCAGCGCGTGCCGAACATCAGCGCCACCAGCGCCGAGGTCGGCGGCACCGTCGACAGCCACGTCAAGCCGCTGATCGCGCCGAACGCGATCGCCGAAAACGTCGTAATCGGGAACGAGATGAAGGCGATGATCGAGAGTGCGCGCGTCAAATAGATCGCCGACAGGATATAGCGCTTCGGAAACACGTTCTGCAGCCAGCCTACGCCAAGCGATCCGATGATGTTGAACAGGCCGATCGCCGCGATCACCCAGCCGCCGGTCGATGCGGACATGCCGCGATCGACAAGGTAGGCCGGAAGATGCACGGTAATGAAAGCCAGTTGAAAGCCACAGGTAAAGAAGCCGAGCACCAACAGCACGTAGGAGCGATGGCCGAACGCTTCCGCCAGCGCGGTCTTGAACGATTGCTGATCTGCGGCAGGCGCACTGGTCGCGGCCGCCGGCGGAGTCGAGAGCGCGAGAGACAACGGCACGATCAGCAGCATCAGGCCGGCAAACACCGTCAGCGCGGTCTGCCAGCCGAAATTGCCGATCAGCGCCACACCGAACGGCGCAAACAGGAATTGCCCGAACGAGCCGGCGGCGGTTCCGGCGCCGAACGCGATGCCGCGCCGCTCCGGCGGCAGCAGCTTGCTGAAGGCGGACAGAACCAGATTGAACGAGCAGCCGGACAGTCCGAAGCCGATCAGGACACCGGCACCGAGGTCAAGCGACAGCGGGGTCGCGCTATAGCGCATTACGAGCAGGCCGGCGGCATAAAGCAGGGCTCCGACGCAGACCACACGCAACACGCCGAACCGGTCGGCGA
>DNXO01000153.1:5648-37454 GCA_003506895.1 Acetobacteraceae bacterium | reverse complement strand
CGGTTATTTCGCAGCGGCCCCTTAGCGAGAACGGCTGAACACCGGGACCCGATCCTCGGACAAGCCCTCGCTGCGCAGCAGGCTGCGGTCAATCTCTTCTAGCACACGGTCCGTGGCTTCCTGCCGGTCTCTCGACGGTCGAACCCCGGCCGAAACCTCTAGTGGGATAACGGCCCCTGGAGTCGGCTGATAATCGAACCCATTGACGTGATTATTGATCCAGTGGGGCGCCGGAGTGCTATCGGCGGTCTGTGCGCCGACCGATCCACTCATGCAAATCAGGCACATGCCGACACGAAGCGCCGTGAACATGTTCTGCCCTCTAAAAAAGATCCATGCACCGCGGCTGCACGCTCACCCGAGCAAACGGCCGTTTCGGGCATTAAGCCACATTGGATGAGGACCGCAATTAAAACTGGCCGGTTGGTGTTTAAGGAGATTGTAAGGTGGTCGGGATATCCCCAAAGCGCCTGGCCACACGAAAAACGGCGGGGGAAAACCCCCGCCGCTTCCGTCTTCAACGCTTCTAGATAGCTTACCAGTTCATAACCAGAGCCGTCTCGATGCCCTGACCACGACCATCGACGGTCCGGCCGAGCGTGCCTTGGTTGAAGTCGAAGCCACCCTGATGGCGCTGCATGTACTGATATTCGGCGACGACAGCCAAGCCAGGAGCCAGCTTGTAGTTGCCACCGACCGCGATACCCAGCTCATGACGCTGCGACACGCCGACCAAACGGGCATCACCCTGCGTGTCAACGGACTCAATCATCGCACCCGCGGTCCACGGGCCGTTCACGTAGGTAAGACCGGTCACCACCGCGTTCTGGGAAACGCCACCCTCGGGGTTCAGGCTCAACTGGCCATCAACCTGACCGCCCATGTAGTCGATCGCGTAGGTGAAGTTCGAGTAGGTAATCGCAACGCCACCCTGGAAGAAGCCCAGGTTGTTATAACGCAGCGACGTCAAGCCCGCGATACCTGGTGCGGTGCGCGCTTGCGCGGGCGTCAGGTATGCCGTCGTCGACAGGCTTTCTTTGCCGGAGATTTCATACAGGCCAAAGGCCTTGAAATCGACCGCGCCGAAGGTGTGCTGGTAACGCAAACCGGCGGCCGTCGCGTTGATCCAGCGGCTGGAGTCGTTGCCGGACGTCACGGCCAAGCAGTTGGGACCCGCCTGGTTGCAAACCCCGGGCTGGATCGGCGTCGAGCCGGACTGGTCAGCGAAGAGGTTGCCCTTGCTCGGCGCATAGCTGAAGGCGAAGTCAAAGCCATAGACCTGCGGGGACAGATAGGCGATCTTGTTCGTCGCATATTCCGCACCGGACTGCGATGCCCACACCCAGGGGATACCCATCGCGCCCTGCGGCGCAAGCGCGTTCGGCCCACCACCGTTCAATGTGCCCATACCAGCATCCCAGCACTGCGAGCTGAAGATGCAGGGGTCCAACAAGCCGATAACACCTTCGGCGCCACCAAGGCGGAACACACCGACCTTGTCGGAGGCGAGGTAAACGAATTCCTTACGAACGAAGATCGTCTGGCCCGAGGTATTGCCGCTGCCGCTGGCATTCAGGCCGCCGGCATTGATGCCAGCGTTATAGTTCGTGCCGCCGTAGAAATTTTGCCACGCTTCGATCGCCGCGCCGTAGCGAAGGCCGTTGGCCGCGACGCCGTCAGCGCCCCAGTACAGGCGGATGTCAGAGGCGACGCCCATCGGGGCGACCTTGTAGCCGTTCGGCGTGCCGTTCGCGTTGGTGCCCTTGTCGGCCGTGGTCCAGTTCGCACCGAAGTCGGCTTCAACGCGGGCGTTCATGTGGATCACGAGAGTGCCGGGGGTCGGCACGGCGTACGTGTTCGGCGCGCGCATCGTGCTCAACGGACCAGCGGCAGCGCTACCACTCGGCGTGTTGGCGATACCCCAGGCGTTGTTGTTGTTGCTTGTGTTGCCGGCACCACCAGTCGGAGCGACGTACTGACCCTGCATCGGGTTTGTGGGGGTCTGGGCATTTGCCAGTGAGACGGAACCTCCGAGGAGGGCCGCTCCGGCCAATAGGACTTTACGCATCTGTATCTCCTGATGGCTCGCGACCGGAGCCGTTTAAAGACGGTTGGACAGTTTTCGCGGGAAACAACGTTGCGCCTCCCCCCGCTGATCGCCAGTTCGTTATAAAGGTGGGGGGCGAGTGTGAAAGCCGCGAAATCATTTGGCCATCCTATTGAAGGTCGGCGTTGCGGAATGGACACGGAATATGAAGCTCCAATGAGAGTGAATGAATTTTTTCTGTATTTTTTATGAAAGAAGATGAAAATTAGATTAAATTTTTATCGATTAACATTAACATGGGCCGGCGGAATCCTAACGTCGGCTGGTGGATTGATGTCTCTTTCGCCGCAAGGGAGTCGCGGGCCTGTTAGCGAAGACCGCGACCGCCGGCAAATGCGAAGGGGTCCGGAGTTGGAATGTCTATCAGCGACCTACCGCCCCCCCCCTGCGGGTAGTTCGTAGCGAATTGAGTATTTAACAGCGCCTTTAATGGATCCGCGACCACCTTTAATTGTATCCCAATGGGCTTGGAGCCATTTTAGTCGCGGTAACAGCAGGCATCTACACGGTGTTCTGTCGCGGTGACTTGCACCGATAGAAATGGGTGCCAATGTTGTCAATAAAGGGAGCTATGTCGATGAAAAAGACTATAGCATTACTGACAATTCTGCCCATGGTAATGGGTACCGCCGCCTATGCGGCCTCTCCGGACACGATAACCGGCAGGCCCTCGGCGGCCTCGCTTCAGCGCAACAGCCAGGGTCCAACAGACCCCCATGTTCCCGGCGCGACCGGGCGGACGATCGTGGTGGGCGACCCAAGCACCATAGCCGATGATGCCGCGGCGACGCGCGCGATGCAGACGGGCGATTACAGCGGGGGCGGCGGTTGACCCCACCACCGGCAGGCTGATGGGCGGCCGCATCAGACGCCCTTCAGCCTGTCTTGCTCCGGCTACCGCATGACGACGTTGCGTGGCCACTGTTGTTGAGCACCGCGATTGCTGCCCCAAACGCCTTGTCAACCGACACGGCTGCGAGCGCACTCCGGGAACCAGATACCAATGACCCAGCGTTCGAGGACGATCCCGAGGTTACCCCCGGTACATAATATATAGGTATACCAAATAGGACGGCAGTCAGGCCAGATTCTCTGTAGGGCGACTTCCGTCGCCACAATGCCGTCCGGAACCATCCGCGCCTCCAGTGCCTGCGAGCGGGTTAGGCTGGCCCGCGGATTACGACGCTCCGTGGCCCGTTGAACCAGGGCGGCGAGCAATCCGCTTGGTCCGGGAAGGAAATCTCAGCGCCCGTTCCATAACCGTCGCGTCGGTCACCACGTTCACCCCATCATGGAAAACACCGCGCCGCGCGGGCCTCCGCGACTGATGGCCAATAAACCGAGGATGACCGGCCACCGCCACGCGATCCGCGGGACGTCCCCGGCGCGCTGCCGTTCTTCGGCGCGGTCATTGACGGACCCACCTGTTGAATCCTTCGAATGGGCAGGTTTATAAAATATCCTTTAATTTTCCACGGGCGTCCTTTAATGGTTCCACTATCAGCGGATCGCTTATTAAAGATCGTACGAAAGTCCACGCTAGAAATGCTGGAACTAGCCGTTAAAGGACGTGCGGCACATGGCGGATCGCGAAAAAAAGGCAAACGCTATGAATCCTGACCTTCCCCCGGACATGCCTGTCACCGATTTCAACGCCGCGGAACGGTCCGCGGACTATGAAGCATCGCTCCGATCGCCGGCACTTGGCCGCGGACGCATACTGGTCATCGAAGACGACCACGAGATGGCCGACGAGGTGGTGGCCGAGCTGACGGGCCGATCCTACGACGTGACCCACATCGACACCGGGTTGAAGGGGCTGGAAGAGGCGCGAAGCGGGAAATACGACCTGCTTATCGTGGACTTGTTGCTGCCCGAATGCGATGGGCTGTCGATTATTCGCACGTTGCGCCGCGACGGTTGCCGTGTCCCTGTCGTGGTGGTCAGCGCGCTTTCGGCGGTCGGCGATCGGGTCCGAGGCCTGAAAAGCGGCGGTGACGACTACCTCACCAAGCCATTCGCATTATCGGAGCTCTCCGCTCGGGTCGAGGCGGTGCTGCGACGGCCGACCGAAACCCGGGCGACAGTCTTGCGGGTCGGGCCCTTGGAGCTTGATCTGATCGAACGCGCCGCCCGGCGCGATTCACGGTCCATCAAACTGTCGAAAAGCGAATTCAAACTTCTGGAGTATTTCATGCGGCGCCCCGATCGCGTGGTAACGCGTCAAATGCTGCTTGAGGATGTCTGGGATTATACCACGCTTCCACAGACCAATCTGGTGGATGTTCACATCGGGCAATTGCGCCGCAAGATCGATGGCCCCGGCGTCGGGCCTATGTTGCTCAGCATCCGAGGTGTGGGGTTCATCTTACGGGCGCCGACTTAGCGTCTGCCGCCGGATAGCCCCCAGTTGGCGGGCGCCGGCAGGCAAGCCATCAGGATGTTCCCCATATATGCCGGGTAATACCAATCCGCCGAAAGACGGACACACTGGCAACTGAACCACCGGCACCGGCCTCTCACCGTCCTGGCGGGCGAAGGCCCGCCATCCACGCCTTGGTCTGTCAGGCCGAAGGCGTGGATGCCGACCTTCGTTGGCATGACGGGGAGGCATCGCCAGAGAGCCGACATCAACGCCGGCTGGCATAAGCGTTCATTCCCATCCATTCAGCGACCTGCCCGGGGGGTCGTAAATCCACTCGCCGGGTCTACGTCGTCGTGTTCAACAGCAACCGAGGCGGCACCAGGGAGTAGGAAATGCTTTTGAAAACGCTGACCAGTTCCGCAACCGATTGCGCCCCCGATGCGCATCCGTTCGACGATCCCTGCGTGTCGGAGAAGAACTTCGTCGAGTCCGACGCGATTTGCTGCATCGTGGCGCAGGCCGAGATCCTCGGCGAATCGGTGCTGCAACTGGTGGAGGACGAGGTGTCGGCAGCATAGGCAATCGAATAGACCCAGGTTCCGGCGGCCGTGGCCGCATGCGCTGCCGCGATACCCTCATGGCATTGGTTCCTTGCCTTGCTGGTCGGCGCGGTAGAGGCGTCGGCATCGCCGTCGCTCAGGAAGATGATGACGTTTTGCGCGTTTGCCTGACCGTTGGCGTTCAGGAGCGCCGTCTGGGCGGCGTTTATCGCGTCAGCGTAGTAGGTTCCTACACCACCAGTAGCCTGAATCCCCTGGCAACTCGAACTCCCTTGCGCTGCCTGAACAAGAGGGGACGCGCTGTTCAGCGTGGTCGCGCCATTCGATGTCCGGTAATTCGAATTGAAGCCGACGATCTGATAGACCGGGGCCGGGCTGGCGTTATAGGGCGCGACCTTGGGGCTGCCACTTCCGCAAATATCGGCCGCGGCTTGACTTGAATTTGTCAGGCCCGGAAAAACCATCAGGCCAATCTGATCGGCTGTTGGGGAAAGCGCGTTCAACAGCACCCTTATGCCAGCCAGCGCACAGGCTTCCTTGGTCGCGCCCTTGATTGAACAGCTCGAGTCACGCTGGTCCATCGATCCCGTCGTATCGAGCACGATCATCACATTCAAAGGCTGCGGAATGCCCCCAGCCAGACCCGCTGTGGACGTCGCCGAAACCGTCATCGTTTTAATGCCCAGAACCTGGGCGAACAACATCGGCACCGTCGCCTGCTGGCGCACCTGGATCGCATTCGCGGCACTCGACCCGGTGCAGGAGATGCCTGTCGACGTGAGGCAGAGCAGTTTCGGATAGCCGCCCGCCATGGTCGCGGTAATATTGCTTTGAGCATTCAGTTGACCGGCCACCGCGCTATACTTGGTCGCGGTCGTCAACGCCTGGGTCGGCGCCGAACTACAGCAATTGATGTCCTTCGCCCCCGCCAGCGCCGCGGCGTCCGCCGAGGCCTGCAAGGAGCGCTGCACGACAAACGCATGCCCCAAGTCGGTGACAAAGCCCATAATGCCAACGATTACCACCAGCGCGACGGCGATCATTGGGGCGGTCACCCCACGCCGATCGTCGCAGAGGCCAAGGTATATCGACCGTCTCATTCCACACGCTCCGTCGTTAGAGATGTCAAGGTGCAATTCGGCGCATAATTGACGCCCATGATCGTCAGGTTGCACGGATAGCTGGCCTGCACGCTCGCGCTGCCACCAGCCGCGGCGGTCAATGCCATCGCGCATGCCCCGTCGCTGACGCAGTTCGTCCCCCCGACTGCTACCGTGATGGTCATACTCGTCTTCGTTAGGTTGGGGGCCGAGAGGTAGATCGCATTCGTGGCACTCGTCAGCGGCGTGTTACTGGACCGGCTTGCCGCCAGAACCCGGGAAGCCGCGCGTACCCCGTCGGTCAACGCCAGGAAATTGTTGAATGTGATGCCGAACTGAATGATGCCGAACACCAGCATGAACAGCACGGGCGCGACCAGCGCGAACTCCAGCGCCGAAACACCCCGCCGGTTCCTGATGACGTCAACCCATGGGCGACGGTGTAAAGTACTGACCCCACCTTCTGGTCGATCATGCATACTGTCCGTCTTTACATAGCCTTTACATTCCACCACCTGGAATTGCATAGCATACGCCCATTTCCCCAATAATGACGGTTCCCGGAACAGGACCGCTTGCGGAAGCTGCGATCCCTCATCGGAAGTATCGGCACAGGGTATAAAGGACTTACAGTTCAGGGAGATCGCGTCCATGACGATTACGCTCCGGAAATTCTGGTCATCCGCGGTTTTCCGCCTCCATATTATAGCGAGTCAAGCTACAACACCGCCATTTCCCATATTTTTGAATTTTTGACGGAATAATACTCACAAGTGAATGAGTATGGGCGCCTCCGGTTAAGGTAAAACTATGATACCAGGACATCGCCAGATTAATGGCGGAACGACAAGAATACGTTATCAGCAATTATTTTTGTGTCAGTCTGGTTAAACCAACGCTACCGATAAATAACATTGGTCTGCCAGGCATAATCTAACCATCAGACATGCCCTGGCGGGTCAAATGATGAACCATATTGACGTACACTTCACGTAACGGGAGGATATTCGAATGTTCGGCGGCATGAATACTGTTCAGATTCCAATGCCTGCACACCTGTCAGATTGCAAGGCGCGGCTGTACTGGAATATGGCGTGATTGCCGCCATAACTATTGTGGCTGGCGTCGCCGCCGCGGCCATCGGCACGAGCCCGGGCCGCGAAATGCATCGCCTCACCACATATCCGAACAAACAACAATATGTTATGTGTAATTATTTTGTAGAAATTTGTCCAAGCCGCGGCTAACAATCAATCACCGCTTCCCGTCAGGCATTCCTATTAGTTGGTCATGCATTGTCGGGTATACTGGTGAAACGCCTTCCCCCAACACTTAACATCACTGAAGGAGATTCCAATGATCGACAACGTTAAGACTGTTTGGACTCTGATGTCTGCCGCCCTGGCCGACCGCAAGGGTGTCACCGCTCTGGAATACGGCGTGATCGCCGCCGTAACCATCGTCGTCGGCCTCGCCGCCTTCGCGACCATCGGCACGGACCTGGCCGCGAAATTCGCATCCGTGGACGGCCTTCTGAAGTAACAGCAATCCGCTGGACGCTTCCGCTCATTGGCGATCCGGTTGAGCCGTGAATACTCAACCGGTCGCCACGTCTTAAGTAGAGATAAGAAGACGATAGTGGAGTGACAAGAAGGCACAGCGAACCAAGCTCTCGTCGCCGTGACTTCTTGTCATTCTTCATCTACCGAACTGTAAGAACGCACTGCTCGCGGACCATCGCCGCGACAACAGTATAATATTGCCTGTAAATTCATTCACAAGAATGGAAGACAATATGCTCTACCAGATAGAGAAAATAAGAGCCTTGCTGCGCGAGCGCAAGGGTATCACAGCAATCGAGTACGGCCTTATCACCGCCGCGACGATCGTGGTCGGTATGGTGTCGTTCGGGTTGATCGGCGCAAGCCTGGCCACCGCCTTTGGCGCGTTCAAAAACGCGCTGGCGCAATGACACATCGGATTCCAACCGCGGCAGCCCAGGTCAGCACCCATCATGCCGGTAATGCCATACCAGATCCTGCTGTTTTGCGTCATCGCCGCTTTGGCCTACGCCGCGTGGTCGGATCTCGCGACGCGAATCATCCCGAACCAGGCCTGCATCGTGATCGTTGCGGCGGGGATGACCGCCAGGGCGATGGCGGGCGCTGCGCCATTGGCCTGGTCACTACTCTTTTCCGCGCTGCTGTTCTGCCTTCTCGTCGCGGCCCACGCGCGCGGTATCCTGGGGGGCGGGGATGTCAAGCTGATCAGCGCCACCGCGATCGCGCTGCCGCCCGCGGGCGCATTTCTTTTCCTGACCGCCACGGCTGTGGCCGGCGGCGCTCTCGCGGCGGTTCACCTGCTGTTGCGTTACCTGCCGCCGCCGGCACCGATGCCCGCGGGCGCCCCATTGCTCAGCCGGCTCTGCGCCATAGAGCGCTGGCGGATCCGGCGGCATTCCCCCCTGCCCTACGGCATCGCGATCGCCAGCGGTGGCTCCTGGGCGCTGCTATCCACCCTCGGGAGCTGAAATCATGTCCCTGCGCCTGATTGTTTCGATACTGATGATAATGACCGGCATCGGCCTGGCCATGATCGCCTATCAGTTGGTTGCCCCCGCCAAACCGGCCGTGATCGCAGGCGGCTTCAACGGCCCGGTCTCACCCCTGGAGGTCGGATACATCGTGGCGGCCCATCCGCTACCGGCCGGAACCTTGGTGCGGGACGAAGACTTCGGCCTGAAGAACGTCCAGCCCGGCAAGCTGCCGCCGAACGCCATCGCGGACCTGCCGGAGAACCGGGCGATGCTGCGCGGCGCATTGATCCGCGGCTACCTGGATGATGGCCAGATGATCACGCTCGGCGACATCCTGCGGCCACGCGATCGGGGTTTTCTCGCCGCCGTGCTGGAACCGGGAACAAGAGCCGTGTCCGTCGGCGTTGACGCCGTCACCGGCGTGTCCGGACTGATCTGGCCAGGCGACAGGGTGGACGTGATCCTGACGCAGGAGATGGAGCGCAACACCGCGCCGCTCGCCCGCCGGGTGCTGAGTGAAACCGTGCTGACCAATGTGCGCGTCATCGCGATCGACCAGGATATCGTCCGTGACTCCAAGCCGGGCGCCGCTGCCAACGGGCGGGTGGCCCGGACCGTCACGGTGCAGGTCGCCAACGACCAGGCCGAACGCATCACCGTGGCCCAGCAGCTCGGCCACATCTCCCTGGCGATCCGAGCCATCGACAATCCTTCGCCGGAACAACCCGACCAGTCGACGTTGTTCAGCGGCGACGTATCGCCGGCGTTGTCGAAAGCCGGAGAGCCCGCCGGCGCGAAAGTCCAATTGATCGAAGGCGACAAACGCAGCGAGGTGACCTTCCAATGAGACCGAACCTTTCCCTTGCGAAGCTGATGTCAGCGGCGCTGTGCCTGGCGACGGTGCTGACCGGACCGGACGCCCAGGCCCAGGCCCAGGCACCGGCACCCGCTGCGGCGCCGGCAGCACCGGCTCACCCGGACGCCATCGCCCCGCGACCAGCCGCCCAGCCGCCCGCCACCCAAACCCAGTCGATCTCCATCGCCGCCGGCAGCGGCATGCTGCTGCGCCTTCCGCAAGCCGCCGCGACGGTGATGTCGGCCGATCCAGCGGTGGCAAGGGTGCAGCCGGCCTCCCCAACCAGCTTGTTCCTGATGGGTGTCGCACCTGGCAGAACGACGGTCGTCGCGACGACCGACAATGGTTCGGCGATTGTCCAATATGATGTCGCCGTTACCGGCGGTACACCCAGGCCGGCCACGGGTGGCGGCGGCGGCGCACCCGCCACGCCAGGACTCTCCTCCGCGACCGCCATGGCTGCCCAGAACGCGATCACCCAGTTCGTCGGCGGTGCTTCCGGCGTGCGTGTCAGGGCAACCGGAACCGCGATGGTTTTGGAGGGAACCGTCCCAACCGCGGCCGCCGCGCAGCAGACCAATGCGATCGCGCGCGGCTATGTCGGCGAGAAAGGCACGGTCACCGACAACATGACCGTGCTTGAAAGCATTCAGGTCAACGTCCGCGTCCGTATCGCGGAGATCAGCCGCACCATCACCCGCCAGCTCGGCTTCAACTGGCAGGCACTCGGGAAAGGCGGCAACTGGCAGTTCGGCGTGCTGACGGGGGCCGCTACCAGCGGCCTGATCAGCCCGCTGCGGCCCCTTGGCCTTTCAGCTCTGTCCGGCGCCAGCGCCGTCCCCTACCAGCTTGGCGCCGGCTATACATCTGGAACGCGCGACATCAATGGAATCGTCGACGCCCTTGCAGCCGATCAGCTCATCTCGATCCTCGCTGAACCGAACCTGACGGCGCAATCCGGCGAAGCCGCAAGCTTCCTGGCGGGGGGCGAGTTTCCGATCCCCGTTGCCGGCAATGGCAATGGCAGCACCACCTCGATCACGGTCGACTTCAAACAGTTCGGCGTCAGTCTTGCGGTGGTGCCGACCGTACTGTCCTCCGGCCGCTTGAACCTGCGGGTGCGCCCGGAAGTCAGCGAGCTGTCGAGCGTTGGCGCCGTCAGCGTGCCCGTGGCCGGCGGAAGCCTGACGATCCCCGCACTGACGGTCAGACGCGCCGAGACAACGATCGAACTTGGCAGCGGCCAAAGCTTCGCGATCGCCGGATTGCTCCAGAAGTCCAGCACCGACGCGACCAACGCACTGCCGGGCATCGGCGAAGTCCCCGTCCTCGGTGCGCTGTTCAAGTCGAACGACTTCCAGCGCGGCGAAAGTGAGCTGGTGATCATCGTGACCCCGTACATCGTGAAGCCGACCAGCAATCCGGTGGCGCTGAGTGCTCCGACCGATGGCTTCAGGCCCGCGACAGACCTCGACCGTATCCTGTTCGGACGCCAGGTCGCGCATGCCCCCAGCCAGACGCCCGTCGATGCCGGCTTTATCCTGAAGTGAGAAGAACCATGAACAAATCACTCGCTTTGTTGCTCCTGCTTCTCGTGTCCGGTTGCGCCGACCTGGGTTCCTTCGACCAGCCAGGCAAGTGGACGGCGACTGGCAGCAACGACGCCAACCTGCGCGTCATGATCGCCAACCCCTATGATCTGCGCGAGGGGGTTGATGCGCCCGGAACCATGAGTGCCGAGGCCGCGCCGCCGGTGAAAAGACTGTTCCAGGGACGGCGCACGCCGCTGCCACTGGCAAACGCGTCCCAGATCGGCGCGAGTAATGAGCAACAGCCGCAGCCGCAACCCATTCCCCTCAACGGCCAATAAGCCAGGAGCTGCCGATGTCCACCTCCCTATTGGCCGCCCCAAAGGCCGCACAAGCCGCAAGTTCGACCCAGCTAAACAGGATCGTTGCATTCGTTACCGACGACATCAGCGAGGCCGCGCTCCGCACCGGTCTTGCCGGTCTTCCCAACGAACTGGTGTTGAAGCGTGGCAATATCCGTCAGGCGATTCGCTTTCTGGAAAAGGATTCGGACCTTCAGGCGGTTATTGTCGATGTAACCGGGACCGAAGACCCGCTGGCGGCGCTTGAACATCTTTCACAGGTCTGCCCGCCCAACGTCGTCGTCGCGGTTGTTGGTGACGCCGTGGATATCGCCTTCTACCGCCTTTTAGTGAATGAAATCGGCGTCGTGGAATACATGCCGAAGCCATTGACGCGGGACCTGGTGGAGCGGCTCCTGCCCCGCCATTTCGCGCCAGATCAGGCCCATCAGCCCGGGACGCGCGGCGGCCACGTTATCGCCGTTTGCGGTGCGTCGGGTGGTGCGGGCGCCAGCACGATCGCGGTCAGCACAGCGATCGAACTCGCCGAGGTCGTGAAGGGCAACGTCGCGTTACTGGATCTGAATCTGCAGCATGGCGCAACAGCCTTGATGCTCGGTGCGCGGCCGGGTCCGGGACTGCGCATCGCACTGGAAGATCCCGATCAGGCCGACGCCCTGCTGCTGGAACGCACCGCGATCCAGCTCGGTCCCCGGTTACGGCTGATCGCCGCCGACGAAGCGCTGGGTTCGGGGATCAGTATCACCGAACCGGGCGCGCGACAGGTGCTCTCGTTGGTGCGGCAGAAGTTCAACTTCGTCGTCGTCGATTTGCCCATGCCGTTGCGGCCGGAACTGCATCAGGTTCTGACCCTGGCCCGTCATGTGGTTGTGGTCATGGCGCCGGATGTTGCCTCCGCGCGCAACGCCCGGGCGATCAGGCAACTGGCGATGACGTTGGCCGGCGCGGACCGGGTTGTCCCGATGGTAAACCGGTCTGACATGAAGGGCGGACTGTCCTCCACGATGCTGGAAAAAGCCCTGGGCAGCCCCTCCCGGGTCAGCGTGCCAGAACTGGGCCGGCGCATGCCCGAGGCCGTGAACCTCGGCATACCCGCCATCCGAAGGGTGCCGGACCTGCGGAAGCATCTTGCCCCGCTGATCCAGGAAATCGCCGCCATACATGGCATCAAGTCGTCTGAATCGTGGATCCGGAGGCTGTTGCGCAAATGAAAATCTTCGGCAAACGCGCCCTGCAACCCAACGAAGAACTGACGGAAACGGAATTGCTTGTCACCGCGCCCGCGACACCGCTGCCCGTGGCCGAGGACAAAGGCCTGCGCGAGCGCGTATTGCGGGAAATCGACCCCGCCGCCGCGGCCGATGTTCCGCCGGCGCTGCTACGCCAGCAAATCGAACGCATCGTCCATGAGATCGCCACGCAGGACCGCATCGAACTGTCCGCCCGTGAACAGCAGCGTGTCGCGGAAGAACTCGCCAACGACATGGTCGGATACGGACCGCTGGAAGCTGTTCTGCGCGATGACCAGGTCACCGATATCATGGTGAACGGTCCGACGAATATCTTCATCGAACGGCGCGGCAAGCTGGAACGGGCCACCATCCGGTTTCGCGACAATCAGCACATCGCGACGATCGCCCAGAAGATCGCCGCACAGGTCGGGCGCCGCATCGACGAAGCGAGCCCCATGGTCGATGCCCGCCTTCCCGACGGCAGCCGGGTTAATGTCATCTTTCCGCCGCTGGCGATCGATAGCCCGTGCATATCCATCCGAAAGTTCTCCAAACGCAGCCTGACGCTTCAGGACATGACAGCGATTGGAAGCCTTACCGGCGGCGTCGCCCGCCTGCTGGAAATCGCCGCGCGCTGTCGCCTCAACCTGCTGATTTCGGGTGGCACCGGGTCCGGCAAGACCACATTGATGAATGCCTTGAGCCGCGGGATCGACCACGCCGAACGGATCATTACGGTAGAGGATGCCGCCGAATTGCGGTTGCAGCAGCCTCACGTTATCCGCCTGGAGACCCGGCCCGTCAGCCTTGAAGGGACGGGACTGGTGACGCAGCGCGACCTGGTTTGGAACGCCCTGCGTATGCGCCCGGATCGCATCATTATCGGCGAGGTTCGCGGCGCGGAGGCGTTCGACATGCTGCAGGCCATGAACACGGGGCATGACGGGTCAATTTCCACCCTTCATGCCAACTCGGCCCGTGATGCCCTGAGCCGCGTTGAAAACATGGTCATGATGGGACACGTCAATCTCCCGACACGGGCGATACGCTCGCAAATCGTCAGCGCGCTCGATCTCATCATCCAGGTCGAGCGAATGCGGGACGGCGTTCGCCGCGTCACCCAGATTACCGAGATATGCAACCTGGAGGGCGACGTCATTACCATGAACGATGTCGTCCGGTTCGAATTCGGGGGAGAGGACGCTCAGGGTCGGCTCTCGGGGAAATACGTCTCGATGAATGCCGTCTCCGCGTTCGTGGACCGGCTTGAGTATTTCGGCTTCGACCGTGCCTGGAAAGACGCTTTGCAGGAGATCTGAGCGATGTCCTTCGATTTGACGGTTCCCCTGATCATACTTGGCGCGGTGTTCCTGGCCGGTCCGTTTCTTCTCGTCGCCGACCGCCGGGAACGCCGGCTGCGGCAGCAACTGGCCCTGATTTCTTCACTTTCTAGGCAAGACGCAGGCGCGCCGGCTGTACGCAGTATCCGTCGAGAGAAATTGCGTTTCGCTCAGATCAAGGAACTCGGACGAAAACTGTTTTCCTACAACCCGGATTTCGTGGACGCTTACACGCTTCCTATCCCGATCGTCATCGCCGGTGGGGCCTTGGCCGGCCTCCTGGCTGGCGCCCTGGCCTCCGTCACCCTAACAACTCCGATAAGCACGGTGATTGGCTGCCTCGCCGCCGGTCTGGTTGTACGAGGTTTGTTCGGCTGGCAACAAAGCCGCTACGCAAACCTGATACTCAAGCAGATTCCCGATACGCTACAGTTTATTGTTGGTGCGGTCAGGGCGGGATTTCCGGTCATCGAAGCTTTCCGCGGCATCTCACGCGAGGTGCAGGAGCCGACGCGGGCGCAGTTCGTACGTTTGGTCAACGAAATATCGCTGGGCCGGTCAGTTCATGAAGCATTGATGGAGATCTACTTTCGGACCCACGTCGCGGAGTACGCGATCTTTGCGGTAACGCTTGCCGTTCAGAACAAAACCGGCGGCCATCTGGCCGAAACGATCAGCACTCTCGCGGAGACTGTCCGTGAGCGGATCACAATCGCAGCCCGAGCCAAGGCCCTGGCCGGTGAGGCGACCGTGTCGGCCACTATTCTGAGTGTGCTTCCGGTCATAACCGGCATCGCGTTGACCGTGATACGGCCGGACTACCTGGACCCACTGTTCCACGACCCGCGCGGCAAGCGGATGTTCCTTCTGAGCCTGACGTTTCTTGTATGCGGTATCTGGACCATGCGGCGCATGATCGCGGGGGCGGTAAAGGAATGACACCGAACCAGTGGATAGCCATCCTGTTCATTGCGGGCGCGGCCTCCTGCGCCTTGATCACCGCATTTCTGCTGCTCAGCGAGGCTCGGCATCGTGAGCTGGAAACGCGGGTGATGACCGTCGCTCACGGCGTCCTGCCCGATTATCGGGCCGTTCATCTTGGGGGATTTAGAGGGATCCTCTTTGCGATCGGCGACCGGATTCTGAAGCGGACCCGGATATACTCGCAAAAAGAGATCGCCGGGCTGGAGGGTATGATCGCGGCATCCGGCCTGAATCCACGCCGGGCCCTGCCGATCGTGCTGGGTGGGAAGATGCTGCTGATGGCGCTGATTCCACTCAGTGCGATCCTGTACTGTTATATCTTCACGCCGTCGATGCTCACCCGGATTATCGTCATCGCGATCTCGGTTCCCGTAGGTATGCTCGGTCCGGACGCGATCCTGGGTCTGATACGCCGGCCGTACGTCGCGGCCTTGCAGCGGGGTATTATCGATGCCCTGGATCTCCTCGTGGTGTGTAGCGAAGCCGGACTTGGCCTGGAGAGCGCCCTGGAACGTGTCGCAAAGGAAATGCAGCACTCGAACCGCCCGACGGCCGCCGCACTTTCCGCCCTGCTCGATGAACTTCGCGTTTTACCCGATCGGCGGGAAGCATTTGCCAACTTCGGCAAGCGATCAGGTGTGGATGGAATGCAGCGACTGGCCACGATGCTGGTGCAGAGCCTGACCTATGGCACGCCGCTTGCCGAAGCCCTGCGTGCGGTCGCCGCGGAGCTTCGGCGGGAGCGTATGATTAAGCTGGAAGAACGCGCATCCAAGCTTCCAGCCAAGCTCGTCCTGCCGTTGATAGTATTCATTCTGCCCTGCCTGGTCATCGTGCTGGTCGGCAGTTCGTTCCTCCGTCTCTTCGATGCGCTGGCGGCCCATTGATATCAATCGACTGAACCCAACTAAATGAGGTTAGAGATGTCCCGGCTGATCGCGACTTACTGTCCTGTTGCAGTCATGTGCGGCCTGTTGGTGGCGTGCGCTGCCCCCAGCGAGCCGCGGACTGGTCAAATGAACGCGCAAAGCCGCGAGCATATCGCGGTGGCCGCCGAAGCCTCGGGCAACACCGATCTCGCCCTGTCGATGTATGCGGAGGCGGCGGCCGAGGCACCCGGCAACAGCGGCATCCGGTTGCGTTACGCCGATATGCTGGTGAAAAACGGCAAAGTCGATCAGGCCAGGGAGCTTCTCACCCGAAGTCTGGCCAATGCGTCAGACCCGGTGGAAGTCAGGCGTGGCCTTGGGATTATCAACGTGATGTCCGGGCTCAACACCCAGGCGATCACCGAACTGGATCATGTCCTGACCGCCCATCCCCAGGACGTGCCCGCCCTTGTCGACAAGGCCGTGGCTTTGGATCTGGCAGGCAAACATGCCGAGGCACAGGCTATCTATCGGATCGCCCAGGGATTGACTCCGGATGACCCGGCGATCGCCAATAATCTCGCCCTGTCCCTCGCGCTGGAGGGGCGGACAAGTGATGCCAGAGCCGTGCTGCTTCCCTTCAAAGGGAGCGACGCCATACCGGAACGCATGAAAGTAACGATGAAAATTCTCGACGAGGCGCCGAATGCGGAGCCTGATGAAACCGGGGGCGACGAAGTCAAACGTCTGGCCGTGGCACTCGCCAGCTTGCCGCGCGGCAGCAACGACACGACGGGGGGTTCCGATGCCCGGCAGCAGTAGCTCGATGGCTGTCATAGCCGGGTGATGCTTTACGAGAAGACCCTGTTGGTTCGTACCTTCCCGGCATGTGGTAACCATGGCTCGTATCGCCGACACGAGCCACGGCAAGCGGGTAGCGGTGCAACCTTAAAGCACCGCCTCCGCCACCACCCGAAGAACATCGACGCTGGAACCTTTCAGCACCATCGTGCCCACATGCCCGGCCTTGGCGACATCCTTCCACGCCGCCAACCGGTCGCGTATCCGCTCCGCCGGGCCGCACAGAGAGATCGCGTCAATCAGTGCATCCGGCACCGCCGCCGCCGCCTCGTTCTTCTTCCCATCCAGATACAGGTCCTGAATGGTCTTCGCCTCGCCCTCGAAGCCCATCTTCGAAACCATATCGTTGTAGAAATTCTTAGACCGAGCGCCCATGCCACCGATGTAAAGCGCCAGTTCCGGACGGATCGCGTCCCGGCAAGCCGCCACATCCGGCCCCATCTTCGCCCGCACGAACGGAGCGGTATCGAAACCCTCCATCGTCTTGCCGACCTTCTTGCGGCCCTCCAGCGTCGGGCCGGTCACGACATCAGGCGCGTCGGGGGAGAAGAAGATCGGCAGGTTTCCGTCCGCCACTTCGCCCGCCATCCGCAAACCGGCGGGTGTGATCGAGGCCGTGAAAAACGGCACGTTCGGGTCGCCATGCGCGATGCTGCGCAGCGGCCGCCCAAGCCCGGTCGCGTCCGGCCCGTCATACGGGATGGAGTACTGATCGCCATGGAACTCCAGCGGCTTCTCCCGCGCGAGAACCTGCTTGATGATCGCGATGTATTCCTTCGTCCGCTGCATCGGCTTGCCGAACTTCACGCCATGCCAGCCCTCGATCACCTGCGGCCCGGACGGCCCGATACCGCAGATGAAACGATTGCCCGACAGCGCCTGCAATGACAGCACGGTCATCGCCGCGCACGCCGGGGTTCGCGCCGGCATCTGCATGATGCCAGTCCCAGCCTTGATCTTCGTGGTCCGAGCCAGGATCCAGGCAGCGGGCGAGACCGCATCCGTCGAATACGATTCCCCCGTCCAAACCTGCGAAAACCCCAGCCGCTCGGCTTCCAGGATCATATCCATATCCAGGCGCGGGTGCGGCCCGGACATGCCAACCGTAAGACCTAACTGCATGATCAACGCACCTTCGCCATAACGTCGTCGCGGAACGTCCGCATATTCGCCACCGTCGCCTCGGCATCGGCTCCGAACAGGCCGAAATCGAACGCGGTCACGCCCACGTCCCGCAGCGCCTTGATGTCGCCCGCGAAATCCGCCGTCCCGCCGGTGAACAGCTTCCGCTCCCCATCGACGGTGCCCTTCGGCTGAGCCTCGGGATTGGAAGACACGCGGTACGCCAGCGCCACCGCCGCCGGGTCGCGCCCGGCCTTTTCGGTCAATCCGCGCAACTTCGCCGCCCCCGCCTTGAAGCGCGTCAACGTATCCATCGGAAACTGAGGGTTCGTGCCGATCGGATACCACGCATCACCGTACTTCGCCGTCCGGCGCATCGCCGGCCCGCTCTCACCGCCAACCCAGATCGGGATCACGCCCTGAGGCGGCTTCGGCGGAAACAGCACGTCCTTGAACTGCACATACTTGCCATCGAACTTCGGCTCATCGGCCGTCCACAGCTCGCGGCACGCCGCCATGAATTCGTCGGTCACCGCCCCGCGTTCGGCGAATGGGGGCGCCCCGATCGCGATGAACTCCTCCTCGCACCATCCGGCGCCGATCCCCAGCGTCAGCCGGCCCTTCGACAGGAAGTCGATCGTGGCCAGGATTTTCGCCGTCAGCACCGCCGGCCGATGCGGCACCACCATCACCGAGGTCACGATCCGCAGCTTCGTCGTCGCCGCCGCGATGAACGTCGCCGCCGTCAACTGCTCCAGCCGCGCCGCCGCGGCACCCGACGGAAATTCCCCCGAATCCGAATACGGATAGCGCGAGGCGATGCTGGTGGGAATCATCACATGGTCGCTGACCGTAACGTAATCGAAGCCCAGGGCTTCGGCCTCTTTCGCGATCCGCAGCAGGCTGTCGGGTTCGATCAACGGCCCACTGGTCGGCGCACTGCAACCGATCTGCATTCGTTCCTCCTGCTTGGATTGTGTTATCGCACCCGATAGCACACGATACCGGCCAAAGAGGCAAACGGAAGAGGCCGTCCATGGACTTCGGGCTACATATCGGCACGCGCGGCTGCTTGACGACGCGCGAAAACATCATGGCGATGGCATCCAGTGCCGAGGCCGGCGGCTACGCGATCATCGGCGTCGCCGACCACCTGATCGTCCCGGTCCAAACCGGCGTCCGCTACCCATACACCGCCGATGGCGTCTGGCCCGGCGCCCCCACCGGCGAGTGCTTCGACGCCATCGCCACACTCACCTTCCTGGCCGGGTTCACGCAGCGGGTGAAACTGCTGACCTCGGTCCTGGTCGTGCCGTATCGCCCCGCCGTGCTGACCGCGAAACTTCTCAGCACGGCCGACAGTCTCTCCGGCGGCCGGGTCATCGCCGGTGTCGGCTCCGGCTGGATGAAGGAGGAATTCGACGCCCTCGAAACACCCCCATTCGAGGCTCGGGGTGCCGTCACCGACGAGTATATCCGCGCCTGGAAGTCGCTGTGGACGGAAGACCGCCCAGCGATGAACGGTACCCACGTCAAGTTCGACAACGTCGTATTCAAGCCCAAGCCCACATCCAAACCCCACCCGCCCGTCTGGGTCGGCGGCGAAAGCGCCCCTGCCCTGCGCCGGGCGGCGGCGATGGGCGAGGGCTGGTATCCAGTGTCGAACAACGCACAAATCCCGCTGGACACGCCCGCGAAGCTGAAGGAAGGCATCGCCCGCCTGCACCGCGCCGCCGAAAAGATCGGCCGCGATCCAGCGTCGATCGACATCGCCTATGTCTGGTTCAAACCGCCACAGTGGACGCCGGTCACCAACGCCGAGGGCCAGCGCCAGATGTTCACCGGCACCGCCGATGACATGCTGGAAGACGCCGCCGCCTTCGCCGCCGTTGGCGTCAAGCACTTGATCGTCTACGCCCAACAGCCCACCATCGAGGCGACACTGGACGTCCAGCAACGCTTCGCCGAGGACGTAGTACGGAAGACACCATGAACTTCGAAACCACGCCCCTACCCGAACTGATGGTGCTGGCCGCCCAGAAGCGCGACGACGCGTTCGGGCGGACCATCTCTTACTCCCGCAAGGTCTTCATCCCGCTGACGAAACTGTGCCGTGACGTCTGTCACTACTGCACCTTCGCCGAACGGCCGAAGGCGGGGCACGCGGCCTATCTCTCCGCCGGCGAAGTCCTGGAAATCGCCCGCGCCGGCGAAGCCGCCGGCTGCACCGAGGCTCTGTTCACCCTCGGCGACAAACCCGAACTGCGCTATCGGGCCGCCCGCGAGGCGCTGACCGAACTCGGCCACGAAACGACCATCGGCTACCTTCGCGAAATGTGCGCGCTGGTGCTGAAGGAAACCACGCTGATCCCGCACGTGAACCCCGGCGTCATGACGCGCGCGGAAATCGCCAGCCTGCGCGAGGTCTCCGCCAGCCAGGGCATCATGCTGGAATCCACCAGCGAAAACCTGTGCCAGCAAGGCGGCGTTCACTACGGCTCGCCGGACAAAGCCCCGGCCGTTCGTCTTGAAACGATTCGTCTGGCCGGCGAACTCGCTGTCCCGTTCACCACCGGCATCCTGATCGGCATCGGCGAAACCAGGGCGGAACGCATCGAAGCGCTGGAAGCGATCCGCGATCTGCACCTGGAATACGGCCACATCCAGGAAGTGATCGTGCAGAACTTCCGCGCCAAGGCCGACACCAAGTTAGCCAACGCCGATGAACCCGACCTCCAAGACCTCCTCTGGACCATCGCCACCGCGCGCCTGATCCTGCCCGCCGACATCCATGTCCAGGCGCCGCCCAACCTGTCGCCGGGAGTCTATCAGGCGCTGATCGGCGCCGGCATCGACGACTGGGGCGGCGTTTCCCCCGTCACCCCGGACCACGTCAACCCCGAAGCACCGTGGCCGGAACTGGAAGCCCTGGCGCTGCGCACGGCGGAGATGGACAAGATCCTGATCCCCCGCCTGCCGGTCTATCCCGCCTGGGCCGCCCAACCGTCCAAATGGCTGCACACCAAGGTCGCCACCCGCGTCATGCAGTTCGCCGACGCCGAGGGCTGGTCGCGCGACGACGACTGGGCCCCCGGCCTGACTTTCGCCCCCAAGCCGAAGCCCATCCTGCTGGCCAAGGTCGATCCCGCCCTGGAACGAATCATCGACCGCGCCGTTTCCGGCAAACGCCTCGACGTGCCGGAAATCGTGCGCCTGTTCGCCGCGCGGGACATCGACTACGAACGCGTCATCACGGTGGCCGACGAACTACGCAAGCACGTCAGCGCCGGCACCGTTCGTTACGTCGTCAATCGGAACATAAACTATACCAATATCTGCTATTACCGCTGCAAGTTCTGCGCCTTCTCCAAGGGCAAGACGCACGAGAACCTGCGCGGCACCCCCTATGACCTGGACATGAGCGAGATCGTTCGCAGATCGCAAGAAGCCTGGGATCGCGGCGCCACCGAGGTCTGCCTGCAAGGCGGCATCCATCCGGACTACACCGGCGACACCTACGTCAATATCTGCAAGGCAATCAAAGCCGCCGTCCCCGGCATGCACATCCACGCCTTCTCCCCCCTGGAAGTCACCCAAGGCGCCGCCACGCTCGGTCTGACCCTCACCGAGTTCCTGACCCGCTTGAAAGACGCCGGCCTCGGCACCCTGCCCGGCACCGCGGCCGAGGTCCTGGACGACGAAATCCGGGCGATCATCTGCCCGGACAAGATCAACACCCAACAATGGATCGACGTAGCCCGCGCCGCCCACGCCCTGGGCCTGCGAACGACGTCCACCATCATGTATGGACACGTCGAATCCCCGCTGAACTGGGCACGACACTTGCTGGTCCTGCGCGACCTGCAAGCCGAAACCGGCGGCTTCACCGAATTCGTTCCACTGCCGTTCGTTCACATGGAAGCCCCGATGTATCTGCGCGGCATGGCCCGCAAGGGCCCGACGCTGCGCGAGGCAGTCTTGATGCACGCCGTCGCCCGACTGGTGCTGAACCCGCTGATCACCAACATCCAGACGTCCTGGGTAAAAATGGGACCGGCCGGCGCCGCGATGTGCCTGAACGCAGGTGCCAACGACATGGGCGGCACGCTGATGAACGAAAGCATCTCCCGCGCCGCCGGCACCGAACACGGCCAGGAATTCCCGCCCGAGGCGATGGAGCACCTGATCGGTTCGATCGCCCGCACGCCGTCGCAGCGGGACACGCTGTACCGGCCGGTCGGCAATGAACGCCGTGTCGTTTCGTTCAACGCCCCGGAACTGACGCCGGTCGTGCAAACCCCACCACGGAAGGTAATGGCGGCGGAGTAACGAATTTGTGAACGACATTACATTCGCGCCGAGCGCGGCCCTCATTTTGCCGAAACCCCCTCAGCCTTGATTTGGCTCAAACCGCGCAGACCGCTCTCGTGCTCCTATCCGACACACGCATCGGCAAGCGACGTCCCTGCATGTCGCAATGGATGAGGCGCTTGGCCGTCGTTAGATGGGAGCATCGCGATGCAAGCACTTGTCTATCATGGTCCTGGGCTCAAATCGCTCGATGAGCGTCCCATGCCGGAAATCCAAGCGCCCGGCGATGCCATCGTCCAGATGCTCAAGACAACGATTTGCGGCACCGACCTCCACATTTTGAAAGGTGACGTTGCAACATGCCGGCCAGGCCGAATTCTCGGGCATGAAGGCGTGGGCGTGGTCACCGCCGTTGGGCCGGGCGTGACGACATTCCGCCCGAACGACCACGTTCTGATTTCGTGCATCACCTCATGTGGCAAATGCGATTACTGCCGCCGCGGCATGTATTCCCATTGTCGCACCGGCGGCTGGATCCTGGGGAATGAGATCGACGGCACCCAGGCCGAATATGTCCGCATCCCCCATGCGGAGACCAGCCTCTATCCAATCCCCGCGGGCGCCGACGAGGAAGCGCTCGTCATGCTCAGCGACATTCTTCCCACCGGATTTGAATGCGGCGTATTGAACGGCAAGGTCGCCCCCGGCTCGACGGTAGCGATCGTCGGCGCCGGACCGATCGGCCTCGCCGCGCTGCTCACCGCGCAGTTCTATTCCCCGGCTGAGATCATCATGATCGACCTCGATGAAAGCCGGCTCGATGTGGCACTCCGCTTTGGGGCAACCCATAAGATCAACAGTGCCGCCGGTTTGGTGGCCGAGAAGGTGATGGCCCTGACCGGCGGGCAAGGTGTCGATACAGCCATAGAGGCGGTTGGCATTCCAGCGACTTTTGTCATGTGCCAGGACCTTGTCGCGCCGGGCGGCGTGATCGCCAACATCGGCGTGCATGGGGTCAAGGCGGACCTGCACCTCGAACGTCTCTGGTCGCAGAACATTGCGATTACCACCCGGCTCGTCGATACCGTCACAACGCCAATGCTGCTGAAGACGGTGCAATCAAAGAGGATAGACCCAACGCGGCTGATCACGCACCATTTCCAACTCAGCGAAGTCATCGCGGCTTACGAAACCTTCGCGCACGCAGCCGACACACATGCCCTGAAGGTGATCATCTCGCCCTGACCAGCGGGTAGCGCCTCGGGGAACATCGGCAGGGGCCCTTCGGGGCTCTCCGGCTTCCCCGTGTTTGTAAATCCCGCCCCAGCCACAGCGACCAGCCTCTTTCGGAATCATATTGACTATTTTCCTAAAATTCTCTAAAGACCCGGAATGGACATCCAGACCCACCCCCACCAGTCAAACCCGCCGATCGACCTCCCAGCCCAGGCCTATCGCCACCTCATCCACACCCTGATTGCCCTGCTCCCCCCGCCCCTCGTGGACACGCAGGAAGCGATCCTCGCCCGAAACCACGCCGCCATCGCCAGGATCGCCGCCCTGGCACCCGTCAACGCGAATGAGGCGGAGCTGGCCGCGCAGTGCATCGCCACCCGAGCCCAGGCCGAGGATGTGATGCGGCTCATCCGCCTGCACGCTGGTGACATCACGCTGGTGATGAAGCTGAACGCCCAGTACGCCGCGATGGTCCGTACCTCACTGGCCGCCCACGGCCATCTGCTGCGAGAACAGCAACAGCGCCGCAAGCGAGAGGGGACGCAAACCGCCGCCGATGCCGACGAATGGACCCGCCACATCGCCGCCAACACGATGCTGCACGCGCTGCCCATCGAACCCGAAGCGGCCGCCGCGCCAACCGGGCAACCACCAGAAACCGCGCCCGAGTCCCATACTGTGGGAGACGAGACGTCGATGAGACAGTCGCCATCTCAACCGCCCAAGCCGGCGAACTACCTCAACCGCGTCATCGACCTCCGTCCCACCGCGTCCCGGCCCCTCAACCAGGGTTGGCAAGACGGGCCGGCCGACGGGAACAGCGGCATCGCACACCACCGCCGCATAACCCATTGACGTGATCTGGCTTTGTTAGGCCGCCGCGGCGGGCTTTACCGTCGAGTCTGTCCGCCGAGCCCGCAGCCGCCGAATCCGCCGCGCATCCGCATCCAGCACGCGGAACTCAAAGCCGGAGGGATGACTGATCACCTCGCCGCGTGTCGGTACGCGGCCGGCCAGAGTGAACACCAGCCCGCCGACCGTATCGATATCCGCGTCCCGCTCATCCTCGGTCAGGATCGGGCCGATCTTCTCCTCGAAGTCCTCGATCGGCATGCGGGCGTTCAAATCCAGCGCGCCGTCCGGGCGTTCCGTCAGCATCGGCGCCTCGACATCGTCGTGCTCGTCCGCGATGTCGCCGGTGATGGTCTCGACCAGATCCTCGATCGTCACCAGCCCGTCGATCCCGCCATATTCATCGACCACCAACGCAAGATGAATTCGCTGCAGCCGCATCTGCGCCAGCAGGTCCAGAACTGGCATTTGCGGCGCCACCATCAGCGGCTTGCGCATGATGGCCTCCAGCGAGAACGCCTCCGGCCGGCCGACATAGGCGAACACGTCCTTGATGTGGATCATGCCGATCACATCGTCCAACTGCTCGCGATACACCGGCAGCCGGGAGTGGCCATCGTTGCGGATGAGCTCGATCGCCTGCGCCAGCGTCACATCAGCCCGCATCGCCACGATATCGGCCCGGGGCACCATCACGTCGTCGGCCGTGGTTTCCCGCAATCGCAGCACGTTGGCGATCAGCAGACGCTCATGCCGGTCCAGCTCCGGGGCCTCGCCCGGCGTCTTTTGCGCGTCCGCCGCCTCTTGCACCAACTCGGCGATGGAATCCCGCAGCGAGTGCTCCGCCTGCTTGCGCCCCAACAGGTAGCCCAGTCGCCCCAGCAGCGTGCCCCGATGCGCACTCATGCGCGTTTCCACGGGTTGGGCACGCCGATACGGTGCAGGATGCGTGATTCCGCCATCTCCATCCGGCGCGCATCGCCCGGGTGATCATGGTCCTCACCACTCAGATGCAGTGCACCATGCACCACCAAATGCGCCAGATGGTGCCCCGGTCGCCGCCCCTGGGCCGCCGCCTCGGCACGCACGACACCCAGCGCCAGGATGATCTCCGGCGCCGGATGCTCATATGTCAGCACATTGGTGGGCTTGTTCTTGCCTCGATGCCGCCCGTTCAAAGCCCGGACCACACGGTCGGAGGACAGCACGATCGTGCCCTCCATATTTGCCGCACGGGCCGCCCGCCGGACGATTGTTCCAGCATTCGGTATCAGCCTGTGCCAGGCCGGATCCGCCACGACAATATCGACGTCGGGCGGCCGGGTACTAGGAGGTTCCATCGCTACTTCATAACTCGCTCAGTTGCGGACGCTCCCGCTCCCGCAGCACCTCTCCTTGAGCTGCTTCACGGGCATCATACGCGCCGACGATGCGCGCGACCAGGGGATGCCGCACGACGTCCCGCTGCTCGAACCGCACAACACTGATGCCTTGGACGCCTTCCAGCGTATCCAATGCATCACGCAGCCCCGAACGCACGCCGTTGGGCAGATCGACCTGACTCAGGTCACCGGTGACGACCATCCGCGTGCCCTCGCCCATCCGGGTCAGGAACATCTTCATCTGCATCGCGGTGGTGTTCTGCGCCTCATCCAGGATCGCGTAGCAATGCGCCAGGGTTCGGCCACGCATGAAGGCCAGCGGTGCGACCTCGATCTCGCCGTTCGTCATCCGGCGGATCACCTGATCGGCCGGCATCATATCGTGCAACGCATCGTACAGCGGCCGCAGATAGGGATCGATCTTCTCTTTCATGTCGCCGGGCAGGAAACCCAGCCGCTCACCGGCCTCGACCGCCGGGCGCGACAGCACGATCCGGTCCACCTTGCCCGCCTGAAGCATGGCAACGGCCTGGGCCACCGCCAGATAGGTCTTGCCCGTGCCCGCCGGGCCGACGCCGAATACCATCTCGTGGTTCGACAGGGCCTCCATATAGCTGACCTGCCCCGGGCTGCGCGGCCCGACCGCACCGCGCCGGGTGCGGATCGCCGGCACGTCCGACAGCGGCAGCCGCGGATCGTTCTCCGCATCCGCCATCCTGATCGCGGCCTCGATTTCCGCCCGCCCCACGCTTTCTCCCCGCTCCAACCGCCGCCACAGCCCTCGAAGCATTTCTTGCGCGACATCGACCCGCGATGCGTCCCCCGCGATGGCGATCCGATTGCCTCGACAAGAGAGCCTGACCCCCAGCGCTTGCTCGATCCTGACCAAATGGCGGTCATGATCCCCCAAAAGCAGGGGCAGCAAGCTGTTGTCGTTGAACTGGAGGGTAATGGCCTTGCCGCCAGTGGAGGCGGGGGCAGCCATTGTTTTGCCGCTTGCAGCGGTAGGCGGTGCCTGAGGGGCGGCGATGTCTGTCAAGCTATTCGTCTCTCCTGGACAAGGGTTCCCGCAAGTGAGTTTGGATGGGCGGCGACGATTCGCACCATTGATTCGGTGCCAATAAGATTGGCACTTCCCGAAAGGTGTACAGGTTGAAGAAATGGTGACCGTCCCGCGATCTGACCAGGGTGCCGACCAGTACCCGTGAACAGCACCGGCAGCTCCAATCCGACGCAGCCGGCATTGAACGCCGCCTGCTGCTCCCGCAACAGCGCCTGTAGCGTCTGCAACCGGCGGTCTTTATCCGATTCCGGCACCTGCGCCGGCGCACCAGCCGCGGGAGTGCCTGGGCGCTGCGAGTATTTGAAGCTGTATGCCAGCGCGAAGCCGACATCACGAACCAGTCGCATCGTATCCTCGAAGTCAGCCTCGGTCTCGCCCGGGTGGCCGACGATGAAATCCGAAGACAGCGCGAGATCCGGCCGCGCATCGCGGAGTCTGTCCACGATCCGGCGGAAGTCGTCGCCGGTGTGCTTGCGGTTCATCGCCGACAAGACGCGGTCGGACCCCGATTGAACCGGCAGGTGCAGGAACGGCATCAGCGTTGGGATGTCGCGATGCGCGGCGATCAGGTCGTCGTCCATGTCACGCGGATGCGACGTCGCATAGCGAATCCTCAGCAACCCCGGAATCTCCGCCATTTCCCGCAGCAAACGGCCCAGCCCCCAGCCGTCGCCGTGCCACGCATTGACGTTCTGCCCAAGCAGCGTGATCTCCCGCGTGCCTTGCGACACCAGATGCCGCGCCTCACGCAGGATCGTGGCGGCCGAACGGCTTTGCTCCGCGCCACGGGTATAAGGCACCACGCAGAAGCTGCAGAACTTGTCGCACCCTTCCTGGATCGTCAGGAACGCCGTCACGCCCTGCGGCGTGGCGCTGTCCGGCAGGTGGTCGAACTTGTCCTCGGGCGGGAAGTCCGTCTCGATCACCGCCCCGCCGGCACGGGCTGCCCGAGCGACCATCTCCGGCAGCCGATGATAGGTCTGCGGCCCGAGAACGATATCGACATAAGGCGCCCGGGCGAGGATTTCCGCCCCCTCGGCCTGCGCCACACAGCCGGCGACGGCCAGGATCATCCGCCCGCCCCTTGCCTCCTTCAGCTTGCGCAGGCGTCCCAATTCGGAAAACACCTTCTCCGCCGCCTTATCGCGAATGTGGCAGGTGTTCAGGATCACCATATCGGCGTCGTCCGGCTCCGCCGCCGGGCCATAACCCAGGGGGGCCAGCACATCCGCCATCCGGCCGCTGTCATACACGTTCATCTGGCAACCCCAGGTGATGACGTGCAGGCGCTTGCGATCGGTTTCGGTCATCGAGGATGCTCCGCAACACACGGCCGGACCGTTCCGGCGCGAGGAGCGGGAGGAATGATCGGCTGGACCTTCCAGGTCAAGCTGAACGGCTCGTTTGGGCGCGGTCGCGCGTCGGTGCCTCCTTCGATGACCGGAGTTTGGGGGCAACCAGCCGGTTCGTGTCAAGAACAGTGTGGCGTGTCATGCAGGCTTCATCCAACCTTGGACCGCGAGGGCAAACACACCAAGCCTCGATCTGAGGTTGACGGCCTCCCGACGCAAGACAAGGTATTGCTTTTCCCGAAGCTTTTTACATTGCTCGTTTTCAACGAGCGCTACCCGAAGCGCCCGCCGGATCCGTCCCCAGTCCTCGATGGCATGCTCCTGACCCGGGGGAATCGGCAACACCACCTGACTGAACGGCCATGATGGCTCGTCCGGACAGGCTACACCGCCACTTGGGCAAAGCAAGCCAGCGTCGTTTCTGGATCGTTGGGGAAACGAGGGGCATCCAAAACGTCACTGTATTGAAAATAATGTCCCCACCACGCCTGGAACTTGATTACGCGCTCATTCGGGGTGCAACGATTTCACATATGATAACTATCGGCCTTCGCTAAGTCGTGTGATATCGTGCGTTGAAACGGCTTACCCCATGCCCGTCGCGGCTGGCCGAGCCCGGCGCCCGGGCCGTCCTTCCGTGCGAAGATGACGAGATGATCAGGACATTGTTTCGCAACCTTGGACCCGTGCTACTGGCAACACTGCTGCTCCTGGCCGGTGCAACGTGGTGGCTCAGCGGCGTCTGGCAGGACTACGAAGCACGATCCGAGGTCAGGCGCGTCGAGATCGACGCCAATAACCGTTTAGCCAGCTTCGTCAGCGACTTAAGGCGATCCTTGGCCTACATCCGCTCGGTTCCGGTCATTATGGCAAATGAAGCGGTTGTCGAGCAGACCCTGGGCAATCCCGGAAGCGACACCGCGGCGTTGAACGCTTATCTCGCCTTTATCGGCAAGACCATGAATGTCGATTTGACGTTCGTGATCGATCAGCACGGCCTGTGCGTCGCTTCCAGCAACTTCAAGGATGCCGATACCCTGGTGGGGGAACAGTTTGCCGACCGGGAGTATTTCAACGCCGCGCTCCGGGGTGTGCCCGGCGTCCAGTATGCCGTCGGCCGACGAACCAACGTGCCCGGCATCTTCTATTCCACCCCGATCCAGCCAAATGGCCACTTCCTGGGTGCCGCGGTGGTGAAGGTCGATGCCAACATCAACCATGACGTTGCCGCACGGGACATATTGGTAACCGACCGGTACGGGGTTGTCGTCATCACGTCCGAACCTGACTGGCTGCTGAAGGCGCTCCCGGGCAGCTCGGTCTTCGCAATGACGCCGGAACAGAGGCGGCTGGCCTACAAACGCGACGATATCGGCATTGTACCCCTGGTCGCCGCCGAGAACAGGCCGTTTTCCCACCGGCTTGGCGCAGCGGGGATGCCTGTCGTCATGATTCGGCAGCTTTTGCAGCCCGAAGGCATGACCGCCTACATGCTGGCTCCGGTCGCTGGACGAGAGGCACTCGGCGCGATGCGGCTCATCCTCTTCCTCGTCATATATGGCGGCCTGTGTGCCGTCGTGTGGGGAACGGTCATCACCTCGTTGATGGCCAGACGTTCCCGCGCCTACCGGCAAAGCCTGCTGGCCGCCCGTGACCAGGCCGAGGCCGGCAGCCGGGCAAAATCCGAATTCCTGGCGACCATGAGCCATGAAATCCGCACGCCAATGAATGGCATCATGGGCATGACCGACCTGTTGCTGGACACCAGCCTGGACGAAGAACAACGCTACGCCGCGAATACCGTCCGGATGTCGGCGGACGCGCTGCTGGGAATTATCAACGACATCCTGGACTTCTCGCGGATGGAAGTCGGCCAGTTCAGTCTGGCGAATCACGCGTTCGTGATGGTCCAGGTGGTCGAGGGCGTTTTGGATATTCTCGCACCGCGCCTGACCGAGAGAGATATCGACCTTGCCTGCCATGTGGCGCCGGAACTGGAAGGGACATTCCAAGGCGATGACGGCCGGATCCGTCAGGTGCTGCTTAATCTTGTCGGCAATGCCGTCAAGTTCACCGAACGCGGCAGCGTCGTCGTGATGGCGGCCATGGAGCCAGGGGCCGATGGCCGGGAATGGGTGCGGTTTAAGGTGACTGATACCGGGATCGGCATTCCAGAGCATGTGAAGCCGTTCCTGTTCTCGATGTTCACCCAGGCCGACTCGTCAACCACAAGGCGGTATGGGGGGACAGGACTGGGGCTGGCGATCTCGCGCCGGATTGTCGAGATCATCGGGGGCACCATCGGGTTTGAAAGCGAGGAGGGTCAAGGCAGCACGTTCTGGTTTGCCATCCCGGTGCAACGCATCGGTGCGCCGCCCGAGGCGGAGGTGGACGCACTATCCGGGGTCCGTGTGCTGGTCGTGGACGATAATCCTTCCAGCCTGGCCACAATCCGCAAACAGATCGAGGGTGTCGGCGGTGAGGTCGCGACCGCGCGCGATGTTACCACCGGCCTGGCGCTCATCCAGGAAGCGGCCGCCACCGGCAAGCCTTTCGTCGTCGCCGTGCTGGATCACCAGATGCCGGGCGAAACTGGCTACGACATGGCGGTTCGGTTACGTGCCGATCCCTCGGTTGCCGTGATGCGGCTGATCCTGGCTACCACCCATCCATCCGCGAGTCTGCGCGTGGAAGCCGCGGCCGTCGGCATCGACTACATCCTGCCCAAGCCGATCCGGCAACGCATGCTGGTCGCGCATATATGTTCGCTTGTCCAGAACAGATCCGTGGCAAGTCCGACCGCCCATCCGCGCGCCCGGGCGCCGGAGGAAGGTTTGCATGTGCTCGTGGTGGACGATGTCGCGGTGAACCGGCAGCTGGCCGCGGCGATACTGGAGAAGGCCGGTCATACGGTGGACGGCGCCGCCGATGGACTTCAGGCCTTGGAAATGGTCAAGACCGCGGATTACGACTTGGTCCTGATGGACGTGCAGATGCCGCGGATGAACGGTATTGCGGCGACCGCCGCGATCCGGGCATTGACCGGCACCAAGGCAAACGTGCCCATCGTCGCGATGACCGCCAACGCGATGGACGGCGACCGGGAAACATTGCTGGCCGCGGGAATGAACGACTACATCGCCAAGCCATTCACCCTGGTTCAACTGACCGACCTGGTGAGCGGTTGGCGGCAGCGGCTGACGGCGGTTTAGCGGCAACTGGCGTCAGTAGCGCTTATAGGGGAGGAACTTTCCCGAAAGCGCCATCTTCACCCGGTCACCCTTCTGGTCTGGTTGCCGCTCCAGCGTCATATCGAAGTCGATGGCACTCATGATGCCGTCGCCGAACTCCTCCTGGATCAGTTCTTTCCAGGTGGTTCCGTACACCATCACCAACTCATAAAACCGGTAGATCAACGGATCGGTCGGCACCTGCGTCGGCAACGATCCACGATACGGGATCGCTTGCAGCAACGCCGTCTCATCTTCGTCAAGGCCGAACAGAACCGCGGCCTTTTCCGCCGTTTCCGGCGTCATCGACATTTGGCCCAGGCAGGCCGCACAGGTCCAGGTCGGCGAATAGCCCAGTTTGGCGGCAATCTCGGGCCAAGTCAGTTTCAGTTTAGCCTTGATAGCCAGGATCTTGTGGCCGAGCGCGGTCTTGGCGTCGTTCATGTGGCATCCCTGTTGTTGAAGACAACGCCAGACCGCAAGCAAGAATCAAGCCAATTTATCCCAGCCACCCGAAAGTTCGACTCGTTTATCAGGCGGCGGGCGGCTGGTATCCT
>DNXO01000153.1:0-5388 GCA_003506895.1 Acetobacteraceae bacterium | reverse complement strand
TATCCTATTGATTTGGCGCGCGGCCGCCCCGCCAACCCCACGCGCATACCAGCGGGCCCTCGGAGCCGCTGGTATTACATCGCCAGATAGCCGCCATCGACAAACAGTTCGGTGCCGGTCACGTACGACGCCTCGTCGGAGGCCAGGAACAGGATTGCATTGGCAACCTCATCCACCTCGCCATTGCGGCCCATCGGCACCGACTTCAGCATCTTCTCCCGCACCACCGGATCGGCGGTCGCGCCGGACGTGCGCATCGGCGGCATCAAACCGGGATGTACCGAATTGCAGCGGATGTTGTCCTTACCGAACTGAACCGCCGTCGATTTGGTCAGCGTCCGCACCGCGCCCTTGGATGCGTTGTAGCTCATATGCACCATGGTCTGACCGACGACGCCGGAGATGGACGACAGGTTGACGATCGATCCGCCGCCGTTCTTCTGCATGTACGGAACAGCCGCCGCGGTTCCCAGGAACACGCCGGTGCTGTTGACCGCCATTACCCGATGCCACAGCTCAGTATTCAGCATGTCATTCGTGGCACTGCCGCTGATGCCGGCGTTGTTCACCAGGATGTCCAGCTTGCCATAGGCTGCGACCGTTGCATCCACGACCTTTTTCCAGCCGGCCTCATCGGTCACGTCCAGCAGCATGAACATGGCCTTGCCGCCTGCCTTGACGATGCTGTCGGCAACCGCCTTGCCGTCGGCTTCCAGCATGTCGGCGACCACGACACTGGCGCCTTCCCTGCCGAACCGCCTGGCGGTGGCCGCACCCATACCCGATGCGGCGCCGGAGATGATGGCAACCTTACCCGCGAGACGCATGACTGTTTCCTCCTGTTGCTTTTCCAACATTGCCACCGTCTCCGGCCCTTGGCTACCGGCGGGTATCTGGGGCAAGCTGGCGTCCGTTCATAATCGGAGCTTACGATCCATGGCCCATCGCGGCTTGACCTTCGGCATCTTCCTGGCCCCATTCCACCGGCTGGGCGAGAACCCGACCCTGGCCATAGGGCGCGACGTGGAGTTGATCCAATGGCTGGATCACCTCGGCTATGACGAGGCGTGGATCGGCGAGCATCACTCCGCCGGCTGGGAACTGATCGCGTCGCCTGAGTTGATCATCGCCGCGGCGGCGGAGAAGACCAAGCACATCAAGCTGGGATCGGGCGTAACCTCCCTGCCCTATCACCACCCGTTCATGGTGGCGCAGCGCTGGGTGCAGTTGGACCATATGACACGCGGCCGAGCGATGTTGGGCTGTGGACCGGGTGCGCTGACGTCGGACGCGTACATGCTGGGGATCGAGCCGTCCACGCAACGGCCGCGCATGTTGCAGTCGATGGACGCAATCATGAAGCTGCTGGAGATGGACGGCCGGGTCACGATCAAGACCGACTGGTTCGAGATGAACGACGCGCGCCTGCACCTGGCCCCGTACAGCGACCCGCATTTTGAGATCGCGGTTGCCAGCACCATCACGCCGTTTGGCATGATCGCGGCCGGCACCCATGGGACGGGCGTGCTGTCGATCGGCGCCGGGTTGCCGGGTGGCCCGGAGGCCCTCGCGACGCAGTGGAAGATCGCCGAGGAAGCCGCCGCCAAGCATGGCAAGACCGTCAGCCGCAAGAAGTGGCGCGTGGTCGTCAACGCCCACATCGCCGAGGACGACGAGCAAGCCCTGCACGAGGTTCGCAAGGGTGAGCGTAACGAAACCATCTCCTATTTCGAGGACACGCTGGGCCGGCCGCCGGGCCGGTCGGACGATCCTTTGAGCGAAGGCGTCAAGATGGGCACGACCCTGGTTGGGTCGCCGGAAACGGTGGCGAAGGGCATCCAGCGGTTGCTGGACTACAGCCAGGGTGGGTTTGGCGGCATCCTGTTCCGCGCCCACGAATGGGCAACGCGCGAGCAGACGATGCGCAGCTACGAGTTGTTCGCCCGCTACGTCATGCCGGTGTTCCAGCAGTCGCTGGAAGGCCCGGTCGGTTCGCGCACCTGGGCGATGGAGAACCGCAAACAGGTGTTCGGCAGCACCCCGGAGGCGGTGCGGCGCGCATTCACCGATTTCGGCGCGGCGGTGCCCGAGGACTTCAAGCAGCGGACACTGGGTGGTCGCGACGCGGGATAGAAGACGCCATCCGGTCCGTTGTGCGGACAGGTCATGGCCGGGACGCCAGCCGGCCATGACGCGAACGCAATGGGCCGCCCGCAAAATCTGTCCGCGCTCGGCTTCTACCCTAGGACCTTCGCCACCTTGCTATGCCGCAGGCGGAACGCATCCGGCATAGCCTTTCCCAGTAGCGGTCGCAGATACAGCCGGAAGGCATCCGTCACGTCGGTGCCGCTGTCCGAAATGAATTCATCGGGCATGGTTCGGGTCTTGCCGGCGACAGCCTCCAGCGGCATCAGCTTGTAATCCACCGAGTAATAGCCGGTACGCTCGATCGTTACCGAACCGTCGGTGTCGCCCCACATCGCATACTGGACCGCCTTCTCGCCGACCTCCCGAGCCTCACGCTGATCGACGTCGGAGACGCAGCCGATGAACGACCGTTGCAGGTAGCCGAAGGTATCGCCCCGCACGCGGTTGATGCCCAGTTTCTCTTTCACCTGGTCGCCCAGAAGCTGGGCCAGGGCACCGCTGCCGGAAAGCTGCACGTTGCCATGGGCGTCGTGCTCCACCTTCTTGGCGAACCGGGTGATGATCGGCGTGCCGGTTTCGTCGTGAATGCCCTCTGACGCCGCGATGATACAGCGGCCATAACGGTCGTAGATACGCCTTACGTCGGACAGGTACTCATCCATGCGGAACGTACGCTCCGGCACATAGATCATGTGTGGCCCATCATCCGGGAACTTTTTCCCCAGAGCCGATGCCGCCGTCAGAAACCCCGCATGACGCCCCATCACCACGGCGATATAGACACCCGGCAGCGAGCGGTTATCGAGGTTGGCGCCCAGAAACGACTGCACGACAAACCGCGCCGCCGAGGGAAATCCAGGCGTGTGGTCGTTCAGCACCAGATCGTTGTCGATCGTCTTCGGAATATGGATACAGCGGATGGGGTGGTTCGCCTGCCGCGCTTCATCCGCGACGATACGCATCGTGTCGGATGAATCGTTCCCGCCGATATAAAAGAAGTACCGGATATCGTGCGCCTGCAAAACCTTCAGGATTTGCCGGCAATATTTCAGGTCCGGCTTGTCCCGTGTGGACCCCAGCGCCGAGGACGGTGTTTCCGCCACCATTTCCAGATTGTGCGTGGTTTCCTGTGTCAGATCGACGAAGTCTTCGTTGACGATCCCCTGCACGCCATGCAGCGCGCCATACACCAGGCTGACATTGCGGAATTTGCGTGCCTCCAGCACCGCCCCGACCATCGACTGGTTGATCACCGCGGTCGGACCGCCGCCTTGGGCCACCAGGACTTTTCCTTGCAGCATGGCGCCACCCCCGAATGAGAAAGTCTCTTCGCAGGTGCAATATGATCAACATAAGCAGGCGGCGTAAAGCAATTTCGGGGTCATCGCGCCAGCAGGGATCGCCGGGAGGACAGGAACTCTTGCACCGCCGCGGCGAGCGCGTCGCACTCGGTGTCGCCGATCGGCAGCGATAATGTCATCATGCCACGCCGAGCGAGCCAGATCCGTTGGGCCAGCATATCGAAGAAGAACAGTTCCTTTAGTTTGGGATCGGCCTTGGCCGCGATTTCGGGCCTGGTGACCGGCCCTCGTAGCGTGTGAACCGCCAGCATGGAGCCTCGGCCAGTAAACTGTAACGGCGCGTCGGCGGCAAGACACAGGGCATTCAGCCGGTCGCGCAGCGCGTCGCCTCGGGCATTTAATGCCGCCGCCGCCTCGGGCGTATAGATTTCCGTCAGACCGGTCAGTCCGGCGGCCATGGTCAGCACGTTGTTGTTGAACGTGCCGGCGTGCGGCAACGCATCGGCCCGTCTTGGATCGAACATATCCATAATCTCCGCTCGGCCACCAAACGCGCCGAAGGACATGCCGCCGCCGATGTATTTTCCCAATGTCGTCAGGTCCGGCTGGATGCCATGAACCGACTGCAAACCGCCGGGCGCGAGGCGGGAGGTCATGACCTCATCCAGGATCAGCAGCGCGCCGACCTTGGTGGTCTGGTTCCGCAGCATGCGCAGGAATTCGGGCGAGGCCGGGATGCAGCCGCCGCTGCCGATCATCGGCTCCAGGATCACCGCAGCCAGTTCGTCGGTGACCAACGCTTGGGTTCGTTCGATGTCGTTGTAGGGGGCAACGACATACTCAAACGGCACGTTGATCGGGGAGCCGCCGCCAGCGAAGCCGAACACCGCGCCATGGTAGCCGCCGTGGAACACCAGTATCTTTTTCCGCCGGGTAAATATCCTGGCCACCGACATCGCCAGCAGATTGGCCTCGGTGCCGGAGTTGGTGAAGCGGACGCGCTGCAAGCCGAACCGCCCGCAGACGGCTTGGGCAAACCGAGCTTCGGTCATGTTGGAGGCACCGAAGCTGATGCCGTTGTCCAGCGCCGCGTTCAGCGCCGCGCGGATCACGGGGTGGGAATGGCCGTAGAGGCCGGCGGTGTATTCGCCGAGGAAGTCGATGAATTCGCGGCCGTCGGCGTCCCACATCCGGCAGCCCTCGGCGCGGACCATTGCGAGGGGGAATGGGGCGTAGTGCAGCACCGTGCGGGTGTTGCCGCCGGGCATGACCGTGGCTGCTTCCACGTAGCGCGCCATGCTGGTTGGGGCGCTGGTGACGTAGGCTTCCTTCACCGCGTCCAATGCGGCGTCGATATTGGTGTTTCGCAGGGTGGTGGCGGTTGTCATCGTTGTCTCCTCCGTCGGTGCAGATCATGTGCTGGACGGGGGAGGAGAGCCAGAGCGGTTGGGGTGTTTGTCGTTGGGCCGTGTTGTTCGGTTCGATCGCGGCGTCTAACGGGTGTCTCAAGAGGCACGAAACGATACTCTGTTTTGAAATTAAGACGTCCGGTGTGCCGCAACTGGCCGGTCTTGGCGGCACGCTCTGTGGAAAAGGCGGCAGGCTTGGAAGATGGAGCTATAGCAAGAGGGCATGCTCGGAAATGTAGATGGTTATAGGAAAATAGTCAATGGACCCCGCTGTCCTGGACGGCTGTCGCGCTTGAAGCCCTAACCCGGCGACCGCCTCGGTTGACCAATGAAAGACGTCCCCGCCTCCAGGTAGAAGCGGCCGCCCGCCGGGACGAAAGCAGTTCCCATCGTTGCGAAACGATTGCGCCGGCCGCTATCGGTGTGGCGGGAGTACGCCCCTCATCCATGCCCGTGCAGGCTTAATCCGCCAAAAGGCGTGGATGGCGGGCTTTCGAGGTTATAATCCAATCCCGATTTGCGAGTTTTTT
>DNXO01000156.1:67990-87556 GCA_003506895.1 Acetobacteraceae bacterium | reverse complement strand
CAACGTCCTGCGCCCGCCATGACGGGGACGGTAGCCGTGGTTTCCCATCGCACCGGACAAACCGCGTCCGCTACGGCGCGCTATTTGACGCCGGCCGGGGCTGCCTGTAGCTCCGCGCCGACCATGGCATTCCTTCGTCTCCTGGCTGACGATCTGACCGGCGCGCTGGACACGGCGGCCGAGTTCGTTCCGCTGACGGGTGAACTCCCGGTGATCTGGCACGATCACGGCCGGCTTGCGCCAACGGAAAGCGCCGCCTTGGACAGCGGCACAAGGGAATGCGACCCGGCGACAGCAGCGGGGCGGGTCGAGCGTCTGGTTGGGCACCTCTCCGGCGCCGACATCGCGTTCAAGAAGATCGACAGCCTGCTGCGCGGCCCAACGCTGATGGAGATCGCCGCCTGCTTGCGGTCGGGCATCTGGCGCTATTGCGCCCTGGCCCCGGCGTTTCCGTATCAGGGCCGGTTCACCCGAGCCGGCCGGCAATACGCCGGAACCGAGCCGATCACCGGCGATCTTGTCGCCGCGTTACGCGCGATCGGTCTGACCGCCCAATCCGGCCCGGAGCTGAAACCCGGCATCACCGTGTTCGATGCCGAGACAGACGACGACCTGCGCCGCATCGTCACCACCGTCCGCGACTGTTCCGAACCGGTGCTTTGGATCGGCACTGGGGGGCTGGCCCAGGCGCTGGCTGCCGACCAATCGCCGCGGACACGCGCCCCGCTGGCGCGGCCCATTCTGGGCCTGTTCGGCTCCGACCAACCAGCCACCGCCGCCCAACTCGTCGCCTGCGAGCCGCATTGGCTGGACATCGCGGACGACGATTTCGCCCCGGTCCCTGCGCGGCTGAACGAAACCGGCATCGTACTGGTGAGTTTCCGGCTTCCGCCAGACACCGAACGCATGATGGCGGCAGCCCGGATCGCCGGTGCGATTCAGCGGCTGAGCGAGCATGTCCGCCCACCGGGGACGATCGTCGTCGCCGGCGGCGAAACCTTGCGCAGCGTTTGCGACGCGGTCGGTGCCGAAAGCCTTTTGGTGACAGGGCGTCTGGTGCCCGGCGTCCCTTGCTCGACAATCGTCGGTGGGCGATGGAACGGCGTTACCGTCGTCTCCAAGTCCGGGGCTTTCGGGCACAAGTTGCTGCTGCGCGACCTGATTCTGGAAAGGACTATCTGATGACCCCCCGTCCCCTCGCGATCACCATGGGCGACCCGGCCGGCGTCGGCCCAGAGATCATCGTCAAGGCGGCGGCCGAACTGTATCCGCGCATCCAAAGCGGTGAGCTTCGGATGGTCGTCATCGGCAGCAATCCGGCGCTGGAGCAGGCGCGGGCGCAATTCACCCCGCACATCGCGATCCCCGAGGTGACGGAAACCGACACCGACTGGCCCGCCCTGTGCGCCCTGCAAGCCGGACCCGAGGGGGAACCGATCCACCCCGGCGTGCTATCGGCCGATGGTGGCCGGTTCGCGTTCCAGGCGGTGGAGCGGGGTGTCCGGCTGGCTCTGGAAGGCCGGATCGGCGGCATCGTCACCGCTCCGCTGAACAAAGAGGCGCTGAACAAAGCCGGGTACCACTATCCCGGCCATACCGAGATGCTTGCGGAGCTGACCGGCGTTAAAGGGTCTTGCATGATGCTGGCGCACGGCAACATGCGCGTCAGTCACGTCACCACCCATATCGCGCTGGAGGATGTGCCCAAGCGCGCCACCGCCGAACGCCTGCGCCGGGTCATCGACCTGACGCACGACGCGGTCAGCCGCCTGCGCCTGGGCCGAACGCGGATCGCGGTGGCGGCGTTGAACCCGCACGCCGGTGAGGGCGGGCTGTTTGGCCGCCACGACATCGACGTCGCCGAACCGGTGATCGCCAAGGCGGTCGCCGACGGGCTGGACATCGTCGGCCCCATCCCTGGCGACACGGTGTTCGTCAAGCTGCGCGCCGGCCAGTATGACGCGGTGATCGCCAACTACCATGACCAGGGGCACATCCCGGTGAAGCTGCTGGGGTTTGAGATCGACCCCGCGACCGGCCGGTGGGATGCGCTGTCGGGGGTCAACATCACCATGGGGTTGCCGATCATCCGCACCTCGGTGGATCACGGCACGGCGTTCGATATCGCCGGCAAAGGCATCGCCAACGCGCGCAGCCTGATCGAGGCGATCGAATATGCCGAACTGCTGGCCGCCGGATGAGACTGGCGATATGGCGCCGCCCGCTCTAGGTTGCGCCGCAACAAGCTAAGGACACAGACGGCGATGGACCTGAAAGACCACATCCGCGGCATTCCGGATTTTCCGAAGCCCGGAATCCTGTTCTACGACATCTCCACCCTGCTGCGGGACGCGGATGCGTGGCAGGTGGCGATGGGCCGGATGGCACGCGTGGTCCGGGCCTATATGCCGGACGTGATCGCCGGGGTGGAAAGCCGAGGCTTCCTGATCGCCGCCCCGCTGGCGCTGAAACTGGGCTGCGGCTTCATCATGATCCGCAAGCGCGGCAAACTGCCCGGCGAGACGGTCGGGCTGAACTACGCGCTTGAGTATGGCGAGGACCGCGTGGAGATCCAGGCCGACGCCATCCATCCCGGCCAGCGCGTGGTCGTGGTCGACGATCTGCTGGCGACGGGCGGCACGATGGCCGCGGGGATCGCGCTGTTGCGGCAGGTCGGTGCGGTGGTGCCGGCGGCGGCGACGCTGATCGAACTGAGTTTCCTGAACGGCAAGTCTCGGCTGGATGTGCCGTGTGAGTCGCTGGTGTCGTACGACGAATAGGCTGCTCCGGTTGGGGACGGGCCGCCCCGTCAGGTCGCGAACGCGGTCTTGGTTCGGGTAAACTCCAACCGGTAAACGCCCCGTTCGATCGGCCCCCGAACCCCCACATCCGCCAATACGGAATCGGGCAAGACTTCGGCCAGCGCCTCGGTGTCCGTGGCTTCGATCATGATGAACCGCGACGGGGGCTGCTTGATATCCGTGCGCCCCTTCGTCTCGGTGGTGCGGACCGAGGATGCCGCCAGATCGCCCTGACACAGATGCGCCCCAACGACACGAGGGAGCGTTCGGCTCGCGCTGACCAGCGCGCGCACCGCACCCAGCGCCGCATCGGGGAAATCGAGCCTGATGGTCTGGATCACGCCCCCTGCCCCCGGCCCCTCGCTGAACAGCACCCGCGACAACGCTCGGTATGTATCCAGGAATTGCGAGGTCGAAGCCACTGTTCCAGGCGTGGGATCATTCAGCCGATTGGCGTAATCGCTGCCTTTCGCCACCTCCATCGTATCGAGTTCGTACAGCGTGAAGAACTCCGGATGGGTGGCCGCATCCGCCGCGATGTAGCGGCGGCCGCGGCGGAACCCCGGGATTCCGACGCGCTCCGGCATGTGCTCATTGATGTGCCAGTCGTAGAACTGCGCGCGCGCGTGGGGGGCGATCCCGTTCCAGATCGCCACCACCGCCTCACCGGCCAGCATGATCAGGCCGCCAGTTCGGCCTGGGGGCCGCGCACCAGCTTACCCGGCAGCGTGCCGGTCGCCTCGCCGCCACGGAACGTCACCCGGCCGGAAACGATGGTCGCGTCGTAGCCGGTGACTTTCTGCAGTAACCGCTTGCCGCCCGCCGGCAGGTCGTTGACGACATACGGCGCTCCGGAGCCCAGTTTGTCCCAATCGATGATGTTGACGTCGGCCTTCAGGCCGGGACGCAGGATGCCCCGGTCGTGCAGACCGGCGGCCCCGGCGGTATCGGAGGTCAGGCGGCGGATCAGTTCCGGCATGTCCCACCGCTTCTGGTCGCGGCCCCAATGCGACAGCAGCCAGGTCTGGTAACCGGCATCCAGGATGAACGCGACGTGTGCCCCGCCGTCGCCCAGACCCATGATGACGTTGCGGTTGTCCAGCACCGCCTGGGGCATCGACAGGTCGCCATAGGCGTAGTTGCCCAGCGGCATGTAGATAAAGTCGGCGCCGTCGTTCTCGATCAGCATGTCATAGGCAACTTCGGGTGCGGTCTGGTTGCCGCGTGCGGCGATCGCAGCCACGCTGTCCTTCGGGTCCGGCTGGTAGTTCGGCGGATTGCCGAAGCGGAACATGAAGTCGAATGACAGGCGGTGGAACAGCGGGAAGGTGTTCCCTTCCCTGGGGTCCTCGGACAGGATCGCCGCCCGGACCGCCGGTTCGGCCATACGCCGCGCACGGTCGGCGACGGGAAGATGGGCGATGGATTTATAGGTCTTGCAGCCGGAGAACGGGTTTTGGCTCCCGGCCAGACCCAGCAGCACGCCGATGGCACGCGGTGCCGCCACCGGACGGATCGACAGCCCATCCGCCGCCGCCTTATCGGCATGCTTCAGCAGATCCCGCCAAACCTCGGGCCGCGAGTGCCGCTGAGTCAGGGTGAACACCGCCGGCCGGCCGCAAGACTCGATCACCCGGCGCAGCATGGCGAATTCTTCGTTATGATCCGGTGCCCACTCGGACACCATTTCCAGCATGCCCGACCCGGCATCCTTCATGCCCAGCGCGATGCCGCGCAGTTCTTCTTCCTGCGCACGCAGGGTGGGCGTCGGGTCGCCCCGCAGCGTCTTGTGCGACAAGCTGCGAGAGGTGGAAAACCCGAACGCGCCGGACTTCATCGCGTCCTTGGTGATCTGGCGCATCTGCGCGATATCGGCCTGATTGGCGTTTTCCAGGTTGATCGCGCGGTCGCCCATCACGAACACCCGCATCGCCGCGTGCGGCAGCAGCGCGCAAACGTCGATGTCGCGTTGGCGGCGTTCCAGGGCGTCGAGGTATTCGCCGAACGACTCCCATTCCCACTTCAGGCCTTCGTTCATCACCGCGCCGGGGATGTCTTCCACGCCTTCCATCAGTTCGATCAGGCGGTCGCGATCGGCCGGCTTGCAGGGGGCGAACCCGACGCCGCAGTTGCCCATCACCGCCGTGGTGACGCCGTGCCAGGACGACGGCGCCATGTGGTCGTCCCATACCGCCTGGGCGTCGTAATGCGTGTGGATATCAACGAATCCCGGCGTGACCAGCTTGCCCTTGGCGTCGATTTCCTCGGCGCCGCTGCCCGGGACCTGACCGACCACGGCGATCTTGTTGCCGATGATGCCGACATCGGCTTCGCGCGGTGCGCTGCCGGTGCCATCGACGACCGTGCCGCCACGGATAACCAGATCGAATGCTGGCATGGACTTTCTCCTGTGTGATTGGGGCCGATCCTGAGGCAGGCATGCGGGGCTGGCAAGTTTTCGGGCCCTTCGCAAGCGGCTGACGTTAAAGCGTGACGAATCAGCCCGAAAAACGGCAAGGTGCGCGCCCGCCCAGGCGGTGAGAAAGGAAGCGCCTCATGATCCCCGTTCCGCTCGATGCCGTCGCCAGGGAAATCCACGGCGCGGCGCGCAACATCGCAACCGGGACAGCGATTAACCGGATCTGCACGGACTCGCGCGGTGCCTCCCCTGGCGCGCTGTTTGTCGCGCTGCGGGGCGGGCAGACGGACGGCCACCGGTTCCTGGCCGATGCGTTCCGCAATGGCGCGTCGGGGGCGATCGTTGCCGGCGAAATGATCGACCGGATGGCGGTCGATCCGGCGTGGCCCCTGATCGTAACGGAGTCACCGCTGCGATCGTTACAGCTTCTGGCGAAATGGTATCGCCGAGCGTTCATGGGCCGGGTGATCGCGGTGACGGGAAGCAATGGGAAGACGGTGGTGAAGGATGCTCTTGGCGCGCTGCTGTCGCGCCAGGGCGCGACCACCTCCCCCGGCAGTTACAACAGCCAACTGGGTCTGCCGCTCGCCGTCCTGGCGAATGAGAAAGAGGCACGGCTGGCAGTGCTGGAGGCGGGCGTGTCGGCGCTCGGCGAGATGCCTGTTCTGGAAGAAATCGCCGCGCCCAACTACGGAATCCTGACGAATATCGGTATGGCGCACCTTGCGTCGTTCGGTACCCGGGAAGCGATCGCGCGCGAGAAAATGGCGTTGTTCCGCAACATTCCCGAAGACGGGTGGGTGCTGCTGCCGAACACCGAACCCACGATCGCCGCCGATGCCGCGGCGCTGAAATGCCGCGTTTACCGCGTCGGCGCCGCGGATCAGATGCTTTCGCTTGAAACACTGGGCGCGACCGACGGCGGCCAGACCATCGCACTGACAACCCAGACCGACGAGCGGGTGGAAGTCCTGGTCAACACCCGCTCCCCCGACATTATCGCCGATCTCCATATCGCGGCCAGCGCTGCGTTTCTTCTCGGCACCACCCTTGAGGAAATCGGAACGACTCTTGACGGCTACACCCCGACGCCCACGCGGACCGAGGTCTGGTCTTCGGCGCAAGGTGTCCGCATCATCAACGACGCCTATACATCCGATCCGATATCGATCCATAACGCCCTGCGAACGGCGGCGCTCGGTGCCCCCCGCAACGGGCGCAAGATTTTCGCCTTCGCCGGCGCCAAGGACCTTGGGCACGATGCGCATGCAGAACAACGCCAGATCGGCGCGCTGGCCGCGGATTGCGGGTACAGCCACATGTTTCTTGTCGGTGAAGGCAACCTGCAAAGCATCGCCGAGGGCTTCCGGTCCGCAGTGCCCGACGGCACTGTCGTTACGGTGAAAGATCCGTCCGAACTGAAAGACCAGTTGCTGCCCTTACTGCGCTGGGGTGACACCGTGCTGTTCAAGGGCCCGCGCAACGCCGGCATGGTCGCCGCCGCACGCGAACTGGCGGGGTCAATCGCACCAAGGTCCATGTGGGTCGATCTGGCGGCAATCGCCGAGAACGTGGCGCGGTTTCGGCGGCACACCGGCGGCAAGCCGAAGATCATGGCGGTGTTGAAGGCCCTGGCCTACGGCACCGAGATCGTTCACCTCGCCGCCCTGATGGTTCGGTTGGGCATCCACCATATCGGCGTATCCACCACCGACGAGGGCGTTCTGGTGCGAAAAACCGGTGTGGGACAGGACATTTACGTGTTCATGCCCAATCCGTCAGACGTGGAAAGCCTGGTTCGCTATCGCCTGACGCCGGTTCTTTACGATATCAGCCAGATCGAGGCGTTCGATGGCGCATTGTCCGCCGCCGGGCACACCATCGATGTGCATCTGAAGGTCAACACCGGGATGAACCGCCTGGGCGTCGAACCGGAACAGGTCGCTCCGCTGGCTCGTCGGTTCAAGACGTCCGCAACCATGCGCCTTGTTGGTGTCTGCACCCATTTCGCTTCCGCCGACGATCCGGAGCAGGATGATGGGACATTGATGCAGATCGCGCGTTTCGATCGTGCCGTTGCCGACCTGCGGGAAGAGGGCTTCGACGATCTGCTGATCCACGCGGCGAATACGGCGGGAACGGTGCGGTTTCCGCAAGCGCACTACAACATGGTCCGCATCGGGCTGGGCCTGTACGGCATCTACGGTTCCCCCGCACTGGAGGAGGCGCTGCCGCTGACTCTGGCGGTTGGGGTCACCAGCCAGATCGTGCGGATCGCGCACTTGAAGAAGGGCGAAAGTCTTGGTTATGGGCGTCCCTACTCGGCACCGAGCGACCGCAGGATCGGGGTGATTCCGTTTGGTTATGATGATGGAATTAAATGGCAGGTCGCGGCGACCGGAGCTGTGATGATCAACGGCCAACTCGCGCCTATCGTCGGGCGGGTGAGCATGGATCAGATGCAGGTGGACATTACGGATATTCGTGGAGCGACGATCGGGATGCCGGCGCTGATTTTCGGGTCCCACGACGGGTATGTTATTCGGCCGGAAGTTGTGGCTGAGTTGGCCGGGACGATTCCCCATGCGATGCTGGTGGGGATGGGGCGGCGGGTTACTCGAATTTATATTGAACCTTGAAGGGGTCAGTGCAAGCCGACCCGGGGCTCAACTCTACCCGAACGCCCCAACCTCATGCGTCACCGCCGTCGCGATTTCCCGCACCATGCCGAACAGACGCCTCATGGGGGCGAAGATTTCCTCATGCTCCCGAGCATAGGCGGCGGTGCGGCGCTTGGGGGCGGGTTCGCCGTAATCGCAGTCAGCGGCCGGGTCGGTCGCGGACGGAAAGATTTCCGCCAGCATATGCAAGGACGCATCGATATCCAACCGCAGGATCGCCGCCTCCAGCGCCAGTCGCGTAACCCCGTGGCGCGGTGAGAAATCGGGAATTTCCGTCGCCAGCAGCCATATCCGGTGGATCAACGCCAACCGCAACGCGTGCAGCAGGATTTCCCGGTTCGACATATGCGGCACGTCCGGCCACGTCACCCGCAGCGCCAGATGGTCCGCCGATATCCGCCGGAACATCGACTGCGCCGCCGCCCAGATGTCCAACCGCTCCAGCGCTCGGGCGACCGACACCAGCGCCTCCCGCCGCCCGGGCCGTCTGGTATGGGCGGCGCGATCCAGCCATGTGCCGGGATCGAGCGTGGCGATCACCGCGCGCAGCACCTCGATATCCGAATGGGCGAGTGCGTGACTGGCCAAATCCATTGCGCGCTTGAACCGCCGGCTGGTCTGGCGCAATTCGGTGAACGTCTCGGGATGCCTTGCGGCAGCCGCGCCGATGCCTTGCAGCGTGTTCGCGCACCAGCCGATCTGTTGCAAAATCGCGTTGTTGGGGATCGCACGCAGTTCGGACGGATGACGGATGCGGGTCGCCCCGCCCATGCCGTCGGATTGCCTGGCGGCGGGGCGCGATCCGGTGCGATCAAGTAAGGATGGGCCAAATGCGCCCAGCAGGGCAGCGTAACCAGCATCTTCCACCAGCCCCGCCATGTTCGTGCGGATCGTTGCGAAGAAATCGGCGGCGAAATCGGGGTCGGCATAGACCGGATCCTCGATCGGACCCGCCGCTGGATGATACGTCTGTTCGGCAATCCGGGTGATCGTCGCCAGCGCCAGTTCAGGCGTGCCGAACAGCAGATATCCGTCGCCGCCCTGGAACGCCGCTTCCTCGCGGACCTTCAACCCGGCACGGCCAAGGGCCTGACGCGAGGCCGTCGGCGACAGATACTTCAGCCGGTCGGCCAACGAACCGGGATGCGCGCCGCGGCCGATGCTCTCGCCGTGGGTATCGAACAGAATGACCTCGACGCCGGTGACACCGTGATGTTCCAGCGTTTGGCCGATCTTCAGCCGCAGCCGTTCGATCAGGTAGCTGGCGGCGAGCTGCCCGACATAGCGGCCTGAATCCGAATAGCCGAACTGCAACGCCAGCCGCCCGGTCTTCTTCAGATAGGCCCGATAGTGCGGACTGCGGAGCGCTTCCTCCAGCACCACGGCGCCCTGTTCCAGCGCCTCCGCCGTTTCGAACAACGGAGAAATCTCGACGTACTCTTCGATCCCGAACAACCGAGCCAGCCAAAGTGCTGCCAGCAGCGTGTATCCAGTCTCCGTCTCGGCGATCAGGAAACGAACCGGAACCGAACCGTCGATGTGCTTGACGATCTGCGCCACGGTCATCATCAGCTTCGCGGCCGAGGCTTGCTCACTGATCAGCGCACCGAAATCCACCGGCTCCGGCGTGACGGTATCCAGTGCGGTATTGATCGCGGCGAACAAGGCGCGCCGGCGGGATGGGTCCTCCGGCGGATCGGCAATGCCCAACCGCTGACGAAGGACATTGTGTATCTGCGCCGCATTCAGCCGGGTATGCGTGTGCGCCAGTGCCATGCCGTGCGATACCAGCCCGGCGCGCGCCACCGTCAGTGCCAGTTTCTCATGATCCGCGGCATGGGTGATCGCGTCGCGGAACAACGGCAACAGCGGGGCGGGCGTGTTCAGCGCGGTGTCCCGGGTGCCGATCAGCATGTGTGCGAATTCCGCTGTCTTGGCTGGCTCCGGCTGGTCTGGACACAGTTCGATCTGGCGATCCACGGCATCGCGGGCCTCTGCCACGCGCTCCGCCAAGACGCCGGCGCTAGGCAGGACGGACACCTGGGCATAAAGCCGAACCAACTGGAGCCGCTTCATTTCCAGCCGCAGGCGCAGCGTATCCCACCAGCCGATATCGGTTCGGCCGTCGGTGTCGTAGCCGACCCAGGTGGATAGAACCACCGGGCGCGGCGTCAGTTCGGTCCAGCGATCACCCCATGCCCCACGAGCGACGGAGATCAGCGCGGCATTGAAACGGTCGATGGCGTCGCGGCCGTTGGCGATGGCCGACGCGGACTGATCGAACTCGCTGCGCAGGGTGATCGGCGGCGGGCGATGGGATTCGAAGGTTGGCACGGGCCGCCCGCATGCGGCCTCGGCCAGCGCCTGGTTGACCGGCAGCGGCAGCGCGAATGTCGGATGCGCGGTGAATACCGCCGCGAACCGCGTCCGTTCGGTCAGCGCCTGGTATTCTGCCCAGCGAATAGGGCTATCGTTCGGGTCGGGTCGCAAAAGCTGCTGGGCGAGGCTGGCGAGAATGCCGTCGTTCGTCGCGGTATCGATGCCGCCCAGATAGACCCCGATGCGGGCCGCGCGGTCGACGAACGCGGCGTCGCGGATATGGCGGATCAGGCCGCCGATATCGGCCTCGGTCAGGTCGCCGTTATCCAGCTGGCGGGTGATCGCCAGAGAAACAAGCAGAACCGGGTTGCCGAACGGATCCTCATCGGCGCGGCCACCGAGGCGAGCGGTCAGATCCAGGAGCTCCTGGGCCAACGCGGAAATCTGCGAAGCAGCGGGACCATCGGGCATAGGAGGGAGTGTGACCGGATTTGTGCAACGCAGCAAGGGCGTTGGACGAGCGTATATGGGGTGTTGCGATGCCCCGGCTTTCCTGTGCCAATAATCCTGGCGCTCACACGCGGGCGCTGACTGGAAGAACCTGATATGCCCGTTTCCAAACACCGCCGCCGGAGTGAGACAAGGGTTCGGAAGCCCGACCCGGCGCCGACCGCGCCCCGGCCCAATGTCACGACGGCCGATGAACTTCGGCAGGCCATCGCCAATCCCGCCCTCGATTTTCCCGCCAAGGTCGTCGTTGCGGGCACATGGTGGTTTCAGCAATTGCTTGGGAAGGTCGGTGACACCTGGCAAGGCGACAAAACGTCGCGGAAGGACAAGAAGACGGCCGCCCTGCTGCTGTGCGTGGCGATGGATGGGGAGCAGGGCCAGAACGATGACCTCTCGCCCATGGTCGCGGCGATGTTGCGGCCTTATTGCCCGGCCCCCACGTTCGTCGATGCCTGGGAAAAAGCGAAGCAGATGCCGCCCGGCACGGTCCGGATGAGGGTGGCCAAATTCCTTGATCGTTCTAACCGGCCGGCGGCGTAAGCGTCCTTACAAGTATCCGAACCGCTGCATCATCGGCCCATGATCGCGCTCGATTTGCGCCTGCTGGGCCGGGCTCAGTACCGTGCGCCAATGACCGGACTGGCCGGTGCCGAAGAACGGCGCGGTGGATTCGGCGACGCGCTCCTTGAAGCCTTTGGCCTGCTCCTGCGCGCGCATTTCCTGGAAGGAACTGAACTGGATCGCCCGAACGAGCCGGTCCGGCGGGGGATCGTCGCCCAGCCAATAAATCTGCTGGCCAAAGGTGGCCTCGGGGGATTCGAGCATCGCCTCATAGCGCACCACGCGCACCCGCGGGTCCGGCGGGTTCGTCCAGGAGCGCACATGCTCGGACCAGGAACTGAGCCGCTCGTAAATCTTGGTGTCGGTACCGCCGGTTGCCGCTTCGGGGTTTGCCATGAAGGCGATGGTATCGTCGATCGATCGACCCCGATGCCGGCTATAGGAGACGGCGACGTCGCGCGGATCGCGCACGATATAGATGGTCCCCGCCGTCACCTCCGGCGTTATCAGCGGGGCGCCCGCGACCATCAGCCTGGCATTATGGGTCTTTACGAAGACGAGTGTGCGGTCCAGGCCGGTCAGGTCACGATGCACCAGCGGGCGCATGCGTTGCACGTCGGCGATGGTGTATTGCGATGCCGGCCGCGGGTCATAACGCCGGTACCGTTCGGCGTTGATGTCCGACGCGGTCAGATCCGTCAGGCTGTTGATGTCGTAGGGGGCCTCGCTCCGGCGGATATAGTTGTGCAGGAACGCCCGCATCCACGTATTGCCGGATTTCGGATAGGACGCGATCCAGACCAGTTGTCCCATGCTTGTTGCCTCAGACTGCCTGACCGCAGGGTGAATAGTCGCGGACGCATCGCATAGGGCACATGCGCTTTCAAGCACCAGCCCGGGTTACGCCGGTATGGCCTCCTCCACCCGCCCATCCGACAAATGCACCTGCCGGTCGCAGCGGGCCGCCAAAGCCCGGTCGTGGGTGATCAGCATCAACGTGGTTCCGCTGCGCCGGCGCAGCGTGAAGAGCAGATCGATGACCACCTCCCCGTTGCATGATCCAGGTTGCCGGTGGGTTCATCCGCCAGCAGCAGCGCCGGTTCAGGGGCGAAGGCCCGCGCCAGGGCGGTTCGTTGCTGCTCTCCGCCCGAAAGCTGGCCGGGCAGGTGCGTCAGCCGATGGCTTAACCCTACTGCCTCCAGCGCCGCCCGGGCTCGGTCGCTGGCATCGCGCACGCCGGCCAGTTCCAGTGGGATGGCGACATTCTCCAACGCCGTCATCGTCGGGATCAGATGAAAAGCCTGAAAGACGATCCCGACCCGGTCGCGCCGCAGTTTCGCGAGCGCGTCCTCGTTCAGCCGGGTTATCTCTTGTCCATCCAGCGAGACGCTGCCCGAGGTGGCGCGTTCCAGGCCGGCCAGAACCATCAGCAGGCTGGTTTTCCCCGATCCGGAGGGGCCGACCAATCCAACCGCCTCCCCCTTGGCGATGTCCAGATCGACACCACGCAATATGTTGACCGGCCCGGCGGCGGACGGCACGGTCAGGAACAGGTCCCTGATCCGCACCAGCGGTTTGTCGGGCAGCGGAGAGCGGCGAATGAGATCCATCGGACCTGTATATTGGCACGCCGCCTGGTGGCGAAAGGGCTGGTGTGTCGTGGCACTGGTATTGGCCCTCATGGCCCCTGCCCTTGCGGCGCCCCGCAGGCTGCTGGTTTTGGGGGATTCCCTGACCGCCGGCTACGGCCTGCCCCATGGTGACGGTTTCCAATATCAGTTGCAGGGCGCGCTCAAGGCGCAAGGGCACGACGTCTCCATCATCGACGGTGCGGTCTCCGGCGACACCAGCGCCGGCGGGCGGGCGCGCCTGGACTGGGCGCTGGGCGACGGCGCCGACGCGGCGATCGTCGAACTGGGCGCGAACGACGGCCTGCGCGGGGTGGACCCAAAGGACATGGAAGCGAACCTGACCGCGATCCTGGACTCGCTGGCGGCTAAGCATATCCCGGTGCTGCTGACCGGGATGTTTGCCCCGCCCAACCTCGGCCCCGACTATCAGCAGGCCTTCCGAGCGGTGTTCGACCGCCTCGGCAAGCGGCCTGGCGTGCTGTATGATCCGTTCTTCCTTGATGGCGTGACGATGCACCCCGACCTGATCCAGGCGGATGGACTGCATCCAAATGCTGACGGGGTGAAACGCGAGGTTGCCCGACTCCTGCCGCTGGTGGAACAGTTGCTTGCCGAGGCCCACCCCGCATGAGGTTGACAGGATGAGACTGTTTGTCGCCCTGGATCTGCCTTGGGAACTACGGGACCGGCTGTCGGCCCTGGCCGGCGCCGGACTGCCCGGCGCGCGCTGGCTGCCGCCGGAGAATTACCACCTGACGCTGCGGTTCATCGGCGAAACCCCCGGACATCGGGCCGAGGACATCGATATCGCGCTGGCGGGTCTGCGGGCGCGGGGGTTTTCACTGACGCTGTCCGGCGTCGGCACGTTTGCCAAGGGCGGCCGCGGCACGTCGCTTTGGGTGGGGGTGGAACGAAACCCCCAGTTGGATCACTTGCAGAACAAGATCGAGACGGCGCTGCAACGCTGTGGCCTGGAGCCGGAGCGCCGGCGTTTCCAACCGCACGTCACGCTGGCCAGGTTGGACAACGTGCCGGAGGGGAAGCTGGTGTCGTACGTTCAGGCGCATAACCTGTTCCGGGCGGACCCGGTGCCGGTGGAGCACTTCACGCTGTTCAGCTCGCAACTGGGGAAAGAGGCTTCGGTTTACACGCCCGAGGTGGAGTATGGATTGGCGTGACGTGCCGCCCTCGCCGGGGCGAGGAACAGCAGGTCAGACCAAAGTAAACTTCGGCAGCGTCACATCCTCGGTCACCGCGTCGAAAACCACCTTGACCGGGGCGCCCATCCGCAGATTCTCGGTCTTATCAACCAGATTACTGACTAGCACCGTGCCTTCCTCCAGCCGCACCAGACATACGCGGTAGGGCAGATCGTCCTTGAACCCATCCCAATAGGCGCGGTGCATATCGATCCACGACTCCAACGTCCCCTTCCCGGAGGACTCAACCCAATCCTGATCCCCAGCGAGGCATTTCGGGCAGACCGGACCCGGCGGAAACCGTGTGTCGCCGCAGGCGGGACAATGTTGCAGCAGCAATTTCCCTTCCTTTGCCGCCGCCCAGAACGGCTTGTTCAGCGTGTCCAGGCGCGGCAGTGGTTTGTTGTAGCTCATCGTAACGATCCTCCCTCAGCCGCGGGTGTAAATGATAGAGCGGGTGCAAGGCGTGGACTGGACATATTGCACGACCTCGCAGTCCGGGATTTGCCGAGCGCCGCATTCGCCGCGGAGCTGGCGTACGGCCTCGACGTTCAAGGCCCAGCCTTGCATGTAGGAGTTGGACAGGTGGCCGCCGTCGGTATTCACCGGCAACCGCCCGCCCAGGGCCAACGCACCGTCTTCCACGTACGATCCCGACTCACCTTGCCCGCAGAACCCCAGCCCTTCCAGGCTGAACAGCACCGTCGGCGAGAAATTGTCATAGCACATCAGCGCATTGACATCCTTGTGGGTCACGCCGGCCATCTCGTAGGCCTGCTTGCCCGCCGCGCTGATCGCCGGATGCCAGAAATCCATGTCGAAGTTGGCGATCGACGATGGGCTGAACGTGTCCTGTCCGCCGAAGCCCGAGATCATGACTGGCGGCTTCTTGAAGTCCTTCGCTCGTTCCTTTGACGTCAGGATCAGGCAGACGGCACCGTCGTTGATCAGGCAGTAATCCAGCAAGCGCAACGGCGCGGTGATGAAGCGCGCGCTTTCATGGTCCTCGATGGTGATCGGATTGCGCATCACCGCGTCCGGGTTCAGGCAGGCATGATACCGGATGGCGACCGAGACCTCGGCCAGTTGCCGCGTGGTCGTGCCATACATCTCCATGTGGCGGCGGAACGCCATCGCATGTGCCGCACCGGGCGAGGTGAACCCCCACGGGTCCCACGTCCCCGGGCTTTCGTCGCCGCCGTAGTTCACCCGGCGGGAGCGGCCGATATTCGCGTAGAGCAGAACGGCATAATTGCACAGGCCGCTGGCTATTGCCGATGCGGCCTCGATAATTCCCATTCCGGACATGCGCCCGTGGCCCGGCAGCGTGATCGTCCAGCGCGGGTTGATGCCCAGCACCTCGCCCATACGCGCGTAATACGGAATGCGAGACACCAGCATCCCGTCGATCTGGTTCTTGTCGATCCCGCAATCGTTGACTGCGTTCCGAAATGCGTGCGCGGCCAGGCCGTAATCGTCGATTTCCGGAAAGTTGCCGTACTTGGTGTTGCCGACGCCGATGACGGCGATTTTGTCTTTAAGCTCGTTCAGATCGAACATGCGTTTCCTCCAAGCGGTTCGTTGCCGCGCCGTCTGTTGGCCTTTGCGTCATGGCCGGGATCCCCCCAAGGCGTGGATGGCAGGCCTTCGCCTGCCATGACGGGATTAAAGGTGACGGAGTGCCCTCACGACGCGGCGGCGAAATGCCTAGAACCCGACCCGGTCGCCGCCCTTCAGGCTCAGCATTTCCCTGGCCTCGGCCGGGGTCGCGATCTCCAGGCTCAGGTCTTCCAGGATGCGCCGGATCTTGGCCACCTGCTCCGCGTTCGACTTCGCCAGTTTCCCCTTCCCGATATACAGGCTGTCCTCCAGCCCCACGCGCACGTTGCCGCCATTGATCCCGGCCATCGTGGTGAACGCCATCTGGTGACGCCCCGCCGCCAGCACCGACCACACGTATTGATCGCCGAACAACCGGTCCGCCGTTTCCTTGGCGAACAGCAGGTTCCGCGGCTCCGCGCCGATGCCGCCGGTGATGCCGAAGATCGACTGCACGAACAACGGCGGCTCCACGATGCCGCGATCCAGGCAATACGCCAGGTTATACAGATGGCCGATGTCGTAGCATTCGAACTCGAAGCGGGTGCCGTGGCCCTTGCCAAGCTTTTCAACAATGCCTTCGATATCCTTGAAGGTGTTGCGGAAAATGAAATTGTCGGTCGCGTCCAGGTAGGGTTTCTCCCACGGGAACTTCCAATTCGTGATCTTGTCGCCGGCTCGGGAGATGTTGAAGTTCATGCTGCCCATGTTCAGGCTGCACATCTCCGGCTTCGCGACCAGCGGGGCCGCCAGCCGCTCTTCCAGCGTCATTGTCAGCCCGCCGCCGGTGGTGATGTTGATCACCGCATCAGTGCTCTGCTTGATGGTGGGCAAGAATTGCATGAACACCGCAGGGTCCGGCGTGGGTGAGCCATCGACGGGGTTGCGGGCATGCAGATGGATGATGGCGGCGCCGGCCTCGGCCGCCTCGATCGAGGAGCGTGCGATCTCCTCCGGTGTGATCGGCAGGTACTCCGACATGCTGGGTGTGTGAATGGCACCTGTGACGGCGCAACTGATGATGACCTTGGCCATGGCGTTTCCCCTTCGGAGTCTGGTGCTGGATAGTTTGCCGCAGGTTTGGTCAGGGGGCCAGGGGGCGGGTCCAGGTTCGCCAGCCGTCCGGCCATATCCGTGTGCAGGGGCCTCGGGGAGATGGGGCGTTCGGCCGATGACCTGTTCGTTCAAGCGGTCATAGGGTCTAACGGGAGTACATGCCCGATCGCGGGCTCGCCTGAGGGCGTTCCCGTGAGGAAGGCTTTAGGTTCAACGGGCTTCAGGATGGGCCGGTGGCGACCCGGAGCGGCGGCGCCAAGGATTCGGGGACAGGCAGTTCCCGCAACCAAACATGGTTGCCCGAAAAGGCTTGCCGCGTCGTCCGCTTGAGGAGACGGACGACGTCGCCGCCGTTGGAGATGATTGGCAGGTTCAGCCGCTGCCAGAGTTTGTCGGAGGGGAGGATGCCGAGGTCGAGGGCGATATCCTCCAGCACGCGTCCGATCGGGCGGTTGCGGATCAGGGCGGCGATTTCCTGCTTCGTGGGCAGGACCGTGTCGTCCCAATACGGCTGAATTGCCGGCGTGCGGGGCAAGCGGGTTTGGGCGGGAGAGGCTGTGGCCGCGGCCGCGCGAGGGGCAGAAGGCCTGTCCAATTGGCGCGCGATGCGGGCCAGGCGGTCATGCAGCGCTTCCGCCATCAGCAGGCCGCGGGTGATGCGGACGATGATGAGGGCGATATTATCGGTACTGAAACGCACCGGGATACCGCGCCAGGTTTGAGGATCGATGGGGCCTTGGAGGGTTTGGAGCAGGCCCTTGCCGAAGGTGATGATGGTCTGGACGAGGTTGAGCAGACCGGCGCTTCGGCTGGGTGCGGGTAAGAATTCGGGCCGATCCGGAACAGGATGGGGTCCGTTGGCCAGGCCGGTGCGGGTGGGTGCCGTCGTCATGAACAAAACATGAACATCAATAGCGAGAAAAGTCAAGATATTTCGGTTTGGCGTGCTGGAGAGATCGCGCTGACGGCGACTTCCGCAAGAAGGCACCTAACGCAGATAAGAGAGGCGATGCCGCGAAGCACGCAGATGGAGCGGTTTACAGGTTAGTGGCTACTGTCAGGCCGTGCTGCCGCACGGCGGCAAGCCCGGCGTTGCGCGGTTCAAGGGCCAGGGCATTCTCATAAACCTTTTCCAGAAAGCCGCTCCCCAGCACGTTCATGACGTGAAGGCGCCACGATAACCTGCCGCGAAAGATTGTTCAGCCCGGTATCATCCGCGTGCATCCGTGGCATCGCCTTGCTTATCCGCGTCAGATTCTTGCTTCGCGATGATGCCGCCAGGAAATTGCCAAAGCGATACCGCGTGGACCGCAATCGGCGATCCCAGGCCGAACGGTGGCGGCCACAGGAAGCCAAGACCTGACGCCGATCCCCAAGGCGGTGGCGCAAAGCAAGCAGGTGGAAGATATCGGCCGGACGTTAGATGTCCGGCCGAATCACCAACCTCTAGGCCGTGCGGTCGCCTGCGACCCCCAACGCCGCCTGCGCCGCCGCCAACCTGGCGACCGGCACCCGGAACGGGCTGCACGACACGTAATCCAGCCCAACCTGCTCGCAGAATGCTATAGAAGCCGGATCGCCGCCATGTTCGCCGCAGATGCCCATCTTCAGCTTGGGCTTCGTGCGCCGGCCCTTCTCGGCGGCGATGCGGACCATCTCACCCACGCCCTCGATGTCGATCGACACGAACGGGTCCTTCGGCAGGATTCCCGCTTCCACATAATGCGGCAGGAACTTGCCGGCATCGTCACGCGACAGGCCGAACACGGTCTGAGTCAGGTCGTTGGTGCCGAAGCTGAAGAAGTCCGCGACCTCGGCGATCTTGTCCGCCAGCATCGCCGCGCGGGGCAGCTCGATCATCGTGCCGACGCTGTATTCGATCGTGGTCCCGGTTTCGGCGAACACCTCGGCGGCGACCTTGTCCACCTGGGCGCGCGTGATCTCCAATTCCTTCTTCATGCCCACCAGCGGGATCATGATCTCCGGCACCGGCGCGTTGCCGGTTTCCTTCGCCACCGCGATCGCGCCCTCGAAGATCGCCCGAGCCTGCATCTCGTAAATTTCCGGGAACGCAATCCCCAGGCGGCAGCCGCGATGCCCCAGCATCGGGTTGGCTTCCGACAGTTCCTCGGCCCGCTGGCGAATCACCGACAATTCGGTACCGAGCGAGTCCGCAACCTCCTGCATCTCCGCATCCTGATGCGGCAGGAACTCATGCAGCGGCGGGTCCAGCAGGCGGATCGTCACCGGCAGCCCGGCCATGATGGTGAACAACTGCCGGAAATCCTCACGCTGGAACGGCAGCAACACCGCCAACGCCGCCCGGCGGCCCGATTCGGTATTGGAGATGATCATCTGGCGCACCGCCAGGATGCGCTGGGGATCGAAGAACATATGCTCCGTCCGGCACAGGCCGATGCCTTCGGCGCCGAATTTGCGGGCGGTTTCCGCGTCCATCGGGGTTTCGGCGTTGGTGCGCACACCCATGCGGCGGTGCTTGTCGGCCCATTCCATCAGTGTGCCAAAATCGCCCGACATGGCGGGCTCGATCATCGCCACCGAACCGACGAAGACCTCACCGGTCGCGCCGTCCAGGGTAATGACCTCGCCGGCGCGGATGAATTTGCCGCCCGCCGCCAGCACCTGGCTGTTGTAATCGACGCTGATGCCGCCGGCACCGGCCACGCAAGGCCGGCCCATGCCACGCGCCACCACCGCGGCGTGGCTGGTCATGCCGCCACGGGTGGTCAGAATGCCCTTCGCCGCGTGCATGCCGTGGATGTCTTCCGG
>DNXO01000156.1:67247-67743 GCA_003506895.1 Acetobacteraceae bacterium | reverse complement strand
GCATGCCGTGGATGTCTTCCGGGCTGGTTTCGATGCGAACCAGAATCACCGCCTCGCCTTTCGCGGCCCGGGACTCCGCTTCATCGGCCGAGAACACGACTATGCCGCAAGCCGCCCCCGGGCTGGCTGGCAGCCCCTTGCCCAGCAGCGTGCGCGGCGCCTTCGGGTCCAGCATCGGATGCAGCAACTGATCCAGCGAGGATGGATTCACCCGCATCACCGCTTCGGATTGGTCGATCAGCCCCTCACGCGCCATCTCCACCGCCATGCGCAAGGACGCCGCGGCGGTGCGCTTACCGTTGCGTGTCTGAAGCATGTACAGCTTGTTCTGCTGCACGGTGAACTCGATGTCCTGCATGTCCTTGTAATGTTTTTCCAAGGTCGCGCGGACTTCCATCAGCTCGGCATAGGCCTTGGGCATCGCCGTCTCCAGCGGCACTTCCCCGGCCTTGGCAACGGACTTGGACAGCGGCTGCGGCGTGCGGATGCCGGCGAC
>DNXO01000156.1:62855-66987 GCA_003506895.1 Acetobacteraceae bacterium | reverse complement strand
ACGTCCTCGCCCTGCGCGTTCACCAGATACTCGCCGTAGAACATGTTCTCGCCGGTGGACGGATCGCGCGTGAAGCAGACCCCGGTGGCGCAGTCGCTGCCCATGTTGCCGAACACCATGGCCTGGACGTTCACGGCGGTGCCCCAGGCGGCCGGGATGTCATGCAGGCGGCGATAGGTGATCGCACGCGGGTTCATCCACGAGCCGAATACGGCGCCGATCGCGCCCCAAAGCTGCTCCTGCGGGTCCTGTGGGAACGGCGCGCCGGTCTCCTTGTGGACCAGGTCCTTGTAGCCCTCGACAACCTCGCGCCAGTTATCGGCGGTCAACGCGGTGTCCTCGATCACGTTGGCATCCAGCTTGGCGTGCTCGATGATTTCCTCGAACCGGTGATGGTCCACGCCCAGCACGACCGACCCGTACATCTGGATAAACCGGCGGTAGGAGTCCCATGCGAACCGGGGGTCGTTCGCTGCTTTGGCGAGGCCCTCGACGGTGATGTCATTCAAGCCCAGGTTCAGCACCGTATCCATCATGCCCGGCATCGACACGCGGGCGCCGGAGCGGACGGACACCAGCAGCGGATGCGCCTGATCGCCGAAATCCAGCCCGACGGCCTTTTCGATGGCTACCAGCGCGGCATCGACCTGCCCCTTCAACGCGTCGGGGTACTTCTGCCCGTTGTCGTAGAAGGCCGTGCAGACATCGGCGGTAATCGTGAACCCCGGAGGCACCGGCAGGCCGATCGAGGCCATCTCGGCCAAGTTCGCCCCCTTCCCGCCCAGCAGGTTGCGCATATCCGCTCGGCCTTCGTTATGGCCTGCGCCGAAGCTGTAAACCCACTTGGTCATGTCGGACCTCACCTCTAGCCTTCGATACGGGAGAAATCGGCAATCTGATCCATGATGGATCGGACTTGGTTGAGCAAACGCAAACGATTGCGGCGTAAATCGGGTTCAGGCGCGTTCACGGTTACTTTTTCAAAGAACGCGTCCAGCGGGGCGCGGATGCCGGCCATGTGGACCATGGCGCCGCGATAGTCCTCGGCACCCAGCGTTTCCCGCGCCGCATGCGCCATCGTCACGGCAGCGGCGGAGAGTAGCTTTTCCTCCGTCATCGGCAAAACCGCGAGGTCAGGATCGCCCGTGTGCGGGCCGTCCTTGCGATCTTCGATACGGAGGATGTTCGCCGCGCGGCGGTATCCGGCGAGCAGGTTCGCCCCATCCGGGGACGCCAGCAATTCGCCAACCGCCTCGGCACGCGCCAGCAGCGCGACCAGATCGTCCTCCTGCCCCGCCGCGAACACCGCGTTCAGGATGTCATGCCGAGCGCCTTCGACGCGGAGTTGGACGATCAGACGCTCGATGATGAACTCGAACACCGCCTGCGCGGTCGCGGAGTCCTCGGTGGCCATCCGCAGTAGCGCACGCAGATGCACGCGCAGGCGGTTCTCGCGAATGATGCGAATCACGCCCAGTCCCGCGCGGCGCAGCGCATAGGGGTCGCCTGAACCGGACGGCTTCTCGCCGATTGCGAAGAACCCGGTCAGTTGGTCCAGCTTGTCAGCCAGCGCGACCGCCACGGAAACCGGCGCTGACGGCGCGGCTTCACCGGGTCCACGCGGTGCGTAATGGTCACGGACCGCGTCGGAGACTTCGGGCGCCTCGCCATCGTGGACCGCGTAATAGCGGCCCATGACGCCCTGCAGTTCGGGGAACTCCCCCACCATGCCCGAGGTCAGATCGGCCTTGGCCAGTTCGGCGGCGCGCGCGGCCTTGCCAGCGTCGGCCCCCACCAATGGAGCGATCGCCGCCGCCAGAACCGTGAGGCGGCGAACCCGGTCGCCCTGGCTGCCCAGCTTCGCCTGAAAGGTCACCTTGTCCAGCGCCGGCACCCGGCTTTCCAGCCGCGTCTTGCGATCCAGGTCCCAGAAATGCCGCGCATCCGAAAACCGGGCGCGCAGCACACGCTCATTCCCGGCGATAATCGCCGCCCCGTTGTCGTCCGCCTGGATGTTGGCGACGAAGGCAAACCAGGGTGCGGCCGCCCCATCCGCCGTGCGCAGGGCGAAGTAGCGTTGGTTCACCCGCATGGAGACCTGCATCACCTCCGGCGGCAGATCCATATGCTCGTCGGCGATGCGGCCCAGATGCGGGACCGGCCATTCGACCAGACCGGCGACCTCCTCCAGCAAACCCGGATCGTCCACGACGGTCAGCGCCTTCTCGGCGGCCAGCCCGGCGATCCGTTCCGCGATCACCCGCTTGCGCTCATCGGCATCCACCAGGACGCGATGTTCGGTCAGCTTCTCCCGCCAATCCGCGGCCGAGGACACCGCGAAGGCGCCCGGCGCGTGAAAGCGATGACCCTCGGTCAGGTCACCGCTGGCCAGCCCATGCCCGTCGTCGGTCCCATCGCGCAGATCGAACGGGATAACGGCACCATCCAGCAGGCAGGTGATCCGGCGCAGCGGACGAACCCACACGAAGCCGCTGGACCCACCCCAGCGCATCGACTTCGGCCATGGAAACCGGCGCAGCAGCGCTGGAATCGCGCCGGCGATCAGTTCGGCGGCGGAGACGGCGGCGGCCGACTTCTCCAGCACCCAGTAGTCGCCTTCCTGACGCAACTGCTCGCGGCTGGCGTTGTGCTTGCGCAGGAATCCGGTCAGCGCCTGGTCCGGCGCCGAGGCGCGCGGTCCGCGTTCGGTCGTGCTGGACGCCGCGACCTCGGCTACCACATCCGCCCGCAGCGCGACGCGGCGAGGGCCGAACCACGTGGCGATGTTCTGGGGGCTGACCGCCCCAAGCGCGGAGGTCAGCGCACGTTCAAGTTCAGCCGCCGCGCCGCGTTGCATACGCGCGGGGATTTCCTCGCTGAACAGTTCCAGGAAAAGTTCGGGCATGTTCAGTCTTTCAGAGCCGGCTCAACGTCGGTTTGGGCGAAATCGTCGCCTTTGAATAGCAGGGGTTCGCGGGTTTCCTTCGCCAGGGCATAGGCAAAGCAGTCCCCATAGTTAAGACGGGCGGGATGAATGCCACGGCCGAACATCTGCCAGGCGCGCCGGGCGATGGTCGCCTGCGAGACTGAAACCGGCATCAGTTCGATCCGAGCGGTTCGCATGAATTCCTCAAGCCAGTTCGCCGCCAGCGCATTGCCCCGACGATCCACGACCATACTGGCCTCAAGCCAGTTCGAGACTGACATCCGCCGCGCGTCAGCGTCCATGATGGCATTCAGATAGCGCCGCCCGTCGGCCTCTTGCAAAAAAACGGCAAGCACCGCCGATGAGTCGATGATCACCGCGGCAGGCCCGTTTCATCGTCGTACAGCCAGCCGTGATCGGAGGTAACATCAGCTTGCATGTTGGCCTTGATCTGACCGGCGATGGCCCACAGCTTCTCCTCAAGCGCGGCTTTATCGCGCAAGCGTTGTTCGCGATCGAGTTCCGTCCGAAGCGCCTTGGTGACAACCGTCGTCAGGCTCTCCCCTGTCAGTTCGGAAAGCCGAGACGCAAGCTGGTAGGCGTCTTCACTCTTGATATTCAATTGCGCGCCCATCGCCCCACCATGGTAGAACATAGATCCAGTGCGGTAGAAATAGCGTGTGGCAAGCTGCATGTCATCCCGCCTTTCCGCGGGTGGCCGCTCACGCCGCCTCCCCCGCCACCCAGGCTTCGCAGCAGCCTTTCGCCAGCGCGCGCACCCGGCCGATATAGCTCGCCCGTTCGGTCACGCTGATCACACCACGGGCATCCAGCAGGTTGAACAGGTGGCTGGCCTTGATGCACTGGTCATAGGCCGGCAGGGCCAGCTTACGCTCCAGCAAGGCGGCACATTCGCCTTCGGCGTCCGCGAAGTGCCGCGACAGCATCGCGGTATCGGCAAACTCGAAGTTGTGCGCGCTGTATTCGCGTTCGGCCCGCAGGAATACCTCGCCGTAGGTCACGCCGGTGCCGTTGAAGTCCAGGTCGTACACGTTCTCCTTGTCCTGGACATACATCGCCAGGCGTTCCAGACCGTACGTCATCTCGAAGCTGGGATAGGTGACCGGAATGCCGCCGACCTGCTGGAAATAGGTGAACTGGCCCACCTCCATGCCGTCGCACCAGACTTCCCAGCCCAGGCCCCAG
>DNXO01000156.1:62445-62568 GCA_003506895.1 Acetobacteraceae bacterium | reverse complement strand
TCCCAGTCGTCCTCGACAAAGCGGAAATCGTGCCGCAGCGGATCCAGCCCGATCTCACGATAGGAAGCCAGCAGCAGTTCCTGCGCATCCGCCGGGCTGGGCTTCATGATGACCTGATATTGA
>DNXO01000156.1:61781-62108 GCA_003506895.1 Acetobacteraceae bacterium | reverse complement strand
CATAGGCGGCCCGCCAGGGCTTCGGCCCCAACGCCCGCAACGTCGTTGCCGGATGAAAGGTGCCCGCCCCCATCTCGACGTCATACGGTTGTAGGATGACGCAGCCCTGCCGAGCCCAGAAGCCGTGCAGGCGCAGGATAAGGTCCTGGAAGCTGGGTACTGAACGTGTCATCGGGCAGCCTGTCGGTTAAACCCCGGTTTACCCGGGACAGCGGGGCGCCATTAAGCATCCCGGCCCCGGCGGAGCAAGCCGGGACGCGAGGCCGCCGATAAGGCGCACTTTTGGCTCCCGGCAGAGTGATACCGACGGCCCAAAGGTGCGGCTGG
>DNXO01000156.1:48110-61488 GCA_003506895.1 Acetobacteraceae bacterium | reverse complement strand
CGCGCGCCCAATCAACAGGATACCAACCGACCGCCGACTGACAAACGAGTCGACGCTTCGGGCGGCTAGTATGATCCGACCCGCCATTTGCCGCGTAAAGGCATTATGACAATTTTTTCCCGCCGGTTGGCGACACTTGCGATCAGCGCGTTCGGCCTTGCATTTCTCGTTGGCTGTTCATCCGACACGAAACCACTCGCGCTTGCACCAAGCGTTGACCTCAGCCGCTACGCTGGGCGTTGGTATGTGATCGCCAACATCCCCTATTTCGCCGAAAGCGGGAACGTCGGCAGCTATTTCGACATCAGTTTCCAACCCGGCGACAAACTGACGGACGTATATAACGCCCATCCCAAGACGCTGGACGCGCCGCTTAAATCGTACACCCTGAGCGGCTATGTCGTCCCCGGCACCGGGAATGCGCGGTGGCGGGAGAGCCCGTTCTGGCCGTTGTACCTTTCCTACCTGATCCTTTACGTCGATCTGGACTACCAGACCGCCCTCGTTGGTTACCCTGGCCGCGGTTACGGCTGGGTCCTCGCCCGCAAGCCCGTCATCGGCGACGCCACCTACCAATCCTTGCTCGGGCGACTGAAAGATCAGGGCTACGATATCAGCCAGTTCCGCCGCGTGCCGCAAACACCCGACCAAATCGGCAAAGCCGGCTTCCAATAGGAGCCCGAAGCAGTCTATGTGCGCCTCTCCGGACCAGGGACGCGACTCGGTCGTGATGGGTCACGGCCCGACAACGTCATTGCATGAGGCTCAGACGACATGACCGATATCAGGCGCCCAACCCATCGCGGCGTGACGCTTCCCCTCGCGTGGACGGCACTTCTGCTGACGGGGGTAGTGTTGCAAGGCTGCGGAGGAAACCCCGCCACCGGCGCCGCTGGATCGAGACTGCGGGTCTACTCCGCCGACCTCGTTGGCGGCGCCAAATCCTGCGAGGTTCCCAAGATCGCACCGGCCGGCGGCCAAACAACCGATGCCGCTGTCAAAATGACGAATGACGGCGGCTGGTGTGGCCTGACCGTGCATCAAGCCGGCCCCAAGCCTTATGACGCCGGCCTGCTGACCGCCCGTCCCGAACACGGTAAGGTCCTGATCCACGAAGTCGGTGACGAAACCCGAATCGACTACACGCCCGACCGTGGCTTCGCCGGAAACGACAGCTTCAGCGTGAAGCTGCTGCCTGGCAGCGCTGCCGTCCGGGTAACCGTCGCGGTCGCCGCGCCCGGAAAGTAGTTCTCAGCCCCTCAGCTCGCCGGGCTTGCCCGGGGGCTGAGGATTTGAAGGGCGTCACATCGGCCCATTGTAACTTGCCGGTGCAAACCGACATCAGGCTCGATCTCAGAAACGGAAGCCAAACGCTCCCGTAGACAGAGGACGCCGATGTCGCACCTCGATCCGCTGATGCTTGCCCGCATCCAGTTCGGCTTCACCATCTCGTTCCATATCGTCTTCCCGGCGATCACGATCGGCCTCGGCAGTTACCTCGCGGTGCTGGAGGGTCTGTGGCTTCTGCGCAAAGACGCGGTCTATCTGGATCTGTACCATTTCTGGTCGCGGGCCTTCGCGGTGAACTTCGCGATGGGCGTCGTCTCCGGCCTGGTGATGTCGTACCAGTTCGGCACCAATTGGAGCCCGTTTTCCGCCTTCGCCGGCGGGGTTACCGGCCCGCTGCTGGCCTACGAGGTGCTGACGGCTTTTTTCCTGGAGGCCGGGTTCCTCGGCGTCATGCTGTTCGGCTGGAAGAAGGTCGGACCCGGTCTGCACTTCTTCGCGACCCTGATGGTCGCGGCCGGTACGCTGGTCTCGATGACGTGGATCCTGGCCTCCAACAGTTGGATGCAGACGCCCCAGGGCTACGCCGTCGTCAACGGCCGCGTCGAGCCGACCGACTGGCTGGCCGTCATCTTCAACCCGTCCTTCCCCTATCGCCTGGTTCACATGGGCCTCGCCGCTTTCCTCGCGACCGCCCTGTTCGTCGGTGCCACCGGCGCCTGGCATCTGTTGAAACACCGCGATAACCCGCGCGTGAAGACGATGTTCTCCATGGCGATGTGGATGGTGCTGATCACCGCGCCGATTCAGATCCTCGCCGGCGACCAGCACGGCCTCAACACGCTGGAATACCAGCCGGCCAAGATCGCGGCGATGGAGGGCGACTGGACCAGCAAACCGGGTGAAGGCGAGCCGCTGATCCTGTTCGGACTGCCCGACATGACGCTGGAAAAGACGCTTTACTCACTCGAAATTCCGCATGTCGGCAGCCTGATACTGACCCATAGCTGGGATGGCCAGATCAAGGGCCTCAGCGAGTTTCCGCCCCAGGACCGGCCAGATGCCACAATCATATTCTGGACCTTCCGCGTCATGGTCGGCCTGGGGCTGCTGATGCTTCTACTGGGACTCGGCGGCGCCTGGTTCCGCTGGCGCGGCAGCCTGTATCGGCAGCGCCTGTTTCTGCGGTTCGCCGTCGCCATGGGTCCGGCCGGCATCATCGCCATCCTGGCCGGCTGGATGACCACCGAGATCGGCCGCCAGCCCTGGGTCGTTTACGGCGTCATGCGCACCGCCGACGGCGTTTCGGAACACTCCGCCCTGTCCATGAGCGCCGCCCTGCTGGCCTTCGTCGTGCTCTACTGCGCGGTGTTCGGCATCGGCATCTCCTACCTGCTGAAGCTGGTCGGAAAAGGTCCCGACCGTGGCGGACCCATCGAAGCCACGCATCAAACCCCTGCCCGGCCGCTATCCGCCGGGCCGGAGATCGATCCATTGGGAGCCGGCGAATGATGAACCTCGACCTGTCCCTGATCTGGGTCCTGATCATCGGCTTCGGCCTTATGATGTATGTCGTGATGGACGGGTTCGACCTGGGCATCGGCATCCTGTTCCCGTTCATCAGGGCCACGCCAGACCGCGACATCATGGTCAACACCGTCGCCCCGGTCTGGGATGGCAACGAGACCTGGCTGGTCATGGGCGGCGCCGGCCTGCTCGCTGCCTTCCCGATGGCCTACGCGGTCCTGCTGAGCGCCCTGTTCATTCCGCTGATCGTGATGCTGATGGGCCTGATCCTGCGCGGCGTGGCGTTCGAGTTCCGCTTCAAGGCCGAGGAGGGGCACCGCCCGTACTGGGACATCGCCTTCTCCGCCGGATCGTATATCGCCGCCTTCTTCCAGGGCGCCGCGCTTGGCGCCTTCATCAACGGCTTCATCGTTACCGGCCCATCCTATGGTGGCGGCGCGCTGGATTGGCTGACCCCATTCAGCGTCTTCACCGGCATCGGCGTCATCGTCTCCTATGCCCTGCTGGGCAGCACCTGGCTGACGATAAAGACCGAGGGTGCGCTGCAAGGCCGCATGATCGGGATCGCGAAGCGGATCGTGCCGGTGCTGCTGATTGGCATCGGCATCGTCAGCCTGTGGACACCGCTGGCCCACCACGAGATCGCCACCCGTTGGTTCTCGGTGCCGAACATCTTCTACTTCGCACCGGTGCCAATCCTGGTGCTGGCGAGCAGCTTCCAACTGATGCGCCTGCTGACCGGCGGGTCCGATGGCAAAGTCCCGGGCGCCGGCCCGTTCCTGCTGGCCCTGTTGCTGTTGTTCCTGGGCTACAGCGGCCTGGCGATCAGTCTGTGGCCGAATATCATCCCGCCCGGCGTTTCGTTCCGCGACGCCGCGGCGCCGGCACAGAGCCAAGCCTTCACTCTCGTCGGGGCGGTCATCATCATCCCGATCATCCTGGGGTACACCGGCTGGGCCTATTACGTCTTCCGCGGCAAGGTGACCGGACGGGAGGGCTACCACTGATGTGGGGACGGCGCGTTCTGTGGCTGGTCGCGATCTGGTCCGCGAGCGTCCTGGCGCTTGGGCTTGCGGCCCTCGCTATGCACGAATTGATGGGGCTGGCCGGGCTGACGGGATAGACCTGACCGCCGGCCGCGGGTACTGCAAGCGGATAAGGCGGGAGGATTCACTCAATGAAAGATTTCGCGGGACGGATCGCGGTCGTCACCGGCGGCGGAACCGGCATGGGCCGGGAACTCGTGCGCCAACTCGTCGCCGCGGGCTGTAATGTCGCGATGTGCGACGTCTCCTCCCGGGCGATGGCCGAGACCAGGCGCCTGTGCGAGACGGAGAGGCTGCCACAAGGCCTGCGTATCACCACCCACGTCGCCGACGTCTCCGATGCCTCGGCGGTCGAGCGCTTCCGTGACGAGGTCGCGGACAAACAGGAAACCGACAAGATCAACCTGCTGTTCAACAACGCCGGCATCGGCGGCGGCGGCAGCATGATCGCCAACAGCCGGGAGGAATGGGAGAAGACGTTCAACGTCTGCTGGGGCGGCGTTTACAACAACACGAGGTCATTTCTGCCGATGATGCTGAAGGCCGACCAGGGCCATATCGTCAACACCAGCAGCATCAACGGCACCTGGGCCTCGATCGGGCCCAACACGCCGCACACGGCCTATTCGGCCGCCAAGTTCGCGGTCAAGGGCTTCACCGAGGCCCTGATCACCGACCTTCGCATCAACGCGCCGCACATCCGGTGTTCGGTGGTGATGCCGGGCCATATCGGCACCTCGATCGTCGCCAATTCCCGCAAGATCCAGGCGGGAACCCAGTCCGAGGAGATCACGCCAACCGAGATCGCCCAGGCCCGCGCCCGTATCGCCGCGTCGGGGAAAGACCCATCCACCATGACGGACGACGCGATCCGGTATTTGGTCGCCGAACGCGCCCGCCGTTTCCTGGAGGAGGCCCCAATGACGGCGGCGCAAGCGGCGACAGTGATCCTGGATGGGGTCAAAGCCGACAAATGGCGCATCCTGGTTGGCGACGACGCTCATGCGATTGACGCGGCGGTCAGGGCGGCTCCCGAGAAGGCGTATGACCAGGACTTCTTCGAGGCCATCCGATCCAAGGTAGGCTGGCGCCTCGGCACCTGAAGGCCAGACTCCCGCCGAGGGCCGCGGAGGAAGTCCGGTCTTCAGGGTTACTCCGGTTTGAAGTCGGTCAACGCCACGGTTTGCTCCACCGCCGCGCGCTGCTGCGCCGCGTCCGCGCGCCGGAACCCCTCGCGGTCTCGAACGCGCGTCAGGTAGGCGATCATGGCGGGTGGGAACTCCGCGTCGATCCCAAGCCGAACCGCGAGCATCAGCGCGTAACCGACCGAGATATCCGCCACGGTGAACCGGCCAGCCGCCACGTAGTCCTGTCCGTTCAAGCCAGCCTCGAACGCGCGCAGGCGAACCAGGAACCAGCGTGTGTAGTCCGCGACGATCTGCGGGGACTTACGCTCCGGCTTTTCGAACCGCTCGTAACGCAGGACCAAGGTCAGCGGGAAGGTCAGCGTTGCCTCGCCAAAATGCAGGGCGTTCAGGAACGCGCCGTAGCCGGGTTCTTCAGGCGTTACAGCCAAGGGAGTCGGGCCGTAGCGGGTCGCCAGGTACTGGCAGATCGCCGCCGACTCGGTCATCCGCGTCTCACCGTCCAGCAGCAGCGGGATCGTGCCCAGCGGGTTTACCGCCATGTAGTCCGGGGCCTGAAAGCGCGGCGGGAACGGCAGCATCTTCAGTTCGTACGGCAACCCAAGCTCCTCCAGTGCCCAGAGCGGACGAAAGGAGCGGGCGTCGGAGCAATGATACAATGTGATCACGGGGGCGGGGCTTTCGGTCTGACGCGATTACCGGCTGAATGTATCGCGGATCGACCTGGAGGATAACACCGATGCTGCAGCGGCAGCCCAACTACGACCAGCTTTACGGTAACTTCGTATGGCAGGTGCCGGCACGCTACAACATCGGCGTCGATACCTGCGACCGACACGCCGACGGCAGCGGCCGGTTGGCGCTGATCTATGTGACCGACACCGGATCGGCGACCGAGTTCTCGTTCGACACTTTCCGCCGCCAGTCCAACCGCTTCGCCAACGCACTGACCGCCCATGGCTTTCAGCGCGGCGACCGCCTGGCGATCCTGTTGCCGCAAACGCCGGAGACCGCCATCGCGCATCTGGCGGCGTTCAAGGCTGGAATGATCTCCGTCCCGCTGTTCACGCTGTTTGGCGAGGACGCGCTGCAATTCCGTCTGTCCGACAGCGGCGCCCGCGGCATCGTCACCGACCAGGCCGGCGCTGACAAACTCAGCCTGATCCGACAGGCGCTACCCCAACTGGAACGCATCTACGTGACTGGTCCGGACGGGAGCTTCGAGCAAGTCCTGGCGAAAGGGTCAGACAGTTTTACTCCGGTCGATACCTCGGCCGACGATCCGGCCCTGCTTGTCTATACCTCGGGCACCACGGGCAATCCCAAGGGCGCCTTGCACGCCCACCGCGTCCTGCTGGGGCATCTTCCGGGTGTCGAGTTACCGCAGGACTTCTTCCCGCGGCCCGGCGACCGGTTCTGGACGCCCGCGGACTGGGCCTGGGTGGGCGGCCTGCTGGATGTGCTGCTGCCGGCCTGGCATCACGGCGTCTCGGTCGTGGCCCACCGAGCTCGGAAGTTTGACCCGCTGGAGGCGGTGGATTTGATGGGGCGGCATCGGGTGCGCAACACCTTCCTGCCGCCGACCGCGCTGAAGCTGATGCGGATGGCCGGCGTGAAAGGGCCCACGCCCGGCCTGCGCAGCATTGGCAGCGGGGGCGAAACCCTGGGCAGCGGGTTGCTGGACTGGGCGACCGAAACCTTCGGCGTGACCCCCAACGAGTTTTACGGCCAGACCGAGTGCAACCTTGTCGCCAGCAACAACGCTGGGCTTTTCCCGATCCGTCCTGGCTCGCTGGGGCGGGCGGTGCCGGGGCACACGGTGGCGATCGTGGATGATACCGGCCGTGTGCTTCCTCGCGGCGAGGTCGGAACGATTGGCGTGCGCCGCCCGGACCCGGTGATGTTCCTGGGCTATTGGAACAACCCCGATGCCACCACGGCCAAGTTCGCCGGCGAATATCTGCTGACCGGCGACCTCGCGCGCCAGGACGAGGACGGCTATTTCTGGTTCGCTGGCCGGTCGGACGATCTGATCACCAGCGCCGGCTATCGCATCGGCCCCGGGGAGATCGAAGACTGCCTGCTGCGGCACCCGGCCGTCAGTATGGTGGCGGTGGCCGGCATCCCCGACCCGATCCGAACCGAGGCCGTCAAAGCCTGGATCGTTTTACGATCGGAATATCCAGCCACCGAGGCGCTGGCCGGGGAAATCCAGCACTTTGTGAAAAGCCGTCTGGCCGCGCACGAATATCCGCGGCATGTGGAGTTCGTCGAGGAACTTCCGATGACGGCAACAGGGAAAATCATTCGCAAGGCGCTGCGCGAGCGGGGGTAAGGCGGGTTAGCGCTGCACCGCAACCGCGACCTCGTTGCGGCGAAGGAACGGGATGGTGAATGGCGGGTCGTAGCTGAACTGGAAGATCGCGCCGTCCGGGCGCCACTGGGACTTCGCCAACACGCCATACAGCACCGCGGCCTGGTGATCCCGTTTGTCCTGTGTAACCGACCCGGAAAATCGGATGGCGGCGATCGTGGCCGCCGGGACCTCGATCAGATGCAAATGCGGATCGGTCGGTTCCGGCGCGCCTGCTTTCGCGACCGCCACCGGCAGGAAGAACCGCATGCTCACCTGATCCGGCTTTACCTCGGTTTGCACCGGCGCGGTCATCGCGATGCGCTGAGTGTCCGTCCGCACCGGGGCCGTCATGGCGATCTTTTCATCGCGTTGGTTGGCCCCGGTGATATAGCGAAACAGCAGGGTAAAGGCTTCGCTGGTCGCCTTATCTCGATCCGATCCGGCGACGGTGGCCTCGATTGCCAGCCTTGGATCGTATTGGCGGACTTCGACATCTGGGCCGAGGTTCTGAATCACTGTGTAGTGCGGCTGTTCATAAGCGAAGCGCAGGCCAAATACCGACGCGACCGCTTCCACGAAGGTGGTCAAATAGTACAAGAAGTCCGACATCGAAAACCCTCCGTCTCCGATATGGGGCTTTGACGGCAGGATACAGCGCACCCGCGGTTTGACCCCGTCCCCCGCTCTGGTTCATCCTGGAGCCAAAGTGGAGGAACCGGCATGAACAAGCCGCTCACGGTCGATTACGGTCCGGAAGAAGTCGCGATGCGCGCCTATCTGCAACAGGGCGAACGGCTCGCGTTCAGCATCGGCAATCGTGGCCCGATCCGGTTCACCGCGGATGGCAAGGTCCATCCCGACATCCTGGACGCCTACTGGCGCTGCGGATTCTACGTGTTCGAAGGCGTGCTGGGCGCGGACGAACTGGCGGATATCGAAGCGGATGTTCAGAACATCCTGGACCGGTTGCCGGCGGAAAAGCATTCGCCCGTCGATGCCAAGGGGCGGCCGGCGCTGGGCGTGGATAACAAGGCGCCGACGCTGTTTTGGTCAAAGCCGCTGGGCGATCCGTTCGGGGGCACCAGCGCGGCCGGCGGTCGCCATCCGGTGAAGATGTTCGAACCGAAGGCAGCGGAAGGCGCGCCCAAACACGTCGTCTATCTGATCCTGGGCTCGTTGCAGTTTTCCGAAGCGCATCTGCGGGTTTACGGCCATCCGGATTTGCTCGCTGTCGCCGCCGCGGTGAACGGGGACGATTTCGTTCCGTTCAACGAGGCGATGTTCATCAAGGAACCCGGGCGCGGTGCCTCGGTCGCATGGCACCAGGATGGGCTGACCCACTGGAACAGTCCCGACTGGGATGAGGGTTCGCACGGCTTCAACTTCATGGCGCAGCTCTATGGCTGCACTCCGGCGAACGGGGTCTGGGTCGTTCCCGGTTCCCACAAGCTGGGCAAGATGGACATCCGGGCGATGGTGGCCGAGGCGGGCACCGAACGGCTGCCGGGCGCGGTGCCGATCGTTTGCAGGCCAGGCGATGTGGCGATCACCAACCGGCAGGCGGTGCATGGGTCTTTCGCCAACACCAGCAAGGATTGGCGGGTGACGCTGAACTTCGGCTTCCACCGGCGGCGGTCGGTTCTGGGCGTGATGGGCGGCGGGGTTCACAATGCGGCGGCGGTTTACGACGCCGGCCGTATCCGCGAACGCTCGGCCATGATCGGCTATGGGATCGATGCGAGAAGGCAGCGCTTTCCCGAGCAGACCCCATACACCTATGCGCCGCATGCTGGGGAGACCTACCAGTGGGACGAGGCGGCAAAGGCCGGCATACGCGACTATAATTTGCTGGATTTGAGTATTTAGCAGGAAACCGCTGCATGAAAGACGAAACGATCATCTACCACAACCCGAACTGCGGAACCTCACGCAAGGTTCTGGGAATGCTGCGGGACGCCGGGTTGGAGCCGAAAGTCATCGAATACCTGAAGACCCCACCGACGCGAGAGGAGATGAAATCCCTCCTCCACCGGATGAACAAGACGCCGCGGGATATCCTGCGCCGCAAGGGCACGCTGTTTGACGAACTGGGGCTGGGCGACCCCGCGAAGTCCGACGACAGCCTGCTCGATGCGCTTCAGGAACACCCGGTGCTGATGGAGCGGCCGGTCGTGGTCACGCCACGCGGCGTCAGGCTTTGCCGCCCAGTCGAGGAGGTGCTGTCGCTGATCGGTCAGGGCTCGGACGGGGCCAGCTAACCGCGACCGATGAGACAGCCACACCACTGCACTATCGACGGGCGGTCACTCCAGGCCGGCGAGAGAAATAAATATCCAAATGCCGCCATCTCGCCCCGACTGGATGCGCACATCCAGTTCCCGCGACCGGTCATTAAAGTCGCCGACGAATGAAAATGCCATATCCAGCGAGCCGGCCTGACGGGCTTTGTCAATGCGTTGCTTGAAGTGTCCGTTGTTCATGCGCGGCGGGAATCAGGCCAGCCCGAAATAGGCCTTGTGCAAGCTATCGTCGGCTTCAAGTTGGGCCACCGAACCCTCAAACCGGATGCGGCCGCCTTCAAGGGTGAACACACGGTCCGCGAGATCCAGGAAGGCGATATTCTGTTCGGCGATCAGCATCGCCAGCCCGGATTCACGGAATTTCCCCAGCACCTCGATCACCTGGCCGACGAACAGCGGGGAAAGACCGGCCGAGGGTTCGTCCATCACCAGCAGCCGGGGCGAAGATGCCAGCGCCTTGGCCATACCGAGCATCTTGCGCTGGCCGCCGGAGAGGCTGCCGGCCAGGGCACCGCGGCGGTGGGCGAGATCGGGGAAGTACGCGTACAGCTCTTCCATGCGGATGCGAAGGGCCGACCTCTCGATGAACTGACCGCCGACCCGCAGGTTTTCGTCGATCGACAGGCCGGGGAAAACGCCGATCTCCGACATGTAAGCCATGCCGCGGCGGACGCGCTTGTCGGTGCGCCAGGTAGTGACGTCGTCCGGATCGAGTTGCACGGAGCCTTTCCAGGCCGGCAGCAAGCCGACGATGACTTTCAGCAACGTGGTCTTGCCGGCGCCGTTCGCCCCCAACAGAACCACGCTTTCCTTGGCCTTGACGTCCAGTCCCGCGCCCCAGAGCACCTGGACGCGGCCGTAACCGGCTTCGATACCGGCAGCGCGCATGACTTGATGCTGCACAACACTATCCATGATGCCCTCCACCCAGGAACACCCGGATTACCTCGGGATCGCGCGTGGCATCGGCCAGCGTGCCGCCGAAGAATTCTTTTCCTGCCGCCATCACCACCACCCGGTCGGTGACCTTGTCGATGAAGCCCATCAGATGCTCCACGATCAGCAGCGCCATGCCTCCGTCCGCCAGAGCGCGCAGACGATCGGCCATGCGCGACAGTTCGGCGGGGTTCAACCCGGCCGCCAGTTCATCGACCAGCAGCAGCCTGGGTTCGGTTGCCATCGCCCGGGCAAGGTCCAGGGTCTTCTGCTGCGCGCTGTTCAGTTCGGCAGCCGGGCGGCCCGAGTAACGGTCCAGTTCCAGCAGGGCCAGCAGCGCATCGACGTCGAAGCCGGGGCGCGGGTTGCCGTTATGGGCGGCGACTTCCACGTTCTCCCGCACCGTCAGCGACAGGAACGGCTTCGGCGACTGGAACGTGCGGTTGATGCCGGTCTTCACCAGATGATGCGACTTCTGGCCGCCAATCGACCGGCCAGCATACCGCACCGAACCGCCATCGGGCGCATACAACCCGCAGATCACGTTGATGCAGGTGGTCTTGCCGGATCCGTTGGGACCGACCAGCCCCAGCACCTCGCCCGGGTTCAAATGGAAGCTGACGCCATCCAGCGCTCGGAATCCGCCGAATCGCTTGACCAGACCTTCGACTTGCAGAAGCGGTTCAGGGGACACGGATGCCTCGGTTCGTCAGCAGGGACACAAGGCCATTGGGCAGGAACAGCACCAGCAGCACGATCAGCGCGCCGTAGGTGAACTGGAAATACTGCGGCACCGCGATGCCGATGATGTTGTAGATACCGTACAGGATGAACACGCCCAGCAGCGGGCCGGACAACGTCGTGGCGCCGCCGAACAGCAGGAAGACGGTGGAGAAAATCGACACACTCAGGTCGAACGCGGTGTCCGGGTAAAACACCGAGATGTGCCAGGCGAACACGCCGCCCACCAACCCGGCGATCAGCGCCGACAGCAGCCACGCGATGGTGCGGCCGCGAACGACCGAGACGCCGGCCATCGCCGCGCTGACGGAGTCATCGCGGATCGCCTGCAATGACATGCCGAACCGCGAATTACGAAGCCAGACCACCAGCAGCAGCGTCCCGGCCAGGATCGCCAGCGCGACATAATACGACGTCGCCGGAGCGAACACGTCGGACAGCGAGACGCCGTACGGCCCCTTGGTAATGCTTTCCAGGTCCGGATTGGCGACGATCTCATACACCGCCTGAGCGGCGGCCATGCTGGCGATGGCGAAGTAGGCGCCCGACAACCGCAGCAACGGCAGCAGGATCACCCCCAGCACCAAGGCCGCGGCTCCGGCGGCCACCATGCCGACCATGGCTGGCACATGCAGGTGCATGACGACCAGGGAGAAGCCATAGGCTCCGGCGCCATAGAAGCCGACATAGCCGAACGGCAGGTAGCCGGTGAAGCCGTAGATGATGTTCAGGCCCTGCGACAAGGTCAGGAACATGATGAAGTTGAACAGCATCAACTCGTTCGAATAGACGCCGCGCATGATGCCCATCAGCGCGACCACGGCGGTGGCGATGCCGGCATCCAGGATGATCCGATTGCGTTTATGCACGCCGCGTCTTCCTTCCCAGGATGCCCTCGGGCCGGATCAGCAGCACCGCGATCAGCAGCAGGTTCGGCAGCAGGTTTGCCCAGGAACTCAGGTAGGTCTGCATCAGCATCAGCGACACGCCGTAGATGATGCCGCCCAGCAGCGTGCCCAGCGGATTGCCCAGGGTGCCGACGACAATGACGGCGAAGGCGGTGATATTGATGGCAACGCCCATGTTCGGCGTGATGCTGCCCAGGATGAACGGGGCGAACACGCCGGCCACGCCCGCCAGCGCCAGACTGATACCGAACGCGACGGCCGAGACGAAATTCACATCGATCCCCGTCGCCAGCGCCTCATCCCTGCTCACCATCACCGCTCGGGTCAATGTCCCGAGGCGGGTGCGATACAGATACAGATACACCAGCAACACCGCGATCGCGCTGGCGGCGGCGCTGAAGATCCAGGCTTTTGGCAAGCGGGTGCCCAGGATCACCATCGGCCCGACACCCAGCAGGCGCGGCGGCAACGATCGTTCGGTCGCCCCCAGGCCGATCGTGGTCACGGCCTCGATCATCTGCGAGATGCCGAAGAACAGGATCAGCGACAGCATCTCGGAATCGCGGGACCGCAGCAGGCGGGGGACCACCAGATAGTAGATCGGCAGGCCCACCAGCAGGAACACCACGACCACCAGCCCGACCGAGACGAACGGATTCAGCCCGAAGCTGGTGAACAGGAACCACGCGGAAATGCCGCCCAGCATCAGGAAGTCGCCGTGCGCGAGGTTGACGATGCGCATCACGCCGAAGACCAGGTTCAGACCCAGGCCGACGAGGGTGTAGTAAAGGCCGAACACCACGCCGGCGACGATGGCGCCGGTCAGCATAGGGAGCCCCAAGGTGTCCGGGCCGGATTCGGTTGGCGGCTAGCCGTGGCGGTTTCCGTCGGGGCCGAGCGTGCCCCGGCCATCCGCGCTTCAACGGCTGGAATTCGTGACGAAATAAGCGAATCGTTCAACGGAAGCCGCCTGCCCCTCATCGTCATGGCGGGGGGGGGGGGGGGCGCCCCCGCCCGCCGGCCGGCGCCGCGGCGAGGCGCGGGGGCGGGGGGGGGGGGGGGGCGGGGCGCGCGGCGGCGCGCGGGGGGGGGGGGGGGGCACGCGGGGGCGCGGGGCGCGGGCGGGCGGGGG
>DNXO01000156.1:36956-48075 GCA_003506895.1 Acetobacteraceae bacterium | reverse complement strand
CCGTCGGGGCCGAGCGTGCCCCGGCCATCCGCGCTTCAACGGCTGGAATTCGTGACGAAATAAGCGAATCGTTCAACGGAAGCCGCCTGCCCCTCATCGTCATGGCGGGCGCAGGCCCGCCATCCACGACTTGCGGTGCTGGCCCGGGAAAAGGCGTGGATGGCGGGCCTGCGCTCGCCATGACGGTCTGCTCCGACCGTGGGTCCATTAAAGCGGTTATTTCGCCACGGCCCCTTAGTGCGCGGATGGCCGGAAGAGAACCGCGCGGCACCGGAACGGCGTGGTAAGACCCGTCGCTCACTTCCCGATCACGGCCTTGCCGTTGGCCAAATTCGGCGGATACACCGCGACGAGGTTCAGTTCGTCCTTCCCGGCCGGCTGCAACTGACCCAGCGGCGTCACCTCACCGATCTGGGCGCCGTCCTTGCGCAGTTCAAACGTGCCATCCAGCGTCTTCAGCTTGCCGGACAGGGCAAAGACCGCATCATGGATAGCCATCTGGTCCAGACTTTTGGTCGTGGCCAGCGTCTGCTCCACCACCAGCCCGGTCATGTAGCCATAAACCGCGTTGGCACCGAACGCGACGCCCGAACCCGGCGGATACTTCTTGTCCCACGCGGCATGGAATTCCTGCTGCGTCATGCCGACCTCGGGCTTGTAAACGTAGTTCGAGGGCGGGACGTAGCTGTAGATATTAGTCAGCGCGGAGACGCCGACATTCTTCTCGATCTCTTCCTTTTCCGTGCCGGCGTAGATCGAGAACACAAAGCGGAACTGGTTGCCGCTGTCCTGCAGGTTGCGCAGGAAGGCGATATCATTGCCAACGTAACCAAGCTCCAGCACCGCATCCGGGTTCAGCGCGGCGATGTTGTTGATCAGCACGGTGTAGTTCGATGTCGAGGTTGGCACGCCTTGATAATAGACAACTTTTACTTTGCCATCCCGCTCAAAGAAGCCCTTCAGCGCGGCGGCCTGGGTGCCCGTGAAGTCGTTGGTGGAATACAGGATCGCCACCGTTTTGATGCCGGCCTTGGCACCCTCGTCGGCCAGGAAGTCGGAGATGTAGTGCGGCCAGATGGTCGAAACCGGGTCCGCCATCAATGCGATATAGGGATTGTCGTCGGTAAAGAACGCCGCCCCGGTGCCGGACACGTCGAACAGGAACTGCTTATGCTCCTTGGCGATCGGCACGCCGACAGACGTCAATACAGAGCCGGAGTCGGCAATCAGCAGATCGACATGGTCCTGCGTGATCAACTGGTTGTACAGCGTCGCCGCGGTGGCCGTGCTGCTCTGATCGTCATAGGCGATCAGCTTCAGCGGGATCTTCTTGCCGAACGCCTTCACCTCGACGCCGCCGCCCGCGTTCATCTGATCGACCCACAGCTTGAAGCCGTCGAATACCGGCATGGAGATGCTGGCATAGGGGCCGGAACTGGCATACAGCGCGCCGACCTTGATCTCGGAGGGGGCAGCCGGCTGCGCCTGGGCCGAACCGGCGGCCAACAGCATACCCATAGCCAGAAGTTTGGACTTCATTTCCATTCCCTTTATCAGCAGCCGCCCGTTATCGGAGCCGTTGCGGCTTGTGATACAGCCCCCCTGCCCTGTCAATCGACCCGCCCTGGACCAGTGCCCGGTTTTGCCGCACCTTTCCTGCTTCAGCGGAGGCTCGGCCCATGACCCATCGTCCGACCGTCTATGGCACACGGCACGCGATCTCGGCGGGCCACTACCTGGCCGCCTCGGCCGGGTTCTCGATCCTGGAGGGCGGCGGCAACGCGATCGACGCGGGCGTCGCGGCCGGGATCGCGCTGGGGGTGCTGCAACCCGACCTGGTCAATTTCGCAGGGGTCGCACCGATCCTGATCCGGCTGGCGGATGGCACGACGGAAAGCATCGCCGGGCTGGGCTGGTGGCCGAAGTCGATCCCGGCCGATTTGTTCATGCGCTGTCATGGCGGGAAAATCCCCGCCGGCGTGCTGCGCACCGTGGTTCCCGCCGCGCCGGATGCCTGGATCACCGCGCTGCGGCGGCACGGGACGATGCGGTTCGCTGACGTTGCGGCGCATGCCATCCGTTTCGCGGCCGACGGTTTCGCGGTTTATCCGTTGCTGGAACGGTCCATCGGGTCGCATGCCGACGAATACCGGCGCTGGCAGTCCAATACGGCGATTTTCCTGCCGAACGGCCGCGTGCCAAAGACCGGTGAGAAGTTCGTGCAGACCGATCTGGCGCGGACGATTCAGTATATGGCGGATCAGGATCGCGCCGCTGGGCCGGATCGTTTGGCCGGCCTGGATGCCGCGCATCATGCCTTCTATCGCGGCGATATCGCCCGAGCGATCGTTCGGTTGCAGGAACAGGAGGACGGCTATCTGTCGATGGCCGATATGGCGGAATACAGCTCCGCGATCGAGCCCGTGGTGCGCCGGTCCTGGCGCGGGCATGAACTGATCACCTGCGGCGCCTGGTGTCAGGGACCGGCGTTGCAGCAGGCATTGGCGCTGGTCGAGCATGTCGGCATCGGCGGCCTGGCGCACAACTCCGCCGACTATCTGCACCGTGTCGTCGAGTGTTTGAATTTGGCACTCGCCGACCGCGAATATTACTTCGGCGATCCGCGCTTCACCGACGTTCCCGTGGACTGGCTGCTCGACCCCGCCACCATCGCTAGGCGGGCGTCCGCGCTACGCGACGACCGGGCATTTGGGGAGATGCCGGCGCCGCTGGACCGGGATGCCGGGGCATTCGCGCGCACCGACGCGGAATTACCGAAGCTGGAGGCGGACACCTCGTATTGCTGCGTCGTGGATCGCTGGGGGAATGCATTCAGCGCCACGCCCTCGGATGGGTCGGGCGCGGTGCCGGTGGTGCCGGGACTGGGAATCACGCCATCCGGACGAGGATCGCAGAGCCGGCCCGATCCGCGGCATCCGGCCGGGGTCGCGCCGGGCAAGCGGCCCCGGTTGACACCAAACCCGGCGCTTCTGGTCACCGACAAAGGCGGGGTGATGCCGCTCGGCACGCCGGGAGGCGACGTGCAGATCCAGGCGATGCTCCAGGTGCTGTTGAACGTGATGCATTTCGGGATGGACCCGCAAAGCGCGATCGAGGCGCCCAGGGTCGCGTCGTATTCCTTTCCGTCGTCATTCGCGCCGTTCGAGTACTTCCCAGGCCGTCTGGCGGTCGAGGGCCGCATCGACAAGGCGACCCGCGACGATCTGGCGGCCAGGGGGCACACGATCCAGGAATGGGCGGACTGGACCTGGCTGGCGGGTTCGGTGGAGACGATCCTGACGGACCCGGAGACGGGGATGATGGGGGCCGGGGCGGATCCGCGGCGGCCGGCTTACGCGATCGCGGTTTGAGCGGCAGTCAGCATCTCCCACAGCCCGTCCGCCCCGTTGGCGCAGGCATACGACCCAACCCTCGCCGCCCATTCCGGATCGGAGCCGAATTCCTCGCGCCACGACCACAGCCGGCGGGTGGAAAGCTGCAACGCGTATTCCTTGGTGAACCCGATCGCGCCGTGTACCTGATGCGCGATCTCACAAGCCAACGTCGCCGCCTCACCCACGCGGGTCTTGGCCACGCCGATCAGGAACAGTTCGCGTTCGGCGTCCACTTTACCCAGCGCCTGGATGCCGAGATTCGCCGCTGCCACGGCGGCGGCGGTCTGTCCCGCCAGCACCGCCAGATTCTGCTGCACGGCCTGGAACTTCGAGATCGGACGGCCGAACTGCACACGTTCCTGGGCGTACCCGACCGCGAGATCCATCGCCCGCTCCAGCGCCCCGGACATCATCGTTGCCCTGGCCAACGCCCCGCGCCGATACAGCGCCCCTCGGGACACCCCCTGCCCCAATGGTCCCACCGCATCGGCGTCGAGACGCACACGGGTAAACGCCAGGGTGTCGCGTGCCTCGTTGGCGATATTCTTCCCCAACGTGACCTCGGCCCCGCCAGTCCCTTCCAGCGCCACCGCCATCTCCCCGTCCGGGCCATCCGCGATCAGGATGGTTTTCGCAACATGGGACGCATACGGCACGCGGCTGGCCTTGCCGGACAGGACCCAGCCATTGCCATCCCGCGCGACGCTCAACTGATCCCCGCCGCGCACCGGCCCGACAGTCATCGGGCCGTCGGATAATTCCAGGCCGGCGCTGGCGCCGACCCAGCCGGCCAGCATCGTCTCCGCCAGCGGGATGGGGGCGGAGAACCGGCCGGCCACGCGCAGCACCGCGAACAGATCGGACCATTCCGCGTCCGCTCCGCCTGCTGATTCCGGCAGCGCGGCCAGGGGAACGCCGGTTTCGGCAACCGCCCGCCACAGATCGTCGGCGAACACGCCGGTTTCGGCACGATCGATCACCTGCTTGGTGGATTTATCCTCGAACAGCCGGTTCATGCTTTCCAGCAGCATCCGGGTTTCGTCGCGCATGGCCATGATGGCGTTCCCCTGGTCGGTTTGTCTTAAAGCGTGATTCACGTCTCCGGTGATCCCACCTCCGACGATCACGCTTTACCGCAGCCCAAGACCACGAGCGATGATCCCGCGCAGGATTTCCCGCGTGCCGCCCTGGATGGAAAAGCGCGGTGCGTTCATCGTGCTGCGCGCGATCATCGAGACGTAGGTATCGATCGCTTCCAGTTCAGGCTCGGTCGGAAACAACTGGCGCGCGACAACAGGAATGTCCTGCTCGTAGCGCGTGCCCAGGTCTTTCACGACAGCGGATTCGTTATTAGGATCGTATCCATCCTGTAGCATGCCAGCGATCGACAAAGACATGCTGCGCAACGTCGCCAACTGCGCGATCAGCTTACCCAGCGCGGCGGCCGTCGCCTTGTCCGGTGTCGGACCAGCCATGCGCACCATTTCCCGCAGCATCTGGAACAGCACCAGGAACCGGTCGGGCGCGCTGCGCTCGAACGACAACTCACTGGTCAACTGGTTCCAGCCGTTGCCTTCTTTCCCCAGCAGCCGGTTATCGGGAACGAACACGTCGGTCAGGAATATTTCGTTGAAGTGATGTTCCCCCAGCAGGTTCAGCACTGGCCGAATTTCGACACCCGGCGTTTTCAGGTCCAGCAGAAACTGCGTCGCCCCGGCGTGGCGATCGGTTTCTTCCTTCCCGTCACTCGCCATCTTGCAGAACAGGATGCAGTAGTCGGCGCGATGCGCGTTGGATGTCCACAGCTTGCTGCCGTTGATCCTGTAGCCGCCATCGACCTTCACCGCCCGCGTCCGGGTGCCCGCGACGTCGGAGCCGGAGTTGGGCTCGCTCATGCCGATACAGAACGACAAGTCTCCGGCGGCGATCTGCGGGCAGAAGAACATCTTCTGCTCCTCGGTGCCGAAACGCAGGATATTGGGGCCGCTTTGCCGGTCGCCGGTATAGTGCGCCGACAGCGGCGCGCCGGCCGCCAGCATTTCCTCGATCAGCACGAACCGTTCGAACGCCGTCCGCTCCTGCCCGCCATACCGTTTCGGCCACGTCATCCCAATCCACCCGCGCTTCCCCATCGCTCGGCTGAAATCGCGATTGAACTCGCTTTTGGAGAATCCCATCAGGTGCTCATGCTCCTTGATGAATTCCCGGACCTCGGCGCGCATTTTCAGCGCTTCGGGCGGCAGTTCGACGGGATCGAAACGGAACATTGGCGTGGCCATGATCGTTCCCCTACCAGTTCGTATTGAACCCCGCGAAGGTGTGCGGGATGCGCTGAATGTCGCTGACCAGTTCCTTCATGACCCCAACGGACGTGCCGGCCGGGAAATGCAGATCGACCGAGTCCGCCACGCCGCCGTAACGCGCCTCGATTTCCTTCGCCAGCACGTCGTAGGTGCCGCAGGCGGCGAAAACGCGCACGGCGTCGTCGGAGACTTCGGCGCCCATGCGGTCCCACTGCCCCTCGACCGACATGCGGTGCAGCTTGGCGCCCAGGTCTTCCAGGCCATGCAGCGCCAGGATCGGCAAGTAGGTGCGTGTGGAACCGTAGAAACCGATGCGCCGCCGAGCCTTTTCCATTTCGGCGGCGACGGTGGCCTCGTCGGGGCCGGTGCAGATGAAGCCGCCGCCATGCACGTCGAAATTCAGCCGGGAGCGGCCACTGCGGCGCATGCCCTCCATCATCTGCGGCATGCAAACCTGTTCCAGATAGGCACGCGAACACAATGGATGCAGCCGCACGCCGTCGCCCACCTGACCGGCGACGCGCAGCATTGCCTCGCCCACCGCCGCGACGGTGACGGGCACCATCGGCAGGCCGGTCGGTTCGGGCGAGAAGTCCGGCGTCATCAGGGTCAGCTTGTAGTGCGGGCTGTCGAAATTCAGCCGGCCGCGGGTTTCCCACGCCTTCCACACCGCCCGCAGCGCCATCACGTAGTCGCGCATCCGTGGCGCGGGGGCGGTCCAGGGAATGCCGAACCGCCGCTCGTTATGGCCCTTCACCTGGCTGCCGAGGCCGAGCACGAACCGGCCGTTGGAGTTCGCGTGCAGGTCCCACGCCTGTTGCGCCAACATCGTGGGGCTGCGCGGGAACGCAACAACCACGGATGGGGTCAGCTCCACGCGCTGCGTTTCCAGCGCGGCGAACGCCAGCGGCGCCAACGGATCGTGCCCGAGTTCGACCGTCATCAACGCATCGAAACCGGCTGCCTCGGCCGTGCGCGCGGCGGGACCGGCTTCACGCCAGTGCCGCTGCGGCAGGATCGTGTAGACGCGCATCAGCCGCGCGCCAGGCGGCGCTGGACGAATTCCAGCCGGTCCTGACCCCAGAAGATGTCGTCGCCGATCACGTAGCTGGGTGCACCGAACACGTTACGAGCCAGCGCGGCCTGGGTATCGGCGACTCGCATTTCGGCCCATTTCGGATCGGCGCCCAGTTTCAGCACATGGTCCGCGTCCAGACCGACATCGGCGATCAGGCCGGCCAGGGTCGCGGTGTCGGCGGGGTTCCTGTCCTGCTCCCAAAGCGCCTTCAGCACCCGGTGCGCCAGCTTGATCGCCGGCTGATCGCCGATCGTCTCCCGCACCGCGATCACGCAACTGGCGGACAACGCCTCGCTGGAGGGAAAGAATTTCGGATGGATCTGGATCGGGATGGACAGGTGGTCGCGCCAGCGCGCCAGCTCCTGCAAGCGGTAATGCTGACGCTGCGGGGATCGCTGGGGCAGCGGCAGGCCGCCGGATTTGGCGAAGATTGCGCCGAAATCGACCGGATAGATGCGCATGGTGGCGTTCGCGGCCATCGCCATCGCCTCGATCCTGGCGGCGCCGAGGTGGGTCCAGGGCGAATTCAACGAGACATAATAGTCGATATGCAGAGCCATCGGCTTCCTCCAGATGCTTTGCCAGCGATCCTGATCGACAGCGCCAATCGGCACAAGGCGGGCAGTTGGCCGCCTGCCGGGACAAAGGTAAAAAGTCCCTCTCGCCACGCACGCGGAATCGGCCTATCTAGCGGCGTTCACAGGCGCCCGCGGGACTTATTCGCCGGACGGGCATACGCAACTGACAGAGTGAGATTTGAGCGACACACCTGACCAGCCTCTGGAGCCGACCGGCCCGTACGGTGATATGCAGCCGGTCACTTTAGAAGAGGAGATGCGCCGCTCCTACCTCGATTACGCTATGAGCGTGATCGTGTCGCGCGCGCTGCCGGACGCCCGGGATGGGCTGAAACCGGTGCATCGGCGCATCCTGTACGGGATGCACGAGGCCGGTTACACACCCGACAAGGCCTACCGCAAATCGGCCCGCGTGGTCGGCGACGTGATGGGTAAATATCACCCGCATGGCGACTCCTCGATCTACGACGCCATGGTGCGCATGGCGCAAAGCTTCTCCATGCGACTGCCGCTGATCGATGGTCAGGGCAATTTCGGGTCGGTCGATGGCGATAACCCGGCGGCGATGCGGTACACCGAGGTCCGGCTTGCGAAGGCGTCGGCGCTGCTGCTGGAAGACATCGACAAGGACACCGTCAACTTCCAGCCGAACTACGACGAGTCGGAAAAAGAGCCGCTGGTTCTGCCGGCGAAGTTCCCCAACCTGCTGATCAACGGCGCCAACGGCATCGCGGTCGGCATGGCGACGAACATTCCGCCGCATAACCCTGGCGAGATCATCGATGCCACCCTGGCGCTGATCGCCGATCCGGATATTTCGCTGGACGATCTGATGAAGATCGTCCCTGGCCCGGACTTCCCGACCGGCGGCATCATCATCGGCCGCACCGGGATCCGTAAGGCGTTCGAGACGGGTCGCGAGAGCATCATCATCCGCGCCAAGACGGAATTCGAGGAGATCCGCAAGGATCGCACCGCGATCATCGTCACTGAAATTCCCTATCAGGTGAACAAGAAGACCCTGATCGAGAAGATCGCGGAACTGGTGCGCGCCAAGGAGATCGAGGGCATCGGCGAAATGCGCGACGAGAGCGACCGCTCCGGCATGCGCATCGTGATGGAGTTGAAGCGGGACGCCACCCCGGAAGTGGTGCTGAACCAGTTGTTCCGGTTCACCCAGTTGCAGACCAGCTTCGGCATCAACATCCTGGCGCTGGACGATGGCCAGCCGAAACAGATGGGTGTGCGCGAGTGCCTGATGTGCTTCATCCGGTTCCGCGAGGAAGTCATCCTCCGCCGGTCCCGATTCGAACTCGGCAAGGCGCGTGACCGGGCGCATAATTTGGTCGGCCTGGCCATCGCGGTCGCCAATATTGACGAAGTGATCAGGCTGATCCGCGCCAGCCCGGACGCGGCCGCCGCGCGCGTCGCCCTGATGGGCCGCGACTGGCCGGCCGAGGATATCGGCGCGCTGCTGGCCCTGATCGACGAACCCGGCAACGTCATTTCGCCCGAGGGCACGGTGCGCCTGACGGAAGAGCAGGCACGCGGCATCCTGGAACTGCGCCTGCAACGCCTGACCGGTCTGGAACGCGAGAAGATCCAGGCCGAAATGACTGAAGTCGCCGGCAAGATCCGCGAACTGCTTGAAATCCTCGACTCCCGCACCCGCCGCATGGAGGTGATGACCGAGGAACTGACGGAGGCGCGCAAGGAAGTTGCCTCGCCCCGGATGACCGACATCGCGGATTACGTGGGCGACCAGGACGATGAGAGCCTGATCGAACCGGGCCAGATGGTCGTGACCATCACCCGCGACGGCTTCATCAAGCGCACCACGCTGGAGACTTTCCGCGCGCAGAACCGCGGCGGACGCGGACGCAGCGGAGCCGGAACGCGGGGCGACGATATCGTCACCCGCAGCTTCAACGGCCACACCCACCAGTGGGTGCTGTTCTTCTCGTCCGGCGGCAAGGCTTTCCGGGTCAAGGTCTGGAAGCTGCCGGAGGCCGGCCCAACGGCGAAGGGCCGCGCGCTGGTCAATCTGCTGCCGGAACTGGGGTCGGACACGATTACCACGGTGCTGCCGCTGCCGCAGGACGAAACCCTGTGGGAGAGCCTGCACCTCGTGTTTGCCACGGCCTCGGGCAACGTGCGCCGCAACCGGTTGTCGGACTTCAAGAATGTCCGTGCCGCCGGCTTGATCGCGATGAAGCTGGACGAAGGCGACCATCTGGTCGGCGTTGCCACCTGCCGCGAAGGCGACGACGTGCTGCTGGCGACTCGCAAGGGCCGCTGCATCCGCTTCCAGTTGTCGGACGACCAGGTGCGGGTATTCGCCGGCCGTGACAGCTCTGGCGTGCGCGGCATCAAGCTGCAGACCGGCGATGAGGTCATCAGCCTGTCCGTGTTGCGGCATGTCGCCGCGACTCCCGAAGAGCGTATCGCCTATCTGAAGCTGGCCAACGCCAAGCGGCGCGGCAACGGCGAGACGGAAGCCGAAGCGGCGGCCGAACCCGAGGGCGAGGAGTATGTGCCCGAGGTTACGCTGTCCCCCGAACGGTTCAGCGACATGGAAGTGGCAGAGGAAATGCTGCTGACGGTCACTGATATGGGCTTCGGCAAGCAGACTTCGGCTTACGAGTACCGCGTCACCGGACGTGGCGGCCAGGGCATCGCCAACATCACGCTGGCGCCCCGCAACGGCAAGACCGTGGCGGCGACCTTCCCGGTGCGCCAGGGTGACGACATCATGATGGTTACCGATGCAGGGCGCCTGATCCGGGTGCCGGTCGATCAGGTGCGCTCGACCGGGCGGCAGGCGATGGGCGTCACCTTGTTCCGCGTGGACAAGGGCGAGCACGTCACCAGCGTCTTTACGGTACTGGAAGAAGAAGCCGAAGATAACGGCGCGCCGCCAGAAGGCAGCGATCAAAGCGGCGATACGCCCCCCCCCGAGGAAGGAAGCGATGACTGACACGGCGACCCAGAACCCTCGGCGGATCGGGCTTTACCCCGGAACGTTCGACCCGATCACCAACGGCCACCTCGACGTTATCGCCCGAGCGGCCCGGTTGCTGGATAAGCTGGTGGTCGGGGTGGCGATCAACACCGGCAAAGGCCCGCTGTTCACGCTGGAGGAGCGCGTCGAACTGGTGACAGCCGAAATCGAGTCAATCGCAACCCGCAACGGCATGGTCATCGAGGTCGTGCCGTTCGACACGCTGCTGATCGACTTCGCCCGCAAGCTGGGTGCCAGCATGATCGTGCGCGGGCTTCGCGCGGTGTCCGATTTCGATTACGAATTCCAGATGGCCGGCATGAACTACCGAATGGCACCGGACGTCGAGACGGTGTTCCTGATGGCCAGCGAGAGGCATCAGTTCATTGCGTCTCGCCTGGTCAAGGAAGTTGCAATGCTGGGGGGTGACATCACCTCTTTCGTTCCGCCGCTTACCCTGGATCGCGTGATGAAGCGTATCCGGGGCTGAACCCCCGTTTCTAGCTGAGGAGAGCATCCATGCTCCGTCGTACCTTGATCGCGTCCACCGCCGCGCTGGCGGTGGCGGCACCGGCCTTCGCGCAGGCCACGGACCCGCAAAACACCTTGTATATGGACCTGAAGCAGGGCCGCGTCGTGATTGAGCTGCTTCCAGACATCGCACCGAAGACCGTGGCCCAGATCAAGACCCTGGCGCGTGAGGGCTTCTACGATGGCACCCCGTTCCATCGCGTGATCGACGGCTTCATGGCGCAGGGCGGCGA
>DNXO01000156.1:36116-36714 GCA_003506895.1 Acetobacteraceae bacterium | reverse complement strand
TTCATGGCGCAGGGCGGCGATCCGACCGGCACCGGCGGCGGTGGCAGCAAGCTTCCCAACGTCCCGCTTGAAGCCAGTCAGCGCCACTTCGTCCGCGGCGTATGCGGCATGGCTCGGGCTCAAGCGCCTGACAGCGGCAATAGCCAGTTCTTCATCATGTTCGCGCCGCAGCCAGGATTGGACGGCCAGTACACGATCTGGGGCCGCGTCGTGCAGGGCATGGAGTATGTGGACATGATCAAACGCGGCACGGGCTCGAACGGGAGCGTCGTGGGTCAACCGGACCGTATCATCCATATGCGCGTCGCCGCGGACGTGAAGTAGATACCCTTATCCCACAGCACGTCATCGCCGGGACGTGCCGAATCATGACGTATTGAAACGAAGGAGACACGCAACATGAGCGACTCGAAACCGGCTCTCGATCCCGAGAACACGCTGCATCTGGACCTGGCGCAGGGCCGGGTGGTGATCCAGCTTATGCCTGAGATCGCACCAATGCATGTGCAGCAGATCAAAACCCTGGTGCGGCGCGGCTTCTACGACGGCACCGTGTTCCACCGCGTCATCGAAGGCTTCATGGCGCAGGGCGGCGATC
>DNXO01000156.1:29153-35863 GCA_003506895.1 Acetobacteraceae bacterium | reverse complement strand
CAGGGCGGCGATCCCACCGGCACCGGCACCGGCGGCAGCGACCTGGACAACATCCGGGCCGAGTTCACCGACAAGGCGAAGTTCCTGCGCGGCACATGCGGCATGGCCCGCTCACAAAGCCCGAACAGCGCGAACAGCCAGTTCTTCATCATGTTTGAGCCGGCGTCGCACCTGAACGGCCAATACACGATCTGGGGCCAGGTGGTTGAGGGCATGGACCTGGTCGATCAGATCAAGCGCGGCAGCGGTGGCGGCGGCACGGTGTCCAATCCGGACAAGATCGTGAAGCTCTCCGTCGCGGCCGACGCGGCGTAATTGGTACAGGCGTGCGGTCTGGTAAGATCGCACGCCAGATTCCCGCGGGAGACGCTTGACCCGCGGTCGTGTATGGCGTTCAAAGCGCCACGGAGAGCCTGTAGCTCAGTCGGTAGAGCACGAGACTTTTAATCTTGGGGTCGTGGGTTCGATTCCCACCGGGCTCACCAAATCCTTCCGCGCGTTTCGGCTGACGGCCTTCGGGCCGCACCGATGCCGACCAAATTCCTCCCCCGAAATCGACACCAAACGCCCCCGATCTCCCCTGTGGGATGCCCGCGTTTGGAGGTCTTCAACTAGCACCCGCAAAACCGGCACGCGCCAACAGGGTCTGCGCTTGTTTCAGGTGCGGCATGTCCACCATCTTTCCGTCGATCCCTACCGTCCCGGTACCGGCTGCGGCGAACGCGGCGACGATGCGCCGTGCATGCGCGATTTCGGCTTCCGTCGGGGTGAAGGCGCGATTGATGATATCGACCTGGGCTGGATGAATCGCCATTTTGCCGACAAATCCCTGCCGGCGCCCGTCCTCGGCCTCCAGCCTGATCAGGTCATGATCGCGGAAATCGGTAGTGATGGTATCGATCGGGGCAACACCGGCGGCGACGGCGCCCATAAGGCACAGCGAGCGAGCCAGTTGGTACGGGAGCGCATAACTACCGTCTGCCTGACGATTGGTGCTGGCTCCCAGCGCGGCAGCGAGATCCTCGGCTCCCCAGGTCAGACCCGCGAGACGCGGTGTAAGGCCACGGTACGCGCCCAGCTGGAACATGCCCAACGCCGTTTCGGTCGCAACCGGCATGATTTTAGTGTGGCCGGCTGTTATCCCGGAGGCGGCCTCCAAAGCATCGAGATACAGCCCGAGCGTCACGACCTCATTCGGTGTTTCGGGTTTGGGAAGCAGAATGCCGTCGGGACCGCCCGATATGACCCCAACGAGATCGCCGAGCGCCGGTTCCGTCGATAGTGGATTGATGCGGACCCACAGTTTCTGCTCCGAGCGCTGAGGATGCGACTTCAGGTATTCGCAAATCAGGCCACGGGCGGTGGTACGCCGTTCCGCGGCGACCGAGTCCTCCAGATCGAGGACGATAACATCGGCTCCGCTATCGGCGGCTTTAGCCATCTTGCGTTCGGAGTCGCCGGGAATAAACAGCCATGAACGTTCCATGATGTTCCTCTGCTCGTTTTGTCTTGAACGGGGCAGCATTCGAAGTGCCTACCGCTGCGGTGGTGCCCATGCCGTTCGCCGAGGCTAAAGCTATGGTGCCACAACCTGACTGTCAAATGGTCGAACCATTTGACCTTATCGTCCCGCCGCGCTAAATCTCACCTTCAACGGCAACAGATTGGTCCACATGCCCCGCGCGTCAGCTCCTCCGATTGGACGCATTCAAGGACGCAAGAGCTATCAGGCTCTGGCCGACCATCTTCGTGAGCGGATCCTCTCTGGTCATATTCCCGAAGGTTCGCCCCTGCCCAATGAACGCGACCTCGGCGACAGTACTGGGCTCAGCAGGGGATCCGTTCGCGAGGCGCTGCGGATGCTTGAGGTTGAAGGTCTGCTATCCATCAAGGCTGGTCGTAACGGCGGGAGCATCATTCGACTTCCGGACAGGGGCGGCGTTTCCCGGACGCTTGGTGCCTATGTCCGCGGTCAACAGATCATGTTCGACTCGGTCCTGGAAGCACGTGAGGCATTGGAGCCGGCACTGGCCTCTCTCGCCGCGACACACCGTACTCCGGACGACATTGCCGCGATCGCCGAAGCTGCCCTGGCATTGACGGACGCCGGTGACGACAACACGCGATTCCTCGCGGCCAACAGCCAGTGGCATTGGGCCGTTGCCCAAGCCAGCCAGAACCGTCTGCTCATCGCCGTGGTCGCTTCGCTGAGCGATCTGCTGCACCAATCCAACGTCGAAAACTTCGTCTCGAAAGAGGTGCGGCAGGCGGTCATCCGAGCCCATGCCGGTATCGAAGACGCCATTCGTTCGGGCGATGCCGATGCGGCTCAGCGGCGGATGGCGCGTCACGTTAAATCCTACCGGCAACAGGTCGCGCCGGTGGCGCCTGAGAGTATCGCCATGCCTTTGCCTTAGGACAACAATCAAACGGGGAAACGAACATGAAATTCCGCGCGAAAATACTCGCTCTAGCCTGCACTGCCACAGTGTTGACCGCCACGGCGACATGGGCACAGGACGTAAAGCTAGGCGTCTTGACCGATCTCGGCGGTCCGTATGCCGACTCTTCAGGCCAGGGAGCGGTCGAGGCAACCAAAATGGCAGCCGAGGACCTGAAAGCCGAACTCGGTTCGCATCATGTCGAAGTCGTCAGTGCCGACCACCAGAGCAAGGCCGATATCGGTGCCGCTGTCGCCCGTAAATGGCTGGATACCGAGAACGTGGACGCCATCGTCAATGTCCCCAACTCAGCCATCGCCTTGGCGGTACAAAACGTCACCCGCGAGCGAAAGAAGATCTTCCTGATTACGGGCGGCGCGACCGCCGAACTGACGGGCAAACAATGCTCGCCGTATTCCGCACATTGGACTGACGACACCTACAGTCTGTCAACCGGCACCACCAGGGCGGTGATGGCGCGGGGCAATGCCGACACCTGGTTCCTGATTACGGCGGATTATGCCGCCGGCCACGGCCTGGCCAGCGCTGCCAAGGCCGTCATTCTCGCCAACGGGGGCAAGATTCTTGGCGAGGCGCAGCATCCATTCAACACTGATGATCAGTCTTCCTTCCTGCTGCAGGCCCAGGCGTCCGGCGCCAAGGTCATCGCCCTGGCGAACGCCGGCACCGATACGATCAACTCGATCAAGCAGGCGCATGAATTTCATATCGGCGGCAAGAACCAAACCATCGTGGCCATGGCGCTTTTCATTACCGACGTCCACAGCCTGGGCCTGGAGGTCGCGCAGGGCCTGTACCTGACCGCGGGCTTCTACTGGGATACCAATGACGCGACCCGCGCCTGGTCCAGGCGCTTCTACGATCGCATCGGCCGTATGCCGACCCGTGAGCAGGCCGAAACATACTCCGCCGTCCACCACTACCTGCGCGGGGTTATAGCCACGCATTCTACTGACGGTGCCACTGTCATGGCGTGGATGAAGGCAAATCCTGTAGACGACTTCTACGCCAAGGGTGCCCATTTGCGAGAGGATGGCCGACTGATCCACCCGATCCATCTTTTGCAGGTCAAGTCACCCGGCGAATCCAAGTATCCGTGGGACTACTACAAAATCCTCGCGACGCTCCCCCCGGAGCAGGCATTCCGTCCGCTGTCGGAGGGCGGCTGCCCGTTCGTAAAGCAATAAAGCGTTCACGCCTGAGGTCGGATCAACCTCAGGCGTGAACCGATTTGTCAAAGAAGAAGAGCGCTAACGTGCGATGGCCCGGTTCTGGTCTAAACGTTCACCCGGGCCATCGGCATTACCGTTGGCTACCGTCCAACGAACTTCGGCGCGCGTTTTTCGGCGAAGGCCTTTGTTCCTTCCCGAACGTCGTCAGTCCCCTGCAGATGTCGGAGCATGATTTGCTCTATCCGCAGCCCGGTCGGAAGATCCACGTCCAGACTGCGGACTGCCAATTCCTTTGCCGCCTGCACCGCCAGCGGGGCGTTCGCCGCGATCCGACGGGCATAGGCGAAAGCCGTCTCCATCAACTTTTCTTTCGGCACCACGGCATTGATCAGTCCCCACCGCGCCGCGGTCGCCGAGTCGATATTGTCACCGACAAGAAGCATCTCCATAGCGATCGCATACGGAAGCTGTCTGGCGATGCGCTGCGTGCCGCCATTGGCGGGGAAGACGCCGCGCTTGACTTCAGAAACGCCGAACATCGCGTGTTCGGCCGCGACCCGGATGTCCGTCGCCAGCATCAGGGTCATCCCGCCACCGACACAGAATCCATTGATCGCCGAGATCACCGGCTTCCAAACCTCCAAGCCCCGGTTCAACAACTGGCCGGTTTGGGTCAACATCATCTCCGCCATTGTCGGCTGCGAGGGGATGAAACTCTTAAGGTCGGCGCCAGCGGTAAAAGATCGCTCGCCGGCACCGGTGATGATTGCCACACGCACCGCAGGGTCATCGCGGACCATAACCCAGGCTTCCGACAGCAACTGGTAGTGTTCGGCATCCATCGCGTTCATACGCTCCGGCCGATTGATCGTGATTGTCGCAATGCCTTCGTCGTTCAGAACGAAATCGATCGACATGATTCTGGGTTCCTTATGTGGGCAGCCATTGACTCAAGCCAAGGGCTGATTACTAAGGTTGTCAACCAAATGGTAGGACCAAATCAATGAAGCCGCTGGTGGGAGTACGCGTTCTGGATTTGACCAAGGTTCTCGCGGGCCCATTGTGCACCCAATATTTGGGTGACCTAGGCGCCGAGGTGATCAAGATAGAACCAACGCAGATCGGCGACGACACCCGCCGCTGGCCCCCGTTCCGCGGTGAGACCGGCGCCATTTTTCTGAGCGTTAACAGGAACAAGCGCAGCGTCGCCGTGGACCTGAAGTCCGAGGAAGGCCAAGCCATCGTTCATAAACTCGCTGCCCGTGCGGACGTCGTGCTGGAAAGCTACGGCACCGGGGTGGCTGAGCGGCTGCGCATAGACTACCCAACGCTGAAAGCGATCAACCCCAACTTGATTTACGTCAGCATCTCCGGTTTCGGTCGCACCGGTCCGATGGGGAGTGCGCTTGGATACGACGTCATCCTGCAAGCCTTCAGCGGCATCATGGCGCTGACCGGCGAACCGGGCGGCAACCCGATCCGCAGCCCGTTCTCACCGGTGGACCAGACGACCGGCCTGCACGCGGTTACCGGCATCATGGCCGCACTCATCGAACGGGGCCGGACCGGACAAGGCGCCCGAATCGAGGTCTCGCTGTTTGAGACCGCGATGTCCTTCCTCAGCTACAATTTCCATGTCTTTTGGGAAAATGGCGTCGAACCGGCGAAACCTGGCTCCGGTCACGAATCCCTCGTGCCTTACCAGGCGTTCGAATCCGCTGACAAACCCGTCCTGATCGGCGTCGCCAACGATAATCTATGGCGCCGGTTCTGCGGCGCAGTCGGCCGCGCCGAGTTGGCAAGCGACAAGCGGTTTTTGACCAGCGCCGATCGCTCCGCCAATCGTGCTGCCTGCGTCGGTATCGTCCAGGAGATCCTTCGCACTCGTACTCGCGATGAGTGGCTGACGCTGATGAACGCGATTGGTGTGCCTTGTGCGCCCATCAACTCGTTACAGGAAGCGTTGGACCACCCACAGACCGCCGCGCGCGGCATGGTCATGCAGTACGATCACCCCGTGCTCGGTCCGATGAAGACCATCGCGCAACCCATCCTTTTCGACAACGAGCCACACAACATTGGCACGCCACCGCCCATGCTCGGGCAGCACACACGGGAGGTATTGCGCGAACTCGCATACCCCGACGGTGAGATCGACCGCCTGACCGCGGCCGGCGTCGTTCTGGACGGTGCCGTATGACGGAGCACATTGCTTTCACTCGCGATGGCAGCATCGCCACGGTGACCCTGAACCGGCCGGACCGCCTGAATGCGCTGACCGATGCGATGCGCGACCGCATCAGCGAATTGTTCTTGGATATGGCGCGGGACGACGACATCCGCGCGATTATCCTGAATGCCGCCGGTCGCGGATTCTGCGCCAGCGGCGACGTCACCAACATGGGCAACTTCACCGCCGTTTCAGGTCGTCACCGTTTAAAGAGCGCGCACCGGATGATTCTCGCCATCGCCAACATCGAGAAACCGGTCATCGCAGCCGTGCGCGGTCCGGTCGCGGGCATTGGATGGAGCATGGCGCTCGCGTGCGACATGATCGTCGCATCGGAGACTGCCGTTTTCTCACAGGTATTCCGTAACGTCGGGCTCGTCCCTGATGGCGGCGCTATTTATTTCCTCAGTCAGGTACTGGGTGTCCTGAAGGCCAAGGAGTTGGTGTACACAGCCCGCCGCATGCCGGCCGAGGAGGCCAATCAGCTTGGCTTGGTGACCCGCCTGGTTGCTGATGACGATTTGGACGAATCCGCCCTGGAATTGGCGCGGGAAATCGCGGCCGGCCCAACCTTCGCCTTTGGGATCGCCAAAAAGATGTTCAAGTCGATGCGCACACCCACGTTGGAAACCGCGCTGGACGCCGAAGCGTGGGCACAAGGCCTCGCCCTGATGACCGAGGATCATGGGGAGGGAGCCCGTGCCTTCAAGGAAAAGCGCAAACCGGCATTCAGGGCCCAATGATCAATGCGGGTTGTAGTGTCTCGAACCATAAATCCGCCATATCGTGTCGCTGAAGTGTTGTAATACCAGCGGCCCGACGGGCCGACTGGTATGCGCGCGGGGT
>DNXO01000156.1:11569-28902 GCA_003506895.1 Acetobacteraceae bacterium | reverse complement strand
GGTATGCGCGCGGGGTTGGTGGGGCGGCCGCCCGCCAAATCAATAGATTACCAGCCGCCCGCCGACTGATAAAAGAGTCGAAGCTTCGGGCGGCTGGTATAAGCGCGGAACCGCTCGATGGCGGCGAGTATTTCATCTGCGGATTCGGCCCACCGGAACGGCTTCGGCACGGCATTGTGGCATTCGAGAAAGGCGTTTATAGCGGCTTCGCGTTCGCCGACATTACGATGCACGCCCCCCACCGGACATCTGATGGACGGCCGCGGATCACCTCATGCGTTCAGGCGCGATGACCCCACCTAACCCCGCTTGTCTTCAATCCACCTGGAATGGCGTGGATTACTCAGGGCAGCAATCCGCGGCGCGATTGTGCATGCCGGATAAAACCTTCCGCCCGCATGTATCCCGCCTCAATCCCGCGAAATCGCGCGACCTCTTCCTGTAAGGCATAGTAGCGGTCGGGGCTTTGTGATGCATGCGCATAGCACGCCTGACGCTTCAGTTCCTCGACGTTAGTGATGTCGACATATTCCGATGGCGTGAACATCAATGTGTCCTCGCCATTCGAAACCTCATAGTAATAAAAAGCGGCTTTACGGCCCAGGCGATTCCACGCCTCATAGGTCAGGTTGGTGATCGCGCGATGGTCGGGGTGGTTGTCAATCGGCCACTGAGTGAAGACCACATCCGGATCCAGGCTGGCGAGCAGTTCGGTGAACGCGTGGTAATGCGGATTATCGACGATTGCGCGGCCGTTGCATTGCTGTGCGAACGTCGCCGTCGCGCCAAGTATACGACAGGCTTCTTTAGCCTCCTGGACACGTATACCGTCATCGGCCCCGGTGCAGCCGACATCCTCTTGTTGCGGGTCTTCACCGCGATTGAGATACAAAAGCGTTACCCGATGGCCCAGTCGGCCGTACCGAACGATCGTTCCTCCGCAACCGTATTCGGGATCGCCCGGGTGACCACCCGCCACCACCACGTTCAGCGGGTTGCTCGACGGTAGTTCAGCATGGCCCTGCCGGTTCACAACGGGCGCCCACACGGCACCGCCCAGGAATAACCTGCGGTTCAACAACGTCCAGGTCGCTTACGAAGATGCATTATCGGCCGCCGTCTAACGAACCAACCAGGCGCTGGCTCAACGATTATCACTGAAGCGACGCCCGCTTCCACCCATTTCGCACCCCACGCCGCATTTGCTGATCGCGGCTCGGCCGCCAGGATTCCGAGCATTGTCGATCCTCGACTTCCTCCGGCGCCGGCAGCCGGTTCCAGCCCCGCGGGGGCGGTCGCACGGGTCGTGGCGGGGGGCGGCCTGCCCCTCCAAGCCCCCGTGCCGGGAACAGCGACCGCGGGATATGCCACACGTCAATGTCATTACGCCTCTGATTATTCCGATTACATCACGAAAATTACCTGCAAACAATAAAGCCTGTCGTTTCGTCCCTAACCCCGATGCCGCGCCATGACGGCTTGCAGGCAGATCCGGATTCGTCGGCACATCCCGTGCGATCGTCAGATCGCACAAGCGAAAATTGATCGTGGAATGACAGTATCTCCTCCACCTCATGCAAAGGCGCTCCGTGACGGGCGGCCCTTCGCTGTGAAGTGATGCACACCATCTTGAATTGACCGGCTCGGCATCGGCGTCGAGGTTAGTCAGGTTCCAGGAAGGCAGGCACCCTTGAAGACCAGCGGCGGGATTTTATTGCTACTGCTTCTGGCGTCGTGCTCCAGGATGTCCGCCACATGTGTCACCGGGGTCGACTACCTCGGCGCCTATAATCCCAACGATGTGTGCGAGATGCCGAACCCGGGCCACGTCGGTGATGATTGCTCCTGTGGCACCAAACCCGGACATATCGGTACGCCTTGAGCATTAAGCCCGCGCAACCCCCTGAACCGACAGTTTCCCTGGCGTGTGTGGTGCCGGCCCGTGGTCATGCAGATACTCCTGCGGATCGACCGCAAGGAATCGAGACGGCCGGTGCGCCTCATGCTGAAAGACCGCAACGGCCGCCAACAGCCGCTTGTCATCCTCGGACAGGCGGATTGCCTCACGCAGATGCTCGGTCCAGCTTTCCATCGACCAGACCTCGACCCAACCCTCCGGGTGCGCCACGTCCTCATACACCTGCCAGAACACCGCACCGGTGCGCCCGCGCACGCTATGCAACTCGTTCATCAGTTTCAGGAATTCGACCCGCTGCGTCGGTTCCACCCGGTAATACGCCATCTCCATGATCCGGCCGCGAGCGTTGCGCAGCAGCGGAACGAACTCCGGCGCCGGCGCCTCCGGCAACGGCGCGGGTTGTTCGGCGGCGGTCGAGGGCGCACGCACGATCGCCTCGATGCTGAAAAACCGGGCGACGATCATTAGAAGCAGGCCGACGACGGTCGCGGTCATGAAGGTGCGCGGGATGCCGACATAGCCACCCAGCCAGCCCCATCCGAACGACCCGACGGTCAGCGCCCCGTTCTGCGCGAGTTGATAGATCGACAGCGCCCGCGCCCGCACCCACGGCGGACACACAAGCTGCGCCGCCGCCTGGATCGTAGCGAAGGCCGAGGTCCATCCCAGCCCGAACAGCAGCATGCCGAACGACGCGGGCAGCCATTGGTTCGACACGCTGACCACCGCCATGCCGGCGCAGGACAAGATCGTGCATCCCACCACCGTCCCCCCGCGCGACAGCTTGCCCCGCACGATCGGCAGCAGCATGCCCGAGGTCACGCCGCCAACGCCCATCATGCCAAGGATCACGCCGTACATCCCCGGCCCAAGCATCAGGTCGCGCCGGACGAACAGCGGCAGCAATGCCCAAGGCGCCGACGCCGGGATCGAATAAGCCGCGGTGCGCACCATCGCCGCCCGGATCGCCGGGGTATTGCGCACAAAGCGCATGCCCGCGCGCATCGCGGAGACGAAGTGCTCACGCGGCAGGCCGGTGAACCGACGCTCCCGCTTCCAGACGAACAGTGCGCTGATGACCGCAAGGATCGACGCCGCATACATCGAAAACGCGAGGCTGGAGCCGCCCAACAGAATAAGGAACCCCGCAATGGCCGGCCCGATCGCTCGGGTCAGGTTATAGCCGATGCCGTTTAGCGCGATGGCTTGCACCATGTCCTCGCGCGGAACCAGTTCGGGCACGATCGCGCTCCAGGCCGGCTGGGTCAGCGCCGAACCGATGCCGATGGCAAACGTCAGCATCAGCAGCCAGAACGCCGTCATCAGATCCAGGATCGTCAGCACCGCCAGCAACGTCGCCGCCGCGATGGTCCAGATCTGCGTGCCGATCAGGAACACCCGGCGATCGACGATGTCCGCCATCGCACCGCCCGGCAGTGCCAGAAGAAACACCGGCATGATGGTCGCCGCCTGAACCATCGCCACGATCAGCGGCTGCGGCGCCAGTGACGTCATCAGCCACCCCGCGCCGGTATTCTGTAGCCAGGTCCCCAGCCATCCGATGACGCTGGCGATCCACAGGTGGCGGAAGGTGCCGTTGCGGAGCGGCACCAGGGCGGTGGGCAAACGCATCAGTGACAGGTCCCGGGGTCTGGATCGGTTCGGCTCATCATGCTTCGTCTCGCTGAGCGGCGAACGTAGCGCACTCATCGCAGAAGTGGGCGAACTTTCGCGCGCGTCCCCAGCAAACCCGCTTGTCTGGCCAGCCCGACACACCTGCTGCATACTGACATCAGACCAATGGAGGAGCGTGCCGTGCCCGTGGAGAAGCAAGCCTACCGTGAGGCGATGGCCCGTTTGGGTGCCGCGGTAAACGTGATCACCACGGACGGTCCCGGCGGCCGAGCGGGCTTCACCGCCAGTGCGGTGACAAGCGTGACGGACTCGCCGCCGACGCTGTTGGTGTGCGCCAACCGGACCAACGATTCCTATCCCGCGATGAAGCAGAACGGCGTGCTGTGCGTGAACACGCTGACACCGGCGCAGGAAGGCCTGTCACCGATCTTCGCCGGAATGACCCAGCACAAGGTCGATGAACGGTTCGACGGCTACGCCTGGCACAAACTTGAAACCGGCTCGCCCGTGCTGGACCAGGCGGTCGTCGTGTTCGACTGCCGGATCACCCAGATCGTCGAGGTCGGCACCCATGACGTGTTCTTCTGCTCGGTCGAGGCGGTGCGAACCGGTCCGGCACATGAAGGGCTGATCTACTACGGCCGTGGCTATCACAAGGTAGCGGCCGAAAAGACCTGACCAGCGGATCAACCGCCGGCGGGAAACGGGGAGAAACGACAATGAACTGCACATGCTGTGACACCGGCGTGCTGGGCCGGCGCGGATTGCTGACCGGCGCGGCGGCTCTGGGTTTCCTAAGCGGCTCGGCACGCGCTGCCACCAAGCCGTTCCGCATCGATGTGCATCATCATATCGCTCCCCCGCCCTGGCTGGCCGCGGTCAAGGCCGCCAAGCTGGACGACCTGCCGATGTCGAACTGGACGCCGGAGGCATCGCTGGAGGATATGGAAAAAGGCGGCATCGCCACCGCGATGACCAGTCCGACCCGCCCCCAGGTCGGCTTCCTGCCCGCCGCCGACGCCGCCCGTGTCGCCCGGGAGTCGAACGAATATGCCCGCAAGCTGGCCGACGACCATCCCGGCCGGTTCGGCGTGTTCGCCATGTTGCCGATGCCCAACATCGACGAAAGCCTGAAGGAAATCGCCTACGCGTTCGACGTGTTGAAGGCTGATGGCGTCGGCATGATGACCGACTACGGCGACAAGTGGTTGGGCTACAGCGAGTTCCAGCCGGTGTTTGACGAACTGAACCGCCGCAAGGCGGTTGTCTATACGCATCCCAACACACCGAACTGCTGCGTGAATTTGGCGCGCGGCGTGCCGGATGTGGCGGTGGAGTATGGCGCCGATACGACCCGCACGATCGTCAACCTGATCTTCTCCGGCGCGTCGCGGCGCTACCCGGATATCAGCTTCATCTTCTCGCATGGCGGCGGCGTGCTGACCGCGGTGGCGGAGCGGCTACAAATACAGATGGTGACCCGGCCGCCGTTCCTGGGAAAGATCACCCATGACCAGGTGGAGCACGAACTGAACCGGTTCTTCTACGACACGGCCCAGGTGTCGAACGCAGTGACGATCGAGGCCCTGGCGAAGCTGGTGCCGACGTCTCAGATCGTGTTCGGATCGGATTTTCCGTATCGCACGTCAGCGGAGCATGTCTCCGGACTGGCGAAGCGGTTCAAGGGCAAGGTGCTGCATGGGATCGAGCGGGACAACGCCGCACGGATTTTGCCCGGCGTGAGACACGCATAAACACGCGTTTCCTCTCCGTCACGGCAGGCCTCCGCCCGCCGTGACGGATTCACATTCTAACCAACTACATCTGCGCGTAGCTGCCGTTCTTCCAAACGTAGAACACATACCCGCCGCCAGTCGTATCGCCCTTCTTGTCGAAGCTGACCGGCCCCAGCACGCTGGGCCAGTTGCCGGAGGCCTTCAGCGCCGCCGCCACCTTCTTGGCGTCGGTGGTGCCGGCCTTCTTCACCGCATCGGCCCACACCTGGACCGCGGCATAGGTGTAGAGAACATACCCCTCGGGATCGATCTTCTTCGCCTTGAACTCCGACACCACATCGGCCGCCGACTTCATCAGGCGCGGATCGGGCGGGAACGTCATCATCGTGCCGGTCCCGGCATCACCCGAGATCTGCCAGAACTCGCTCGTCAACAGCGCGTCGCCACCAACCAGCGTGGCCTTCATCCCCTGCTCTTTCGCCTGGCGGATGATCAGCCCGGCCTCGGTATGGTAGCCGCCGACATAGATCACGCTGACCCCAGCCTCTTTCAGCCGGCTGACGATCGAGGAGTAGTCCTTCTCACCCGGCGTGTACGCCGAATTCAGCACTTCCTTACCGCCGGCGGCATGCAGCGCCTTCGCCGTCTCGTCCGCCAGACCCTTACCGTAGGCGGAGTTGTCATTCAGAATCGCGACTTTTTCGTTCTTGAAGTGCTTGGCGAGATAGTCGCCGGCGACCTTGCCCTGCTCGTCATCGCGCCCGCAGACCCGGAACGTGTTCCAACTGCCCTCATCGGTGTATTTCGGGTTGGTCGAGGCGGGCGAGATCTGCAGGATTCCCTCTTCGCCATAAACCTTGCTGGCCGGGATCGAACTGCCGGAGCAGAAATGACCGGCCACCATCTTCACGCCCTTGGACGCGAGTTGGTTCGCCACCGACACCGCCTGCTTCGGGTCGCATGCATCGTCGCCGACATCCAGGACAAGCTGCTTGCCAAGCACACCGCCGGCCTTGTTGATATCGGCCACGGCCTGCTCCGCGCCCTGTTTCATTTGCGTTCCGAACGCGGCGTTCTCACCGGTCAGCGGCCCGGCCATCGCGATATGAATCTGGGCGTTCGCCGGCATGGCGGCGCCACCCAGCAGGATCGCGAGAGTCCCGGCGGCTCCCAGCAGCATGGATCTTTTGAGCATTCAGCATCCCCGTATGTTCATGCCGCGCGATGCACGGCGCCCCGCGAGCCTAGCCTTGAGTCGCGAAAAGAGCCAGAATCCATGCAACGTCCGCGCGGCGGCAAAAATGAAGGGAGATCCAAACGTGAAGGCATCGCTGTTTTACCTGCCAAGCATCGGCAGCCGTTCGGAGATCGAGGCCGGGATGGCCGGCATGCGGCCCGAATTGTATCAGCGGATGCTGGGTGAACTGACCGAACAGGTCAAACTGGCCGACGACCTGGGCTACGATTCCGTCAGCTTCACCGAACACCATTTCCATATCGAGGGGTTCGAGGTCTCCAACAACCCCGTCCTGCTGGACCTGTATTTCGCGATGCAGACCAAGCGCATCCGGGTCGGCCAGTTGGGCATCGTGTTGCCGGCGGCGAACCCGATCCGCGTCGCCGAGGATATCGCGATGCTGGACCACATGACCGGTGGCCGAGCCAACGCCGGGTTCGCGCGCGGCTATCAGCGGCGCTGGGTCGATATCATGGCGCAGCAGACCCATGGGATCAGCGGCGCCCTGCCCCACCAGCACGACGCCATCGACGCCGCCAACCGCTCGGCGTTCGAGGAGAACTTCCAGATCATCAAGAAGGCCTGGACACAGGAAATGCTGACCCATGACGGGCAGTTCTGGAAAGTGCCGGCGGGCGAGACTCCCTGGACGTTGGATACCACCGAAAAGTGGGGCAAGGGCGTGGAAAACGGTCTCCTGAAGTCGGTGGGCGTGGTACCGAAACCGCTCCAGAAGCCGCATCCCCCGGTGTTCCTGCCGTTCGCGTCGTCGGAGAACTCGATCCGCTGGGCGGCGAAGGAGGGCGTCACGGCCATCCTGCCGGCAATGCTGCCGGTGTACGAAAACCATCTGTACGACGTGTACGCCGAGGTTTCCGGCCGCCCCCGGGTCAATGGCACCGCGCTGCTTCGCGACGTGATCATCGCCGACTCGGACGAGGAAGCGATGGCGCTGTGGCGGGACTCCGGTCAGTTCTCCGGCCGGGCATGGTTCGAACCGTTCGGCTTCCGCCGCGGGATGCAGGACCCGAAGACCGGGTCGTTCCTGACGCCCGAGGAAGCGGTGAAAGAGGGATACATCCTGGCCGGGTCGCTGGACACGGTGATCCGCGGCATCGAGGCGAACATGAAACGGCAAAACGTCGAGTGGGTGTTCTGCTACACCTACAATGGCCTGATTCCGCATGCGAAGCTGATGAAATCGATCGAAAGGTTCCACACCGAGGTGATGCCTCGGTTTGGGTAGGGCCGCCCTACTTTTCAGACCAGTTCAAGCCTGACCTTCCTCCCGATCATTTCGGCCGCGCGCCGCAAGGTCAGCAGCGTCACATTGCCGTCCTTGGGGTCAAGCAACCGTCCAATCTGGCTCCGACTTGTCCCCATGCGCTCGGCCAACGCTTTACGAGACAGATGCTGCACTCTCATCGCCTGCTCGATCTGCCAGGCCAATACCTCCTTGATCGCCACAGCCTGAAATGCTTCGCGTGTTCCCTCCGCGTCCAAAAAATCATCAAGGGAGGGAAGTCCATCGGTGGTGCGTGGTTGTGTGGTCGCTGCCATTGTTGCCCCCTATCGGTCGAATTCTCGTTTGCGCCCGCGTGCCCAATCCACAGGACAATCAGGTGATTACCAGCGGGAGAGCGATCCGCCCCACCGTCCCGCCAAACCGGTCTAGCCAAACGCTCCGGCTTCCGGCAGGCTAGGAAACGGAAACGTCACAAGCGAATCAATGTTCCTATCGTTCGATCTGCTAAGTAACGCCCTGGTGTCCGGGCTGCTTTTGGGCGGCTTTTACGCGGCCGTGACGATCGGCGTGTCGATCTCTTTCGGCATGCTGGATATCGTCAATATCGCGCATCCGGCGTTCATCATCCTGGGCTCCTACACCGCCTATATCGCCAACAGCGTGTTCGGGTTCGACCCGATCCTCAGCAGTATCGTTCTGATGCCAGCGTTCTACCTGCTGGGTGTGGCGATCTATTATATCTACGACGTGTCATTTGAACGACGAGGTGACGCCTCCATCCGCGGCCTGGCGTTCTTTTTTGGTCTGCTGTTCATCACGGAAGTCACCCTGGTCCTGGTGTTCGGCGTCGATTACCGGCTGGTGGACGCGCCCTACGTCGGCCCCAGCCTGCATGTCGGCGTTATTGATCTGCCGCTGCGGCTTCTGGTGCCGTTCCTGGTGTCGATGGCCCTGGTCGGCGCGTTGCAGATCTATATCTCCCGCACCTTCATCGGCCGGGCGATCCAGGCGGTGGCGCAGGATCCATCAGCGCTGCGGTTGATGGCCGCCGACCCCAGCCGGATCAAGCGGATCGCATTCGGGCTGTCGATCGCCAGCGCCTCGGTCGCCGGCGCGATCCTGATCATCATCCAACCGGTCGAGCCTTCGATCGCCCGCGACTATATCGGCCGGATTTTCGCGATCTGCGTGATGGGCGGCCTGGGCAGCTTCGGCGGCACCGTGCTGGCCGCGATGATCCTGGGGATCATGGAGAGCCTGACCTCCACCTTCTACGGCCCGTCCTGGTCGCCGGCCGTGGCGTTCGGGTTTCTGTTGCTAACGCTCGCGGTTCGTCCCGCCGGCTTGTTTGGGCGCCGCTGATGAACGGAAACGTCCGCTTCGTGCTGTTCTCGCTGCTGGTGGCCGCCGCCACGTTCGGCGCCGCGCTGTTCATCGGCAACGCCTATGTGTTCTTCGCCGGTTACGTGGTCCTGCAATACATCGTGCTGGCGACGGCCTGGAATATCCTGGGCGGCTTCACCGGCTACGTGAATTTCGGCACCGCCGCGTTCTTCGCGCTGGGCGCCTATACAACCGTGGTGCTCCACAAAACCATGCCGATGCTGCCGCTGCCGGCGATGATGCTGGTCGGCGGGGTGATATCGGGCCTCGTCGGCCTGGGCATGGGCTACCTGACGCTGCGGCTGAGGGGCACGTTCTTCTCCATCGCCACGCTGGCCATGGCGGTTGTCGCGCAGACCCTGATCACCAACTGGAACTTCGTCGGCGGTTCGCGCGGCGCCTATATCATCCGGCCGGCCGCCTCGCCGATCTTCACCGGTGATTACATTCAGTACCTGTTCGTCGTGATGCTGCTGCTGTCGGTCATCTCCGTCTCGATCGCTCGCTCGATCCAGCATTCCAAGCTGGGATACGGCTTCGCCGCCATCCGCGATGATGAGGTCGCGGCCGAGGCGACCGGCGTGCCCACCCTGAAGCTGAAGCTGATCGCCACCGCCTTGTCGGGTGGCCTGATGGGCATGGCGGGCGCGCCGTTGCCGTATTACGTGACCTATCTCGATCCGGCGTCGGGCTTCAGCCTGAGCTACGCAGTGAACACCATCGCGATGCCGCTGATCGGCGGCACCGCGACCTGGCTGGGTCCGGTGATCGGCGCGGTTCTGCTGGGCACGTTGCAGCAGGTGGCAACGGTGACGATTTCCTCGGCGCTGTCATTGCTGCTGGTGGGCGTGCTGCTGGTCGGGTTTGTTATTGCCGCGCCAAAGGGGATCGTGGGCTGGTTCAAGCGATAGGCGGTTAGGTCCGCGCCGCCAGCGCCACCCCCGTCAGCGTCATCAGCAGCGCCACGATCTGTCGCGGCCCGAACGTCTCACCCAGCAGGAACCCCGACCCGATCACCCCCACCACCGGAGACAGCAGCACCGTGGTCGCCGCGGTCGAGGCCGGCACCAGCCGCAGCGCCCGAAACCACGTCAGATACGCCACCGTCATCGGAATGGTCGAAATATAGGCGATCGAGGCCCATCCCCCGGCCGTGACCCGCCCGAAGTCCGGGGTTTCGAAGCAAGCCAGCACCGCCACCAGCGTCATGCCCAGAAAGCCCTGCCATGCGACAGACGTGGTCGGCGGCAGGCGCAGCGGCTTCTGCTTGGCCAACACCGTGCCCAACCCGAACAGGATCGCCGCCGCCACGCCCATCACCGCCCCGGGCAGTTTCTGCCAGCTTGCTTCGGCGCTATCCGCCCCGACAAGCAGCGCGACCCCCGCTAGCGCCAGCACCAAGGCCACGATTTTCAACGCCGTCGGACGCTCGCCCAACATCGGCCACGCCAGCAAGGATGCCCAGACCGGAAGCGTGTAGATGATCACCACCGCCTCCGACGCCTTCAGATACACCAGCGTCTCGGTCCCCAGGACGATGAACAACCCATAGTTCAGCATCGAGAACACCAGCAGCCGAGGCCATTGATCAGCCGGCGGCCAAATCCGCTCCCGCCGCATCAGCGCCACCAGGAATGCGAAGCCGCATCCCAGAAAGCCGCCGGTCGCGCGCATCGTGAACGGCGGCAGCATCGTCAGCAGGAATTTGGATTGTGGCCAGGTCAGGCCCCAGCTACAGGCGGTGAACAGCACCAGGGCAATGCCCTCGGTGCGTTCGGTGATCAGCCGATGGCCGTCACCCTTAGCGGACGTAAACACGGACCTGGCTCGCCGCCAGGGTTGGGTCGGTCCGCATCCCCAAATGGATACGCGACGCGGGCACACGGTCGCGCATGATCGCCTTCATCACCCCGGTCGCACGCTCCTGCCCGATGGGGGCATCCGCCGCGTCCTTCGTCACCGACAAGACATCATATTGCACGTCGGCATTCCGCTTCTCCGCCGCGATCACCGCGTAGTGCAGCAGTTCGGCGTAGTCCGGCGACGCTATCGTGTAATCGATCGTAACCAGCGGCGTGCGGGTATCGATCACCACCGGCACGGGCGGCGGCGCTGGCTGAGCCTTCGCTTCCGGCGCCGGCGCGAAGGTCCGCTGATCGACCAGCGCGCAGCCGGTGAAGCTGAGCAACGCCATCATTACAGGCATAAGTCGGGTCACTGACGATACTCCGGGGCGTCTCGATCGAGTTGCCGCTTGATACTGTCCAAATGCAGCTTGGGCGAGTCACGTCCGCCCTCATGACGCATCTGTGCGGCCGTTGCCTCGGCGATCGCTTTCGGAACCGGCACGACGGGCCGCCCGGTGGACTGAGCGAGGCGCTGCACCTCGCAGGCGCGTTCCAAATAGTACAGGTCGTCCCACGCCTTCGCGATGGAGTCCGCCAGGACCAGCACGCCATGGTGCTTCATGAACACGATGTCGGCGTCCCCGACCGCGGCGGCGATTCGGTCGCCCTCCGACTCGTCCAGCGCAAGGCCGTTATAGGCGTCGTCAACGATGGTGCGGCCATAGAACTTCAGCGAACTCTGCCCGGCCCAGATCAGCGGATCGCCTTCCACCATGCTCAGCGCGGTGGCATTCGGCATGTGGGTATGGAACGCCGCCCTGGCACGCCGAACGCGGGCATGCAGGCGCGCGTGGATATAGAACGCCGTGTCCTCCGGCACCCCGTCGCCCGCCACCACATGGCGGTGGAAGTCGCAGATCAGCAGGCGCGAGGCGGTGATCTCGTTGAACGCCCAGCCATCGGGGTTGACCATGAACAGATCGTCGCGGCCGGGAACCATGAACGACAAATGGTTGCAGACGCCCTCGTGCAGCCCCAGTCGCGCCGCCGCTCGGAAGCAGGCGGCCAGGTCCACGCGGGCCTGCCAGACATCGGGGCTGTCAAGATCGGTATTTCGCATGATGGCACTCATGCAATACAGGCTTGCAGGAAGCCGCCCGCTGGGCAAGATGCCTCTCATGGCACAGACAAACATGACACACACAAATCAACGTATCGACGGCAAACGCCTGTGGGACAGCCTGATGGGCTTCGCGCAGATCGGCGCAACCCCCAAGGGCGGCGTACGCCGCCTGACCCTGACCGACGTGGACAAGCGCGCGCGCGATCGCTTTCGCTCCGAGTGCGAGGCAATGGGCCTGACGGTCCGGGTTGACGCGATCGGCAACATGTTCGCCCGCAGGGCCGGCCGCGACCCGTCGCGGGCGCCGGTGCTGTTTGGCAGCCATCTCGACAGCCAGCCCAGCGGCGGCAAGTTCGACGGCGCCCTGGGTGTGATCGCCGGGTTGGAGGTGATGCGGAGCCTGAATGACCTGGGCATCACCACCGAGGCCCCCCTGGAACTGATCAACTGGACCGACGAGGAAGGCAGCCGCTTCGGCCACAGCCTGATGGGGTCCGGCGTCTGGGCAGGTATCTTCACCCTGGACAAGGCGCTGGGTCTGACCGACACCGAGGGCACCACGGTCGGCACCGCCCTGGACCAGATCGGCTACCGCGGCAGCGAAACCGCCGCTCCATTCAAGGCCGACGCCTATTTCGAACTGCATATTGAGCAAGGCCCGTTCCTGGAGCGCGAGGCCAAGCAGATCGGCATCGTGACCGGCGCGCAGGCGCAAGTGTGGTACGACGCGGTGACGATCGGCCAGGACAGCCACGCCGGCACCACCCCGCCCTCGACCCGCAAGGACGCGCTGGTCTGCGCCGCCAGGATCATCGAACTGGTGGACCGGATGATGCGCGCCCGCGGCGAGGACGGACGGGGCACGGTCGGGCAACTGCACGTCTCCCCCAACAGCCGCAACGTCGTCCCCGGGGAGGTCCGCTTCTCCGTCGAGTTCCGTCACCCCCAGGATGCGGAGGTTGACGTCCTGGACGCCGAATTCCCGCCCGCCGCACAGGCGATCGCCGATGCCTGCGGGGTGAAGCTGGAACTGACGAAACTGTTCAAGATACCGGCGCAACCGTTTGAGCCGGCCTGCGTCGATCTCGTCCGCCAGGGTGCCGCGAAACTAGGCTATTCGACCCGCGAGATCGTCTCCGGCGCCGCGCACGACGCGGTCTATGTCGCGCGCCATGTCCCGACGGCGATGATCTTCACCCCCTGCAAGGACGGGCTGTCGCACAACGAGGCGGAAAGCATCGAACCCGAGGAAGCCGAGGCCGGCTGTCAGGTCCTGTTCGAGGCCGTGGTCGCTCGGGCGAACCGGAGTTTGTAAGCAGGCCGCCCGCCTCGCCATCCCAGCGAAGCCGGGGTAAACAGCGGGCAGAGAGGAACCGTCCATGCCCGACACCGCCCTACCCGCCGCCAACCTGCTCGACGCCATCCGCGCCATCGTCGGCGACCGGGGGATCCTGACCGAGCGGTCGGATACCGCACCGTATGCGGAGGACTGGCGGCGGCTGTATCAGGGCCGCACCAGCGCCGTCATTCGCCCCGGCACGACGGAGGAACTCGCCGCCGTCGTCCGGTTGTGCGCCCAGTCGGGAACGCCGGTTGTCCCGCAGGGCGGCAACACCTCCATGGTCGGCGGTGCCGTGCCCAATGAGGACGGGTCCGAACTGGTTCTCTCCACCGCCCGCCTGAACCGCATCCGCGACCTCGACCCCGCCGACATGACACTCACGATCGAGGCCGGTGTGACCCTGAAGGCCGCTCAAATGGCCGCGGCGGACCAAGGCTGCCTGCTGCCGCTGTCGATCTCGTCCGAGGGAACCGCCCAGATCGGCGGCGTGCTGGCGGTGAACGCCGGCGGCAACAACACGGTTCGATACGGCAACGCACGCGATCTGGTGCTGGGACTGGAAGTGGTGCTGCCGGACGGCACCATCTGGAACGGGCTGCGCCGGCTGCGGAAGGACAATACCGGCTACTGTTTGCGCCAATTGTTCGTCGGCTCCGAGGGCACGCTGGGCATCATCACCGCCGCCGTGTTGAAGCTGGCGCCGCAGCCGAAAGAAATCGCCGTCGCGCTGTGCGGCGTCGAATCGCCCGAAGCGGCGCTGTCGCTGTTCACCCGGTTCCAGGCACACGATGCCGCCTCGATCAGCGCGTTCGAACTGATGTCCGGCCTGGGGATGTCATTCGTGCTGAAGCACATTCCCGGCGCCTCGATGCCGGTGGAAACCCCGGCCGCCTTCTACGTGCTGGTCGAACTGGCCTCGCCCCGGCCTGGTGCTGGATTGCGCGGGATGCTGGAACAGATCCTGGAACAGGCACTGGAAGACGGGATCGTGCTGGACGCGGCCATCGCCGAGTCTGATGCGCAACGGGCGGCGATCTGGAAGCTGCGCGAGGAACACTCCGAAGCGCAGAAGCGCGAGGGCGCCAGCGTCAAGAATGACGTTTCTGTCCCGGTTTCAAAGGTGCCGGCTTTCATCCGCAAGGCAACCGCGGCGTGCGAGGCCCTGCTGCCCGGCGTTCGGGTCGTGCCGTTCGGGCACATGGGCGATGGGAATATTCATTTCAACCTCGAACAGCCGGTCGGGTCGGACGGCGCGTGGTTCCTGGCCCGGGATCACGCGATCATGGATGCGGTGAATGAGGTCGTTCGCGAGTACGACGGCAGTTTTTCGGCGGAGCATGGGATCGGCAAGCTGAAGCCCTACATGATGCCGGATTGGCGCGGCGGCGCGGAACTGGCGCTGATGCAGCGGATCAAGGCGGCGATCGATCCAGCCGGGATCATGAATCCCGGGAAGGTGTTGCCTTAGCCGCCGGGGCTTATTTCGCGGCTGGTGAAGGCACGGCGACCGGGGTTTTGCAGGCCAGGCAAGCGGAATAATAGCACTGTCGGGAATCCCGGCATTCACCGTTTCGCACCAGTCGTTTCGTGACTAACATCACCGCGCCCATGACTGCCCCTCCGACCCCAGCCCGCCGTGAAAGCGACCTCTACGCCCCGGTGAAATCACACCTGGAAGCCCTCGGCTACGCGGTCCGGGGCGAGGTCGGTCCATGCGACATCGTCGGCATCAACGGCGAAACCATGATCGCCGTCGAACTGAAACTCACCTTCGGCCTGCCCGTGCTCTACCAGGCGCTGCAACGCCTCCCGGCGGTTGACCTCGTTTACGTCGCCGTCGCGGTGCCCGAGGGCCGCACCGCGCGCGGCAACTGGGACGCCCAGGTCCCCGACGCCTCCCGCCTCTGCCGCCTGCTCGGGGTCGGGCTTCTATCGGTGCGGAACGGCAACGTCGTCGTACACGCGGACCCGGCACCCTACCAGCCGCGCAAACGCCCAAAATCACGCGCGAAACTGCTAAGCGAATTCCTCCGCCGGTCCGGAGACCACAATCTGGGCGGCACCAACAAACGCCCCCGCGTAACGGCCTACCGCGAGGATGCGCTTGCCTGCGCCAAGGAACTCGCACGGGGCGGCGCGATGAAGACAGCCTCGGTGCGGGATGCCGCCGGGGTGACCAAAGCCAGCACGATCCTGCGGGACAATGTCTATGGCTGGTTCGCGAAAGTTGCCCGAGGGACCTACGATATCGCCCCCGCCGGGCGATCGGCCCTCGACCTCTATGCGGACGTGGTGGCCGCTCGGGCCACCGGCGAATAGAGCACTCCGTATCAGGTCCGGTTCACCGGCCTTGGGTCAGCCCGCATCGGTTGCGTAACCCCACCCCCAATGCGACAGTCCATCCAGACCGGCATCCAAGCCGAACCAGGGGGAAACCAACCGCCATGCCAACCATCACGCGCCGCCTTGTCGCCGCCCTCGTCCTCGCGACCTCGCTCGCCGCCACAACCCCAACCCTGGCCGCCCCGCCAAATTTCGTCGTCGCCTGGGCCGCCTCCGCGCAAGGCCCCTACCCCGTCGGCAATCCCACCGCGCAACCCGAACTGCGGTTCGCCTTCGCCGACCCGGCGAAGGGCGCGACCGACCAATCCTTCCGCCTGATCGTGCGCCCCGACATCTGGGGCACCCAGGCCCGCATTCGCCTGTCCAACGCCTTCGGCACCAAACCTGTCACATTCGACGCCGTCCATGTCGGCCTGCAACAATCAGGCAGCGCCGTCCTTCCCGGCACCAATCGCCCGATCACCTTCGGCAACAAAACCACCATCACCATCCCACCCGGAGCCTCCGCGGTCAGTGACCCCGTCGCCCTCCCCTTCGTCCACGATCCCAACGACAAGATGCTGACAGGCCGCCGCCTCGCGGTCTCTTTCCACGTCAACGGCGAGAGCGGCCCGATGACCTGGCACGCGAAAGCACTGACCACCTCCTACATCGCCCCGCCCGGCAGCGGCGCCCATACCGCGGAGACCACCGAACAGGCGTTCCCCTACTCCTCCACATCCTGGTATTTCCTCGACGCGGTGGACATGAGCGCGCCCCCCACCACCCATGCGATCGTCGCGTTTGGCGACTCGATCACCGACGGCACCGCCTCCACGATCAACGGCGACGACCGCTGGCCCGACGTGTTCGCGCGCCGCGTCCACGCGCTGTACGGCAACAAGGTTTCCGTTGTGAACGCCGGAATCGGTGGCGGCATGGTCATCGGCCCGAACGATTACCAAGCCAATCCCTTCGCCGGCGGCCCGGCGGCAACCCAGCGGCTGGACCGCGATGTCCTGACCCTGCCCGGCGTTAAAGCCGTGATCTGGCTAGAGGGCATCAACGACTTCGGCAACGCCAACGCCACCCCGGCCGATGTCGAGAACGGCGTCCGCGATATCGTCAAACGCCTGAAAGCCGCCGGCATCCGCGTGTACATGGCGACGTTGACGTCGTCCTTGAACAGCACCAACGCTAATTACGGCGCGACGGTGAACAACGAAAAACGCCAGGAATACAACAAGTTCATCCGCACAGCCGGCATCTTCGACGGCGTGATCGACTTCGACGCGGTCACCCTCGACCCCAAGACCGGCGAACTGAAAGCGGAATACCAACCCAACTCCTCAACCGGAGGCCCCGGCGACAAGCTCCACCCCAACCGAGCGGGCTATATGGCGATGGGCACGTCCATCGACCCGAAGATGATCCTCGCGCACTGATACCAGCCGCCCGGCGCTTCGACTCTTTTGTTAGTCGGCGGGCGGCTGGTATCCTGCTGATTGGGCGCGCGGCCGCCCCACCAACCCCGCGCGCATCCC
>DNXO01000156.1:0-11351 GCA_003506895.1 Acetobacteraceae bacterium | reverse complement strand
TGATTGGGCGCGCGGCCGCCCCACCAACCCCGCGCGCATCCCGTCGGCCCTTTGGGCCGCTGGTATCACTCGCACCCTGGCGTAGCGTCCTTGCGGCCCCACATCATGTGAAACCGCAAGGGACTGCTCGTGACCCAGGCCTGGATCAACCGCATCGCGACCGCCGTCCCTCCGCATGACATCCACGCAGCCTTCGTCGAATTCGGCCGCGACGCCGTTGCCGACTGGCACAAGCGTATGCTGTTCGACCGCATGGCCAGCCTGGCGGACATTGAGCACCGCTACGCCATCATCGAACCAGGCCCCCTGCCACGCGACAGGGTCCTTGATGCGGCCGGCTTCTACCGCCGCGGCGCGTTCCCCTCCACCGCCGCCCGCATGGCGTTGTATGAGCCGCACGCGCTTGATCTCGCCATGCGGGCGGTCAACAGGCTGGAGCCGGACGGCGTCACCCATCTGATCGTCGCGAGTTGCACCGGCTTCACCGCGCCCGGCCTCGATTTCCAGATCATGCGCGCCGCTGGCCTGCCCGACAGCACCCAGCGCACCATCGTCGGCTTCATGGGCTGCTTCGCCGCGGTGAACGCCCTGAAACTCGCCGACCAGATCGTGCGGGCGGATCCGGCGTCCCGCGTGCTGGTGGTCAACCTGGAGCTGTGCAGCCTGCATCTGCAGGAGGATTTCCAGAACGTCCCCAAGATGCTGAGCTTCCTGCTGTTCGGCGACGGCGCCTCTGCCGCCCTCATCACCGCCCACCCGACCGGATTAGCACTCGGGCGCTTCCAGGCCACGATCATTCCCCGCAGCCACGACCTGATCACCTGGACGATCGGCGACCAGGGGTTCGAGATGCATCTCTCCGGCCAGGTCCCCGGCCGCATCCGCCGCTGGCTGCCGGAGCACGGTCCAGGCCTGATCCCCTCGGACGAACCCGACCTGTGGGCGGTTCACGCCGGGGGCCGCTCGATTCTCGACGCCGTCCAGCAGGGCCTGCATCTCCCGCCCGATGCCCTGCGATACTCGCGGGAAATCCTCCGCGACTACGGCAACATGTCTTCCGCCACCCTGATGTTCGTCCTCGAACGGATTCTCGCCGACAAGGACGCAAGCGGCCCGGGCATGGGCATGGCGTTCGGCCCGGGCCTCAGCGTCGAAACCTTCGCGTTCAACCGCCCATGAACCTGTCCAGGCGCAGCGACACACCGGAACGGATGGATACCGATTGCGTCGATTTCGACGATTACAGCCGGTGCCTGCGCGATCTCTCCCGCGTCAACGTCGCCACCCTGACCCATCGCCCCATGCTGTCCTGGCTGGCAAAGCACGCGACCGCGGACTTCTCCTTGCTGGACATCGCCTGCGGCCACGGCGACGGCCTGCGCCGCATCCGCCGCCGCTTCCCCGGCGCCCGGCTGACCGGCATCGATCTGAACCCCTGGGCCACCCGGGCCGCGAAGGCCGCGACCGATCCAGCCGCCAACATCGAATTCATCAACGATGATGCCTTCGCCTACAAACCGGGACAGAAATTCGACTTCATCGTCAGCTCCCAGTTCACCCATCACCTGACGGACGAGCAGGTCGTCACGTTCCTCCGCTGGCAGCAGGATAACGCCGCAAAGGGATGGTTCATCAGCGACATCCACCGCCACGCCATCGCCTATTACGGCTTCCCCGTCCTGGCCCGCATCGCCTTCTGGCACCGATTCGTGCGCGAGGATGGCCAGATTTCGATCGCCCGAGGTTTCCGGCGGGCGGAGTGGGAGACGTTCCTGCGGCAGGCCGGCATCAGCGAAGAACGCGCTTTCATCGCCTGGTACATCCCGTTCCGCCTATGCGTCGGGACCCGCTGATCATCGGCGGCGGCCCCGCCGGGTGCGCCGCCGCCATCACCCTCGCCCGCGCCGGTCATCGCCCGACGCTGTTGGAGCGAACGACCGGGCCCACGGACAAGGTCTGCGGCGACTTCCTGAGCCTGGACACGATCCTGCACGCCCGATCCTTCCGCGTTGATCCCGCCGCGCTCGGTGCCGCTCCGATCGGCCGCGTCCGCCTGATCCACCGCGACCGGGTCGCCGAAACCGAACTGCCCTTTCCCGCTTTCGGCCTGTCCCGCCGCACGCTCGACGCGGCGCTGCTGAACCGGGCACGCGATGCGGGGGCGATCGTTCGCACGGGCCAGACGGTGCGCCGGCTGACCCGCGACGGCGACGCCTGGACGATTGAAATCGCCGGTCAGGACGCGATGTCAGCCGAGACCGTCTTCCTGGCGACCGGCAAGCACGACTTGCGCGGCCACGCCCGCGTGTGGACCGGCCAGGGCGCCGTCGGCCTGAAAACCTATCTGACCTTGGCACCCGAATCGGCGCGGAAACTGGAAGGCGCGACGGAGCTGACCCTGTTCCCCGGTGGCTACGCCGGCATGCAATGCGTCGAGAACGGGCGAGTCGTGTTGTGCATCGCCGTCCAGCAAACGGCCTTCCTGCGTTATGGCGGTGCATGGACTGGCCTGACCGAGGCGATCGGACGCCATAGTCCCCGCTTCGCCGCGATGCTGTCGGGCAGCCACCCGCTCCTGCACCGCCCGCTCGCGGTCGCCGGAGTCCCCTATGGATACCAGGCCCGTCCCGGCGGCCTGTTCCGCCTCGGCGATCAGGCGGCGGTCATCCCCTCGTTGACCGGTGACGGCATGGCAATCGCACTGCACAGCGGGCAACATGCCGCCGAGGCATGGCTCGCGAACCAGGTCGCTTCGACCTACCAGCGAACCCTGGCGCTCACCCTGGCGCCGCAAATGCGACTCGCCGGCTGGCTGCACCGCGCGGGAATCAGCGCCGTGGTCCAGGCCGCTTCTGTGCCTCTTATGCGATTTTTTCCCGCCCTGCCCCGGCTTGCCGCGACCCGGACCCGACTACCGAACCCAATTCGGCCAACCCCCATCGGGCCTCCGCCAGACCCCAGCCGACCATCAGGAAGATCCAGCCCGCATTGGGCACGGTGAACAATGACGTGGCGGAGGCAATGGGCCACATCACCACGAACACGATCACCAGCAGCGCCGCCCGCCGGTCGTTGCCCAGATCGCCAGCCACGCCGCGGATACGCCGCAACCAAAGCACCACCAGCGCCGCGAACAGGACGACTCCAACCAGCCCGGCATCGGTGGCGATCTGCAGCCAGTAGTTATGGGGGTGAATGTTGCAGCCCAGCGGACTGGCGGGATCGCTGACCGGCAGCCACGACACGCCCCCCAGATAGGTCGGGTTCATGCAGTTGTCGCGAAACCCATCCCATCCCAGCCCGATCCAGGGGTGCGCCTGAATCATCGTCATCGCACGGCCGAAAATCAGCCCATAGGGAGTCGCCCAGAAATGCTGAACCTGTTCGGTGAAATGCACCACCAGCTTCTCGAACGCCGGCGGTGAGATCACCGGCAGCAACGCCAGCACGGCCACGCTGACCGCGATCGTCAGGATCACCGGCAAGCGCACCTGCCGGAACAACAACCCGCTGACCACCAGCCCCAGTGTCATCAGCAACGCCGGCATCCGCTGGCCGATCAGTATCATTGTCGCGGCCGCCAGGATCATCACGGCGACGCCGGCAAGCCGCTCCATCGCCTTGTCACGTCGCAGCAGCAAGAAACACAGCGGCAGAAAAGCCGGGAAAAACACCATCAGATATGCCCCGCCCGCGGTCGGCCCCCGAAACGGGCCGGTCAGGGCACCGTCCGCCCAGCGCGGCCAGCCGATCTCGTTCACCCCGAACAGATATTGCTGCCAGCACTCGATCAGGATCCAAACGGCGCAACCCAGGATCACATACCAAAGCCGGCGACGCGTTCCCGGGTCCGCCAGCACCCAGGTCTCCAGGGCCGCGATGAATACGAAGAAGCGAATCGACGCCGTAGCCTGTGCCAGGGCGTGCTGCGACCCCGCCAGCCATGTGCAAACCATCATCCACACCCAGAACGCCAGCATCAAACGCGTCCAGGGCGCTTTCAACCAACCCCATGAGCGGGTGATCCCGGCACTGATCAGGAACAACACCGCGATCACGCTCAGCACGCCGTCCCCGAACGCGCGAGCATACATCAATGCGGCGGGCAGCAGCAGCACCGCCCAGGTCGCGGCCGCGAGCAGCCATCGTTCCGCCGGCGTACCGCCACCGATCCGATCACGGTTTCGTGTTTCAGCCGCCATGGGCGTGGTCAATCCTCCATTCCCGGCCTCCGCCGGGGGCGGATGACACAACGATGCGGCGGCTGTTTGTCGCCGAACCCGGCAAACCGCAAGGATGCTTTCAGACCGAGGCGCCGAGTCGCGGCCAGGGCGCCAAAAATGTCCGGTTGCATCGCGGCATGGGCTGCCGCAGAAAGCGATATGCGCTCCGGCAAAACGATTTCCCGGCTGGATATTTATATCTTCCGCCAGGTCCTGCTCGCCCTGGTCATCACCACCAGCGGCCTGACCGCGCTGATTTGGCTGGTCCAGTCGCTGCGATTCGTGGACCTGGTGGTCAATCGCGGCCTGTCGTTCTTCGTCTTCATCCACCTCACATCGTTGCTGATTCCCAGCTTCGTTGCCGTCATGCTGCCGATCACCACCTATGTGGTGATCCAGTTCGTCTATCAGCGGATGGCAGCGGACCGGGAGTTGACGGTGATGCGCGCCGCCGGCCTGTCGCCCTGGGCCCTCGCCCGCCCGGCCCTGGCCGTGGCGCTTCTGGCGACCGCGTTCGGCTACGGCCTCAGCCTCTGGGCCGTCCCTGCCGCGACCTCGGACTTCAAGACGTTCCAGTGGGAAATCCGCAATCGCCTCGCGGCTTTCCTGCTGCAGGACGGCGTATTCACGCCGCTGTCCGACAAGTTGACGGTCTATGTCAGATCCCGCGACCAGGCCGGGACCTTGCTCGGCATCATGGTGGACGACGCCCGTGACCCCACCGCGCATGCCACAATCCTGGCGGAACGCGGCCGCCTGCTGGACGGGCCAAATGGCCCCCGCGTGTTGCTGCTGGACGGTAGCAGGCAGGAAATCGACCATCAGTCCGGCCGCCTCGACGTCCTGAGTTTCAAGCAGAATGAGATCGATCTGGCCGAAGCCACAAAAGATGAGGTTGCCCGCCCGATCGACATGTCGGAAATGCCGCTGACCGCGCTGCTCGATCCGCACCCGTTTTTTGAGCGGGACCGCGCGAAGTGGAAAGCCGAGGGCCATCGCCGGCTGACCGAACCGCTGACCACGCTGTCCTATGCCATGGTGGGCCTGTTCTCCGCGCTGGGGGGAATCTTCCGGCGCCACGGCGGCATGCTGCGCCCCCTGGTCACGGTCGGCGTCATGGTGGGGCTGCTGGCAACGGGCCTCGCTTTCAGCACATTGGCCGCGCGCGAGAGCAGCCTGCTGTTCCTGACGTGGCTGCACGCGATCATTCCTGGTCTGGCCTGCTGCTGGCTGCTGTTCGGCCCGCCCATTCGCCTGTTCCAGGCCCGGCCGGCGGAAGCCTGACCCGGTGACTGCCGCCATCACCCTGTCGCTTTATATCGTGCGCCAGTTCGCGACCGCGGTCGTCGGGATGCTGCTGGCATTGTCCGGCCTGGTGGCGATGTTCGATTTCATCGAACTGCTCCGCCGCTCGGCCTCGCATCCCGAGGTCAGCTTCGGCCTGGTCAGCCAGATCGCGGCGCTGCGCCTGCCCTATGTGGCGATGCAGATCCTGCCTTTTGCCATCCTGCTGGGCGGAATTCTGTGTTTCTGGAGACTGACGCGGTCCTCGGAACTGATCGTCGCCCGCGCCGCCGGCGTCTCGGCCTGGGAGTTCCTGACCGCTCCGACGATGTGCGCCTTCCTGTTCGGAGTCATCGCCACCACCCTGGTCAGTCCGGTGTCGTCCGTGATGCTGGCGCGGGCCGAGGCGCTGGACAACGCCTACCTGCGATCCGGCGGCGGCCCGCTGGCACTGAACGGCGGCCAGCTCTGGCTGCGGCAATCGGACCGGCAGACCTCGCCGCGTGGGGTGGCGATCATTCACGCCCAGCAGGTCAGGCTGCAGGGCAAGCAGTTGACGGCGCAGCAGGTCAGTGTGTTCCGCCTGGATGGCGACGACAGGCTGCTGTCGCGCATTGAAGCGGCACGCGCCACGCTCACCAGCGGGACCTGGGTGCTCGAAAACGCCCGCACGATCAGGCCCGACCAGTTACCCGACCCACCGCAGTTGTTGAACCTGCCCACCGATCTCACCGTATCGCGTGTGCAGGAGAGTTTTGCCTCCCCGGATACGCTGTCGTTTTGGGCGCTGCCGGGATTCATCTCCTTGCTCGACCGATCCGGATTCTCATCGGTTCGGCACCGGCTGCATTTTCAGGCCCTGCTGGCGCTTCCCCTGCTGGCGGCGACCATGTGCCTGGTTTCCGCCGGTTTCTCGATGCGCCCGGCCCGCAGGGGCGGGGTGGCCAAGATGATCGGCAGCGGCGTCGCCGCCGGCTTCGCGCTTTTCGTGGTGTCGAAGATCGCGGAAGAAATCGGGCAATCAGGCGCATTGCCCGTGGTATTGGCTGCTTGGGCGCCGGCGGCGTCCGGGCTTATGCTCGCGGTCGCATTGTTGCTGCACACCGAAGACGGCTGAGGATGGACCACGTGGACCGATTTTCGCGACCGAAGGCCCGCCGACCGATCGGCCGTCCCGGCATATCTGTTCTGACCGGCCTCCTGGCCTGCTGGTGCGCGGCCCCGGCAATGGCGCAGCTCACCACGATCGCGACGCGCCAGACCGGGAAGCAGATCGACAAGAACGCGCCCGTCACGTTCTCCGCCGACGAGGTTGATTACGACAAGGACAAGTCCCTGGTAACCGCGACCGGGCATGTCGAGGCCTGGCAGAACGGACACGTCATGCGGGCCGATAAGATCACCTTCGACCGCAACACCGGGGTTGCCGCCGCGACCGGAAATGTCGTGCTGATGGAACCGGACGGCGAGGTCATGTTCGCCGACTATGCCGAAATGCAGAACAACATGAACGACGGTATCCTGAAGGATCTCCGCGCGTTGTTGCAGCAGAACGGCAAGCTGGCGGCGAATGGCGCACAACGAACCGGCGGCGCGATCAACGAGCTTTCCAAAGTCGTCTATACAACCTGCAACGTCTGCGCCAAGGACCCGAGCCACCCGCCGCTGTGGCAAATCCGGGCATCGTCGGGGGTGCAGGATACGGAACATAAGAAGATCGAGTACAAGGACGCCACGCTGGAAATGTTCGGCGTGCCGGTGGCCTATTTTCCGTATTTTTGGCACGCCGACCCGTCGGTCAAGCGCGAAAGCGGCATCCTTCCACCGGTGGTCGGCACATCCTCGAATATCGGCGTATTCTATGGCCAGCCCTACTACCTGGTGATCGACGACCAGTCCGACGCCACGTTCCTGCCGATGATGACGACCCAGACCGGGCCGCAACTGGATGTCGAATACCGGAGGCGGTTCAACGACGGCACCTTCCTGGTCAACACCTCCGTGGGCTACGTTGACCAGCAACCACAGGGTTCGTTCAGTTCCCAGGGCCAGTTCGCGTTCAACGACACATGGCGCTGGGGCTTCGACGTCAACCGGGCCACATCCACCGATTATGTGCGCGATTTCCACCTGGTCGCGGGCCTGACGGGCGACCAGAACGTGCTGGCCAGCAATTTCTACGTCGAGGGGTTTGGCCAGGGATCCTATACCCGCCTCGACTCCAAGCTGTATCAGGGCCTGAACGCCGCGCTCAACACCAGCACCCTGCCGATCGTGCTGCCGCGCTATCAGTATAGCTATTTCGGCCTGCCCGACTCGCTGGGCGGGCGGCTTTCGGTTTCGACCGGCGCCTTCAACGTCGCCCGGTCCTCCGGCACCAACACCCGGCGCGGGTCACTGACGGTGGATTACGAGCGCCCGTTTGCCGGCATGCTGGGTGACCAGTGGAAGGTCACCCTGCATGGCGACGCCGCGGCCTATGACGCCAACCAGTTCAACGAACTGCCGAATTACGCCCCGCAGAGCCACATCGCCGACGCAAGGGCGCTGCCGCAGCTTGGCGTTGACATGCACTGGCCGTTCGCCCGCGACGGGGGCGCCTGGGGCACCCAACTGATCGAGCCGATCGTCCAGGTCATCTTCGCCCCGCAAACCGGCGACAGCCAGTTGCAACGCTATCCGAACGAAGACAGCCTGGATTTTCAGTTCACCGACGCCAACCTGTTCGGCTTCAACCGCTTCACCGGCATCGACCGGCTGGACGGCGGCACCCGAGCGAACGCCGCCATGCATGGCGCCTGGTATCTGGGCGGCGTGACGTTCGACGGGTTGGTGGGGCAATCCTATCGCACGGGCGTGAACAATCTTTTCCCCGAGTCGTCCGGATTGCACGACCAGGTGTCGGATATCGTTGCCCGCGGCACCTTCACGCCGGCGTCCTGGCTGGACTTCACCTACCGGACCCGGCTGGACAAGAACACGTTTCAAACCCATTTCTCCGAGGCGGTAACGTCCTTCGGTGTCGACAAGTTCCGGCTATCGGGCGGCTATATCTACACGAATTTCAACCCGTTCTATTACTATGACCAGCCGGCGCCCCCGCCCGCCGGCAGCAACTACTATTTTCCCCGCAACGAGGTCTCCCTCGCCGTGTCCTCGAAGTGGGACAGCTACCGGCTCACCGGATACGCAAGGCGCGATCTCGCGACCAATCAGATGGTGGAAGTCGGTGCCGATGCGATCTACGAGGACGAGTGCTTCATCTTCGACTCCCGGCTCTACCGGCGCTACACCAGCATCAATGGCGATAATGGCGCCACGACGATCCTGTTTCTGCTAACATTCAAGACCATTGGCCAATTTGGCTATCGCGCCCTATGAGACGCGGCCGAAGGACGCAGGCCAAAATGGAATTTGGAGTACCCCACATGCCGACCCTCCGCCGAAGCCACGGTTTCGGCACCCTGCGCCCGGCCGTTGCCGGTGCGATTGCCTTGCTGCTGGCACTTCCCGTTACGGTTCAGGCCGCCGGAACCGCCCCGAAGCCGAAACCGCCAGCCGCCGCGGCCGCCCCCAAGGACCAGCCGCTGGCCGACAGCAGCCGCATCGCGGCGGTGGTCAACGGCGATGTCATCAGTGAAGCCGACATCGCCAACCGCGCCAGGCTGTTCGCCATTTCCACCGGCTTGCCGATGTCGCCGGAAGTGATCGAGCGTCTTCGGGCGCAAATCCTGCGTCAGTTGGTTGACGAACGGCTGCGGGTGCAGGAAGCGCAGCGCCGCAAGATCATTATCCAGGATGCCCAGATCGCCGCCGCGATCAAGGACATCGAAACCCGAAACAATATGCAGCCCGGTGCGCTGCGGGCCAAGTTCGCCGCCGCGGGCGTCAGCATCACCGCTTTGATCGACCAGATCCGCGCCCAGCTCGCATGGTCGGAACTGCTGCGCGACACGATCGGGCCGCGGATGAACATCACCGACACCGAAGTCGCCGAACAGCAGAAACTGGCGGCCCAATCGGTTGGCAAGACCGAATACCGGCTGGGCGAAATCTTTATCCCGGTGGACGATCCGGCCAACACCGCCGACGCGAAACGATTCGCGGAAACCGTCATCTCGGAACTGCACGCAGGCGCGGCCTTCCCCCTGGTGGCGGCCCAGTTCAGCCAGAACCAAAGCGCGCTGGAAGGTGGCGAGATCGGCTGGCAACAAGCCAACCAGCTCGATCCCGCGGTCGCACAGGTCGTCAGCCAAATGCCGGTCGGGGCGATCAGTAACCCGATCCGCGTCCCGGGCGGTTTCTCGGTCGTGGCGTTGCAGGCAAAGCGGGAGATCGGGCGCGAGCTCGCCACCGTTGTAACGCTCCGGCAGGCATTCTTCGCATTCACCGTGCCGTTGACCGATCCGCAGAAACCGACGGATCAGCAGCGCCAGGCGCTGATGAAGGCGCGCGTCGCGACCGACACGATCCATGGGTGCGATCAGATGGAAGCCTTCGCCAAGAACACCAACCCGGCTGATAAGGCGATCAATCCCGGCGAAATACGGGTCGAAGGCGTGAACCCGCCCCAATTCCGTCAATTGCTGGCAACGATTCCGCTCGGCAAGGCCACCGAACCGCTGATTTCCCACGACGGCATCGCGGTGTTGACCGTCTGCACCCGCGAGGAGAGGAATATCGGGGAAATCACCGCCGCGGAAGTCCAGCGGCGCCTGTTGAACGAACGCGTGGAAATGCTGTCACGCCAAACCATGCGGGAGCTTCACCGCAAGGCGACCGTCGACATACGCCGGAACGGCGCCTGAGACGGACGGACGGTGGCCGAACTGCCGCCCTTACGCGAGGTCATCGCCCGTCACGGCCTTGCCGCGCGCCATTCGCTGGGGCAGCACTTCCTGCTTGATGGAAACCTGACGGATCGGATCGTGCGGGAAGCCGGGGACCTCGCCGGCCGCCATGTCATCGAAGTCGGGCCGGGGCCGGGTGGCCTGACACGGTCCCTGCTGTCCACCGCCGCCCACGATATAACCGCGATCGAACTGGACCGGCGCGCCATCGGCGCGGTGAGTGAACTCGCCGAAACCGCGAACGGCCGCCTGAAGGTGATCGAGGGCGATGCACTGTCCGTGGATATGGCGTCGCTGGTGCCCACGCCGCGCCAGATCATCGCCAACCTGCCCTATAATGTCGCCTCCCCCCTGTTGGTGGGTTGGCTCCGCAAGGCTGCCTCGTTCGAGCGGCTGACGCTGATGTTCCAGCAGGAAGTCGCCGAACGAATCTGCGCCGAGGCAGACACCCCCGCCTATGGGCGGCTGTCCGTCCTGACCCAGTGGACCTGCGACGCGCGCATCGTCATGCGCCTGCCGCCCGGCGCGTTTACGCCACCCCCGAAGGTGTGGTCCGCCGTCGTCAGCCTGACCCCGCATGCCGCCCAGCCCGACCCGGCGCTGTTCGCCCGGATGGAGGCCCTGACCGCCGCCGCGTTCGGGCAGCGGCGGAAGATGCTGCGCGGTTCGCTGCGCGCCCTGGGCGGCGAGGCGCTGCTGGCAAGCGCCGGAATCGCCCCCGAACGGCGCGCCGAAACGCTGTCGGTCGCCGAGTTCGATCGGCTGGTGCGGCTGACGGGCTAGGGCGGGGTCGTCTGAGGTTGATCCAACGTCAGACGTGAATCGCCCTCTCAAACAAAGCGACCTGCGGCCGGATGGGTTCAACCTGAACCTATCAGGCTCTAGCGGCGAACCCAGCGTTCGGATCGGCCGGCGGCTCATACCAATCCACCGAAAGACTGATACCAGCGGCCCAAAGCGCCGGCTGGAATGCGCGCGGGGTTGGTGGGGCGGC
>DNXO01000114.1 GCA_003506895.1 Acetobacteraceae bacterium | reverse complement strand
GTCTCGCCGTTGATGACAAGCGTGTGGCCCGCATTGTGACCGCCCTGGAAACGAACGACGATATCGGCCTGCTCCGACAACCAATCGACGATCTTGCCTTTCCCCTCGTCGCCCCACTGGGCGCCGACGACGACAACGTTGGCCATTTCGCGCGTATTCCCTCTGCAACTAATCTTCGTTCGAGCACGATCGGTTCGAAAAAACGGTCACTGCCCTCGGGTCAAACCCGAGGGCACGCTCTTCCGGATCATGCGCCCAGCCTAAATCACGGCCGGAGCCGGTCGCATGCGAGGCACACCATCGGATAAAGGATGCGGGCTACTGACGCAAGCAAGAAGGCGCCCTCAATCAGGCCTGGAGGCCGGTTCAACCCATTGATATCCCCGGAAAATTTTTGGCGGGCGACAGCTGGCGCCCGATGGGCCACGGGGATAGCCCGGGACGACCGGCGGGCGGCGGCAGCGGACAGGTCCGTACAGCCTCTTGCCTGGCCTGTGCAACAAGAAATCAACCGGCGATTTCGCGACAGGATCAGGTGGAACAGGCCGCACGGACGAACCGTCGGTGTTCCGCGCCTTGCCTGATCAGCGATCGCGCCAATGCCAGAACCGGCCGCCATGGGGGAGAGCATTGAGACGGGCTTTCTGCTCGTCGCTCAGCGTCGCATAGAGCGCCTCCAGCGTGGGCCGCACCGTCCGGATCGCCTGCAGCATCGTCTCCATGCGCTTCTCCATGGCTTCGGCGCGGGCGACGACGGTATCGGCAACATCGGCCTGACACGTATCGCGCATGGCCTCCGCGGCCTTGATCGATGCCGCCTTGAATTCCTCGAATTTGGGGCGCTGCGCGTCGGTCGGTTTGATCAATTCCGCGATCCGGTCGGCTCGCCAGCCGGAGAAGCCGGTCCCCCCAGCATTGCACATTCCGCCGGCGCCGCGGCCGCCCATCATCCAGGACCCCATCATGCCACGGCCCATCATCCCGGATCCGGGACCATAGGGCTGCGCGGTAGCTGTCGCCAGCAGCGCGGCGATGCCCAGTGCCGCCGAGGAGATCAGGACAATTCTGAATTTTGCGGCCACATCACGCCTCCGTGAAATTCGGGCCCCCGGGTCAGGACCATCTTCCGGTGCTTCGTTAGCTCTGCGGCTTGGCGGAACAGGTGGAAACGCCGAACAGCGTGTAAGCAGGACAATAGGCAAAGGTCGCGGTCAGCAGCGGCACGACACCGATCCAGCCGACCCAGTTCCAGCCGGTCTGGGGGAAACCGAGGGGGATAGCGAATGCGATGAGCAGAAGCCCCACCACGAACCGCACAACCCGATCGGCCGATCCAACATTGCTCATGACGCCGCAATCCCTTCTGAATGGTGAGACCTGGAATTTCTACACTGGCCCACGCCGGCCGGTCATTGACGTGGGTCAATTCCATAAGCCAGAGGGAGCGGGGATTACCGGGTTCCGGCACAGAGAGCCCCCGCCGGCATGGTACAAACGCCGCCATGCAGCCCTGTCCGGGATCTGCTAACCATTGAACTCCCGCGAAATGAAGACGGAGCGATCGCGCCGTGTCGAAAACCACCCGCGCGACGCTGGCGCTGACGAGACTGAGCGTCGACTTCGTGCTGCACGCCTACGATTACGATCCCGATGCCGAGCGTATCGGCCTTCAGGCCGCCGAAGCGCTCGGCATCGAACCGTGCCGCATGCTGAAGACGCTGATGGCGGAAGTCGATGGCAAGCCGGTCTGCGTCGTGGTGCCGTCGGATCGCGAAATCAGCATGAAGAAGCTCGCGGCGGCGTTTCGCGGCAAGACCGCCAGCATGATGAGACCGACCGATGCCGAACGACTGACGGGATATCATGTCGGGGGCATCAGCCCGTTCGCGCAGAAGAAGTGGGTTCCGGTGGCGGTTGACCGGGCGGCGCTAACGCAGAGGAGTGTGTATTTGAACGGCGGACAGCGCGGATTGCAGATCGAGCTCGATCCCAACGACGCCGTCACGGCGCTGGACGCGATCGTGCAGGCGCTGACGGCTTGAGCCAAACGGTGGACCCGACGGGGCGCGGCCGCCGGGTCTCCGCACGGTCACGCCGTGGGTCTTGGTCCCGCCGCCGGCGGTTCCCTGCGTCCTTTTCCGGCGTGCCCGCGGGTTGGCCGGACCGGCGCATGGTCGCGATGCATCCTTTTCCATTGATCCGTCGCGAAAATCTGTATCTGTGAAACAGCCGGGCAAGAAGATGCCGGCCGGGTGTCACACGCCGGGCCGGGCCGCGGCGCCATGAACCAGGCCGAGAACTGCTGCCGCATGTCTGTTTCCGATCAAACCTCCGACGCCACTTCGCCAAGCGGCTGGCTCGCCAATCAACCCTATTTGCTGCTCTCGATCGCCGCGCTGTGCTGGGCCGGCAACGCCATCGTCGGTCGCCTCGCCGCCGGCCATATTCCACCGGTGACACTGTCGTTCCTGCGCTGGTCGCTGGCGTTCCTCGTCATTTTTCCCATGGCCCGGAAACATCTCAAACATGACTGGCCGACGATCCGGGCCTCGCTCGGCATCATGATCTTTCTCTCCGTCACCGGAATCTCGGCCTTTAACACCCTGCAATACTGGGCGCTGGAACATACCCAGGCGCTGAACACGCTGCTGTTGCAATCCGCACTGCCATTGTTCGTCGCGGCCTGGTCGCTGACTCTGCTCGGC
>DNXO01000046.1:6019-6188 GCA_003506895.1 Acetobacteraceae bacterium | reverse complement strand
CAAGGCTGTCGGAAATCCCCTTCAGCAACACGAAGCCCGCAAACGACAGCAGGATGCTGACGGAATAAATCGCCAACGAGTTTTCGCCGCAGCGGATCATCACCGCCATCCAGGGCTTCATCAACCCGTGCCAATCGTGCGGCGTCAGCCGCGAGACCACGATCGCCAG
>DNXO01000046.1:4461-5757 GCA_003506895.1 Acetobacteraceae bacterium | reverse complement strand
CCGCACCGGCGCGAGATGGCTCTTGTAGATCGGGTATATCAGTCGTGACACCACATCGGGGATCAGCCACTTGAGCGGCTCGATCTGCCAGCTCAGCGTGACGACGAGGCTGAACGCGAGATAGAGCGCCGCAAGCCACAGCATGGCGCGCGACTGCACGATCCTCCTGAGCCGTCCGGCACCACGATCGGCGTACCAGGCGCCGAACACGAACAGGATCTGCCACGCCAGAGGATTAAAGTATAATTCGCCGGTCGGCCAAGCCGGCACCTGCCAGCTGAAGAGCTGCACCATCAGATAAAGCAAAAACGACACGGCAAGCGCCGCCGCGGGGTGGCGGATCAGGAGCCACAGCACGACCGGGAAGGCCAGATGCAGCATCACGAAGGTGGGCAATATGTCGGTGTTGACCGGCGTATATTGCAGGACCACGGCGTGCATGAGGGAGGCGCCGGGATTTTCGAAAAAGAACCGCGTGTTGGTCTCGTCGAGGTAGCGGCTGCCGCCGCCGGCCAGCCAGATCAGAACGAAATAGCCGATCAAAAGCAGCAGGAAGGCGGCGTAGATTTCGACGCCGCGCCGCAAGCTCCGCGTCACGATCGTCGGCCAGCCCTGCTCGCGCAACGCGCCGCCGTAGGCCAGCATGCAGGTATAGCCGGACACGAACACAAACACTTCGGTGGTGTCGCTGAAGCCGTAATTGCGAAGCGTCAGCCAGGCGAATGCGTTGCCGGGGACGTGATCGATGAAGATGAACCACAGCGCGAGCCCGCGGCACGCATCGAGGCGCAGGTCACGGCGATCGCCGTCGATATGCACGGCAGGAACCATCCCGCCCTTCCGCGAATGATCGGTCACGGCCTCCATCAGCCTCGTCTCACCGCACCGTTTTGACAATTCATGTTACAGATTCGGCAGCGCTTGTCTGTATCGCCTTCCGGCGGTGCCCTTGCCGGCGTCGCCGCCGCAAAAAAAGCCCCGGACCATGCCGGGGCTTTCTGAGCTTTCCAAGTATGGGAGGAGAGCGAGAGGAGACTAGTACTTCGCGACCACCGGGGCGTTGAGAAGGTAGTTGAAGCCGACGCGCACCATATTGTCCGTGAAATGCGAGGAGTAAGACGACCCGACCGAGAGGACACGGCCCGACGCAATTCCGGAGGCGAACGGACCGCCGCTGACGGTGCCGAGATCCATGTAGAGATATTCGAGCTTCAAGGTCCAGTTTCCGCTGATGCGGCCTTCGATACCGGCACCCGCTGTCCAGCCCACCCGGGTCGAATTAACACCGGGGAAAAA
>DNXO01000046.1:3909-4133 GCA_003506895.1 Acetobacteraceae bacterium | reverse complement strand
ACTTCGCCGTAGGCCAGACCGCCCGTTCCGTACAGCAGTATGGTCGGAGTGACCAGAATGCCGGCGCGGCCTCTGATAGTACCGAACCAGTTCAAGTTCTGGGTCAGCTCCGAAGTGATGTTGCCGCCGGGACTGCATGCGTCGCAAATGAAAGATGTCGATCCCTTCTCGCCGCTACCCTGAAGGTCGGCTTCGAAACCGACGACCCAATTTGACATTTGCCA
>DNXO01000046.1:3141-3511 GCA_003506895.1 Acetobacteraceae bacterium | reverse complement strand
ATATTGCCGCCGACGTAAAAACCGCTCCAGTTGAAAGCGGGTTCGACGTAAACCGGCGCCTTGGTATAGGTCCGGGCGGGCAAGTCCGCAGCCGTCGCCGCGGTGATGCCAACCAGCGTGCTCACAATGGCAGCAGCGCTCACAATCAATTTCAGATTTCGCATCATTCTCTCCAATAAAGCCACCAGCCTACAAAACCGAAATCTCGCAAACACCATATCCCAAACGCTACACCCAATTAAGTTCTCGGCGTCCCTTCGCTTGCGAATTCAACCAGCTGTTGCAAAATTGGCGCGAAATGGAACCGGCCGATTGGTCAAAATCACTGTCCTATTCGGGCGTGAAATGAGTTCCGCGCCAAGCGTTCCGC
>DNXO01000046.1:1778-2821 GCA_003506895.1 Acetobacteraceae bacterium | reverse complement strand
TCGTGCGTAATTTAAAGTCACCCTCCCTCAATCGCAGTAACGCGACATTGCCAGCGCCGGCGCGGAAATATCGGGCAATGCCAGCCACGCCTGGCGCCGACATTTTTGCGGATACGCACCGCACGCGAATCAGCCGATAGTGCGGGCTCGAAAGCCCCCTCTCACATCTCTTGTACCGTGACCGCATTGAAACAGAACGCGACCGTCTCCCGCGACATTGCAGGCAGCGGCTGGGCTCCCCGGCGAGCACAGGAAGCAAGACTGCGTCAGCTTGAAGATCTGCTCGCGCATCCGCGCCGGGAGGGCGAAGCCATCGACAGCGAAATCGAGCGCGCCGCCTTGCTTGGCGCGCTGGACCGGCGGCACGATGCGCAAGCGGCCTTCATCGATATCCTGCGCCGGGCGCCTGCGAACTTCAGCGCGCTCAACGAATTCGGAACGCTGTTGACCGGCATGGGCGCCATCGACGCCGCCTGCCGCGTCTATGCCGAGGCGATCCTGCACCACCCCGACAACCCGATGGGGCATGTGAACCTCGCCAATCTCCTGCTTCGCGCCAACAAGCATGATGAGGCGCGCGCGCATTACGAGGCGGCATTGCGCGCCGACCCGGATCATGCGCAGGCGCATCAGGGATTGGGCGCGGTGCTCGCCGACAATGGCGACCGCGACGGCGCGCGTGAGCATTTCCGCAAGGGTTTTGCCGGCCACGCCATCTCGAGCCTGCCCTATCGCGGCAGCGCGCCGCCGCTGGCGCTGCTGCAACTGGTCTCCTCCGGCGGCGGCAATATCCCGACCGCGCCCTTCCTTGATGACTGCATCTTCCAGACGTCGGTTGCCGTCACGGATTATCTCGATCCCCAGGCCTCCTTGCCGCCGCATCGATTGATCTTCAACGCGATCGGCGATGCCGACCTCTGCGGGCCGGCGCTGGAAGCCGCGGTCCGTCTGATCGCGCGCAGCTCCGCTCCTGTCATCAACGATCCCCGCGCGGTGATGAAGACCGGGCGCATCAGCAATGCAGAGCGGCTCGCCGCCCTGCC
>DNXO01000046.1:0-1448 GCA_003506895.1 Acetobacteraceae bacterium | reverse complement strand
TCCCGCTGGCGCGGCAGGGATCGCAACCCGCGGCTTTACGTTCCCGCTGCTGTTGCGTTCTCCCGGCTATCATACCGGGCGCAATTTCATCCTGGTCGAGAAGGCCGACGAATTATCCGCAGCCGCCGCCGGCCTGCCGGGAAACGAACTTCTCGCGATCGAATATCTCGATGCCCGCGGCAAGGACCGCAGCGCGCGCAAATACCGCGCGATGATGATCGGAGGAAAAATCCATCCGCTGCATCTGGCGATATCCCGAAACTGGAAAGTGCATTATTTCACCTCCGACATGGCCGACCAGCCCGACCATCGGGCGGAGGAAGCCGCCTTTCTGGCCGATATGCCCGCGGTGCTCGGCGACAAGGCGATGGGCGCGCTCGAGCAGATACGCGACGCGCTCGGCCTCGATTATGCCGGCGTCGATTTCGGACTTGGCGCCGACGGCGAGCTTTTGCTGTTCGAGGCCAATGCGACCATGGTGATCGCGGCGCCCGCCCCTGACGAACGCTGGGCCTATCGGCGCGGCGCCATCACGGCGGTGACCGACGCCGTCGTCGCCATGATCAGGGAAAAAGCCGGGGCAAACCAGGCTACCGGTCGAACCGCCGGACAAGCGGCCGGCTAGGCCAAGTTTCGGCCTTTTTGCCTCCCGCGCCGATGCTGCAGGGCAAAAACTTTCTTAAAATTAATTCGCCGCCGCCTGCCCCGAAGTCGTGCTTGGTGCGTTTCAATACCAATTATTGAATAAGAATAAATCGGGATGGAAACGATGAAACGGGCCTTGGCTGCATTTGCCTTGCTCTGCCTCATCAGCGGCGGCCTTTACGTCGCCGCCAGCAAATGGGCCATTCGACACGAGACGCTGGATCTTTTCGACGCCACGCGGGCGCGCCCCGTCTCGGTGGATATTGCCGTGCGCCGGGACTATGAGATGAAGGCCAATGCCGGTTACTGGAAGCTTCCGGTCGCCATCATCAGCAACGGCAACACCGTCAAGAACACCGAGTATTCCTTCCTCGCCAACGTCCTTGCGGCGCGGGGATATCTGGTTGCCAGCATCCAGCAGGATTTGCCGACCGATCCGCCGCTCGTCACCAGGGTCGGCCTGCCTTACGTCGGCCGGCAGGCCGTCTATGAACGCGGCGAGGCCAACATCCTGTTCGTGCTCGGGCAATTGAAAAAGCTGCAACCGAACGCCGATTACGATCACCTGACGCTGGTCGGACATTCCAACGGCGGCGACATCGCGATGTACTACGCCCGGCAGCATCCGGAGTTGGTGTCGAAAGTCATCACCCTCGACAATCTGCGCGTTCCCTTCGTGCTCAACCGCCATATGAAAATCCTGTCGTTCCGCTCGGCGGATCCGAATTTCAGGACCGACCCCGGCGTGCTGCCGACCCCGCAGCAGGCCAAGGCCGACGGTATCGACATCGTCAAAACCCAGT
>DNXO01000166.1:4173-4868 GCA_003506895.1 Acetobacteraceae bacterium | reverse complement strand
TGGACAAGCTGCCCTCCCGGATAGTAGCGAAAACCTCCGATGTGACCCGCCGTATAATCTTCACGCGAGCGAACGTCGAAGCGATAGAGCGTACGGAGGCTCTGTCCCTTCGAGTGCCGCCGCTTCTTCCGGGCCGACATGCCGAACGCCGGCGCGATAGGCGACTTCGCGGGCATTGGCCTCTCGCTCCGTCGAAGAGACCTATCCCGCGGCGCCTATCCGAACCATGCTCGAGATCTTGTCCTGCGAGCGTCCAGCCGATCGTTCCGTTTCGCAGCGCCATCACTTTGTTCGTGACGCCGGCGTTGATGAGCGACTGGGCGCCGATGATCGATCGGGTGCGTCCGGCGCAATTCACGATGATGGTCGTTTCGGGATCCGGCGCAATGCCGCCCGCGCGCAACACCAATTCGGCACCCGGCACGCTGATGGAGCCGGGGATGTTCATGGTCGCATACTCGTCGAACCGCCGAACATCGAGAATCCGGATGTTGGCCTCGCCCGCGATCAGCGCGGCTACTTCTTCCGCAGACAGCGAAGGCGTATGCCGGCGCGACTCCACCAGTTCGCCAAAGGCCTTGGCGTAGGAATTCACATCCTGGAACAGTTCGTAGCCCGCGCTCTTCCAGGCCTGCAGCCCGCCGTCGAGCTGGCGAATGTTGGTGTATCCCATCGCCGCAAGGTGATCCGCCGCC
>DNXO01000166.1:3378-3859 GCA_003506895.1 Acetobacteraceae bacterium | reverse complement strand
GAACATCCTTGCGAGGCAGTCTTGTCTCGGCCTCGAGCGCGATCCTGTCGGCTGCCATGTTGGCGGCAAACAGCGGATGGCCTGTGGCATAGGCGGCCTCGTGCCGCAAATCCAGCAACGCAATTTCCTCGCGCAACAACAGCGCGCGTCGGATTTCCGAGGGGGTGATGGCAGGTGTGATCATGGACCGCGGGTCTCAATGAGGGTAATGGCTACCCTTGCACGGTTGTGCCCGCGGATTCAACTCATGCTCTCGAGGTCCCTGCGAGCGCAGGGACCTATACGCTGCAGCTTTGCTTTGGGCGCACCGACTGACGCCGTCGGCAACAACCAGAGCCGGTGATTATGGGTCCCTGCGTTCGCAGGGACGACGCAAAATAAAGAGAACTCATCCAAACACACCACCGCCATCTCGCGGCGCTATACGCCCGAGTTGTGCAGAAACTATCGCCTCCGAAAAACAGAGGGCGCAGGGAATGCC
>DNXO01000166.1:0-2988 GCA_003506895.1 Acetobacteraceae bacterium | reverse complement strand
GTGACCGGGCTTTCTTGTCACCGTCACCCCTGAGAAGCTTGCTTCTCAAGGGCTTGATGCCAGCGTCGGGGCATCAGAACCACACGACTTCGCCGTCCGCCTTCGCGCGTTCGTCTTGCCGCGCCAAAGCGTCCACCGCATCCCGCTCCCAACGTTCGTGACGACCGCGAAGCGTCCCTCTTATCGAGGCGGGACGGCGTGGAGTTCTAAAGATGTTTCTAGCAGGCAGAGAAGCGAAATATTTTTGCAAAGGCCTCTGGACATCGAAATCGCGGAGCGAGCCCGTCGGGCAAATCACCCCGGGTCGCGCGAGCCGCATGGCTCCAGCGTCATGGTCTTCGCGAGGTCCGTTTGACCGCAGCCCATGACACGCCAGTGGTCCGATTCCAGCATTCGCATCCCGTTTCGGAGTCGCATTTGCGACTGTTAGAATTATATAGACCATTGGCTAGCACAGGTTTCCAATGGAGCTTTGGATTTGACACTCGCTTTGCGAGCCCGCGGCCAAACGATTGCGAATGTCAAATCCACTCCACCGGGATTCGCGAAAAGGGAGAGGCTTCATGGAGGACATCGCGGCCAGGGGCGCGGCCGATGCGCTGCTTGCGGAGCACAAGGCCAACCTGCGGTTCAAGCCGCTTGGCCCACCGCATGCGCCAGCGACCATCACGGATGCCTACGACATCCAGGAGAAATATGTCGCGCTTCTTCGCGGCAGGCACGGCGGCGCCGTGGGCTATAAGGTCGGACTGACATCGGCGCCGATGCAGGCGTTTTGCGGAATTGACCACCCGATCGCCGGCGTCGTGCTCGAAGGACGCGTGTTCAAGTCGGGAGCGACGATCCGGCATTCCAATTTCGGGCGACTGGGCCTGGAATTTGAAATCGCCGTCCGCATCAAATCGGACGTCCCGGTCACGGACATGCCGCGGACCGCCGGGACGATCGCACCCCACATCGACGGCATTTGTGCCGCCATCGAGCTCGTCGATGATCGGGCTGCGGACTATGCCACCCTCGACGTTCGTTCGCTTGTCGCGGACAATTCCTGGAACGCCGGCATCGTACTGTCGGAATTTGCACCGACATGGCCTGATCTGGGGAGCGTGCTCGGGCGTGCCACGAAAGATCATGTTGCGATCGGCGAAGGGCACGGACGCGATATCCTCGGCCATCCCTTCAATTCGGTCGCATGGCTGGCCACGCAACTGGCGTGGCGAGGGGTGGGGCTGAAGGCCGGCCAAGTTGTGATGACCGGAAGCGTCATGAAAACCGTATTTCCGGACGCAGACGCAAACTACCGTTTTGATCTCGAACAAATCGGCTTTGTCGAGGTACAAGTAAGAAAGGAAAGAAATGCCGGGTGATTTTGACGGTCATCATCGAATGCTCCCAGACCAAGGAGTGCCGCGGCAAGCACTCGGCGATCTCGAAAAATCAGGATCAAAGATCAAGCCGCCGTAGAAAAGGAATGCTACCTCATGTTGGCCGGCGCGTGCGTATTACGCGTGTCGCAACTCCATTGGCTGCGCAGGCGCATCCACCAAGAAAAGAAGCTTCGCATGCAGATATCGCCAGAGATCACGGACCCGGTCAGCGATGGCGGATCGGCTTCAACGGCTCTTCCCGAACCCGCCGTCATTGACCTTCCTGAGGCCGCCCCGTGGACCGGCAACTGGTCGCACTTGATCACCGCCTGGCTTTTTGGAACGATCGTACTGGCCGGCCTCGTCGTCTTCATCATGCATTTCGGCACCATCGAGGTCTTTGTGGCAAAGCTCCGTGGTGCCAATCCGCTTTGGCTTGCAGCCGCGTTAAGTTGCCAATTGGCGACCTATGTCAGCGCCGCCGCTGTCTGGTTCCGTGTTCTCAAGCGGGCTGGGTCGCCGGTGCCGTTCCGGAGCCTGCTCAGGCTTGCGTTCGTTGAGCTTTTTGCCAATCAGGCAGTTCCCACCGGCGGGCTCAGTGGCAGCGTTATGGTGGTGCGCGGCCTCATGCGTCGCGGCATTGCCTCCGCAGTCGCCGTTACGGCACTCTTCATTGCCGCGCTATCGTACTACGCCGCCTATTTCGCGGTCGGCTTGCTCGCTTTCGTCCTGCTTTGGCATAGCGGCGACCTCGATGCCGCCTGGCGCGCGCTATTCATTGCCTTCGCTTTCGTCATCAGTGCACTTGGGATGGCGCTTTGGTTTTTATCCCGGTCCGGGGACGACCTTATTCCCGCTGCAATCCAGCGTTGGCGGCCGTTCGCTCAATTGGCGCGGATGCTCAGCCAGGTTCGCGTCGACTTGTTGCGCGATCCCCCACTCATCTTCGAAGCAGCAACCCTCCAGTCCGGCATCTTCCTTCTTGATGCCGCAACGCTTTGGTGCACCGGCCGGGCCGTTGGCCTGAACGTTGATGTCGGGAGCATTTTTATGAGCTTTATACTTGCTTCCGTGGTCGCCACCCTGTCGCCGATCCCGCTCGGTCTTGGCTCCTTCGAAGGAACCTGCACCGGGCTTCTCCACCTCATGGGCGGAGGCCTCGAAGCGAGCCTCGCCGCCACACTTATACTGCGCGGCCTGACCCTTTGGCTTCCCATGCTGCCGGGCCTCGCGATGATCCGCCGCGAAGCGACTAAACCCCTGGCAATCGGGAACGCTGCCGCCTAGATGTGCTGGGTATCTCGCCCGCCGGCAAAAACATGGCGACTGCCAGATTGCCATGCGACCGAGAGGTCGCATAACTTGCACTCCGAGCGCAAATTGCGCCGGTCATGTCAATTGACGTTCATGCGTCATTCGTCTCGCCGCGAAGGCGGCGGGTGTGGCAATTTGATTCCGCAAGCCCGTTCCCAGTCGAGAAGCGTCGTCCCGTTGACAAACTTGCGTACAAATTCTTCGGTGGTCAGGGCGCCTCGATTCAAAATACCGATGTCGTTGACGTATTTCACGGGAACAGCCGCAACGCCGGCCTTGATCGCGGCACGGACATTGCGGTGCCCCT
>DNXO01000149.1:2053-2865 GCA_003506895.1 Acetobacteraceae bacterium | reverse complement strand
AGATCGCTGCCGGGCTTGCCTTTGGCCGGCCGCCAGTCGGCGCGGCCGGACAACGGCATATTGGGCGGGTAGCTGGTGAGATCGAGACCATCGATGGCCCGGCTCACCACCTGCTCTTTCCAGTGATCGTCGAGATACGGCAACAACGTGGTGCGCGTCCCGCCCACGGCGGGATGGATATCGCAGTCGATCCGCGTGGCCGCCATGGAGGTTTCCCCGGATATCTTTTTTGGCGGCCCTGCATGCCGCGCCTTGCGATCAAATGTGCCGCCAGCCGTCATCGAGCGCAAGGGGTGAGCGGATTGTAAAATACCCCGGTTTCATTCAAATGAGGGCTCTTGGGATTCTTGGTGGAGCGAGCATGTCCCTGACAGACTACGCATGGTTGGCGCTTGCGGCGTACGCCGTCCACATTCTCGAGGAGCACACCTTCGACTGGCGCAACTGGGCCCGCGCCGTGATCGGCCTGCCGGTGGAGTGGTCCGATTTTTATGTCACCAACGCCGTGGTGGTCGTGCTTGGCATCGTCCAGGCCGGGCTGTCCGACAGCATGACCGTAGCTCCCCTGTCATTCGCGGCGCTGATGCTGATCAATGCCACCTTTTTTCACGTGCTGCCCTTCATCAAGGCACGGGGCCGCTTCTCGCCCGGTCTGGTGACGGCCGTTACCCTGTTCTATCCGATCGGAATAGCCGAGTTCGCTGCCGCCCGCGCGGGCGCCGGCGAGATGATCCTGGCGTTCGTCATCGGCGCCATTCTGATGGCGTCCCCAGTCGTTTTCCTCACCCTGAAGGGCCGGCCGTACTTCCGGC
>DNXO01000149.1:0-1713 GCA_003506895.1 Acetobacteraceae bacterium | reverse complement strand
CCGGTAGATCGACCTTTCTCACGCATCACACACGATCAAGCTTCCACCTGAATCGGTAATGCGGGCCTGCACGTTCGGCCGGGTCGCCACGATGTCCCTGATCCGCGACACCGGCAGCAAGCTGAAGGCGGTCGAAAGCGCATCCGCTTCGGTGGCCGTTGGCGCAATGACGCTGACGCTACGGTAGAGCGACGGGCTGCGTCCTGTCGCCGGATCGAACAGATGCGTAAACCGGCCTTTGGGGTCGAACCGGAATCCGGCGCCCGCCGATGTCGAGGCCGCGCGATCGACGAGATCAATCGTTTCGGTAAGCGCGCCGGGCTTGTCGGGATCGGCAAGGCCCACCCGCCACGGCGTACCTTCGGGTCTCGATCCGATCGCCCGTATCTCGCCCATATCGACCAGCGTCGTCGACAGACCCGCCTTGCGCAGCCTGTCGACGGCGCGGTCGGTGGCGTAGCCCTGGGCGATTCCATTCAGCGTGATGGCCGCGCCGTGTTTAGTGAGCGCTACCCGGTCTGCGCTCACAAGCAGGCCGCCATGCCCCACTTTCGCCAGCGTTTCGGCCAACCTCTCGGGTGGCGGCCCTTCCGGATCGGGCTTCTCTCCAGAGAAATGATCCGCATATAGCTGCCACAGCGGCTGCACCGTCGGATCGAAGGCGCCGTCCGTCAGATCAGCAAACAGCAGCGAAGCCTTCAGCAGCGCGACCATGTCGGCGTCAGGAGAAACCAGAACACCGCTGCGGTTGAGGGCGCAGATCGCGGAGTCGGCCCGGTACAGACTGAATTGCAGCTCCAGCCGCCGCACGTCCTCGATACACTGCTCAACAAGTCGTGCGGCCTCGACCCGGTCCGGATGATAGATCTCGATCGAGACTTGCGCGCCGAGCGCCGATCCACGCCAGCGCACGGCATCGCCAGCCCGCGCGGTTCGACCACCGGTCAGAAAAGCCGCCCCAGCGGCTGCTGCTACAATGGCAATCATGCGCCGGCGCGTGAGATTTCGATTTGGCATCGCTCGCTCCTCGTCAGTTGAGCCGCACGTCGGAGTGTTCGGTCTGGTCGCCGGCAGTGTCGCTGCCCAGCACATAGGCGCTCGGAATCTCCGCGAAGGAGACAACCTTGCCGCCGTTCGCGGCGACAAAAGCATCGGCGGCGGCGCGATTGCCGAACGGCACGGCTTCGGCCGCGCCCATTCCGCCCTGCTTGCGACTTTCGATCACGAAGAGCGCCTTGCGCGCGTCGATCCAGTTCGTCGCGCCGGGATCCTCCCAACTCGTCGCCCGCGCCATATCCGAGACGTAGATCGCCCGGATATCGCGGGGCTGGTCCGGCATCAGCGTGAACGCCACGGTGTCGCGCACCGACGTGAACCAGAACGGGTCGATCCTGCTCGTCGTGATGATCTGACCTTTCGGTCCCGGATGTTCGAGCAGGTTCATGCCGCAGAACAGGCCCATCGCGTCGCTGTTGAGCGCGACCGGCGGCGGAATGACCGGGCTGGCCGCATCCTTGTTACAACCGGGGAGAAGGATAGCGGCTAAAAGGACGCAGACGATCCGCAGGGTCATAATTCCCTCCGTGCAAAGAGTACCGTCGCAAGCCCCAGCGGCACGGCGATCCAGACCAGCAGGCCCGCCAGCAAGAGCCCTATGCTCGCGCTCGCCGTGCCGGCCAGTCCGGCCATGCCGGAAAACTGGCTGACGTTGAA
>DNXO01000080.1:35564-47346 GCA_003506895.1 Acetobacteraceae bacterium | reverse complement strand
TGGTCCGGGAAAAGGCGTGGATGGCAGGCCTGCGCCCGCCATGACGGTTTCCACCGGCCGTGCGTCCATCGAAGCGGCTATTTCGAAGCGGCACCTTAGCGGGCCTGCCGGTTCGGTATGCGGCCAGCGCGACCGGGTTTCCGGCGTGCTGGCGGCCGCCGGCGATCGTGGTGGATTGGAGCGAGGGAACGCTCTTGCGCGTTGGTTTGCCCGCCCGCAAATTGGCGCGCAATCTTGGGGAACCATCCAATGAATCTATTCGACCTCAAGGGCAAGGTTGCCCTGGTCACCGGCGGGAATGGCGGTATCGGCCTTGGCATGGCGCAAGGCATCGCCTCGCTTGGCGCGACCATCGTGATCGCGGGCCGTAACGAAACCAAGGCCGCCGACGCGTTGAAAACACTGCGCGACATGGGTGCGGATGCCAGCTTCCTGGTTGCCGACGTGACGAAGAAGACCGAATGCGTTGCGCTGGTCGCGGCGGTGATCGCGAAGCATGGCCGGCTCGACATCCTGGTGAACAATGCCGGGACATCGGTTCGCAAGCAGCCTCAGGACCTGTCCGAGGATGAATGGCACCACGTGCTGGACACCAATCTGACCAGTGCGTTCTTCTGCTCGCAGGCCGCGTATCCGGAAATGGTCAAGGCAGGCGGCGGGAAGATGATCAACATCGGCTCGATGATGTCGCTGTTCGGGGCGCCGTTCGCGACGGCCTATGCGTCCAGCAAGGGCGGGATCGTGCAGATGAGCCGAGCGATGGCGACGGCGTGGGCGAAGGATAATATTCAGGTGAATGCCGTGCTGCCGGGCTGGATCGATACCGACCTGACCAAGCGGGCGCGGGAGCAGGTGTCCGGACTGGAGGACAGCGTGCAGAAACGCACACCCGGCGGCCGCTGGGGCACGCCGCACGACATGGCGGGGGTAGCCGCGTTCCTGGCATCCCCGGCGTCGGACTTCGTGACGGGGACGGCGATCCCGGTGGACGGCGGGTTCTCGATCGCGATGTAGAGCGGCGCGGCGGGCGCCGGTGGGCAACGTCGCCACCGGCGCTTCACTGTGGCGTCTTCATCACTCGGTCGGCGCTAAACTGTAGCGCCATCAAAGTTCTCTACCGGTTTCCTGAGAGGTTATGATAAGGGCAGCGAACCTCTTCGGGCCGGTTTCTCGTCCATGAATCGCACCCTTGCGTCCAAAACGACACGCCGGCTCCGCATGCTCGCCTGCTTGGCGTTGCTGGCCGCGCTGGGCGCGTGCGGAACCAGTCACACCCATCACACGGCACTTCGACACACCCCAAGCCGGTATTATCCACCGCCGGGGCCACCCGGCGATCCATGGGGGCCGTATATCCGCGAAGCCTCCGGCCGGTTTGGCGTGCCGGAGAGCTGGGTCCGCGGTGTGATGCGCCAGGAGTCCGGCGGCCAGGAGGACGTGATCTCCTGGGCCGGCGCCATGGGTCTGATGCAGGTGATGCCGGACACGTATGACGGCCTGCGCCAGCGTTACAACCTGGGCGACGATCCGTTCGATCCGCACAACAACATCCTGGCCGGGACGGCCTATCTGCGGGAGATGTATGACCGCTTCGGCTCACCTGGCTTCCTGGCGGCCTACAACGCCGGCCCGAACCGGCTGGATAAGTATCTGAACTACGGCACGCCCCTGCCGACAGAGACGGTGAACTATGTCGCCTCCATCGCGCCGCAGCTCGGGACGGAGCGGCCGATGTCCGGGCCTTTGGCCGTGTACGGCGGTGGAGCGAGAGTGATACAGGTTGCCGCACGGCCGACGGCGGCGGGATGCGACCCCGACGCCGCGTATAACCCCGATGGTCCATGCATGACGCAGCGGCCACCCGTGGTTGCCTCCACTGCCCTGGTTGCCGCCAATCCTTATGTGGCGGAGGACTGCGATCCCGACGCGGCTTACGATCCCGCTCGTACTTGCCGCGTTCCATCGCCGGCACCGGCCGTTGCACCGCCTCCCGTGCGCTATGCCAGCGAGCGGCCGCGCCCGTTGCAGGAGCGGATGGGTCAGTCCGTGGCCTTCCATCCCGGGACGCCGCCGGGACCGCCACCGGGGCGTTGGATGATCCAGGTTGGGGCATTCGGGAGCCTGTCCACCGCCGAAGCGGCGGCGGAACGCGCCCAGTCAGCGGCGCCGGACCTGCTTGAACGGACGAAGATCGAGCTTCCCGCGACCGTGCCTTTCGGCAATCAGGTGGCGTTCCGGGCGCGCTTGTCGGGGTTGACCGCCCAGGCGGCAACCGAGGCGTGCGGGCGGCTGACGGGGCGGGGTATGGCTTGCATGACCGTGCCGCCTACGCAGAATTCGTACTGATCAGGCGGACGGAAACGTCAGCGGGGAAATGGCCTCGGCGGTGCGGTGGTCCCAATCGAGGTTCGGGACCGCGGCTTTGACCCGAACCTGCGCGTCCTGCAACGCGGCGGCGGCGGCGGGATAGTCCATGGTCAGGACCCGGCCGTTATCGACCACCTTCTCGCCGTCCACGAAGACGGTGCGAATGGCGCGGTCGCCCGCCGCATAGATCAGGCTGCGAACCGGATCATGCGTCGGCCGCATCATCGGATGGGTCAGATCCACCAGCACCATATCCGCTCGGCAGCCCACGGCGAGGCGGCCGATATCGTCGCGACCGAGCGCCTTGGCGCCGCCGATGGTCGCGGCGTTGAACAGGCTGGTGCTGTTCATGGTCCGTGGATCACCGGCCTGGGTTCGCGCCAGGTAGGACACAAGCCTCAGTTCATCCAGCATGTTGTGTGGATAGGTATCTGTCCCGACGCCCATGTTGACGCCTGCCCGCTGGTAGCGGCCGAAATCCCGCAACGAGATGCCACGGCGCGCAAAGACCGTTGGGCAATGGGCAACGGTCGTTCCGGTTTCGGCCAGACGCGCCAGATCGGTCTTCGTGTGCCACGGTGTGGATGGGTGGTCGTCCAGAAAAATCCCATGCCCGATGATCGATCGTTCCGACAGCAGGCCCAGATGGTCCAGCCATCCGATCGGCGTGTAGCCATGGCGGCGGGTGATCTCATGAAATTCGCTGACAGACTGGGCTGCGTGGATCTGCCAGGCGACGCCTCTGGCCTTGGCCTCGGCGAAGCTGTCGCGCAGCAGGCCCTCGCTGCACGTGTCGATCTGGGCGGGCGTGACCATTCCGAACAGCCGTCCGGACGGATGTTGTTTGGCACGCTCGATCAGCGACAGCGCCTCGGCCATCGCCTTTTCGCCGGCGGCTTCGTTCCAGTCGTATTCGACGAGATGGCCGTTCTTGGTGAACCATCTGGCGGAACGAAACATCGGCGCGATGCAGACCCGCATGCCGGCCTCGGCGAGCAGATCGAGCCAACCGGGATGGGCCATCGAGAGGTCTGCCAGGGTGGTTACGCCTGAAAGCAACAGCTCCGACAGCGCGACGCGAACGCAATCCGGCACGGCTTCGGCGTCCGCCCGAAAGATCGGCAAGTATTCGTAGAGCGAGGAATTGTAGAATCCAGGACTGCCGATTTCGTCGATCAGGCCCTTGTTCATCGGCTCGCTTGAAGGGTGCGAGTGGATGTTGACGAGGCCCGGCATCACCATCATGCCGGCGCCGTCGATGACGATGTCGGCGGGGCCCGCGTAGTGGCGGCCCACGGAAGTGATGACGCCGCCCTCAAAAGCGAGGTCGGCGTCCGGCAGATAGGTGTGGGTGCGCGTGCCGGTGTCCCAGCCGATGACCATCCCGGCATTGCGAATGACAGAGATGGTCATCGGCGCAGAGCCCCGTTCTAGCTGCGGTAGTCCGGCTTGCCGTCCTCGATCAGGCGAAGGGCGGCGCTCCAGACCATGGAATAATGCTCATCGTGCTCCTGGCGACGGAACTGTTCGGCGGTGTGGGCGCAGACCTCCGGCGGAGGCAGGATCAGTTCGCGGCCGCCGGACATGGCATCCACCTGGGCCGCGCAGGCACGTTCCAGCATGTAGATGTTCAGGAACGCCTCGGGGATCGAAGTGCCGCCGACGAGCAGACCGTGGTTACGCAGGATCATCGCCTTGTGGTGGCCAAGGTCGTTGACCAGGCGCGCCCGCTCATCAAGGTCAAGCGCGATGCCTTCGTAGCCGTGATAGGCAACGCGGCCGTAGAACTTGCAGGCGTGCTGGGACAGCGGCAGCAGACCGTCTTTTTGGGCCGACACGGCGATGCCGGCCGCGGTGTGGGTATGCACCACGCACATCAGGTCCTTGCGGGCCATGTGAACGGCGGAATGGATGCAGAACCCGGCGGCGTTGACGTCACGGCTGCTGAGGTTGCGGCCTTCCTCGACGATGTTGCCGTCCACGTCGATCTTTACGAGATCGGAGGCGCGCATTTCATGGAAATTCACGCCGTACTTGTTGATCAGGAAGTGGTGTTCCGGTCCCGGCAAACGCGCACTCAGATGGGTGTAGATGAAGTCGGTCCAGCGATGATGCGCCACAAGGCGATACAGCGCGGCGAGATCGCAACGGATCTGCCATTCGGTTTCGGAAACGCCGGCAAGCGATGCCGGGGAGGTCGCGATATTCATGGCTTGTGTGGTCCCGGAAGATGGTGGGTGGCAGAGTCAGCCTTGGCCGCGCCGCCGTCAAGGAGAGGCCCGCCGCGGGCAGCCCCGAAACCGGAGCGCCGCTGAGGAGAGTTACCCCCGCAAATCCGCCAGCACCGGCAACAGGTATTCCGCGAACAGTTTCGGGTTCTCCGCGAACGGGAAGTGGCCGATGCCCTTCATCTCGCGGAACACCACGCCGGGGATTTTCTCCGCCGTCGCCCGCGAGAGTTCGACGGTGCAGGAGTAATCGTACTCCCCGGTCAGCATGAACAGGCGGCAGCGGTTGGTGTCGATTTTCCCGACACGCTCCCGCCCGTCCCAGTCGCCGGAGTAGAAGGCGATGTCACCGTAGAATACCGCCGGGCCGCCCTGGCCGTAGTGCCAGGTGATCGCCTCCTGATACTCCGCCGGGCTTTGGGGAGCGCTTAATGCCCTGATCCATTCCGGCACGAACATGGACTGGTTGACGCGGGGATGGGCGGCCCAGGTGGTCTGGCGCTGGTTGATCTTCTCGCAGGCCTCGCAGGCGACGATCCCCGTGAACGCTTCCGGATGCCGGTATGCGAGTTCCAGACAGATCTCCCCGGACATCGAGGCACCCAGTGCGATCGGCTTGTCCAGCCCCATCGCCGCGGCAAAGCCCATGATCAGATCGACATACAGGTCGGTGTTCAATCGCCATGACCCGGGAATGGCGCCCTCGGGCGGCAGGGACTTGCCGTGCCAGGGAAGGTCGAACGCGACCAGACGATGGCCGGCGGTGATGCGCTCGTCGGCCATCAACCCATGGAACTGGCGGGCGTCCGACCCGGCCGTGTGCATACACAGGACATCACGGCCAGAACCGGCGGTTTCGTAGTAGATCTGGTAGGTGACACCGCCCACGGTGACCGGAACATAGCCGCCCTGGACCTTGGGCATCGGCCTTGCTCCGCCACGCGGGGACAGGCTGACTGGCACGGGGGCTTTGTTGCCAAGCGCGAGCCATTTTCCGATCTCCAGCACACGGCGCGCGACATGGGCGTGCTGCATGAACGCGAGTTGGTCACCCTGGATGGAGAATTCCGGAATGCGGTAGTGCATCGCGAAGATGCCATGATGGTGTCGTGGCGGAACCGGCAGCAGGAATTTTGCCCAGACATCGTCGGGCGCCGCCAGCGTGAAAGCCGCATCGCCGCCGCCCGTTTGGGGCTTCCCGTCTACGAAGCTGAACGCGGTTGTGACCGAACCGCTGGCGATCGCGAAGGTGATAGACCACGGGCCCGCCCATGCGGCCAGGGTGGCGTCGCCGGCGCAGGCTTCGCGCCACGCCTCGGCGCTGGGAAACGTGCTCATTGCGGATCGATCACTTTCAGAACGACGGGATGGTATTGGTCGCCGTAGCCTGCCTGATCGGCTTTCTTCAATCGTTCCATGGTCAGTTTGGCGGCTTCCATGTCCAGACCTGACGCCTCCGCCATCTCCAGCGCGTACGACAGATCCTTCATCGCGTAGCGCGTGGAGAAGGCGCGTTCCGGGAACACCCCGGGCAGCATCGCCTTCATGCCGTGATTGCGCAGCACGAAGCTGTCGCCGGACCCCATCGCCATTGTCGGCAGCAGAACGTCGGCCGGGACGCCGTTGCGCCTGCCGATGGCGATGGCTTCGGCTAACGCGCCGCAGTGTTGGAAAACCAGCATGTTGTTCAGGATTTTGACAACCTGACCACATCCGATGGGACCGCAATGGGTTACATCGGTTCCCATTGTTTCAAGAATTGGCTTTATCCGCGCGAAGGTTTCCGGCGTGGCACCAACCATGATGCTCAGTTCGCCGCGCGATGCCGCTTCGCGGGTTCTGGCCACCGGCGCGTCAGCATACTGGATGCCCTTGGCGGTCAGACGCGCGCCGATCTGGCGGGTGAGTTCAACCGAGGATGTGCTGGTATCGACCACGCACTGGCCGGCCCGAAGATGCGGTTCAAGCTGGTCGATCACCTTGGCGACGGCCTTTCCGTCGGGCAGCGAAAGCAGGATCACGTCGCAACCGGCCGCGATCTGCTCCAGAGAGCCCGCTTTCACCCCGTGTTCGGCCACGCGAGCCAACGGCTCCGCCCGCAGATCGAAGGCAACGATGGGAATGCCGGAGCGGCGGGCGAGGTGCCCGCACATCGGCTCCCCCATCACGCCGAGGCCGATAAAGCCGATGGTCGAAATCGGTGCCGCGGCGGCAGATGGTTTGGACATGTTGGTTTCCTTCCCGATGATGCGCTGTTTTCTCCGCCTGCCCGCGGGTTGTCAAAGCGGGCGCGCGATCGAGCGAGGGTAAACCGGCGTATCCGAGCGCATATTCGTTTCTTTAAGGTAGTTATTCACTTGCATGCGGGCGTTGCGGATTCACGTTTCGGATGTGGCATAGGTGTTCGGAAACAGGGGGAACATCGCCTCCGCGTCGGGTCGCGGGACCACCATTACGTTTCCGATGGACCGACTGTTGAGCCGATCGCCAATCCTGCCCCGGCGCTGGCCGCGAACATTACTGAGGACGCCATGCCTTCAAGCCGCGAATCCATCGCACGCAGCTGATGATGAAGCGGCGGTGGTCACGACATCCATTCACACCCCCCTATGATCGGCAAAATCCGATCGTAGGGGTGTTGCCTCCGGCCTCAACCGAAAAGCGGGCTACTTGAAGAGAACGCCGGCTGCCGCCTGGGCCGCGGCGACAATCGGGGCCGGGAACAGGAAGAAGAAGCCGGTGAACAACCCGGTTGCCGCGACGACGAAGGACAGGGAGGCGGGACGCGGATCGAAGCGTTCGGCCGGGGCGTCGAAGTACATCACCTTGATGATGCGGATATAATAGAACGCGCCAATCACGCTGGTCAGCACACCGACGATGGCCAGCGTCCACAACCCGCCCTGAACGGCCGCCAGGAAGATGTAGAGCTTCCCAAAGAAGCCGGACATCGGCGGGATGCCCGCCAGGCTGAACATGAACAGCGCCAGGACCATGGCCAAGGCCGGGTCGTTGGATGCCAGACCCGCGAGGTCGGAGATCGTCTCCACCGCCCTGCCCTTGCGACGCATGGCCATGATGCAACCGAAGGTGCCGGCGGTCATGAACACGTAGATGACCATGTAAACCAGCACGCCACGGACACCGTCGGCGGTGCCAACCGCGAGGCCGATGAGCGCGTAGCCCATGTGGCCGATCGAGGAGTAGGCCATCAGCCGCTTGATATTGGTCTGCCCGATCGCGGCGAGCGCGCCCAGCAGCATCGAGGCGATGGACATGACGACAACCAGGATCTGCCACGCGCCCAGCAGTGAGGCGAAGGACGTGCCCATCACCCGCAGCACCAGCGACATCGCCGCGACCTTCGGGGCGGTCGCGAAGAACACCGTTACCGGCGTCGGGGCACCTTCGTAAACGTCAGGCGTCCACATGTGGAACGGCACCGCCGAGACCTTGAACGCGAGTCCGACCAGGACGAAGACGATGCCCACGACCAGGCCGGCGGAGGCACTGGCCGGGTTCATCAGCAGCACATGCAGCGATGCCAGGTCCATGGTGCCGGAGAAGCCATACACCAGCGAGATGCCATACAGCAGCAGGCCGGAGGCCAGGCCGCTGAGCACGAAATACTTCAGGCCGGCTTCGGAGGAGCGCAGATTGTCGCGGGCAAACGCGGCAAGGACGTAGAGCGCCAGCGATTGCAGTTCCAGGCCCATGTACAGCGTCATCAGGTTTGACGCCGAGGCCATGATCATCATGCCGACGGTGGAGAACAGCATCAGGACCGGGAACTCAAACCGAGCGATGCCCTCGCTGCGGTTCCAGCCGAGTGCCAGGATCGAGGACAGGGCCGCGCCGGACAGGATCAGGATCTGGTTGAAGGCGCTGAACGGGTCGGCAACGAACTGGCCGTGGAAGCCGAAGCCGCTGGTGCCGGTCAAGACCAGCAGGCCGGCGATCAGGAAGCCACCGATGGTGAACATCGTGCACAGCAGCGTGCTGTCCTGTTTGCGGAGTACGCCGAAGATCAGTGTCGCCATGCCCACGCAGGCAAGGACGATCTCTGGCAGGGCCAAGGTCCAGTTCATTAGTGCCCCACGCTCATGATTACGTTCCCGGCAAGCTTGGTTGTCGCGGCCAGCGCGGCGGTATGGTGTTGCACCATCGCCCCCACCGTCGCGTCGAAATAAGAGGTGAAGCTGGACGGGTAGATGCCCATCCACAGCGTCAGGACGATCAGCGGGGCGAACACCACCCACTCGCGCGGGCTGAGGTCCAGGATATTGCGCAGGTCGTCGCGCGTGATCCGGCCAAAGATAACCCGGCGATACAGGTAGAGCATGTAGGCGGCGCCCAGGATCATCCCCATGCCGCCCAGCAGGGCGAGCCAGAAGTTCACTTGCAGCGCGCCGACGATGACCAGGAACTCACCCACGAAACCGGCGGTGCCCGGCAGGCCGACCGAGGCCATCATGAACAGCATGAACACCAGCGCGTAGGCCGGCATGCGATCGGCGAGGCCGCCGTAGCGGGCGATCTCGCGGGAGTGGATGCGGTCGTACACCACGCCGACGACAAGGAACAGCGCGGCGGAGACGACACCGTGCGACAGCATCTGGAACAGCGCGCCGGAGATACCCTGCACGTTGATGGTGAAGATGCCGATCGTCACCACGCCCATATGGGCGATCGACGAATAGGCGATCAGCTTCTTCATATCCTCCTGCGCCAGCGCGACGAGCGAGGTGTAGATCACCGCCACAACCGACAGGGTGAACATGAACGGCGCGAACGTGGCCGACGCATCGGGCAGCATCGGGACGGAGAAGCGCAGGAACCCATAGGCGCCCATTTTCAGCAGCACGCCCGCCAGAATGACGGACCCGGCGGTGGGTGCCTCGACGTGCGCGTCCGGCAGCCAGGTGTGAACCGGCCACATCGGCACCTTCACGGCGAAGGAGGCGAACAGCGCCAGGAACAGCAAGCTCTGCATGCCGATCGGGAACGTGGTGTGCATCAGCACGGCGATATCGGTCGTCCCGGCGTGCAGCCACATGGCAATCAGCGCCAGCAGCATCAGCACGGAGCCGGTCAGCGTGAACAGGAAGAACTTGACCGCCGCATAGACCCGCCGCGGGCCGCCCCAGACGCCGATGATCAAGTACATCGGGATCAGCACGCCCTCGAAGAACATGTAGAATACGACGAAATCCGTCGCGGCGAACATGCCCACCATCATGGTTTCCAGGATCAGGAAGCTCATCATGAACTCGCGGACGCGGGTCTGGATGGATTCCCAACTGGCCAGGATGCAGATCGGGGTCAGCACGGTGGAGAGCAGGACGAACAGGACGGAAATTCCATCCACGCCCATGCTGTAGCCGACCTTGTATTCCGGCATCCAGGCAACGTGTTCGTTGAACTGGAAGCCGGCGTCGGACGGATCGAACTTCACCCACAGGACCAGCGACAGGATGAAGACCAGCAGGCTGGTCCACAACGCGGTCCAGCGTGCATTGGAGGCGACGGTCTGCTCATCCCCGCGCACCATCATCATCACCAGACAGCCGACGAGCGGCAGCCACGTGATCAGGGAGAGGATCGGAAAACCGGCGGCGTTGCTCATAGCGGTCATGATCTCACCGGCTCAGCATGAAGATACCGACCAGCGCGACGACGCCGATCAGCATGACGAAGGCATAGACGGCCAGGGAGCCGGTCTGAACTTTAACGATCTGCCGCGAGCCGTCGCTTGTCAGCTCCGCGAGGCCATTCGGCACCCCGTCGATGATGGTGACGTCGCCGACCTGCCAGAACAGGCGGGCCAGCCGGATCGTCGGCTGCACGAAGATGACGTTATACAGTTCGTCGAAATACCACTTGTTCAGCAGGAAGTTGTAGATCGGGCGGAACGTCATCGCCAAGCGGATCGGCAACAGCGGGCTGGCGATATACATGACCCAGGCGAGGCCGATGCCAAGCAGGCCGAGAACCAGCGGCGCCAGTTCGACCCATTCAGGGACTCGTTCCATGTTCTCCATGACCTGATTTTGCGGGCCGTTGAAGATCGCGCCATTCCAGAAATGCTCCCAGTCGGCGCCGATGAACCAGTTGTTCAGCGCCCACCCAGCGAACACCGCACCGAAGGCCAGCACGACCAACGGGGCCAGCATCACCCAGGGGCTTTCGTGCGCATGCTCCAGCGCGTGGTGGCTGGCGCGCGACTTGCCATGGAACGTCATGAACAGCAGGCGCCAGGAGTAGAAGGCGGTCAGGAACGCGGCCAACAGCGTGCAGATGAAGGCGTAGCTGCCGATGCCGGTATGCGCCGCGTAGGTCGCGGAGATGATCGCGTCCTTGGAATAGGACCCGGCCAGCGGCGGGATGCCGGCCAGCGCGAGGTTACCGATCCACATCACCGTGCAGGTGACGGGGATGATCTTCGCCAGTCCACCCATCTTCCGCATGTCCTGCTCATCGGACATCGCATGGATGACGGAGCCGGCGGACAGGAACAGCAGCGCCTTGAAGAAGGCATGAGTGATCAGATGGAACACGCTGGCCTGATAGGCACCGACGCCGGCGGCGGCGAACATGTAACCAAGCTGCGAGCAGGTGGAGTAGGCGATGACGCGCTTGATGTCGTTCTGGGTGCAACCGATGGTCGCGGCGAACAGCGCTGTCGAGGCGCCGATGAACGTCACGAACGTCAAGGTATAGGGCGCGAACTCCATCAGCGGCGACATGCGGGCCATCAGGAACACGCCGGCGGTGACCATCGTCGCGGCATGGATCAGCGCGGAAACCGGGGTTGGGCCTTCCATCGCGTCCGGCAGCCAGACGTGGAAGCCAAGCTGAGCGGATTTGCCCATCGCCCCGATGAACAGCAGCATGCCGATCACCTCGATCGCCGAGAAGCTGGTGCCGAACAGCGCATAGGTGTCGGCGCCGTGCTGGGCGACCGCGGGGAAGATGGTGGCGAACTCGATCGAGCCGAACTTGAAGAAGATCAGCGCCAAACCGACCGCGAACGGCAGGTCGGCCACGCGGTTGACGATGAACGCCTTCATCGCCGCGGCGCAGGCGCTGGGGCGATCATACCAGTAGCCGATCAGCAGGTAGGAGCAGAGGCCGACGCCCTCCCAGCCGAAGAACAACTGCGCCAGGTTGTCGGCCGTCACCAGCAT
>DNXO01000080.1:34001-35310 GCA_003506895.1 Acetobacteraceae bacterium | reverse complement strand
GTCACCAGCATCAGCATGGCGAAGGAGAACAGCGACAGATAGGCGAAGAAACGGTACCGCGGACGCGCGTCGTGACCCATGTATCCCACGGAATAGACGTGGATCAGCATGGAGACGAACGACACCATGGCCACCATGGCGGCGGACAGCGTGTCGTAACGAAGTGCCCAGGCGACATGGAAGCGGCCGGACTCGATCCAGGTGCCGAGGTCCAGCACGCCGGGTTCGGCACCGCCCGTCAGTTGGAAGAAAGCCAGCGGACCGCAGATCGCGGCAACCACCATGCCCAGGATGGACGCACCCATCGCGGCCTTGTCCCCGATGATCCGGCCCAGCAGACCGGAAACCAGGGCGCCCGCCAGCGGCGCGAAAACGGCGAGAGCGTAGACCATGATCAGCCCTTCATCAGGTTGACGTCTTCAACCTGGATCGACCCGCGATTGCGGAAGTAGATGACGACGATGGCAAGGCCGATCGCTGCCTCGGCCGCTGCGACGGTCAGGACGAACATCGCCATGATCTGACCCGCGAGATCGTTCAACGCGGCGGAAAAGGCAACGAAGTTCAGATTGACCGCGAGCAGGATCAACTCGATCGACATCAGGATGATGATGACGTTCTTGCGGTTCAGGAAAATGCCGAAGATGCCCAGGACGAGCAGGATGGCAGAGACCACGAGGTAGTGGCCGAGTCCGATGGCCATCATTTAAGCAACTCCGGCTGTGCGGCCGCGCCATGGCGACCATCCGAGGGTTCGATATGACGGTAAAGGCGTGGATGGCGGGCCTTCGCCCGCCAGGACGGGTACGCGATGCCCGCCCCGCGATCAATGATGGCCATGGCCGTGGCCCCCGGCGTCCGCGTGTTCATCGACCGGTTCCGGCTCTGGCTCCTTCGGTCGCAGATAACCGCCGGATGCCGTGGTGCCGGCCCCCAGGGAAACCGACATCATCTCCAGCGTTTCGGTCACCGACCGCTCGGTTTGCGTGCGGATGTTCTGGTGGCGGGAGGTCTTGCGGTCGCGCAACGTCAGCACGATCGCGCCGATCATCGCGACCATCAGGATCAGGCCCGCGGTCTGGAACAGAAACACGTAGTCGGTGTAGAGAATCCGGCCCAGCGCCTGGGTGTTGGAAACGCCGGACGGAACCGGCGACATCCGCAACTGCCCGGCTGACGGTGCCAGCTTCCAGCCGCCCAGCACCGCGGCCAGTTCGATGAACAGCACCGCGCCGACCGTGGCGCCCGCGATCCAGTAGCGCTGAACGCCCCTGCGCAAGTCCTCGAAGTCGACGTCCAGCATCATGAC
>DNXO01000080.1:33231-33726 GCA_003506895.1 Acetobacteraceae bacterium | reverse complement strand
AACAGCACCGCGACCGCGCCGACGTAGACGATGACGAGGATCATCGCCAGGAACTCGGCCCCCGCGATCAGGAACAGTGCCGCGGCGTTGAAGAACGCCAGGATCAGGAACAGCACCGAGTGCACCGGGTTGCGGGCGCTGACCACCATGGTGGCCGACCCCAGCAGGATCGCGGCGAAGAGGTAAAACAGGATCGCTGTGATCATCGGTAGGGTGCGTCCAATTCCAGCCGGCGCGCCAGTTCCGGTTCCCACCGGTCGCCGTTCGCGAGCAGCTTGTCCTTGTTGTACATCAACTCTTCCCGCGTCTCGGTGGCGAACTCAAAGTTCGGTCCCTCGACGATGGCGTCCACCGGGCAGGCTTCCTCGCACAGGCCGCAGTAGATGCACTTGGTCATATCGATGTCGTAGCGCGTGGTGCGGCGGGATCCGTCGTCGCGCGGTTCGGCTTCGATGGTGATGGCCTGCGCGGGACAGATCGCCTCGCACAGCTTGC
>DNXO01000080.1:32732-32896 GCA_003506895.1 Acetobacteraceae bacterium | reverse complement strand
GGCTGATCGGGCCCTTCTCATAGGGGTAGTTGATCGTGACTTTCTGCTTGAAGAAGTAACGCAGCGTCAGCGCCATGCCGGCGACAAGCTCGCTAAGTACGAGGCTGCGCGCGGTGCGGTCGAGGAAAGCCATTATGAATGATCCTTGACTTCGTCATGGCGGG
>DNXO01000080.1:29559-32424 GCA_003506895.1 Acetobacteraceae bacterium | reverse complement strand
GGTGGGGGGCGGCGCCCCCCCCCCCGCCACGACCGGAATAAGCAGCCGCGGCGATGAAAGGTGAATTAAGCATTGGGCAGCCACCCAAAGGCCATCAACGCGCCAGCGGTCAGCACCAGCCAGATCAACGACAGCGGCAGGAACACTTTCCACCCCAGGCGCATGAGCTGGTCGTACCGGTAGCGGGGGAACGTGGCTCGGGTCCAAAGGAAGAAGAACAGCACCACGCAGATCTTCAGCACAAACCAGACGACGCCGGGGATCCAGGTGAATGGCTCCATGTTGAACGGTGCCAGCCAGCCACCCAGGAACAGGATGGTGGTCAGTGCGCTCATCAGGATCATGTTCGCATATTCGCCAAGGAAGAACAGCGCGAAGCTCATGGACGAGTATTCGACGAAGAACCCGGCGACGATCTCCGACTCGCCTTCCGGCAAGTCAAACGGCGAGCGGTTGGTTTCCGCCAGCGTGGAGATAAAGAACACCACGAACATCGGGAACAGCGGGATGCAGAACCAGACCGTCTGCTGCGCGCGCACGATATCCGTCAGGTTCAGGCTGCCGACGCACAGCAGCACGGTTACCAGCACGAAGCCCATGGAGACTTCGTAGCTGACCATCTGCGCGGCGGAGCGGAGCGCGCCGAGAAACGCGTATTTCGAGTTCGATGCCCACCCGGCGATGATGATGCCGTAAACGCCAAGGGAGGAGATCGCGAACAGGTAGAGGATGCCGACATTGATGTCGGCGATCGCCCAGCCGTCGTTCACCGGGATGACCGCCCAGGCCAGCATCGCCAGCATGAAGGTCAGCATAGGGCCCATCAGGAACAGCAGGCGGTTAGAGCCGGAAGGAATGATGGTTTCCTTCATCAGCATCTTCAGCGCGTCTGCGAAAGGCTGCGCCAGGCCAAACGGGCCGACCACGTTGGGACCCTTGCGGAGCTGCATCGCCGCCAGGACCTTGCGTTCCGCGTAGGTCAGGTAAGCGACACCGATCAGCAGCGGCACCAGCAGGGCCAGCGCCTCGATGAAGGTCAGGAGGACGATGCCGATATCGGTGTTGTGGAAGAAATCGTACATCGGGCTACTCCGCGGCCAGCGACGGTGCGGGCAGCGTGGGGGCGGATTGCGCGTCCACGCAGGCTACCATCGTCGGGCTGGACCGGCTGATCGGATCGGTCTGGTAGTAGTTTTGCACCGAAGAGCCTAACGGCGCCTCGGACAGAACCGCCGGATCGCCCACCGGACCGGTGTGGTCGGAGCAGCCGAAACGCGCCAGATGGCCGATACGGCCGAACACCGGATTGATCTGCTCCAGCCGTTTCCGCAGGGCGTCGATGGTGTCGTAGGGCAGCGTCTTGCCGATCACGGCGCTGAACGCGCGCAGGATCGTCCAGTCCTCACGCGCCTCACCGGGGGGATAGACCGCCATGAAGCCGCGCTGGGCACGCCCTTCGGTGTTCACGTAGGTGCCGGATTTCTCGGTGTAGGCCGCACCGGGCAGGATGACGTCCGCCCGTTGCGCGCCCGCATCGCCATGGTGGCCCTGATAGACCACGAAGGTGCCGGCGGCGATGCGAGACGGGTCAAACCCGTCGGCACCGAGCAGCCACAGCAGGTCCACGCCGCCGCCAAACATGGCTTCGACGGACTTGCCGTTCGGGCCGGGCACGAAGCCGAGGTCCAGCGCGCCGACGCGGCCGGCGGCGGTGTGCAGGACGTTGAAGCCATGCCAGTCCGCCAAAAGCGCGCCGACCTGGGCAGCCAGACGCCACGCGGCGGCGAGCACCGCACCGCCATCGGGACGAGCCAGCGCGCCCTGCCCCACGATGATCATCGGCTTCTTGGCCGCCGTCAGTATCTTGGCGAAGTCATGGGACCCGGCGTGCAGATCGGTCAGCACGGCGGGCGAGGCACCCAGATTCGTGACCGGGTATGTCAGGTCGCTGTCCGTCCCGATCAGGCCGATCGGCAGGCCGCTTGCCAGCCAGGCCTTGCGGATGCGGGCGTTCAGCACCGGCGCTTCCCTGCGCGGATTGGAACCCACGATCAGAATGGCGTCGGCTTCCTCGATCCCGGCGATCGAACTGTTGAAGCAATAGAAGTCCCGGCGCGAGGCATCGAGTCTGGCGCCGTCCTGGCGGCAATCGACATTGGTCGAACCCAGGCTGGCGAGCAGGTCCTTCAGCGCCAGGACACTTTCGGCATCCACCAGATCCCCGGCGATGGCGCCGACGCGGTCACCGGACAGCGGCTTCAGTTTCGCGGCGATGACGGCGAACGCCTCGTCCCAGGTCGCGGCGCGCAGTTTGCCGTTCTCCCGCACCCAAGGGCGGTCGAGGCGGCGGCGCTTCAGGCCGTCGAGGGCAAAGCGGGATTTGTCGCCCAGCCATTCCTCGTTCACATCTTCATTGATGCGGGGCAGGATGCGAAGCACCTCGGTGCCACGGGCATCGATGCGGATGTTGGTGCCGACCGCGTCCAGCACATCGATGCTGTCCACTTTCGACAGCTCCCACGGGCGGGCGACGAAGGCATAGGGCTTGGAGGTCAGCGCGCCGACCGGGCAAAGGTCGATGATGTTGCCGGACAGTTCGGAACCCAGCGCCTTTTCGACATAGGTGCCGACTTCCATGTGCTCGCCGCGCGCGGTCGCGCCCAGGTCGGGCACGCCGGCGACTTCGGTGATGAAGCGGATGCAGCGCGTGCAATGGATGCAGCGGTTCATCGAGGTCTTCACCAGCGGGCCGAGGTTCTTGTCCGGCACCGCGCGTTTGTTTTCGTCATAGCGCGAATGATCGGCACCGAAGCCCATGGCCTGGTCCTGCAAGTCGCACTCACCGCCCTGGTCGCAGATCGGGCA
>DNXO01000080.1:28745-29281 GCA_003506895.1 Acetobacteraceae bacterium | reverse complement strand
TGGTTGATCAGCAGGAATTCCATGACGCCACGGCGGCCCTTGCGGACCATCGGGCTGTCGGTGTGGACGACCATGCCCTCGGCGACCGGATAGCCGCAGGACGCGATGGGTTTGGGTGGGGTCTTTTCGACTTCGACCAGACACATGCGGCAGTTGCCGGCGATGGACAGGCGTTCATGATAGCAGAAGCGCGGGATTTCGATGCCAGCCTGTTCGGCTGCCTGGAGGATGGTCGAGCCGGCGGCGACTTCGACCTCGATACCGTCGATTGTGAGTTTCGGCATGGTCTTACTCCGCCGCCATCGGCATCGAGCGTTTTCTGTAGGACGCGATCCGCTCTTCCATGACAGGGCGGAAATGCCGGATCAGGCCCTGGATCGGCCACGCGGCGGCATCGCCCAGGGCGCAGATGGTGTGGCCTTCGACCTGCCGCGTCACTTGCTCCAACGTATCGATTTCGTCGGGCGTGGCCCGACCTTCGACCATGCGGGTCATGACGCGCCACATCCAGCCGGTGCCCTCGCGGCACGGCGTGC
>DNXO01000080.1:27685-28486 GCA_003506895.1 Acetobacteraceae bacterium | reverse complement strand
GGCACGGCGTGCACTGGCCGCAGCTTTCATGCATGTAGAATTTCGACAGGCGGGCAATTGCCTTGATGACGTCCGTGGATTTGTCCATGACGATGACCGCCGCCGTGCCCAGCCCGCTTCGCACCGCGCGCAGGCTGTCGAAGTCCATCAGCACTTCGTCGCAAATCGACTTCGGCAGCAGCGGCACCGAGGCGCCACCCGGAATGATCGCCAGCAGGTTGTCCCAGCCACCGCGCACGCCGCCAGCGTATTTCTCGATCAGTTCCTTCAGCGGAATGCCGAGTTCTTCTTCGACGTTGCAAGGCTTGTTGACGTGGCCGGAGATGCAGAAAAGTTTCTGCCCGGTGTTGTTCTGGCGGCCCAGGCTGGTGAACCAGGATGCGCCGCGCCGCAGAATGGTCGGCGCCACCGCGATCGATTCGACGTTGTTGACCGTGGAAGGGCAGCCATACAGACCGACGCCGGCCGGGAATGGCGGCTTCATCCGCGGCATGCCCTTCTTGCCTTCAAGGCTTTCGATCAGCGCCGTTTCTTCGCCGCAAATATAGGCGCCGGCGCCGCGATGCAGGAACACGTCGTAGGCGTATCCCGATCCGCAGGCGTTCTTGCCGATCAATCCGGCCTCGTAAGCCTCATCGATGGCGTGCTGAAGCGCCAGCGACTCGTTGTAGAATTCGCCGCGAATGTAGATGTATGCAGCGGTCGCACCCATCGCGAAGCCGGCTACCAAACAGCCTTCGACCAGCTTGTGCGGATCGTGGCGCAGGATGTCGCGATCCTTGCAGGTGCCGGGTTCGGATT
>DNXO01000080.1:26271-27434 GCA_003506895.1 Acetobacteraceae bacterium | reverse complement strand
TGCCGGGTTCGGATTCGTCGGCGTTCACCACCAGGTAGCAGGGCCGATCCGACTGCTTGGGCATGAACGACCATTTCAGGCCGGTCGGGAACCCTGCCCCGCCGCGCCCGCGCAGGCCGGAGTCCTTCATTTCCTGGATGATCGCATCGCGGCCGCGGGCCAGGATCGCGGCGGTGTTGTCCCAGTCACCGCGTGAGCGGGCGCCCTTCAGGAACGGATCGTGCTGGCCATAGAGGTTGGTAAAGATGCGGTCCTTATCTTGCAGCATCTTAGGCCTCCGGCGCGAATTGCAGGCTGGTCAACGTCGTCGGCCCGCCGTCCGGGGCGGAGGTCTGCCGGCCGGCCATCGAACCGGGCGTCGGGCGTTCGCCCTTGCGCAAGGCGGCCAGCAACGCGGTCACCTTTTCGGCGTCCATGTCTTCGTAGAAATCGTCGTCAACCTGTAGGATCGGGGCATTCACGCAGGCGCCGAGGCACTCGACCTCGGTCATGGTGAAGACGCCGTCCTCGCTGGTTTCGCCCCAGCCCTTGATCCCGGTGGCCTTGCGGCAGGCTTCCGTCACCTGATCGGACCCGCGCAGCCAGCACGGCGTCGTGGTGCAGACCTGGAGGTGATAGGTCCCCACCGGCTTGGTGTTGAACATGAAATAGAAGGTGCAGACCTCGTAAACCCGGATCGGCGCCATGCCCAAGCGGGCCCCGACGGCGTCCATCGCCTTGACGGGGACCCAGGCGCTGCCGGTCTGCCGCTTCATCTGACGCTGCGCGATATACAGCGCCGGGATTACCGCGCTGGCCTGACGGCCTTCGGGATAGCGGGCGACGATCTTCGCGATTTCAGCTTCGCTTTCGGCGTCGAATGCGAAGCTGGCCGGCTGTTCAAACGCCGATCCGTTGGAGGCTGCCATGGTCTACCTGTCGATCTCGCCGAACACGACGTCCAGCGATCCGATGATCGCACAGACGTCGGCCAGCATATGCCGCTTACACAATACGTCGCTCGCCTGAAGGAACGCGAAACCAGTCGAGCGGATCTTGCAACGGTACGGTTTGTTGGTGCCGTCCGCGACCAGATACACCCCGAACTCGCCTTTCGGACTTTCCACCGCCGTGTAGGTGGCGCCGGCCGGGACGTGATAGCCTTCGGTGTAGAGCTTGAAGTG
>DNXO01000080.1:24230-25990 GCA_003506895.1 Acetobacteraceae bacterium | reverse complement strand
TCCATCGAGCGCTTCATCTCGCCCCGGGTCGGCGGCGTGAACTTGCGGTCCTGCACCTTCACCGGTCCCGGCTTCATTTTCGCCAGAGCCTGCTTGATGATCTTGACGCTCTCACGCAGCTCATACACGCGCATCAGATAGCGATCGTAACAATCGCCATTGCGGCCGACCGGAATCTGGAAGTCCACCTCGGCGTATTTGTCGTACGGCTGGGCGCGCCGCAGGTCCCACGGCACGCCGGATGCGCGCAGCGGCGGACCGCTGAAGCCCCAGGCCAACGCCTGTTCGGCGGAGAAGGTGCCAATATCGACGGTGCGCTGCTTCCAGATGCGGTTGTTGGTCAGCAACGATTCAAGGTCGTCGATGAACTTGGGAAAGGTCTCGGCCCACGCGGCGATCTTATCGGTCAGGCCGGCCGGAAGGTCTTTGGCGACGCCGCCGGGACGGAAATAGTTCGCATGCAGGCGCGCACCGGAGGCGGCCTCATGGAACTCCATCAGCTTCTCGCGTTCCTCGAACCCCCACAGGCTGGGAGTGATCGCGCCGACGTCCAGCGCGTAGGTGGTGAGATTGAGAAGATGGTTCAGCACGCGGGTGATTTCGGCGAACAGCACCCGGATCCACTGCGCGCGATCCGGCGCGGTGATGCCAAGCAGCTTTTCCACCGCCAGCGCGAAGGCATGTTCCTCGCACATCGGCGAGACGTAATCGAGGCGGTCAAAGTACGGCACCGCCTGCATATACGTTTTGTATTCGATCAGTTTCTCGGTGCCGCGATGCAGCAACCCGATATGCGGATCGGCCCGCTCCACGACTTCACCATCCAGCTCCAGGATCAGCCGCAGCACACCGTGCGCCGCCGGATGCTGCGGGCCGAAATTGATCGAGTGGCTTTCGATCTCGACCGTCTTGGCGGACGGCACGATGCCTATCGTCTCGCTCATGATCTAGCCTTTCGCCTGTTCGGCGGCGCGTTCGGTAAACACCTTCTCGTCGCCCGGCAGCGTGGTCATCGCCTCCCAGGGGGAGAGGAAATCGAAGCTGCGGAAATCCTGCGTCAGCCGGACGGGTTCGTAAACGACCTGCTTGCGGTCTTCGTCGTAACGGACCTCCACATAGCCGGTCATGGGGAAATCCTTGCGCAACGGATGACCCTCGAACCCATAGTCCGTCAGGATGCGGCGCAGGTCGGGTTGGCCAGCGAAGATGATCCCGAACAGGTCCCAGGCCTCGCGTTCCCACCACGTCGCCACCGGCCAAACCGTGTGAACCGACGGGACCGGCTGAACGGTATCGGTGGTGGTGATGACCCGCAGGCGCTGGTTCAGCGACACGGACAGCAGGTTATAGACGACGTCGAATCGGTCTTCGCGATCCGGCCAGTCCACGCCACAGATGTCCATCACCTGCTCGAACGCGAAGCGGGGATCGTCGCGCAGGGCGGTCATCACCGTGAAGAGCGAGTCGCGGGCAGCCTGTGCGACGAGTTCACCGCCTTCGATTCGAAAGCCGGAGACGCCGGGGATCGCGGCGACCGCCTGCCCCAGCAGTTCCATCGGCGTGGGCGGCGGCGGTGCGGCTTCGGCCGCGGCGGCTTCCTCAGCCACGGAGGATCGTCCCCGTGCGGCGGATCTTCTTCTGCAACTGCATGATCCCGTAAACCAGGGCCTCGGCGGTCGGCGGGCAACCGGGGACATACACGTCCACCGGAACCACCCGGTCGCAACCGCGCACGACCGAATAGGAATAGTGATAGTAGC
>DNXO01000080.1:22964-23975 GCA_003506895.1 Acetobacteraceae bacterium | reverse complement strand
TAGTAGCCGCCGCCGTTGGCGCAGCTTCCCATGCTGATAACCCAGCGTGGTTCCGGCATCTGGTCGTAAACCTTCCGCAGGGCGGGCGCCATTTTGTTGGTCAGCGTACCAGCGACGATCATCACGTCGCTTTGCCGTGGTGAGGCGCGCGGGATGATGCCCAGGCGGTCCAGGTCATAGCGGGGCATATAGGCGTGGATCATCTCCACCGCGCAGCAGGCCAGGCCGAAAGTCATCGGCCACAGGCTGCCGGTGCGGGCCCAGTTCACCACCTTGTCCAGATTGGCGACCAGGAAGCCCTTGTCGGCGATCTCCCCGGTGATGCCCTTGATGACGGCGTCCTGTTCCGGGCCTGGCGGCAGGTGATCCCGGTTCCAGGCCAACATGGTAGCGTCGCTCATGCTGTTACTCCCACTCCCCACTACTCCCACTCGAGGGCGCCTTTGCACCACTCGTAGATGAAGCCCACGGTGAGCACTGCCAGGAACGCGATCATCGACCAGAAGCCGAATGCGCCGATTCCCTTCAGGGCCACGGCCCAGGGGAACAGGAAGGCGACTTCCAGGTCGAAGATGATGAAAAGGATGGCGACGAGGTAATAGCGCACGTCAAACCGGCGGCGTGCGTCGTCGAACGCCTCGAACCCGCACTCATAAGCCGAAAGCTTTTCGGGATACGGTTTTTGCCGGGCGGCGATCAATGATCCGGCCACCATGGCGAAGGCGATACCGCCGGCGATCACGAGGAACACCAGGATCGGCAGATACCCAAAGAGAACTGGCTGCATGACAGGTCCGCGTTAAGTCGAGTGGCTGCTAGTCCAACAAGGAACAAGCCGAGCGCCAATAGCGCTAGCCGTCCCCTCCCGCAATGCAGCAGCATCGACATTAGCCCCATCGCGCCAACACCGCCATAGGGGGGAAGGATAGAAATCGGCCCGAAGGCCGAGGAAAATATTTGATTTTAAGGGAACCGCTGCTGGCGCGAGTGACGGGGCTCGAACCCGCGACC
>DNXO01000080.1:20705-22697 GCA_003506895.1 Acetobacteraceae bacterium | reverse complement strand
CCTCCGGCGTGACAGGCCGGCGCTCTAACCAACTGAGCTACACCCGCAGCGGCAGGAGGCGGGGTTTAGGGGGGGCAGCGACCGGCGTCAAGCCGTTCCAGCGAGATTGGCGGGGAAAAACGCATATGTTTAAAATTCATCAGCGCCCGGCGATGATTTTGTTTAGGAAGCGTCGCTGCCCGCAGTGCCGAATCGGCGCTTGAGCGGGTGCGGACCCGGATCGGAGATGGCGGCATACGCGATCGCTCTGGGCGTTGGCTTATAACGTGGACCACACGTGCGGATCACCCGCTTGCACCCCTGAAGGGCGGCGCCCGTCGCCTGGCTGCGCGGCATGAACTCGATTTGGGGATTGGTATGTCAGCGCCGCGCTTCACGAGCCGCGGCGGCAGTCAGGGGCGCCCTGAGAACAAGGTCCCGCGGGGTCAGATGGTGGGCGGTGACGGATTCGAACCGCCGGCCCTCTCGGTGTAAACGAGACGCTCTACCGCTGAGCTAACCGCCCGATGGCCGCCAAAGACCAAGCATAGTCATGGGTGGCACCGGATGGCGCCACCCTAAAGCAATCAGCCCACGGAGTCTTTCAGGCCCTTGCCGGGCTTGAAGCGAACCGTCGTCGACTCGGGGATCGCCATTTCCTCGCCCGTACGGGGATTGCGGCCCGTGCTGGCCTTACGAACGGCGGCTGCGAAGGTGCCGAATCCGACCAGGCGGACCTCTTCCTTCTTTTTCAGCGCATCGGTGATGGATCCGAACACGGCGTCGACAACTTCGCCCGCCTTGGCGCGCGAGAGGTCTGTTCCGTCAGCGACCGCTGCGATGAGGTCCATTTTGTTCACGGCGTTTCCCTCTCAAAGTGGAAAATAACACGACTCGATTTCCCGAACAGGACATCCGGAAAGCGGGCGGACACTACTGGCGGGGTTTCCGCCGCGTCAATGCTTGGACCACGAAAACCTGGGGAAAACTGCGGTTTTCGGCTATTCGGCCGATTAAACAGCGATGGCCGGGACAAGCCCGGCCATCGTTAGAAAAGTTCAGTCCGAGTCGCGGCTTTTTAGTGCGGCAACGACGCGGCGGCAGGTTGGGCCACAGGAGCGGATACCGGGGGTTCGGCGGGCTCTTCCCACTCGATGGGAACAGGACGCCTGGCGAGGGCCTGGGCGATGACCTCGTCCACGTCGGCAACGGGAATCAGCTTCAGGTGCTTTTTCACGTTGTCGGGGATTTCGGCCAGATCCTTCTCGTTCTCCTTCGGGATGAACACCGTGGTGATTCCCGCCCGCAGTGCGGCCAGCAGCTTTTCCTTCAGGCCGCCAATCGGCAGGATCCGGCCACGCAGGGTGATCTCACCCGTCATCGCCACATCACGCCGAACCGGGATGCCAGTCAGGATCGACACGATCGATGTCGCCATGGCCACGCCAGCCGACGGACCGTCCTTCGGAGTCGCCCCCTCAGGCACATGCACGTGAATGTCGCGCTTTTCGAACAGCGTCGGCTTGATGCCGAACCTGATCGAGCGACTCCGCACATAGGACAGGGCCGCGGAGACGCTTTCCTGCATCACGTCACCCAGCTTGCCAGTCTGCTTGACGTTGCCCTTACCGGGCAGCAGCACCGACTCGATGGTCAGGATCTCGCCGCCGACTTCGGTCCAGGCCAGACCGGTGACGACACCGACCATGTCCTCGGCTTCCGTTTCGCCAAAGCGGAACTTCTTCACCCCGGCGAATTTTTCCAGGTTCTTCCGGGTGATCGCGACCTTCGGTGTCTTCTTGGTTACGATCTCCTTGACCGCCTTCCGAGCGAGGTTGGCGAGTTCACGCTCCAGGTTCCGGACGCCGGCTTCGCGGGAGTAGTAACGGATCAGATCGCGTACAGCGTCTTCGCTGACGCTCCACTCATCCTTCTTCAGACCGTGCGCCTCGCCCTGCTTGTTGATCAGGTGGCGCTTGGCGATTTCGACCTTCTCATCCTCGGTGTAGCCGG
>DNXO01000080.1:19680-20403 GCA_003506895.1 Acetobacteraceae bacterium | reverse complement strand
CGGCATGCGCAGGCTGTTGGCCGTGGTGACGAACATCACGTCCGACAGGTCGTAATCGACCTCCAGGTAGTGATCGGCGAACGTGCTGTTCTGTTCGGGGTCCAGCACCTCCAGCAACGCGGAGGACGGATCGCCGCGCCAGTCGGAGCCGAGTTTATCGACCTCATCCAGCAGGAACAGCGGGTTGGACGTCTTCGCCTTCTTCATCCCCTGGATGACCTTGCCCGGCATGGAGCCGATATAGGTCCGCCGGTGACCACGCACCTCGGCTTCATCCCGCACGCCGCCCAGCGACATACGCACGAACGCTCGGCCGGTCGCCTTGGCGATGGACTTGCCCAGCGAGGTCTTGCCTACGCCCGGCGGACCAACCAGGCAGAGGATCGGGCCACGGACCTTCGGGCTACGGGCCTGGACGGCCAGATACTCGATGATCCGCTCCTTGACCTTCTCCAGGCCATAGTGATCCGATTCCAGAACCGCTTCGGCCGCGACCACGTCGTTGTTGATCTTGCTGCGCTTTTTCCAGGGGATGGACAGCATCCAATCCAGGTAATTGCGCACCACCGTGGCTTCCGCGCTCATCGGGCTCATGGTCTTGAGCTTTTTCAGCTCCGCCAATGCCTTTTCGCGGGCTTCCTTAGTGAATTTGGTCTTTTTGATCTTGGCTTCGAGTTCGGCGTTTTCGTCCTTGCCGTCCTCGCCCTCGCCGAGTTCCTTCTG
>DNXO01000080.1:17912-19375 GCA_003506895.1 Acetobacteraceae bacterium | reverse complement strand
GCTGGGTCTTCTCCATCTGCCGCTTCACGCGGTTACGGATGCGCTTTTCAACCTGCAGAACGCCGATCTCGGATTCCATATGGCCGAAGACGCGTTCCAGCCGCTCGCTGATCTTGGCGATCTCCAAGAGGTCCTGCTTCTCGGGGATCTTCAGATTCAGATGGCTGGCGACGGTGTCGGCGAGCTTCGACGGCTCCTCGATCTGGTTCAGGCTGACCAGAACCTCCGGCGCGATCTTCTTGTTCAGTTTGATGTACTGCTCAAACTGCGAGACGACGGTGCGGCCGAGCGCTTCGAGGTCTTTCTTCTCGCCCGTGATGTCCGGCATCGGTTCGGTCTGGGCTTCGAAGAACGCCTCGGTTTCCTTGAAGCTTTTGATCTTCGCGCGCCGGCCGCCTTCAACCAGCACCTTTACGGTGCCGTCCGGCAGTTTCAGCAGTTGAAGAATCGTCGATACCGTCCCGACGCGGTAGATATCCTCGACCGAGGGGTCGTCCTGCGAGGCGTTTTTCTGCGCGACCAGGAGGATTTGCTTGTCCTCCTTCATCACCGCTTCCAGCGCCCGCACGGATTTTTCACGGCCCACGAACAGCGGGACGATCATGTGTGGGAAAACCACGATATCCCGCAGCGGCAACACCGCCATCAGGTCGCTTTGGCCTGCCGATTGCTGGCCGCTCTGTTGGCCACTGGGGGGCCGATCCTGTTCCGTCATAAATGACCTCCTAAAGGACAGTCAGCGTCGGTTTCCGCCCACCAGCGGCACGGAAAACGCTTTCTTGGGTCTGTTACAACCCGCTCGCTTGGATATGGCGGTCGAACGGGGTGTCGCAAGCCCTTGAAAACCGTGATCGCGCCACCGCGAGCAGCATTCCTGGGTTGCGATGGTACTCAGGCGCTATTTTCCGCGCGTTCCTTTCCATAGAGATAAAGCGGGTTCGCCCGCGATTCCGCGACCTCCCGGTTGATGACGACTTCTTCGACGCCATCGAGGCCCGGCAGCTCGAACATTGTGGAAAGCAATATCTGTTCCATGATCGACCGCAGCCCGCGCGCGCCGGTCTTGCGCCCGATCGCCCGCATGGCGACGGACTTCAGCGCATCGTCGGTGAACTGGAGCTTCACGCCTTCCATCTCGAACAACCGGCCATACTGCTTGACCAGCGCGTTCTTCGGTTTGGTGAGAATCTCCATCAGCGCGCCCTCGTCCAGGTCCTCCAGCGTCGCCACGACGGGCAGACGGCCGATGAACTCGGGGATCAGGCCGAACTTCAGCAGATCTTCAGGCTCAACCTCGCGCAGGATCGCACCCATCCGGCGTTCGTCGGGCGAGCGGACCTCGGCGCCGTAGCCAATGCCCGACCCCTTGCCGCGGGCGCCGATGATGCGCTCCAGGCCCGAGAACGCGCCACCGCAGATGAACAGGATATTCGTGGTATCGACCTGGAGGAATTCCTGCTGCG
>DNXO01000080.1:0-17645 GCA_003506895.1 Acetobacteraceae bacterium | reverse complement strand
TGCGGATGCTTGCGGCCGCCCTGGGGCGGGACCGAGGCAACCGTGCCTTCCATGATCTTCAACAACGCCTGCTGCACACCCTCGCCCGACACATCGCGGGTGATCGACGGGTTGTCGGACTTGCGGGAGATCTTATCGACTTCGTCGATATAGACGATGCCGCGCTGCGCCCGCTCCACATTGTAGTCGGCCGCCTGCAACAGCTTGAGGATGATGTTCTCCACATCCTCACCCACGTAGCCGGCTTCGGTCAGCGTGGTGGCGTCCGCCATGGTGAACGGAACGTCGAGAATGCGCGCCAGGGTCTGGGCCAACAGCGTCTTGCCCGAACCGGTCGGCCCGACGAGCAGGATGTTGGACTTCGCGATTTCGACGTCGTTGTTCTTCTGGCCGTGCGCCAGGCGCTTGTAGTGGTTATGCACCGCCACGGACAGAACACGCTTGGCGTGGTCCTGACCGATCACGTAGTCGTCGAGCACCTTGCAGATCTCACGCGGGGTCGGAACCCCGTCACGGGACTTCACCAGATGCGTCTTGTGCTCCTCACGGATGATATCCATGCAGAGTTCGACACATTCGTCACAGATGAAGACCGTCGGACCGGCGATGAGCTTACGGACTTCGTGCTGCGATTTTCCGCAGAACGAGCAGTAGAGGGTATTTTTCGAATCGCCGGATTTGCTCATGTGCACTCCTCCCCCGCAAATCGGGGGCACAACGGGAAATCATAACTCCCTAAGCGCGGCAGGGACAAGAACCGCGGGTAGCCAATCCCCTAAAACGCCAGAAATCTTGCGGTGGATACACCAGGGCGGACCACAATGAATTGCTCTAAAACAAAACTCCGAGGCAGTTTGCGCTGCCTCGGAGGTTTAGTGATGGCAACAAGACGTCAGGACTTGGACGACTCGCTCGATTCGGTAACCGGGCGGCTATCGACAACCTCATCCACCAAGCCGAAGTCGCGGCTCTCTTCAGCGGACATATAGGTGTCGCGCTCCAGCTTGCGCTCAATCGCTTCGATGGGCTGACCCGTGTGCTTGACATAGATCTCGTTGAGCCGCTTGCGCAGCGTCAGAATCTCGCGAGCCTGGATCTCGATGTCGGTCGCCTGGCCCTGCGCACCGCCGGAGGGCTGGTGGACCATGACGCGGGCGTTCGGCAGGGCGAAGCGCTTGCCCTTGGCGCCGGCGGTCAGCAGCAGGCTGCCCATCGACGCGGCCTGACCGATGCACACGGTGCTGACCGGGCTGCGGATGTACTGCATCGTGTCATAGATCGCCAAACCGGCCGACACCACGCCACCCGGGCTGTTGATGTAGAACGAGATGTCCTTCGACGGGTTCTCGGATTCCAGGAACAGAAGCTGGGCGCAGATCAGTGCGCTGACCTGATCATAGACCGCCCCGGTCAGGAAGATGATGCGCTCTTTCAACAGGCGCGAGTAGATATCGAACGCCCGTTCGCCGCGAGCGGTCTGTTCGACCACCATCGGCACCAGGTTATTGCCATATACCTCGACTGGGTCGCGGTCCCGCATCGTGATCACCTAATGGTTGCAAGCGTCGGACTAAGAAGCCGTTCATAAGTAAGTGGGGCGCCAGCGAAATCCAGCCGGAAATCGGGCGCCCCGGACGTTTGGCCAGTTATCGGCGTGAATCTTACGCCGCTTCCTTGAGGTCGTCGTCCTTCGCGAGCTCTTCCGGGGTCACAATTGTGTCGGTTACCGTGGCGAGTTCCAGCACGAAATCGACGACCTTATCCTCCAGCAGCGGGCCGCGGACGCTATTGGTCAACTGCGGATATTTGCGGAAGAATTCCAACATCTGCATTTCCTGACCCGGATACTGCATCGCGCGCTGATACAACGCCCGGTCCAGTTCCTGGTCGGTGACGGTGATGTTGTTTATGCGGCCGATTTCCGCCAGCAAAAGACCCAGCCGCACACGGCGTTCGGCGATCGCACGGTATTCCGACCGCAGCGTTTCGTCGTCCTTGCCCTTGTCTTCCTCGTCCTGCGTGCCGGCCGTGCGGGCGGCTTCGAACTGCTGCCATATCTGCTCGAATTCCTGGTCGGCGATCGAGGGCGGAACCGGGAAGTCGGACATCTTGGTCAGCGCGTCCAACAGCGCCTTCTTCAGGCGCATGCGGGACATGCCGTCGAATTCCTGCTGCTGACGGCTGGTCACCATCTCGCGCAGCGCATTCAGGTCCTCGGCGCCGATCTTCTTGGCCAGGTCGTCGTCGGCCGCGGGGATGGTCTGCGCGCTGATCTTCTTCACCGTGATGTCGAAGGTCGCCTCTTTACCCGCGAGATCGGCCTTACCGTAATCGGCGGGGAAGGTGACGGTGATCGTCTTCGTGTCACCCGGGCGCACGCCTTCAAGCTGTTCGGCGAAACCGGGAATGAAGTCGGCGCCGCCGATCTCGACGTCGGCATCCGTCGCCGCGCCGCCTTCGAACGCGACACCGTCGATCTTGCCTTCGAAATCGATCGTCACAACCTCACCCATGGCGGCACCGGTGCCGCGGCTTTCGATCGCCTCGGCGTCGATCGGCTCCAGCGTGCGATTGTACTTGGCGATCTGTGTCAGGGCCTTATCGACCGCCTCGGGGTTCACCTCGGCCTTGAGGCGGGTCAGTGCGATGGTGCTGAAGTCCGGCAGCGTGATGTCCGGCAGCAATTCCAGCTCGACGCTGAATTCCAGGTCGGCGGCCATCGCGGTCGGGTTTTCGGTGACCAGATTGACCTTGGGCTGCTGAGCCGGGCGCAGGCCGCGATCGCTGAGGACCTTCTGCGTCGCTTCGTTCACCGATTCGTCCAGGATTTCAGCCGACACCGCGGTGCCATAGCGCTGCTTGACGATAGGCATCGGCACCTTGCCCGGCCGGAAGCCCGGCAGGCGCAGAGTCTTGCCCAGAGACGTCAGACGCTCCGTCCGGCGTGTTTCCAGATCCGCGACGGGGAGAACCACCGTGTAGTTCCGCTTCAGACCGTCGGAGAGCGTCTCGGTAACCTGCATTGTCCCAGCCAATCCTAACAAAATTTCGTTCGTACGCAGCCATGGCGGGCAAAGTGGTGCGGGCGAAGGGACTTGAACCCCCACGGCTTTCGCCACCAGAACCTAAATCTGGCGTGTCTACCAGTTTCACCACGCCCGCGCGCCAGCCAAGGTCCGGCACGCCAAGGTCGTGGCGTAAACCGAACGCGGCGCTTTACCCCAGTGATCGCCCCACGACAAGCAACAACCGGCTGGTATCGCATCTTACCTGCGAGCAGGCCGCCAATCGGTAATATACTGCCGAAAATTTCATCAAAGGTAGGCGATATGCATACCTCCCATGCAGAGTCGCCTTTTGCGGCAAACTTTGTGGAATGCAACTCTACTGGCAAGTATTCTGATGCGGATGGAACGGACAAGACACGCGTTTTTGCGTGCCGCCACCGATATCCGCGACGCGGAAAAGAGGGAACAGACCATGGGGACAGCCAAAAGCAGCGATACGACATCGAAGCCAAAGCTCAAGGCCTCCCCTGCCCTTCCCACGCCGTTCCCTGACTCCCCGGCCCGCGATTACAATATCGCGGCCGTTGACCGCACCCTCGACCTGCTTGATGCGCTGTCCCGGATCGGCCCGGCTTCGCTGGCCGCACTGGCCGAGAGCGCCGGCTGCACCCGAACCGCCGCGTTTCGGCTTTTGCGCACCCTACAGGGACGCGGCTTCACCATCCAGGATGAGGCCCGTGGCCTGTGGCGCCTCGGCGCTCGGTGGGCCGCGCTCGGCCGAGCCGCGTCCGAACAAGGCGCGCTGGCAGCCACGGCGATGCCGTTCCTCGCCGCATTGGGCAAGGCGACGGGTGAAAACGCCTATCTGCGCGTGCGTGACGGGATGGAAAGCGAGACAGTCGCGATCTATCAGACCGACCCCGCGATCCGGATGTATTCGGAAGTCGGCAAGCGCGGGCCATTGCATGCGGGCAGCAGCCGCCTGCTGCTGGCGTTCGCACCCGAGGCCGTCCAGACCCAGCTTTTGGCGAAGCGGCTGAATCGCTACACGCCCGCCACGCGAATCGACCCGACCTGGATCGCGTCCGATCTGCACCGCATCCGTACCCGTGGCTACCTGATCACCTCTGACGAGGTGGTCGCTGGCGCCGTCGGCGTCGCTGCCCCGGTTTACGATGCGACCGGCTCTGTCGTCGCGGTGCTTCATATCAGTGCGCCGTCCATGCGGATGCGGCCGCCGCGCCCGCGTAACGTGCTGCCGCAGGTCATCGACGCAGCGGCGAAGATGTCCGCCGCCCTTGGCGCCGTGGTCAAGCCAGCGCCGGGCGCCGGTGTGGTGCGCGATGCCTCCACCCCTGCTGGTTGGCCGCTGAACGGCGGGATGCTGACGCAGTCGCGTCCGCATACGATCTTCCGCTAACCGGTTCGGCTGACTTTAGTTTGGGTGGGCGAGGTGTTTCCAAAAGAACACCGTCGCCTGCGCGGTTCCGTCCGCTGCCAGCGCGTAGCCGGGAATACGGCCAGATTCCTGCCAGCCCTCCGACCGGTACAGCGACTCGCCGGCGTCACCCGCTCTGGTGTCCAGCGTGAGCAGCGAGCGGCCATGCGCGGCAGCTTCCTGTTCCAACGCCCTGAGTATCTGGCGCCCGAGCCCGGTTCTGCGCGCCCCTGGATCAACCAGGATCTTCTGGACCTCGGTTCGGTGCGGCTGATTCTCCGGCGTCGCCAGATCCAGCATCCCAACCGCTGACAGGACGCCGTTTCGCCAGGCCGCCACCACCGTGCGCTTACCGGTCCCTACGTCCGAGGCGACGCGTAACCAGAACGCCCGAGCCTTTTGGGGGGAAAGGGGTGGCAGGAACGATACCGACGCGCCGCCATCCACGCACGCGATCAGGATCGCGCCCAGTCGCCCAACGGCGGAGGTGACGGCGGCGATGTCGAGTGCTTCGACCCCATTGACCGGTTTCGCATAACCGAACTCCAGCGAATTCGAGATATCGGCCAGAACCCGCACCGCGCCATGCCTGATATAGGAGCGCTTTTCGTAGAAGTGGTGCGCGCGGTCGAACCGGGTATCGCTCCAGAGAGCCAGCCGCTTGGCGCCAGCCGCGATGGCGTGCTGTTCGGCTTGGTCCAGCAAGGCATGACCGAGTCCGGAACCGTGCAACGCCGGATCGACATAGACACGGCAGATTTCCCAGGTCGTGCCTTCAAGCGGCCGGGTCGCGATCATGCCGCAAACCGAATCCGCCGCTTCCGCCACCCACAGGGAACCGGCGTTGGCGGCATAGTATGTCGCCAGCGCCCGGAGTTCGGGCATCTCCAGGTCCACATCCATGCGGATGCCGGGGTAAGCGGACCAGCAGGACCATATCAGGTCGATCAGGGCCGAACCGTCGGAGTCGCGGCCCGGCCTGATCGTCCAGTTCGGAGGCGTCAATGCAGTCCTTCGCAGAAGGTCTGGATCCGCTGCAAACCCTCCAGCAGTTCGTCATCGGCGGTGGCCGTGCTGATCCGCAGGAACGGGCTCATGTGGTAGGCCGCGCCATGGACCGTGGCGACGTATTGCTCTTCCAGCAGCGCCAGACAGACGTCTTCGTCGTTGTTCAGCTTGCGGCCGCCCGCGGTGGTCTTGCCCAGGCAACCGGCCACGTTGGGGAACACGTAGAACGCGCCCTCCGGCTTGTGGCAACTGATGCCCTTCGATGCGTTCAACATATCGACGGCCAGATCGCGGCGGCGTTGATACGCCTCGATCTGCACGTTGACGCCGTCCTGCGGGCCGTTCAGAGCGGCCACCGCCGCCGCCTGCCCGACGGTGGAAATCCCGGCGGTCGCCTGCCCCTGGATAACCGTCATCGCCTTGATCAGTGCCTTCGGTCCGCCGGCGAAACCCACACGCCAGCCGGTCATGGCATAGGTCTTGGAAACGCCGGTCACCGTCAGGGTCCGATCCTTCAGGTCCGGCGCAACCTCGGCGAAGGTCGTGGCCTTGAAGCCGTCGAACACCAGATGTTCATACATGTCATCCGACAGGATCCAGACATGCGGGTGCTTGCGCATCACCGCCGCGATGGCCGCGATTTCCTCGGCGGAGCAGCAGGCCCCGGTCGGGTTATTCGGGTTGTTCAGGATCAGCCACTTGGTCTTCGGCGTGATCGCGGCATCGATGTCCTCGGGCCGTGGCTTGAAGCCGTTGTTCTGCGGGCAGGTCACCAAGACGGGCACGCCTTCGCAGAGTTCGACCATCTGCGCGTAGGCGATCCAGGAGGGGACCGGAATGACGACCTCATCGCCGGGATCGACGGTCGCCATGATGGCGTTGAACAGGCACTGCTTGCCGCCGTTGGCGACGCCAATCTCGTCCAACGCATAATCGAGGTTCGAGTCGCGCTTGAACTTGCGCTGAATCGCTTCCTTCAGCGCGCGTGTCCCGTCCTGCGGCGGGTATTTGGTGTCGCCTTGCAGCGCGGCCTGATGCGCCGCCTCGATCGCATGCGGCGGGCTGTCGAAGTTGGGTTCGCCCGTGGTCAGGGTGATCACCGGCTTGCCGGCGGCCTTCAGCTCGCGCGCCTTGATCGTCATCTGCACGCTGGCGGCGAGGGAGACGCGGCCAACCCGCTGGGAAAAGCCGGGCATCAGTGGAGGCCTTGGCAGAAGCGTTGAATGCGGACCATCGCCTCGCGCAGTTCTTCCGTCGCGTTGGCATAGCTGATGCGGATGTAGCCGGGGTAGCAGAACGCGGCGCCATGCACGGTGGCGACCCCTTCCTCGGCCAGCAGCGTCAGGGCAAACGCTTCGTCGTCCTTGATCAGGACACCGCCCTTGCTGGTCTTGCCGATGCAGCCGGCAATGGACGGATAGACGTAGAACGCGCCGTCGGGGTTGCTGCAATGCATGCCGGGGGCGGCGTTCAGCATCTCCACGACCATGTCGCGGCGCTGTTCGAACACCTTTCGCATTTCCTCGACGGTGTCCTGCTGGCCGGTCAGCGCCTCGACCGCCGCCGCCTGGGCGATGGAGTTGGGGTTGGAGGTCGATTGGCTTTGCAGCTTGTCCATCGCCTTGATCAGCGCGACGGGGCCGGCGGCGAAACCGATGCGCCAGCCGGTCATGGCATAGGCCTTGGACACGCCGTGCACCGTCAGGGTGCGGTCGCGCAGGCGGGGTTCGACCTGAAGAATCGTCGCCGGTTTGAAGCCGCCATAGACCAGGCTGTCGTAGATATCGTCGGTCAGCACCCAGACATGCGGATGGCGCATCAGCACGTCGGTGATCGGTTTCAGGTCTTCCGCGCTATAGGCCGCGCCGGTCGGGTTGCAGGGGTTGTTCAGCATGAACCAGCGGGTCTTCGGCGTGATCGCCGCCTCCAGATCCTCGGCGCGCAGCTTGAAACCGTTGTTCTGGGAACATGGCACCAGCACCGGCTTGCCGTCGGCCAGGGTGACGATGTCGGGATAGCTGACCCAGCACGGGCTGGGGATAATGACCTCATCGTCGGCGTTCAACGTGCCGACCATGCAGTTGAACAGCACCTGCTTGGCACCGGTGGAGATGATGATCTCCTCCGGCTTGTAGTCCAGGCCGGCGTCGCGCTTGAACTTCTCGGCCACCGCCTTGCGCAGCGCGGGCGTCCCGGCGACGTCGGTGTATTTCGTCTGTCCGTTCTCCAGCGCTCGGATCGCGGCGTCCTTGACGTTGCGGGGGGTGTCGAAGTCCGGTTCGCCTTGCGACAGGCTGATCACGTTCTTGCCGTCCGCGATCATTTTCCGAGCCACGGTGGAAATGGCGATGGTGAGGCTGGGCTGGATGCGGTCGAGACGTTCGGACGTAAGAGACATGTTCTTTTCCAGACGGGACAAGCCAAGGGGATATGGCAAAACGGAGAAAGCGCGGGAAACTATCCAAGCAGTGCCACCGGGGCAACCACTCGCTTGGCCGCTGATAGCGGGGCTGTTCTGCGTCAAGCGGACACAGTGGTTGCTTCCGGGCCGCGTCTTGCCGGCTGAACGCCGCCGCCGCAGAGTGGAGAGGTCCAAACCCATGGGAGGGAAACCATGATTTACGAAATGCGTATCTATGAATGCGTCCCCGGCCGGCTGCCGGATCTGAACAAGCGCTTCGAAACCATCACGCTGAAGATCTGGGAGAAGCACGGCATCAAGCAGGCCGGTTTCTGGACCACGCTGATCGGCGAGTCGAACATGACGCTGTATTATATGCTGGCCTGGGAATCGCTGGCCGACCGCGAGCAGAAGTGGAACGCCTTCGCAGCCGACCCTGAATGGCATGCCGCCCGCGCGAAGACCGAGGAAAACGGGCCGATCGTCGCCAAGGTGACGAACTATATGCTGGCTCCGACGCCGTATTCGTCGGTGAAGTAGATCATACCTGTAGCGGCTGGTGCTCACGCGCCAGCCGCTTTCTTTTTGCCCAGGAGTAAAGTGCCAGCCGCTATCATCGTGGCGGGCGAAGGGAGGTCACGACGACTGTGCGCGTAAAAAGCGCCCCAAGGCGTGGATGGCGGGCCTTCGCCCGCCACGACGGGGAAGGCAACTGCTGACCCACGCCGCTTTTCGATCCGGGAGGCATTCCTGGCCAGCCCCGCCGTGACGGCTGGACGCTCCCGGCGTAAATATGGTGCACTGCGGTCTTGAACCTGGAGCACACGCATGCCCGCGATCGACGGCAACCGCCTGCTGAAAGACCTCTACGCCGCTCGCGAAATCGGCAAATACAAAACCGGCGTCCATCGCCCCACCTTCTCCCCCCAGGATATCGAGGCTCGGCATTGGCTCGCCGCCAAGCTGACCGAGGCCGGGTTGGAGTCCTCGATCGACGGCATCGGCAACGTCTATGGCCGCGACCCGACGCCCGGCCGCAAGCTGCTGATGGGCAGCCATATGGAAACGCAGAACCATGCCGGCTGGCTGGATGGGGCCATGGGCGTGATTTACGGCCTGGAAGTCGCCCGCACGCTGGGACACGGCATCGATGTCGGCAGTTGGGCCGATGAGGAAGGCCATTTCGGCCCCTTCATCGGCAGCCGGTCGTTCTGTGGCCTGCTGACGGAACATGAGATCGATGTCTGCTCCAACCGCGAAACCGGGGTTTCGCTGCGTGATGCGTTGCGGCAGGCCGGGTTCTCAGGCCCGCCGCGGCAGAAGATCGATACCGCGCGCTATCGCGGCTATCTGGAGGCGCATATCGAGCAAGGCGCCGAACTGGAAGATCACCATCTGCGGCTTGGCATCGTCACCGCGATCGTCGGTAGCCGCCGTTACCGGATCCATTTCAAGGGCCAGCAGAACCACGCCGGCACCACCCGGATGTCCGTCCGCAAGGATGCCGGCGTCGCCCTGGTGAAATTCGTCGCCGGCATCGAGGAACGGTTTCCGGCGGTCGCCGGGCCGCGCACCGTCTGGACGACGGGCGACATCAAGCTGGAACCGGGCGCGGCAAGTGTCGTTCCGGGCGGCGCGGAGCTGGTGTTCCAGTTTCGCGACACCGATCCGGCGGTTTTGGAAGCGCTGGAAAAGGTTATCGACGGGCTATTGGAAGAAGCCGCCAAGGGACCGTGCGAGGTTTCCGTCACGTATCGCGGCGGCTCGACCCCCAGCGCGATGGACCCGGGTTTCCAGGCAGCGCTGCAAGAGTCTGCCCAGCGCCACGCGCCTGGGCTGCATCAGCCGATGCCGTCGGGTGCCGGGCACGATGCGCAGATCATCTCCCAGATGGTGCCGGCGGGTATGCTGTTCGTGCCGAGCATCGGCGGCATCAGCCACCACTATGCCGAGAACACACGCGACGAGGATATCGTTCTCGGCTGCCAGGTGTTCTGCGACGCGGCAGCGGCGATCCTGGAGAAAGGCTAGAATCCGGCCTATTCCGCCGGCCCTCGGACCACCTGCGCCAGATCGTCCGGCCGTATCCACTTGGCAAACGCCTGCTGAATGTCGTCCGCGGTGGTCGCCAGGTACTGCTCCGCGGCGCGGCGCGGCGAATCCAGCGGCCGCCCCAGGTCGATCAGCCGCAGATACTGGCTGGCTATACCGCCCACACTGGCGCGTTGCATCGGCAAGCGGCGCAGCATCTCGGCTTTCGCACGGGTCAGTTCGCCTTCGCTGACAGGATTGGCCTGAAGCTCTTTCAGCGAGCGGATCACCAGTTGGCGTGCCTTGTCCGCGTTGGCCGGGTCGGCGCCGAACGAGACCGAATAATCGGCCCGCGTCCGTGACCAGTCCATCTCGCTCCCGACCGAATAGACATATCCCGAGCGGATACGGAGTTCTTGATACAGACGCGACGAGAAGCCGCCGCCAAGCACGGTATTGCCCAAAAGCAAGGTGTACCGATCCCGGTCGCCAACCGGAACGCCCAGCGTTTGCACCAGGGTGACGGTGTCCTGAAGGGCGCTTTTGTCCGGTATCTCGGCCAGGGACGGTTTATTGCCGCCGACGGGCGGCAGGTCGATTGCCGGCGTCGGCCCGTCGGCGCGCCATGCGCCGAATGTGTCCTGGACGACCTTGCGGGCCTGGTCGGGGGTCACGTCCCCGACAACCACGATGGTTGTCAGATCCGGGCGAAAGGTCGCGGCATAGTAGGCTCGCACATCCTCAAGCCGCAGCGCCATCACCGAATCCGGCGTGGCCTGCCGCAGTGTTGGATCGCCCTCTGGCACCTTGGCCCGCTTCAAGGCCAGGCTGAACTGATAACCGGGCGTCCGCAGACGGCCGGCCAGACTGTCAGCGAGTTGCTGGCGGGCCACGATGAACGCGTCGGCGGGGAAGGCTGGATGGAGTTCGTTCTCCGCCAGCAGGCGCATACCGTCCGGAAACGCCGGCGTCAGAACGCGCAGCGAAAAGCCAAGGCCGGCGCGGACCCGGGCCGCCAGTGCATCGATCGCCTCGCGGAACGCGATCCGGTCGTGAAACTGGGTGCCGTAGTCAAACAGATCCCGGGTCAGGGTGGCGACACCCTCTTGCCCCTTCGGCTCTTGCATCGCCGGGACCTGCCGCACCTGGCCGTAAACCGAGACGGTGTGACTGACATGCTCCGGCTGAACGATCAGGCGCAATCCGTTCGGCAGGATGCTGACGTCCGGCGCCTCGCCGGGGTCCGGCACATGCGGCGTCGCCAGTGCGGCGGCCGCCCAGGCTGGCAGCGTAACGGGATGGTCGGGCGCGCCGCCGAACGATTCCGTCCCGCCGAATCCCGCCCCGGCCACCGGCTTTCCAGACGCGCGCGGTGTCAGGATCGCGGTCACGGCGTGGTCCGGGTCCAGCAGTTGGCGAGCAAGGCGGTTAACGTCCTCGACCGTGACCGCCTCATACGCCTTGGCAACGTCATCGGGCGAAGCGCCGCCTTGGAACGCCAGCGCATTGGACCAGCTTTCAGCCAGCGCCGGGATGCTGTTTCCGCGGAACGCGATCTGGGCCAGTTCCTGGCGCCGGGCTGCCTCGACCAGTTTGGCGGGCACACCGTTTTGCGCGGCATCGGCGATAATCCGCCGTGTTTCAGCCAGCAGCGAGGTCGGGTCGGTGCCGGTGGGAAAAGCGGTGATCGCCAAGCCGAAGCCGACATCGGGCTTGGCTTGGTAGCTGAACTGCGCCATCAACGCCTTTCCGGCTGGAACGAGGCCGTACAGGGCACCTCGTTCACTGCCGAGCACGTCGGACAGGATATCGGCGGCGGCGAAGTCATGCGCCTTCAGACCGGGCATGCGATATGCCAGGGCTACGACACCCATGGGAAAATTGCTCTCCAGCGTCAGGGTCTTTGGCTGCACGGGCCGTGTCGCGATCGGTTGATGCAGTGGCACATCGCGGTGCGGGATATCGCCGAAAGCGGCTTTTGCCCGGGCCAGGGCGTCGGCCGGATTGACGTCGCCGGCGATGACCAGGATCGCGTTGTTCGGCGCGTACCATGTCTCGTAAAACCGGCGCAGCAGCGCCGCATCGGTCTTTTCGAACGATGGGCGGTCGCCAAGCGCATCATGCTCGTAGGGGGTATGTTCGAACAGGATCGCCTGGGCCTGCGCCATGAAGGTGTAGAACGGGCTGGACAGGTCGCGGGAGACCTCTTGCTCGATGGCGCCGCGTTCCTGTTCCCAATCCGCCTGATTCAAGGTCAGGCCGCGCATCCGCAGGGCCTCGATCCGCAGCGCGACATCCAGATTGTCGGCCGGAACGGTGTAGATGTACTGCGTGACGGTTTCGGTGGTGTCCGCGTTGTACGAGCCGCCCAGCAAGGCCCCGAGTTGAGAGAGTTGATCGCGATCCAGCCCATCGCTGCCGCGGAACATCATATGCTCCAGCGCATGCGCGGTGCCCGGAAAGCCTTCGGGCGCATCGGCCGAACCGGCGAGATAATTCAGTTCCGTCGTCACGACGGGCGCCAGGCGATCGGGCACGACCACAACCTGTAGGCCGTTGGGCAGCGTTTCCCTCACTACCTGATCGGCGGGGCCGGCCGGCGCGACAGCACCAGCGGGGAGATTTGTGACAGACAGGGCAAGGGCGACCGCCCAGCCGATCACGCGCTGCTTCAAACGCTCACTCCCGCTGGATGGCAATTTGGCGACAGCGTAGGCATCATGGCGGCTCGAAGCAACGAGATTGGGGAAACCGATGCGACTGCTGGCCGTGCTAGCCTTTTGTTTACTGACCGCGACCGGGGCGTTCGCGCAGTCCCGGCTGGACGATATCGTCGCCCGTGGCACGTTGCGGGTCGGTCTGACCGGCGATTACCGGCCATTTTCGGTGCTCGACAAGGACACGGGCGCCTATAGCGGCATCGACGTCGATATGGCGAAGAGCCTCGCGGATGGGCTGGGGGTCAAGCTGGAGATCGTTCCGACGACCTGGGGAACCCTGCTGGCGGACATTGGGACGGGCAAGTTCGACATCGGCATGGGCGGCATTTCAATCACCCTGCCGCGACAAAAGGTGGCGCTGTTCTCGCAACCGGTCATGCGGGTCGGCAAGGCGGCGATCGCGCGCTGTGCGGACCGGGACCGGTTCTTGTCGCTCTCCGCGATCGACCGGCCGGGGGTGAAGGTCCTGGTCAATCCCGGCGGCACGAATGAACGCTTCGATCGGGCCAATCTGCGGCAGGCGGATATCGTCTCGTTCCCCGACAACACCCGGATCTTCGAGGAACTGGCCAATGGGCAGGGCGATGTGATGATCACCGATGCGGTCGAGACGAAGCTGCAGCAGAAGCTGCACCCCGACCTGTGCGCGATCCATCCCGACCAGCCGTTCGACTTCGGGGAGTTGGGCTACCTTCTGCCGCGCGACGTGGTGTTCAAGCAGTTCGTGGACCAGTGGCTTCATATCTCGACGGAGAATGGGTCCTGGACGCGGTTGGTGGAGACGTATCTGGGGCGGTAGTCTGGGAAGGCGGTCCGCCTGGACCGCTGACCGAAGCGTTGGCAGGCGCTTTATCCGGGTGTCATGGCCGTGCGCGGCCCGGTCATGACACAAGGCGGGGCCGGCCGCCGCCTCGACACGCGGGGAAGACTCCGCTGGTGCTTCCGCCCTCTGCTTCCTACCCCTTGCACCATGCCGCGATCTGGGCGTGTGTCGCGAACCAGGAGCCGCCCTTTGCCTTCATGTGCTTGATCAGCCGTTCCAGCAGCGGCAGGCGAGAACGATGGCCGGTGATATGGGGATGCATGGTCAGCAGGAACATGCCGCCCTCGTCCCAGGCGCCATCGAACTCGGCGGTGAAGATTTCCTCCACGGCGGACGGCGGCGTGTAGGGGCGCAGGCCGGAAAACCGCAGCATGTTGAAATAGACCGCGTCATCGCGGATCCACTCGGGCGGCAGTTCCACGATCCCGGTGGGCTCACCCTGGTCCATCAGTTCATAGGGATCGTCATCGGCCATCAGGCTGCTGTCGTACAGCAGCTTCATCTCGCGAATGATGTCCAGCGTGTTGACCGAGAAATCCCAGCTCGCGGTGCGGATGCCAACCGGCTCCTTGCCGCTGATCTTCGCCAGCGTCTCCCGCGACCGCAGGGTCAGTTCCCGCTCGGCTTCGCGCGGTAAGGCTGTATTGACCTCGTGGATCCACGAATGGATGCCGATCTCGTGGCCGTCACCGGCCACCGCGCGCACTTCGTCCGGATGCAGCAGCGCCGCGACGGCGGGGTAGAAGAAGCTCGCAGGCACTGACTCGCGTGCCAACAGCTTCAGAATCCGCGGCATCGCCTGCCGGGCACCGTAGTGCCCCTGGCTGATCCGCATCGGACTTTCGTCGTTGTCGCGCAGCGGAATCGTTTCATGGTCCGCGTCGAAGCTGATTGCCACCGCGCAGCGGGCGCCGTTTGGCCAGGCGGCCGGCTTCAGGCTGCGGCCCGCCCGAGCGCGGCCGACGATCTTGCGCCAGGTTTCCTCGGGCCACTGCCAGGGTTCAAGAGCTGGGTGCTCAGTGCTCATTGGGGGTTCCTTCCATGCTCGGTCAGCGCCATGCTGCACCCAGTTGGCCCCATCGGAAAAGAGCACCATGCCCGATATCGATCCTGCCCTGTTAAGCGCCGAGGAAATGCTGGCCGCCTTCGCCCGCCAGCAGCTAACCCCCGTGGATGTCCTGCAGGCGATCACGGAACGGGTGGCGCGATTGAATCCCAGCCTGAACGCCTTCGCGGTGATGAACCCGGGGGCGCTGCGGGAAGCCGGGGAGAGCACGTCACGCTGGCGATCTGGCCGTCCGATCGGGCCGCTGGATGGGGTGCCCTGCACGGTGAAGGACCTGGTCGATCTGGCCGGTTTCCCGACGCGGCGGGGTAGCCGAACCACCAGCAGCGACCCGGTGCCGGATGACGCGCCCATGGTCATGGGTTTGAAAGCGGCGGGCGCGGTGATCCTGGGCAAGACCACGACCACGGAGTTCGGGTGGAAGTCTCCGGGCGACTGCCCGTTGCATGGGATCACGCGCAACCCGTGGAACCCCGCCTATACGACGGGCGGGTCGTCGGCCGGGGCGGGCGCGGCGGGCGCGGCCGGGTTCGGGCCGCTGCACATTGGCACCGACGCCGGCGGGTCGGTGCGGATTCCGGCGGCGTGGTGCGGGCTGGTCGGGCTGAAGCCGACCTATGGGCGCATTCCGCAATGGCCTGCCAGCGCCTTTGCCTCGGTATCCTGCGCCGGCCCGATGACCCGGACTGTGCGCGACGCGGCTTTGATGTTCGGGGCAATGGCACGTTGGGATCTGCGCGACCCGTTCTGTCTGCCGGACGATCCCCGTGACTGGTGCGACGGGATCGAGGCGGGGGTCGCCGGCCTGACCGTGGGCGTGCTGAGCAACCCGGGTTTCGACGCGCCGGTCGATGCGGATGGCGTCGCGGCGGTGGAGCGGGCGGCGCAACTGCTGGTCGATGCCGGTGCTTACGTGGAACAGGCCGATGCCGGCCTGCCGGACACCAGCACCGGGTTCGGCCGCGTCTGGGGCGCCGCGCTGGCTCGGTTGGTGGCCGGAACCCCGTCGCAACTGGTCGGACTGTTGGACCCGGGCATCCGTGAGGTAGCGGACAGCCTGGGCGGCATGAGCGCGATCGAGTTCATGGATGCCGAGTCCATCCGTGCCGCCGCCGGGCATGCCATGGCCAGGTTGCACCAACGCTACGACCTGGTGCTGTGCCCGACCGTGCCGGGCGGCCCTCCGCTGGCCGATGCGCCGACTGTCGATCCGATGCGCGCGTTGTGGACGGCGTGGGCGCCATGGACGTTCACGTTCAACCTGACCCGCCAACCGGCGATCACCGTGCCGATGGGGGCACGAGCGGACGGGTTGCCGAACTCGGTGCAGATCGCGGCCGCGCAGTTCCGCGACGACCTGGTACTTCGGGCCGCTCGGACGATCGAACTGGCGCAGCCGTTCGCGGTGGCGGATTTGGGGTGACGCCGTAAAGTAAGCGATTGCTTACATAGATGAATATATGCGATAGCTTACATTCTAGGAAGTAAGCGATCGCATATATGTCCGGTAACATATTGAGAACGCCCGCCGATATCGGCGCCCTGATCAAAGATCGCCGCCATGCGCTCGGGCTGGATCAGGCGGCACTGGCCGCGCGGGTCGGTGTCAGCCGGCTGTGGATCAATCAGGTGGAACGGGGCAAGCCGGGTGCAAGCCTCGGCCTGATCCTGCGCACCCTTCTGGCCCTGGACATTGAACTGACGGCTGATGCGCGGCGTCAGGGGCCAGGTTCGGCCGGTCCATCGGATATCGACGCGATCATCGAAGCCGCGCGCACCCCGAGGGGCGCATGAGCGAACTGATCGCGCTGCTGAACGAACGGGAAGTGGGAACCGTTCGCCAGGACCATGGCCGGCTGTCTTTCGAATACGCTGACTCCTGGCGGAGCGCAGCGGATAGCTACCCGCTTTCCCTGTCGATGTCGCTGGGCGCCGCGCGGCATGGGCACGCGTCGATCACACCCTTTCTATGGGGGTTGCTGCCCGATAACGAGTTCATCCTTGGCCAATGGGGCCGGCGCTTTCACGTCTCACCGCGCAACCCGTTCGCCCTGCTTGCCCATGTCGGGGAAGATTGCGCCGGGGCCGTCCAGTTCGTCGGCCGCGAACGGCTGGATGCGTTTCTGACCGCCCGACAGGGCGACGTCGAATGGCTGACGGAGGCGGACGTGGCCAGCCGGTTGCGCGGGCTGCAAGCGGATGCCAGCGCATGGCGGACGGCAGAGGATACCGGTCAGTTCAGTCTGGCGGGTGCCCAGCCAAAGACCGCGCTGGTGTTCGATGGCCAGCGTTGGGGCGTGCCGTCCGGGCGGGAGCCGACCACGCATATCCTGAAGCCCACAACCGGCGGCTTAGACGGTCACGCCCAGAACGAGCATCTTTGCCTGTCGCTGGCCAGGGCACTGGGGTTGCCGGCGGCGCGGTCGGAGGTGCTGACGTTCGAGGATGTCACGACGATTGTCGTTACACGCTACGATCGCCTGCGCGTGCCCGGAACAACGCTGACGCAACGCGTGCATCAGGAGGATATGTGTCAGGCGCTGCGTGTCCATCCGGCGATCAAATATCAGAACCCGGGTGGCCCGGGGCCCCGGCAGATCGTCGATCTTTTACGGGCCAATGTATCCGGTCGCCGGGTCGATCAGGACGTTGCCACGTTTTTGGACGCGCTGGTCCTGAACTGGCTGATCGGCGGGACGGATGCGCATGCCAAAAACTACTCGATCCTGATTGGCGCGGGCGGGCTGGTCCGGTTGGCGCCGCTGTACGATATCGCGAGCGTCCTGGCTTACCCCGATGTCGATCCACGCAAGTCGAAGCTGGCCATGAAGATTGGCGATACCTATCGTCTTCACGAAGTTGGTCTAAAGGAATGGGGCGATCTGGCGGCACAGGTGCGGACCAATGCCGATGCCTTCCTTTCCCGAGTGCGGGCGGTTGCCGCCGAACTGCCTGACCGGCTGGCCGATGAGGCGGCAAGAATGAAGACCGCCGGCTGCTCCCATCCCAATGTCGATCGGCTGGTGCGGGTGGTGACCGAACGCGCCAAGACGGTGGAAACCCTCTGATACCAGCGGCCCCATGGGCCGACTGGTATGCGCGGCCGCCCCACCAACCCCGCGCGTCAAATCAATAGGATACCAGCCGCCC
>DNXO01000167.1:550-50888 GCA_003506895.1 Acetobacteraceae bacterium | reverse complement strand
GGCCTGCGCCCGCCATGACGGTTTCCAAGGCCCGCGCGTCCATCGAAGCGGTTATTTCGCAGCGGCCGCCTAAGCCATACGGGAACCGCCGCCGCGGATCCGGTCGATCAAACCGAGCGGATCTTTTGGCGCGGCGTTTCCTCGCCAGGCAACGTGCTGGTCGGGGCGAGAGAGAACCAGCTTCTCGGGATAGACTGGTTCCTTTACCGGAATATCGAGAAGTGCCATTGGCACCCCCCGGATTTCCGCCGCGGCCAGCAAGTCGCCGACTTCCGCCGAAGGATCGAACCGCAACAAGGTATAATCCGGCCCCATCGCGTCGTACAACGACACACCCTCGCCCAGCCAGATATGTGGCGTCCGGCAGCCCGGCACCGTCGATGGGGTGAAATTGTAGATGTCGTAACGAGGTGCCGCCTCGCCGTCATAGGCGATGATCGGGGAGCCCTCGTAAAACGATCCGAAGTTCAGTCCCCCACAGCAGAACTGCCCCACATTGATATCATAGGCGTCCTGACCGACACGCGCTCGGACTGCATCCCCTTCCGGCCCTGGCGCCTCGATATTGTCCGGTACGACACCGCGTTGCTTTGCCAAGGCGCTGCTGGTGTTCATCGCATAATGCGATACCTGCTCGGTGATCGGCATCCGTTCGGATTCATAACAATCAAGGATGGCGGGTGACGCCCACCCTTTCAGCACACCGGCCAGCATCCACGACAGATTCATCGAATCCGCGATGCCGGCATTCATGCCGTATCCGGCATTCGGCACCCAGATATGCGCCGCGTCGCCGCACAGGAACACCCGCCGCTCCCGAAACCTGTTGGCGATCATCCGGCGCGCGGTCCAGTCCTCTTTCGTTATGATCTCGATGGGAAACGACGGCCCGACGCCCAACACGGTTCGGATACACCAGTCGCGATCGACGCCGTCGAACGTCTCCCCCGGCTTCATGTAGTTGTGCATCAACCAGGTTTCCTTGCCGTCAACCGCGAACATGTTGGCACTGCGTCGCGGGTTCAGCGAGGTGTTCGCCCATGCCGGTTTGGTCGGCGTCGCCTTCAAAAGCTCGGGCGAGCGGAAATAGGTGGATTGCCTGTGCTCCAGCACCGCGTCGCCCGTCAGGCTGGCGCCGATCGCACGCCGGACCATGGAGTGCGCGCCATCGGCACCAATCAGGTAGTCGGCGCTGATAGTCAGATCTTCCCCGCCATTCAGGTCGGCAGCGGTCGCGATAACGCCGGACTCGTTCTGTTCGAAACCAGTGAGTTGCGTGCGATTAAGAATTGTCACGCCCGGCATCGACTGGGCATGCGCGAACAGCACCGGCTCCAGATAAATCTGGTTGATCCGGTGCGGCGGTTCCGGGGTCGGCCACCACGTATCCGGCCCCCCGGTCGCCGTGTAGCGATCCGTTCGGCACGGGATCGGGATGCGCGATAACTCGACACCAGTCGTGGTGATGCGGAAAGCGCAGTCATTGGGGTAATCGGCTGGCAGGCCACTGTTTCGGACTGCCTCGACCACGCCCAGGCGGCGGAAGATTTCCATGGTCCGAGCGGAGACGTGGTTGCATTTGACACTTGGCGGCTCGCCGGGAGCGCGGCTTTCCAGCACCACAACCTGGATGCCACGCCACGCGAGGTCCATCGCGACCGTCAGGCCCACCGGGCCGCCACCGGCGATCAGGACTTTTGTTCTTATTTGCCGCATTGGGCGTCGCTCCTTCGTATCAACGCCCGGGAGGATAGCGGGTTACCGCCAAGCCGTCATCGGCCACTGGACCTTCGCGGCAGCGGCGTCGTCCGGCCAGACCGTCACGTAATCCTTGCCTTGCAACTGAGTCAGGTACGTTGCGCTTTCAGCATTCTGCCCGGTTTCGTCGAACCTCACGCCGCGATACCCCACGATCATGGCGCTGTGAGGCATCGCGGTCGCCGCCAAGGCCGCACGCAGCTTGTCCGGGTTGGCGGAACCCGCCCGATTGAGCGCATCGGCGAGGACGAAGAACGCCTGGATGCATCGGCCGCTGACGTCGCCGATCTCATTCCCGGTCTTGGCTTGGTAGATCGCGTTCACGCCATGGGACAGGCTACCCTCGGGCCCCTTGCTCCAGACGCTGCGGTTGACCAGACCCTTCGCCAAACCGCCAACAGCCGGCAGGAACGCGGGGTCGGAGAAGCCCGCGGAATCGCCGATGATCATTGGTGGAACGTAATCCAAGCTCTTCATCGTGCGCATGAACAAGATCGCGTCAGAGGCGTAGCTGACGAACAGCGCGACCGAGGGGTTCTTTTCTTTTAACTGCAACACCTGGGCCGAAACGTCCGCGCCGTTCGCGCTGTATGGCACGCGTATGGACACCGGAAAGCCCTGCTTCTTCGCTTCGGCTGCAATGGCATCGCCGACCGAAGTCCCATAGTCGGTATTCTCATTGACGATCGCCAGGTCTTCGACCCGGCGGCCGGCCTTCTTCTGATCCTTAAGGAACCGCATGTAACTATCGGCGAAGTTACTGGCAATCGGGGTGACACGGAAAGTGTTCTTGAAGCCGCGCGTGGTGATATTGCCGGCGACCGAGTCCGCGACCACAAACGGCACGCCGTACCGTTCCGCGACCGCCGTGGCGGTCAGCGCGCACGAGGAATGATACGCCCCGAACAGGGCCGCGACCTTGTCGGCGGTGATCAGTTTCAGCGCCAGGCTTTGCGCCATCGACGGGTCCCCGCGATGGTCCACATAGATCGGCTCGATCTTCGCCCCGCCGAGGCCGGACAGACCGGGCGTCAGGCCGACGGTCAGGCCTTTCAGCTCCGGGTGGCCGGTGTTGATAATGTCAGCCGCGACCTCGACACCGGCTTTCGCCTCCCCGCCCGAGGCGGCGGAGTTGCCGGTCAGCGGGAACATCACGCCGACCTTGACGGTCTCGGCGGCTCTCGATCGGGTAGCGGTCAGGATCGCGGGGGCGGTCAGCAGCAGCGTACGGCGGCGGATCATGGGGCCTCCTGGGGACGGCGATTGTCATGACATACAGCGAAGCGATGTCCGTCTGCAACGAATCGACCTAACTTCCCAGGTAGGCCGCCACCACATCCGGTTGGTTGATGACGTCCCGGGGATTGCCGTCGGCGATCTTCTGGCCGGCGACCAGGACGATCAGGCGCTGGGAGAACGCCAGAACCGCGCGCATGATGTGCTCGATCAGGATGATCGTGACGCCTTGCGTGTTCAGCTTGATCAGCAGCGCCAGGATGTCATCGACCTCTTGGTGCGACAGGCCGGCCATTGCCTCATCGGCGATCAGCAGCCGCGGATCGGACGCCATCGCGCGCGCCAGTTCCAGCTTTCGCATCTCGATCTGCGTCAGGTCGGCGGGTTTGCGGGCGGACTTGGACGCCAGACCGACCATGTCGAGCAGTTCCTCGCAGCGCCGAGCGGTGTCGGCAACCGAGGTCGATTGCTTCGCGCCGGCCGCATAGAGCAGCGGCACCCGGATGTTCTCCGCCAGGGTCATGGTGGTGAAGGGGCGCGGAAGCTGGAAGCTGCGGGCGATGCCCAGGCGTGTCCGCTGATGCGCGGACAGCCCGTTCAACCTGTGGCCGTCGAATGTCGCCTGCCCCATGTCGTTTTGCAGAGTGCCGCACAGGCAGTTCACCAACGTGCTCTTGCCGGACCCGTTGGGGCCGATCAGACCAAGCCGTTCGCCGCTTTGAACCTGAAGGTCGATGCCCGCCAGCGCGGTAAAACCGCCAAAGCGCTTTCCCAGGCCGTTCAGGGTAAGAATAGTGCCGCTCATTGGCTGCACGCACCGCTGACAGCGGTTTGAAGATTGATGTTCATTGGTTCACTCAGGACGCTTCCAGATCGGACTGTGCGCAACTCCAGGGAGTTTGGCTAGAGCCTGATAGGTTCAGGTTGAACCCATCCGGCTCCAGCTCTCTTGGTTTGAGAGGGCGATTCACGTCTGAGGTTGGATCAACCTCAGACGATCGCACTCTAGAGAACGAGTCAGAACGTCGCCTCCGCCTCCATCGCCAGATGTCCCGATGCGTTGCGCGCCCACAAGGCGGCGCCCTTGTCGTCCGGGAGGCCATGCACCGAGAACGGGGCGATATCGAACAGCGGACTGACGGCACGGAACCGGAACGTGGCAATCGGCCGGTCGGTGTTCCGGCGCAGCAGGTCGATCAGCAGCGTGGCGATCAGGGGGCCGTGGACGATCAGGCCGGGATAGCCCTCGGTTTCGGTGACGTAACGGCGATCGTAGTGGATGCGGTGACTGTTGAACGTCAGCGCCGAATACCGGAACAACAGCGGATCGCTGGGGTGAATGTCGCGCGCCCAGGTGCCGTCGGTGCGAACCGGCTTTGGCGCCGCGGGTGCCTCGTTCGGCCCCGGCATGTCGCGGTAAACGATGTCGTGTTCCTCGACCAGCGCCAGACCGTTCTGGCCGGAGACCTCATGCTTCACCAGCACGAAGCACAGCGCGCCGTTGCGGCCGTGCTTGACGGTGACGTCCTGCACGGTGGAGACGCGGGTGATGTTTTCATCCACGCGCAGCGGCTGGTGGAAGGTGAACCGGCCGCCGGCCCACATGCGGCGGGGCAGCGGCACCGGGGGCAGGAAGCCACCGCGCGCGGGGTGGCCGTCCGGCCCCAGGATGGATTGCCTGGCGGTGGGCAGGAAATACAGCCAGTGCCACAGCGGCGGCAGCGCCTCACCGGCTTGCGGGGGCGCATCGTCGCGGTCCAGCGTCGCGGACAAGGCGGCAATCGGGAAACGGGTCACTTGATCATGCAGGGTCTCTTGCTTGCCAATCCATGACCGCAGGTGATCGACGTCCAGTTGGCTCATTTCAACAACTCCAAAGCGGCGGCGCGTGCTCGTGTGGCACCCTCTCGGGCCATGTTGGCACATAGCCCGGTATAGGCTGTCGGGTCGAGCAGACCCCTGATCTGTTCCGGAGTCATGTGGGCGGTGACGCGGGGATCTTCGGCGAGCAGTTCGCCGAACGAACGCCCCTTCACGAAGGCGTCCTGCGCGGCGTCATACACCGCGTCATGCGCATGCTGGCGGCCGATGGCGGCCCCAAGGTCCAGCATCACCGCCTCGGCCATGATCAAACCGCCGCCGAGATCAAGGTTGGCGCGCATCCGGACCGGATCGAGCCGCAGGCCGCGCATGACTTCCGCGACACGGCCCAGCATGTCGCCCGTGGCGATGCAGGCGGTGGCCTCGGCCTTGTCCATCATCAGGCTGGTGGTGCGGTCGGCTTCGTGTTCGGTGGTCATCGCCTCCAGCGCCAGCGGCACCATCGCGCGGATTTCCGCGGCGGCGGCGATGATGTCCTGGCAGAGCTTCGGATTGCGCTTCTGCGGCATGGTGGAACTGCCGACCGTGCCGGGCGGGACGGGTTCCTCGACCTCGCCGAACTCGGTCTTCATCAACGTGTAGATCTCGCGCCCGATCTTGCCGCAGGTGGCGGCGAGCAGGCCCAGCAGGGTTACGTTCTCGGCGAGGTGGTCGCCAATGGCCCGTGACGGGACGGTCATGGAGCCAAAACCGAGCAGACGGCCGATGCCTTGTTGGACCGGCGGGCCGTTCTTACCCAGCGAGGCATAGGTCCCTGCCCCGCCACCCAGCATCGCGACGAACAGACGCGGCGCAGCCTGACGGAACCGCTGAGTGTGGCGGATCAGTTCATCGATCCACACCGCGACCTTGTAGCCGAAGGTAGCGGGCACCGCGTGCTGGCCGTGGGTGCGGCCGGCCATCGGCATATCAGCGCCTTTGTCAGCGAGGTCAGCCATCGCGGCGAGGATTTCGCCGATCTGTTTCAGAAAGACGGCGTGGGCCTGACGCAGCACCAACAGGTCGCCGGTCTGGGTGATGTTCTGGGTGGTGGCGCCCCAGTGGACCCAGCCGCCGTGCGGCTCCCCTACCACCCGGCCGAGTTCCCAGACCAGCGGCACAAGGGTGTGGCCAGTGCGGGCGAAGCCTTCGTCGATCCGAACGCGGTCCATGTTCTCCAGGCGGGCGACCTTGGCGATCGCCTCGGCCGCTTCCGCCGGGATGATGCCGAGTTCGGCTTGCGCCCGAGCAAGGGCAACCTCAACATCCAGCCAGGCCTGCCAGCGGTTTTCCAGGCGGTACAGCGCGCGGATTCCAGGATCGGAGACGCGCGTGGCGGTGGGGAGGGTGTCGGACATTATTGGCCTCGGGACGGTTCCTGTTGGTGACAGGATCGCAGCCGAGGCGTTGGGCGGCAAGCTGCCCCTGCGTCATGGGCCGAACCAACTCAGCCCGCCAAATTCTCGCTCATTGGACTTCCGCGGGAAGCGGGAACGAAACCGCGACGGTCGTGCCATTGATATGTGCCACGGAGACGGTACCGTTGATCTGGGTGACGAGACGGCCGATAAGTCGCCACCCGAATGAACGGGTCGCTTTGGCATCGAACCCTTCGGGCAGTCCTACGCCGTCGTCACTGACAGTCATGTTCATGCGGCCGCCTGCGTCAGTGACGTGAACCGCCACGGTGCCTCCGCCGTCGGGGAACGCGTGTTTGAAGGCATTGATCAACAGCTCGCAGAGCAGCAAACCGCAAGGCTGGGCGATTTCGACGGGCAGCGCATAGTCCCCAGTCTCGACCCGCGTCGCGATACGCCGCTTGTGAGACATATGAGCCTCCGCGATCTGCGCGACCATCGTTCGCACGTAACCGCCGAAATCGACCCGAGACAATTGGCTCGACTGATAGAGATTTTCGTGGACCAGGATCATCGCGCCCAGACGGTCGTTCGCTTCTCTGAAGGCCGCCAGATCGTCAGGGTGTTTCACTTTCCTCGACTGGAAGAACAGCAGGCTCGAGATTGTCTGTAGGTTGTTCTTCACCCGATGATGGATCTCCCGCAGCAGCGTTTCCTTTTCCGCCAGCGACTGCCGCACCTGCCGCTCTATCAGGACCAGTTCCGTGATATCCTGCACGGTACCCATGGATCGAAGCGGCCGTCCCGCATCGTCGTACGAGGTGTTGCACCGTTCCTCGACCCATTTGATTCGACCGTCCGGCATGACCAGACGATGCACCATCCGATACGGGACGCGGTCGGCGACCGACTTGATATAGGCATCGTTGACCGCTTTCCTGTCTTCAGGATGGACCGCTTCGAGAAACGCCTCATAAGAGGCACCGAACCGATCCCGGTCGATCTCGAAGATGCGATAAACCTCATCCGACCAACCGAGGCGGTTTGAAACCTTATCGAGTTCCCAGGACCCCAGCCGTGCCGTCTTCTGGGCCTCGGCCAGCATCGTCGCGCTGCGATGAATGCGTTCGGTCGCCTGTTCGTCCTTGGCCATCAGCCGCACCGCAAACAGGCCAAAACCCAGGACGACAACAGTGAGGCCACCCCCTACGTCGGTGTAAAGGGACTTGCGCGCTTCGTATGCCGCCAGCGCGACCGGCAGCGATGTCCCGATCAGGACAATCAGTGGATAGTTGTTGAGAGCGCGGTAACTATAGATCCGAGTGACTTGGTCAAACGGACTTTTCGCGATGAACCCACCATGGTTCGTCGCTGGAAGGTATTTGGTGAACAGCAAGGTCCTGGTCGCATCCTGTCCCGTGCTGAAATTCAAGGCGCCCACGCGCACGCGCATCACGCCGTCGCGGCCGATCAGGTTGAAGATCGAATCCGCGCCGAGGTCGATTTCCCTGTAGATCCCCGCCAGATAGATGGGATCCAATCCATACAGCGCTGTGCCACCGAACGATCCGTCTGCCTTGTTTATGCGGCGCGACAGGTAGATGGTCCATTTTTGGGTGGTGGTTCCAATCCTGGGTTCGCTGATGAAAACATCCGGCGTATCATGAGTTTCATGGTGCTGGTGGTTAGAGTTGCCACGGTAATTCATCGGCATGGGCGACGGGCTGCTCGCCAGAACCAAGTTACCCTCTTCGTCCCCGATGCTCAGGAGGGTTGCGGGATCAAGATATATACCGCGCATCCTCGCGTACCCGGCCAGATCGAACGCCTTGCCATAAAGCTGATACTCGGACACCATCTGGCTTAATGTGATCTCAGCCGCGCGGATCGTTCGGGTAATGTTTTCAGCGAACACCTGGGTGAGATTGTCATTCTCCCGTTGCCGGCTCTCGATGACCACCGCGCGATCGACGTGCAACATCACGATAATGCCGGCCCACATCAGTCCGATGAATGCCAGACAACTGACAATCAGGGCGATGCGCGACGGGTATCGCCTTAAAATTCGCGGCGCTCTCATTCTGTTGGCCTCGCGACGGTGGGCATTTTGCGTGCAAGGTGGGATTGAACCGCGTCTCCAGGCGGTTGCTTGGCTATTTCTGTTTCTTATTTGCATATAACCTTGAATATGCTGGCTTTCGTAACCGACGGGCGAGCGGTAGTCGAGCACGGAATGCAGACGCGCCAGATTATGAAGGCCCCCAATGTCGCTGAGGCAGGCGATCCTGGCTTCAGGCTACGCGAATGCTGGATGACCCCGAACGACGTCCGGCCCTCGACTGTCCTCTCCAGCGCGTCAGGCCGCTCAACCCCACGGGCACCTCGGGTCAACTTCCGGGTGGACGCCATCAGACGATTGATGTATTTACTTTTTTGGATTCCGCGTCATGGCCTGCCCATTCTAGGCAGGATTATTTCCCTGGATTTGAAAGGCTGGAATACTCCAGGTATGTGCCCTTCTCGGCTAAGAATGTAATTCCAATTGAAACTAATTCGTACGTTTACTGGTAGAGTGATTAAGTAGCTTCGGATTGGCGGCCGCCCGGTCGGTCAACGCGGTTTCAACACTGAGGCCGCGGCGTCTAACAAGCGGTACCATTCCTCAGCATGGGTGGCTTACAGGGAGACTGGCCGTGGTGCTGACTGGGTTGCGGGTATTGGTCGTGGAGGACGAGGCAATGCTCTCGATTCTGCTGGAGGACTTCCTAAGCGACCTGGGATGCGAAGTCGTCGCAACCGCATCGCACTTGGAAGATGCCGTCGAAAAGGCGCGCAACCTCGCGATCGACGTGGCCGTGCTCGACATTAACCTGGGCGGGCAACTAAGCTACCCCGTGGCCGAGGCGCTGCGCTCACGGGCTATCCCTTTTCTGTTCGCGACGGGTTACGGCACATTGGGGCTGCCGGAAGAACTGCTCGGCACGCTCGTGTTAAGCAAGCCATTCAACCAAAGGCAACTTGCCACAGCGATCCGTTCGACACAGATAGGTCATGCATAACATCTAATGCCAGCGGCCCGGGCGGCGAGCGCCGACCCCGTCATCGCCGGGCAACGCCCGGTCACGACACCGTTTCTACTCCGCCCGAATCAGTCCGCGATGGCTCGGCGCATCAATGAACGCCAGGACTTCGGCGACCAGCGGATCGGCGCCGAACTTCCCACGCATCGCCTCCAGCCGCTGCGCGAAGACGCCTTCCTTGCTATAGAGTGCCTTGAAGGCGATGTGCAGGCGGTGGATCGCGGCCTTGTCGAAGCCACGCCGCCGCAGACCGATAATGTTCAGCGATGCCAGACGGGCGCGATTTCCGATCACGCTGCCGAACGGTATCACGTCACCCTCGACGCCGGAGACGCCGCCGATCATCGCCGCGCGGCCGATCCGGACGAACTGGTGGATTGCCGCCGCGCCGCCGATCACCGCATGGTCGCCAATGGTGACATGGCCGCCCATCACCGCGTTGTTCGCGACGATAACGCTGTCACCCAACTGGCAATCATGCGCCACGTGAACGACAGCCATCAGCATGCAGTCGCTGCCGACGCGGGTGATGCCGGTGCCGGTCGCGGTGCCGCGATGGATGGTGCAATGCTCGCGCACCAGTGTCCGGGCGCCGATTTCACACTGCGTGGGCTCGTTCTTGTATTTCAGGTCCTGCGGTGGCAGGCCGACGGTGCAGAACGGGAAGAGTTGCGCGCCCTCGCCAATGCGGGTGTGACCTTCGACGACCACATGGGACACCAGTTTGGCACCCGCTTCGATGACCACATTCGGGCCGACCGTGCAGAACGGGCCAACATCGACGCCCGGCCCCAGTTCGGCGCCATGCGCCACGAGCGCGGTTGGGTGAATCGTCACGCGGTCTGTCATGCGCTGGCTGATATCCGTCATCGAATCCATGGTTTTCCGTTCCGAGCCAACAATATTTACCGCCTGATCGCGGCGAAACTATGGGGCAAGGCGCCGGTCACCAACTCAATCATTGTTGCCCGATGTTACCTACGTCTGCCTGTAACGCCCTGTTTCGTCTGGCATTTTGGCGTTACTAAGGCAGCGGTGTGTCAGACTGGAGCAACCCGGTCCATGATCATCGCCGAGTAGGTTGCTTCCGCGACCGCCGTGCCATCAACCCTGGCAATGGCATGGAACTTCCAGACATTGCCACGGTTGCGCTCTTTGACGATGTGGATTTTCAGTTGATCGCCGGGCACGACGGGGCGGCGGAATTTCGCCCCCTCGATCGACATGAAATACACCAGCTTTCCGGCGGCGTCGGGACCAAGCGTTTCCACCACGAGCACAGCCGCGGTTTGCGCCATGCTTTCGATGATCAACACGCCGGGCATGACCGGGTGGTTGGGGAAATGTCCCGCGAAGAAGTTCTCGTTGACCGTGACGTTCTTCACCCCGACCGCCGAGGTGTTCAGAACGACATCGACCACCCGGTCCAGCAGCAGGAACGGATAGCGGTGGGGGATGTCGTGCATGATGCGCTGGATGTCGATCAGCTCGATCGTCTTCCCCGGTTCCGGCGCCTGGGGTGCGGTTTGGTCCATAATTTTCAGTCCACGTCTGATTTTGGTTTGGAGCCACGGGAAGTGCGGGCCTGGGGACTACCGCCATCGCGAACCCAGCGGCGAAGGGTGGCGACTTCCTTGAAGAAGGCCTTCACCGGCTGTGCGGGCGCGCCGACCATCTCCGATCGCGGCGGAACATCGGCCATGACACCCGATTGGGCGCCGATGCGGGAGCCCTTGCCGATCCGCAGATGGCCCGCCACACCGGCCTGCCCGGCCAGTACCACCTGATCTTCCAGGACCGCGGATCCAGATATCCCGACCTGCGCGACAATCACGCAGGCACGGCCGATACGGACATTATGGGCGATCTGGACCAGGTTATCGATGCGGGTACCGGCGCCGATCACGGTATCCTCCAGCGCCCCGCGATCGACGGTGGTGTTGGCGCCAATCTCGACATCGTTCTCGATCACCACGCGCCCAAGTTGGGGGATGGTGTGGAAGCCCTCTGGCGTGATGGCAAAACCAAACCCGTCCTGGCCGATGCGGACGCCGGGATAGATGTAAACGCGGTCGCCGAGCAGGGCATGCGTCACCGATGCATGCGGCCCAATGCGAACGTCGCGGCCGATTTCGACGCCGTCGCCGATCACGACCAGGGGACCGATACGGCCACGAGGGCCGATCGTGACGTTCTCTCCGATCACGGCGAGCGGCCCGATCTCGGCGGTTGGATCGATGCGGGCCGACGCGGCGATGACCGCGGTCGGATGAATGCCGGGTGAGCTCGGGGGTCGCGGATGGAACAGTTCGGCGACCCGGGCCCAGGCTACCAGCGGATCGGGGGCGATGATCGCGACCGCCGTTTCAGGCACGTTGGCCCGCATATCCGCGTGAACAATAACCGCCCCGGCCTTGGTCGCGGCAAGAGCCGGGAGGTACTTACGATTATTCAGGCAGAAGGTTACGTCCTCGGCGGTCGCCGTGGCCAGCGGAGCGATCTGGTACAACATCAGGCGGCGCGGCGGGGCCTCGGCGGCCCCGCCTTCAACACTGGCGGCATCCACGACGGCCGCGAGGCTATGTGGGCCAACACGCCGAAAGAAGCGGGGATCGCCCGCTAACGCAGAGCGGTCCACACGCGCCGCCATGCTTATTGCTTCTGCGGCTGCTTGACTGGCGTTGCAGGCGCCGTGGCCGAGGCCGGAGCCGCGGTGGCGGCCGGCGGTTTCATCGCCAGGGGCGAAATCCCGTCAGGTGGGACGATGACGCTGGGAAGCGCCTTGTTCAACACGTCCACGACAGCGGGGGTCAGGTCGAAATCGGCCGTCGTGCCGAGGATCTGCGCGCGGTTCAGCACCAGATTCACGCCGCGAGACAGCGCCACCTGCTGAGCCACCTGCTCCATGGTGCGATTGATCTGCATCATGACGTACTGGCCAGCTTCCTGGATGATCCGGTTCCGCTCACCGAACTTGCGCTGAGCCTCGGTGGCGCGATCCTGGATTTCCTTTTCCTTCGCACGGATCTGTTCGGGCGACAGCTTAGAGCGTTCGGCGGCGAAGGCCTGGCCCAGGTCGCGGAGCGCGGCCTGTTCCTTCTGGGCATCTTCGTTCAACTTTTGGCCGCGCGCGTTCAGTTCCTTGTAGGCAGCCTGATAGGCGGTGGAGACCCGCAGCACGTCAGGTACAGAGAGGATACCAACGATCGCGGCCGGGGTGGCCTGGCCCTTCGGAATGGGCGGAATTTCCGGTGCCGGAGGAAGTTCGACCTGCAACGGCGGGGGATTGCCGGCTTGGTCGGCCCCACCTTCCGCCCCCAGCGGGATGCCGCCCGGCGCCCCTGACTGGCCGGTCGCGGGGTGTGGGGCCGGACGGGTGGCAGCCGGCGGGCCGGATGGCTTGACCCGACCCGGAACGAACCACTCACCACTCTGCGCCTGTTGAGCGGAGGCGGATAGCGGGTTGAAAGCCAGCGCCAGGGCGACGGCCGCCCCTGTGTATTTGATGTATTTTTGGATCACTAGAACCTCGTGCCGAAGCCAAACCGGAAGATTTGCGTTTGGTCGCCCGGTTGCTTGATCACAAACGGCGCCAAGTCAAGGTTTATCAACCCGAAGGCCGTCTGCCAGGAAACGCCCACGCCGGCACCCACGCGCGGTGCAGCGGATTGCCGTATCTGACAGGTCAGGGTGGTCGTCGCCAAACAGGCGCTCGGGCTTCTAAACGACGCTTCGGTCAATGAGCCCACATCGACGAACGCGCGTCCACTCAGGCCCAGATCTGGGGATACCGGCAACGGGTACCGCAGTTCGGTCGTCTGGGTCCAGATGAACCGCCCACCGAGCGGATTGCCGGTAAGAACGTCGGTCGGGCCGGCGCCGCCGTCCAGGAACCCGCGAAGGTTGTCACCGCCCAGGAAGAAGCGGTCGATGATTTGTTCGCGCCCTCCGGGCAGGAGCTCCATATACCCGGTGCTGCCGGCTAATTTGACACCCCAGTCCGGATTACCCAGATAGCGCTCCAACGGGATGTAATACGCACCGTTCAGATTGCCGCGGAGAAAGCGGGTGTCGCCGCCAAGCCCGGCAACATCGGTGCCCAACTCCAGAATATAGCCCGAGTGAGCATTCACCCGGCTGTCCCGGTAATCGAGCGTGATAACCTGACTGACTTGCGACAACAACGTCGTGCCGCTTTCATTCAGGATGAACGGGCTGGCGCCAGTCTCAATGTTGTAAACCTGACGATCAACGAGCGAGTAGCTCCAGACCTGCCGAAGGTGTTCGTTGAAGTTGTAACCCAACCGCATGTCGAAGCCGACGCGATTTTCGTCATAGGGTTGGGTGCCCAGGAAATTCGTCTGGATCAGGAAGACATCACCGCCGGCAATCAGGTTGCGGTCCAGGAAGTAAGGATTGGTGACAGAGGCGCTGATCGAACTGCGCCGTTGGGCGAGCACGCCGTTGATGCTGGCGTTAATGCCGGTGCCGACCAAATTGCGCTCCGACAGGCCGATGTCGATGAGCGCGCCCGCGTCGGTGGAGTAACCGCCGCCGAAGGAAAGTTCGCCCGTGGCCTTCTCGGCGATAGTCGTCAACAGAACGGCTTTGTCCGGGGCGGATCCAGGATTGGTAGCGACATCGACATTCGTGAAGTAGCCAAGGTCGGTCAGGCGCGTCTTGCTCATACGCACGGCTTCGGCGCTGAACGGGTCGCCTTCGGCCAAGCGGAACTCACGCCGTATGACTTTGTCCTCGGTACGGGTATTGCCGACGATATCGATCCGCTCGACATAGACTCGCGGCCCCTCGCCGACATCGAATGAGAGGTCGATGGTATGTTTTTCCTCGTCGCGCGTAATGCGCGGCTTCACCTCAACGAACGCATAACCACGGTTGTGAACCGCCAGTTCAATCGCATCGGCGGAGCGTCCGACGGCGTCGCCGTCGTAATAGTCGCCGGATGCCAGTTGCAGGTTCGGCATCAGCTCCGCGTCGGTAAGGTTACGGAGCTGAACGTTGATCGCGACCTTGCCGATCTTGTAGCGCTCCCCCTCATGCACGGTGAAGGACAGAAAAAATCCCTTGCGGTCCGGCGATAGTTCGGCCGCCGCATCGGACACCTGGACGTCGGCATAGCCGTTTTTCAGGTAGAACCGGCGGAGCAATTCCTTGTCATAGGCCAGACGCTCGGGATCGTAGCTATCCGAGGAGGACAGAAACCGCCACCAGCGGGATTCACGGCTGCTGATAACCTCACTCAGCCGGCTTTCGCTGAACGCCTTGTTGCCGGTCACGACGATCTTGCTGATCAGCGCGGCGGACCCGTCATTGATCTGGAAGACGACATCAACGCGGTTCTGGTCCTCCTGGATGATCTTCGGCTCCACCGTCGCATCGTAGTAGCCGCGCTTGGCGTACATGGCGAGGATGTGGACCCGGTCCGCTTCAGCCAGCGCGGGGGTGAAAACAGCGCGCGGACGCAGTTGCAGTTCTGGCCGAAGCTGGTCGTCGGTCAGTTTGTGATTGCCCTCGTAGGCAACGCGGCTGACGATAGGATTCTCGACAACGCGGACGACAAGCGTATCGCCGACCCGGCCGAGCTGGACATCCTTGAACAACCCCGTTGCGTAGAGGGTCTTCAGGCTGCGGTCGATACGCCCGGGATCGAACGTGTCGCCGGGCCGGACCAGCAGATACGACCGGATGGTGCCCTGCTCGATACGCCGCGCACCCTCGATCTGGATCGACTGGATGACTCCGGTGTTCGCCGCGGGACGTGTGGCCGCGGAGCGCGGAGGTGCCTGGCGCGCAGGTGCCGGAGCTTGAGCGGCAGCGGTTCCGATGACCAGCACTGGCATCAGGCAGGCGGCGAGCAGCCGCTCAGCACGGATCGTCAACAAAAGGCTGGTCCCCCCAAACGGCACGCGGATCGCGATAGACTCGGCACCGGTCGATTTTCCGGTCCGTACGGCGCGCACCATAGCGAGGGGTCGCAAGCGAAGCTAGTAGCGGCTTGCGCCGGGCGGCAATCTGCCGCCCTTTCTATAAGACAGTGATTTGAAAGGACAAATACGACGTCCAACGCAACGGTGATACCGGTTCGGTGCAAAATGCGCCGAACCGGTTCCGCGACTCGGGTCAGCCCATCAGACTGACAACCCACCGGAACAGACCCAGATGGGTCAAATCATTCCATGTGGCGAAGACAAACAAACAGGCCAGGAACGCCAGACCGGCACGGAAACCATACTCTTGTGCCCGCTGCGGCAATGGGCGTCCACGCAACGCCTCCGCTAAGTAGAACAACAGATGGCCGCCATCCAGAACCGGAACCGGAAACAGGTTGATCAGTCCAAGATTGACCGACAGCACGGCAATGAATGAAATCAGCGTCGCGGTGCCAAGCTTGGCAACCTGCCCGGAAAGCTGCGCGATCCGCAGCGGACCACCAAGTTCATCCGTTCCGCGGGCGCCACCGACCATCTGTGCCAACCCGGCGAAGGTTTCCCGGGTCACCGCCCAGGTTTGCGTCACACCGCCCAGCAGCGCCGCTGGAAGGCTGACATGGCGATATTCCATGCTGCCACCGCGGACACCCAATATGCCGACCTTATGCCCTCCGGAATCGACGGAGTCCGGGGTGACGGCGATCTGTTGATCGGCACCATCGCGGTTGATCCGCACCGACAGCGTTTCGGCCGGATGAGCGGCGACGATGTTCTTTAAGTCGTCGAACGTGTCGATCGGCTGACCGTTGATGGACAGGATGCGGTCATTCGCCATCAAGCCGGCGCGTGAGGCGGCGCTGTCGGCAACCACACCACCGACAACCGGAAGCGGAACCGGTTGGCCGATCGCAATGAACAGGCCGGCGAACAGAACCATCGCCAGCACAAAGTTCGCGATCGGTCCGGCAGCCACGATGATTGCCCGGGACAATACCGGCTTGTCGTGGAACGTCTGGCCAGGAATCCAGGTCGCCCGGACCTCGGGCCCCACATCCTTCGGATTTTCCTGCCCATGCAGTTTGACGTAGCCGCCCAACGGCAACCAGGCCAGTTTCCAAACCGTGCCCCGGCTGTCGGTCCAGGATGTTATCGTACCGCCGAACCCGATCGAAAATGCCTCGACCCGGACACCACGCCAACGGGCGGCAAGGTAATGGCCGAGTTCATGGACAAAAACGAGGACGCCAAGCACGACGACAAAGGCCGCCGCACTGCGAATGACATCAGGAATGAACGACAGCACGGACTTTATCCTCGAAACAGAGGGATCACACGGCGGAAACGGGCAGCAAATCCAAGGCGGTGCGACGCGCCAATGCGTCGAGGGCAACCACATCCTCGATCGTTTCGGCCTTTAGCGTCCCGAGCCTGAAGAGCGTTTGCTCCACCGATCGGGAAATATCCAAAAATCCGATACGATCGGTAAGAAATGCCTCGACGGCGACCTCATTCGCCGCATTTAAAATGGTGGGCGCGCCGCCCCCATTTTGCAACACCTCTCTTGCAAGGCGCAGCGCGGGAAACCGGACGAGATCAGGTTCGGCGAATTCCAGCCGACTGACCGCCGCGAGATCGAGCCGCGGCGATGTCGTCGCCATCCGCTTCGGCCACGCGAGGGTATGCGCGATCGGGATGCGCATGTCGGGCGAGCCCAACTGCGCCAGGACCGACCCGTCCTGATAATAGACCATCCCGTGGATGATCGATTGCGGATGCACCAGAACCTCGATCTCGGTTTCATCAAGGTTGAACAGGCGTGCCGCCTCGATCAGTTCAAGGCCCTTGTTCATCATCGTGGCGGAATCAATGCTGATTTTGGCACCCATCGACCAAACGGGGTGCTTCAGCGCCTTCGCCGGAGTGGCCCGCTCCATCTCTTCCAGGCTGGCGGTGCGGAAGGGGCCGCCGGACGCCGTGAGGATGATCTTTTCCAGCGCGCCGCGATTGCCATCGGCCAAGGACTGGAAGATCGCATTGTGCTCGGAATCCACTGGCAACAGGGTGGCCCCGGCCTCGCGCACCGCGCGCAGCATGACGTCACCCGCGCAGACCAGCGCTTCCTTGTTGGCAAGACCGACATAGGCCCCGCGCTTTATCGCCGCCAACGTGGGCGCCAAGCCCGCTGCGCCGGTGATCGCGGCCATTGTCCAGTCGGCATCCATCGCGGCGGCCGCCACGACAGCGTCCTTGCCGGCCGCGACTTTTATGCCGCTGCCGGCAAGCGCGTCGCGCAAGGTCCCGTATGACGACTCATCCGCGACGACGGCGAGTTCGGCGCGAAGGGCAACCGCTTGCTGAGCCAGCAGCGTGGCGTTGCGGCCGGCGACGAGCGCGCGGACCTGGAAGCGCTCCGGCTCCGCCAGCAGCAGCTCGATCGTCTGGGTTCCGACGCTGCCCGTGCTGCCAAGCACACTGACAGTACGCGGCGGGATCAATTTGGATAGGACAGGATGACCAGCGTTCATTCCCAAAGAACTACTCCACGTCCAAGGATCAGCGCCAGTAGGGCCGCCGCGGGGGCCGCGGTCAACACGGCATCCAAACGGTCTAGAAGGCCACCATGGCCTGGTATCAGGTTACCGGAGTCCTTCACCCCAAAGTGGCGCTTCACCTGGCTTTCGAAAAGGTCACCCATTTGACTGATCACACCAATAACAATCGCGAAACCAGCCGGGCGCCAGGATGGTGAGCCATGGGCCAGGAGTGCCGAGGCCACCATCCCGGTCACGGCGGCGGCAATCAGGCCGCCGATCGCCCCGGACCAGGTCTTTCCCGGCGAAATCGCCGGGGCCAGTTTCGGGCCGCCGATCGCCCGGCCGGCCATATAGGCACCAATATCGCTGGCCCAAACGACCAGCAGAAGAACGATCACGTTCACGCCACCGCTTCCGGCGGGCTGGCGTAACCAGACCAGCGCCACCGCGCCAAGACCCAGATAGGGGATGCCGAACGCAAGCGGGCGGTCCCGCGAAACCCCGCCGGCGACCACGATCCCGGCGCCCGTGGCGACAGCAAGCAACGCGATCGCCTGCAATGCGCCGACCCAGGCGGCTACCAGCACGGCCAAGGGCAACGCCGCGAACACCAAGATCGCATTCACCGCACCGCGCTGGCGACAAAGACCCAGCCACTCGAAGGCAAGACCGGCGGCGATCAGGGCAACGAGGCCGGCGAAGGCGTTGCCACCCAGCCAGATGCAGCCCAGGGCGAGGGGCGCCAGGATAGCCGCCGACAGAACGCGCAGTTTCAGGTCGGCCCAACGGGATCCGCTCAACGCCTATGGTCCTTTGGACGGTTCAATCCGTGCGCGCGCCAAAGCGCCGTTCACGCCGGGCGAATTCACACAAGGCGGCAGTGAAATGGGCACGGTCGAAATCAGGCCATAGCACATCGAGGAATACCAACTCAGCGTATGCAGCCTGCCAGAGCAGGAAGTTGGAAAGCCGCTGCTCCCCCGACGTGCGGATGATCAGGTCCGGGTCCGGCATGCCGGCCGTGGCCAGGAAGCTGGCGAAAACGTCCTCACCCAGATCATTCGGGTTCAGCGCACCCTCGCGCACGGCGGCCATCGCGGCCCTGGCGGCGGCGGCGATCTCGGCACGGGCGCCATAAGACAGGGCGATGGTCAGATTCAGCCGCGAATTGGCCGCGGTATCGCGTTCGGCGGCTTCCAGATCGCCCTGGATATCGGAATCGAAGCGGGCACGGTCGCCGATGAAACGCATCCGCACGCCGGATTGCTTGAGTTCAGCGACCTCGGACCGCAGGTAGCGCCGCAGCAGACCGGTCAGGTCCATGATCTCGCCGGCCGGGCGGCGCCAGTTCTCGCTGCTGAACGCATAGATCGTCAGCCAGGACACACCCGACTGGATAGCGGCTTCCACCACGCGGCGAACCGCGCGCGAGCCCTCGCGATGACCGGCAACGCGCGGCAAGCCCCGCGATTTGGCCCAACGACCGTTACCGTCCATAATGATAGCGACATGGGCGGGCACGATTCCCTGGGCAGCGCTGACCTCCGCCGGAACGGACGCAACGACGTGAGACGTGGCGACGGCTGTTGACACCTCGTTCTCCGACACGAACCCTTGGGCTGCCCGTTTGGTGATGACAGGCATCAAATGCCCTGACCCGCCGCCTCAGACCTGCTTGATGTCTTTTTCCTTATCAGCGAGGGCTTCGTCCACCTTTTTAATGAATTGATCGGTGAGTTTCTGCACCTCATCGGCCCAGTTCTTGGCTAGATCCTCGCCGATCTCGTGCTTCTTCTCGAAGCCCTTGATCTGTTCCATGCCATCGCGCCGGACGCCGCGAACGGAAATCTTCGCCCCTTCGGCGTATTTGTGCGCCATCTTGGCCAGTTCGTTACGTCGTTCGGTGGTCAACTGCGGGATCGGCACGCGGACCAGCATACCGTCGGCGGCCGGGTTCAAACCCATCCCCGAGTCGCGGATGGCCTTTTCCACCGCCGAAACCATCGACTTGTCCCACACCTGCACTGTCAGCATGCGCGGTTCCGGCGCGCCGATCGTGCCGACCTGGTTGAGTGGCGTTTCGCTGCCGTAAGCGATGACCTTGACCGGTTCCAGCAAACCGGGGTGAGCACGTCCGGTCCGCAGACCGGCGAATTCACGGCGCAGGGTTTCCATCGCGCCGTCCATGCGGCGGGAAAGATCTGTCTTCAGGCTGTTTAGGTCCGCGGTGGCCATGATGGTGCCTCCCAACTCCCTCTAGTTCTCGATGATCTTGGTGAACGCGCCCTCGCCTCGCATGACTTGTGCGAAGGCACCCGGCGCATGGATGTTGAATACGATGATCGGCAGGTGATTTTCCCGAGCCAGGCTGATCGCGGCGGCGTCCATCACGCCAAGGTCGTTGGCCAGGACGTCCAGATAGGTCAGTTGCTCGTAGCGGGTGGCACCCTCGACCTTCCGCGGGTCGGCGGAATAGACGCCATCGACCTGGGTGCCCTTCAGCAAGGCGTCGCACTTCATCTCGGCCGCGCGCAGGGCGGCGGCCGTGTCAGTGGTGAAGAATGGATTGCCGGTTCCAGCGGCGAACACCACCACCCTGCCCTTCTCCATGTGCCGTTCCGCCCGGCGGCGGATATAGGGTTCGCAGACCGAGGCCATCGGGATGGCGGATTGCACGCGTGTCACGACGTCCTGCTTTTCCAGCGCGGACTGCATGGCGAGCGCGTTCATCACGGTTGCGAGCATGCCCATGTAGTCGGCCTGGGCGCGGTCCATGCCGGATGCGGCGCCCGACACGCCGCGGAAGATGTTGCCGGCGCCGATCACGACGCAAACCTCAACCCCCATGGCAACGACCGCCTTGATATCGTTGGCGATGGCGTTGACCATCTCGGTATCCAGACCGTAATCGCGCCGGCCCATCAGCGCTTCCCCGGATAGTTTCAGCAGGACCCGCTTATATACGGCTGACTTTGTCATACGACTCCCATGGGGAAAATGAAGATCGGCGGCACCCTAGTGATACCGCCGGTTTGGGACAAGCCGAGGCTGGCGGATTTGTCCAGGGTGGCGAAGCGTGCGGCAGGGGACGAAAATCGCCCCGCCATCGTCGATGAACACGGTTAACGGTTTGATCCGCGCCCATCCACGGTTAACTTTCCCCGCCATCCGGCGCGCCGGGCCATCACATTGGGAGGCACACGCGCCCATGCAAGCAATCGCACCGTCGTCTTTTTTTCCGCAACTGCTTTGGCCCGAACCGTTCGATTCCTCGGCGGGCGAACGGTTGACCGAACGATTCGAGGCACTGGGGGAGCATCAGGCCCGCCTTTTAGCGATCCCCGGCGTACGCGCGATGCTGATGGGCGTTGGCGGCAACAGCCCTTACCTCGCGGAGTTGGCCATCCGCGAAGCCGCCTCGCTGGAGCGTTTCGTCACCGACGGGCCGGAAGCGGCATTCGCGGCGGTTCTGTCCGAACTCGGACAGGTCTCGGCCTCTGGCAGACGTCCGGAAATCGCGGCAGCGTTGCGACAGGCCAAGAGAGCGGCGGCCCTGGTGATCGCCCTGGCCGATATCGGCGGCGCCTGGGCGCTGGAGCACATCACGGGCGCGCTGTCCGAACTGGCGGAGGCCACGCTGCGTCTGGCACTGCGTCACCTGCTGCGGACCGCGCATGACGTGGGCGAAATCAGGCTCCGCGATCCCAACCGGCCCGAGTTGGATTGCGGATTCGTCGCGCTGGCGATGGGCAAGCTGGGTGCTGGGGAGCTGAACTACTCCTCCGACATCGACCTGATCCTTATCTACGACGCGACCGCGCCGGTGTTCGCGGGCGGACGGGCGGCGGACGGGATTGGCTCCTTCACCTCCCGCATGGCGCGCGACATCATCACCCTGATGGAGGCTCGGGACGCCAACGGCTACGTGTTCCGCACCGATCTGCGGTTGCGCCCCGATCCGGCGGCGACTCCCCCGGCGGTCTCATTGCATGCGGCACTGACCTATTACGAGAGCATGGGCCAGAACTGGGAGCGCGCCGCGATGATCAAGGCGCGGCCGATCGCGGGGGACCTGGCGCTGGGCGCGCGCTTCCTGGAAGCCATCCGCCCGTTCGTCTGGCGTCGCGGGCTGGATTTCGCGGCGGTCGCGGATATCCACGCGATGAAGCGGCGGATCGACGAGGTGAAGAAATCCGCCCTGGGCGCGGCGGACGATCCCGTCGTTCGGGTCGCCGGGCACAATGTCAAATTGGGCGAAGGCGGGATCCGGGAGATCGAGTTCCTGGTGCAGACCTTGCAAATGGTCTGGGGCGGCCGCGATCCCAGCCTCCGGATGAGACCCACGCTGATCGCCATGGCCCGCTTGGTGGAGACCGGCCACCTGGAAGCGCAGACGCGCGTGCGGTTGGAGGACTCCTACCGGTTCCTGCGGCAGGTCGAGCATCGATTGCAGATGGTCAACGACCGCCAGACCCACGACCTGCCGGACTCGGCCGAACAGATGGACCGGATCGCTCGGTTCATGGGCTATCCGCATACGGCGGATTTCGCCCGGGAAGTGCTGCGCCACGCGGGGATCGTCCGAGCGTGCTATCGGGCGGTGTTCGAGTTCGTCCCGGCGCTGCCGGAGACCGAGACGGTGCGCGGGGACCTGGATTTTCGCGGTGACGATCCCGAACCGACCGGGACCATCGCGGCGCTGACGGGCCTTGGGTACCACGAACCGGCCCGGATCGTGGCGGCCGTGCGGCGGTGGCTGTCGGGACGGGTGCGCGCATTGCGGTCGGATCGCGCGCGCGACCTGATCACGACAATGGTGCCCTCGATCCTGGCGACCTTGGGCCGGCAGCCCAACCCGGATGAGGCGTTCAACCGTTTCGACCGTCTGGTCAGCGCCTTGCCGGCGGGCGTGCAGCCAATGTCGCTGTTTCAGCGCAACCCCAAGCTGCTGGAGCGGATCGCCGCGGTTCTGGGGGCCGCGCCGATGCTGTCGGAGCACCTCGCTTTGCATCCGACCGCGCTGGAGGGGCTGCTGGAGGTTCATGCCGCCATCGACACGCGCCAGACCCTGCTGACCAGGGCGGCCGCGTCGGCTGGGTTGGAGGATACCATCCGCACGGTCCAACGGGCGGTGAAGGAGCGCGACTTCTTCCTGTCGGTCGCCACGCTGGAGGGGCAGTTGAATGCCGACCAATCAGGGCGCGAGCGCACGGCCTTGGCGGAAGCGGCGCTGGCCGTCCTGACTCCCCGGGTGCTGGCCGACTTCGCCTCCCGGTTCGGGCGGGTGCCGGGTGGCGCGCTGGCCGTGGTGGCCATGGGCAAGGCTGGCGGGCGGGAGATGATGGCCGGGTCCGACCTGGATCTGATGTTCATCTACGACCATCCGCCCGAGGTCACCGAAAGCCGCGGTGCCCGGTCCCTGCCCGCCAGCCAGTGGTTCATCCGAGCGGTTCAGGCGTGCATTGGGGCGCTGACGGCGCCGGGGGCGGATGGACAGATGTATGCGCTGGACATGCGGCTGCGGCCGTCGGGCAACAAGGGGCCGATCGCGGTCTCGCTCGATGGGTTCCGCCGATATCACAAGGGCGACGCCTGGACCTGGGAGCGGATGGCGCTGACCCGTGCGCGCGTGGTGGCTGGACCGGCCGAACTGCGGCGAAAGGTGAACGCCGCGATCGAGGAGGCGATCCGGCGCCCGGTGGCGGCAGACGTCATACGCGCCGACGCGGCGTCGATGCGCGAGCGCATGATGCGGGAGATCAAGCCGCACGGACCGTGGGACGTGAAGGCCAGGGCTGGCGGTTTGGTGGATATCGAGTTCATCGCCCAGGTCCTGCAACTGATCCATGCTGGGGATGCAGGGTTCCGGCGTGATCAGACGACAAGGGTGGCGCTGCGGCGGCTGGGGGCATTCGGGGCGATCGATCCTGCCGATGCCAGGGTGCTGATCGAGGCGGAGCGTCTGTGGCGCACGATCCAGGGGATGCTGCGGTTGACGGTGGGGCGGCTGGAGGGCACGGAACTGCCGCACGCCTCGGCGCTGCCCCTGTTACGCGCGGCAGCGGCGGCTGGCGTTGAGGCGAAAGACGCGGACGGGTTGTTGCGGGCCGCGGACGGTCTGGCCCTGCGGGTACGGGAACTGTTCCTGAAGTATGTCGGTGGCGGCTGAAACGGGATGGCGACAGCGGAAACAATTACCGCCTGAAACGCATATGGCCGGCACAAGGCCGGCCATAGCGATCTGTGCGGCGGGGATCAGACCCCGGCGGTCGCGGCGACTTCGGCCGCGAAGTCGTCCTTCGGCTTTTCGATGCCTTCGCCGAGTTGGAAACGGACGAAGCCGTCCAGCTTGACGCCGGCCTTCTTCACCACGGCGCGCACGCGGCTTTCGCCGTCATGCACCCACACCTGCTCCAGCAGCACCACTTCTTCGTAGTACTTGCGGATGCGGCCTTCGACCATCTTCTCGATGATGGCTTCGGGCTTGCCGGATGCGCGAGCCTGCTCGCTGAGCACCGCGCGTTCGCGCTCCAGCGCGGCCGGATCGACGGCATCGACATCCAGCGCGTCGGGACGGGTCGCGGCGACATGCATGCCGACCTGACGGCCCAGTACTTCCAGCGTGGCGAGCTCGCCGGGGCCTTCGATGGCGGCGAGGACGCCGATCTTGCCCAGACCGGGCTTCAGCGCCTGATGCATGTAGGACGCAACCACGCCCTGCTTCACCGTCAGCACCTTGGCGCGGCGAATCGTCATGTTTTCGCCGATCGTGGCGACCATATGCGTCAGTTGTTCGGCAACCGAACGGCCGTCCGCGAAGGGGGCGGCGGAGATCGCATCGATGTCGTCACCGACTTCCAGCGCGATCTGGGCGACACGAGCGACGAAATCCTGGAAGGTTTCGTTACGGGCCACGAAGTCGGTTTCGGCGTTGACCTCGACGATCGCGGCCTTGTTCGCGGCCGACGCTACGCCCACCAGACCTTCGGCGGCAACGCGGCCGGACTTCTTGGCGGCGGCGGCGAGGCCCTTCTTGCGAAGCCAGTCGATGGCGATTTCGATGTCGCCGTCGGTTTCGACCAGCGCCTTCTTGCAGTCCATCATGCCTGCGCCGGTCTTTTCGCGCAGGTCTTTCACCAGGGCGGCGGTGATCGCGGCCATGTTTTATTCTCCTGACAGAAGCGTGATCCGCGGCGTTCGAGGCGGCGAATCACGCGGTATTACAAAGGGCCAGGGCGGTATCCGCGCGCGGGGTACCGCCCTGGAAAGCCTTAGACGGCCGCGGTGGCTTCCGGCTCGATATCAGCGAGCATTTCGGCCGGCAGGTCTTCACGCGCACCGATATCGGCGCCGCTGCTGCCCATCTCGGCGCTGATGCCATCCAGCACCGCGCCGGCGATCAGGTCGCAATACAGGGTGATGGCGCGGATCGCGTCGTCGTTGCCGGGGATCGGGAAGGTCACGCCGGTGGGGTCGGAGTTGCTGTCCAGGATCGCGACGACCGGGATGTGCAGCTTGTTCGCTTCTTCGACGGCCAGCTTTTCCTTGTTGGTGTCGATGATGAACAGGATGTCCGGCAGGCCGCCCATGTCCTTGATGCCGCCCAGCGCGCGATCCAGCTTGTCCTTGTCGCGGGTGATGTCCAGGACTTCCTTCTTGGTCAGGCCCTGGGTGTCGCCGCCGACGAGGTCTTCAATCTGGCGCAGGCGCTTGATCGAACCGGTGATGGTCTTCCAGTTGGTCAGCGTGCCACCGAGCCAGCGGTGGTTGATGTAATACTGGCCGCACTTCTTCGCTGCGTCGGCGACATGTTCGGCCGCGGCGCGCTTGGTGCCGACGAACAGAACGCGGCCGCCGGCGGCGGTAACGTCACGGACGGCGCGCAGCGCGCGATCCAGCATCGGCACGGTCTGCTGCAGGTCGATGATGTGGACCTGGTTGCGGGTGCCATACAGGAACGGCGCCATGCGCGGGTTCCAGCGGCGAGTGTGGTGTCCAAAGTGAACGCCGGCTTCGAGTAGCTGACGCATGGTAAAATCGGGCATCGCCATGGGCGTGCATCCTTTCCTGTGGTCCGGTTGATCCTCCGCGGGGGTCGCCTCTCGGCACCGGAACCCGGCCGTTGCTGGCTGGGAAAGGTTCCCCGCGTGTGAATTACCAGCGGACGGGAGGGTCCCGTTCGCCAGCGGGCGGGGATATGGCGGAAGTTGGGGGTGAATGCAAGCGGGGTGTCGGAGGGGGCGTGAGTTCACGGCTCGCCTCACTGAGATTTCGCTTGACTGGTATTTGGAACATACCACATACCGATTCGCGCTGGATTTTTATGAATTTAATTAAGTGCGGGGAAATTATGGCCATCAGCCATTGCAAGGACAGGGCTACAACACGCTTTCTGGGTGGCCAGCGTGTGAAGGAATTCGAGGCCTTCGCCGACGCCGCGGCAAGGGCGCTGACCAAGCTGCAAGCAGCGGCCATTTTGAGCGACCTTCGAATGCCGCCATCCAACCACTTCAAGGCGCTGGAGGGGGATCGGAAGGGTCAGTACAGCATTCGGATCAACACCCAATACCGGGTCTGCTTCAGATGGATGCCTCACCCTTCTGTCCCGCCCGGAACAGACACGCTGTTAGCCGCTGGAGATGCATACGATGTTCAAATAACAGACTATCACTGACCCATTTCTACAATTCTTTCGCAGGAACCGAGCCATCATGGCCAACCCCATCGATAATCTTCCCCCAATACATCCCGGCGTCTTTTTACGAGAGGAACTCGAAGCGCTGGCCATAAGCGCGCGTAAGTTCGCCGAGCGAATCCATACGCCGCATAACGCCGTCACCGAGATCATGAACGGCGAGCGCTCTATCACCGCCCAGATGGCGATCCGGCTCGCGCAGGCGTTCAGCACAACACCCCAGTACTGGCTGAACCTTCAAACAATCTACGATCTGAAGCGGGCTCGCGCCGAGATGCCCCCTGAAGCCCTACGGATTGAATCATACGTTGCGGCTTGATACCCGCCGCGAAAAGGCAAGCGTGGTCGGTCGGATGGGTCAGCCGGGCAGCTAGGTCGCCGGGGATGGGTAGCGTCGAGCCTGACCGGAATTCTGTGTGCTGGGCATTGCTCAGGCCATTTTTGCCTGCTCTCGTCACGCGCCCCCGGCCGCCTCAAAGCGGCCCAAGTTTCCCCAGTTCCATCGCCTTGATCTGCAACGCCAGATACTTGGAGTTGATCCGGCATTGCGCCAGCCCACCGGCAATGAACCACAGGCCTTCCTGCGGCGTGCGCTTGTACATATTGCTGAGTTCGCCATCCGCGCCGATGCCCCAAACCGCACCGATGCGCTCCACCATCGCCTCGCCGAGCGCGCGGCGGACGAGCTCCATTTGCGGATAGTAGCCGGTCGCCAGGACGAGAAGATCGGCTGGAACCGTCGATCCATCGTTCAGCAGCACCCCACCGGGGGTAAACCGCTCTATCCGGTCAAACTGCAACAGGCCCAGCTCGCCCTTGATCATGAGCTCCGAACTGCCGGCATCGAGATTGTAGCCACCGCCGCGGCGGTAATATTTCATCTGGTGGCCGGTCTCGTCATCGCCGATATCGTGCTTGAAGCCGATGCGCTTGAGGCCGGCGATCATATCCTTGTCCAGCTCGATCATCCGCTGGACGACGGCCTTATACGCCTTGAGGACCAGCGGCGGAGGCGCGGACGCGACGATCAGGTCGCAATCCTCCAGCAAACCGCCCTCATCCCAGATCGCTTCATTCAGCCGGGCGCTCGGATTGATCGATACAACCGTGGTGGAGCCCCGCTGAATCAGCGTCGTATTCACGCCGTGGCTGTGCAGATCCAGCGCGATATCGTTCGCGCTGCTGCCGGTGCCCAGGATGAGTGCGTTCCTCCCCTCCCATCCCGCACCGCTGTCGAAGCCTTCGGAGTGAATGACCTCGCCTTTGAAATCCTCCAGACCCGGCACGTCCGGGATCATCGGATAGCTGCTGACACCGTTGGCGAACACCAGATGCCGTGGCCGCACAACCCGTTCGGTGCCGTCCCCGCGCTTCAGCCGAGCCGTCCAGCGCTTTTCGGATTCGTCCCACGTCCCGCCGGCGAATTCCGTATCGGTCCAGCAATTGATCTCCATGACCTCGGCATAGAATTCGAACCACAGCCCCAGCATGTCCTTCGGAATGTACTTCGGCCAGGTCGGCGGGAATTCCATGTAGGGCAGATGGTTCAGGTGAATCGAGTTGTGCAACGCCAGTGAGTGGTAGCGTTTCCGCCAACTGTCGCCGATGCGGGGCCATTTCTCCACCACCAGCGTGTCAACGCCCTGCTGATTGAGGCGTGCCGCGATCGAAAGGCCCGCCTGGGCGCCGCCGATGACGAGAACCGCCGGCTCCCGATCCTCATAGGCAGTGGCCTTGCGGCGCACGTCCGCCCAGTTGTCGCCGCCGAAATTGCGGGAATAGGCGGATCCGGTTGGCCGATTGGCGCCGATTTTCTCCTCGTGACCGACCAATGCCTCAAGCGTCGTCGAGAGCAGCCACGCCTTCATCGCGCCATCGGCATCGTGTGCCGGCGATAGACGGACGATACCGGCGCCACGGCCGTCCGCCGTCTTGAATTCGAAGATCGCCTCGACGCTGTCGGTCCCCAGGCGCTTCACCTGCCGGGGCTGCCGCCGGTTCGCGGGCAGATGAAATCCGTGCGCGCCGGTGCGGGCCTGGTCCGCTGCCAGACGTTTCGCGATGGTGTCCCGGCCCGCGACGGGTGTCATGTGCCAGGTGAAGGCCAGGACGTCCCGCCAATGGCAGTCCTGGTGGAACAGGGCTCCGATTTGCGCCGCATCCCTGGCAACGAGCGCCGTTTCGAAGGCCGCGAGCCAGTCTTCGGCCGAACGCCGCACTTGGTGGGCGGCCTGAAATTCGAGAAAGGACTGGTCGAAATCGTTCATCTTGGTCTGCTCCGGGCGGCATTTTTTGTGCTGGAAGGCGCCTACTGGTGAGTATGCAGGCATTTCGACCAGTGTCCATTCATGCGGCCCGGCGCCGACCGTGCGGGGTTGCCGCCTGACGCAGACGCTGCGTCAAGCTCACCCCCAAACCCCAGTCAGAGCGTTACACGTGCAGAACCCGCCGCACCGTCTAACGGAGGTCTTGGGTTTGTGTGTTGTTCCAAGGTGGAATTTCTTCTTTCGGCTAACTCCCGCCCCTATCAGTCCCTCAAGCGACGGGCCTCGAGGGACTATTTGGGATCGTGCCCGTTGGCGTGGTGTAAGAGCCTACGGCTTCATTACGTTCTCCGGTGGTTCGGCCGGTTCGATCAGCGAGCCCCGGCGGCGGCTGCCGGGCCGCCCGAGGGGGCGGAGACGGCTGGCTCGCCCCCAGCCGGGGTGGAAGCGAGCAGATCGGCGGTCGGCGGAGGATTTCGCAGCCGCTCGCGCAGTACCGCGACGTCGGCTTCACCGGCCAGCACCGCGATGACCACGGTGCCGACGATGTTACCGATCAGGCTGACCACGGCGCGCGATTCCTGCATGAAGCGGTCCACCCCGACAAGGATCGCCAGCCCCGCCACCGGAATCTTGCTGTCCTGGGCCGAGAGCGCGGCGGCGAGCGTGACGAAGCCGATGCCTGCCACGCCGGCGACACCCTTGGTCATCACCATCAGGACGAGAATGATGCCAAGCTGGTCGGCAAAGCTCAGCGTCAGGTCCATCGCCTGGGCGAGAAAGACCACCGCGAGCGTGAGATAGATGCAGGTGCCGTCCAGATTGAAAGCAAAGCCTGCCGGCAACACCAGACCGACCGAGGATTTGGAGCAGCCCAGCGCCTCCAGCTTGCGGAAAATCTGCGGCATCACTGCCTCGCTCGAACAGGTGCCGAGTGTGATCAGGATTTCCTCTTTGGTGTAAGCCAGCAGCCGGCCCAATGGCACTCCGATCAGCCGGCAGACGGTGCCGAGCACCACCACGACGAACACTATGGAGGTGGCGTAGGTGGTCACAACCATCAGCACCAGCGGAAGCAGTGAGTGCAGTCCGTATTTGCCGACAGTGAACGCCATGGCACCGAAGGCGGCGACGGGTGCGAAGCGCATAACGAAGCCTACGATGACGAACATCACACGCGATGCCTCCTCGAAGACATGCGCCAGCGCTTCCGGGCGCGGCCGGGCAAGCGTCATGCCCAGACCGAAGATCAGTGCAATGAACAGCACCTGGATCCCTTCGCCGCCGACGAAGGCGCTCATCCAGGTGTTCGGCACGATGCCGAGGATCTGCTCCTGGAACCCCAAACCATGCGCTGACTTGACGTAAGATTGCGCCACCGAGGCATCCAGGCTTTCCGGGCGGATATGCATTCCCGCTCCAGGCTGCAGCAGATTGCCTGCCAGCAGGCCCAGTATTAATGCGAAGGTGGTGATCACCTCGAAATAGATCACCGCGATCATGCCGACCTTGCCGACTTTCTTGAGGTCCGACATCCTGGCGAAGCCAACGGCGATGGTCAGAAAGATGATCGGCGCGATCAGCACCCGGATCAGTTTGACGAATAAATCGCCAAGGAATTTGAGATCCGATCCCAAACCCGGCGCGAATTCACCAAATGCCGCGCCGAGCACAAGGGCGACAATCACCTGAAGATAGATTTTGTTCGATAGCGATTTCATGTCCGTTTCACTTGTTATTGGTTTTCTTCTCGACCTGCCGTAGATCGAGAAATTCCGCGGTTCTGCGGTAGTGTGTTTCCAGCAGGTGCGTTGCTTCGTCGGGCTGGCGGGCCAGCACCGCCCGCACCAGCGCCTCATGCTCGGCACCCACCTCGCGTTGCTTCCAGCCGACGCTGTTGGAAATGTTGCGGAACCGGGTGGCGCGCTGATGCAGGCCTCTGGCGATGTCGAGCAGCTCGCGCGCGCCGCATGCGGCGATCAGCGCGAGATGGAAGGCCATGTGCAGCTCATCCCAGGCCGGATTGGAGATGAAGCGATCGTTCGCCAGCGAACGCGACACACGCGACAGGCGATGATGGGCCACGACGATGCGTTCTTCCGCCTCGGCGTCGAGCCGGGCGATGGCGGCGCGCAGGGCGGCACCCTCGATCAGGCAGCGTGTTTCGATCAGATCGGCCAGTTCGGCGCGATCGGCGCTGGCGACACGAAAGCCACGCTGGTCGATCTTGTGGACCAGTCCCTCGGCGGCGAGCTGGTTGAGGGCTTCGCGCAACGGGGAGGCGCCGATGCCGAGTTGCCGCTTCAACTCATCGATTCCCAGCCGCCCTCCGGGCGGTTGCATGCCGTTGAGAATGTCGCTGCGCAACTTGTCGACCGCATACGTGGCCAGGGTCTTGGCTGAACCGACGGTTTCCCCGGATTTATCCATATCGCCCTTTTGTCGATAAAACTGTTGCGTGTTGATATTTTATCGATAATACATGGCATGTCAATGTGATTATCGACAAAGGTGAGACATGCGTTTAGTGACGTTCTGGAAGGATGCGAGGTGGCGGCCGGCGGCCCTGGAAGGGGAGGTGGTCGTTGAACTTTCTGCCGTGGATGGCGCGGACGGGGGCGACGATGTGCGCGCGGTGATCGTCTCGCTGATGCAGGGGCGGACGGTGTCGCGCGGGGCGGTGTATCCGCGCGGGGATGTCAGGTTTGGCGCGCCGGTTCCCAACCCTGGCAAGACGATCTGCATCGGCCTGAACTATCGCGAGCATGCCAAGGAGGGCGGCAATCCGATTCCCGACTACCCGGCTGTATTCCTGCGCGCCGGCACGTCGCTGATCGCCGATGGCGAGCCACTCATCGTCCCTGCGTGTTCGCCGCAACTGGACTATGAGGCCGAACTGGCGATCATCATCGGCCGCACGGCACGCAACGTCCCGCGGGCCGAGGCGCTCGACTATGTGTTCGGCTATAGCTGCTTCAACGATGGATCGGTTCGCGATTTCCAGCGCAAGTCCGGCCAATGGACGATCGGCAAGAATTTCGACGCCACCGGCGCTTTTGGCCCGGCAGTCGTGACGGCCGACGAACTGCCGCCCGGAGCGGAGGGGTTATCCGTCCGTTGTCAGCTCAACGGAACAACAATGCAGGACGGCAATACGTCGGACATGATTTTCCCGGTGCCGCGCCTGATCGAGATCCTCTCGGAAGCCATGACACTTGAACCGGGCGACGTGATCATCACCGGAACGCCGTCCGGCGTCGGCTATGCGCGCAAGCCGCCGGTTTTTCTGCGGGAAGGCGATGTCTGCACGATCGAGATCGACGGGATCGGGCGGCTAAGCAATCCGGTTACCGCGGCCTGACGCCGCCCCCCGCCATCCACGCGTCACATACTGGCAAATTTGCCCTGTTCAGGATAACGCAGCAATGTCTCTGGATCGCATCTCGATCACGCGTCTCGGCCCCTCTTTCCGCTGGCCCAACGGGCAGCGGGTGGGGGTGATCTTCAACGTCGCCTACGAAGGCTGGTCCGACGGGCAGACGCCGGGAATCGGCCCGATGGGCAACCCGCTCAAGCCCGGTCATTTCGACGTCAATGCCGCGTCGTGGGGCCTGTACGGGCCGACACGCGGCATCTGGCGGGCACTGGAGATCGCTGGCCGCCACCAGATTCCATTGAGTGTGATGGTCAACGGCGTGCTGGCCGAAAAGTGGCCCGAGACCGTGCGCGGCATTCACGCGGCCGGACACGAGATCGTCGCCCATTCCTACGGCATGGACGTCATTCCGATCTATCTCGACGAGGCCGGGCAGCGCGAGAACATCCGCCGTTCCACCGGGCTGATCGCCGATGTAACCGGCGAGCAGCCTACCGGCTGGATCAGCCCGCGCGGCACCGGCAGCCCGATCCACGCCGCCCTGCTCGCCGAAGCCGGTTTTCAGCATCAGGGCGACTGCAACGACGACGATCTGCCCTATCTCGAAACTTACGCCAGCGGCGACATTGTCGGCCTGCCGTTGACCATGGACATCAACGACCTGCCGAGTGCTGTCCGGTACGGCAACAACGCGCGGCAAATGCTCGAACAATTCGAGGATACCGTCCGCGCCTGCCTGGACCGTGAAACCGGGCCGCTGTTTTTTGACGTGACGATACACACGCATGTCTATGGCCGCCCCGCCGGCGCCTGGGTGTTCGACGAGATCATGCGGCAGACCAAGGCGCTCGAAGGCGTCTGGATCGGCACCCGAGCCGCGGCGGCGGCGCATGCGCGCGCCTTTCTCAAGACAGGCGGCGGTCGTTAGGGGACGGTCGCGTTAGCTGATTCGCCGCTGCGATTTGTATCTGATCACCCTGACCGTCCTGACCGATCGCCGGTTTGGGTGGTCAGGACGGCCCCTCCCCTTGGCCCCCCCTCGCAAAGCGGTCGCTTTTGGGATTCTCGATTGAACTACCCAATCCCCTAACAGGCCGCTGAAAAGCCTCCTTCAAAACAAAAGTCCTTTGCCTGCGTACCGATTTTTGGTTTCCATGGCCGAAGTCGCGCATTTTCGGCATGCCCGAAAGCTGCTTACCGGGCCTTGGAGCACACTCTGGACAGACTCATCCTGTCGCGAGCAGCCGCGCAGGCGGTTCGTTGGTGCCATCCTTGCGACGGACGCTCTTCATCGAAACCCGGGCCTTGATCAGCGTCCCGTCGACCGAGAAATGTTCGTCCGGCAGCAGGCCCATGACTTGCGGCAGGTTCAGCACCGCCGAAGGGAATGTCGCCGCGATGTTGCCGTCCAGCCGCCGGTCGCGGTTCTTGCTGAACACCGTCGGCACCCAGACCGGCTCATCGACGGACAGACTGACGAACCAGCGGAATAACAGGTTGTAATTCAGTTGCTCTATAAGCTGGCGTTCCGACCGGATCGAGTAGAACGCTTGCGGCAGCAAAGCGCGCTACAACTGCTCAGGCGGTACCGAAGGCCGGCCGTTCTCGGAATACAGCGTGGCAAGTTCTTTGTTCAGTGCCGCCGGCGCCTCGTCCGCCAGCCCGCGGATCACCCGCAGTGGGTGGTTGTTGGGAATCCGACTGTCAGGAATGTTGCCCATATTTCGTCACTTCCACTCGGATCGCTACATGGCTCCATTAAGGGCACCGATCTTCTTGTCAGTTAACCCGAACCAGCGGCGAACGATTTATCAATAGACGGCGCGCACTGATCAGAATCACACCGAAAAGCATGATCGCCCCCAAGAGGAACAAGGGTTGCGCTGCCGCGATGAATCCAGCATCGGCATGTGCCAGCCAGCTTTCCTGCGCGGAACCACCCACAGCGCGGGGTAGGATGGCCCTGACGTGCGGCTCATCGAGGTAATGCCGAAGCTGAACAGGGTCTGGATAGGGCAGATGCATCCACTGATGATCTGACAACGCTTCAGGATTCCCAGTTGCGAGGTAATCGCGCAGGTAGCTTTCTTGGAGCAAGGATTTGAACCATCGGGTGTGAATGGCTTCGGGCAACTGATGCCGGGCCGTCGATACGAAGTTTTTTAGTAGAATTAAGAACCATCCCCCAACGGCTAAGAACAGGGGCCACCGCCCGAACCATCCGAACCGCTTCTCGTACAACAACGACATCGCGGCTGCCGAACCAACGACCTGCCCGGCAATCCAAAAATCTGTATAGCGGGATTCTAGCGGTGCTGCCGCTCGTGAATACGCCACCAGCGCCATCTGCATCCCCAGCCACGCCAACCCACCCACCAGGCGCCAGCGCCTATCGGAGCGACAAGGCGCGGTGCCGACGATTGTGACGAAGGCCAGAAACGGCACCCCTTGAGTTATAAAGAACCGTTGCGGGGGGAGTGGCCAAGCTGACACCGCCTTCAGGCAGTCAAGGAACTGTCCAACCGAACGCGCCCGATAAGGGGCCGAGGATGCCACCGCGGGTACCGTCGTCACTAACAATGCGGTAAGTGCGGCCAATGCACAGATGCCGACGATCTCCTTTGTCCCTCGGCGCTGTCCGCGCAGCATTTGCAGTGCCATAACGCAAAGTGGTGGGCAAAGGGAGAGTGCGCCGCCCGCGAGAGTAAATAGCGATATTACCCCTACCAGAACGCCAGCCCACCATTGCGGCGAGAATGCCGTTGCGCCTACGAGCAGGTTGATGCAGCCGATCGATAGCGCAATATATAAGTAGAAATGAGTATTGAATCCCATCAAGGTATTATCCCACCCAAATGGGATGGCACCAGCCACGGCGATGAACATCATGAGGAGCAGGGATGCCTCATGACCATATCGTTTTGATGCCGTTTTTGCGAGCCACAGGCCGATCATCACAAGGGTTGCAGCATGTATCGCCGCGTTTAATTCCATCTGGGCGATTACGTCCCAACGGCCACCGATCTTGAGTATCGCCAGCGCTATCAACTTGGTCAGCAGAATGCGGTGTTCGTTTTGGGTGGCCAGCAGGTCGTTTAATGTGAGTGTGCCGTCTAGAAAGGGACGAAAAACGTGTGCGTATTCGCCATCCCATTCATCCCAGAACGGCACCGGACTGCCGTAACGCCCGACCAGCCATAGACCGGTCGCAAAGATGATCAGGAACGCGCCGAACGCCGCAATAATTAGGTCGTATCTTTGTAAATAGCTCGCATAGCCTGTTGGGGGATTCCCCATATCGAACTCCAGATCGTTGCTTCCAAACCATGACTACGCAGGGTTTTCGTGGTGTCAACTGCCGGCGGATTGCAACCGCTGGCGCTACGTATCGCCTAAACCGGTCGTATCGTCATGCTCACGGCTTTTCCCGGAATCGGTCGCTTTTGGGACTCTCGATTGATCACTTATCGGGATGATATCCTCCGGCCTAGGCTCCCCGGGTTTTCCGGTTAGCCACACCAGGCCACACACATGCAACGAACCGCCGGCGGCAATCAAGCACAAGGTCCGATTGCGGATGAAGCGCTGCGCGGGTGGGTCAACAACCGCCTCTACCGCGCCCTTCTGCTTCCAGGTCGCGAAGAGGTCTGTCACGCCAAAGGAACCGTAGCAATCTCATCCATCAAGGGGCACTGCCCGCGCGCCGAACACCTTGCCCCCCGATCCAGACCGCGCATGATGCCGTGGAGACGACACGGGGGCCGACGATGCGGCATGCGAACAGGCGGGCGGCATGGACCGTCGATGATCTGAAGGCGGACCAGCACTGGATCTGCGAACTGGATGACCGCGCAAGGCGCGACCTGACCCTGGCCGTGCGCAAGGCCGCCGATCCGGCGAAGACGCTGTATGACTACCGGCGCGACGATTTCGACCTCGGCTCCGCCTGGCCGGTGATCGCCGGGGCGTTGAAGGAAGTCCGCGACGGCACCGGGTTCGCCATCCTGCGCGGGATGCCGCGCGACGGGCTGACGCAGGCCGAGTTCGAACTGCTCACCTGGGCCATCGGCCTTCACACCGGCGTCGCTCGGCCGCAGGGCAAAGCCAGCCAGTTCCTGTCGGCGGTGCGCGACGCCGGGGTGGTTTACCGAACCGGCAAGGGGCGCGGCTACTCCTCCAACGCCGATCTGGATTTCCACACCGACAGCGCCGATATCGTGCTGCTGACCTGTTACAACGTCGCGAAGTCCGGCGGCATGAGCATGGTTTCCAGCTCCGTCACCGCACATGAAATTCTCCAGGCCGAACGGCCAGATCTGGCGGAGTTGCTGCACCAGCCGCACTTCTTCAGCCGCCAACAGGAACAAGCGCCGGACGAAACACCCTTCTATCCGAACCCGATCTACGACCAGCGCGACGGACTGCTGTTCAGCAAATGGAACCGTAACCGGCTGCGGTCGGCCCAAGCCATCGAGGGCGTGCCACAAATCACGCCCGCCCAGTTCGACGCGCTGGACCTGCTGGATGATATCCTTCGGCGGCCGGGCGTGATGTATTGGATGTATCTGAAACCGGGCGACATGCAGATCCTGAACAACCACGTCACGCTGCACTCGCGCACCGAGTTCGAGGACCACGACGATCCCATCCTGAAGCGGTGCCTGTTCCGGCTGTGGCTGGCGCCTCCGGATGGAGTAGCACTGCCGGAAAGCTGGCGGCCGGCGTATCGTTCGGTAGCGGCGGGGTCAGTGCGCGGAGGGATCATGGGACAGGGCTACGATGACATCAGACGCGCTTACGAGGTTCGGCAAGCGGCCGATCTGGGGATGGCACTGACATGAAAGTCGCGCTGGTAACCGGTTCGTCTCGCGGTATCGGGCGGGAAACGGCGTTGGGGCTGGCGGCGAAGGGGTTCCGGCTGTTTCTGGCCGCCGACCATACCGAGGCGGAACTGGAAGACGTAGCCGCCGCCTGCCTGGAGGCCGGCGCGCCCGAAGCGCGGTTCCGCATCGTCGATCTGGGTGTCCCCGGACAGGCCGAGGCGATGATCGAGGCGGCGTTGGCCGCATTCGGGCGGATCGACGTGCTGGTCAACAATGCCGGCATACGCTGCCGCAAGCCGTTCGGCGACTTCACCCGGGAGGATTTCGCCTCGGTTATCGAGGTGAATCTGGCGGCGGCGTTTTTCGCCAGCCAGGCGGTGCTGCTGGCGATGCGGGCCCAGGGCGGCGGGCGGATCATCCATATCGCCAGCCAGCACGGAACGGTCGCCTCGGAGGAAAACGCGCTGTACGGCATCACCAAGGCGGCGCTGATTCATCTCGCCAGGAACATGGCGTTCGAGCTGGCTCGGGAGGGTATCCAGGTGAATACCGTCAGTCCGGGGCCGATCGCGACGCAATACAACCTGGATACCTGGGGCAAACAGGCGGGCAAGCTAGAGATGATGGCCGGGCGGGTGCCCGTCGGGCGGATGGGGCGGCCGGAGGAAGTCGCCGAAGCGGTCGTGTTCCTGGCGACGACACAGGGCAGCTACATCCATGGCCACGATCTGGTGGTGGATGGGGGGTATATCATCCACTGAGGGGCGGTGGCGGTCGCATAGCAAGAACCTCCCCCCTCACACGATGGCTGGCCATCGCGGGGCGGTGGCCGTATATCGGCCCGGTTTCCCATTTCCGGGCGTGTAGCGTTTCATGATCTCTCAATTCCGCAAGTACACCGATTCGTGGATCGCCCGGATCTTTTTCATCCTGATGGCGGTGTCGTTCGTCGGATGGGGCATCAGCAGCGACCTGTTCCGCCTGATGGGACCGCCGACATGGGTGGCCAAGGTCGGCGGGGAGCCGATTGAAACCGCTACGTTCCAGGCCGAGTTCCAACGCGCGATGGCGCAGCGGACCCGCGATTTGCCGGCCAATCAGGAACCGCCGCCGGGATTGCGGCTCCAGGTCGGGCAGCAGACGCTGGAACGGATGGTTGGGCAAATGGCCCTGGGGCAGGAACTGAAAGCGCTGCGGGTCGTCACCCCGGACGATGCGGTCGCGGCGGCAGCCCGCGCGATGCCGGCGTTCCAAGGGACCGACGGCAAGTTCAACAAGGACGTGTTCGCCTCCGTCCTGCGGAACAACGGCTATACCGAGGCCCGGTTCCTGGCGGAGCTCCGCGGCGATGTCTCACAGAAGCAGCTTCTCTCGACATTGGACGCTTCGGTCGCGGCACCCGATGCCGAGGTGAAGCCGCTGTACGAGTTCGAGTTCGAGAAGCGGTCGGCCGATATGGCACTGTTCCCGCTGGACGCGGCGCCCGAACCGGCCGCACCGGATGAGGCGGCGCTGAAGCGCTGGTACGACAACCATCCCGACAGCTACACCACGCCGGAATACCGCCGGATCAAGGCCATCGAGCTGTCGCCGCAGTCGCTTGCCTCGGAAATCAACGTGACCGACGAGGAACTCCATACCGCCTACGACGAGCACAAGGCGGAGTTCGTGACCCCGGAGAAGCGGTCGGCCCAGGTGATTTCCGCGCCTGACGAGGCGAAGGCCAAGGCGTTGATGGCCAAGTGGCAGGGCGGTGCCGACTGGGCGGCGATGCAGGCGGCGGCAACCGCCGAGGGCGCCTCCGGCATCACCCAGGACGATGCCATGCAGGTTCAGTTCCCCGACCCGGATCTGGCCAACGCGGTGTTCTCCGCGCCGGCCGACACGATCTCCCAGCCCGTGAAAGGCGTGCTCGGCTGGTTCGTGGTGAAGGTGACGAAGATCGCACCGGGCGAGACGACCACCTTCGAACAGGCGAAGGACAAGCTGAAGGAACGGGCGGTAACCAGCAAGGCGGCGGACCTGATGTATGAGCGGGCGAACAAGCTGGACCAGTTGCTTGGCAACGGCGCCGGCCTGGACGATCTGCCCTCCGACCTGGGCGTTGCCGGGTTGGCGGGGACGCTTGACGCGCAGGGCGATACTCAGTCCGGCGGTCCCGCACCCATTCCCGGATCGCCCGAACTGAAAAAGGCGATCATCGCCGCGGCGTTCCAGGTTCGGCAGGGCGATCCGGCGCAACTACAGGAAGTGCCGACACCGTCCACCGGCGGATCGGCCTATTACGCCCTGACCGTCGAGAGCGTGATTCCGCCGGGCGAAAAGCCTTATGACGCGGTGAAGGATCAGGTGATTCAGGACTGGAAGCAGGATCAGCGTCGCCGGCATCAGGACGCGGCGGCCACGGCGATGATGACGGCCGTGAAGGACGGCAAGTCGTTTTCCGATGCCGCGACGATCGCCGGGGTGACGCCCAGGCTCAGCCCGCTGGTCACACGCAACCAGGGCGACGCAGCGGTTCCGGCGACGCTGCAGCGCGTGCTGTTCGGCATGAAGAAGGGCGAGGCCACGATGGTGGAAACGCCGGAAGGCTTCGTCGTCGGGCAGTTGGTGGAGATCGTACGGCCGGATGTCAGCGCCGACAAAGTCGGTTATGACCAGGCGAAGGCGGCGATCAAGAAGTCACTGAGCAACGATATGGCAACCGTGTTCCTCGACGCGCTGCGTCAGCGGGCAAACCCGCGGATCAATCAGGCGAATTTCGATAGCGTCGTCCAACCGCGATAGAAGAGTTTAGAGAAATGAACGTGTCCGTTACCCCGGGATTTGCCGCCTTCCGCCTGGCCTATGAAACCGGACACGGCAGCCTGGTGTGGCGCAAGACCGTTGCCGATCTGGAGACTCCGGTCGCGGCGTTCCTGAAGCTGGCGCACGGCCAGCCCAACTCCTTCCTGCTGGAAAGCGTCGAGGGCGGCGCGGCGCGCGGGCGGTATTCGGTGATCGGCATGCAGCCGGATCTGATCTGGCGCTGCCAGGATGGGCGGGCGTCCGTCAACCGGCACGCGCTGTCGGCACCGCATGCGTTCGTGCCTGAAACCCGGCCGGCGCTGGAAAGTCTGCGGGCGCTGATCGCGGAAACTCAGCTAGAGGTTCCGGCGCACCTGCCGCCGATGGCGGGCGGGCTGGTCGGGTATCTGGGCTATGACATGGTGCGGCAGATGGAGAAGCTGCCGACGAAGAACCGTGACACGATCGGGTTGCCCGAGGGCATCATGGTCCGCCCCACCCTGTTCGCGATCTTCGACAATGTGAATGATGAGCTGACCTTGGTGACCCCGGCCTATCCGTCCGGCGATGTGTCGGCGGAGACGGCGTGGCAGCGGGCCCATTCTCGTCTGGATGCGGCGGAAACCGCGCTGGAGCGGCCATTGCCGCATCAGCCGCCGCCGGTGATGTTGCCCGATCCCCCCGCTCCAGGTTCGAACTTCTCCAAGGAGGACTTCATCGCCGGGGTCGCGAAGTGCAAGGAATACATTGCCGCGGGCGATGCGTTCCAGATCGTGCTGTCGCAGCGGTTTTCCGTGCCGTTCGCATTGCCGCCGTTCAGCCTGTACCGCGCGCTGCGGCGGATCAATCCGGCGCCGTTCCTGTTCTATCTCGACTTCGGCGGGTTCTCGATCGTGGGGTCGTCACCGGAGGTTCTGGTGCGGCTGCGCGATGGCGTGGTGACGGTGCGGCCCCTGGCCGGGACGCGGCGGCGCGGCGCCACGCATGAGGAAGATCAGGCGCTGGAGGCCGAACTGCTGGCCGATCCGAAAGAGCGCGCCGAACACCTGATGCTGCTGGACCTGGGGCGCAACGACGTGGGGCGCGTGTCGGCGGTCGGGTCGGTGAAAGTGACCGAAAGCTTCATCGTCGAACGGTTCAGCCATGTAATGCACATTTCCTCCAACGTGGAGGGCCGGTTGCGCGACGGGCTGGATGCGCTGGACGCCCTGGTCGGCGGGTTTCCGGCGGGCACGCTGTCGGGCGCGCCGAAGGTCCGGGCGATGGAGATCATCGAGGAGATCGAGCCGGACCGGCGCGGTATCTACGCCGGCTGCATCGGCTATTTCGCCGCGAACGGGGCGATGGATACGTGCATCGGTCTGCGCACGGCGCTGGTGAAGGACGGGGTCATGTACGTCCAGGCCGGGGCTGGCGTGGTCGCGGATTCCGTCGCCGAGGCGGAATTCGAGGAGACGCGGCAAAAGGCCAGGGCGCTGGTGCGGGCGGCGGAGGAAGCCGTACGCTTCGCGGCAGGGAAGGCCGGCGGGAACGCGTCGGCGGGATAGTGTCAGGCGGCCGCCTCGATCGGCAAACCGGCCGCCTTCCACTCAGGAAAGCCGTCCGCGAACCGGCGCACGTTGAAGCCGTTGGCCCGCAGCGCGGCAACGGCTTCAAAGGACAAAACGCAATAGGGTCCGCGGCAATACGCGACGATCTGTTGATCGCGCGGCAGATCCGAAAGGCGCTGCTCCAGTTGGCTTAGCGGGATGTTCAACGCACCGGGCAGGTGGCCAAGGCCGAACTCGTCCTCGGGACGCACATCCAGCAGCATGACGCTGCCTTCGCGCAGCCGGATCACAAGCTCCGTGGCGGCCATGGGTTCGAAGTGATCGCGAGCATGGAAGTATTCGGCGACGACGCGCTCCATGGAGGTAACGGCGCGTTCGGCGACGTGGCGCAGGCTGCCGAGCAGCGTCACGATATCGGCCGCGGATGCCTCGGCCAGAGAGTAGATCACGCGTTTGCCGCTGCGCTGCGCGGTCACCAGACCGGAACGGCGCAACTGCTGAAGGTGCTGGGATGCGTTCGCCACGCTTAGACCCACGCGTTCGGCGATAGCCTCCACGCTGCGCGGTCCTTGGGCGAGTTGTTCGATCAGTTCGATGCGATGCTCGTGACCGAGGGCCTTGGCGATTTCGGCCAGTGCTGAGCGGACGACGCCGGCTGGGTTGGGACTTGACACCGATTATCGCCTCGCAACATCATTCAATTGATAGATTGAATTTATTGGTCGGCTCTGGTCAAGCCCGCCGACGGGAGACGCACTTGCCGGCAACCGCAACCGCGAGCGAGCCGCTTATCCGCCTGGGCTTCTTCCTGGGGGTGCTGCTGCTGATGGCGGTTTGGGAGGCGCTGACACCGCGCCGCCCGCAAACGGTTGGCCGTCTGCTTCGCTGGCCGAACAACCTGGCGCTGGTGGTGCTGAACACGCTCGCGGTGCGCCTGGTGTTCCCGCTTGCCGGGGTTGGCATGGCGCTTGTCGCGCAAGCCCATGGTTGGGGTCTGTTCCACCTCGTCGCGCTGCCCGCGTGGTTAACCATTCCCGCCGCTGTGCTGTTGCTCGACCTGACGATCTACGCCCAGCATGTGACCTTCCACGCCGTGCCGGTGCTGTGGCGGCTGCATCGCATGCATCACGCCGATCTGGAATTCGACGTGACGACCGGGCTGCGGTTCCACCCGGTTGAAATTCTGCTTTCGATGGTGATCAAGCTCGCCGCCGTCGCGATCCTGGGAGCGGCGCCGATTGCCGTTCTGGTGTTCGAGGTGGTGTTGAATGTCACGTCCATGTTCAACCATGGCAACGTGCGCCTGCCGGGTGCTCTCGACCGTATGGTGCGCTTCGTCGTCGTGACGCCGGACATGCATCGTGTGCATCATTCGATCGTACGGCGGGAAACGGACAGCAATTTCGGCTTCAACGTGCCGTGGTGGGATCGTCTGTTCGGCACCTATCACGCGCAACCCGCCGCGGGGCATGACCACATGACAATCGGGATCGAGCGGTTCCGCGACGTGCGGGAGTTGTGGCTAGACCGCATGCTGTTGCAGCCGCTCCGGGCTGATCCGCCGGTATCCGGCCAGCGAACGAACGCCCCATGAGACACGGTCGCCTTATGGCGCGGATCGCCTTGGCGCTTGGGCTGGCCACCGGCATCGCCTGGGTTCTGACGCACCGCCAAGCGTTCGACCTGGGTGCGATCATGGCGACGGTGGCGGGCCTCGGCGCCTGGGGGCCGGCGGCGTTTATCCTGCTGTATACGATCGGCACGGTTCTGTTCTTTTCCGGCGCACTGCTGAGTCTGGCGGGCGGTGCGCTGTTCGGGCCGGTGTGGGGCACGCTTTGGAACCTGTCCGGCGCGCTGGTTGGGGCCACGTTGGCGTTCCTGATCGCGCGCATCCTGGGGGGCGATTGGATTGCCAAGCGCCTCGGCGGCCGGCTGAAGCGCGTGATCGATGGGGTGGAGGCCGAGGGCTGGCGCTTCGTCGCGCTGACGCGCCTCGTACCGCTGGTTCCGTTCAACCTGCTGAATTATGCCCTCGGGCTGACGCGCATTCCGCTGCTGCCTTACGTGCTTGCTTCGGCGATCTGCATGCTGCCGGGGGCCATCGCGTTTACCTGGCTTGGCTATGCCGGCCGGTCGGCGGTCGCGGGGGATGCGTCGGCGCTTCGTTACGGTCTGCTTGGCCTTGGCGCACTGGCCATGATAGCCTTTCTGCCCCGGTTGGTGCGCCGGTTCCGCGCCAGGGAGTCGAGTAGTAGATCAAGAGATTTGTATCGATGAAGCTATCTGCCAATGGATTCGTCGCGGTCGAACTTGAAATCGTCGGGAAGCCGCCCTCGAAATGACCTTAGATGCGCCAGCAATGCGTCCAGGCGTGGATGGTGCCACGGCGTCCGCCACGACAGGAAAAAGCCCGGGCTACGCCTGCCGCGTTTCAACCGCCGGCATCGCGCGCAGGTCGGCTGCGTCGATCAACGCCCCCTGCCCTCGCAACACCGCACGAACGGCTTTGGCGTCCGTCACGCCCGTATCGGCATAGAGCGCTCCCGCGACACCGGCCGCCTGCCCGGTCGCGAACGCCGTGCCCATCACCCGCACGCTGGCCCCGGCAAGCCGATCCCCATCGACCGTGCGCCCGGCGGCAAACAGGTTGGGTGTGTTCCGGCTGATCAGGCACCGTAACGGAATCTCGTAGGCGCTACCCTCCGGCGGCAACACGAAGCTGCTGGCGTAGGTTGCCCGGTCGTGCCACTCCACGCCCCAGGCACCCAGCGCGATACTGTCGTCAACCGGCCGCCGTTCGGTGACATGGTCCCAAGTCAGTTGCTCAACCGCATCGATATGGCGGGATTCACGCGTGCCGAAGTCGGGACCGGTCGAAACCAGGTACGCATGCTCGCAGCCGGGCAGCGTGCGAAGAACATCCAAATATGCCCAGGCCTGCCGCCGCCCCCCGGCCTCCGCTCGGCTGTAGCCGCGGACATCGCGCGGGTCGTAGTCCTCGGACGCCATATAGCAGCACAGGTCGCCGGACAGCGGCAGCCGGACCAGCACGCTGGTTTCCTTGGTCAACGGTCCGGCGCCACGGGCTTTGGCGGCCTTGATCGCCGCCTCGAACGCCGGCAGCGCGACGCGAACATCGGGGGCGATGCCGCCGAACCGCATGCCCAGCGTACCGAGGTTGACCGCACCGTTGTTGCCGTAGCGGGTGGAGGCACCGGACAGGACCGCCAGATCGCAGTCTCCGGTGGCATCGACGAACGCCTGTGCCTGGATGGTGTGGGCGCCGGCGTGGTCGTGGAATGTCACATCCGTCACATGGTCGCCGTCGCGCGCCGCCCCAGTAACGAACGCATGCAGCAGAACCTCCACGCCGGCCTCGGCGCACAGGGCGTCCAGGGTGTGCTTCACCGCCTCGGGATCGAACACCACGAAGACGCCCCGGTGGCGGAACGGGGACGTGACCGCGCCCAGGGTCCGAAGCCGGGTCATCACCTCCTCGGCGACACCGCGAACGGCCTGCCGGGTTTCGGTGCCCAGGGTGTACAGGCCGCAATAGGTCAGCACGTTCCGCATCGTGGACGCGCCGCCCAGGCAGCCGGCCCGTTCAATGATCGCTGTGCGCGCACCCGCACGCGCGCTGGCGATCGCCGCGGCCACCCCGGCACTGCCGCCACCGGCGACGATGACATCGTATTCAGGCATGATGATCTCCGATCCGGCGGGCATTCTAGCGAGCCAAGTTCTCAACGTCATGCCAGAGGCGGGGCGTGCAGGCGTGATCGATCGAATTTCCCGATCCACCGTTCACCGATCTCGTGGATCGGAACGGCGTTCAGGTAGTGCAGCTTTTCCCGCCCCCGTTTCAGGGTCGCGACGAGGTTCGCATCCTCCAGGATGGCCAGGTGTTTCGTTACGGCTTGCCGCGTGATGTCCTGGCCGTCGCACAGTTCATTCAAAGTCTGTCCGTTGCGGGCATGGAGGTTGTCCAGCAGTTGCCGCCTGATCGGATCAGAGAGGGCTTTGAAGACCGCATCCATGCTCATGCCGATAATACGCAACCATTTAGTTGCCCTTTCAAGTCCCGCTTGCGGTTCACCCAGCCCGAGCCGATGATCCGAACAAACGTCCAACGTGAAAGGGTTCGGTGACATGAGCGCACTGCGCGGCAACAACGGTCCTCGCTACCGGCATAGCCCGGACGAATCCGCCCCGTACGAGACCATCACGATCGACAAGCTGACGCCGATTATCGGGGCGGAGATCGGTGGCGTCGATCTGTCGGCGCCGCTGCCGAACCACCAGATGGATGAGATCCACCGCGCGCTGGCGGAGAACTCGGTGATTTTCTTCCGCAACCAAAGCATGACCGCGGACCAGCATCTTTCGTTCGGACGCAATTTCGGCAACCTCCACATCCATCCAGCCGCGCCGCATGCGCCGGGCCATCCGGAGCTGATGATTATCAGGGCGGACAAGGACAGTCCCCGCGCGAATGGCGAAGGCTGGCACAGCGATGTCTCCTGCGACCCAGAACCGCCGATGGGCAGCATTCTTTACATCAGGCAGTGCCCGCCCAACGGCGGCGACACGCTGTTTGCCAGCATGTACGCGGCATATGAGGCGCTGTCCGACCGGATGAAAACGTATCTGGCCGGAATGGTCGCCGTGCATGATGGCGAGGAGGTCTATCGCGGCACCTACAAGAATCTCGGGGTCGCGGACAAGCCGGTGTATCCGCGGGCGGAGCATCCAGTGGTCCGCACCCATCCGGTTACCGGACGTAAGGCGCTGTATGTGAACCGAGGCTTCACCAGGCGGTTACTCGGCGTCCCCCGGGACGAAAGCACGGCGATCCTGGCCTATCTGTACGATCATGCGGAAAACCCGCTGTTCCAGTGCCGGTTCCGCTGGACCGAGAACGCGGTGGCGTTCTGGGACAATCGCTGTGTGCAGCACAGGGCGATGTGGGATTACTGGCCTCATACGCGGTCGGGTTTCCGGGTGACGGTGGCGGGGGACAAGCCGGTTTGAGGACGCCGCGCCGGCCGTCATCCCAACCCACGGACCCATCAACGCGACCGGATCCTGTCACCGCCATGACCGGCGAGGCCGCTCGCACGGCCTACCTCGGCTGGCTGGAGCAGGAACGCCACGCCGCGGCCAATACGGTTGAGGCTTACGGTCATGCCTTGGCTGGTTTCCTCGGGTTCCTGACCAACCACCTTGGCAGCGAACCGGACCTTGTCGCACTGGCGGCGTTGCGCGCGGCCGATATCCGGGCATGGCTGGCGTCACTGGCGAACCAGAAGCTCGTCGCATCGTCGCGCGCGCAGCATCTTTCGGCGCTACGGGGGTTTTTCCGCTACCTCAGCCGGCGGCACGGCGTGGACGTCACCGCCGTCCGGCTGGTTGCCACGGCCCGGGCGCGGCCGGCTTTGCCGCGTGCGCTGACTGTCGATCAGGCGCGGGATGTGACAGAACACGTCAGCGACCTGACCGATGACCCGGCGATGCAGGCGCGTGACATTGCGTTCTTCTCACTCCTCTACGGCAGCGGATTGCGCATCGCCGAGGCGCTCGGCCTGAACGTCCGCGACGCCACGGGGTTGCGCACCAACCTGGCGCTGACCGTCACCGGCAAGGGGTCGAAAACCCGGATTGTGCCCGTGCTGCCGGCGGTGCGGGAGGTGATCGAGGCGTGGCTGGCGCTGCATCCCGACCGCCAGCCCAACACCGCGCTGTTCCTGGGTGCGCGGGGCAAACGGCTCGATCCGGCGGTGGCGCAGAAAGTGCTGCGCACGTACCGGCGGTTGGCGGGGCTGCCCGAACACGCGACACCGCACGCGTTGCGGCACTCGTTCGCGACGCATCTGTTGGCGAGCGGCAGCGATCTGCGCTCGATCCAGGATCTGCTCGGCCACGCCAGCCTGTCCACGACCCAGCGCTACACCGCCGTGGATGAGACCGCCTTGCTGGCGGTTTGGCGCAAGACCCATCCGCGGGGTTGAGCAAGCACTTTCGGCCTGGATCGCGCTTGACGCAGGGTCAAACAGCCTCATCATCACAAAAAAATTGAGGAACTTTCATGGACACGCACGTCCTCGCGGCACCGGGCACCACCGCCCCCGAACGGGCTCGCTCGCTGCAGGGGTTGATCGACGCCAATGGGCCGGAAATCGACCGGCGGCGGGAACTGACGTCCCAGGTCCTGGATGCACTGTTCGACCAGGACATGATGCGTCTGCTGCTGCCCCGCGGTCTCGGTGGGCAGGAGATCCATCTCGTCGCATTCTGCAAGACGACCGAAGCATTGGCCTGGGCGGATGCAAGCACGGCCTGGTTCGTCAATCAGTCAAACGTCTCGCTGGCCACGTCAGCGGCCGCCATGGCGCCCGAGGCGGTGGCGGCGATCGTCGGCGGCCCGCGAACCGGGCTGGCATGGGGTGCCAAACACGGCAACAGCAAGGCGATCCGCGTGGAAGGCGGCTATCGTCTGACCGGCACCTGGAGTTTCGGCAGTGGCAGCCGCCATACAACGTGGATCGGCGCACACAGCAACGTCCAGAATCCTGACGGCACACCGCATATGCGTTATGGCAGGCCGGATGACCGCACATTCCTGTTCCTGAAAGAGAAAGCGCGGGTAACCGACGACTGGCACGTCCTGGGCCTGCGCGGCACCGGCAGCGATACCTACTCGGTCGCGGATCTTTTCGTCCCGGATGAGCATGCGCCGGCCCGCGATGCCCAAGAGGAGCGGCGGGAGAACGGGCCGCTCTACGCCATTATGTCCAACCTGCTCTACGCCACGGGTTTCTGCGGCGTCGCTCTGGGTGTCGGGCGGCGGATGCTCGAAACCTACACCCAGCTCGCACGCGGAAAGCATAACCGGGCGGCCGTGAGCCCGATGGCCGGCAACCAGGCGATCCAGCGGGAGATCGGATTGCTGGAGGCCCGGCTGTCCGCCGCTCGGGCGTTTGTGCATGAGGCAGCGGACCAGGTTTACGAGGCAGCGAGCAAGGGTACGCTGGATGTGGACCAGCGGCTGCGGCTGCGGCTGGCCACGACCCATGCGATGAATGAGGCGGCCGAGGTGGCCGTCACCTGCTATCGCGGTGCGGGTACGACGGCGATCATGGATTCCGCGCCATTCGAGCGGCGGTTCCGCGATGCCATGAGCGTTAGTCAGCATCTACAGGGAATGAGCGCGCACATCGAAATGGTGGGACGACATATCATCGGCTGTGACAATGTGGTGCAGTGGGTGTGACGCTAATCCACATACAAAAAAGCAGCGCCTGAGGGCGCCGCTTAAGTTTGGGGGGGAAACGTCACGCGGATGACGCGTTACCGTCATCCACACGATTGACATTGTGTGTCTCTCGCTGGTGTCAAGCTCACGCTTGCGGGGGTTTTTTTCCAGCCTGGATCGATCAGCTTAACCGGCACGGATGTGGGCGGGGCTGGCACCGCGGCTGGATTCCGTCCTATATCCAGGGTTTCCGACTTTTTTGTCCGCTCAGGAGCCTGTCCGTATGGATTATATCGCGCAATCCGGTATCCGCATCGCCAAGCCGCTTTACGATTTTGTCAACAGCGAAGCCTTGCCGGGGACCTCGATCGGGTCCGACGCGTTTTGGGGCGGGTTCGCCGCGCTGCTGGCCGATCTCGCGCCGCGTTGCAAGGCTCTGCTGGACAAGCGCGACAGCATCCAGGCGCAACTCGATGCCTGGCATGTGGCGAACAAGGGCAAGCCGGCTGACACCGCGGGCTACCTGAATTTTCTGCGCGGCATCGGGTATCTGGTGGAAGAACCGGCCTCGGTCGCCGTGAATACCTCCAACGTCGATCCGGAAATCGCCACCTTGGCTGGCCCGCAGCTTGTGGTTCCGGTGACCAACGCGCGCTATGCGCTGAACGCGGCGAATGCGCGCTGGGGCAGCCTGTACGATGCGCTGTACGGCACCGATGCGATCCCCGAGGACGGCGGCGCGGCGCGCGGCAAGGGCTTCAACAAGGTGCGCGGCGACAAGGTCGTCGCCAAGGCCAGGGAAATCCTCGATGGCGCCGCGCCGCTGGCCACCGGCAGTCATGCCGATGCGACGGGCTATGCGGTGGTTGGCGGGGCATTGTCGGTCACTCTGAAGGGCGGTGCGACGACGGGATTGAAAGACCCCGCACAGTTCGCCGGCTACAAGGGCGAGGCAGCCGAACCGTCCATCGTGCTGCTGAAGCATAACGGCCTGCACCTCGAAATCGTGATCGACCGCACCCATTCCATCGGCAAGACCGACGCGGCCGGCGTGGCCGATGTGGTGATGGAATCAGCTCTGACGACCATCCAGGACTGCGAGGATTCCATCGCGGCGGTCGATGCCGAGGACAAGGTGGGTGCCTATCGCAACTGGCTGGGCCTGATGAACGGAACGCTGGCGGACACCTTCGAGAAGGGTGGCCAGATGATGACCCGCAAGTTGAACGCCGACCGGCAATACACCAAGCCGGCGGGTAGGGGCAGCGCGTGGCTGTCCGGCCGCAGTCTGATGCTGATCCGTAATGTCGGGCATCACATGTACACCGATGCGGTGCTCGATGCCTCGGGCGCGGAAATCCCGGAAGGCTTCCTGGATGCGGCGGTGACGTCCCTGATCGCGATGCACGATTTGAACAGCAAGGGGCCGATCAAGAACAGCCGAGCGGGATCGGTTTATATTGTGAAGCCGAAGATGCATGGGCCGGAGGAAGTGGCGCTGACCAACGACCTGTTCGGCCGTGTCGAAACCATTCTGGGGTTGGCGGCGAACACGCTGAAGATGGGCATCATGGATGAAGAACGCCGCACCTCCGCCAATCTGAAGGCCTGCATCGCGGCGGCCACGGCGCGGGTGGTGTTCATCAACACCGGGTTCCTGGACCGGACGGGCGATGAGATCCACACCTCCATCGAAGCCGGCCCGATGATCCGGAAGAACGAAATGCGCGGGACGGCCTGGATCAAGGCATACGAGGACCAGAACGTCGATATCGGCCTGGAATGCGGGCTGCGCGGCAAGGCGCAGATCGGCA
>DNXO01000167.1:0-283 GCA_003506895.1 Acetobacteraceae bacterium | reverse complement strand
AAGGGCATGTGGGCCGCGCCGGACCGGATGGCGGACATGCTGGTGCAGAAGGTCGGGCATCCGATGGCGGGGGCGAACACCGCCTGGGTCCCCTCCCCGACCGCCGCGACCCTGCATGCGCTGCACTACCACCAGGTGGACGTGGCCGCTCGGCAGACCGAACTGGCGACGCGCAAGCGGGCGGCGCTGACCGACCTGCTGACGATCCCGGTGGCCGAGGGGCAGAACTGGTCGCCCGATGACCTGAAGCAGGAGCTGGACAACAACTGCCAGGGCATCCTCG
>DNXO01000136.1:106257-110834 GCA_003506895.1 Acetobacteraceae bacterium | reverse complement strand
CTCCACGCGGAATTCTAATACCAGCGGCCCCATGGGCCGACTGGTATGCGCGCGGGGTTGGTGGGGCGGCCGCACGCCAAATCAATAGGATACCAGCCACCCGCCGACTGACAAAAGAGTCGAAGCTTCGGGCGGCTGGTATAAGAATTATCGCTGGCGTTCCGCCCTGCCTGCAACAGCCATCGCCGTCTGCCCCAGCAACGCCGAACCCAGCAGAACGGTGGCGACGGGGTAGACGGCGCCGGGATGCCACGTCTCGACCACGACAGTGCACAGCATCCCGTACCCCATCTGGATGAACCCGTACATTCCGGACGCCGCACCGATCGCCTGCGGGTTCACCGAGACCGATCCCGCCAGGGCAAACGGGCTGGCCATCCCTGCCCCGACCATGAACAGGCTGACCGGCAGTACCACCGTCACCACCGACAGAAAGTTCCCGGCGTCAGCCAACGCGAACAGTGTCGCCCCCAGAATGCCCAGCCCATTCGCGATCCTCAGCGCTCGGCGGACCGGTAACCGCCCGGCCAGCCGGTTGGCGCCCAGGCTGCCGACCGCCACGCCCAACATCAGCACCAGGTAATACAGCCCGACCCGCTGTGTTGGCTGGTGCAAGTGCGTCTCGAAAATGAACGGCGAGGCGGACATGAACGCATAGAACGCCGTCGTCGAACACGCCCCCCCGATGGCATATCCCAGGAACCGCGGCGAGCGCAGCAACCGGACATAGGCCAGAGCCATCGAGCGTCCACTGCCACCGCCGGGGGATGCCAGCGTCTCCGGCATCAGCAGCGCACAGGCCAGCAACGTCCCGCCGCCAAACAATGCCAGCAGCATGTAGCTCGCTCGCCAGTGGATGTAGGCGGTCAGGTAGCCGCCGATTGCCGGCGCGATGGCGGGCACCATCGCCATCACCAGCGTCAGCAACGCAAGCTGACCGGCCGCCTTGTCGGCCGTGGCACCGTCCCGCACCGCCGCGCGCCCCAGCACCAGCCCGGCACAACCGCCAAGCGACTGCAAAATACGGGCGCCGATCAGGATCCCGGCTGTCGGAGCAAGGGCGGTGACGACGCTCGCCCCTGTGAACAGTCCCAGACCGGCCAACAAGACCGGGCGGCGTCCGAACCGGTCCGACACCGGGCCATACAGCAACTGCCCGATCGACAACCCGATCAGATACAGCGTGATCGTCAACTGGGACGTCCCGATCGACATCCCCAGCGCCCGAGCGGTCGCCGGCAAGGCGGGAATGATGATGTGCATCCCCAGGGTCCCGCAGGCGGTCATGGCGACCAGCAGAAGAAAAGGCGCCCGCGCACGCCCACGCAGCGGCGAGGTGAGAGAAAGTCGCATGGTTTGTCCCGTTATCGCGCGCCACTATGCCCGATGCCCGCGCGGCTTCAACTCCGGCGCCTCACGGAGCGGTTCGGCTGTCTGCCAGCACACACCGACTGAAGCGCAAGCGAGCCCCGTCATCAAACCAGGAACGTACCCGCGACCGGCCCAGGCTACCAGGACCGCGCTTTCCTGCGCACAGCCACCGCGCGCGGCGGCAGCCTGACCGGATCAGTGCAGCGTAACCGAGGTCGGCAGCCCGCTGCTGAGACAGAACGCCAGGCGAAGCCGTAGGGTCGCCACCACGTCGCTGAGTGAGGAGAAAACGCCAATCTCGGTCAGCGAATCCCAATGGATCTGATCGACGCGGAAACCGTCGGCTTCGCGGCTGATAATGAAGCTGGGGCCGATTGCATCATCCCCATCCGCCGGCAGCAGCACCAGCGTCGCCTCGTCAGCGCAAGCCCCTTCAAGCTCAACCGACCAATCCGGCGCGATGCTCGCGATGGCGTGACGCACGGTTGCCAGATCCGACTCACATAGAGGCTGGGGTCGGACCGCAATTGCGCTGTTCAGCTTAATCAGATCGCCGGGCCGCCTGGTGGACATTGGAAACTCCAGATGTGAGGCCCTTATGTCACATCTGGCATGGCGATCAAAGTATATTTACTCAAAAAATATGTAAATAAAGAGACTATTTTTCCTAATTATCTATTATCGTCTCGAATTCCGGGACGATGCCGCGGACCGCCGTGCAAGTGTCAGCACCGCGTTGCGGCACAGCGCCTGATCCGGCCAGCCAGTCCGCTTACACCCACGCTCAGCCTCCGCTAAAGCCGCCATCGCCGCCGTCAGCGTCCCGGCCGGCCACAGCACCAACGAGCGGGAGAACGCCCCGACCTTCTGGTAGAACACCGGCGGCCGAACCGTCTTGGTGGCATCGGCGGCATTCAAACCCTGCTCGTCCATCGCCAGACGCGCCCGGTGCAGCTTCTGCAGATGCCCCAAAGCCGCGCGCAGCACCTGAACCGGCGCGGCTCCCTCGGCCATCGCCGATTCCAACGCGCGGTCGGCCGTCGCGACATCGCCCGTCGTCGCGGCATACAGTGCGTCGTCCAGCGACAAACCGGCCAGATCGCCCACACAGGTCATCGCCGCGTCCAGATCGACCCGGTTCCCCACCCCCACATACAACGCCAGCTTTTCCAGTTCCGCTTTGGTTGAGGCCCGATCCGCGCCGAGTTGCTGCGACAACCACGACAAGGCGTCAGGCTCGATACCCGCGCCATGGCTGCGCAGCGTCTCGCGGATCGTCTCCTCCAGCGCTCGGCCTTCCTCGGGGTAGCAACCGATCGCCGCCCCGTCGGCCGCCGCTTCCAGCGCCGTCCTCAGCTTGGACCGTGACGCGATCGACGGCCCCTCCAGCACCACCAGTGCCGGCGCCTTGCTTTTCAATACGGCCAGTACCGGTTCGGTCGCGGCATCGGTCACATCACGTACCCGCACCACACGCCGGCCGCCCATCAGCGACAGTCCAGCCGCCTCGTTGACGAGTTGTTTGATCTCCTCGCGGGGCAGTTCGGTCACCAGGAACGGATCGTCGAGCGACCCCGCGACGGCACGGACCAGGGTCTCGGCGCGATCACGGATCATCCCCGCGTCTTCACCAAACAGCAGAACCACCCGGCATTCGCCTGGTTCGCGCAGAAAGGCGGGAATCCGGGCGGGCGCCAGCTTCACGGCGTTATGCGGCTTGCTTGGCCGCCTGCTGGCGGAACCAAACAGCCAACTGGGTCGCGATCTGGGTGGCAATGTTCTCGGCCATGCGCTTTTGCTCCGCCTCGACCTCCTGGTCCGCGGCAAAATACTGCGAGTCGAAGATATTCACGCCGTCCAGCGTCCGAGCGGCGCCGGAGGTAAGTTCGGTACGCTTCGGGTCACGGGCGCGTAAGGAATAGGTCGCGTTACCAACCAGCCTGATCCGCGTAGCAATATCGTTGGATTCGATGCCAACGCCCACGCCGCTGACCCCGAACGTCACGATCAGGTCGTATTTCGCGGGCGTGCCCGAGTCACTGCCAAACCGCTCCTGCAACGCCTGACGCATAAGCTGGCCGGGGCGTTCCGGGATCACCGGCACATTGATCGCGGCGAACTCGCGTTGTGCGGGGCCGCGAGCACCCGACGCCGTCGGCATATAAACAGGTTGGAACCCGCAACCGCCCAGGGCCGTCAGGGAACCCAGGCAAAACCAACGGCGGCTGACAGAGGATTTCATCCGGCGACCACAAAGTTGACGATTCGGTTGGGGACATGCACGCGCTTGACGATCCGCTTGCCTTCCAACGCCTTGGCGACATTCGGATCGGCTTCAGCGGCGGCGATCACGGCATCGGCCGGCGCGTTCGGCGCCGCCTCGATCGTGCCGCGCAGCTTGCCCATCACCTGCACGGCGATGGTGACGCTTTCGGCGACCAGCAACGCGGGTTCGGCTTCCGGCCAGGCCAGCTCCGCGACCAGATGACCGTTCTCCGGGAACAGGCGCGCATACACCTCCTCGGATAGATGCGGCATCATCGGGCTGGACAGGCGGGCGAGCATCTCAACCGCTTCCCGGCGCGCCCAGGCCAGACCGGCTTCCGGGGCGGCGGCCCGTTCGGCGTCGGTGATCGCGTTGGCCAGTTCGTAAAGGCGCGCCACCGCGACGTTGAACGCGAAGCCTTCCAGCGCTTCGGTCACGGCCGCGATGCAGCGATGGGTCGCGCGGCGCAACGTGCGGCCGGCGGGGCCGAACGCGTCGGGCATCATTTCGGTGCGGGCGCCATCCAGTGCCTCGGCCAACCGAAACACCCGCTGGGTAAACCTGAACGCGCCCGCCGCGCCGGACTCCGTCCACTCCATATCGCGTTCCGGAGGATTGTCGGACAGGATGAACCAGCGCGCGGTGTCGGCGCCGTAGCGGGCGATGATGGCGCCGGGGTCGATGGTGTTGCGCTTGGACTTGCTCATCGCCTCCACGCGGCCGACCGTGACCGGTTCGCCGGTTTCGCGATGCACGGCAGTGCCGTCGGCGCGCTTCTCGATCTCGTCCGGATACAGCCAGCGGTTGTCGGAGCCACGATAGGATTCATGGTTCACCATGCCCTGGGTGAACAGCCCCGCGAACGGCTCCTCCACCGACACATGCCCGGTGTCCTTCATCGCTCGCGTGAAGAACCGCGAATACAGCAGATGCAGGATCG
>DNXO01000136.1:104633-105991 GCA_003506895.1 Acetobacteraceae bacterium | reverse complement strand
CCGCCGATATACTGATCGACCGGCATCCAGTGATCGACCGCCGCCTTCACCAGCGGCACATCGGCCTTGGGTGAGCAGTAGCGGGCGAAATACCACGAACTATCGACGAACGTGTCGAACGTATCGGTTTCCCGCCGAGCCTTGGCGCCGCATGTCGGGCAGTTCACGTACTTCCAGGTCGGGTGGTGATCCAGCGGATTGCCGGGCTTGTCGAAGGTCACGTCCTCCGGCAGCCGCACCGGCAACTGTTCGTCCGGCACCGGCACGACGCCGCACGAGTCGCAGTGGATGACCGGGATCGGGCAACCCCAGTAGCGTTGGCGGGAGACGCCCCAGTCACGCAGCCGCCAGTTGGTCAGCCCCTTGCCGACACCCAGCGATTCCAGTTTGGCGATGGCGGCACGCTTGCCGGCATCAACGTCCAGACCATCCAGAAAACCGGAGTTAAACGCCGTGCCCGGGCCGGTATAAGCCTCTTTGCCCAGGGCGAACGTCGCCGGATCGGCACCCGGCGGCAGCACCACCGGGGTAACGTCCAGGCCGTATTTCCGAGCGAAATCCATGTCGCGCTGGTCGTGTCCGGGGCAGCCGAAGATGGCGCCCGTGCCGTATTCCATCAGCACGAAGTTGGCGATCCAGATCGGATAGGTCGCGCCCTCGATGAACGGGTGTTTGACGCGCAGGCCGGTGTCGTAGCCCAGCTTCTCGCCGGTCTCGATGGTGGCTTCGGAGGTACCGCGGCTTTTGCAATCGGCGATGAAGGCGGCGGCTTTCGGGTCGCGCGCGGCGCTGTCGTTGGCGATAGGATGTTCCGGCGCGATGGCCATGAACGACATCCCGAACAGCGTATCCGGGCGCGTGGTGTAAACCTCCACCGTCCCGTCGCTGTCGGCCAGGGTAAACGCCAGCTTGGCCCCTTCCGACCGGCCGATCCAGTTGGCCTGCATCAGCCGCACGCGTTCCGGCCAGCGGTCCAGCTTGTCCAGCGCGTCCAGCAGCTCCGGCGCATACTTGGTGATGCTGAGGAACCACTGGCTGAGCTGCTTCTTTTCCACGGGCGCACCGGAGCGCCAGCCCTTGCCGTCGATCACCTGCTCATTCGCCAGCACGGTGCCATCGACCGGGTCCCAGTTGACCCAGCTTTCCTTACGCTCCACCAAGCCGGCCTTCAGGAAATCGAGGAACAGCTTCTGCTGGTGCTGGTAGTATTCCGGCTGGCAGGTCGCGAACTCCCGCTCCCACTCCAGCGATAGGCCCATGCGCTGCAGTTCGGTGCGCATGTTGGCGATGTTCTCGTAGGTCCATTTGGCCGGATGCACGCCACGCTCGCGGGCGGCGTTCTCGGCGGGCAGGCCGAA
>DNXO01000136.1:60468-104362 GCA_003506895.1 Acetobacteraceae bacterium | reverse complement strand
GCGTCCCAGCCCATCGGGTGCATCACGGAGTGGCCGCGCGCGCGCTTATACCGGGCGACGACATCGCCCAGCGTGTAGTTGCGGACATGGCCCATATGGATTTTCCCCGACGGGTAGGGGAACATCTCCAGCACGTAGTATTTCGGCTTGCCGTCGGTCGGCACGTCCTCGACGGTGAAGCAGGCGCGGTCGGCCCAGGCCTGCTGCCATTTGGGTTCGGCGGCGGCGAAATCGTAGCGCGGGGCGGAGTCCGGGGCGGGCGTGGTCGTGTCGTTCATGGTGCGATGTATCGGGCGGCGGCGCGCCGCGCGCAAGTATCAAGGCGACGGGAACAAGCGCGCGGTTCGGGCGTCAGGTTGGATTGGCGGCGGGAAGACCCCGCACGAGATCGTCCGGGTCCCCGTTCAGCAACTGGTCCAGGGAGAATGGATTCGTCTCCGGCCAGGGACGGGGCGTTTTGTTGCGCCGATCCCCGATCCGCGTTTGCCGGATCGCGTCGGCATACAACGCGCCGAGGTCAAGCCTTTGCCGCATGGACGGTGTGAACCGCCGCCGGGCATTCCCTTGGAACGCGGCAATCTCTTCATACCGGTGGTCCACCGCATCGTTGTCCGGCGAGGCCTGGATTTTCAGCAGATGGACCAGGATCAGGGTCAGGTAGCTCTCAACCGCGTGCAGTTCGGATAGACCCAAATCCTCGATCTCCTCGGCGACGTAGGCCCAATCGACGTCGTTCACCCGTTCCCCGCGCCCCAGGCGGCGGAGCAGGTCGGCCTGATGCTCCGACCAGATCAGGATATCGCGTTCGTAGAGACCGTCCGGCATGTGATCATACTTACAGGAAAAACCGAGCATTGTCAGTATTGATACGCGCGCCGCCGCTTCGTTAAGCCAGACGCGGAATGCGGTTCAACAGCACGTCCAGGTCTTCGTTCAGCAGATGATCCAGGGTGAGAGGATTGTCGGACGGGACGTAAAGCGTGCGATCTATTGTGCGGATCTGCTTGACCGCGACGGCATACAGCGCCGCGATATCGACCCTCTGCCGCATGGATGCCCCTCTGTCCGACCACCCTCCGCGCACGCCAGGGCTGTTGCATGGAAGGCACTGACCCGGCGGCCGTTGGCGATGGATTGACCAAAGCAAGGATTTTTTTGCCGCCGATAAGAAAGGATAAACGCCGATAAGCCGATCGCCTCATAATGCATCGCCCGAAGTCCCGCTTTTGCTCACCGCTGGAGCACCGATCTGCGTACATCCTGCCTTATCGGCGGCAAAAATTACTGGCTTCGGGAGAGGTCCATTTGGCTACCCTGCGGAATGGATCGACCGAAAGCAACGGCCAACCGCTGAGCCAGTTCCTCGATGCCCCTCTGTCCGGCCACCCTCCGCGCACGCCGGGGCTGTTGCATGGAAGGCGCTGACCCGGCGGCCGTTGGCGATGGATTGACCAAAGCAAGGATTTTTTTGCCGCCGATAAGAAAGGATAAACGCCGATAAGCCGATCACCTCATAATGCATCGCCCGAAGTCCCGCTTTTGGCTCACCTCTGGAGCACCGATCTGCGTTCATCCTTCCTTATCGGCGGCAAAAATTACTGGCTTCGGGAGAGGTCCAGTTGGCTACCGCTGGGGAGCGGATCGACCGAAAGCAACGGCCACCCGCTCAGCCAGTTCCTCGATGCCCCTCTGTCCGGCCGCCCTCCGCGCACGCCGGGGCTGTTGCATGGAAGGCGCTGACCCGGCGGCCATTGGCGATGGATTGACCAAAGCAAGGTTTTTTTTTGCCGCCGATAAGAAAGGATAAGCGCCGATAATCCGATCGCCTCATAAGTCATCGCCCGAATTCGCGCTCTTGCTCACCGCTGGAGCACCGATCTGCGTACATCCTGCCTTATCGGCGGCAAAAAACACTTACTTCGGCAAAGCCACCGCACGTTGGGCGCAATGAAAATGCAAATGCGACTCTCCTGTCGCACACGCAAATATTGACTATTTTCCTAATAAAATCTATAAACCGGAATGCCAATCTGCGTTGAAGCCGCCTCTCGCTCGTCCTGCCCGCGCTTGGTCCCGGCCATGTTCGCACAAATCGTCGAGGCACGGAGGTCCACGTCGGTCGAGATCATGATGGGTAACAGCGACCGAGCTGCCTTCAATAGGATCAAATACCTGCCGGTCAGCCTCTCGACCGAGAAGTGTAACAGGCAACCTCGTTTGCAACCCGACTTTTCAAACCCGCCATTGACCGCTTACGAAGCGCAGACTGAACCTCCGGCGCGGCCGCACCTGTCCCGCCGAGGCCAACCCAATCAGAAACCCGTCTCAATATCATATCAAAATATCACACCACGGCCATCGAGACACCGGATAGACAAACATTCTCGCTTTGGCGAACCGACCAAGCCAGCCGGCGAGGGTTACCCCTCGCCAACCACCCAGAACGCCGGCCTCCACCAAAGACCCTCAGTGGCCCTCGCCGTCCTCCGATTTAAAGCTCAGCCGGGAAAACCGGCACGAACCCCGAAAACCACCCCCCTACCGCAAAGCCTCCCAAACCCGCTCCGGCGTCAACGGCATCTGCAACCCAGCCGCCTGCGAAACCCGACCCGCTCGGATCAACGCATCGGCCACCGCATTCACCACCGCCGGAGTCGCCCCGATCGTGCCCAGTTCACCCACGCCCTTTACCCCAAGCGGGTTGTTCCGGCACGGAATGGACTGATCCAGCACATGCACGAACGCGCCGATGACGTTCGCGCGCGGCATGTAGTAGTCCATCATGCTGGCGGTCATCACCTGCCCGGACCCCTGCTCGTATACCATATTCTCGCCCAGCGCCTGACCGATGCCCTGCACCGCCCCGCCGTCCAACTGCCCACGCACGATCATCGGGTTCACCACCCGGCCGACATCATTGACCGAGGCATAGGACACGATCTCCACATCCCCCGTCTCCGGATCGACCTCAACCTCGGTAATATGCGCCCCGTTCGGCCAGCTCGGGCCATTCACCTTGCTGGTGGCATCGACGTAAATCCGCCGTTCGGGTTGCTGGGCGGCCAGTTCGAACAGCCCGATCCCGCGATCCGTGCCGGCGACGCGGAACATCCCCTCGGCATATTCGATGTCGGCGGCGGCAGCCTCCAACGCCTCGGCCGCCAGTTCCCGCCCATTCGCCACCGCCACTTCCGAGGCATGGTTGATCGCCGACCCGGCGGTGAACAAAGACCGCGAACCGGCACTGCCGAACCCTTGGCCGCGATCGGTGTCGCCCATCACGATGCGGATGCGTTCGATCTCCACCCCGAACACATCCACCACAAGCTGCGCATAGGACGTCGCGATCCCCTGCCCCATCGGCATCGTCGAGGCATAGACCTCGATCTCCCCATCGCCGGACACCGCGACGGTGACCCGCTCCTCGAACACGTTGCCGCCGGTCCATTCCAGGAATGACGCCAGCCCGCGTCCACGCAGCTTCCCCCGAGCCTTGGAGTCGGCCTCGCGGGCGGCGAACCCGTCCCACTGCGCCAGTTCCAGCGCCTGCGACAGGATCGAACCGAATTTCCCCGAATCGTAAACCTGACCCATCGCGTTGGTGTACGGCATCTGCTCCGGGGCGATCAGGTTGCGGCGGCGGATTTCGGCCGGGTCCAGGCCCAGCTTCTGCGCGGCCACGTCGAACAGCCGTTCGATGATATAGATCGCCTCTGGCCGGCCAGCACCGCGATACGCCGCCGTCGGCGCCGTGTTGGTCAGCACCGCCCGCAGATCGAAATCGATGGTGCGGATGTCGTAGATGCTGGTGGAAACCCACGGCCCGATCATCAACTGGATGATGATGCCGGTCGTGCCACCATAGGCCCCGACGTTCGCCAGCGAGCGGATCCGATAGGCCAGCACCTTGCCGTTGGCATCCAACGCCAGTTCGGCATGGCTCTCGACATCGCGGCCATGCGTCGCCGACAGGAACTCATCCAGCCGGGTCGGTGTCCATTTCACCGGACGGCCGACCTTGCGGGCGGCGTAGGTGACGACGATATCCTCGGGATACAGGCCGGTTTTCATCCCGAACCCACCGCCGACATCGCCGACCACGACGCGGATTTTATCCGTCGGCAACCCCAGGGCGCCGCACAGCGTGTCACGCGCGCCGGAAGGCATCTGGGTGGACAGCCGTAGCGTCACCCGGTCGGTTTCGGCATCGAACGAGGCCAGCGCACACCGCGGCTCCATCGAAGCCGGCGCCAGCCGCTGGTTCACCAGATCGAGGCTGACGACATGCGCCGCCGACGCGAACGCGGCGTCCGACGCGGCGGAATCGCCATGCTTCATCTGGGCGGCAATATTGCCGGTTGCCGCCGGCCAGACCAGCGCCGCACCTTCAGCGGTGGCTTCCTTCAGGCCGGTCACCACGGGCAGTTCGTCATAGTCGACGATCACTGCTTCCAACGCATCCTTCGCCTGTTCCGGCGTCTCCGCGACCACGGCGACAACCGCCTCACCCACGAAGCGAACGGTGTCGTGTGCCAGCGCCGAACGCAGCGGCGTAGCCCCCGGCGAGCCGTCCGGGCGCGTGAAGATCGGCGCGAGCGGCAATGGCTGCACCCCCGCGGCCACCAGATTGGCACCGGTCAGCACCGCGACGACGCCCGGCATGGCAGACACCGCCGAGACGTCGATGGACGCGATCCTGGCATGCGCGACGGGGGAGCGGAGGAAGGCCAGATAGGTCTGGCCGGGCATCGAGAAATCATCGGTGAACCGACCAGCCCCGGCCAGAAGCCCCGCATCCTCAATCCGCCGCACTTCGCGGCCGCTTCCAAACCGCCCGATTGTCGATCCGTCTGGCATGGTAATCCCTTCGATCCAATGTCTGCCGGGCATCATATGGGATGATGATGCTGCGGTGCAGTAGGGGGGAGCTGTCCGCCCTAAGCCTTCCCGCCGGTGATCGTCGCGATCTCCGCGTCGGAACAGCCAATCTCGGCCAGGATCTCATGCGTATGCTCGCCCAGCGTCGGCCAGGGACGATGCACATTGGGCGGCGTCTTCGAGAACCGCGCTGGGATGGCCGGGATGACGACCTTGCCCTCGACCGGATGATCGTAGTCCTCGAAGTAGCCGGTTTCCCGAAGGTATGGGTCCGAAAACAGGTCCGCCAGGCTGTTCGCCTTGCCGCAGGGAATATCCGCCGGCCGCAGTTCGGCCAGCCATTCGTCGGTCGTGCGCTGCTTCATGCCCTCGGTCAGCGTCGCATAGACCGCATCGATGTTCCGGCTCCGGGCGGGGACGGAGTTGAACCTTGGATCGTCGATGTATTCGGGCACGCCCATCGCCTCGAACAGTTTGTTCCACTGCGCGTCACTGTGGGCGATCACGCTGATGAACCCATCCTTGGTCTGATACGGCCGGCGGTGCGGAGTCAGCATCCGCGGATACCCCATGCCCTTCTCCGGCTCCCCCATCGTGCCATGCCACAGGTGCTCGACCAGCATGAACGACAGGATCGTCTCCATCATCGGCAGGTGGATTTCCTGGCCCTCCCCGGTGCGTTCGCGATGGAACAGCGCCATCCCGATCATCGAGGCCAGGGTCCCGCCCGTCAGCTTGTCCACCATGACCGTGGGAAAATAGCGCGGCGCCCCATCCGGCCCGGCGTTCAAGGAGGCAACCCCGGACACGCCCTGGATCAGGTCGTCATAGGCCGGGAACTCCTGCATCGAGCTGCCCTTCCGAAACCCGCTCGCACAAGCATAAATCAGCTTCGGATTCCGCGCTCGGAGTGTCTCATAATCAAGACCAAGCCGAGCGGCGGCGCCGATGCGCATGTTGTGGACGAAGACGTCGGCGGTCTCGACCAGCTTCAACAGCGCCTCGCGCGCCGCCGGCTTCTTCAGGTCCAGCGTCAGGCTTCGTTTGTTGCGGTTGAGGTTGGCGAAATAGCTGCCCATGCCGGGCGTGCGCGACGGCCCGATCAGACGGATGGAATCGCCGCCATCCACGGTTTCGACCTTGATCACGTCCGCGCCCATGTCGCCCAGCGTCTGGGAACAGAACGGGCCGAGGACGACGGTGGTAATGTCGATGACCCGAATGCCGGCGAGCGGGCCAGTAGGCTGTGTCACGTTGGTTTCCTCGTTATTGGCTGCGGTCAGCATCGCCGCCCGAGGACACATTGGCAATATTGGCGGACGCTAAACCCGCTGCCCGCCGTCGATGTGAACCTCGGACCCACTGAGATACAAGGCCTGATTGGAACACAGGAAAAACAGCAGATCCGCCACCTCGCTCGGTTTGCCCAACCGGCGCATCGGGATTTCCCGCTGCACGATCTCCTCGGTCCCTGGCGACAGGATCGCGGTATCGATCTCTCCGGGAGACACCGCGTTCACCCGCACGCCGTGGCGGCCCAGATCGTTCGCCATCTCTCGTGTCAGCGCCGCCAGCGCCGCCTTCGATGTCGCATAGGCCGCGCTGGCGAACGGATGCACCCGCGACCCGACGATGGAGGTCATGTTGACGATGCTGCCCTTGGACTCGATCAGCAGATCGCTCAGTCCCTGTGCCAGCAGCACGGCGGAGAAGAAGTTCACGTTGAAGATGTGCAGCCAGTCCAGATAGGCCATTTGCAAACTGGTGATCTTGCTGCCGTCGGAATGCTTTGGCGAAATCGCCGCGTTGTTGATCAGCGCGTCCAGGCGCCCGCCGGATATGCGTTTGATCTCCGGCAGCGCCTCCCGCACGACATCCACATCCGCCAGATCGAGCTGGATATGGTTCCGCTCCCCGCCCGGCCACGGGCAACGCGGGTCGAACGCCTGGCGGGAGATCGTCAGCACCCGCCACCCGGCACTGCCGAAGCGTTTGACCGTGGCGTGGCCGATCCCTCGGCTGGCCCCGGTCAGCAATAAGACAGGTTGTTGAGTGTCGGACATGATCGGAACCCTTCGCGCTGCGTTAGAGTACGACAGAGCGGAAAGACAAGCCAGCCGTGCGTTGGCCGGCCCGCATTCCCCTTGCCCCGCTTGTCCATGGTGTCCAACGATAGGGCGCCGCCACGATTGGAATGACCGCCCATGACGCCCGAATTCCCCGTCCCGACCCTGGATCACGTCGTCGTCAATGTTCGCGACCGGATCGACGATGCAGCCGATACCTATCGCCGGCTGGGATTCACCCTGACGCCGCGGGGCTACCATACCTTGGGCTCGATGAACCACTTGGCGATGTTCGGCACCGATTACATGGAGTTGATCGCCGCCAAACCCGGCGACGACAGCCGCCCGGAGATCATGGGGGCCCCGTTCGGCCTGGATGGGCTGGTATTCGGCACCGAGGACGCGACCGCGACCTACGAAGCGCTCCGCCGGAATGAGGTTCCGATCGACCCGCCGCAACAGTTCTCCCGTCCGGTGCTGGCTGGGGGCGAAACCCGGGACGCCGTCTTCCGCACCACCCGCCTGCCGCGTTCGGCCGTGGCGGCCGGACGGCTGTATTTTTGCCAGCACCTGACCCGCGACCTGGTCTGGCGGGATGAGTGGCGCCACCACGCTAACGGCGCCATCGGCATCGCTCGGGCGGTCATCGCAGCGGAGGAGCCGGAAATCCTGGGCGGTCTGTTGGCCCACATGTTCGGCCCGAACACAGTCAGAGCGACGGATGACGGCTGCTCATTGAGCCTCGGCCTGTCCCGCTTCGACGTCGTCCACCCCGCCGCGCTGTGGGAGATGTTCGGCGGAGCGGCGCCCGACAGCCGGGGTCGCCGCGACTACATGGCGGCGCTGACATTCCGGACGCTGTCATTGGACGCGGCGGAAACCGCATTGGAAGCGGGTCGCATCCGCGGCGTGGACCGAATCGGGACGAGCCTGCTGGTGCCGGCGACGGAGGCCTTTGGCGTGACACTGGAATTCAGCGTCTGAGTTCGGCGGCAAGACATAGCCGTGCCGTTGTTATCGCGAAGCGCCGCGGGCGACGCGCAGATTACCATTACGAGGAGCGATTACAAAGGCGGCGGATCCCTTCGATAACAACCATTATAAAAATAACGACATTTATAAGAGGGCAATATTTATAAATACAGGTGCGTCCCCACCAAATTGTCACGGCGTTTATCATTGCCACCGGACTACGGCAATGTAAGGTCTGCGCCGTAACCTCTTACTAAAAAGAGGTGATCGGGAGGAAATAAGATGAACAGACGCACATTCCTGGCTTCATCCGCTGCCACCGCTACCGCGGCGGCCAGCCTTAAACTCGCCGCCGCCGCAACCGTGCCGCTGCCGGGCGAGACCGGCGATCCGCTGCCGGTTCCCGCCAGCGAACAACTGCCGCTGGGGCCGCTGGCCGGCTCACGCTATCCGGATCCGCATATCGAATCGCTCGATAAGCGGTTCAAGGGCAGCCCCGGCACCGGCGCGGTCGAGCGTGTGGCAACGGGCTTTCGCTGGGCCGAAGGGCCGGCGTATTTCCGCGCCGGCCGTTACCTGATCTTCAGCGACATCCCGAACAATCGGCAGATGCGGCTGACCGAAGATGACAACCATCTCAGCGTTTTCCGCTCGCCGTCCTACAACTCCAACGGCAATACCGTTGACCGCCAGGGCCGGCTGCTCAGTTGCCAGCATGCTGGACGGCGGGTCGTGCGGACCGAGTTCGACGGGACGATGACAATCGTTGCCGACTCCTACAACGGCAAGAAGCTCAACTCGCCGAACGACCTCGTTGTGGCCTCCGACGATTCGATCTGGTTCACCGATCCGTCCTACGGCATCGGCGGCAATTACGAAGGTCTGCAAGCGCCGCAGGAACAGGCCACGCACAATGTTTACCGCGTGGATGCGAAAAGCGGCGAAGTGAAGATGGTGGTCGATGACTTCACCCAACCGAACGGGCTGGCGTTCTCACCCGACGAAAAGAAGCTATACATCATCGACAGCGGCATCACGCATGGCGGGCCAGCGCATATCCGTGTGTTCGATGTGGATGTCGGGGCCGGTAAGCTAACCAACAGCAAGGTCTTTGCCGAGGGCTTCGCACCCGGGTTCACCGACGGTATGCGCGTCGATGTGGAGGGTTCGGTCTGGACCAGTATGGGCTGGGGCGATCCGAAGGAAGACGGCGTGCGCTGCTACGCGTCGAACGGCGACCTGATCGGCAAGATCCATCTGCCCGAAACCTGTGCCAACCTGACGTTCGGCGGGCTGTTGCACAATCGTCTGTACATGTGCGCCAGCACGTCGGTCTATGCGCTGTATGTCAACACCCAGGGTGCTGCGTTCCCGTAAGTCATGACGATTCGGCGGCCCAACTTCTGATAAGGGCCGCCGTCCACCCGTCGATCAGGCGTTGGTAATCCCGCCATCCACCGTGATCGTCTGGCCAGTGATATACGATGCGTCCGGAGAGCACAGGAACCGGATCACCGACGCGATCTCCGAGGGCTTCCCGAACCGCTTCAGCGGAATTTCCTGCCGGTATGCCTCGCCCCGCTCCGCAATGATCGGATCGGCCATTTTCGTTTCGATCACGCCCGGAGCGATGGCATTCACCAGCACCTCCGGCGCCAACTTCCGCGACAGCGCCCTGGTCAGCCCGACGATCCCGCCCTTGGCCGCCGCGTAAGGCACGCGATCCGCGCTACCGCGCCGATAGGCGATGGAACTCGCGAAGACAATCCGAGCGGGTTCCCGCCGGTCGAACCGGGTGCTGAACGCCACCGCCATGTCATAGGCATTGGTCAGGTTCGCCGCGATGGCCCGGTTCCAGACGCCATGATCGTCCGGGTCCAACGCATCCCGTTCGAACACGCCCGCCAGGTGCACCAGCGCATAGACCGGTGCACCCGCCGCCTCGATCACCCGCGCACATTCAGCCGGCGTGTCCAGCGGCGAGGCGATCGTCGCCAACCGGACCCGCCCCAGATCCGCCTGCGCGCGTTCCAGCGCCGCCTCGTCGATATCGGCCATGATCACATGGCCGCCCTGTTCCATGAAGCCACGGACGGTTTCGATTCCGATGCCGCCCGCCCCGCCGGTGACGACAATCCGCTTGCCGGTGAATGCCGAGGACATCAGGCCACCAGCGCCGGATAATCCAGCGTCGCCATCACCTGCGCTCGGCGCATATAGCGCGGCTCATCGGGCAGGTAATCCGCGATCGCGTTGTGCACCGTGCCGATGTTGTCCCACATCAGCACATCGCCCACCGCCCAATGATGAGCATAGAGGAAATCCGCCCGTTCCTGATGGCGGAACAGATATTCGGTGATCTGATCGCTCTCGTCGCGATCCATCCCGTCGATCCACATCGTATAGCCCGGATTAGCATAGAGGACCTTCCGCCCGGTCAGCGGATGAACCCGAACCAGAGGCTGCGAAACCGGCGGCTTTTTCCGCTTCTGCTCGTCGGTCAACGGGCCGCGGCGGGAACCCGGGCGATGACGCATCACCTCCCAGAATTTTTCGAAGTCATGGGTCGCGGTGCGGCCTTCGATCTTGTGTTTGATCTCGTCAGGCAATTCGTCATACGCCGCATGCATGTTGCGGAACTGGGTCTCGCCGACCGACTTGCCGTTCCGCATCGGCACCGCCTGTGCATGCAGGATGTTCGCGAGCGCGATGTCCTTGCTGTAGGACATGTCGGTGTGCCAGCCCTGCCCGGCATCGTTCAACCCCACCGGCTTGCCGTCCGGCCCGATCTGGTTGGACAGGATCATGATCTCGGGAAAGCCCGGTTCGTAGTAAAGATTGGCGACATTCACCTCCAGATCGCCGAACCGCTTGGCGAACGCGGCCAGCGCCGGGGTGTCGAAGGTCTGCTTCGGAAAGCACAACACGCCGTGCTGACCCAGCGCACGCAGCACCGTCCGAAAGTCGCCGTCGGACAACGGAGCGGCCAGATCGATGCCCTCGACCCTGGCGCCAAGTGTCTGACCGCTTGGAATGATTTCCATTATCGCATCTCCTCTAGCACCGTTATGCCGCCGAACCAGCCAAACGCACAACCGCGGCCACGACATCGTCCGGGTTTTCCCGCGACAGGAAGTGCCCCGCCCGGGCGATCTGACGACGCTCGATCAGCCCCGTCAAAAGCCGATCCCGCGGAATCGAACTGGCCGGCGAACCTACCCCGTCATCCTCGCCATGCAAGACGATCGTGGGCACCTCGATCGCCGGCTGGGCCGCCAATCGCGCCTCCAGATCGTCATACCTCGGATCGCCCGCGGCGTTGCCATAACGATGACGATAGGACTGGATCGTCACATCGACGAAGTCGGGATTTTCGAAACTCGCAGTCGTAGCCGCCAGCGTTGTATCGTCGAACGCCCAGTTCGGCGACCACAACCGCCACAACAGTCTTGTCAGTTCCGCTCGGTTTGCCGTCAGCCCGGCGCGACCGCGATCGGTGTGGAAATACCATTGATACCAGTAACGATGTTCCTGCTCCGCCGAACCTGGACGGCCGGACGCTGCGATGTCCTGGACCCCATACCCGGTGATCGCGACCAGCCCCGCAACCCGCTCCGGCCACAGAGCCGCGACAACGCACGCCGCGCGTCCGCCCCAGTCATACCCGACCAGAATGGCGCGCGGGATCGCCAACGCATCCATGAAATCCCGCACATCGGCCCCCAACGCAGCCTGCTGACCGCTGCGAGGTGTCGCGTCATGCAGGAACCGCGTCGCCCCGAAACCGCGCAACCACGGCACCAGCACGCGATACCCGGCGGCAGCCAGCGGCGGCACCACCCCATCGTAGTCATGCACGTCGGATGGCCAGCCGTGCAGCAAAATGACCACGGGCCCGTCCGCCGGCCCGGCCTGATTATACGCGATCTCCAGAACCGGCGTCCGAACGGTCTTCATGGTCAATACGCCAGGAATCCGCCGTCCACCGGCAAGGTCACGCCGGTGACATAGCGCGCCAGGTCGGAGGCCAGAAACACCGCCGGTCCGGCGATATCCGCCGGCTCACCCAGACGCCCGAGGGGGATGCGCTGGGCGAAGTTGGCCATGTAGTCGGGATTTTGCCGAGCGTTGGCGTTCAGCGGCGTCGCGATCATACCGGGTCCGATCGCATTCACCCGCACGCCCTGGGGCGACAGTTCGATGGCCAGCGCCTTGGTCAGTGCCCGCACGCCGCCCTTCGACGTCGTGTAGGCGGCCGAGTTCGGCAGCGCAACAAACGATTGGATCGATCCAATATTGATCACCGATCCCTTCGTCGCCTTCAACTGGTCCAGGAACGCCGTCACCATGTTGTACGGGCCATCCAGATTGACCGCCATCGTGGCGTCCCAATCTTCCCGAGCGGTGCCGGATTCCAGCTTGCCACGGCGGATAATCCCAGCATTGTTCACCAACACCGAAATTGGCCCCACCTTCGCCGCCAGCCCATCGCAAGCCGCTCGGTTTGACACATCGAGAACGTAATGTTCGCCGCCGATCTCGGCCGCGACGCGCGCCGCGCCAATTTCATTTACATCGGCAACGATCACCCTGGCGCCGTTCTCGGCAAAGGCTTTGGCGATGCCTTCGCCGATGCCGGAACCGCCGCCGGTGACCAGTGCCAGTTTCCCTTGCAACAACATCTCAGTTCACCGCCACTTGGGTGACCGCACCGCCGGTCGCCGTCCGCCCGCCATCGACGACATACTGGGCACCGGTGATGTTGGACGCGAGGTCGGAGGACAGGAAGATCACCAGATTGGCGACTTCCTCGGCAGTACCGTAGCGCCCCAGCGGAATCGCCGACTGGTACCGGGCGCCGACACTGGCGGGATCGTTCGGGTTCAACATCGTCTGCAAGGACTGGATCATCCGCGTGTCGATCGGGCCGGGGCAGATGCAGTTCACCCGGATACCCATTCGGGCAACCTCGCCCGACGCGGACTTGGTCAAACCGATCACCGCGTGCTTGGACGCGACATAGGCAGGCATCCCCGGCGTGCCGACTAGGCCGGCGATGGAGGCTGTGTTCACCACCGCGCCGCGTCCCTGCCTGATCATTACCGGCAGCACATGCCGAAGGCCTAGGAACACGCCCTTCACGTTCACCGACATCACCCGGTCGAACATATCCTCGTCGTACTCGTGGGTCGGCGCGACACTGCCCTCGATGCCGGCATTGTTGTGGAAGCAGTCGATCGCGCCGTATTTCTCCAGCGCGAGCTTCACATAATTCTGTACGTCGGCGGACTTGGTGACGTCGGCGGCGACAAAATGCGCCTCTCCGCCCTGCTGACGGAGGATTCCCGCGGTTGCCTCACCGGCGGCCTGGTCGCGGTCAACAATAACCACTTTCGCGCCCCGGCTGGAGAAACCCAACGCCGCCGCACGGCCAATACCATTGCCCGCGCCCGTGATCAGGGCCACTTTTCCATGGAAGTCCATCGTTTCCTCGCTTGGTTGTTGGTATTGCGAGAAAGGTTAAACCATCCGTGCGTGCGCGTGAATTGCACCCGGGTCGCCGGCCGTGGCCGATCAGGAACAAAACACAGGCGGTAATTTTTTTGATTATTGCAACTATTGTGCAATCGTTGGGCGGCAATACTCACTGGGAGCAGCCTTACGCGCTAAGCCACCACAAAGGCTTGCAACCGGGTATAGAGGAAGATCGAAAATGTTTCAGTTGTTCCAGACACTCGACGGTATCCGCACTGACGCCCGTGCTGTCACCGCGCTCGAATACGCGATGATCGCCGCCTTGATCGCCGTTGCCGCCGTCACGGTCATCACCGGCCTCGGCTCCGCCCTGTCAACCACGCTAAGCTCGGTCAGCAGCGCACTGTAATCTACGGTCTGGGTTCGGGCTGACACAGGCCCGAGCCCACTCCCGCCCGACGCGCATCGCTCAGGCTCGGCGGAGTTGTGCCTCATCGACCACGCGTTCGTGGTTATCCAGCGCGCTCTTGGCCCGATACTGGCAGCCCTGACTGGACACCGGCATCCGGCGCACGATGGTGTAGATCCCGGGACGGACATTGACGTTGGAACTGTTCGTCATCAGCGCGACCTTGTCGCCGGCCGTGAACTTGTAGTCGGTCAATCACTACCCCCTTGAAACAAAAAAGGCGGCGCATGAAGCGCCGCCCCAGATGTCAGCCCGCCTGAAGATTGACGGCCGAGGTCTTACCCTGCTGGCCGCGCTCCAGTTCGAAGCTGATCGTCTGACCCTCATTCAGGGTCTTCATCCCAGCGCGTTCAACCGCCGAGATGTGGACGAACACGTCCTTGGAGCCGTCGGCCGGCTGAATGAAACCAAAACCCTTCTGGGGGTTAAACCACTTTACAGTACCTGAAGCCACGTGAAGTCTCCGCAACTGGCCAAATCCCGCGCACATGCGGGATATCTTACTTTTCAATTGGGGAGAGAACGGCGCGCCGCGGTGCGATGGAACATCGCAGGGCGGAGCGAAATAGGGATCTTGCCCCGGCTGAAAAGTTCAGCCGTTCGATGTTCATACAGTAGCCGCCCCAAATAAGACAGCGTTTAATTCGCCTGGATGGCACCCGGCACCTGACAAAAGCCCCAGAACCTTGATATTTCACTCACAATTGCGTGAGCGGTGGCTTCCCACGACAAAACTAACCGTCCGCCAACTCCAGGCGCGCCTCTTCCAGACAGTCCCAAACATAGGGAACGTATGACCGCCCGACATCGAGATGGAACAGGTCCCCGGCGACCCGCCACAGCACCACGGGCGCCTTGCCCAGCAGTGTCCGCGAACACATGCCGACCGGAAACGCACTCTGATCCAGGTCCAGGGAACAGAAAGCGTTCAGGCACCAAGCCGCCGCCGGTCCGGCAAGTTCAAGCGTTCGGGTGGCGTGGGACACATCGACCACACTGACCAGGTGGTCCCCGGCCGCCTTGCGCGCCTGGTCCGGCAAATCGGCAGCCTCCTCGGGTGCCACGATCAACCATTCGTCAGGACCCAGCCACAACGCCGCTCGGTCGCGGGCGATAACGGAGCGGCAGGGCACGGTCGGCAGCAACACCCCGATCGCCAGGCCAATCCCGGTCGCCGCCGCCCCACCCGCCCGGATAGCCAGCCGCGTGGTCGGCGCCAGGATCGCGAGTCGTACGGACCCGGCCGGCCGGGACGTAGGGGCCAGCCACGGTTCGGGAGGCAACAATGATTCCGGTTGCACCGTCGGAACCGGCCGCACCTTCAGCCGCTCACCCGGCCTGTCGACAAAGACCGGATCGACGACGGTGACCGGGATGTCCCCACGAGGCATCGGCACCGACAGTTCCGAACCGATGCACGAGCGGCCACCGGCGATCAGCGCCAGAGCGAAGCCACGGCCCAGTGTGGCGCTGAAGTAGGAAGAGGTCACATGGCCGAGGCCATCCGCCCGCATCCCATCGGTGACCTGCGCGCCCTCCTCCAGCACCATCGCCAGATCGGCTGGCAGCAACCCGACCAGGTGCTTGCGATCCGGCCGCTTCAGGTCCGGTAGCGACAAGGACCGTTTCCCGACGAAGTCCCCGTTCGCGATCGTCCACGCCAGGCCCGCATCGTCCGGCGTCACGGTCCCATCCGTTTCCTGCCCAACGATGATGTACCCTTTTTCCGCGCGCAGTATGTGCATCGCATCGGTGCCGTATGGCGTCACATCGCGCTCGCGCAACGTATCCCACACACGCTGCGCCTGATCCGGCGGCAGGTTCAGCTCGAACCCGGTTTCGCCGGTGAAGCTGACCCGGAACAGCCGCAGCGATACGTCCCCGATATGACCTTCCCGCACGCTCATATGCGGCATCGCGCCAAGGTCGATATCCCGGATGAAGGGCGCCAGTATCTCCACCGAGCGGGGTCCTTGCACCGCGATCACCGCCCACTGCTCTGTTACCGAGGTCAGCCAGACCCGCAGGCTGGTGAATTCGGTCTGAAGGTAGTCCTCCATATGATGCAGCACGAAGGCCGCGCCGCCGGTCGTGGTCGTAACATGGAAACGGTCGGCGGCGAGGCGGGCGACGATACCATCGTCACGGATGAAACCGTCCTCGCCCAGCAGCACGGCATAGCGGCACCGTCCCGGTGCAAGACGGCTGAAATCACCTGTGTAAAGCCGGCTGAGGAACGCCGCCGCGTCTGGGCCGGAAACCTCGATCTTGCCTAGCGTGCTGGCATCCAGCATGCCGGCTTCGTTTCGGACAGCGATGCATTCCCGAACCACGGCCGCGTCGATTGTTTCGTCGTCGCGGGGATAGTAGCGGGCGCGCTTCCAGGTGCCGGCATCCTCCAGCACCGCGCCAGGCGCAGCGATCGGCGGCAGCCGAACCGGCGCGAACAGCGCCCCCCGAGCGGTCCCGGCGAAGGCGCCGAATGTCACTGGTGTGTAGGGCGGCCGGAACGTGGTCAAGCCGACCGCCTCGATCCCCTGCCCGGTCAGCGCCGCCACGGTGTTCAGGGCGTTCAGGTTGGACGTCTTGCCCTGGTCCGTTGCCATCCCCGCCGTGGTGTAACGCTTCACGTGCTCGATCGAAACGAAACCCTCATCGGTGGCGGTGGACAGATCCTTGGTCGTGACATCGTTCTGGAAATCCACGAACGCGGATCGGTGTGGCCTTGCGGCGGCGGGCGGTCCGGCCGGCGTCATGGATGGCATGCCCGCCACCACGAAAGTCCTCGGCTCGCTGCCGCCCGCCTCGGTTCCATCGCGAAGGCAAGCAGAGAGATCGAAGACGCCCGCACAGGCCCCAACCGCCCCCTCGGAAGGGAGGTACGTGCCGCTGGCGGTATCGAAAACAAGCTGCCCGCGCGACTGACTGAACAGATGTACCGACGGTGTCCAGCCACCCGACATCAGGATCGTATCGCAGGGTATGACGTCAGTACCATTGGACAGCTTGGCGGAATGCACCCGCATCCCGCCCTCGGTGCCGGCAATCGTCAGACCGGTGCGGATCGGGATACCCAGCGCACGCGCGGCCTCCACCGCCTCGCTGTCCACGGCGGGCCGGTTGTCGACAATACCGGCAACCTCTGTTCCAGCCGCGTGCAGGTCGGTCGCGGCGCGATAAGCGCTGTCATTGTCCGTGGCGACCACCACGCGCCCGCCGACCTTGACACCATACCGATGTAGATACGTTCGTGCAGCACCCGCCAGCATGATACCGGGCCGGTCATTGCCGGGAAAGACCAGCGGCCGTTCGATCGCGCCAGTTGCCAACACGACCCGTTCGGCCCGCACCTGCCACAACCGCTCTCGCGGCAGCGTCGCGGCAGGCTCCGCGAGGTGATCCGTCACGCGCTCCAGCAACCCGATCATGTTGCCTGGATACCAACCGAACGCGGTCGTCCGGGGCAGCAGCGTAACCGATCCGCCGAGGGTGGCGATCGCCTCTTTCACCCAGTCTGGCGCCGGCCAACCGTCGATCGTCACGCCGGGTTCGTCCAGCAACGAGCCGCCGAGTTCGGGCTGCTCATCGCACAGGATGACGCGAGCGCCGGTGGCCGAGGCCCCCAGTGCGGCGGCCAGACCGGCGGCTCCCCCGCCGACAATCAGCACGTCGCAATGGGCATACCGGTGCAGATACCGGTCCGGATCAGGCGTCCCGGGTGCTCTGCCCAGCCCCGCGGCGCGCCGGATCAGCGGTTCATAGACACGATTCCAGAACGAGGGCGGCCACATGAAGCTCTTGTAGTAGAAACCAGCGGAAAGCAGCGGCGATGCCAGGCCGGCGAGTGCCCCAAGATCGAAACGCAGCGAGGGAAAGCGGTTCTGGCTGCGCGCCACAAGCCCGTCGTGAAGCTCGATCTGGGTCGCGCGCAGGTTGGGCGTGATGCGCCCCGGACCACGGTCGATCGTTACAAGCGCGTTCGGTTCCTCCGCCCCCGCCGACAGGATGCCGCGCGGCCGGTGATACTTGAAAGACCGCCCGACAAGGTGGACATCGTTGGCCAGCAGCGCGGAGGCCAATGTGTCGCCCGCGTATCCTTCATATGGCTGCCCATCGAAGCTGAAATGGACCGGCTGGCTGCGGTCAACACGCCCGCCCGCCTGTGTTCGAAACTGCTGGATCATCGGCGGTGAACGCGACTCATGGCGCGGCCTCGCCGGGTTTATGGGTCGCGGCGATCCGGTCGGTGACGGTATCCCGCACACAATTGAAAAACCGTCCGCACCCATGCACATGGCGCCAGCGCTCCACATGCCGACCCTTGGGATTGTCGCGCAGGTACAGATACGCGCCCCAGTCGGCATCGCTCACCGCGGCGGGGTCCGCCGGGCGAACGATCCCCGCCTGACCGCCGTAACGGAATTCGTTTTCGGGACGCTGTCCGCACCAGGGGCAAGGGATCAGCAACATCAGTGCGCCACCGCCGCCGCCGCGGCCTCATCGATCAGGCGGCCGGTGGCGAACCGATCCAGACTGAACGGCGCGGCGATCGGATGCGGTTCGCCCCGCGCGATCGTCGCCGCGAAGACCTGCCCCGAACCGGGGGTCGCCTTGAAACCGCCCGTTCCCCAACCGCAGTTCACGAACAGCCCGGGCACCGGCGTCAACCCGATGATCGGCGACCGGTCTGGCGTGGTATCGACAATCCCGCCCCAATTCCGCAGCATCCGCAGACGGCGGAATTGGGGGAACATCTCGCAGATCGCCTCCAGCGTTTCGCAGGCGATGTGCAGGCCACCGGCCTGACTGTAGGACGTATAGGAATCCGTTCCGGCGCCGATCACCAGTTCGCCCTTGTCGGATTGCGAAATATACGCATGCACGGCGTTCGACATCACCACACAGGGCATGACCGGCTTCACCGGCTCACTGACCAATGCTTGCAGCGGGAACGATTCCAGCGGCATCCGCACGCCCGCCATCGCCATCAGCACGCTGGTATGTCCCGCCGCGACCACGCCAATGCGCCCGGCGCCGATCGGGCCGCGCGTGGTTTCAACGCCAATCGCCACGCCGGCCGCATCGCGCACGATCCCGGTGACCGCGCAGTTCTGGATAATGTCCACGCCCATGGCCGAGGCAGCGCGCGCGTAACCCCACGCGACGGCGTCGTGACGGGCGACTCCGCCCCGCCGCTGCAAGGCGGCGCCAAGGACCGGATAACGGGCGCCCGAACCGATATCCAGTGGCGGACAAAAGGCCTTGGCAGCCGCCGGGGTCAGCCATTCGTTGTCGATGCCCTGAAGGCGGTTGGCATGCACATGGCGCTTGAAGACCTGCACGTCGTGGTGGTTGTGCGCCAGCATCAGCACGCCGCGCGCCGAATACATCACGTTGTAGTTCAGGTCCCGGGACAGGTTCTCCCAAAGCTTCAGCGCATGCTCGTAAAGCGCCGCACTTTCAGGTTGCAGGTAGTTGGAACGGATGATCGTCGTATTACGGCCGGTGTTCCCTCCGCCCAGCCACCCCTTGTCCAGGACGGCGATGTCGCGAACCCCATACTCCTTAGCCAAATAATAGGCCGTTGCCAGACCATGCCCTCCGGCGCCCACGATCACCACGTCGTACGACGCCTTGGGCTGCGCGTCCCGCCACTGCCTCTCCCAGGTCTTTCCGGTCCCGTGCCGCAGCAGGGACAGAAAAGAGAATCGTGCTGCTTCGCCTGTCATCCGGTCCTTTATCCTGGGGCCTTCCTGCCACACCCCCCGTCCCGCGGAAAGGCGCGAGCCTTCCGCCACGCCGCGCCGGGCGCTATACGGGAGTCACAAACGGGGGATGAGACGTATGGCCGAGTTCGACTACATCATTGTGGGCGCCGGTTCCGCTGGCTGCGTGCTGGCAAACCGCCTGAGCGAAGATGCCCGCTCCACGGTCCTGCTGCTGGAGGCGGGTCCGAAGGACAGTTCGATGTGGATCAACATCCCGGCCGGCTTTACCAAGCTGCTCAACAACCCCCGCTACAACTGGAACTTCGAGAGTGAGCCGGAGCCGAACACGGCCGGTCGCCGGATTCCCATTCCTCGGGGCAAGACGCTGGGCGGGTCCAGCTCCATCAACGGCATGCTGTATGTTCGCGGCAACCCACTGGACTACAATACGTGGTCGCAGTTCGGAAACCGCGGCTGGGGCTACGACTCGGTGCTGCCCTACTTCCGCAAGGCGGAGCACTTCGGCCCGGGCGGCGACGACTCGCGCGGCCGCGGCGGCCCGCTGAATGTCGAGCACATGCGCGAGCGCGCCGAACTGCTGGATGCGTTCATCGACGCAGCGGTGGACCAGGGCTACCCCCGCAACACCGACTACAACAATGGCCATCAGGAGGGCTTCGGCTACTTCCAGGTAACGCAGAAGAACGGCGAGCGCTGGTCCTGCGCGCGTGGCTACCTCGATCCGATCCGCAACCGCCCGAACCTGAAGATCGAGACGGAAGCCTACACAACCAAGGTTTTGCTGAAGGGGAAACGCGCTGTCGGCGTTGCCTACACCCAGGGCGGCGTGAACAAGGAAGCCCATGCCAACCGCGAGGTGATCGTCGCCGCCGGCGCGGTCAAGTCACCCCACATCCTGGAACTGTCGGGCATCGGCAATCCAGCGCTGTTGTCGTCCCTCGGCATCCAGGTACAGCATGAACTGCCCGGCGTCGGCGAGAACTACCGCGACCACTATGCGCCGCGGATGAACTGGCGGGTGAAGCTGCCGGTCACACTGAATGAGCGTAGCCGCGGCATCGCCTTGGCCAAGGAAGTGTTCAAATACTACACCCAGCGGCGCGGCATCCTGACCTTCACCGCCGGCATCGCGTTCGGGTTCGTGAAAACCCGCCCCGAACTGGAAGAACCGGACGTCCAGTTCCACTTCGCCCATGCCAGCTACGGCAGCGCACAGAAGCGCGACCTGGAAACCGAACCCGGCATGACATTGACCGTCTATCAGTGCCGGCCGGAGTCAAAGGGCTCGATTCACGCGATGTCGAACGATCCGCTCGACAATCCATCGATCCGGCCGAACTACCTGGCCGATCCTTACGACCAGCGCGTGCTGGTGGATGGGATGAAGATCGGCCGCGATATCATCAACAACCGGGTCCTGGACAAGTACCGGGCTTACGAGATGAACCCCGGGGACAAGGTCCAAACCGACGCCGAGTGGCTACAGTTCGCTCGGGAGAACGGCCAGACCACCTACCATGTGATCGGCACCTGCAAGATGGGCCAGGATCCGATGGCCGTCGTCGATGATACCCTGCGCGTTCGCGGCATCGAGGGCTTGCGGGTGATCGACGCGTCGATCATGCCGACCGTGCCATCGGGCAACACCAATGCCGCCGTGATCATGATCGCGGAAAAAGGCGCCGACATGGTGAAGGCGGCGACGGCGGATCGTCTGAAGACCGCCGCCTGACTGCCTATTCGCCGATGATCCGTGTCCGCAGCGCGGCCAGCCGCGCTGCGATGACCGGGACGTCAAACTGCTGGGCGCGCTGCCGGCCGGCTTCAGCCAACGCGGCACGTCGGCCTTCATCGCTCGCCAGAAGCCGGATGGCCGTGGCAACCTCCGCCGGGTCGTCGGGATTGGCATAGATCGCCGCATCGCCCGCCACCTCCGGCAGGCCGCCGCGCGGTGAGCAGATCAACGCCGCGCCGCTGGCAAGCGCCTCCAGGGCCACCAGGCCGAACGGTTCGGGCCAGCGGCTGGGCACCACCACGATCGCCGCCCGACCCATGGCGGCCAAGACCTCGGGGTGGTCGCGGTAGCCGAGCATGCGCACGTTGGCACCCTCGGCCGCGGCGCGAACCATCTGAACAAAGGCGGTGTCCGGGCTGTCGAAATTGAACCGGTCCGCACCGATGATTTCTGCGCGCCAGCCGGGCAGATGCGGCAGCGCCGCCGCACAGGCAGAGACAAACGCATCCGGCGCCTTGTCGGCGACCACCCGCCCCGCGAACAGGATCAGCCGCTCGCGCCGGGGCGGCGGGGGCAGTTCGGTCAGGTCGAGGCAATTCGGCAGCACGACAGGGTCTTTCGCGGGCGCCGCCACGCCATCCAGCACGCGCTGACGGAGGTATTCCGAAGACGTGATGACCCCGGCCAGCCGACGCAACATCTCCCCCCGCTCCGCGGCCGAGGCGGCGCCACGCATGCCCTGCGGATCGTTGTTCAGGATGACGGTCACGGGAATACGCGGCAGCCGAGCGGCCAGCACCAACGCGATCTCGGGGCGGTTGTGGACCTCGATGATCGCCGGATTGAGCTTTTTCAGCCCGCCCGCAACCGTGACGGCATAGCGAATGTTGGTATTGCCCAGCGGCCAGAACGCCGGCGAGACAGGCACGAAGTCGATGCCGGGGAAGACCGGACCGTCCTGCTTGCCGCCGAAGACAACCGTGTCGAAGCCCGGGGTTTGCACAAGGCGGCGTGCCAGCAACCCGATGGCACCGGTGCGGCCAGGGCCAAAGCCCTCACGCGGTGGCAGGATGACAGCGGCCTTGGGAGAAGTTGAGGGCATCGGTGCGCGAATATACATTGGACCGGTTCATTGCACCACCGGGGTAAATGGTCCGCCTCGTTCCCATATGGACGCGCAAAGCATCAGGAGACTGTCCATGGGTATCGCAATTGCCGTCATCGCCTTGGTCATCCTGGTGATTATCGCACGATCCATTCGCATCGCCTCGGAATGGCAGCGCGCCGTCATCCTCCGGCTCGGGCGATTCAGTCATGTCGCTGGGCCGGGCATCTATCTGGTGTTCCCGGTCATCGACGCGGTGGCACAGGTCATCGACCTGCGGATCCAGACCACCATGATCACCGCCGAACAGGCGTTGACCCGCGATACCGTCGCGGTCGGGGTGGATGCCATCGTGTTCTGGAAGGTGGAAAACGCCGAGACCGCGGCCATCCGGATCGCCAACTATCGCGAGGCGATCGAACGCGTCGCCCAAACCAGCCTGCGCGAGATGATCGGCGCCACCGACCTGTCGAAGCTGCTGTCAGACCGCAAAACCGCCGACGAGCAGCTTCGGGTGACGATCACGACCAAAACCAGTTCCTGGGGTGTGACCGCGAGCAGCGTGGAGATCAAGGACGTCGCCATCCCCCGCGAATTGCAGGACGCCATGAGCCGCCAAGCCCAGGCAGAGCGGGAAAAGGATGCCCGGGTGACACTGGCTTCGGCGGAAAAGGCGATCGCCGAACAGATCCTGGAGGCGGCGAAGCTGTATGGCAGCGACCCGAACGCGTTGAAACTGCGCCAGATGAACCTGCTGTATGAGATGAACAAGGAGCGAGGGACGACGGTGCTGATTCCCACCGACATGGCCAATAGTTTAGGCAGCGCGGTTGCCCTGGTGAAGGCAATGACCACTGACGCTGCCTGATTTCGAAGCGGACGAGATCCGGAAGTTCGGTAACGCCCAATTATGTGTCAGTTATGCCACAAATCTAGGGCTGACACAAATAATGCTGCGTCGCAGCAAAAAATCGCTTGCATGCTGCGTGTGCGAACGCCATTCTTGGACCTGCAGACGCGCTTAGGCGCACTGCTTTCTTGGACGTTTCCTCCCTAAACTTCGGCGGTGCCACAAGCACCGCCGTTTTTTTTGTTTGGGGTAGCCTGACGTGCCAAATGGCCCGGAGGAGCCGGGCCATCACGGACGGTAAGTTTCGCCGGCTTAGACCGTGTCGTCGGACCCGCCGCCGCCGCTGTCCCAATCGCCGCCACCGCCACTGTTGTCGGCCCAGGACGAATCGCTGGCGCTGTTGTCTGTCCACGACGAGTCGCCGCCGCTGCCCGATTGGTCCCAGGTGCCGTTGTCGACATAATCCTGGTTGCCGGCCGGTGCCGCGCCGCCACCCTGCCCCCATGTTCCACTATCGACGTAATCCTGGCTTGGCGCCGCTGGCGTTGCCCAGGGGCTGGCTGCCGGCGCGCCGCCGAAGCCACCACCGCCAAAGCCACCACCGCCAAAGCCCTGGTGCGGAGAAAACAGGCCCATCAGCGCGTTACCCGCGACCATGCCGCCGGCCACGCCAGCAGCGGTTGTCAGCGCCGAACCAAGGAAGCCGGAACCGCCGCGCTGCTGGAACATGCCCTGCTGATAGTTCGGCGGATATTGCGGCGGCGGAGGCCCGGGTTGCTGATATTGCTGCTGCTGATATTGCGGCTGCTGGGGATAGCCCTGCTGGCCGCCCCAGCGCGGGTCGCCCTGCGGCGGAGCCTGCTGCGGCCGGCCGGCACCGCCACCGAACAAGCCACTGAAGAACCCGCCACCCGGCTTGGCACCCTGCTGCTGCGCCTGCTGCTGCTGGGCCTGCTGCAGTTCCCACTCCAGCCGCTGGATGCGGTTCTGCGCCTCAACCAGCGCATGCTCCTGCACGAAAGCGAGCTGGGTGATGCGATACCGCGCCTCGGGGTATTGGGCGAAGGCCTGGGCGATAAAGGCATCGGCCTCGCGGTCGATCGGTGGCAGGACCGGCTGGGTCGCTGGAACCGAACCGGCGGCGAAGCCCGAAGGTTGGCCGGCACCGCCGACACGGGCGATGAACTTCGTGATGATGTCGCGTTCTTCGTTCGTCATCGGGAATCCCCTATGGGTCTGTCAGAAAGACCCGAACGAGCGGAATGTGGCGCTGATCCCGCTGTGGTTCAATGGTGCGGTTGCGGAGCACGGAATGGCCCGATGCGGCGGTCCTCGATCACCGGGCATCGGTCCATGACCACCCGTACGCCTGCCGCCCGAGCCTTGGCAGCCGCATCCTGATCGATGACCCCCAACTGCATCCAGATCGTCCTGGCCCCCAGTTCGATCGCGCGATCGACCAGCGCCCCAACATGCACCGAGGCTCTGAAGACATCGACCATCTCCAGCGGCGCCGCCTCGGCCAGCGACCCGACGACCGTCTGTCCGTGGATCGTTTGTCCGGCAAGGCCGGGGTTCACCGGGGTCACGTCGAAGCCACGATCCAACAGGAACCGCATCACCTCGTGCGACGCTCGCCACGGCTTCGCCGACGCCCCGACCAGCGCGATGCGCCGTGTCGTGGTCAGGATGTCGCGGATCGTGTCGTCGGTATTGCCGTCCATGGTTGAGGAGCGTTGACCCATCTCCGTTAGCGGTCAAGGCGTGGGTGGGTGCGCCGTTACGATCGCCCCGATGACAAACGGGTGACCGTCCTGCATCCGATGCTCCGGGGTTAGCAACCCACTTGCATGCTTAGCCAGCCTCCACACCGGAGAATGGCGTCACACCGAGAAATACTTCGCCCGCGGGTTCAGCACCACGATCGCGCTGGTCGATTGCTCCGGATGCAACTGGAACTCATCAGACAGCGAAATCCCGATCCGATCCGCCCCCAGCATTTTCAGGATCGGCTCCTGATCCTCCAACCGGGGGCAAGCCGGATACCCGAACGAATACCGGCTGCCGCGATAACCCTGCGACAGCATCTTCTCCATGTCGCGATCATCCTCGCCTGCGAACCCGAGTTCCGCTCGGATGCGCTTGTGGACGTATTCCGCCATCGCCTCGGCCATCTCCACCGACAGTCCGTGCAGATACAGGTAATCCTGGTAGCGGTTATCCTCGAACCAAATCCTGGCGGTGTCGGACGCCTTCTGACCCACCGTCACCACCTGTAGTGCGATGACGTCCCGCTCCGCCTCGTCGATGTCACGGAAGAAGTCGGCGATGCACTCGCCATCTTCCTTCGGCTGGCGCGGCAGAGAGAATCGGGTGACCTCGGTCGTGCCGTCCTGCTCAAAGATGACCAGATCGTTCCCCTGCCCCGCCGCCTTCCAGTAACCATAGGCGGCTTGCGGCTTCAGGATGTCCTGCTCCTCGCACAGCGTGAGCATGCGGCGCATCACCGGGCGGAGTTCCTGCTTCGCCCAGCCGAGGAAATCATCCAAGGAGCGCCCCTGTTTCCGGAAGCCCCACTGGAATTGATACAGGCTGCGCTCATTCAGGAACGGCACGATGGCTTTCGGGGCCGACTCAACAACCCGAGCGCCCCAGAACGGCGGCTGGATAACCGGCACGTCGCGGGTCAGACGGTGGCGGCGCTCGCGAACCACGGCGACATCGACGGGCCGGAACGCTTTCACGTCGGCCTGACCCAAGGTCCGAGCGGTGTTGCGGGCCTTGCCCGCGCGCTTGGACTGGATGACGGCGAGGTAGTCGTCGAACGCGTTGCCGGTGACCTTATCCATCAGATGCAGGCCGTCGAACGCATCGCGCGCATAGGCGACGCGGCCGGACGCATAGGCATTGACGCAGGCATCCTCGACATAGTTGCGGGTCAGTGCCGCACCGCCCAGCAGCACGGGAATTTCCAGGCCGCGCCGGGACATCTCCTCCAGGTTTTCGCGCATCACGACGGTTGACTTCACCAGCAGGCCAGACATCCCGATGGCATGAGCATGGTTGTCCTGCACGGCCTGCAGCATCTCGGCCAGCGGCACCTTGATGCCCAGATTCACCACCCGGTAGCCGTTGTTGGTCAGAATGATATCGACAAGGTTCTTGCCGATGTCATGCACGTCGCCCTTCACCGTCGCCAGGACGATGGTGCCTTTTTCCTGGCCCTCCACTCGTTCCATCATCGGTTCCAGGTAGGCGACGGCGGCTTTCATCGTCTCGGCGCTTTGCAGCACGAACGGAAGCTGCATCTTGCCCGCGCCGAACAGGTCGCCGACGACCTTCATGCCGTCCAGCAGCACGTTATTGATGATGTCCAGGGGCGGAACCGTCAGCAGCGCCTCATCCAGATCGTCGGTCAGGCCCTTGCGGTCACCATCGACGATGCGATCCTTCAACCGGCCCTCGGCGGTTTCGGCGCGTTCCTTCTTCACCGCATCGGCGGCCTTGCGGCCCGCGAAGAGTTCCAGAAGGCGTTGCAGCGGGTCGTAATCCTCGCGCCGGCGATCGAAGATCAGGTCTTCGGCGACCTGTCTCTCCTCCTCGGCGATCAGGTGCATCGGCCGGATCTTGGACACATGGATGATCGCGCCCGTCATCCCGGCCTTCCGGGCATGATCCAGGAAAACACTGTTCAGCACCGCCCGCGCCGCGGGATTCAGGCCGAAGCTGACGTTGGACAGACCCAGGATGATCTGGATCTCGGGGAATTCGGCATGAATGGCGGCGATGCCCTCCAGCGTCCATTGCGCCAGCTTGCGGTCGTCCTCGTTGCCCGTCGCGATGGTGAAGGTCAGCGGATCGATCAGCAAATCGGACTGCGCCAGGCCATGCTGGTTGCAGGCGAAATCGACCAGCCGGCGAGCGATGCGCACCTTGTCTTCGGGCGTCTTAGCCATCCCGACTTCATCGATCGTCAGCGCGATCACCGCCGCGCCGAACTTCTTGGCCAGCATCAGGCGGTCGGCGGCGGCCTTCTCGCCGTCCTCGAAGTTGATGGAGTTGATGATCGGCTTGCCGCCATGCAGCTTCAGCGCGGCCTCGATCACCGGGGTTTCGGTGCTGTCGATCACCAGCGGGCTGTTCACCGAAGCGGTGAAGCGGCGGATGATCTCGTCCATTTCCAGCGTTTCATTACGGCCGACAAACGCGGTGCAGATGTCCAGCGCGTGGGAGCCTTCCTGGACCTGCTCACGGCCCATCGCGACGCAGCCATCCCAGTCGTGGACCTCCTGCAATTCCCGCCATTTCTTCGAGCCGTTGGCGTTGCAGCGCTCGCCAATGGCGAAGATCGCATTCTCCTGACGCAGCGGGACCGCCTGATACAGGCTGGCAACGCCCGGTATCCAGACCGGCTTGCGGACAACCGGGGCCGGCCGGAATCCGCCACGTTTCCGCAGCATCTGGTCCAACGCCTGGATATGCGTGATCGAGGTGCCGCAGCAGCCGCCGATCAGGTTGACGCCGTCCTCGGCGATGAACCGCTCCAACCAGGAGGCGAGGTCGGCCGCCCCCAGCGGATAATGGGTCTGACCATCCACCAGCTCCGGCAACCCGGCGTTCGGCTGGACCGAGATCAGCCCCGGCCAGTTGGCCGCGAGCCAACCGACATGCTCCGCCATTTCCTGCGGCCCGGTGGCGCAGTTCAGGCCCATCAGCGGCACATCAAGCGCACCGATCACCGCGCCGGCGGTGGCAATGTCGGGGCCGACCAGCAAGGTACCGGTGGTTTCGACGGTAACCTGAACGAAGATCGGGGTGTCCGTCCCGGCCTCCCGGCGCGCGATCTTCGCACCGTTGACGGCGGCCTTGATCTGCAACGTGTCCTGGCAGGTCTCGATCAGGATGGCATCGACGCCACCGGCGACCAGGCCGCGACATTGCTCCGCCAGCGCCGCTTCCAGCGAATCATAGCCGATATTGCCCAGGCTCGGCAGCTTGGTGCCCGGACCAACGCTGCCGATCACCCAGCGATGCCGGTCGTCGGCGAAGCTGTCCGCCGCCTCCCGCGCCAGTTCGCCGGCGATCTTGTTGATCTCGAACGCGCGGTCGGCGAGGTCGAACTCGCCCAGCGTGACCGGGGAGCCACCGAAAGTGTTGGTTTCCACCATATCGGCGCCGGCCTCGAAGTAGCCGCGATGGATTTCCCGCACCATGTCGGGGCGGGACAGCACCAGCACGTCGGTGCAATTCTCGCGGCCCCAGTAGTCCTTCTCGATATCTAGCGTCAGCGCCTGCACGCGGCTGCCCATGCCGCCGTCGCACAACAGTACGCGGTCACGCAGGGCATCCAACAAATGGGGTCGGTTCATCATGTCGCTTTCAGTGAGCGCGTTCGAGCGAGGGGGCAGTGGCCGCGGCGGCAATGTGCGTCGCGGGCCAGATGCGAACCGGCAATGGGCCGGGAATGATGGACGGTTCGGCGCCGTTCAAGCCGGCGGAACGAAACATCGTCTGCATGGCCTCATCGGCGAAACCGGCCCATCGATGCGCCAGCTTGCCGGTCAGATCGGTCCGGTTGTGCGGCGCGAGGTCGATCACCAGAAGGCGGCCGCCCGGGGCCAACACACGGGTTGCCTCCAGCACCGCACCAGCCGGATCCTCGGCGTGATGCAGGACCATTTGCAGGACGACGGTGTCGAATGACCGATCCGCCAGCGGCAACCGATACATATCCGCCAGGCGAACCGCGCAATGCGCGAACCCCGGGCCGGACAGCCGGGATCGGGCCAGCGCGAGCATCGCCTTTGAAGCGTCAACCCCAAGCGCCTGACGCACCCTCGGCGCCAGCAGTTCCAGCACGCGGCCGGTTCCAGTGCCGATATCCAATAGCCGACCTTCGGGTCCAGGCGGAAACACCGCCAGCAGCGCGTCCTCGACCGCCTGGGCGGGAAGCTCCAGCGCGCGCATCTCATCCCAGTCGGCGCCTTTTTGCCGGAAACTCTCCGACGCGACGCGGGCGCGTTCGGCCAGGACGCGGGCGGCCTGACGACGGTCGGCTTCCAGGATCGGATCGTCCCCGGGCAGGCGCGCGACCAGTTCACGCGCCAGTGCGCCATCTTCCCCGGTGGGCAGCGCGAACCAGACGTTGGCCCCCTCCCGCACACGGTCCAGCAATCCGCAGTCGCACAGCAGCTTCAAATGACGCGACAGGCGTGGCTGGGACTGGCCGAGGATTTCGGTGAACTCCATCACGCAGAATGCACCCCGAGCGGCCAACGCCAACAGGCGCAGGCGGGTCGGTTCGGCGGCGGCGCGCAAACTGGCGAGAAGATGCTCCATGGCGGCGGCCATATGACATAAAGATATCCTTATGTCGAGATGTCGTTTTAGTGTCAGCGCCGGTTGCGCGGCCCGTCATTCCCTTCCACTGTGCCCGCTTGCGAGACAGACAGGCGGGACCACGGCATGAAATTCGGCGCTTCGATGTTCTTCACCGACTATTCCATCACACCGACCGCACTCGCTCGAGCCATGGAGGAACGCGGGTTCGACATCCTATGGGCGCCGGAGCATTCGCACATCCCGTTATCGCGCAAGACCCCGTTCCCACTGGGACCGGAACTGCCCAAGCGCTACTTCGACGTGATGGACCCGTTCGTCACCCTGTCCGCCGCCGCCGCCGTCACCACGACGCTGAAACTGGCGACCGGGGTGTGCCTGGTCGCCCAGCGTGATCCGATCCAGACCGCGAAGCTGGTTGCCTCGATCGACCAGATTTCGGGCGGGCGTTTCGTCTTCGGTATCGGCAACGGCTGGAACCAGGATGAGATGGAGAATCACGGCACCGATTTCGCCTCCCGCCACAAGCTGGTGCGCGAGCGTGTGGAGGCGATGAAAGCGATTTGGACGCAGGACGCGGCCGAGTATCATGGCGAGTTCGTCAATTTTGGCCCGATGGCCGCCTGGCCGAAGCCGGTGCAAAAGCCGCATCCGCCTATCCTGATCGGCGGCGCGTTCCCCTACTCGGCGAGGCGCGCGGTGCGCTACGGCGACGGGTGGATGCCGCAAGTGACGGCGACGGACAAAGCGCCGCTGACCGAGGTGATTCCCCGGTTTCGTCAGATGGTCTCCGAGGCCGGGCGCGACCCCGCCGCGATGCAGATCGTGATGGGGGCACAGCCGCCCGATGCCAAGCTGATCGGTCAGTATCAGGCTCTGAATGTCGATATCGTCTATCCTAGCCTGCCGTCGGAAAACGCGGATACGATCCTGCCGATGCTGGACCAATGGGTCCGGGTCATGCGGGAGATCAACGGGTAGGAGCCGCGGGCAGGTTCGACTTTCCGGATCTTCCAGGTCCGGCTGATCTCGTCATGATCCAAGGAATATCCTCTTGGGCGTGACGACAGGGCGTTATTTGAAGCTTTGCGGTCATTGTTCGTTGGATCGGCGCGAAACGAAAATCTGGCGATTACGCAACGATAGCCAAACACGGCGCCCTTGCAGAAAGCTTTCGCCGATCAGCGCGTCCCCGACGCCGAAATCTGATTGCAGGACCATCATCGTTGGCCTCTCTTCCACAACCGGACCGATCCGGAGGCGCTTAAACTGATGCAACCGGGAAATGGAAACACCGCCGGTGCCCCGGTTGCGAACCGGCTGATCGCGGCTGAGGATCTGATCCGTGAGCCCCATGCGCCGAGCCATATTTAGGCCTACGACGTTGCCCTGCGCCCCTGTGTCAAGAATCGCCATGCCCGACACGCCATCGAGTTCTATCGGCACCAGCAGACGATCCTTCAACGCCCTGACCCCTTGGATTTCGATCGAAGGTTCTTGCCATGGGGGCTTGGGCGTTGGACACGCCCGACTACGGTAAAGTGTAAGCGTGCCGCCAGGAACGTCGATGTCCATATCGAAGGCTAACAGGATATCGGCACCCAGAAGACCGTCGGCATCAAGGCCACGCTCGTTCTGTAAAGAAAAAGTGCCGACAGCAACCCGGTCCACGGGGAAATGCACGCCACCGATGACCAAACGCTCGATCGTTACATCCGTTGTGGTGGTGCCCCCGCCAATGCCAACGGCATGGGTGACGTATTTTGCATCGTGTGGAAGGCCTAACCGATTCGCCGCCGCGTCGCTGATGGTGGTCCGTTCGGCCCCGCTATCGACAACCAAACGCACCCATTTACCGTTGATTCCGACAGGCACCACCAACAGACGGTCCTGTACTCGCAAGGGCATCTGCGTAACCATGGTCAGGCTGCAATCGATTTCTGGCGCGGCCTGACAGCGAGCCAGGAAAATCAGAAGTAGAAAGCCGATTACGCGGGGCATCGGGCGGAACCTCGTTAGCACTCGCGACCTACTTTGCCACAAGGTTACCCTTGTTGCGACAACGGCACATCGGCATCGGATACTTTGGTATCGCGCCATGACGGCGAGAGGTGGGTGCGCAACCAATGGCGAATTGCTTGGTGTCCGGGGTCGTCTAAAATACCAACCGGCCCCCGACGATGCACAGCACCGCCGCCAGCAGCGGTCGCAGGACCGCATCAGGAATATGCGCCGACACGTAGCTGCCCAGGATAATACCAGGGATCGATCCGCTCAGCAGCGACGCCAGTAAGGGCAGATCAACCGATCCCAACCACCAGTGCCCCGCCCCGGCGATGAAGGTCATCGGAACGGCGTGGGCGATATCCGACCCGACGATCCGGGCCATTGGGATCTTCGGGTAAAGCAGCAGCAATGCCGTGACCCCCAATGCGCCCGCCCCGACCGAGGACAGCGTGACGAGACAGCCCAGCAAGGCGCCCGTAACGACTGTCCACCGCGCTGCCTGGTGTGTTGAAACACGGTCCAGCACAGGCCCCATCAGCGACAGGAACTGACGGCGGAAAATCAACGAAGCCGCGGTCAGCAACAGCATCAAGCCGAGCACGAGCGAAATGATCCTGCTGCTGGTCGGACCTCCGACATTGAAATGGGAGATCGCGACGAGCGTCAGAATCGTCGCCGGCACGCTGCCGGTGGCCAGACGCCGGACAATCCGCCATTCGACCGTGTGGTTCAGGCCATGCACCAGCGTGCCAACCGATTTGGTCGCCGACGCGTAAAGCAGATCTGTGCCGACGGCCGTCGCCGGATGCACGCCAAAGAGCAGAACCAGGATCGGCGTCATCAACGAGCCGCCGCCGACCCCGGTTTGGCCAACCAGAAGCCCTACGAGGAAGCCTGAGAATATGAACAGCGGGTCTATGGACGAGAACAGAGTCATGCATCCCCGGATAATGATACAGGCCTGTATCTCATATCGGCTCCGCGGTGACCAAGGCCATGGCGTCACCGAGAATAACCAGCCCAACCGATTTGTCCTGCAGCATGATCGAAGCGACTTACCCGGCCGCTTCCGTTCGGCCGAACCCCTCGACCATCGCCCGGATTTGCTCCGGGTCGGTTTGTTCCATCACGCGGCGGGCGAACCGGATACAGGCCCCGATCTCCACCGAACGGATCATCTGCTTCACCCTCGGCACGGCCGAGGCGTTCATGCTCAGCGAGCGTACGCCAAGGCCCAGCAGCAACGGCGTTATTTTTGGGGCCGCCGCGAGTTCCCCGCAAATCGACACCGGCATCCGCATGCGCAACGCCGCCTCCGTGGCAAACTGCACCAAGCGCAGCACCGCCGGATGCATCGAATCATAAAGTTCGGCCACATCGCTCTCTGCACGGTCCACAGCCAGTGTATAGGCGGTCAGGTCGTTCGTCCCAATCGAAAAGAAATCCGCCTCCAACGCCAGGGCATCGGCGGACAACGCGGCGCCGGGGGTTTCGATCATGATCCCCAACGGCGGCAGCTTTTCGGGTATCCGCTCGCCGCGGCGCCGAAGCCGCCGCGCCACGCGTTCATAAACTTCCCGTGCCACCCGAACCTCGCCGACCGTGGTGACCATCGGCAGCAGGACGCGAACCGGCCCCGCGACCGAAGCCCGCAGGATCGCGGCGAACTGGGTCTCCAGCAGTTCGGGCCGGCGCAGCAACAGCCTGATGCCGCGCATTCCCAGCGCCGGGTTGGTATCGGTGATTTCGGGAACCACGCCGGCCAGTGTCAGGGCCTCGATTTCCTTCTCGCCGCCCCAGTCCAGCACCCGGATTGTCACCGGATCGCCATGCATGGCCTCGACGATGGTGCGGTAGCTTTCGGTCTGGGTCGCCTCGTCCGGAATGGTCTCCCGGTTCATGAACAGAAACTCGGTTCGCAGCAGGCCGATGCCCACGGCGCCGGATTGCACGATCAACGGCAATTCGACCGGCAGTTCCAGATTCGCCTGAAGCTCGATAATTTCACCGTCCTGGGTGATCGCCGGCAAACGCCGTAACCGTGCATAGCGCTGACGCTCCCGCGCGAAGGCGGTGACGGCCCGGCGCGCGGCAGTCAAGGTTTGTGATCCGGGATTCAGGGTCACTGTACCGGCGATACCATCGACGATAGCAACGTCCCCCGGCTGCATCGCGTGCGCGAGGCCGGCCGCACCCAGCACCGCCGGCACGCCCAGGGCCCGAAGCATAACGGCGGTATGCCCGTCGGCGCCGCCTTCCTCCGTTACCACGCCGGCCAGACGCGACGGATCCAGCAACGCCGCGTCCGCTGGGCGGAGCGACTCCGCCACCAGGATCGCGCCCGCGGGCAAGCCGGCGAAACTCCTGAACGGAGAGAGTGTCAGGTTCCGTACCAGACGCCGGGCGATCTCTCCGATCTCATCGGCCTGCCGCCGCAGCCCGGCAACGTCTTCGGCGGACAAGCCTGGCTCCGCCTGGGCCATGATCACATCGCCGATCGCCTGTGCTTCGGTCATGACCGCAGCCTCGGCGGACAACAGCGTTTCCTCGATGCGGGCGCGGACCCCGCGCACTAGGCGGGACGGCCCGAGCATACGGATATAGGCGTCGATCAGCGGCGCGATCTCGGACTGACTTTCTTCCGGCAGCACGGCCAACCGAGCACGCAGCTTACCGAGTTGCTTGCGGGACTGAACTATGGCGGCTTCGAGTCGCGCACCCTCGGCGCCGATGTCGGACGCCTGAATTTTCTGTCGTGTGACCACCGCTTCCGGTTCGGTCGTGCCGAACACCGGGCCGATCGCGACCCCGGCGGAGACCGCTATGCCATGAAAGATGCGTTCCGGACATGCCGGGGGGATAGCGAGGGCGGTTCGGGCCAGTCGCTCGTGCTGCGGCGGTGGTGGCTCAATCCTGTTCATCGAAGCCGGCCTCGACCAAGGTTGCCAGAGCGTCCAACGCTTCCTTGGCATCCCAGCCTTCGGCACGCAACTCGATATCGGCGCCTTTTGCCGCACCGAGCATCATCAGGCCCATGATGGAGCGGGCGGAGATCGTCTGCCCGTCCTTCAACACATCGACCGAGGCGCCGAACTGCTCCGCCAGGGTGACGAATCGCGCGGCGGCCCGAGCATGCAATCCACGCTTGTTGCAGATCCTGACGACTCGGGAGAGGACGGGCGCGCCGGACGGCGGCGTGTCGCTCATTCAGCGATACCGCCCTTATGGGTGCCGCTTATGGCCACGCCGTCGGGGCAGTTTCCATTAACGGCTACGCCGTCGGGGCAATTCCCGTTTACCGCGTTGACCTTGCAGCCGTGCAGGACATGGGACGCGGCGGCGATGTATTTGCGGCCAGCGTCCTCGGCGCAGGTAACGGCGTCCGCCAAGGGTTGTTTGGAACGCACCTTGGCCAGCTTGACCAGCATGGGCAGATTGACGCCGGCGATCACCTCCACGCCCTTCCGCTCCATCATGGAGATGGCGAGGTTGCAGGGTGTTCCGCCAAACATATCGGTCAGCAATACGACGCCGTCGCCGGTGTCGCACCGCCCGATACAGGCCTCGATCTCGGCGCGCCTGTTTTCCATGTCGTCCTCCGGTCCGATACAGACCGTGTCGACGTTCCGTTGGGACCCAACCACATGTTCCATGGCAGATCGCAGTTCAACCGCGAGCCGTCCATGAGTCACCAGGACCATACCGATCATGAGCGAACCGTGATGTCCCAGAGCGTGGGTGGGCAAGCGGGATTGTAACCGTTCGATGTTACCATCGTATTGTATCAGGCCTCCTATGCCTGAACCGATAAAGCCTGCGCGGCCCTGTATAAGTCCGTGTCTATGTCCGTTTCGTCCCGGCGCGCAACCGGGCGGTCAACAACAAACGCATCCGCCTTGTCATCTCGTGACAACTCCCGATGGGTCACCGACACCCGCCAGGGTGCCACGCCGTCAGCGTCGCCCCCCCCGGCCGAGAATCGGGCCATGAGATGATTCGCCAATTTTTCAATCAGATATACGGACCTGTGCCGGCCACCTGTACACCCAATCGTGATCGTAGCGTATTTTTTGCCTTCTTGCACAAACCTAGGCAAGACGAGTTCGATCAATTCGGCGATTCGTGAAAAGAATTCCGCAAAATCGGGATCCGCTTCCACGTAGGCCCCAACATCGGGACTCATCCCGGTCTTGGGCCGTAATATGGGATCGTAGTGCGGGTTTCGCAGGAAGCGTGCGTCGAATACCAGGTCCGCTTCCCGCGGCAGGCCCTTGGGGTAGGCAAAGGACATCAGCGAGACGGCCATCTGCGCCCCATCGGCATCGGTCCCGAAATGCCGTTCGATCAGCCGCCGGAGGTTGGCGATCGGCAGACCGGAGGTATCGACCACTAGGTCCGCCCCCTGCCGGAGCGGTTCGGTCAGGGCCAGTTCGGCGGCAATGCCCTCCGCGACGACACCCTGGGGCGCCAGCGGATGGCGGCGCCGGGTTTCCGTATAACGGCGCAGCAGCGTACTCTCATCCGCCCAGGCATAGACGAGTTGAAGTCGCAGTTCCGGGTCAGCCCGCAGGCGGGCGATCGCGGCCAGCACGTCGGCCGCATCGAACCCCCTGGTTCGCGCATCGATGCCAATCGCCAGCTTGCGGGTACCCGGCCGCACGCCCGATGGGGCAACCATCTCCTCAAGCATGGTCAACGGCGGGTTATCGACCGCTTCGTAGCCAACATCCTCCAGCGCCCGCAGGATCGAGGCTTTGCCCCCGCCGGAAAGACCCGTAACGATGACAACGGCCGTGGCGCTCATGGCTGAAATGCCCCAGCGACCTGACTGACCCGGCCGAGGGCACAGTCCAGTGCAAGGGCCACGCGGTCAGGCGCCGAAGCGGACGCGGCATCGATCCGGACGATCGGCACGCGAAGTGCCGGGTGCTGCTCGGGCATTGGCATGCGTTCCGCGCGTCCGTCCAATTGAATTACAAGAGCCAGCCGGGCCGAGGGGCGATAGGGTAGTCGTACGATGCCCAGACCGCACACTTCGAGCAAGCCCGCCAGTTCATCCGGGCATGACGCGATACCGTCCGTGATGTTCACCTGATCATCAGCCACCAGTTCGAAGCCGCGGGACAGCAATCGCAAAACGAGATCGGACTTGCCCGCGCCCGGCGATCCTACCACCAGGACCGCGTTCCCGTCCTTGCATACGCAGCTCCCGTGCATGTGCCGCTTGCCGTGCATGAGTCTGCACTCTGATCCCAACGCAACGGAAAAGGAAGCGACTTGTCGTGGATGTGCGCGCATGCCAGCGTCAGGCGATCATGATTGATCGACAAACCGTGGCCGCAGCGGCCAAACGCATCGCTGGATATGTCCGACATACGCCTGTGTTGCGATGTGATCTCGGCTCCGACTCGCCTGTCACGCTGAAGCTGGAGTTGCTGCAACATGCCGGCAGCTTCAAGCCGCGCGGCGCATTCAACCGGATGCTGAACGCCTCGCTTCCACCAAGCGGCGTCATCGCGGCCTCTGGCGGGAACCATGGCGCGGCGGTTGCCTATGCCGCGCGCAGCCTTGGCGCGACCGCCGAAATCTTCGTCCCCGCGACCACCCCGGCGGCCAAGGTTGCCCGGATCGCCAGCTATGGCGCCAGGGTGATCCAGGGCGGTGAAACCTACGCCGAAGCACTGATCGCCTCCCGCGCCCGCCAGGCGGAGACCGGCGCGTTGGAAGTTCATGCGTATGACCATGAAGACGTACTGGCGGGCCAAGGCACCGTGGGGCGTGAGTTTGAGCAAGACGCACCTGACCTGACCCATATCCTGGTGGCGACCGGCGGCGGCGGACTGATCGGCGGAATCGCCGCCTGGTACGCCGGCGGTGCCGAGGTGATCAGCGTGGAGCCGGAAGGCTGCCCGACTCTGCACAACGCCCTGCAAGCGGGCCAACCGGTCAGTGCCCCAGTCGGCGGCATCGCCGCTGACAGCCTCGGCGCTCGGCAGGTCGGGGTGCTGATGTTCCCTGTCGCCCAGCGCTTTGTCAGCCAAGCCGTGCTTGTAACCGATGAGGCGATTCGCGCCGCCCAACGCCTTCTGTGGGAGGATTTTCGCCTGATCGCCGAACCGGGCGGCGTGGTTGCCGCCGCGGCATTGCTGTCCGGCCGATTCGTCCCTCCGCCCGGCGCGAGGGTTGGCGTGGTGGTGTGCGGGGCGAATACCGATCCGGCCAAGATCGCGGGCTAGCGTGAGGAAGAGAAAGGGTCCTTCTCGGATTAGTGCCGCGCCCCAAATGGTCACCCGATTGCCCTTCGCTGACAGATCCGCTTCCCTTGACACCAAGCGCCCGCTGAACCTTGATCGCGACAACACGAAAGGCGGGGAAGCGATGACCCAAAAGAGTAAGCTGCGAAGCAGTTTCGCGGAGGCGGTGGCCGACATTTCCGATGGCAGCACCATCGCGTTTGGCGGTTTTGCCATGCCGGGAACTCCGTTCAACCTGATCCGGGCGTTGAAGGAACAAGGGGCCAAGCGCCTGACGCTGGTCGCCAATACGACCGGCGGTGCGCAACAGCCCCGGATGCCGGATATCGGCATGCTGGTGGAAAACGGCCAGGTGGCGAAGGTGATCTGCGCGTTTACCGCGGCAACACGGCCGACCGACGTCCTGCCCTTCACCAAGTATTACGAGTCGGGGGAGGTGGACGCGGAACTGGTGCCGCAAGGCACGCTGGCGGAGCGGCTGAGGGCGGCCGGCGCCGGCATCCCCGCCTTCTATACCCCCACCGCTGTCGGAACCGAACTGGCCGAGGGCCGGGAGACCCGCGTCATCGACGGGCGCGAGTACCTGCTGGAATACGCGCTGAAGCTCGATTACGCGTTCATCCGCGCCCGCACCGCCGACACGGCCGGCAACCTGCGGTTCCATCGCTCGCAGCGCAATTTCGGCCCGGTGATGGCGACTGCCGCCCGAGTCACGATCGCCGAGATCGACGACCCAATCGTCCCCGCCGGCAGCATCGACCCGGACGATGTGCATACCTCCGGTATCTACGTGCACCGACTCGTGCAGGTGCCGCCGGAACCCGAGGGTCTGTGGCCTACTAAGCGGCAGGAGCGCCGGAAATGAGCGGAACCAAAGGCCTCAATCGCCAGCAGATGGCGGACAGGGTGGCGCGCGAGTTCCAGGATGGCTGGATCGTCAATCTGGGCGTCGGGATACCGACGATGTGCTCCAATACCGATATCGGTGACCGCGACATCACCTATCATTCGGAAAACGGCGTGATCGGCTACGGCGGCGTCGCGGCGGAGGGCCACGAGGATCTGAACCTGGTCAACGCCGGCGGTCAGAACGTGGTGCTGAACCCCGGCGCGGCGGTGGTGCATCATGCGGATAGCTTCGGCGTGATCCGCGGCGGCCATATCGATGCGACAGTGATGGGTGCCTATCAGGTTTCGATGACCGGCGATTTCGCCAACTGGAAGCTGAAGGGCCAGAAGGGCGGCGGCATTGGCGGGGCGATGGATCTGGCGGCATGCGCCAAGCGGGTGTTCATTATTCTGGAGCACGTGACACGCGACGGAAGCCCCAGATTGGTGACGGCCTGCGACCTGCCGGTCACCGCGCGCGGTGTCGTTACTCTGGTAGCCACGAACTACGGCCTGTTCCAGCCCACCGGGGTTGGGTTCCGACTGCTCGAGATCGCACCCGGCCTGACGGTCGATGAGATCCGCGCGGCAACCGGCGGGACGCTGACAGTGGCGGAAAACCTCAAGGAAATCACCGTCGGCGGATGAGTGTCCTGGGGTGGGCCGGCCCCGGATGGAGACCGGCCCGCTCCCCTAACGCTTCTTCATGATGATCTTGACCTTTATGATCACGATCACCATTATCAGCGCCAGGAAGTTAAGATGTTCGTCCATCTCTTCCTCCAGGTGAAAGCCGGCGGGACCATCCCGCCGGCTTTTCCTTTTTCACGGCCAATGATGAAGAAATGGTTTACGGCGAGGTCTTTTGTCCGCTGCCGCATTTAAGCAAAATCACCATCGGCGGATGGATGTCCTGGGGTGGACCGGCCTCCGAGTAAAGACCGGCCCGCTCCCCTAACGCTTCTTGATGATGATCTTGACCTTTATGATCACGATCACCATAGTCAGCGCCAGGAAGTTAAGATGTTCGTGCATCTCTTCCTCCAGGTGAAAGCCGGCGGGACCATCCCGCCGGCTTTTCCTTTTTGACGGCCAATGATGAAGGAATGGTTTACGGTGAGGTCTTTTGTCCGATGGCCGCGTTGAAGCAAAATCACCGTCGGCGGATGAGTGTCCTGGGGTGGACCGGCCTCCGAGTAAAGGCCGGCCCGCTCCCCTAACGCTTCTTGATGATGATCTTGACCTTTATGATCACGATCACCATAGTCAGCGCCAGGAAGTTAAGATGGTTGTGCATCTCTTCCTCCAGGTGAAAGCCGGCGGGACCATCCCGCCGGCTTTTCCTTTTTGACGGCCAATGATGAAGGAATGGTTTACGGCTGGGTCTTTTTGCCTGATGGCTACGTTTAAATGACAGACACGATTTTCGCCCTCGCCTCTGGTTCCGCCCGCGCCGCTATCGCCGTTGTCCGTATTAGCGGCCAAGCGTCAGAGGCCGCTCTGGCGGGGCTTTGCGGCGGCAGGCTCCCACCGCCCCGTCACGCCTCGCTGCGGCGCCTGCTGGATACGGCAGGTGTGACACTCGACCACGCCCTGGTTCTGTGGCTTCCCGGCCCCGGCACTTATACTGGCGAGGACAGTGCGGAACTGCATCTCCATGGCGGCCGTGCCGTCATAGACGGCGTCGCGGACGCACTGGCCGAGGCGGGCTTGCGCCCCGCCGAACCGGGCGAATTTACCCGCCGAGCCTTCCTCAACGGCCGTATGGACCTTGTCGAGGCGGAGGCGGTCCATGACCTTGTCAGCGCTGAAACAGAAGCCCAACGCGTGCAGGCGCTGCGGCAACTCGAAGGCAGGCTCGGTGCCCTGTATCACGACTGGGCCGACCGGTTGCGCGGCATCCTTGCCTACCAAGAGGCCTTGATCGACTTTCCCGACGAGGACCTGCCACCCGAGGTGGAAGACCAGTTACTTGCCACCCTGCGTACCGTCCGTTCGGAAATCGCCGCCCACCTGAACGATGCCGGGCGCGGAGAGAAACTGCGCGAGGGCCTGTTCTTCGCCATCACCGGCGCACCGAATGTCGGCAAATCCACCCTGATCAATGCCCTCGCCGAACGCGACGTGGCCATCGTCTCCGACCGGCCGGGCACCACACGGGACGCGCTGGAAACGCGGGTCGTGCTTGGCGGTGTGCCGGTCACACTGGTCGATACCGCCGGCCTGCGGGAAACGTCCGACAGCATAGAGGCCGAAGGCGTTCGCAGAGCGCTGGCCCGCGCCCGCGAAGCCGATCTGGCGATGACGGTGATCGAGGCCGGATCGCCGGCTCCCGCGGAACAAGGTGGGTTGCTGATCGCGAACAAGGCCGACCTCGGCGGCCCGGCTCCAGATGGGGCGTTGCGCATCAGTGCGAAGACCGGCCTCGGCATGAACGAACTCCGCGCCCGTCTCGCGACCATCGCTCGGCACATGACGGAGTCAAACGGTCCCCCTCCCCTGACCCGCGCCCGGCATCGGACGGCCTTGATGGCGGCGGCGGAGCATCTGGATGCCGCATTGCAGGCGGATCTGCCGGAACTCCGGGGTGAGGACCTGAGGCTGGCGATGCGGGCGTTAGGACGAATTACCGGTCATGTCGGGGTGGAGGACATTCTGGACACGGTGTTTTCGAAGTTCTGCATCGGCAAATAGCCGCCGACCGTCTATTCCACCGCGGCCCTCAGGCCCGCCCCGGCCGCCAAAGGGCATAGGGGCAGCGCCGCCGCCAACATCGCACCCAGCAGCAGCAGATGCGGCCGAGCGGAAAACCCACCGGCGGCGGCGTCTGCCGCGGCAGCGCCGAAGATCAGCACCGGCGTGACCAGCGGCAACACCAGAAGCGGCAGCAGCACGCCACCCCGCCTCGCCCCCAGCACGATCGAGGCAGCCATGGTCCCAAACAGCGACAACAGCCCACTGCCCAAAAGCAGCCCCAGCAGAAGGACGGGAATGGCGTCTTCGGGCATCCGCAGCATGATCGCGACCGGCCCGGCCGCCAGCAGCAGCGGTACACCGGTCACCACCCAGTGGGACAGGGATTTCGCCGCCGCGATGCCGAACGCCGGCAATCCGGACAGCAGCAGCAGATCCAACGACCCGTCTTCAAGGTCCGCACCGAACAACCGGTCCAGCGGCAGCAGCGCCGCCAGCAGCGCACAGACCCAGACGATGCCGGGTGCGATACGGCCCAGCGTATCCGGCGCCGGCCCGATCGCCAGCGGGAACAGCGAGGCCGTCACCATGAAGAACATCAACGCCGCCAGCGTGTCGGCGCCGTGCCGCAACGAAAGCCTCAGGTCGCGGGTCAGGACCGCCCAGAAGATCCTCATCAGCTCAACCGCAGTTCGGTGGCGCCGGGCAGCGGCAGCGGCACATGGGTCGCCGCCACAACGATCCCGCCGCCCGCTCGATGTTGGCCGAGCAATGCTCCGAACCGGTCTATCGAGGCGGTGTCGAGACCCAGCGTCGGCTCGTCCAGCAGCCATAGTTGGGCGGTTGAAAGCACCAGACGCGCGATCGCCAGCCGACGCTTCTGCCCGGCGGACAACATTCGGGACGGTAGGTCGGCCAACGCATCCAGTCCGACAGCTTCCAGGGCCGTGGCGATGGAGCGGCGCGACACCGTCGCCGCGAACAGCAGGTTTTCGGTTACCGTTAGACCCGGCTTCACCGCGTCCTGGTGACCCAGATAGGCAACACGTTCACCATGGGCGGCCAGATCGGCGAACGCATCGGCGCCTTCCCACAGAATTTGTCCCGCCGCTGGCCGCACCAAACCCGCCAGCAGGCGCAGAAGCGTGGACTTTCCGGAGCCGTTGGCGCCAGCCAGGATCAGCGCTCCGCCGGACGGCACGGTCAGGAACAGGTCCCGGAAGACCAGCCTCTCGCCGCGAAATACCGCCACCCCTTCTGCCGTCAGCACCGCGAACCTTCCCGGCTATCACCGGCGGACGATTCCACTCCGGCAGGCATGTCGCCCGGGTACGCTGCATATTGCATTCGGCGTCACGGCTCCACCCCGAACCGTTCGGGGAGGAAATCGTTAAAGCCCCGATCGCGCGGTTCAAACCTGATTTTCGCGAAACTCCGGTTTGCCGCATGGTTCCCGAAGCCATCCCGCAGCGCACAAGCCCAATGGACGGTTACCGGCCGGTGTGGTTAAAGCCGGGCGTCGTGAATATTTCATCCGCGGCGTGTTCTCCCCCCCACGCCGCCTCAACGGAAGGCGTCTCGTGAACCGAGGCGATAGCAGCGCATGACCGCGGTCGGGCAGGATACCCTCAAAACACGCCGTACCCTCACTGTCGAAGGCAAGGGCTACGATTACTTCTCGCTGCCGGAAGCGGCGAAGACCCTGGGCGATATCTCGCGCCTGCCGGTCAGCCTGAAGGTCCTGCTGGAGAACACGCTGCGCTTCGAAGACGGCCGCAGCTACAAGGTGGATGACGCCAAGTCGATCGTCGGCTGGCTGGCGAAGGCGTCTTCCACCAAGGAAGTGCCGTTCAAGCCAGCCCGTATCCTGCTGCAAGATTTCACCGGCGTTCCGGCCGTGGTCGATCTCGCCGCGATGCGCGACGGCCTGACCAAGCTGGGCGGCGATCCGCAGAAGGTGAACCCGCTGGTTCCGGTCGATCTGGTGATCGATCACTCCGTCATGGTGGATTTCTCCGGGACCGCCGACAGCGAAACCAAGAACGTCGATGTTGAGTTCGAGCGTAACGAGGAGCGTTATCGCTTCCTGCGCTGGGGCCAGGAAGCATTCAACAACTTCCGCGTCGTGCCGCCCGGTACCGGCATCTGCCATCAGGTGAACCTGGAATACCTCGGCCAGTGCGTCTGGACGTCCACCAACGGCGGCACGACCTTCGCCTACCCGGACACGTTGTACGGCACCGACAGCCACACCACGATGGTGAACGGCCTGGGCATCCTGGGCTGGGGCGTCGGCGGGATCGAGGCCGAGGCCGCCATGCTGGGCCAGCCGATCGCCATGCTGATCCCCGACGTGATCGGCTTCCGCCTGACCGGCAGAACGGTCGAGGGCGTCACCGCCACCGACGTCGTGCTGACCGTCACGCAGATGCT
>DNXO01000136.1:59504-60177 GCA_003506895.1 Acetobacteraceae bacterium | reverse complement strand
AAGTTCGTCGAGTTCTTCGGCGAGGGCCTGGACCATCTCGGCCTGCCCGACCGTGCGACGATCGGCAACATGGCGCCCGAATACGGCGCGACATGCGGCTTCTTCCCGGTGGACAAGATCGCCCTGGACTATCTGCGCCTGTCAGGCCGCGACAATCACCGCATCGCGCTGGTCGAAGCCTACCTGAAGGCCCAGGGCATGTTCCATGAGCCCGGCAAGCCGGATCCGGTCTTCACCGACACGCTGGAACTGGACCTGTCCACCGTGCAGCCCAGCATGGCGGGGCCGAAGCGTCCGCAGGACCGGGTGCTGCTGAAAGACATTACCTCGTCCTTCAAGTCCGACCTGACCAAGGGCCTGGGCGTGCCGGCCGCCGATGTCGGCCTGTCCGTCAAGGTCGAGGGCAAGAACTACGAACTGACCCACGGCGACGTGGTCATCGCGGCGATCACGTCCTGCACCAACACCTCCAACCCGTCAGTGCTGGTCGCCGCCGGTCTGGTGGCCCGCAAGGCGCACGCCAAGGGCCTGCGTCCGAAGCCCTGGGTGAAGACCTCGCTGGCCCCCGGCTCCCAGGTGGTGACCGAGTATCTGGACAAGTCCGGTCTGTCGAAGGACCTGGACGCGATCGGATTCCAGACGGTCGGCTATGGCTGCACGACCTGCATCGGCA
>DNXO01000136.1:58405-59244 GCA_003506895.1 Acetobacteraceae bacterium | reverse complement strand
TGCATCGGCAACTCCGGCCCGCTGGACGAGGCGATCGTCGATGCGATCGAGGACAACAAGCTGGTCGGCACCGCGGTCATCTCCGGCAACCGCAACTTCGAAGGCCGCGTCCATGCCAACGTGCGGGCGAACTATCTGGCCTCGCCGCCGCTGGTGGTTGCCTACGCGCTGCTGGGCAAGGTCACGGTCGATATCACGACGGAGCCCCTGGGCATCGGCAACGACGGCCAGCCAGTTTACCTGAAGGACGTGTGGCCGACGAACAAGGAAATCGCCGACGTCATCGCGTCTTCCCTGTCGCGCGACCAGTTCCTGAAGCGCTACGGTGAGGTGTTCAAGGGTCCGAAGCAGTGGCAGGCGATCCAGGTGGAGGGCGACAGCGCCACCTATCGCTGGTCGGACGGCTCCACCTACGTGAAGAACCCGCCCTACTTCGAGGGCATCACCATGGAGCCGAAGCCGGTTGGCGACATCTCCGGCGCACGCGTGCTGGCGGAACTGGGCGACAGCATCACCACCGACCACATCAGCCCGGCGGGCAATATCCGCAAGACATCGCCGGCCGGTGAGTACCTGGGTGAGCGTCAGGTGCAGCAGAAGGATTTCAACAGCTACGGCGCCCGCCGCGGCAACCATGAGATCATGATGCGCGGCACCTTCGCCAACATCCGTATCCGTAACGAGATGCTGAAGAATGTCGAAGGCGGCATGACCAAGCATCTGCCGGACGGCGCGGAAATGCCGATTTACGACGCGGCGATGAAGTACAAGGCCGAGGGCGTGCCGCTGGTGATCTTCGGCGGCAAGGAATACGGCACCGGATCGTCGCGCGACTGGGC
>DNXO01000136.1:38681-58149 GCA_003506895.1 Acetobacteraceae bacterium | reverse complement strand
CGCGACTGGGCGGCGAAGGGCACCATGCTGCTGGGCGTGAAGGCGGTGATCGTCGAGAGCTTCGAGCGTATCCACCGTTCCAACCTGGTGGGCATGGGCGTGCTGCCGCTGGTGTTCAAGGACGGGATGGACCGCAAGTCGCTGAACATCACCGGCGATGAGATCATCGACATCACCGGCCTGGACACGATCACGCCGCGGATGGAACTGAACCTGGTGATCCACCGGTCCAACGGCACGACCGATACCGTGCCGGTGATCTGCCGGATCGATACGGTGGACGAGGTCGCCTACTACCAGCACGGCGGCATCCTGCAATACGTGCTGCGCGGGATGGCGAAGGCAGCCTGACCATCCGGGGAGCCATCTGGGGGTGGGCCAGCCCTGTCGAAGGACTGGCCCGGTCCCCTACCGCTTCTTGATGATGATCTTGACTTTTATGGTCACGATCACCAACAATAGCAGCAAGAGGTTCAGTGTTTGTGTCACTGTGGACCTCCAGATGTTACGCCGGTGGGGCCATTCCCACCGGCGTTTTCATTCTGACCGGCATTTATGAACAAATGATTTATGATGACGGCAAATAGCTGGCGTCACCGTTGACTGGACTCGGTCCTAACTGCGCGCGTCGCTCTTACGGTTGCGCCGGCGGCGTTCGGAGCAGTAGCGCACCCCCTCCCACTTCTTTCGCCAAACAAACAGCCTGCCGCATGCCGCGCATACCTTGGTCGGCGGATCGGACCTCTTGCGCATGCGTTCCCCCCGTAAGGGAACGCCATGGGCATTCGGTCCGGCGGGTTTCCTGCACAAGCCCGCCAGTGGGCCAACGGGCGAACGACGACCCCTCTCCGCTGACCTAACGCTGAAGCGCCCGCCACAGGCGTTCCTGCGTGAACGGCATCGCCGGCAGGTCCCGTCCACCCAGCGCGTCGGCAATGGCGCTTGTCACCGCACACAGCGCGCCGGTCGTGCCGGCCTCACCAATGCCCTTCACGCCCAGCGGATTGAACGGCGAGGGCGTGTTGCATTCCAACACCCGATACGGTGGGAAGTCGTTAGCACGAGGCAACATATAGTCCATCAGGCTCGCGGCATAAGGCTGACCGGACTCCGCATCGATCACCGCCTCTTCCCCCAGCACTTCGCCAACCCCTTGCGCGACCCCGCCCTGGATTTGTGCCTCCGCCGCCTGGTGGTCGATGGTCACCCCCGCATCGTCCACCGCCAGATAGCGTGTCAGGACCGCGGCCCCGGTTGCCTCATCGATCGCGACCTCCGCGATATGGCAGCCGGATGCAAAAGCCTGTGTCGGTGCCACGCGACCCGTTTCTGTCATCGGTTCGCCCAGCAAATCCACCAGCCGGCAAACCGGGCTTCCGTCCGTCCGGCAGACAGCCTCATCCGCCAGATGCAAATCCTCCGGCGCGCAATTGGCACGCAGCGCCGCCATGCCGCGCAGCCGCAGCGATAACGCATCGGCCGCCGCGGCGACCGCGCTGCCGGCGGCAATCGTGCTACGGGACGCATAGGACCCTGCCCCGGAAAGCCCCGTGCCCGGATCGGATGCCACGAAATCCACGGCGATTTCCGGCAACCCCAGACGCGGCCCCGCCACCAGCGCGAATGTTCGGGGATGGGACTGCCCTGTGCTGGCGGTCACGGTCTCGATCCGCAATGCGGCCTGACCATCGACAACTGACAGAGTTAGCGCCGCTTCGTCCGGGGCGCCCCCACCGCCCGAAACCTCGATAAACAGCGCCACTCCCCGGCCCAGCCGCACACCGGGAGAAGCAGCCTCGCGAGCCGCGAAACCGTCCCAGTCCGATGCTTCCCTGGCAACGCGCATCAACCGGTCGAAATCACCGCTGTCGTAGCGCGGGCCGTTCGGCAGGGTGAATGGAAACGCTTCAGCCGGGATAATGTTACGCTGCCGCAGCGCGAACGGGTCCATGTTCAGACGCCGAGCGGCGATATCGACCATGCGCTCGATCAGAAGTGCCATCTCGGGCCGTCCTGCCCCGCGATACGGCCCGGTCGGGACGGCGTGCGTGTGCATCATTCGGAACACGGCATGGGCGGCCGGAATGTCGTAGCACCCGATCAGCGACTGCAACGGATTGTTGACGTTGGCGAAGACCGCGACCGGCGAGATGTAGGCGCCAAGATCGGCATCGTATTGCATCGACAGCGCGGTAAATCGCCCCGCCGCGTCCACCGCCAAACGGCCACGCACCCGCACGCCGCGCCCTTGGATATCGGTCAGGAACGACTCGCCGCGGGTCCCGTGCCACAGGACGGGGCGGCCGGTCAGTTTCGCGGCCAGCATGACCGCCGCGTATTCCGGATAGGCGATGTTGCGCGGGCCGAAACCGCCGCCGACCTCACCGCCCATGACATGGAACCGGTCTTGCGGCAGGTTGAACACGCCGGCGAAATCCCGCCGCATCTCGTTCACGCCTTGATGCGGCGCACGAATGAAGAAGACGCCGTCATCGAAACGTGCCGCCGCCGCCCTGGGTTCCAGCGTCACGGGTGCCAGGCGAGGCATATGGATCTCGGTTTCCACCACCAGGGCGGCGGCCTTCATGGCCGCATCCACAGCCTCGGCATCGCCCGCTTCATGCCGCATCGCGACGTTGCCGGGGGCACCGGGATGAACCAACGGCGCATCCTCGGCCAGCCCGACCGCCGCCGGCAGGGCGTCATAGTCCACCATCACTGCTTCGGCCGCGTCGAGCGCCTGCGCCTGGGTCTCGGCTATGACACAGGCGACCGCCTCCCCGGGGTGACGCACGATATCCGAGGCCAGAACCGGACGGAATGGGATCGCCAGCCCTGTGCCAACCCGGTCGATAACAGGGAAATTGCCCAGCCCCTCGCAATCCGCACCGGTCAGGATACGCACAACGCCCGACATGCCCGCTGCCTCAGTCGTATCCACCGAAACAACCCTGGCATGGGCATGCGGACTGCGAACGAACACCGCGTACGCCGAACCCTCGAACCGTTCGTCCGCCGTGTAGCGGCCCTGGCCACGCAGTTTTCGCAACCGCTCTGCGTCCGCCTGCGGCAATCCAACACGATCCATATCGGTAACCCTTATCGCGCGACGGCCGTCGCCGGAGCATCCCCAGCCTCATCCGACCCGCTGGCAACCTCTTCCAGGCTTCGCCGGCTCGGTTCAATCCCCAGCGCCGCGACTGCGGCGATCAGCACAAACAGTAAGCCGATCATCATCGCAAGCACACCGACGACGCCATAGTCGGTGAACAGTTTGACCACCAGGAACGGCGTGACGATCGTCGCCCCACGGCCGAAGGTGTTGCAGATGCCGGAAGCCCGCAGCCGCACCTCTGTCGGGAACAGTTCGGGGATGTAGATACCGAACAGCAGGGCAACCAGCACATACATGGGTATGGTCAGCGCAATCCCCACCAGCGGCAGCATCACCGGATCAGTCACGAACGGATAGATCGCCCCGAAAACGATCGCCACGGCCGATGCCCCGATCAGCGTCGGCTTGCGGCCCCAACGATCCGCGGTCAGGGCGCCGATCGCGGACCCGGCCGGCGCACCGAGCGACATGATCAGGGTGAAGTTGAAGGATGTCGCGATCGACAATCCCTGCTTCACGAAGAACGACGGCAGCCAGGTGATGAACCCATAGATAAGCGTATTGATGACAATCAGCGCGATGCACCCCAACAGCATGCGCGATGCCAACGGGGGCGCGAACAGGGTTGAAAGGGCACGCGACGGTGCTGGTGCGGATGGCCTCACCGGGGCCAAGGGTCCCGGAACCGAGGCCTCGATCTTCTTCAGCAACGCCTCGGCTTCATCGAACCGGCCAACCGATTCCAGCCAGCGCGGGCTTTCCGGCAGCGCCTTGCGGATATACCAGACGACCAGCGCGCCGATGCCGCCCAGCACGAACATGCTGCGCCACCCGAATGCCGGGATCATGATCGTGCTGATCAGCACGGCGACGGGCAGGCCGGTTACCACGACAACCGCGAGAAATCCCAGCCAGCGGCCGCGACTGGCGGCGGGCGCGAACTCGGTCAACGTGGAGTAACCGACGACGTTTTCCGCCCCCAGGCCGACACCCATCAGAAAGCGCAGGGCGATCAGCACCGTCATATTCGGCGCGAATGCCGCCGCCAGCGATGCCAGCCCGAACAGCGCAAGATTGGCCTGATAGGTGAAGCGCCGACCGAAACGGTCACCCAGAAAGCCGGTGACAAAGCTGCCCAGCATCATGCCGACGAAGGTCATCGACACGAAGGCGGCATTCTGTCCCATGGTGGAAAAGCCAGATTTCAGGGTCGTGCCAAGCACGGTGCCGGCGATGTAGATGTCGAAACCATCGAAAAACATGCCGATCGCGACAAGCGTAAAGACCCGGCGATGAAATGACGAGATCGGCAACCGATCCAGACGAGCACCCGCATTAACAACCGACACTTGGTTTTTCTCCCCCTTGATGATCGCCGCTTATTCGGCACGGCCTGTATTCCATCCGCAATGCCGCGATACCGCACGATTGTCCATCCACCAGATGGTTCGGGGCACGCGGTGACAAACGATGAACAAGGGGTACAATGCCAATCGATCCTGATTCGACAAGTTTCTGACGAGAGAAAAACGACATGACGACTATGTTGGCTGGCGGCACGATCGAGGCGGACATCCTGGGTAACGGTCCGCCGGTTGTGCTGTTGCATTCGCTGCTCGCCGACGCTTCCAGCTTTGGCTTGGTCAGCACCGAACTGTCGCGGCACTTCCGGGTGATGCTGCCCGCCCTGCCGGGGTTTGGGCGGTCGGCCACGGTGGCCGGCGGATTGGTCGCGGTGGCAGACCAAGTTGCCGTTTCTATCAAGGAATTTTCCAATGGTCAGCCTGTTCGCCTGCTGGGGAACGGCTATGGCGGTTTCGTCGCCCTACAGGCGGTCATCCGTCATTCCGGTCTGGCCGACCGGCTCGTGCTGGCCGATGCCGGCGCCGCATTCTCCGAACCCGGACGCGAGGCGTTTCGCGGCATGGCGCGCGGTGCCGCGGCGAAAGGGCTGGAAGCGATCGCCGACATCGCGATGCGCCGCCTGTTCGCGCCGGACTTCCATGCCGCCAACCCAGACCTCGTGGCGGAACGCCGCCGCATCTTCCTGCAATCCGACCCGGCGGTGATCATCGCCGCATGCGAGGCACTGGCCGCGCTCGATCTCCGGCCCGCATTGGCGGAGGTCAGGATCCCAGTTCTGGCCGTCGTGGGCGAGCAGGACGAGGCAACGCCCTTGCCCATGTCACGCGAAGTCGTCGCCGGGCTGCCGGATGCTCGGTTGACGATCCTGGAAGGACTGGCCCATGTGCCGCAGTTGCAGGCACCGGAACGATTCCTGGCAGCGGTTCTGCCGTTCCTGAGCTGATGGTCCGATCCTGACCCGCCTTCGATCGGGCGGGTCTTTCCCGGGGCGCGGCGAAGAGCCTTCTGGAGGCCCGCTGCGGGAAGAAACGGACGATCGCCAACCGCCCTGGCAGCCCACAGCGCCGCGTAAACCTTTTCTTCATACATTTCCGGCATACCGACACCGGCATGCAAAGCTATCTCGTTCGCTCCGAAGCGCCTGTGGTCATTTGCGCGGGCCTGCTGCTCGCGATGGCGTTGGCGTGCGGGTTGGTTTCGCCGCCACTGTTTGGCATTTGCCTCGTGGCGGCGGTTGCTGCCGGAATTGGTTTTCTAGCGCTTCGCTTTCCAAGCGCCTTCTGCGTCACGTGGCTGTTGACGACCGGCATGACGCTGGAGATGGCCTTTCACGACCTGTTCGGGCCGGAGGCCTATCAACCAGTCATCGCCGCGGTGAAGGGGATCGAAATCGGTTTGGCGTTGCTGTGTATGATCCGGTTCGGCCCGAAAGCCGATCCGCTCTGCCCGGCCTGGGCCTTTCCCGTCATTCTGGCCACCGGCCTGGTGCATGGGCTGTATCCGGGGCTTTCCGCCGCCGACAGCCTGCGGTCGATGATCGGCTCGGTCGTGCCCTTTGCCTTCTGCTTATGCCGCGTGCCAACGCGATGGGCCGAGGCCATCATCCGAACAACGAAATGGTGCCCGTTGGTGGCCGTTCTGGCCAGCCTGCCGCTTGCGGCCGCGGACATCCGCCCATTATTCGTCGATAGCGGCGGTGCACGCTTGGCCGGCCTGGGCCATCCCGCGTTTCTGGCCGGGGTTTGCCTGCCGGCGATCTATGCCTGCCTGACCCAGCTTTTCCGCCGGGGCCAGCGCGGCGACCTGTTTCTGCTGCTGATCAACTTCCTGGTCCTGACGCTGACCGGCGCCCGGGCACCTTTCGCTTACGCGGTGGCGGTAACCGGGATCAGCCTGGTGTCGATCCGCTCCGATGTATTCCCCGCCCGTCAGCGGCTGCTTCTGGTGCTCTCGGCACTGGCGCTGCTTCCCGCGCTGCTGCTTCTGGCCGGCAGCCTTGATGAAATCCGTTTGTTCAACGTCTTCCTGCATGAGACGGGCAATCTGAGCGGACGCGACCTGTTGTGGCCCAGCTTCGAGGATGCGGCCGCGCGGTCGCTATGGTTCGGCTGGGGCAGCGGCGCCGGTAACGCGATCGTGCCCTCCGATGGCCGGGTCGCCCGGGCGCTGCACACCTGGGCCGCGCATAACGAATATCTCCGCATCGAAGTCGAGGGCGGAGTGTTTGGCGAGGCCCTGCTCATCGCCTTGATGGCCGGCTGGGCGATTGTCCATACACGCCGCTTGCCGGCCTCGGACCGCCGGATCATGCGGCTGGCGTTCGTCGCGCTGGGGTTTCATGCGATCACCGACAATGTGCTGATCTCGACCCCGGCCTGCGTGTTTTTCGCTTTCGTCACCGCCGTCTTCGCCCGCGGCGATCCGTTGACGGCGCCCGAATAGCCTTGCCCGATTCCGGCCTTGTGGCGTAGGGAACGGCGCCATCCTGCCGGAGTATCACTGGCCATGCGGCGCCTTTTCCTTTTGCTTTCCCTTTGCTTCGCCACGCCCGGATTCACCACCCAGGCCTGGGCGGGCGGCATCGCCTTCGTGATCAATTCCGGAGGCGCATCGATCAGCGTGATCGACATGGCGACCCAGAAAGAGGTCCGGCGCATCCCCACGTTGCGGGAGCCGCATCATCTGATCCTGAGCCCCGATGGACGGAGCCTGCTGGTGGGTGACACAGCCGGCAACCAGATGATGTTCCTGGACCCGAACACGGGCGAGGTGCAGCAGCGCGTGCCGGTAACCGATCCATATCAGCTCGCGTTCAGCCCAAACGGCAAGTTCCTGACGGTCAACGGATTGGCCCGTAATCAGGTGGATGTTTACGACGCCGCCAGCATGAAGCTGGTGAAGCGGTTCCCCGTGGTGGCGACACCAAGCCATCTGGCTTATGCGCCGGATTCCTCGACAGTGTTCGTCAGCCTGCAGGACAGCGACAAGCTGGCGGCGTTCGATCTACGGACGATGACGCCGAAATGGACGGTTCCCGTGGGCAAAACCCCCGCGGGCGTGTTGTGGCTGAATGGCAAGGTCCTGGTAGCCGATATGGGCACCGACTACCTCGCGGTCGTCGATCCGGAAACCGGCAAGGTTCTCGAACATGTACAGACCGGCAAGGGCGCGCATAACCTCTTCCTGTCGCCCGACCGGAAAATCCTTTGGGTGAACAACCGGGCTGGCGGCACGACGGTGTCATTGGACTCGACGACGCTTAAACCGATCCGTAGCTACGCCATCCCCGGCGGCCCCGACGACATGGATTTCGCACCGAACGGCAATATCTGGATCACTCGCCGCTGGGCGGAGAAAGTCGCTGTTCTCGACCCGGCCACCGGGTCGTTTGAGACGATCGATGTGGGCCGCTCCCCGCACGGGCTGTTCCTGAACCCGAAGGGCCCCTCGCCCACGGTCGTCTCCAGCCGCTGATGGGCGATCCGTTCGACCTCGCCGCCGGCTGGTTGCAGGAGCACCTGCTGATACCGGCGCTGTACCAGTTCGGACTGATGAACTGGGAGGACGTCTCCTACGGCTGGGCTTTGTTCGCGCTGTACGGCGCTGCCCAGGTCGCCGTGACCTTCGCGGTTTGCCTGCCGCTGGAACATTGGCGCCCGGTCGAGCATTGGCCCGACAGCAAGGCCGTACTCGTCGATGTGCTCTACACGCTGCTTTCCCGGGTCGGGATTCTGCCCTTCGTAACCTACGTGCTGTTCTACAGAGCACAGGTCTCGGTCACCGGATGGATGACGGATCAGGGTTGGGTCCCGCCAACGCTTGAGGGGCTTTTCCCCGCCCTGCTGGGACAGCAGGTGCTGACCTTCGTGCTGTATGCGATCATCCTGGATTTCGCCGATTATGTGCGGCACTGGCTGGCGCATCAGTTCCGCTGGTGGTGGGCGTTGCACTCGCTGCATCATGCCCAGCGGCAGATGACGTTCTGGTCGGACGACCGAAACCATGTGCTGGATGACCTGATCGCCTTCGTCTGGTTCGGTGTGATCGCGCTGCTGATCGGCGTGCCGCCGCTGCAGTTTCCGCTGCTGGTGCTGCTGCTGCGGTTCCTGGAATCGCTGTCCCACGCCAACGTACGGCTGTCCTTCGGCTGGCTCGGGGACCGCCTGCTGATCTCGCCCCGGTTCCATCGCGCACATCACGGCGTGCTGGGTGCCGGCGACCGCAGTTGCAACTACGGTTCGGTGCTGCCGTGGTGGGACATGTTGTTTGACACAGCGGATTTCTCTCGGGATTACGTGCCGACGGGCGACCCGTCGGGCGAAGAGGCGCTGGCGACCGGAACATGGGGGCAGCAGCAAATGGCGGGCCTGCGGCGGTTTACCCGGGCGTTCAGGCGGTCACACGTTCCGCACGGGGTTTAAGCCCCACTTACCGTCGATGACAGGGGCCTCCGGCCATGCCAGCATGCGGGCAGGAGGAACCACACCATGAACGATATGCCCGACACGCCTGCCCTGGATGGCAAGATTATCGCCGATCTGGCGGAACAGCTTAATCAACTGCTACGCCTGCGCACCTTCCCGATCGGCATGAAGCTGTTCGAGGACGTGGCGGAGATGGAGGCTGTCCCCGGACTCCGCCGGCCGGCCAAGGGAAAGACCTACTCCACCTGTCAGTTGGTGACCCAGTCACGCATGGCTGGCTTCACCCTGGGGATCACCACCGAAAACGTGCCGCCGTTCTCAAGCTGCAGCAGCGTGATCGGACTGGACGCACCCGGCGACATCTATACATCCGGGCGAAAGATGGAGGGCGTCTGGTTCGAGAACCGTACCGCCTCCGCCGCGCACCAAGCGCAGATGCCGCGCGTGACACCCGGAACCTACCACGGACTCGCGATCTCGCCGCTGCGAACCGGCCGGCTCAGCCCGCCGGACGTATGCCTGTTCTACGGCAACCCCGCGCAGATGATCCTGTTCATCAACGGTCTGCAATGGCGCAACTACCAGCGCTACGACTTCAGCATCACCGGCGAGAGCGCCTGCGCCGATAGTTGGGGCAGCGCACTGAAGAACAAGAAAGTCAGCCTGTCGATCCCGTGCTACGCCGAACGCCGCTACGGCGGAGTGGCGGACGACGAAATGCTGATGGCTTGCCCGCCGGCCGATCTGCAACGCGCGGTGACCGGTTTGCAGGGTTTGGCGAAAGCCGGCCTGCGCTACCCGATCATGCCGTTTGGCCCCCAGGCGGAACCGGGCGAGGGCATGGCGAAAAGTTACGCCGGCAAAAGCTGACTTTTATGTAGAGGGTGAGTCACCGCTCGGGTGATTCCAGCACCGCGGATCACGCTCTACACCCGCTCCAGCAAGACAGGCTTCAGCCGTTCGGGATCGGGGCGGCTGGACGCCCGTATCTGGCGCAACGCCAATGCCTGGAACGGGCGGTCGATCAGCGACTGGCGCGGCAGCGGGTTGCTGGCCAGATAAGCCAGGATCATGTCGTCGGCATATTCCGGCAGCCCCTCGTAGCCGTGGTCATACACGATGCCCCGGATCGCCAGGTTTTCCAGCCGGCCACGCATCTGGCGGACCTTGCGGTGAAACTGGCGCTTCAGGTCATCCACCCGGAACGGCGATAACACCGGGATTTCATAGGTCGCTCCCGAACTGCCGCCGATCCGTTGCGTCTTCCACTCGATCTGCAGCGGATCCAGGTCGTGCATCGCCATCGACCCCACCAAACCGTCACCGTAATACAGGCCGATCGGCACGCGGATGCCCCGGCCAACCAGCCGTTCGACGAAGTCCCGCCGCAACGCATGCAATTGGCCGTGTAGATGGCCGCCCCACGCCAACGTCGGCGCGGAGTCACGGCTCATGGTCCGTCCGTTCGCCGCGATGCCCGTTGCCGCCGTTATGTCCGGACGGGTCGCCAGACAGGTTTCCAGTTCACTCAGCGCTGTGGGGCTGATTTTGGCGTAGGCATCGACAAAGAAGTAATAGTCCGCACTCTCCCGCAGTTCGTAATAGAACCGGTTCATGGCGTTGGCCTTGTCGCCATGCGGGATCGTGTAAACGGCGAGATGTGCGCCGCACCGCCGAGCGGCGTCCAGTGCGGTGGCGGCGCTGGCGTCGGTGGAGCCGTTGACGATCAGGGTGATCAGCGTGCGCTTGTCACGCCCGGCCCGCGCGATGCTTTCGATGCAGCGACCGATCGAGGCCTGCTCGTTCCGGCAGAACACCGCCACGTTCCAGTCCCAACGCGAGGGCTGCATTCATCCGTCTCCACCGTCCCAGGTCCGGGGTGTATGGCACAGGAACCGCGATGTCTCACAGGTTTGTGTTTGGACGGGATTGACATCGTGGGGGCAGGCCACAACGCTTTCATCATAATACTATCGGGAGCACCTCCATGTCGCAACCCAAAGTCGCCCTAGTGATCGGGGCTGGAGACTCAACCGGCGGCGCCATCGCCCGCCGGTTCGCTCGGGAAGGCTACATCGCCTGCGTCACCCGCCGCCACGGCGACAAGTTGGAACCGCTGGTCCGGCGCATTGAGGAAGAAGGCGGCCAGGCCCACGCTTTCGGCAGCGACGCGCGCCGCGAGGACGAGGTGACCGGGTTGTTCGAAACCATCGAGCGCGATATCGGCCCGATCGAGGTGATGTCGTTCAACGTCGGCGGCAATGTGCGCTTTCCGATCCGGGAAACGACAACCCGGGTTTACACAAAAGTCTGGGAGATGTGCGCCCTGGGCGGATTCCTGGCGGGGCGCGAGGCAGCCCGGGTCATGGTTCCCCGCAAGCGCGGCACGATCCTGTTCACAGGCGCCACCGCCAGCGTGCGTGGCGGCACCGGCTACGCGGCCTTCGCGGGCGGCAAACACGCCCTGCGCGCCCTGGCACAAAGCATGGCCCGGGAACTCGGGCCGGACGGCATTCATGTCGCCCATGTCGTCGTCGATGGCGCGATCGACACTGAATTTGCCAGGCAACGCGCCCCTGGCACCTATGAGTCCCGAAAGGCCGTGGATGGAATCCTCAACCCGGATTCCATCGCCGAGAACTACTGGATTCTGCACAAACAACCTCGGGATGCATGGACGCACGAACTCGATCTGCGGCCCTGGACGGAGGCATGGTGATGGCCAGCGAGGCTGGCCGCGACGTATTCCCAGATGCCGGTGCGGACGGTGGAACGGGCACTGTATGACAAACCGCACTACATCATAGGCCGGTGCTTCACGGCCGCCGGCGTTCTGCTTTCGACCTGCATTACCTGGGCGGTTCGCTATGGCGTGCCGGTCGCCGACATTGTCCTTGGCTACCACCAGCGCGCAACCGCTCGCCCTGCTTTCGCGAGAGCTCGGCAGACCAACGCCATTCCAGATCAATAAAAAGACATCACCAGTCAAGAATAAGCGCAATCTCCACAGCCGAACGCACACGCCCCGCCATCGTGACAGAACGGGCCCGAGCGTCAAAAATTACTACAAAATGGTTTCATTACGATTGATACGAAATTATGCTCATGTTTGGCGGCTTTAACGGAAATATCATCATCTTGCCCGGGGAAGTGGGCATTATCATTACATGAGCACCCTGATCCGGAAATCGAACGGGCTGAGACCGACGGCGTCGGCGGAATTGGACCGGCTGCGCGCGCTTCGTCGCATCGTCATCTACCAGGACGATCTGGATGTGATCGATCAATCGATCTCGCGCCTTGAAGGGCGCAACAATGCTGGGTTTCAGCCGTTGGGAGTCGGCATCAATCCCTCACAAAGTGCCGGCCCACGGTCCAACTGAGCATCGCGCCGCGATACGGTTTCCCCCACGCAGCGAAAACAGATCGCCATGAATGCCGACCCGATACCGGTACTGGACATCGGGGATCACCTCGCCGGCGCCCCTCGCACCCGCCAGGCCTTGGTGGAAACCGCGTCCAATACTTGTGACAACACTGGTTTTTATTTATCACGAATCACAGTATTGATCCGTCGCTGATCGACGGGATGCTCCTTCGCCGACAGCCCTTTCAACGCCCCCGCACCCGATACGTCGCCGAACCGCGCCAGAAGCGGTAGCGTTCCAGGATTGTTTGGCCGGTCATGACGCTTCACGCGCCGTGACGCCAGCCATTTCCAACACAGGGACGAAACCCGCCCAAGCGGACGGTGACCACCCTTGCGCCATATGCGTCCCGCATGGTTGCATCGCGCCAAGCACTGGAATCGGAGATCGATTGGCCTACGCCCTGCAACAACTCATCAACGGCGTGACGCTGGGGATGATCTACGGCCTGATCGCGGTCGGTTATACCATGGTTTACGGCATCATCGGGATGATCAATTTCGCCCATGGCGACGTGTTCATGGTCGGTTCCTTCCTCTCCTTGATCGCCCTTCTTGGCTTGGCCGCGCTCGGCATTACCTCGGTGCCGCTCGCACTTGCCCTGACGCTGATCTTCGCAGCCGGCATCGCCGCGTTGTATGGCTGGACCATCGAACGTGTGGCGTATCGGCCGCTCAGGGGGTCCTTTCGGCTGGCGCCGTTGATCAGCGCCATCGGCATGTCGATCACGCTGCAGAACTTCGTCCAGGTCAGCCAGGGTGCCCGGGTCAAACCGATCGAGGCGATTATTCCCGGCGGCATCGAGATCATGGACCGGGGCGGTTTCGCGGTCAGGCTGTCCTGGATGCAAATCGCCATCGTGGTGATCACCATGACCATCCTGGGGATTTTTACCTGGCTGGTGACGAAGACCCCGCTGGGACGGACCATGCGCGCTTGCGAGCAGGACCTGAAAATGGCCAGCCTGCTGGGTATCGACACCGACCGCACGATCAGCCTGACCTTCGTCATCGGCGCCGCCCTGGCCGCCGTCGCCGGGTTCATGTTCCTGCTGTACTATGGGGTGATCGACTTCTACATCGGCTTCATCGCCGGCGTAAAAGCCTTTACCGCCGCGGTTCTGGGCGGCATAGGCAGCCTGCCCGGCGCGGTTCTGGGCGGCCTGCTGATCGGATTGATCGAGGTTTTCTGGTCAGCCTATTTCAGCGTGGAATACAAGGACGTCGCCGCGTTCTCGATCCTGATCGTCGTGCTGATTTTCATGCCCACCGGCATCCTGGGGCGGGCCGAGGTTGAGAAGGTATGATGCTACCTCCTCCTGGCGGGCACAGGCCCCATGCGCGTTAAAATAAGCGTTTGATCGGCCACGAATCGGTTTTGCTTCCAGGGAAAGATGCAGGCTTCGTCTGTCCTGACCGAACATCTGCTGACGCGCCCGCCGATTGATTGGGACCTCGACGCGCCCGCGCTGTCGCGCAGGGCCTTGGCTCGCGGTCCCGCCGATCTGTGGCTGAACCACGCGGCGGCCGTGGCATCCATGCTCGATCTGGCCAAATTGTCCGACCCCGGCCAGAAACATCGGTAGGACAAGGCGGCACCACTCCCGAAGGCGCCGATGGAGCGGCAACTGGCGGCGCGGGCCGCCAGTTTGCACTGGCCAGCCCCCACCATGACATCCCAACCCGCGAGGTCGCCCGCCGATATCAGGCCCGCGTCTAGCGCTTCTGTGCCGCGGCCGCCTTACGTGTGGTCGCGGCGCTGGAGGGCATCGGCGTGCAGATATCCACCGAGGCCGGGACCAGATCCTTGCCCGCCGCGAAGTCCGCCAACTCCGACGCGTTCTCAAGCGCCAGCACCTCGTTGAAGATCATCCCGTTGCGCGGACAGAAATCCCCACCCAGGTCGCTGCCCTGGCGGGAAATCGCATTCGCCAGATCGGTCACGAACCGGTCGTGTTCGGTTTGCGCCGCACGGCCGTAGCGGTGCTGGAAATAGGCATTGATCGATTTCTCATTGCCCTGCAGGTCCGCCTGGAAACGACGGATGAAAGCGTTGTACTGCTCGTCCGTGTGGCACCCGGTGGCCAGCACCATTAACTCGCTACGCAGGGCCTGCACCTCGAATGCCGACTGGTCCGCCAGCGACGTGCATTGACGGGCGGCCAGCACCGGCTGGGCGGACAGCATGGTCAGGGCGGCAACAGCACTCATGAGTCGACGCATGGCTTTTCCTCTTTTTCCGAATCCGGGCGCTGGATAGCGCGGGAACCGGCGCGCCGCCATCTTTGTTTCTTCTCATTTAAGCGAGCGCATCGTCGCCGAAGCGCTTTTGTCATTCCGCCGGAATAGTTATAAGTGCGTGCGCGGCGGCGGACTGAAACAATAATGCCGAACCGGCGTTTGGGGAGCATGAACGTGTCCGAGAACATCTCCGGGCTACCGGCTTTGCGTGGCCGTTGGGTCCAACTTTCGCTTGGCGTCCTCTGCATGGCGTTGATTGCCAACCTGCAATACGCCTGGACGCTGTTCGTCGATCCGATGCATGTCGCGCGCGGGTGGTCCCTGGCGGAAATCCAGTGGGCATTCTCCATCTTCATTGCCACGGAAACCTGGTTGACCCCTGCCGCCGGCGCGATCGTGGACCGGTTGGGTCCCCGGACGGGTCCCAGCCTGACGATCGCCGGAGGCGGTCTGTTGGTTGGGATCGGCTGGGTGCTTAACGCCTATGCCGAGTCGCTGGCACTCTTATATCTAGGTGCCGCGGTATCCGGCACCGGCGCCGGCGCCATCTATGCTACTTGTGTCGGCAACGCCGTGAAATGGTTCCCCGATCGGCGTGGGCTGGCGGTCGGCCTGACGGCCGCCGGATTTGGGGCCGGTGCGGCGCTGACCGTAGTGCCGATTCGGTTGACCATCGGCGCGGCTGGTTACCAGCAGGCTTTTTTGTGGTTTGGCATTGGCCAGGCCGTGGTCCTTGTAATCGTCGCAAAGGTTTTGCGCGGACCGGACCAGCCGATCGTCTTGTCCAACCAGGGAAACCCCAACTTGCGGCAGTCGATACGCAGCTCAACGAGCCTGGAGATGCTGCGCTCGCCGATTTTCTGGCTTCTGTATGCGATGTTCCTGTGCGTCTCGGCCAGCGGACTGATGGCGACGGCGCAGCTTGGCCCGATCGCAAAGGACTACGGCATATCCAACACCGCGATCTTCATGGGCGCCAGCACACTCAGCGTCGCGCTCGTCGTGGACAACGTATTGAACGGCGTCGCCCGGCCGGTCTTCGGCGGTCTGTCCGACAGAATCGGACGGGAGAAGACGATGGCGCTGGCGTTCAGCCTGGGCGCGTTCAGCTACTGGCTGCTGGCGGTAGCGGGACAGACGCCCTGGGCGTTCGTGCTGTGCGCCGGGCTGATTTTCTTCACCTGGGGTGAGATTTTCTCCCTGTTTCCCTCCACCTGCACCGACACGTTCGGCCCTAAATACGCCACCACCAATGCCAGCCTGCTGTACACGGCCAAGGGCACTTCGGCCTTCCTGGTGCCCTTGGCAAACGTGCTGAAATCGGCAACCGGTAGCTGGGAGTCGGTCTTCCTGGTCGCCGCGGTCACCAATGTCGTTGTCGTCCTGCTGGCACTGTTCGTGCTGCGGCCGTTGCGCGCGAGCCAGATGCGCAAAGCACAGATCGCCGCGGCATCCTAGAGTGACATCCACGCGCGCCGGCTCGGGGATGCCATTCTGACTCGTTAATCGATCGTCCGGGTCACCGCTCTGATCCGCACACGGCTGACGCGCGCCCGGCGATGTGCTAGGCGCCGCGCATGACATCCGGAGAGCGCTTCGCACTCGGCAGTATGGCTCTAGGCTGCCTTGTGCTCTGTTTGAAAGGCGCCGCCTGGTGGCTCACCGGCAGCGCGGCGCTGTATTCCGACGCGCTGGAGAGCACGGTCAATGTTGCCGCCAGCCTGATCGCCCTGGGCGCGCTGCGCTTCGCCGCCCGGCCGGCTGACGCCAACCATCCCTATGGTCACGACAAGGCGGAGTTCTTCGCCGCCGTCATCGAGGGCGCGTTGATCGTCGTCGCCGCGCTGCTGATCTTTGCCGAGGCTTGGGAAAGCTGGAAGCACGGCCATGTGCTCGCCCTCCCGTTCCAGGGACTCGCGCTGAATGCGGCCGCGACCGTGATGAACGCGACATGGTCCGCCGTTCTGCTTGCCGCCGGCCGGCGGCTGCGCTCACCCGCACTCGATGCCGATGCGCGGCATCTGCTGTCCGACGTCGTCACCTCGGTCGGAATCGCCATAGGCGTGTTACTGGCCGTGTTCAGCGGCCAGTACTGGCTCGATCCGCTGCTGGCCGCCGCGACCGGCGTCTATGTGCTGTGGGCGGGCATGCGGATGATCTCGACCTCGGTCAATGGATTGATGGACAGCGCGCCAGAGCCGGCGGTGGTGGACCGGATCAAGCAACTGGTCGCCGGCAGCGCGTCCGGTGCGATCGAGGCACATGACCTGCGAACCCGGCACGCCGGGCGGCTGACCTTCCTGGAATTCCACCTTGTCGTGCCCGGCGTGATGACCGTTGCCGCGGCGCATGCGATCTGCGACCGGATCGAGGATGCACTGAAAGCCGAGATGGGTCATCTCATGATCACCATCCATGTCGAACCCGAGGAGAAGGCAAAGCGCGCAGGCATCCTGGTGCCCTGAGGCCACCGGACTCGGGGGGAAACGGCCTTGACTCGCGGGGGGGTGCTGCGTAGAACCCGCGTCTTCCGCCAAAGCGCTCCGGTTCAACGCCGGGGGCGCTGGGCTCTTTAACGTTGTGATCGAAGAACGCATGGCCAATACCGCATCAGCGCGCAAGCGCATCCGTCAGACCGTCACCCGCACCGCGCGCAACCAAGCGCGGAAGTCGCGTATGCGTACCTTCATTAAGAAGGTCGAAACCGCGATCGCCACCGGTGACAAGTCGGCGGCGGCGGAAGCCCTGCAGGCGGCCCAGCCTGAGATGCAGCGCGCCTCCGGTAAGGGCGTGATCCACGCCAACACCGTTGCCCGCAAGCTGTCTCGCCTCTCCGCCCGGATCAAGGCGATCCAGACGGCCTGAGACGACGGATCCGGTCGACCGTCAGGGTTGGCCGGTATTCACCGGGGCAGTGCATCGCCCCAGGAAATGAAAATTATCGATATTCAATTTGCGAAGTCGCGTTGGCGCAGAGCCCCAATAGGGGGCATCATCGCTGGGCGGAGCGCGAATATATTCTGGTAATGTTATTTCGTTCATATTGGATTCGTTTTGACGACCTTAATTTCCGATTGCCTCCATCCTAAACTCTAGACATACTTACTGCTGCCAGCCGGAAAGCTCGATTATTCGAAAAACGAACCCTTTCGAGGTCGTGAGAAACTGCGTCTTTTTGGCAGGAAACATGGGAAACGCCGAGCGATTTCATTTCGTCGGTAAGAAAATGTTTTGTCTGGCTAACGCCGATTCAAGGGGGCTTTGGATGACCACGACTGAGCCTGAGATCGTGGAAATGCCGCAAATCGCGGTCCAATGGACAAGAATCAGAGGGCGGCTCCAGGCTGAAGTGGGTGAGGTCGAGTATCGCACTTGGCTACGCCAGATGACCTTGGCTGGCCTGGAAGGCGATGAAATTACAGTCAATTTGCCAACGCGCTTCCTGCGGGACTGGGTGTCCACCCGGTATGGCGACCGCTTGCGCACCCTGTGGCAATCCGAAAATGCCGACATCCGCCGAGTCGAGGTCCGTGTCGGTGGCTCGATGCCTGCCCCCGTCGCCTTGGCTCAAACCCATGCGGCCCCACGCGAAGAAGTGCCCGCACCACGTATCGAAGCCGCGCGCCCGGCCCCCGCATCAGCCCCGGCTCCGGCCCCCATCGCAGCCAATAGTTGGAATGAGGAACGGGTCGAACCACGGTCCGACCTCGCCGCACCACTTGATCCGCGCTTCACGTTCGAAGGCTTTGTCGTTGGAAAACCTAACGAATTTGCCTATGCGTGCGCGCGCCGCGTCGCCGAACGTCCGTCCAGCCCCGGGTTTAATCCGCTGTTCCTCTATGGCGGAGTCGGCCTCGGGAAGACCCACCTGATGCATGCCATCGCCTGGGAACTGACGGATCGCACCACCGCGCCAGTGTCGGTCGCCTATATGTCGGCCGAGAAGTTTATGTACCGCTTCATCGCCGCGATCCGCAGCCAATCGACGATGGAGTTCAAGGAAAACCTCCGCAGCGTCGATGTGCTGATGATCGACGATCTCCAGTTCTTGATCGGCAAGGACAATACGCAGGAAGAATTTTTCCATACTTTCAACTATTTAGTTGAACAAGGGAAACAGATCGTCGTCTCGGCGGACAAGTCGCCGTCCGATCTGAACGGGCTCGAACACCGGCTGCGCACCCGCCTGGGTTGCGGAATGGTCGCTGACCTACACTCCACGACATACGAGCTACGCATATCCATCCTGGAAGCAAAGGCCGCTCGGGCGGGAGTCGATGTCCCGGTAAAGGTGCTGGAATTCCTGGCACATAAGATTACATCAAATGTTCGTGAGTTAGAGGGTGCATTAAACAGGCTGGTCGCACACGCCAACTTATTTGGACGCCCCGTTACTTTAGAGACTACACACGAAGTACTTCACGATATTTTGAAGGCCCACGATCGCCGTGTGACGATCGAGGAAATCCAGAAGAAAGTCGCGGAACATTACAGCATCCGGCTGACCGACATGTCCTCCGCCCGCCGAGCCCGCGCCGTCGCTCGGCCGCGTCAGGTGGCGATGTATTTGGCGAAACAGCTCACCAGTCGCAGCCTGCCGGAGATCGGCCGCAAGTTCGGCAACCGCGACCACACCACGGTGATGCACGCCGTATCGCGCGTGACCGAGTTGATGGAGCGCGACGGAACATTCGCCGAGGATGTGGAGTTGCTGCGGCGGCTGCTGGAATCCTGACAGCCGCAATCCGCCGCGCTGCCATGCGCCGGGTAATCAAGCATAGTTGACGAAGCACGCCACACCTATATTGCTGGGTGAAACAGCTCAGGAGCCAGCGATCATGGCTGACATCAACACACAGGTGCCGGTAACGGTGCTGACCGGCTATCTCGGCGCCG
>DNXO01000136.1:3183-38426 GCA_003506895.1 Acetobacteraceae bacterium | reverse complement strand
TATCTCGGCGCCGGCAAGACCACCCTGCTCAACCGCATCCTGACCGAGAACCACGGTCGCAAATACGCGGTCGTCATCAATGAGTTCGGTGAACTCGGCGTCGATAACGACCTGGTCGTGGACAGCGACGAGGAAGTGTTCGAGATGAACAATGGGTGCATATGCTGCACCGTCCGCGGCGACCTGATTCGTATTGTCGGCGGCTTGATGAAGCGGCGCGACAAGTTCGATGGCATTATCATCGAGACGACCGGCCTGGCGAACCCGGCACCGGTAGCGCAGACATTTTTCGTGGACGATACCGTCAAGGCCAAAACCCGCCTGGATGCGATCGTGACCGTGGTCGATGCCAAGCACCTGCCGGCCCGGTTGGCCGACAGCCATGAGGCCGCCGACCAGATCGCCTTTGCCGACGTGATCGTGCTGAACAAGACCGATCTTGTGACGCCCGAGGAACTGGACGCCGTCGAAGCGACGATCCGCGGCATCAACCGGTTCGCGATCATTCACCGCACGCAGCGGGCCAGCCTGCCGATCGCGCAGGTGCTGGATCGCGGCGCGTTCGACCTGTCGCGCATCCTGGCGATGCACCCCGATTTCCTGGAGGGGGACGACGACCACGAACACAATGAAGACATCTCGTCCATGAGCTTCGAGGTCGAGAAGCCGATCGACCCCGAGAAGTTCAACGCCTGGATCGGCGTGCTGCTGCAGGACAAGGGCGCGGATCTGCTGCGGACCAAGGGTATCCTGCATTACGCGAACGAGGATCGTCGGTTCGCATTCCAGGCCGTGCATATGATCGCCGACGGCGACTTCATCGGCCCGGTCAAGGAGGGCGATCCGAAGAACAGCCGCCTGGTGTTCATCGGCCGTAACCTGAACCGCCCGCAATTGCGCCGTGGGTTCGAGGGTTGCGCGGCGGACTAGGTCGCGTTAGCGCGTCAGGGCTGGGCGTGGCCCTGTCCTGACACGATGGCCAAGGCCATGACGAATAGAGAGAACGACCGATCATGAGCCAGACGTCTCGAACAGAGTTTTTGGTAACGTCGCGGGGCACGTCCCGCGAACTGGATGCATTTGTTGTCGCTGTGCGTTTCTCGCGCGACGGACGGCGTGCCGGGTTCGCGCTGGGCGATGGAACCGTGCGGTTGGCGACGGTCGGGGTAACCAGTGAGTGGATTTCCGCGGCAGCCCACGATGGTTCGGTGCTGGATTTCGCCGCCGATCCAACCGGGGACGGCTTCATCTCCGCCGGCGACGACGGCAAGCTGAACCGGGTCGGCGCGGACGGCACAGTCTCCAACGTCGGCGACTTCGGCATGAAGTGGGTCGAGCACGTTGCCACTCACACGCTGGACAAAGGCAAGGGCCTGATCGCCGCCAGCGCCGGCAAGGTCGTGCGGCTTTATGATCAGGCGGGGCAGATCCTGAAGGAGCTTATCCACCCCTCCACGGTCACGGGCCTGGTTTTCGACGGCAAGGGCAAGCGGATCGGGGCGTCGCACTACAATGGCGCCTCCCTGTGGTTCGTGGCAGCGAAGACCGACACCCCGCGCAAGCTGGAGTGGAAAGGCAGCCACACCGGCATCGCAATCCACCCCGAGGGTGAGGCCGTGGTGACGGCGATGCAAGAGAACGCCCTGCATGGCTGGAAGCTGCCCAACGGCGAGCACATGCGCATGAGCGGCTATCCCGCCAAGACGGTCAGCCTGTCGTTCACCCGCAATGGCAAATGGATGGCCAGCAGCGGCGCCGACGCGATGGTTCTGTGGCCATTCTTTGGCGGCGGCCCGATGGGCAAGGCCCCGCTGGAACTCGCGGGCGGCGACGGCATCATCTGCAATCAGGTCGCCAGTAACCCTCGGGATGAGATCGTCGCCGGCGGATTCGCCGATGGTCTGGTCGTGGTCGCCGATATCGGCTCCTCGCGCATCCTGCCGGTGGTTCCGCCGGACCATGGCCCGATCAGTGCCCTGGCCTGGAGCCCCGACGGGACGCAGTTGGCTATTGGAACCGAGACCGGATTCGCCGCGATCGTTGACTTCGCCAAGCGTTAGGATGACGGCCGGATTTTCAGTGCGGCCGGCTGGAATGCACGAGATCGCCGCTGTCGCCGGCCTGTTCCAGGAGTATGCCGCGTCCTTGGGCGTGGACCTGTCCTACCAGGGCTTCGACGCGGAACTGGCCGCCCTTCCCGGCGCCTATGCGCCGCCCGGTGGGACCCTGCTGGTGGCAGCCACGTCTGAGGGGCCGTTCCTGGGCTGCGTCGCCGTGCGTCCCCTGACGGCGCCGGGGGAATGTGAGATGAAGCGGCTGTATGTCCGCCCGGCCGCCAGGGGGACGGGTGCCGGGGTGGCGTTGGCGAGGGCGGCGATCGAAACCGCCACCAACGCGGGTTACCAGGCGATGCGGCTGGACACTTTGGGGTCGATGACGTCTGCCCAGGCGCTGTATCGCCGACTGGGCTTCGAGACCACGCCGCCTTACTATAAGAGTCCGATCGCCGGGACGATTTTCATGCGCAAGGTCCTGCGCGCCGTCTGACCATCGCCTACCGCGGCGGGGTCTGGCTGTCCGACGCCAGGCTGGTCAGCTTGTGGAACGAGTCGCCCAACCCCTTGGAAATATCGGCCGCCACCCCGGTAGGCTGGCAAGTAGTCCCGGCTGGGCAAGGCGCAGCGGGCGTGGACATCTGGCTTGCCGCGATTTGCGCCAGCGGCGCGGCGACGCAACCGGTCAGCCCGCAGATAAGCGCTAGCAGCGAGAGCTTGAACTGTTTCTTCAGCATCCTGTGGTTCCTTTGCATCGAAGAGAGCCGGCAGGATGGGCGGCAATAGCGAATATCAGGTTAACGCCGCCAAAATTAATGCGGCGCCGGCCCGTGCCGTTGCCAAGCCGCTCGCACCGGGTAAGGTAAGGACAACAAGGAATAAGGAAACGTCCCGTGCCGCACCCGTTCCGCCGAACCATTCTGGCCGCGTGCCTGCTGCTGACCGCGACTGCCGCCCAGGCCGCCACCACATGGGAGTGCTACGTCTATAATCCGCTGGCCAAGCAGCCGTCGGTCGATGCGATGGTCAGAATGATCAACGAAATCAAAGAAAAGACCAACGGCGACGTGCTGATTAACCTCCATCTCGGCGGCAGCCTGCCGATCAAGGCGGACGGCATCACCGCCGCGGTAACGGATAACGTGATCCAGATCGCCGACGACGGATTCGCCACCGGGACGATCCCTATCACCGGCGTGCTGCGCCTGCCGATGCTGCTGCAAACGCCCGCCGATCTGGACAAGGCGATGGCAATCGTCGCGCCGTATCTAGAGACGGCTTACGGAAAACGTGGAATATCGGTGCTGGGCCAGTACTCCTACCCGTTCCAGGTGCTGTGGGGCCGCAAGAAGATCACCAGCCTGGAAGACATCAAGGGCCTGAAACTGCGCGTCACCAGCGTCGAGCAGGGCGAATTCATCCGTCGTTTCGGTGGCGTGCCGCTGACGATGGGCTCCCCCGACGTCGCCGCGGCGTTGGATCGCGGTGTGGTCGATGGCGGTCTGACCGCCAGCTCCGGCGGCGGATTGGCCTGGCACGATCTGCTGAAATACCGCTTTGCCTTTCCCACCTCGTACGTGAACTCCACCTTCGTGGTGAACAAGGAAGCGTTGGCGGCGCTCCCGCCGGCCACGCAGAAGATCGTGCAAGAGGCCGGTGCACGCTGGTCGCAATGGGCGACCAAGGAAATGAACCGCCAGGAAGACGAAATCACCACCCAGTTCGGCAAGGAAGGCATGATCCTGACCGACGCCACCCCGGCGGAGATCGCCGAGGCCACGGCGAAGATGCAGCCGTACTGGGACCAATGGGGCAAGGCACATGGGCCCGATGCGGCTGATGCGCTGGCGAAAATCCGCGCCGCCGTCGGCCGATGAAGGACGCCGAGTTCGCGTCGGAAGCCGCCGAGGACCGTTTCCACCCAGCACCGACGCTGCTGGAAAATCTATGCATGTGGATCTGCGAGATCGCGATCGTCGCCATGGGCGCGATCGTGATCCTGGAGATCGTGACCCGGAACCTGTTCGGCTTCTCGTTTGAAATGTCCGAGGAGATCGGCGGCTACATCATCGTCGGTATTTCTTTTCTGTCGCTGCCCGTTTGTCAGGTTTACCGGTCCTATCACCACGTCCAGTTCGTGCAGAACCGGCTGTCGCCGCGGATGCAGGCTGCGTCGCATCTGCTGTTCGACGTGCTGTCGCTGGTGTTTTGCGGTGTTCTGCTGTGGCAACTGACCCGCTTTGTCGCCTCCACCTACCGGTCGGAGGATATCGCCCCGACGCTGCTGGCCACACCGTTGTGGATACCGCAGGCGATCATGCCGATCGGCATGCTGGCGGCCACGCTGTCGCTGCTGCGTTCGGCCGTGGGTAACTGGCGGCGCTTCCAGGCCGGCGGAGTCTGAAACCATGATGCTCGCGTTGCAACTGATCGGGTCCTTCGGGATCTTCCTGCTGCTGCTGGCCGCCGGTATGGCAGTGCCGTTCGCCATTGCCGTCCCCGGCGTGATCTATTTGCTGATGCAGAACGGGTTGACCGCCCTGAAAGGGATCGGACTCGTCACCTGGGGCAGCATGAACAGCTTCACCCTGACCGCCATTCCCTTGTTCGTGCTGATGGCGGAACTGATGCAACGGAGCGGGCTGTCGTTCCGGATCTATCGCGGCCTCGCCAAGGTCGTGTCGCGGCTACCGGGAGGGCTGCTACAGACAAACATCGTCGGCTGTGCGCTGTTTGCCTCCATCAGCGGATCGTCGGTGGCGACGGCCGCGTCAATCGGCGGGGTGGCGCTGCCGCAACTGGTGCAGCGGAACTACGATCGCCGCTTGTCGGCCGGTTCGCTGGCGGCGGGCGGCACGCTGGGTATCCTGCTGCCGCCGTCGATCGCGATGATCATCTACGGATCGTTCACCGAAACATCCGTGGCCAAATTGTTCATGGCCGGCGTCATTCCGGGTATGATGCTGACGCTGATGTTCATGGCTTATATCGCGATTCGCTCGTTCTGGAGCGGCGCGGTGCCGCGAGAGAACGCCACCGCCAATGGTCAGACCTGGATGTCCGCGCTGGCCGACGTGGTGCCGTTCGCGCTGTTGATCGGCGCGATCATGGGCAGCATCTATGCCGGTTGGGCGACGCCGACCGAGGCTGCATCCGGCGGCTGCCTGTTCGCCTTTATCCTGTGCCTGGTCTGGGGCGAACTGACCTGGGCGCACTTCACCGGGGCGATGCATCACACGGTGCAGGTGTGCGGCAACCTGCTGTTCATCATCTATGCCGCTTATGTCTATGCCTATGCGATCGGGGTCGCTGGCGTCGGTGAAAGTGTAACCTCCTGGCTGGTCGGCCTGCATCTTTCGCACTTCGAGTTCTTCGCCGCCCTGTTCGTGCTTTACACCGTGCTGGGTTGCCTGGTGGAAAGCATCGGCATGATCGTGATCACCGTGCCTCTTTTATATCCCGTGCTCGGCAGTTACGGCATCGACCCGATCTGGTTTGGCGTAATCCTGGTGATGTACGTCGAACTCGGCCAGATATCGCCACCGATCGGCATCAATCTTTTCGTCATACAAAGTATCTGGGATGGCGAACTCAGCGACGTGGTGATGGGAACGATTCCTTTCCACATCATTATGTTCGTGTTGCTGGGCCTGTTGACGATATTTCCCAGCCTCGCGTTATGGTTGCCGAGCCAAATGAACTGATCGTCCTGGACCGGATTCTGCGCGCGTGCTTTTATAGCGATGCTATCAGGAGTTCGCCGCGATTAGTTACAAATCCGCACTTTCCGCTGAAGATGAAGCGGAGCTCGACGCAACGATCCAAACAATCGCCGAAAGCCACGGCTATGTTTCGAACCTGATGCAAACCTTGGCGCTGGCCCCGAAAGGGCTGGCCGCCTTCACCGCGCTGAGCACCTACACACGCTATGAGTCGGAACTGACGCCGCTGCAACGAGAACTGGCGATCATCATTGCCGTCCGCGACGTCCATTACGGCTGGACCCACCATGAACCGCTGGCGCGTTCGGTGGGCGTCACGGAAGAACAGTTAATGCTGATCCGCGAGGGCCGGGTGCCGAAGGATCTCGCTCCAGCGGAACATGCGCTGGCTGCCTATGCGTTTGAGATCGCCGCCGGACGCCGCGTACCCCCGAGGGTGGCGGAGCGTATCCATGCTAACTTCACCCCGCGCCAGATCGTGGACATCGCACTGCTGACGTCCTTCGCCATGGCGGTCGCGGCGCTGGCGATGGGACTGGAAGTGCCTCTGGAACCCCAGGAAACGCTACAGTTCGAGCTTGAGTGGCAGCAACACAACGCCAGTGGGTAACAGCGTCCTACCGGTCGTCCACCGGCATATTCGCCACCACGGACGGTCGCGCGTTGAACGTCTCAAACCACGCGGCCAGTTTCGGGTGCCCTTCCCGCCAGGCCAGCGAGGCAAAGCGGAAATCCAGGTAACCCAGCGCCACGCCGATCGCAATATGGCCTACCGAGAACGCGTCACGGCCCAGGTCTTCGGCCTCGCCTTCCAGCGCCTCCACACAGGCAACCAGCTTCGTGCGCCACAGCGCCTTGTGCGGCTCGCTCTGGCGCTCTGGCGGGCGGAATCCCTCGGCCAGCAAGGGCAATGCATTATCCAGCATCCCCTGCCCCAGCGCATGGCGGCGTAAAGCCGTCAGACGCTCGGGCCAAGCGACGGGGTAGAGTTTCGGCCCCTGATGCAGGGTATCGAGATATTCCATGATTACCGGCGAATCGTAGACCGCGGTCCCATCTGGCAGCTCCAGCGTTGGGATCTTGCCGACCGGGTTGATCTTCATCAGCTCCAGATGCGGCGTGGTGCCGCCGGCGACGGTGCGAACGATTTCGATACGGTCCTGCAACCCCATCTCCGCGATCGCGATCATCACCTTGCGAACGTAAGGCGACCGGGGAGACCAATGCAGGATCATCTTCTGGGACATGCGCGCACCTTCACGAGGCAATGGGTTCGGCTTATCGTCCGAACAAAACACTGAGGGGACGTTTGCAATGAACTGGATCGAAGTCAACGGCACCAGCCTGCGTTACGACGTCAGCGGCGACGGACCGAGCACCCTGGTGCTGGTGCATGAGATGGGCGGAACACTGGATAGCTGGGATCAGGTGCTGCCGGCGCTGAACAACGGCCGGCGGGTGGTCCGCTATGACACGCGCGGCGCCGGGCTGTCGGAGAAGATCCGAGGCACCGTCACCTGGGACCAGATGGCCGATGATCTCGCCGGGCTGCTGGATTCACTCGGCATCACCGGCAGGGTTTCGCTTGCCGGCATCGCTGTCGGTGCGGCCATCGCGGTGCATTTCGCCGTACGCTATCCGCAGCGCGCGGCCGGGCTGGTGCTGCACGGGCCGGCCCCGGGCGTGCGCGAGGATCGCAAACAGGCAACACTGGACCGCGCCACCGCGGTAGAGGCCGGCGGCATGCGGTCGGTTGTCGAAACAAGCCTCGCGAATTCATATCCGCCCGTGGTGCGCCACGATGCCGAGACATTCGCGGCATTCCGAGCGCGCTGGATCGGTAACGATCCCGAGAGCTTCGCGGCGATCAACCGGATGCTGGCGGCTGAAAATATCGAGCATGAGCTTGCGAAAATCACCTGCCCCGCCCTGTTCACCGCGGGGCGGCACGACAGCTTGCGCCCCCCGGCGATTATTGAACCGATGTCGAAACTGGTTCCTGGCGCACAGTTCCTGGAACTGAACAGCGGGCATTTCGCCTCGGTTCAAACGCCGGGATTGGTCGCACAGGCGATCCATTATTTCCTGCACGCGCTGGGGCAATAGCGTCGGCGTCCGTCTTGGGTTGCCCCCTCGCTGACAAACAAAAAGGGCGGAGGAAACCCCCCGCCCCTTCCCAAGCCTGGCCAAAAGCCGGACGTCAGTTGTTGTTTCGGTTACCCAGAAGCTGAAGCAGCATCATGAACAGGTTGATGAAGTTCAGGTACAGGCTGAGTGCATCGTAAACGCTGCGCTTGGCCGCGCCATCCACGCCCTCGGCATACGCGAACTGCAGGTAGCTGGCCTTGATCCGCTGCGTGTCATAAGCCGTCAGGCCGGTGAACACGACGACGCCGATGATGCTCAGCGCAAACTGCAGTGCGCTGCTTTGGAAGAAGAAGTTCGCAAGGCTGGCGATGATGATCCCAAACAGGCCCATCATCATGAAGCTGCCCATGCGGCTAAGGTCCGCCTTGGTCGTATAGCCATACAGACTGGTCGCGGCGAACGTCGCAGCGGTGATGAAGAACACCCGCACGACCGATTCACTGGTGTAGATCAGGAAGATGTTGACCAGGCTGGCGCCCATCACGGCGCAGAACGCCCAGAACAGCGCCTGAGCGGCCGAGGTGGATAGCTTGTTCACACCCAGCGACAGCACCAGCACGAACGCCAGCGGCGCGAACATCGCGATCATCGCCAGGGCCGTCGGTTGATGCGCGAAGCCAAATGGCGTCTGCACCAGCGGATAGAAGGCATTGAGCAGGCTGGTGTTGGCAATGCCGTAAGCCACCACACCAGTCAGCAGCAGGCCGGATGCCATCCAGTTGTAAACCCGCAGCATGTAAGCCCGTAGCCCGGCGTCGAAGACAGCCGTGGTAGCGGCGGATGCCCGTGGATAGGCCCCGAATTGCGGACTGTAAGCCATGGTTCCCTGTTTCCTTTCGAGCGTAAGCCCGCGTTATTCATATTCGATTTGCTCCCCGTGTCATAGCCGGGGCAAGCCAACCGAGCCAGTTCGTATATGGTCCGTCAGCGGGGCCGGACGGAAACCGAAGTTGCGCTACTCGTTCCTAAGGAGTGGCGCCGGCCTGACCCGCAAGGCCGCTGCTGTACCAGCATAACCGAACAGCAGCATGAGTGCGAGTGCTCCCGCAAGGGTGTAAATGAGTGTAACCGGCAGGAAAATCCAGTCGGTGTGCATAATGTAATGCGCGATGCCGAAGCTCGCCGCCGATCCGACGATTGCCGCCATCAGCCCGGCCGCCAGCCCGATCAGCCCGAACTCGGTCAGCCACGCGGCCCTGATCTGCGCCCGCGTGGCACCGAGGGTCTTTAGAATGACCGCCTCCCGCACCCGCCGGCGTTGCCCCGCGGCCACCGCGCCGACCAACACAAAAATTCCGGCAAGCAAGGTCAAGGCCCCGGTCACCGTCAGCGCCGCCGCCACCTGATTGAGCAAACCGGCGATGGCGGACAGTACGTCCTGCACCCGGATGCCGGTGACGTTCGGCAATGCGTCGGTCACATCCCGCAGCAGCGCCCCCTGCCCGGCATCCGCGATCCGAACCGTAGCGATATGGGTATGCGGCGCCTGCGACAGCAGGCCCGGGCTGGCGACCATGAAAAAGTTAATCGAAAGCGACTGCCATGCGATGTTGCGTAGATTGGCGACTTTCAAGTCGATATCGCGGCCCAGCACGTTCACCCGGATGATGTCGCCGATCCCCACGCCCCACCCTTTGGCCATTGCCGCATCGAAAGACACCAGCGGGGGACCATCGTAGTCGGCGGGCCACCAGGAACCGGCGACCAGATGGGTGCCCTCGGGCGGCGTGGCCGCATACGTCAGGCCACGGTCGCCGCGCAGGGCCCAGGCGGCTTCCGGCGTCGTGACGACCTGATCGACCGGGATGCCCTTCACCGCGACGATCCGCGCCCGTAGCGAGGGGACCTGCCGCATGGACTCGACACCGGGCTGACCATGCACGATGGCCTCGAAGCGAGGCAGTTGGTCGTTCTGGATGTCGATGAAGAAGAAGCTGGGCGCGTTGCTGGGCAACTGCTCCTGGATCTGGTGCTGCATGTTGCCCTGGATCAGCGCCACGGCGGCCAGTGTGGACAGCCCAAGCCCAGCCGACAGCAACAGCAATGGTGCCGGCGTCCCCGGACGATACAGGTTGCCTACGCCCAAACGAACAGATGGCCAGCGCGACGCCGGCGCCCATCGCGCCAACCTCGTCATCGCGAAACCACCTGCCCGAAACAGCGCCAGCGTCAGTCCCGCACCAACGCAGAAATACACCGCGAACGCCCTGTTCGTCGCGGTTGCCACCGTCAGGCCGACCAACGCGCACGCCAGCACGGCGTTCACCGCGATGAGCGGGACCGAGGGCCGAATCGCCTCGGGCATCAGACCGTCCCTGAACAGCGCCCCACCGGGAATGCGGGCGGCTCGTCCCAGTGGCCAAAGCGCGAAGCACAGCGCGATCAGCAGGCCATACAGCGCCGCCAATCCCAGCGGCCCCGGATAGATCCCCAGAACCGGCGGCACCGGCAGGATCGACGACAGGAATCGCGCGCCAACCAACGGCAGCAGCGCCCCGGCGAAGATTCCCGCGACGATCCCGGCCGCGGCAAGAGCCAGAACCTGGATCAGGCACACCGCGAACACCAAACCAGCCGAGGCCCCCAGGCACCGCAGCGTCGCGATCGTCCGAGCGCGCGCATCCAGCCAGGCCCGGACGCCGTTTGCCACGCCAATGCCGCCGACAAGCAATGACGTCAGGCCGACCAGCGTCAGAAACAGCGCCGTCTGGTCGATGAAACGGCTGACTCCCGGCGCCGCGTCGGAAGGATCGCGCACCCGCCAGCCTTTGTTCGGAAACGCCGTTTCGATGTCCCTGGCAATGGTGGCGGGATCGGGCACCGTTACGCGGATCATGTAGCGGACCATCGCGCCCGGCGAGATCAGCCCCGTCGCGGCCACCGCCTGGTCCGAGATCAGCACGCGCGGCCCAAGAAGAGCCGCCGTGCCCACACGATCAGGTTCCTGCATCAACGTGCCGGCAACCCGAAAGCTTTCCGAACCGAGGCGGGCGAGGTCACCGATCCGCAGTTTCAGGCGATCCAGGACGATTTGTTCGGCCAGCAGCCCGTAGTGGCCGTCCCGCCGCGCGAGCGCGGCCGCGATCGGCTGGGCCGGTTGGGCCATAGCTGCGCCCACCAGCGGCCATTTGCCGTCGATCGCTTTCAGTTCAATCAGTTGCCGCTCACCAGACGGGGCGACCAACAGCGACCGCATCTGTGCCACGTCGGACGTCGTGGCCCCTTTTTGGTGCAGCCAGTCGCGAAGTTGGTCCGGCAGCCGTTGAGACCCGCTATCGACCTCCAGGTCCCCACCCAGCAGTGCGCGCCCGTCCGCCGCCAAACCGGCATCGACGGCCGCCCGCAATGTACCGACGGCGGCGATAACACCAACACCAAGGGCCAGGCACAGCAGCACGATCCAAAGACCGCGGACGCCGCCCCGCAGTTCCCGGCGGGCAATCGTCAGGGCGAGGGTCAATGGCGCCCGCGGGGAACAGGCCAGCCGGCGCGCGGTCCGGCCAGCCAAACCCTCTCCGTCCTGGCCGGGCGTGGCCCGGCCAGGACGTGAGTGAGCACGCCATGCTCCACCGCCGCTTGACTGTGACGCGTAAGCCTTGACACACCCGCTACATCCGGGAGCGCCTCGCCATCAGCCCCTACGGTAACGCCACGGTCCCTCAATAAGCCCCCTATCCCATCCCAGCCGGCGGGTCGCACACGACCGTCTTCATCTCGGCCGGCACGGACACTTCCAGCAATTCCAGTTCATCCGCGGTCCCGGTCTCATTGTGCCGCATCCCGCCCGGGATCATCAGTGAGTCACCGGGCATCAACCGGATCTTCCGGCCGTCCTCGAACTCCAGATCGACCCAACCCTTCAGCATATAGACAAGTTGATGGTCGCACACGTGATAGTGCCACCCTGTCGGCTCCCCCAACCCCTGCGTCGCGGATGTCACCTGCGCCCGCATCTTGCCGCCGGTCGCGTCGGTCACACCCAGGTCACGGTATTTGAAGAAAGACCGCCGGCCTTTCACATAGGTCGCGTTGTCCACGCTTGCATGGGCCAACGTACCGGTCATCCCCGCGTTATCGTTCATGATCGCTTTCCTCCTTGGGTTCGCGCCGCGTCTTGTCCGGTTCGGCGTTCGAACCCATGCAGCTAAGACCTAACCATGCGTGCCCGCAACACACACCACCTTGCTCAAACCCGCACCGCACGGCATCAACGCCCCCATGAGCGATCAGACACCGAAAATCCGTATCCGCGGCCTGCGCAAACGCTTTGGCGCCAAGCGCGTGCTGGACGGCGTCGATCTGGACATACCGAAGGGGACCTCGCTGGTCGTGATCGGCGGCTCCGGCTCCGGCAAGTCGGTGCTATTGAAGTGCGTCCTCGGGCTGATCGAACCGGATGAGGGTGTCATCGAAATCGACGGCCACGACATCCTGAAACTGCCCCGCCGGGACCGCGAGCAGGCACGCACCCGGATCGGCATGTTGTTCCAGGCCGGCGCCCTGTTCGACAGCTTGCCGGTCTGGGAAAACGTGGCATTCGGCCTGCTCGCCAGCCACAAGGCCACCCGCTCCACCGCTCGGGCGCAGGCCGATAACTTCCTCGGTCAGGTCGGGCTGGCCCCCACGGTAGGCGATTTGTCGCCGGCGGAACTCTCCGGCGGCATGCAGAAGCGCGTGGCCCTGGCGCGTGCCATCGCATCCCAGCCGGATATTATGTTCTTCGATGAGCCGACAACGGGGTTGGACCCGATCATGGGCGCGGTGATCGACGGACTGATCGTCGATTGCGTCAAGCGCCTGGGCAGCACCGCGATCGCGATCACGCACGACATGGCCAGTGCCCGGCGGATCGGCGACCAGGCGGCGATGCTGCTGAACGGCAGGATCATCTGGTCCGGCCCGGCGGCGCACCTGATGGACAGCGGCAATGCCGAGGTCGATCAGTTTACCCATGGCCGCCGCGAAGGGCCGATTCAGATGGAACTCCGGCGCTGAGGCGCGCCGTCCTTCTCGCGGCCTGCCTGCTCGCCCCTGGCACGGCCCGCGCTGCTGCCCCCGAGGAACTCGTGGGGCTCTTCATCCAGGGCTGCCTGGCGTTCGCCGGTAATCCCTCCGCCTTGCGCGGCTGGGCGAAACAAACGGCCTTGCAGCCTGTTCCGGACCAAGCCCGCGCGGCGTTCCTGCATGGCGCGCCCGGCCAGGTGTTCGATGCGTCAATCCCTGACACCAAACTGGCACTGATATCGTCGGACGACGGCATCTGCTCCGCCGTGACCGACAAAGCCGCCGAACAGGCGGTGACGGATGCACTGGAGGCCGGGTTCCGGAAAGCTGGGCTGACGTTCCGGCTGGTGATCGAGCACGATGACGCGACCGTCAGCACGATCCATGACCGCGAATACCTGGTGGCGGAAGGCAAGATCGGGTGGCGGGTCCTCGCCGCGACTGTGAAAGGCGAGGCAGGTGGAGAAGCGATGCTGACCGCGGCCCCGGAATGACGCTGCAAGCACATACATGGGCATGTATGCACACGTAATCTTGACCTCTATCGGTAATTTGTGCATAAATGCCTGCATGAACCTACTAGAACCCGCCGAAATTGAAGCCCTCGCCGGACAGGCCGGTTTTTCCATGGCCGAGGTCTGCCGACGGGCGGGCATCTCGCAGTCCACTTTCACCAGGTGGAAGGCCGGAAGGACTGAACCGACGCTGGACGTTTATCGAAAGCTCCATCAGGCGGTGTCACCGGCTTTGGCCTCACGCGATCCAGCACCAGTAAAGGACATGCTTCCCATGGGGGAAAATGCCTCACCCGGCCGGCGGCAAGGCTTCGCCGAACCCAACTCGCCCTACCGGTTCGCTACCGTCCACCCCACGGCAATCGGCATGACGACGGACAGCGAAGCCGACGGCGCGGCCGCGATCTTCGCCCGGATCGCCCGGGATTTGCCTGCCGAGGAAGCCCGCGCGGATCGCCTCCTCCGGCTCTACAACCTCTAGGCGCGGGTGGCCGTGAATCCGTTAGACCTGCTGAACGGCGCGCGCGCCCTCGACCGCCTGTTCCAGTTGGAAAAGAAGCACGGCACGATCCTGGAAGCGCAGGCTACTGAAATCCAGATGCTCAAAGAGCGGTTGATCGCGCTGGAGCAACACATCAAAGCCCGCGAAGATATCCTGGTGGCCGAGGCGAAAGGCGCCGCCGCCGCGACCGGTTCCGCTGTTGCCGCCCAGCATGTCTCCGACATTTCCCGTCGCCTGGGAGGAATGGAGGAGCGTCTCCGCGCGATCGGCGATATAAGGGTTCTGTCACAGGAACCACGCTGATCGCCTGCGCGGCGGGACCAACCTAGAGAAATCCCGCTCCCTTGGCCAAGCCCCTCACCCACTTCGTCGGCCAGTCCGGCCACACCGAAATAGCCGCTCAGGCCGCGAGAAACGCCAGGACAGCGGCGTTGAACGCCGCGGGATTTTCAACATTCATCGCATGCCTGGCTTTCGGCACTGTCACGCGCTGAACATTCGCCAACGCGCTTTCCAGGGCGTTGAGCATATCCGGAAACGGCGGCGGTGTGCGCTCCCCGCCCACCAGCAAGGTCGGCGCGCGGATCTTGGCGATATCGCCCAGCGTGATCGGCGGCCGGCGTTCCTGGATCTGGCCGAGAAGCGTCCGGGCATTGGCGCGGGCCATCTGTTTGAAGGCGCTGGAGGTGCGGTCCCAACCGCGAGGTCCGTCGATCGCTTCGATGAACAACCGCAGGCCGGCGTCGGTCTCACCACGCTGGATCAACGCCGTCACTTCGGGCATCGCCGCCGCCACGGGCGTCGGACCCGCCCGCCGAGACTCCGTTCCGACAGAGCCGCCGGGTTCAGCCAGGATCAGCTTCCGCACTCGTTCGGGATGGTGTTGGGCAACGCGGAAAGCGATGTAACCACCGCGGGAATGACCGCAAAGATCAACCGGCCCCAAACCAAGTTCGGCGATGAACGCGACAACGTCGCGGGCATGGCGATCGGTGGTGAAATCCTCACCGCCCCCGTCCCAGCTCTGTGGCCAGTAGTGCCGCAAACTGGGGGCGATCACATGACAAATGGCGGCAAACGCCGCCATCTGAGGCGCCCAGTACCGGTAGTCGCATAACGAGCCATGGATCAGCAGCAATGGCCGACCGCTCCCCGCCTCGGTATAGGTCATCGCTGTATCGCCTATGCTCAGAACGGGCATAGGGGGGTCACCACAAGCGAATGGTCGTACGCGGACATCAAGGCGCCACACCAAACACATACAAACTATCCGCCGCGGTCGGGGTTTTGCCCGAAGGATCGACGTTCAGTTCCGACCATACCCATCGATCCGATGTCCGCCCCATCATGTCGCGAAAGTAAGCCTTGTTATCTGTCCCCTCGAATTCCGGCTGATACGCAAGCAGCGCTTTCCTCGCCACCGGCAACGAGAAGAATGGCTCGATACGCCGCCTGACAAACATCGGCATTTCGCTCAACGCCCATGTGGAGATCAGTGACACACCGCTCGGAGCATCCCGCTCCAGCCAGGCCGTGATCGCATCCAGATCGTTACATAGCCACGTAGCCGCCCCGCCCGTGCCATCCGCTTCGATCCCATGCATTCCAAGGTAGTAGCGCTGCAATGCCGAAACCGGGGGCAGATCGAAGATGATATATTTGCCGCGAAACCCCAACGCCCGCGTCATGCGGCACATCGAGCCGTAACCGCCACCAAATTCGATGATGCAGTCGGCATCATGGAAATGCGTCGCCTGCTGACGATGAAACCGGAACAGATGCGACGCATGCTCCAAGGCGATCGCGTCGGTGGACGGCATTGGCGCGAACGGCGGGGGGTGACCGAATCGCGGATGCCGGAGCGCTGGCGCCCATAGGGTCCGCCATGCTGGCGATTGCCGCAGCATCAACCACATTCGCAAGGTGACCGGCGCCGCGCCATGTACCATGGTCGCCTCGATCGCCGGCCAGCGCATGAAATACATCGGGTCGCCCGAGGCAGCCAGGCGATGGAGTTCAACACAGATTCCCTGCCAGAAATCCGACCCCTCACCAGTCCTCCCCGCCTGCATCAGCGCATCGAGATCACCCACCAGGCGCCGAGCCAGGGCGGTTTGCGAGGGCGTGGACGGCTTGGCCCAAAGGTCCATGATCGTCGCCAGGGCGTTCTCTACGAAACGAAAGGCGCGGCGCGGGTTCATATGCTCTCCGGTTTGTGAGGCCGCCCCGCTCTACACGGACACAATGGAAAACGCGACCGGAACAGCGTAATCAGCGCTTCCCCTGCTCTTCCCCTGGAGTCGCTTTGGCCAAGCCCACCGCCCGCTTCGTCTGCCAGTCCTGCGGCGCCGTGACTCTGAAATGGGCCGGACGCTGCGAAACCTGCGGCGAATGGAATACCGTGGAAGAAGAAGCCATCGTAGCCCGCCCCGGGCCGGCCGCGAAAGCACCGGTCGGGCGCAGCGTCGCGTTCGTCGGACTGGCGGGCAGCGCGGAACCGCCGCCTCGTTCGCCGGTTGGCATCGCCGAACTGGATCGCGTGCTGGGCGGTGGGTTGGTGCCTGCATCCGTGGTGCTGGTCGGCGGCGATCCCGGCATCGGCAAATCCACCCTGTTGCTGCAGGCCGCCGCCCGACTCGCCCGTTCGGGCAAGCGCGTGCTGTATGTCTCGGGCGAGGAATCCGTTGACCAGATTCGTATGCGGGCGCGCCGGCTAGAGGTTTCGGACTCGCCGATCGAACTCGCCGCCGCGATCAACGTGCGCGACATCGCCGCCAGCCTGGAGCAAGCGAAGGACACCACGCTGGTGGTGATCGACTCGATCCAGACCATGTGGCTGGACGCGATCGACAGCGCACCGGGTACCGTCGCCCAGGTGCGGGCATGCAGCTTCGAGCTGATCCGGCTGGCCAAGGCGGGAAAGTTCGCCCTGGTGCTGGTGGGGCACGTGACCAAGGACGGCGCGCTGGCCGGCCCCCGCGTGCTGGAGCATATGGTCGATGCGGTGCTGTATTTCGAAGGCGACCGCGGCCATCAGTTCCGCATCCTGCGCGCGGTCAAGAACCGCTTCGGCGCCACCGACGAGATCGGCGTGTTCGAGATGACCGAGGGCGGCCTGGCCGAGGTCCCGAATCCCTCCGCCCTGTTCCTCGCCGAACGCCGCGGCAACATCGCCGGCAGTGCTGTGTTCGCCGGGCTGGAAGGTTCCCGTCCCGTGCTGATGGAGGTCCAGGCGCTGCTCGCCCCCAATCCGGGCGGCTCGCCCCGCCGATCCGTCATCGGTTGGGACAGCAGCCGGCTGTCGATGCTGCTCGCGGTGCTGGAAACACGCGCCGGCGTGCGGCTGAACCAGACGGATGTGTATCTGAACTTCGCCGGCGGATTGCGGGTCAGCGAACCGGCTGCCGATCTGGCGGTTGCCGCGGCGATCGCCTCCGCCGCGTTCGAGGCACCGACCAGCCCGGGCATGGTATTTTTCGGCGAGGTCGGGCTGTCCGGTGAGGTCCGACAGGTGGCGCAGGCCGAACTGCGCCTGAAAGAAGCGGCGAAGCTGGGATTCGATGCCGCGACCCTGCCCCGCCGCGTGGCGCACGGCAATCGCAAGCTGGCGGCGCCGGATGGGCTGCGGATGGAGGAAATCGGCCACATCGCCGATCTGGTGGCCCGATTTGCGCCGGAGAAGGCAAAGTCCTGATTGAGGCTGTCACCAGCGCCGGCGTTTGCTCCGAAACACGCGGGCACGCCGACATCACTAGTGGAAATCGGCCACACCCGTTCCCCACGTACCCCCCGATCACCGAATCCACGTCAAACAATGCATGATCCGCTTGGCTAAGGGCGTCAGGGAGACGATAACGCGCCTACCTTTCCGATGGCGGTGACATGACGTGGGTTGACCTCGTGGTCTTCGGGTTTCTGTTGGTCTCGGGGCTCCTGGCCTTCGGGCGCGGACTCGTGCGCGAGATCCTGGGCATCGGCGCCTGGATCGGCTCCGTCGCCCTGGCATTCTTCGGCCTGCCGATGACGCGGGGCATCGTCCGCACCTGGTTCTCCACCCCCGAGTGGGTCGACCCGGTCAGCTTCATCCTTGTTTTCCTGATTTCGCTGATCATCCTGATGCTGATCGCCAAAATGATCGGCGGCTTCGTCCGCGGTTCGGTGCTCGGTGGCGTTGATCGCACGTTGGGGCTGGTATTCGGCCTCGCACGGGGTGCGACGGTGGTCATCATTGCCTATATCCTGGGGCAGATGGTTTTCCCGATCGACCGATGGCCCGACGCTGTTCTACGTGCCCGGACACTGACGCCAATCTATGAAGCCGCGAAATGGGTGCGGGACCAGTTACCAGACCCGTACCGTCCACACACGCTCGACCCGCCGCCGGCGGGCCGGGATGCAACCTCCGAAGCCTTGCTCCGCGCCAATCCGCAAGGACGCGCGACCGGCAAGCAACCTGAACGCGAATAGGAGCTGTCGCACATGGCCGTCACCAGCCGGGATACCGATGACGACTCCCTTCATGAGGAATGCGGAGTAGTTGGCATCTGGAATGTTCCCGACGCCGCCGCCGTGACCGCACTAGGCCTGCACGCGCTACAGCACCGCGGCCAGGAAGCCACCGGCATCACCAGTTTCGACGGAACCCGCTTCCACTCCCATCGCGGCATGGGCTTGGTCGGCGACAATTTCGGCGATGCCCGCGTGATCGAGAAACTGCCCGGCCGCATCGCCATCGGCCACAACCGCTATGCCACCACCGGCGACACGATCCTGCGCAACGTCCAGCCGCTTTACGCGGATTTTGAGTTTGGCGGCTTCGCCGTCGCCCATAATGGCAACCTGACCAACGCCCATATCCTGCATCGCGCCCTGGTTCGTCGCGGTTGCCTGTTCCAGTCCACCACGGACTCGGAAGTGTTCGTCCACCTGATCGCCATCAGCCTGTATTCCACCGTGGTTGACCGGCTGATCGACGCGCTGAAACAGGTGGTCGGCGCTTACTCGCTGGTCGCCCTTTCCAACGAAGCACTGATGGGTGTCCGCGATCCGCTGGGTGTTCGCCCGCTGATCCTGGGCCGCATAGGGTCCGAAGGGACCGGCGGCTGGGTCCTGGCCAGCGAAACCTGTGCGCTGGATATCGTCGGTGCCGACTTCATCCGCGATGTGGAGCCGGGCGAGATCGTGGTGATCAACGACCTGGGCGTCCACAGCATCAAGCCGTTCAACAAGCAGAAAGAGCGATTCTGCGTGTTCGAATACATCTATTTCGCCCGCCCCGACTCCGTGATGGAGGGCATGCCGGTCTATGATGCCCGCAAGCGCATCGGCGCCGAACTGGCGATGGAAGCCAATGTTCCCGCCGACGTCATCGTGCCCGTCCCCGACTCCGGCGTGCCGGCCGCGATGGGGTATTCCAAGCAGAGCGGCATCCCGTTCGAACTTGGGATCATCCGCAATCACTACGTCGGCCGTACCTTCATCGAACCCACGGATCACATCCGCCATCTGGGCGTGAAGCTGAAGCACTCGGCCAATCGACCGGTGCTGGAGGGCAAGCGCGTTATCCTGGTGGACGATTCGATCGTGCGCGGCACCACCAGCCGCAAAATCGTTGAGATGGTGCGGGCCGCCGGGGCGAAAGAGGTGCATATGCGCATCTCGTCGCCGCCGACGACCCACTCCTGCTTCTACGGCATCGACACGCCGGAGCGGGGCAAGCTGCTCGCCGCCAACCACAGCGTGGAAGAAATGGCGGAGCTGATCGGCGCCGACAGCCTTGCCTTCATCTCGATCGACGGACTCTATCGGGCCCTGGGCAAGGAAGGCCGCGATCCGGGGAAGCCCTATTACTGCGATGCCTGCTTCACCGGGGATTACCCGATTGCGCTGCCGGATCAGCAGGACAGTGTGGATCGGCAGCTCAATCTACTTGCCGCCAGTCACTAACACCCGCCCACTGACCCACACCTAGACCGAAGAATCATCCACCGATGACTAACCCTCTGGAAGGCGCGATCGCGCTGGTAACCGGCGCCAGTCGCGGTGTCGGCGCGGCCGCCGCGATCGAACTCGCCCGCCTCGGCGCCCGTGTGGTCATCACCGCCCGGACCCAAGGTGGCCTGGAAGAAACCGACGACGCCATTCGCGCGCTTGGGGGCGAGGCGACGATCCTGCCGCTGGACCTGCGGGAGGGTGGCCAGATCGACGCCATCGGCCCGACGCTGTACCAGCGCTTCGGCCGCCTCGACATCCTGGTTCACAACGCCGGCGCGATGGGGCGCCTGACGCCGGTTTCTCACATACTACCCGACGATTGGTCGGACGTGGTGGGGGTGAATCTGGCGGCGACCTGGCGGCTGATCCGCACCTGCGACCCGCTGCTCCGCCAGGCCCCGGCGGGACGAGCCGTGTTCGTCACCGAAAGCCGAGCGCGCGAGCCCAGGGCATATTGGGGCGCGATCGGCGCGACGAAGGCCGGCATGGAGCACCTGGTGCTGACCTGGGCGCAGGAACTCGCCACGACCAAGGTCTGCGTGAATCTGTACGATCCCGGCCCGGTCGCGACCCGCATGCGCGCCAACGCCTTCCCGGGCGAGGACCGGTCGTCCTTGCCCCAGCCAACTTCCGTCGCGCCCGGATTGGCAGCCTTGTGTCTGCCCACCGAACAGCGGAACGGGGAACTGGTCGTCTATCAGGGCTGAAATCGCCGATCGGCTATAGCGGATTCCAACCCGGCATAGCGTTTGCCTGACTCCGGCTAAACGTCCGGAGCCACCGCCGCGACCGAGATCGCGGTCATTCTCGTCGACCTGAACGGCGTGCTGCATCGCTACAACCGAGGCGCTCGGATCGGCATACTGCCGCGTATTCAGCATGGGGTCAGGCCTGCGGTGCCGACCAACAACAACCCGCTCGTGAAACGGTACGTCGCAACGCTCTATCCCGAGGTTGCCGCCCAGATAGGCAATCTGGCTTATGCAGCCACCAATGTGGCCGGGGCGGTGGTGGCCGGACTAGTCGGCCACCACGCCGTCAGCACCGAAAACCTGACAGCCGGACTGGCCGGCCGCGGCTTGTTTTAGTCCCCGGCGCCCACCGATTTCGGCGCCTCTTCCAAGGCCGCGTCATGCGGCAGCGCCAGCACGATCACCAGACTCATGACCGCGCAGGCGGCGATCGCCCAAAGACCGGCGGAGAAGTTGCCGGTCACATCTTTCAGCCACCCCATGATGAACGGACCAAAGAACCCGGCCAGATTGCCGATCGAGTTGATGGCCGCGATCCCTGCCGCCGCCGCCGCGCCGGACAGGAACGCCGTCGGGAACGTCCAGAACACCGGCAGTACCGCGAACACGCCGAACGCGCCGAACGACAGTGCGATCATCTTCACCAGCGGCGCATCGACCATGGTGGAGCCGGCAATGCCGATAGCCGCGATCGCAAACGCCACGGCGGCATGGCCCTTCCGCTCCATCTTCGCGTCGGACCGGCGCCCCCACAGGATCATCCCCACCGTGCCGACGACATACGGTGCGGCGGACACGAACCCGGTCTGCAGATTGGACAGTCCAAATCCCTTGACGATCTGCGGCAGCCAAAAGCCGGTGCCGTAGTTGGTGGCCACCGCGCCGAAATAGACCAGCGACAGCGCCAGAATCCGGGGGTTGAACAGCGCCTGCACCACGCTCAGCCCATGCACGTCTTCCTTCTGCTTGACCTCGGCGGCCAGACGGCGATCCAGCCAGGCGCGCTCCTCGGGTTCCAGCCAACGCGCATCGGCCGGGCGGTCGGTCAGGTAGAACCAGACAACAACCGACAGCACCAGCGCCGGCGCGGCCTCAAGAATGAACAGCCACTGCCAGCCGGCGAGGCCGCCCACCCCATCCATCCCCAGGATCCAACCGGACACCGGCGCACCCAGAACCGACGACAGCGGGATCGCCGCCATGAACCAGCCGACGATGCGGGCGCGATACACGCCGGGGAACCACAAGGTTAGGTAGAAGATGATGCCAGGGAAGAAACCGGCCTCGGCGATGCCCAGAAGCACGCGCACGACGTAGAAGCTGGTTTCGCCGCCGACCAACGCCATCGCACCGGACAGGATGCCCCAGGACATCATGATACGGGCGATCCATTTGCGGGCGCCGAAACGCTCCAGCGCCAGATTCGACGGCACCTCGAACAGGAAATAGCTGAAGAAGAAAATACCGGCACCAAAGCCAAACGCGGTGGCGGAGATCCCGATCGCCTTGTTCATGGTCAACGCCGCGAACCCGACGTTCACCCGGTCGAGATAGGCAACGAAATAGCAAAGCATAAGGAAGGGCACGATGCGCTTCGTTACCTTCGCGATGGTGCGCTGTTCAATCGGATCCATTAGACATTTCCTCTCATGGCGCGTTCGGCGCCTAGCTTGTCATGACACGGCAATAGACAGCCCAACTTGCGCGGTCAATCTCCCGGGGGTGTAATTGGTGCCATGGCAATCGTGGTGACCGGCGCGGCCGGGTTCGTGGCGCTGAATGTCGTGGAACACCTGTTGAACGCAGGCCGCGACGTGGTCGGGCTCGATCGTATTCCACTGCCGAGTCGGGCGGCGCGGGACTTCGCCGCGTTGCCCGGGCACCTGACGATGGTCGATGGGTCGATCATGTCGGACGCCGACCTTGCACGCGCACTGACGATCCGCCCCATCGAGGCGGTCATTCATTGCGCTGTCATCACCGCGGGTCCGCGGCGCGAGATCGCCGATCCCGGAACCATCGTCGCCGTCAATATCGACGGCGCGGTGAATACCCTGCTCGCCGCCGCCCGCCACGGCGTCAAGCGGTTCATCTATCCCAGTTCGGGTGCTGTTTATGGCGCCTCGGCGGCCAGCGTCGATGTGATGGATGAGGATGCGCTGCGTCCGGCGCCGGTCAACCTGTATGGCCTGACCAAGTTCGCGGCGGAGTCGATCCTGCCCCGTGTCGCCGAAACCCAGGGCGTTGCGCTGACCGCCGCTCGGTTGGGCGTGGTGTACGGGCCGTGGGAATACGCAACCGGAGTGCGGGACACGCTGTCGCCAATGCTCCAGACGCTTGACCTCGCGGATGCCGGCACCGAGGCGGTTCTGGGTCCGCCATGGCGCGGGGATTACACCCTGTCGCGCGATATCGCGGCCGGTCTGGTGGCACTGGCGGACATGTCCTCAACCCCGAGAACCCTGTATAATCTGGCTACCGGCCGTGCCACCACCGCCGAGGACTGGTGCCGGGTGTTGCAGACCCGCTTACCAGGATTTCGCTGGCGCAGGGCGGCCGAAGGCGAGGCATGGAACGTCGATAGCCACACCGGCTACGATCGCGGGGCGATGGCGATCGACCGGATCGTCATGGACACGGCCTATCGACCAGCCTTCGACCTGGACCGCGCGGCCGATCACCTTCTGGCTTGGCGAAAACGCGGCTGACCGACGTCTGCCCGTTACCTTTCCGGAAGCAATAGCGGCAGGTGTCGGGTCAGGATCCCGTCGGCATCCCGCAGTTCATGCACGATGGTAAAGTGGTTGGCGCGCGGAACCGGAATCAACGCGCCCGGCAGATGCGCAGCCGATCGGATGGCGTGCAAATCCCGGCTGTCGGACTGCAACGGCGGCAGCTCGGCGGTGCCGTGGGCGAAGGCCAGGGGCTTGTTGACCGGCGGCAGGCGCATTGGTGAGAGGCCAACGACCTCCTCCTCGGTCAACCGCAGCTTTTCGTTCAAATAGGTATCCCGCACCGGGCCAAGCTCAAACACGCCGGAGATCGCCAGCCCCGCCTTGACCAAGGGATGATCCAGGCACATCGCCGTCAGATGCCCGCCGGCCGACCATCCAGACAACACCACCGGACCGTTGATGCCGTGCGCCGGGCCGTGCGCCGCCAGCCAGTCCAGCGAGGCACGGATCTCAGCGACGATCTCGGTCAGGGAAGCATCCGGCGCCAGCGTGTAACCCATCAACCCGGCCGACCAACCCCGAGCGTGGGGGCCGGCGATCAGGTTGGCGAACTGCTCCTTGCTGTTGCGCTGCCAGTAGCCGCCGTGGATGAACACGATGCATGGCGCATCTGGATTGGGCTGCGGGAACAGGTCCCAGGTGTTACGCTCCCGCTTGCCGTAGCGCAGGTCCAGGTGCATCGGGTTCGTGGTCCGGAACACCGAGGACGCGACCTCGCGCGCCGCGTTCAGCACCGGGCTGTCCACGACGTGCGCGGAGTTGTTATAGGCCGCGTCGCGCTCGGCCTGACTAAGCGTGCCCCAGATTGTCAGCGGGTTCATGCGATGGCCTTTCTGTACCAGTCCATGATTTGCCGGCCCTGCCAGAACAGCGTGCCGGGGCGGCTGGCCATGTGGGTCAGGGCGCGTTCGAACCAGCCGATCCGATGCGGCACGCCGCTGATATAAGGGTGAACGGCCAGGCCCATGACCTTGGCGCCCTGGACCGCTGCTTCTTCATACAGCCGTTCGAACTGAGCGACGGTGCGATCGAACAACTCCTCGGCCCGATGGTGCTGGATCATCATCATGGGGATGTCGTTCAGTTCGACACTGTAAGGCATGGTCAGCATCGGGCCGTGCTTGGTGCGGATCGTCGCCGGCAGGTCATCGACCACCCAATCGGCGCAGTATTGAATGCCGGCTTCGGCCAACAGATCGGGCGTATCCAACGTCTCGGTCAGTCCGGGGGCGAGCCAGCCCACGGGTTCGTGGCCGCCAGCCTCGCGCAATGTGGCGATGGCGTCGCGGATCATGGCACGCTGATCGTCCACCAGGTGGGTCGCCATCTGGTGGTAGCCGTGGACCATGAACTCCCACCCCGCATCGCGGCAGGCTTTGGTCACCTGGGGATAGGCGGACGGGACGACGCCGTTGATGGCCAGGGTCGGGGCGATGCCGTGCAGGTCCAGTGCGGCTTTCAGGCGCCAGAAGCCAACGCGCATGCCGTATTCGTGCCAGGCCCAGTTGGGAACGTCGGGGACCACCGCGGCGCCCTGGGGTGCGCTGAGAACCTGGCGCGGCATGGTGCGGTCGATGTCCCATCGCTCGATATTCACCACCAGGAAAACGGCGACGCGCTTGCCGTCCGGCAGTTTCAGGTTCGGGCGGTCAATGGAGGCTTGGTAGTCGAGGCGCTGGAAGGGCTTCTGTGCATCGGTCATGGGCGTGATGATGACCGGGCACGGCGGTTGGTTCAAGGTGGGTAGTCAACCGCGACTGGCATCGGTTGAACGTGACGGTTCGGCCGACAAGGACGCCGCCTGCCACTTTCGGCGGAGCGACCGGGGGGCCTTCGGCTGTTTAGGGGCCGCTGCGAAATAGCCACTTCGATGGACGCACGGCCGGCGGAAACCGTCATGGCGGGCGAAGGCCCGCCATCCACGCCTTTTCCCGGACCAGCACTGCAAGTCGTGGATGGTGGGCCTGCGCCTGACGATGGTGGCGTGCGAGGGGTGGGTGAACAGCGAGAACCGATGGGTGGCGTTTACCGAGGAGCGGACCACTGACCTTCGGAAGGTCACCGACTGATTTTTGGACCGCAACCATTACAGAAATAGGCATAAAATCGCATCATGAGATATGAATCGTCGGAACGCCTGCTGCGATTGGCGCGCACATTGGCTGGCACCCGCACCGGCCTGACGCTCGATGAAATGGCGGAAAATCTTGGCGTTGGCCGCCGGACAGCCGAACGGCTGCGCGATACCCTGGCTTCGATGTTCCCACAAATGGAGTTCAAGGAAGACGATCAGCGGATGCGACGCTGGCACCTGCCCGGCAGCGCATTGGTGGGAGTCATCGACGTCCGGGCGGAGGCTGTCGCGGCGATCGAAACATCTGCCCGCGAATGTGAGACGCGCGGGGAGGATGACCGTGCCGCCCTGCTGCGCGAAGCATCGACCACGCTACGGGCGGTCATGCGGCCGGACGCGCTTCGCCGTTCGGAGCCTGACATCGCCGCGCTGATGGAAGCCGAGGGCGTCGCGATGCGGCCCGGGCCTCGACCAACAATCGCGAAGGGCGTGCTGCACACGCTGCGGCGTGCGATCCTTGGTATGCAGCCCGTTGTGGTCCGGTACGACCGGCGCGACGCGGAGGAGCCTGCAACCCGGGTCCTTTGTCCCTATGGGATTCTTTACGGCGGAAGCGGATGGCTGGTCGCGCATGTGGACGATCTGCCCGAGATGCGGCTTTGGCGGTTGGACCGCATCCTGTCCGCCGATCTGATCGACCGGGGGTTTCAGCGGCAGGAGGACTTCTCGCTGGAGGCCTACGCGGCGCAGTCATTCGGGGTGTTCCAAGAGGATCCGATCGATGTGGTGCTACGCTTCTGCCCCGACGCGGCGGACGATGCGGCTGGCTGGTTGTTCCATCCTTCGCAGGTCATCATCAGAGAAACGGACGGCGCCGTTACGGTGCGCTTCCGGGCCGGCGGCGTGCTGGAGATGTGCTGGCATCTGTTTACCTGGGGGACTGCGGTCAAGGTGATGGAGCCGGAGGAGTTACGAGATCAACTTGGTGCTCTGGCGGCTGAGGTTACGGCCCATCACGGGCGCCTGGAAACGCGGAGAGGCGGGTAAGACCGCAAGATAGTCTTTTCGACCGAACGTCGGGGCTCTATCATATTTCGAAATTAGGGAGTGGCTTCTTTGAGCGAAAACTTCGAATCACGCGTAGAAATTTACCTTACTCGCGTCGGGAGGGTTTTTCTGGCTCCGCAGTATAATTTAAATAAGTCAAATTCGTATGGAAAAAAAGAAACCAGTTGTCCGGATTTCGTCGCGCTCGATTTTAATAGGAAGCGCATTGTAGTAGTCGAGGTAACGACGGCGTCGAATTTGAAGCATCTTTTCACCAAGATCCACAACAGACGCGTCGAATGGTACGAGCCTATTCGCGGAAAACTGGCGGGCGCCTCCCCAGAACCATGGAAGCCCCGGTTCTTGGGATTCGTTCGCGCCGACGAAATCGAAAGGGCAAGGAAAAAATTCGCCACTGAGGAGGACGTAACTTTCTTCCCACTTGAGAAAGCTATGTGCGATTGGCGCTATTGGGACACAAGGGTCGCAAATGGTTTGCCCGACCGAACGATCCCCAGTTCGATGACCGAACACGAGTGGTAACCGCAAACCGACTTATGCGCGAACGTCGGTGGTATCTACTCAACCCGATTGAATGACAGAATCCCCGTCGAGGGCTGAACAAATAGCCTGAAACGCATGAATGTCGTGTCGGTAGCCGTCGGCGGCAATTCCCTCTCGCTGCCGTTGTTATCGGGCGGGTCGTCGGGATGTTCGGGGAAGGTGCACAAATGCGGTCGCACCTTCCCGTGCTGTTTTGGCATATTAGATATTGCCTACTCGGAATATGCTCATAACGGCGTCCAGAATCATCTGTTTCGCAAAACCCATGAGATAATATCCATTTTCATTTCTACGTCGTGCGTTCGTACGAATGACCATGGTCGATACCTGGTGAAAAGCTATTGAGATATCCACGCAACCAGCCAACCCAAGAACAAGATGGTCGCGGGCCCGGTTGTTATAAGATCGCGCCGTCGCAACGGCCCGATTCCCGACCTCTGCCCACCAGCACTTGCTTCAAAAACTGCCCCACCGATCTACCGCGCACCCGGCATCTTCAGGTGATAGCCGGGTTTCCGGTACGCAGCATTCAGCCCGTCGAAGCCTGGACCGCTGTAAGGACGAGGCACGGAAGCAAGATGTCGCAACACAAACCTGCACCGTTTGGCGATTAGTCGCGGCCGGCGCCCGCGCGGCGAAAACGCGGGTTCCATAACCACCCGCCTCACGCCGCCGCTTCCACCTCCGCCCATTTATGCCATCATCCCCGCCATAAACGGAGGAAACCCCATGCTCGGCGCGCTCGACCACCTTCTCGTTCTCGATTTGACCAGCCATCTGTCCGGCCCGTACTGCGCGATGATGCTCGCCGACCACGGCGCCGAGGTCATCAAGATCGAGCCGCCAACTGGTGATTCCGCCCGCAACATGCCGCCCTTCGTCAACGGGCAGAGCGCGCCGTTCATGACCTGGAACCGCAACAAGCGTTCCGTCGTGCTCGACCTGAAGCAGCCGGCGGACAAGGACGCATTGCTCAACCTGATCGACCAGGCCGACGTGCTGGTGGAAAACTACCGCCCCGGCGTGCTGGATCGTCTGGGGATCGGCTGGTCCACGCTGCACCAGCGCAATCCGCGCCTGATCCTGGCCTCCATCTCCGGCTTCGGCCAAACCGGACCGTACAGCGCGCGTGGCGGCTTCGACCTCGTGACCCAGGCGATGTCCGGACTGATGAGCACCAATGGTCCCGCCGATGGGCCGCCGCACCGGCTGCCGATCGCCATCTCCGACGTCACCGCCGGCATGTTCCTGGCATTCGGCGTCCTGGCGGCGGTGGAGGCTCGGCATCGGACCGGCGAAGGGCAGCATGTCGAAACCTCCCTGCTGGAGGCGGCGACGTCGCTGGCGGTTTACGAATCCGCCCACTACTTCGCCACCGGCACGCGGCCGGAGCGGATCGGGCAGGCCCATCGTGGCAGTTCGCCCTACCAATGCTTCCAGACGGCGGACGGCTACATCACCGTCGGCGCCTCTCAGCAGCATTTCTTCAAGCAGCTTTGCGAACTGGTCGGCGCGCCGGAGCTGGTCTCCGACCCCCGCTTCGGCAATGTCGCCGAACGGGTGAAGAACAACGACGCGCTGGTGGCGCTTCTGGCCGCGAAACTCCGCGCCCAAACCTCCGCCCACTGGCTGGCCGCGCTGGAGACGATCGGCATCCCCGCCGGCCCGGTGCTGCATTACGATGAGGTGTTCACCGACCCGCAAATCCTGGCGCGCGACATGGTGGTGGAGACCGATCACCCGGTCACTGGCAAGTTCCGCACCATGGGCGTTCCGGTCAAACTCTCCGCCACGCCGGGTTCTGTCCGCCGCGCCGCGCCCCGGTTGGGGGAACACACCGGCGAGGTGCTGACCGAGCGGAATGCCGCGAGGTAAGTCGGTTAGCCCTTGTCGGGATGGGTGAACTGCTCCGTCACCTCCGCGACGATGCATCCGAATTTGGTCGCCGTCGCCCGGCCTTTCGCGGTTCCCCTCTTTGGGTCGAATCCCATACCGCGGGCGGCGCAAGCGCTCGCAAGTCCGGCAAGGAGACCTCGGGCAAGCAGAGAGGGCCGCACGGCCTTGAATGACGACCGCTCCGACGGAAACGAAGCCCCGCGACTATCCCTGCCGTGGCGTCCGCTCCGGCGGAAGCGTTAGTCGTATCGAAACCATGTTTCCTGGTGTGAGTCGAACATTTTGGACGAAAAATCCAATAATGCGCGCCTGTGGTGCGACTTGTTTAATAAATGTATATTTAATCACCCATGTCTCCTAATTTGATCTCAAGGCCGCAAGATTTCTGTGGGTATCGCTCGGAACGCATCCGGCTGGCGTTGATTGATGTGCAACCCAGCCCTTATTTGTATGCAGACGATGCCGTTCCGAGCCCGGATACATACGGTTTCAGTTCAAGAATTGTGTCCTTGTCATCGTTTTATTCCAAAAGACTATTCAAGGCCCCCGCGCCGCTTTAGGAGATTCTATGCGAACAGCTCTCGTCACCGGCGTTACCGGCCAGGATGGTGCTTATCTGTCGCAATTGCTGCTTTCGAAGGGCTACCGCGTCATCGGCATGATGCGTCGGTCCGCCAGCTCCGATGTGATCGGGGAGCGTCTGCGCTGGCTGGGCATCCTGAACGATGTCGAACTGGTTGACGGGAACCTGACCGATCTGTCCAGCCTGATCCGCATCATGCAGACCTACAAACCCGACGAGATCTATAACCTCGCCGCGCAAAGTTTCGTGGCCGCGTCGTGGCACCAACCTTTACTGACTGGCAACGTCACCGGAATCGGCGCCTCCAGCGTGCTGGAGGCGATGCGCATGGTCCAGCCTGGCGCAAGGTTCTACCAGGCATCCAGTTCCGAGATGTACGGCCTGATCCAGGAGCCGATCCAGAACGAGACAACCCCGTTCTATCCGCGCAGCCCCTATGCCGCCGCCAAGCTCTACGCCCATTGGATGACGGTGAACTATCGCGAGAGCTTCGGCATGCACGCCAGCAGCGGCATCCTGTTCAATCATGAAAGCCCGCTGCGCGGCATCGAGTTCGTCACCCGCAAGGTGACCGACGGCGTGGCCAGGATCAAACTTGGCATGGCCAAGGAGCTGCAACTGGGCAATCTGAATGCGAAGCGGGACTGGGGCCATGCCCGCGACTACGTGCAGGCCATGTGGCTGATGCTGCAGCAGGATCTGCCGTCCGACTACGTCATCGCGACCGGGCGCACCACGTCCATCCAGCAGTTGTGCGATATCGCGTTCAGCTATGTCGGCTTGAACCCCGAGGACCACATCAGAACGCGAAACGACCTGATCCGTCCAGCGGAAGTCGATGTGTTGCTGGGCGATGCCAGCAAGGCCAGGCGCGTGCTGGGATGGGCCGCCGAGACATCACTGGAAGATATGATCGCCGAAATGATCGAAGCCGACCTTGCGCGGCACCGCATCCGCATGGCCGCCTGACCTATGGTCCGCCGCATCATGGTCACCGGGGCAGGCGGGTTTGTCGGCACCCATCTGCTGCCGGTGCTGGCCGCCGCCTTTCCCCGCGCGGTGGTGGTCCCCAGCCGATTTGACCTGAGGGATCACGCCGCCATCCGAACCGCGATCCAGGCGGACCCCCCGGATGCCTGCATCCACCTGGCCGCGATCGCCGCGATTCCGGCGGCACAGCAGGACCCCGACGCCGCATGGCAAATCAACCTGTCCGGCACGCTGGCCCTCGCTCGGGCGCTGATGGCCTACGCGCCCGCATGCACCTTGTTGTTTCCCTCCACCGCCGATGCCTATGGGCGCAGCTTCCAATCCGGCCTCCCGGCGACCGAGGCGACCGCGCTGGCGCCGATGAATACCTATGGCGCCACCAAGGCCGCCGCCGACCTGGCGTTGGGTGCGATGGCGGGCGAGGGCCTGCGGGTGATCCGGGTGCGGCCGTTCAACCATACCGGGCCGGGGCAGTCGGCCGCGTTCGTGGTGGCGGCGTTTGCCCGGCAAGTAGCGCGCATCGCCGCTGGTTTGCAGCCGCCCGTGCTGCATGTGGGCGCGCTGGACCCAATGCGCGACTTCCTGGATGTCCGCGACGTCTGCGCCGCCTACGCGCTGTGTCTGACGCGCCCCGGCGATCTGGCGCCCGGAACCATCCTCAACATCGCCTCCGGCACGCAGCGGCGGATCGGCGACATCCTGGCCGATCTGCTGGCGATCGGCGGGACTGATGCGGCGATTCAGACCGATGACAGCCGCCTGCGCCGATCCGAGATCCCCGTCGCCACCGGCGATGCCGGGTTGGCTCGGTCGCTGCTGGGGTGGGCGCCGGCCATTCCATGGGACACGACGCTTGCCGATACACTCGCCGATTGGCGCGGACGGGTCCTGGCGGAGCGGGATTGATCACTGCGTTTCGCCGAGCGGCGGGTCCAGCACCCGCGCCGCTGGTGCAATCGCCGCGACCAGCGCGCTGTCCCGCCCGCACGAGTGCGGTATTTCCGAGGAACCGAACATAGTCACCGCCTCACCCGCGGATGGCTGCTTCCGACCCAAAGCGGCGGTCCTTCGTCCGCACCGGACATGTGCACCGGGTCAGCCATTGATCGCTCAGGCGACGGAACTTGGGGCGAAATTTTCGCGTTGCGCACTGATGCCGCCCAACGGCGCGCCAAATCTCCGATATTGGCCGAGAACCATGGCCCCTCTATGATGTTTTCGTCAGGAAAAGGCGGCGAAAACGTGGTAGACCTTAGCAAACTTGCTCCAGCAGAAATGGCCCAATTACTCGGCAAGCCGGAAGGCGAGGTCGGCAGTGCAATTGGCGAAATGCTGAACCGCACGAACCTCGGCGTTACCGAGGCGGTCTACAGATCCCTCCACCTGCAGCATGCAAACCGTGTGTTAGAGATCGGATTTGGCAACGGCAAGTTGCTGCCCGCTTTGCTTGCCCTCGCTGATAGTCTTACTTACGTTGGCTTCGATATTGCGGCGACGATGGTGGCCGAGGCGGCGGCTTTCAACGCCGAGCTTGTCGCGTCCGGCCGCGCCTCGTTTAACCTTGGGTCCATCGAGGCGCTTCCTTGTGCCAATGAAAGCTTTCATCGGGTCTTTGCAATCAACGTGTTTTACTTCTGGCCTGATCCGGTCCGGGCCTTGAGCGAGATGCGTCGGGTGCTGCGGCCTGATGGGGTCAGCATCGTCGCCGCGGTCGCCCCATCAATCGCAGCGACAGCGCCCTTTGCCCGCGAAGAGTTTGGCTTTCGCCTCCGCGATAGCGAAACCATCAGCGCACTGCACCGCGAGGCTGGCTTCCGCCGGGTGGTCGTTGAGCCATACAGCGAAGTTACAACACGACCCGATGGCACGCCGTGGGAAAGGCATTATTCGCTTGTCGTCGCCCAACCTTAGACAAGATCAGCAGGCTTTGATGCTGCCGTCTGAGCAAAAATCTTGGGATTGGCACAGGGCGAACGTCCGGTTTCCACCCAATCCCGTATTCAGGCTGAGAGGCTACCGATACTCTGGCTCCTGTGAGCGCGCGATGCACGCCTCCGCGCGCTTCCAGGCGGTGACGCACGCCTCCGGCACCCCCTGGTGTGCAGCGACACGCCGTCAGATCCAGCTTCCCACCGGTTGCATCCAAGAAAGCAAGGAATATCCGCCGCGGATGCACGCAGATGCACGCCGATGCAGCGTGCTGGCTTACAGACCACGGACGACCCGCTGGACCTCGACACGAGCCTTACCGAAATTGAGCAACAGGCACAGATGCAACCCGGTCGCCGTCAGGTAATTGATGCATTGGGCCATATGCGCTTTGTCGAGCGCGCGAACCGCCTTCAGTTCAACCACGATAGCATCGTCAACCAGCAAGTCCGTCACATACTCGCCAACGACGATACCGTCGTAATGGACAGTGATCGCTTGCTGTTGCAAGACCGCCAGACCAGCCTTGCGCAATTCATGGGCCAAGGCATTTTCATAAACCTTTTCCGCGAAACCGGCACCCAGCCCATTCATCACCCGAAAAGCGCAGCCGATAACGACCCCCGAAATCCGATCCACCCCCGCAACATCGGCGTGCATCTGCGTACATCCGCGGCGAAAATCCCTTACTTGCGATAGTTCATCCAAATCCAGTCCCCCGATCGAGAACACGTCCCGTAGCGGAAAATAGTTAACACACCGTCAACGAAGGCCGCCCCAAGCGATCAAGCGGCCGATACCGATCAGGGATTTTACAAGAACGATTCGGTGACGACACACCGTCGGTGACTCGTCACCCCCCCTAAACCGTCCCGCGTATCCGTCCGCCATTCTCGCCCTAAACAAGGCTGGCCTCATGCAAACGATGCACTAGGAACGAATATTGACTATTTTCCTAAATTCACCTAAAAACCAACAATGGAAACCCAGCCCCAGCCATCGAACCCGCCCATCGACCTCCCAGCCCAGGCGTATCGCCACCTGATCCATACCCTCATCGCGCTCCTCCCCCCGCCAATAGAAGACACACCCCAGGCCACCCTCACCAGAAACCACGCCGCCATAGCCAGGATCGCCGCCCTCGCGCCAGTCAACGCCAACGAGGCGGAATTAGCCGCCCAATGCATCGCCGCCAGAGCCCAAGCCGAGGATATCCTCAGACTCATCCGCCTCCACACCAATGACATAAACCTCGTCATCAAACTCAACGCCCAGTACGCCGCAATGCTCCGCGCCTCGCTAGCCGCCCATAACCGCCTGCTCCGCGAACAGCAGCAGCGCCGCAAGCGCGAAACAACCCACAGCGCCGCCGACCAGGACGAATGGACCCGGCAGATCACCGCCGAAACCATGCTGAGCGAAATCCCCAGCGCGCCCAAACTCCCGCCAGTCGCAAAACAAGAGACAAAATCCCAACAGCCGAAAAACGAGACGCCCAAGAGACGTCCCGAACCGGAATTCCACACAATCGCCAGCGTCAGAGCCCGCATCGACGCCGCGATGCGCTCCGCCGACCCAAACGCGAACAACGGGATCGAACGCACCGCTCAACAACGATCCGCCTGACACCCCTTGGAGACTCATTGTTCCCGCTATGACAAAATCAGGAATCACGGCCCCATGGCATAATGAATGCGCCACCGGCTCGGCGGCCGACCCGCCTGGATGAAACGGCCCGCTGCCAGACCGGTGCATGGACAGACCGGTTGCGGTTGGCGCAAACTGATCGCATGCGCGCGATCATAGCCCTCGGCCTACTGTCTCTGCTGACAGCCTGTTCCGGAAAACCCGCCGACTACGGCATTACCGGCCCCGGGAACTCGCCTCCGCCGACCGTGGTGGTGGGTCCGACGCCTGACAGTTCCGCTATTCCGGGCGTCACAACCACAGGCCCGGGCTATGGCCCGAGCAACCGCCCCTCAAGCGGGAGCGTGGGATTCTGGGGCTATAACTAAGCATTTGTCGTGGCAGGCGTTGGCCCGCCACGACCTCGCCACCTAGGCTGACAGCGCCGCCGGTTCGGTCCGCAGCCGCTTCACCATCAGCTTGTTCAGCGCATGGATGTAAGCCCTGGCGGCGGAGACAATGGTGTCGGCGTCGGCGCCCTGGCCATCGACCATCTTGCCGTTTTCCTCCAGCCGCACCGTGGTTTTTGCCTGGGCATCGGTGCCCTCGGTCACCGCGCCGACCGAGAACAGCACCAGGTTGGCGGTGTGCGGGAAGATCGCCTGGATCGCGTTGAACGTCGCATCCACCGGGCCGTTGCCGGTGGCCGAGGCGCTCTGCACCGAACCATCGACGTCCAGTTCCAACTCCGCCTTGGCCGGACCTTTTGAGCCGGCATGCAGATCCAGCGAGACAAAACGCAGATGCTCATGATCGCGCATCACCTCGTCATCGACCAATGCTACCAGATCCTCGTCGAACACCACCTTCTTGCGGTCGGCCAGATCCTTGAAGCGGCGGAACGCATCGTTCAACTGGTTGGCGCCGACCTTATACCCCAACTGGTCCAGCCGGTCGCGGAATGCCGCTCGGCCCGAGTGCTTGCCCAGCACCAGGCTGTTCTTGGTCCAGCCGACGCTTTCCGGCGTCATGACTTCGTAGGTGGAGGCGTCCTTCAGCACGCCGTCCTGATGGATGCCGGCCTCATGCGCGAAGGCGTTGCGGCCGA